>CAWFIB010000017.1:0-94271 GCA_963815775.1 uncultured Acidobacteriaceae bacterium | reverse complement strand
GACTTCGCCGTGCGCTATGACAGGCCAACACCGCTGGACGGGGCTGGGGACGGCCTGGCCAACTGGCTGCAGATGTTCTGCCGCTTTGCCCTGGATCCCCTCACACACGAGCAGCGTGTTCGGGCTATTCGGCGAGTGGAAGAACTGGCCAGGCCAAGGCTTTTCTCTGATGGCCGCTGGGTGCTCGACTACAAACGCCTGCGCATGGTATCCGTCAAGGAGTGAGCGGCAAACGTCATCCCTCCCCTTCGGCAATGGACAGCGAAGAATCCCGCGCGAGACTGTCGCAAGCCCGCCGCCTTCGCGATGCAGTTATCCTTCCCCGCTCGTTCTATGATCGCGATCCGGTAACGGTTGCACGCGAGTTATTAGGTAAGCTGCTGGTGCGTCGTGAAGGCCGAAGGTTGCTGGCTGGGCGCATCGTGGAAGACGAGGCATACCTGGGAGCCGACGATCCGGCAGCCCATGCTTACTCGGGTCGCACCCCGCGCAATGCCGTGCTGTTTGGACCTCCCGGCCACGCCTACGTGTATTTCATCTATGGCAATCACTACTGCCTGAACGTCTCCTGCATGCCCGAAGGCGATGCCGAAGGCGTGCTGCTACGGGCAATGAAGCCGGTTGGGGGAATCGAAACGATGGCCGAGGCGCGTGGGCTGGAGTTATCTTCGCCGCCTCGGCTGGCGCAACTGCGCCTGATTGCCAGCGGTCCGGGAAGAATGTCGCAGGCGCTCGGTATCACCCGCGAGCGAGATAACGCGAAGGATATGGCCTCCCGGCGGTCGGATTTGTGGTTTGCCGACGATGGCTATCGGCCGGAAAAGATCATTGCCACGCCACGAATTGGCATCACGAAAGCGGTTCGCGAGCCGCTACGGTTCGTTGTCGCGGGTAACGCGTACGTGTCGCCCACACGTCCGAATCATTAGGTTGTTTCAGATCTCGTGCGGCTTCTCTTGCGTTCAATCAACTTGGCAACCGCGCGTAACGTTTCGTTCACCTCGTCCGCTGTGGGAAATTGCCTGGCGACGTCGGGCGCCAGGACAACAACATTGCTGCCGGATGAATACCGGAGCGCATGTTTGCCGCGGACGCCTCTGCTGAAATCGTATTCCGGACGCATACGGCTGGGCCGCCGCGCGTTTGTTTTAGTCTGCTTCTTCATATTGTTTGCGCTCGTTCCGAGTCGCGGTCGCGCACTGCTGAGGCGGATACGATCACTCCGGGTCGTGCCAGCCGCCTATGTCTGCCGCCAGCTCGCGAGCATCCGGCGGCCCCCAGCTTCCCGGCTCGTACATTTCCACCGGACAGCAATCGCCCAGGATAGGATCGACGATGGCCCACGCGGTCTCCACTGCGTCCTGCCGCACGAACAGCTCGGGATCGCCTTTCATCGCGTCAGTGAGCAAGCGCTCGTAAGCTTCCATCTCGTCGGTGGAACTGTATTTCACGGCTGAGAGCTCGACCGGCATAGGCACCATCAGCGGCCCCGGGCGCTTCACGCGGCTGCCGATATTGATCTCGATGTCGGGCCCCAGGCGGAAGCGGAAGTAGTTCCGCCCTTCCGGACCGCCTTTGGCCAGCGGCGGCTTGCGCAGCTTAATGTAAACCTCGGTTGCGGTTGTAGGCAGCCGCTTGCCCGCCCGGATGAGGAATGGCACGCCCGACCAGCGCCACGAATCGACCTCCAGCCGCAGTGCAGCGAAGGTTTCGACGTCAGAATGCGGCGAGACACCCGGCTCGTCACGATATCCGCGAAATTGCCCGCGAATGATATTGGCCGGGCTCAGCGGCGGAATGCTGCGGAAGATCTTCACCTGCTCGTCGCGCACCGAGTCGACATACATGCTGGTGGGCGGCTCTATTGCGAGAAACGCCACAACTTGCAGCATGTGGTTCTGCACCACGTCGCGGATGGCGCCCGCCTCCTCGTAAAATTTGCCGCGGCCCTCGACCCCAAACGACTCCGCCATGGTGATCTGCACGCTGTGAACGTAGTTGCGGTTCCAGATCGGCTCGAGGAAGCTGTTGGCAAAGCGGAAGATCAGCAGGTTTTCCACCGCCTCTTTTCCCAGATAGTGATCAATGCGGTAGATGCAGTCTTCCGGAAAGACCTGGTGGAGCGTCTCGTTGAGCTTGCGTGCGGTGATCAGGTCGCGCCCAAACGGCTTTTCGACAATGACCCGGGCATTCTTGGCAGCCCCGACTTCCCCAGCCCCTGCACCACCACGGGAAACATGCTCGGCGGAATCGCCAGATAGTGGGTGGGCAGTTGGGCATCGCCCAACTTGGTGCGAATCGCCTGGTAGGTCTTCTCGTCCTTGTAGTCGCCGTCGATGTATTGCAGCAGTTCGCACAGCTTCTTGAAGGCGTCATCGTCCACCGCACCGCCGGCCTTCATGATGCTGTCTCTGGCGCGGTCGTGGAGCTGCTCGACCGTCCAGCCTGACTTCGCCACGCCAATCACGGGCACGTCCAGGGCGTTCCGCCTCACCATGTTGTGCAGCGACGGGAAGATCTTCTTGTAGGCGAGGTCTCCTGTGGCGCCAAAGAAGACCAATGCGTCGGACAATTGATGAGACATGCGCTCCCCTTGTATGACGATGACGAGATGTAGTTTTTGCTCGGGGAACAGTGTATCCGCACAGCCAGCCCCGTGGGTAGTCTGCACCCCGGGCGTGAAAGCAGGGTTACAACAAGAAGCCGGCGGTTTCACTTGTCAGCCGCCACCTCGAAACGCAACTGGAACTCTCTCCAAGGCTGCACTCCGATCCGTGGCTCTCTTTTCTGCCTTTCCGCGTTTGTCCGCGTCAATCCGCGGTTGCTGGACTGGACGCTGATAGCTAATAGCTGGTGGCTGGCAGCTTTCTTCTCGATTACGATGAATATGTCCATGCTCTCACCTTCACCTCTGCCGCACACCAGCGAACGCGTGCTGGAGTTCGATGAGTTTCGCCAGATGCTCGCGGGCTACACCGCATCGCCGCTGGGACGCGAGTGCGTACTGGCGCTCGCTCCGGCACAGGAGCGCGCTTGGATCGAGCGGCAGCAGCGGCTCACCCAGGAGCTGCGCGGATACCTGCGCACCGGCGGCAGCTTCGACTTTCACGGGCTGCTCGATCCGGGCCTGCTGATCGACAAGTCACGCATCGGTGGCGCGGTGCTGGAATTGTCCGAGGTCCGCGAGGTCCTTTTGCTCGCCGACCGCGCGGCCGAGTGGCGCGAGATCGCCTTGCATCCCACGGTGCACATCAAAGACAACTGGCACGAGGTGACCGCGCTCTCGCAGGAGCTGGCCGACTTCGCTCCGCTGCTCCGTTACTTTGGCAACAAGATTCTGCCCGACGGCACACTCGACGACCGCGCTTCTCCTGAACTTGCCCGCATCCGGCGCGAAATCGAAAAACAGAAGCGCTCCATTCAGGAGTCGCTGCGCTCTTATCTACGCCGCCTTTCCGAAGGCGGTGCGGTGCAGGATGAGCTGGTCACCATTCGCGGCGACCGCTTCGTCATCCCGGTAAAGACCGAGCAGCGCCGGCGCGTGCAGGGTGTGGCGCACGGGGCCTCCTCCAGCGGGCAGACCGTCTTCATGGAGCCGCTGGAGACCATTGAGCAGAACAACGAGCTGGTGCGGCTCAACGAAGAAGAGCTGGCCGAGATCCACCGCATCCTGCTGGAGATGACCCGCCGCATCGGCGAGTATGCTGCCTCGCTCGCGGCCGCAGTGGACATCATGAGCGAGCTGGAACTCCAGTTCGCCAAGGCGCGGTTCGCGCAGGAGTATGACTGCGTTGCCGTGAGCTTTCCGGAAGCGCAGGACCAGGCTGAAGCAGCCGACGAGCGCGATTCGCTCATCCTCCTCAAGGCCCGCCATCCGCTGCTGGAGCGCACCCTCAAGCCGAAGGGTGGCGCCGTGGTTCCCATAACCGTCGAGATCGACGGCCGGCATCGCCAGGTCGTTATCAGCGGCCCGAACACCGGCGGCAAGACCGTCGCCTTGAAGACCATTGGATTGCTGGCCTTGATGGCCCAGGCCGGCGTGCCCGTACCCGCCGAGCGCGCGGAGTTGCCGATCCTTGACGGTGTCTTTGCCGACATCGGCGATTACCAGTCGATTGAGCAGAACCTGTCGACGTTTTCCGCGCATGTTACCAAAATCAATCGCATCTCGCAGCAAACGAAGGCGCACTCGCTGGTGCTGCTCGATGAGCTGGGCTCAGCCACCGATCCGGAAGAAGGCGCAGCTCTGGCGGTCGCCATTGCCGATTACTTCCGCGGCCGCGGATGCCTGAGCATCGTCTCGACTCACCACACTGCGCTGAAGGTCTACGCCGCAAACACTCCGGGCGTGCTGAATGCTGCGGTCGGCTTTGACGAGCGCACGCTGGCCCCAACCTACGAGCTGCGTATGGGCGTGCCTGGCGCGTCGGCGGGCATCAACATCGCGCAGCAGATCGGCCTGAATGACCAAATCGTCGCCGGTGCTCGCCAGCGGCTCACCTCGCAGGCGCAGGATGTGGCGCGCTTTCTCGACCAGCTGCACTCCGACCTGCGCGAGATCGACCATGAACGCGTCGAGCTTCGCAACCGCGAGCAGGAGCTGGCCCGCGAGCGCAATCACCTTACCGCCGAAGGCAAGAAGGAGCAGCGTGAGAAGGTCCGCGAGCTGGAGAAAAAGCTGGAGAGCGTCCTGCGCGACTTCGAATATCGTGCGCGGGAGACGGTGAACGCCGTGCAGGACCGTGCCCAGGCGTTGAAGCTGTCGAAGGACGCCGAGCGCCGCATCGCCAAAATGCGGCGTGAGTTCCGCGAGCAGTTCGATTCGACGGTCGTCGCCCATACCACCGGCTCCGATGCCGGTGACCGTCATGCCGCTCCCCATGTGGTGCAACAGGTCTCGGTCGGCGACACCGTGCGGCTCAAGTCGCTGGGCCGTGACGGCAAGGTGACGCGCCATTTCGACGACGATTCCTTCGAGGTGGCGGTCGGCCCGATGAAGATGAAAGTTGCGCGCGATGACATAGCCGACGTCATAGTGCGTGTCGGCGCCGATCCGGTTTCGGCAGCCCGGGCGCGCGGTATCAACGTGGCGCTGGCGCACGAGGACGAGGGTGTGCCGACCGAAATCAACGTCATTGGGCAAAACGTGGACGATGCCACCAGCGCAGTGGAAAAGTTCGTCGATCGTGCATTTCTCGCCGGGGCCATCCGCGTGCGCATCGTGCACGGCAGCGGCATGGGCATCCTGCGCAAGGCGATCCGCCAGTTCCTGCAACAGCATCCGCACGTTGCCGCGGTCTCCGAGCCCCCGCAAAACGAAGGAGGCGCCGGGGCCACCGTGGTGGAGTTGCGGGTGTGAGAAAAGCCGCTTTTCGCTCTTCGCCTTTCGCTTTCGCCAGACGGCGATGCTTAGCGTTGAAGGGCGGTCTGGCGAACCGCGAAGAGCCAATCGCGAATAGCGGTTCCCGTTTTCTTGCGCTGCTAACCGCCGCTCTCTACACTTGATGCAAACATGAGCAAGCTCTCTCAAACCCTGGGCAGCTACCTGTGGTGGACCTCTCCCCGCGGCAGCGTGCGCTACGACATCATGGTCACGCTGATCCTGGCCTTCATATTTCTGGCCCCGCTGGCGGTCAATTTCGGCGACAAGCCGGCCGTGCGCTCGCCGCATCAAACCGAAGTGGTTGTCAGGCCGGAAGGCAGCGGGTTCGTGTACAAGGTGGACGCTGACGCGGTGCAGACAGGAAGCGACCAGGAGATCCGGCAGTCGCTGTTGCGCGTGCTGGAACCCATCTCCGGTGAGCTCACCATCGACCGCTATCAGGCAGTGCGCGACGGCAAAAAGAAAATCGTCGCTTATCAGGTTTGGGCCCATCGCTGATCGCCGCCATTTGCGCCTGAGTGCAACCTGGGCTGCGCCGCCGTGTTAACTTCTCAAGTAATGCGAATGAACCACAAACTCGCTATCGCCATTGTTGGATTGCTGCTGGCCTCGGCCGCGCACGCTCAAAATCTGGAAGCCATTCTCGGCTCCATGGATCGCGCCGCCGCCGACTTCCACAGCGCCCAAACCGAATTCGTCTGGGACCAGTATCAGAAGGTCGTCGACGAGCATGATCTGCAGAAGGGCATGATGTACTTCCGCCGCCAGGGCGACGACGTGCAGATGGCCGCCGACATCACTTCACCCGACCGGAAGTACGTGCTCTTCACTGAGGGCATCGTGAAGGTCTATGTCCCCAGGGTCGAGCAGGTGACCGAGTATGACGCGGGCAAGAACAAGGCCGACTTCGAGACCTTTCTCGTGCTCGGCTTCGGTGGCAGCGGCAAGGACCTGGAGAAGTCCTTCGATGTGAAGTTCGACGGCATGGAAGAAGTCCAGGGCGTAAGCACCGGCAAGCTGGAGCTGACGCCCAAATCGCAGAAGGTCCGCAACATGTTCTCCACCATCACGCTGTGGATCGATCCCACGCGCGGCGTGAGCTTACAGCAGAGGTTCCAGGAGCCCTCTGGCGATTACCGCCTGGCCACCTATAGCGACATCCAGCTCAACAAGAAGATCAACGGCGAGTACTTCAAGCTCAAGACCAACAGCAAGACGAAGTACGTGAGGCCGAACGGGTGAAGGAGCTATCAGCTCTCGGCTATCAGCCGTCAGTTAGATCACTTCTACGTGTCATCCTGAGCGAAGCGAAGAACCTGCTTCATGGGCCTTGACTTTAGCTGGTAGCTAGGAGCGGGGGACTCGATCCTCCTTTTCAGATCCTCATCGGCATCACGACGTAGCGGTACTTGAAGCCGTCGTCGCCCTCCTCGGGGCGCATCTGGCCGGCCGACTGGGCATCCTTGAACTCCAGCCGCACATCGCCCGCGCTTGAGGCCTTCAGGAAGTCGATCAGGTACTCCGAGTTGAAGCCGATGGTCATGGGATCGGCGGTGTAGGCCGTTTCGATCGAGTCTTCCGACTCGCCGGCGTCGGTCGAGGACGACGAAATCTTGATCTCGTTCTTGTCCAGCTTCAGGCGGATGGCCCGCGAACGCTCATCAGCGAACTGCGCCACGCGTTGCAGCGCCGTGTTCAACTCATCCCCGTGTACGATGACCGACTTAGTGTTCTCGCGCGGCAGCACGGCTTCATAGTTGGGGAACTGCCCGGTCAACTGCCGTGAGGTCAGCAGCCGATCGCCGATGCGGAAGAACAGTGTCGACTCATCCTTGGCAAAGTCGATGAAGTCCACTTCGCTGTTCTGCAGCAATGAATACAGCTCGCTCATGGCCTTCTTGGGAATGAGCGTCTTGTTTTCGCCGGTAACGTCAAACTGCTCGCCCGTCTTCTCGATGTGCGCCAGGCGATGGCCATCGGTCGCCACCATGGTGATCGACTCCGCCTTCAGCACCATCAGGCCGCCGTTCAGCGTGTAACGTGATTCTTCGTTCGAGATGGCGAAGATCGTCCGGCCAATCATGCTGCGCAGCGTCTGTGCCGGAACTTTGAGCGCACCCGACGCCGGGAACGCCGGCAGCCCGGGAAAATTTGCCCGCGCCATGCCGACCATCTTGGTATTCGAGCGGCCGGAACGTATGTTGACCCAGTGGTTCTCCAGCAGCTTGATCGAGATATCGCCGTCGGGCAGCAGCTTGACATAGTCGTAGAGCTTGCGCGCGGGAATGGTGCAGGCGCCGTCCTTCTTCACTTTGGCGGCGCATGAGGTGCGCAGGCTCAGGTCGAGATCGGTAGCGGTGATGCTCAGCCGGTTATCGGCAGCTTCGAACAGAAAGTTCGACAGGATGGGAATCGTGGTTTTGCGCTCGACCACCCCCTGCGTGGCCGTCAGTTCTTTCAGCAACTCAAATTTGCTTACGCTGATTTCCATCGCCGTTCCCTGAACCGCTCCTGTAGCTTCGGCAGCCATCATTTTCCCCTTTGGGAAGTCGTTGCTCTCCGCGAGTGGCTTCTGCATCGGCGTTGCACCGTTTAGCTCGCATCTCAGCCCGCGACTACGCTTTTCCTTATATCAAATAAGAATCTAATAAAACAGTAGTAACCGTAGACCCGCTGGAAAAGTGGAAAACAGAAGCCAAACCGCATCCCTCCACAGCCTCCGCGGCTGAGGGCTGCGGATAAGCCGCCCCTTCGTTCCGCCGCTCTTGTGCCAGACCGTGCCGTATGCGAGATTCCACCGGGATCTTCCAAGCGATTCACAAACTGTCCACAGCAGGGAGGAAGGAAAAGTTCGCCCTAAACTGAAAAACCGCGCTTTCGCACGGTTTCATGCACCCAAGGCCTCGGTGAGTTTGTTCAGCAGCCTGTTCAAATCCTTGTCGGTCTTGCGCGCTTCTTCGATCTTCTCGACCGAGTGCAGCACCGTGGTGTGGTGCTTGCCGCCAAACTGGCGTCCGATTTCCGGCAGCGACGCGTCCGTCAGGTGCTTGGCCAGGAACATGGCGATCTGCCGCGGGTAGACGATCACACGCGAATTGTTCTTGGCCTTGATTTCCGCCGGCCTGAGACCGAATTGCTCGGACACCATCTTCTGAATCGAGTCGATCGTGATCTTCTTCGCTTGCGAGTCGATGACGTTCTTGAGCACTTCCTGCGCCGTCTGCAGGTTCAACTCGCCGCCGGTGAGCGAGAAGTAGGCGGTCAGGCGGATCAGCGCGCCCTCCAGTTCGCGCACGTTGCTGCGCATGTTCGACGCGATATACAGCGCGACGTCTGTCGGCAGATGAACGTGTTCTGTTTCGGCTTTCTTCTGCAGAATGGCGACCTTAGTCTCCAGGTCGGGCGGCTGAATGTCGGCGATCAGCCCCCACTCAAATCGGCTGCGCAGGCGGTCCTCGATCTCGGCCAGCTCCTTGGGAGGCCGGTCGCTGGCGATCACGATCTGCCGCAGCGACTCATGCAACGCATTGAAGGTGTGAAAGAACTCCTCCTGCGTGCGCTCCTTGTGGACCAGGAACTGGATGTCGTCGATCAGCAGAACGTCGATGTTGCGGTATTTTTCGCGGAAGCTGGTCATGCGGTTGTATCGCAGCGCGTTGATCATGTCGTTGGTGAACTTCTCGCTGGATACATAGCAGATGGCCAACTCCGGCTGGCGCCGTTTCACATCGTGCCCGATCGCCTGCATCAGGTGGGTTTTGCCCATCCCGACTCCCCCGTACAGGAACAGCGGGTTGTAGGCTTTCGAAGGCCGTTCCGCCACCGCGCGCGCGGCCGCATGAGCAAACTGGTTGCCGGCGCCGATGACAAATCCGTCGAACGTATATTTGGGATTCAATTGTGCCGCTCCATCCCAATCGAAACGTTGTTGCCGGACAATCCCTGGCGTTGGAACCTCGGACCCGTTCTCGTCGTGGGCATCTTCGCTGCGGGCCTTCTGCGCTGCGTTCTGTTTTTCCTGATCGGTGACGAACTCGACGTCCTGGAATTCCAGCCCCAGATCGTCGATCGCCTCATTGATCAGGTCGCTGTACCTCTCCCCGATGTTGTGACAGAAGTCAGGGGTGGGCACGCGCACGAACAGGACGGAGCCCTGCGAATGGCTGAAACGGGTGGGTTTGAGCCAGGTTTCGTAAGAGCTGCGGTTTACTTTCTTTTCCAGTGCGTCGAGCACACGCACCCACGGATTGGGAGTCAGCGTTCCGATAGAAGCCATAGCAGCAAAAAGAGGCAATCCGAGCCTCTAACCGATCGTAGTAAAGTAAAGTTCAGTGGGAACAGGGCCGAACACGATGCCACAGTGCGTAGTCCGTCACACAACTCAGGCCAAATAAAAAGATCCGCCACCAAGCAGGGCTGCCTGATTTGCAACCAGCACGTTGTTTCGTGCTGTCGATTGTCTGTGGCTGCATGGGATACTAGCACGAAAAAAAAAGTGCGCAATAGGGGTATGCACCAATGCGAATGCATTGCGCGAGCGAACGATTGATTTCGGGAAAGTTACTGTGCAAAAATTTTTTTTCAGCGCGTTGCGATTGCCGCAATCACAGTGCAGGTCACCGCACCGGGTTACCGCGATATCGTTCGCCCGCGGAACAGCTGCGTGCACCTTGGGTTCCCGAGGCAGAACCTCTCATCATTTTTTCTTGGGCTTCGGCATTTGAGTGACTTTGGCTGAAGGCCGCTCCCGCTCCTCTTCTTCTGCGACGGACGGGAGCAGTGCCTGCATCTGCTCTTTGGTCTTCTGTTCCGTCCGCTCTAGGAAATACCAAAGGGCGTCGACAAGGATGTCGTTCGTGGTCGTGCGTTTGCTCTTCTGGCGCCGGCGAACCTGGCTTATCCACCATATCGCCGCCCTATCTTCGGCAGTGAGACAGATAGAAGTTCGCTGAGCGTTGTCCGGAATATGTTTTTCTTTCGGACTCATATCTCACTTTGTTCTTGACGGTATTCTTGCATTGTTACACTATTACGTTATAGTGCAATAACGTAATAAAGCATGTTCCACGCTTGGGCCCTCAAGTCTAATAATTGGAGGCTAAACCGATGCCAGCACGAGCCCCTTTCTCCGCAGAACTCCGAGTCTTTGAGGAGCACCGTCAGCAGTGGTCGCGGTCCTACCCAGGGGCATACGTAGCGATCCAAGATGAAGCTATTGAGGGTTTCTTTAGTACCTACGCAGAGGCTCTGAAGGCAGGATTGCAGAAGTTCGGTGCGGCGAGGGCCTTTCTCGTGAAACAGATTTGGATCGCGGAGCCAGTCTACCTCGTCTCCTAGTATGGCGCGCGTTGAACTTCACTGGAATCCCTTCGATCAGGGCGATCCTGGACCTTGCATCAATGTCGTTATCACCAACTCGCACGACGTGATCGAGACTGGACACGCAATAGGCTTGGAATATCCGCCACCACGCACGATGAGGGCACTTCTCGATACTGGAGCGTCAGTAACGGTGATCAGCAAGGTTTTTGCTGATCACTGCAAGTTGTTCCAAACAAATGAGGGAAGTGAAATTATGGCGATAGGCGCATCTCATCGTTGTGGAGAACACGCCGGTGCGATCAGCTTCCCCGGAACTGACCTACAGCCCTTAGATCCGATTCGCATAGTATCGGCAGTTTTTGCCAAAGAGCGACACTATGCAATTCTGATCGGTCGAGACATCTTGCGGAACTGGGTGATCACATTTGATGGCCGATCCAAGCGGGTCACAATTACTGAGTGACCGAGTTCAGCACAGGTGAGGCTTGTCATCGAGCGGGTTAGGACAGCACCTCAGGACATCACCGCAGGTTGCCACGGTCCCGCCTGCCCCGGTATACTCTTGGTTTGCCCCTAAAGACATTTTGCCCTAGTGAGGAGCGCAGTTACGAATGCCGAAGCGCACATTCCAACCCAATCGTCGTCACCGCTCTAAGACGCACGGATTTCGTTCGCGTATGAAGACCAAGAGCGGCCGCGCGGTGTTGTCCCGCCGGCGTGCTAAAGGACGCAAACGCATTGCGGTGAAAGCCGGTTACCGCGAGTAATCCGCGCGGATTCTGCCTCATAGCAGAAAACAGCACAGCAGGAGTCGCATACGCTGAGGATCTTCCCGGTGCTCCTCAGACGGCGAACGTTGAATTGACCGAGGCCGGTGGAAAATTCCCGAAAACGAAGCGCCTGTTACGTCACGCCGACTTCCAACAGGTGTATCAGCAGGGACGCCGCCAGTTTACCGGGAACATGACAGTATTTTTCCTGCGCCGCAGCGCCGATCTTGAGTGTGGGTCCGGCTCGCTGAGGGTGGGTTTCACCGTGGGGAAGATCATAGGCGGCTCCGTCGAGCGGAACCGAATCCGGCGCAGAATGCGCGAAGCGGTGCGCTTGGCCTGGCCAGCCGACAGCAGTCCGGTGGACGTGGTGTTCAATCCCCGGAAATCAGTTTTACATCTGCCCTTCGGCGAATTGTGTGCCGAAGTGCAGCGAGGTCTGCGGCTCGCCTTGCAGCGGGCGCGCGAAGCAAAGGTTCAGGAACAGTGAAGCGGGCTTTGCAATCGGTGTTGTCCGCCTACAAGCGATGGGTATCGCCGGCGCTGCCCAACGCCTGCCGCTTCGTTCCCACCTGCTCCGAGTACGCGATGGAAGCTATTGAGCGGCATGGAGCGCTGGCCGGAGTACTGCTGGCCTTGGGACGGCTGCTGCGATGCCATCCGTTGGCGCGTGCCGGTTACGATCCAGTTCCCCACAGGATTTGGTGGCGCAGCCAGTCGCACGCAAGGGCCTGCGTCGAAGATCATTGCCCGCTTGCGGGTGAAGCACAACGATAAAACGGGGCCGGTGCCTTGATTTCTGCGGTCGGTCTTCACCCCGCCGCACCCTGACCCGCCCCTAAGAGAACGGACCAACTTGCCCGAGTACCGCAATCCACAACAGGAGCCCGGCGGATCAAGCCGGATGACGCTGATTCTGGTCGCCGTCTTTGGCTTGATCCTCCTCGGCCAGTTCCTGCTCATCAAGAAAGAGCCCAAGACTCCGCCGAAGCCGCCCCAGCAGTCCACGGCGTCGCAGACCACTCCGCCTGCGGAAGAGAAGGCCGCAGCAGCGCCCGCAACCGAGACGAAGCAAGCGCCGACGCCTGCAAAAGGCAAGCCGGCGGCGAAGCCGACCGTCACCGAGCACAAGGCCGCCAATGGCGAAGTCGACACCGTGGTGGAGAACGACCTATATCGCATTGTCTTCACCAACAAAGGCGCGGAGGCCAAGTCGTGGGTGCTGAAAAAGTACAAGGACGAAAAGGGACAGCCCCTCGACCTGGTCAACTCGGCAGCGATACAGTATGGCCTGCCGCTCGGCCTGTACACCTATGACGACAAGCTGCGCGACCAACTGAACTCCGCGCTCTACCTCCCCAGCGCTCAGGGCACCGTTACCGCCCCGGGCGAGCTGACCTACGAGTACTCCGACGGGGGCCTTACCGTTCGCAAGACTTTCCGGTTCGACCACAGCTACGTTCTGCAAGTCGACGTGGCTGTTACCCAGGACGGCAAGAGCGTCCAGGCGTACCCAGCGTGGCCGGCTGCCTTCGGCGATCAGGTCACCGGTCCCAACTACGCTTCTGCCCGCGTCGAGTATGAGTCGGAGGGCAAAGTCAAACGCCTGGAAGCTAAGAAGGTCAGCGGCGGTAATACGCTGCCCGGGCCGCTGAGCTGGGCCGGCGTACAAGACCAGTACTTCGCCGCGATCTTCCTGCCGGATATGCCGCGCGACGCCGCGCTGCTCATGCTGCACCACGAGATCACCGTCCCCAAAGACCCCGATCACCCGGACCCGAACAAGACGGACACCTATCAAGTACTCGGTGCGGCAGTCGGCAATACCACCGGCGTCACCAGCGAACGCCTGTTTGTCGGACCGAAGGCCGTCGACGTGCTTGAGTCGGTTCAGGCCCGGCTGGACGATGGCAAGGCCGGAGGCCCCGACCTGCGCCACGTCGTCGACTTCGGCTACTTCAGCTTCTTCGCCCGCCCGCTCTTCCAGTGGCTGAAATGGACCTACAACCACTGGATCCAAAACTGGGGCTGGTCGATCATCATCCTCACCATCATCATCAACATCGCCCTGCTGCCGCTGCGCATCACCGCCCAGAAGTCGGCGCTCAAGATGCAGAAGCTGCAGCCGCAGATGAAGGCCATCCAGGAGCGATACAAGAAACTCCCCATGCGCGATCCGCGCCGGCAGGAGATGAACACCGAAATCTCCGCCCTCTACAAAAAAGAGGGCGCCAACCCGGCCGGGGGCTGCCTGCCGCTATTGATCCAGTTGCCGTTCCTCTGGGCTTTCTACTCCATGCTGGGCAACGCCATCGAGTTGCGGCAGGCGCAATTCATGTGGATTCACGACTTGTCCTCGCCGGACAAGTTGTATGTTTTGCCGGTGCTCATTGTGCTGAGCACCTTCTACATGCAAAAGCTGACGCCCAGCGCCGGCATGGATCCGGCACAGCAGCGCATGATGACCTTCATGATGCCCGCCATGCTCGGGTTTTTTAGCTGGTCGCTACCTTCCGGACTAAGCCTCTACTGGGTGATGGGTAACGTCATCGCCATCATTCAGCAGGCGATCATGAACCGCACCGGGCTGGGAAAAGAGATGCGCGCGGAAATGGAAAAGCGTGCACGCAAGAAGGACAAGTAGCTGACAACCATGCCAATTCAGGACAAAGTCGCCGCCGCTCGCAAGATCAGTGAACTGCTGAACGGAATCATCAAATATGGCGATTTCCGCCTGAAGTACAAGATCATCGTCGACCCGCCCGCCGCCGACGATCACGATTGGGAAACCCCCGCCATACTGGTGGATCTCGCCGGTGCTGACAGTCCGTTGTTGCTCGAGCGCAGTGCCGAACTGCTGCGCGCCTTCGAGCATGTCGCGCTGGAGATGCTCAGGCTGTCGCCGGAAGAGCACGACCAGGTGCTCTTTGACTGCCAGAACTTCCGCTCAAGTCGCAAGAAAGAACTGCGCATGGCATCCGAGGTCGCTGCCGCCCAGGTCCGCCGCACCGGCGTGCCCTATGCCTTCGCGCCTATGCCATCCCGCGAGCGCCGCATCGTGCACATCGCTTTGCGCGACTACACTGACCTGCGCACCGAAAGCGCCGGAGAGGCGCTGCAGAGATATGTCGTGGTCTATCCCAAGGACTACAGCGGCGGGCCTCCCGCCCCAGCCGTCAGCCGTCGCCGCTAGCGCGGCCTACACCTCTTTAAGAATTGCTGTATCCGGTCCGGGCAGTGGGTAGAGCCGGGCTTTAGAGGATGTTACGAAACTCGTGATTGAGCGACGCCGGTGGGACAAACCACACCCCGTCCCGCAGGGACAGCATATCTAAGCCCAGCAATTTATTGCTGGAGGGCGTAAGTGGGAAATCCCCAGTCCGCTTCAGCGGACGGCACCAGTTTCTCTTTAGCTCGGCATTCCGGCGCTATTATCAAGATCCTGAGTCCGCTTCAGCCGGCGACACAAAACGCTACCGCCGCTCTTCAAAGGTTCCAATTCCGATCCGTGTTCTTCCGTGTAAATCCGTGGCTAACTTTCCCGCAGTCCGCGGTTGATGTCCTACTCCCCCGCCACCGTCATGCCGTCAATCCGCAGTGTGGGACACGCGATGGCGCTGCGAAATTCCAGGTCGCTTCCAATCTCGCTGATGTTGAACAACATGGCTTTGAGATTCCCGGCGACGGTGATCTCCTCCACCGGAAACGTCAGCTCGCCGTTCTGGATCCACACCCCGCTCGCGCCGCGGGAGAAGTCGCCGGTGACCATGTTGACGCCGTGCCCGAGGAACTCCGTGACCAACAGGCCTTCCTTAATATCGCCAAGGATCTGCTGCAGACTCTTCGTTCCCGGCTGCAGGAAGAAGTTCCCGGGACCGATGCCGGGGGTTCCCGCCAGCCCGCGGGCCGCGTTGCCGGTCGTCTTCAGCCCCAGCTTCTTCGCAGTGTAAGTGTTGAGCAGGTAGGACTGCAGGATACCGTTTTCGATCACCCTCGTTCTGCGGCTGACCACGCCTTCGCTATCGAACGGGCTGGTACCGAACAGGCCCGGTATCGTACCGTCGTCAACGATGGTGACGTTCTCGCCCGCGATCTTGTCGTTCAGCTTGCCGGTTAGAAACGAAGCGCCCCGATACACCGAATCGCCGTTCACCGCCTCGAAAATGTGGCCCAGCAGCGCCGCCGAAACCGTGTTCTCAAAAACTATGGGCACCTTCGCGGTTTTCACCTTGCGCGCTCCCAGGCGGCGCAGGGTGCGCTTGGCAGCGATGGCCCCCACCTCTTCCGGCGACTCCAGCTTCTTCAGCGAATGCGACACCGAGTACCAGTAGTCGCGCTGCATGGCCGAGCCCTCGACTTGTGCGATGGGTATGGCAACGACCGCGCAGTAGGAGCGTCGATTGTCCCCGACGAACCCCAGCGAATTCGCCAGCACCTTATATCCCACAGCGGCATCGAACGTGCCGCCCTCGGAGTTCGTGATCCGCGCATCAGCCGTCATCGCCGCCTTTTCCGCACGGCGTGCGTAATCGATCCGGTCCTCGGTCGACAGCGAATATACGTCATTGTGGTATAAGCCCAGGTCGCCTTCGAGCCTGCCTAACTCCGCGGGATCGGGCAATCCGGCCAGCGGGTCTGCGCTGGTGATGCGCGCCAGCGAAACCGCGGATTCAACCATGGTGCGTACGCCTTCAGGAGTCAGGTCGCTGGAATAAGTGCTCGCTGAACTCTGTCCCATAAAGACACGAATGCCCACCGCCTTCGATCCGGCCTCCTTGAGAGTCTCGACTTTTCCCAGACGAACCGTGGTCGAGAACTCGCTGCCATCAGTGGCGACTGCTTCTGCCGCGGTGGCACCAAGCTGCGTCGCCATGCGTACCGCGTCCACCGCAACTTCGCGAAGGTCGACCGCTGCTGGCGCGCCGGTCGTTGTTTGTTCCTGAACAGGTGTACTCATCCCCAAAAGAGCCTTTCTCGTATGTTCTCGTAGCATCTGACATTGTGGGATTCCGGCCAGTGGCTGTAGTCCTACAATGTCGGGGCCTTCCCGATCCAGCCGGCCCAGCCCACGCTGTGGAAGCTTTGTGGAAATCGCTCAGCGCCGCCGTATTGCGAAGCCGCATCCCACAGTAAGCCTCAGTAAATCAATAACTCACACGAATGTTTCGAAATCGTGAATCGCCACACAGTCTGTGGATTACTCTGTGGGACAAATAGTGCCTCAAGCCCCAGTTCCGCCGACGGTAAGACGGTCGATCTTCAGGGTGGGAATACCCACCCCCACCGGGACGGACTGCCCTTCCTTGCCGCAGGTGCCGACTCCCTCGTCAAGTTGAAGGTCGCTGCCGACCATGGATACCTTGGTCAGAACGTCGGGCCCGTTGCCGATCAGAGTCGCATTCTTGAGCGGCGAGGTGACCTTCCCGTCCTCGATCAGATAGGCTTCGGAGGCGGAAAATACGAATTTGCCGTTAGTAATGTCGACTTGCCCGCCGCCGAAGTTCACCGCGTAGATACCGTACTTCACCGATCGAAGGATGTCCTCAGGCGCATCTTGCCCCGCCAGCATGTACGTGTTCGTCATGCGCGGCATAGGGATGTGTTGATAGCTCTCACGCCGCCCGTTGCCGGTGTTCGGCAGGCTCATCAATCGGGAAGACAGCTTGTCGGTCAGGTAGCCCTTCAGGATTCCCTTCTCGATCAGCACCGTGCTGTCGGTGCGGTTGCCCTCATCGTCCACGTTCAGCGAGCCGCGTCGTCCGGGCATGGTGCCGTTGTCGATCACGGTGCATTTGTCGCTGGCGACCCGGCGTCCCATCATGTCCGAGAAGGCGGAAGTCTTCTTGCGATTGAAGTCGGCTTCCAGGCCATGGCCAATCGCTTCATGCAGCAGGATTCCCGGCCAGCCTGGACCGAGCACAACCGCCATCTCGCCTGCCGGTGCGTCCCGCGCGTCGAGCTGGATGATCGCCTGGCGTGCCGCTTCGGCGGCAAAGTGTTCCGGCGTCTTTTCGATCTGGAAAAATTCGATACCCACGCGTCCGCCGCCGCCGGCCGTTCCCCGCGCCGAGCCCTGCTCCGACTTCGCGATGCAGAAAACATTCATGCGCGCCAGCGGCTGCGAGTCTTCGGCGAAGCTGCCGTCCGAGCCAATGACCAGAATGCGCCGCAACTCGTCCGAATAACTCACCCGCACTTCGTGAATGCGCGAATCGTAGGCCCGGGCCGCCTTGTCGGCACGCTGTACCAGGTCGACTTTTGCCAGCACCTCCGCTTCCACGGAAGGCAGCGGCACCGGGTACAGGTTGCGCGAAGGCTTGTCCGTCAGCCCAACGACCGGCTGCTTTGCCGGACCCGTGGCAATCAGCGCCGCGGTGCGCGCCGCGTGCAGGATGCGCTCCGACGAAAGGTCGTCGGTGTAGGCATAGCCGGTTCGGTCGCCGGCAAGCACACGCACCCCGCAGCCTACCGAGATGCCCTGCGTGGCCGACTTCACCATGCTTTCGTCGAGCGAAACCGAGGTCGAGGTCTGATATTCGAAGTAAAGGTCGGCATAGTCGCCGCCGGCCGAGAGCGCAGTCGCCAGATAACGTTCCACATCGGCCTGCGCCAGTCCGTAGCGATCGAAAAAGAACTTCTTATCCATGGTCACCCTTATTGGATGTTTCAGCCTATCCGCTGGACGCGCGCCGCCGCCGTCGGCCGAAGAAGCCACGTATGAGATGGATAGTCTTCGCCGACCTTATTTCTTCCGATCCGAGTTCATCCGCGAAAATCCGTGGTAAACCCCGCCTTCCGAGCGTCGCACAGGGCATGTTCGATTATCACACACGCCTGTGCGGCCCATTGCAGCCAGCCCCCCGGGGTTTCGCTAGGCTTGGCTGAGGTGTGTCATGCTGACCTCCTCCCTCACCGCCGAAGCGCTGGCCCGGACGCTGGAGAGCTTTCTGCTGGAGGCGCCGCATGCCGTTCTCATCGAAAATGGCAATGTCCTGTTCGATTTCAGCAGCGCTCGCTACTCCGTTTCGGGCGAAGGCAAGTGCGTCCTGCACGTGTGGTCGGAGGAGCGCAACATCGTGCGGCGCGTGTTGGATGTTGAAGCACGGCCGCGCGTACTTTGCCTGTCCGCATTACGCTTTGGCCAGTCAAAGCCTGAGACGTTGGAGATTTGCGCCGACGCCGGCCATCGCAGCGCCTCCACTCAACGCGCCGCTCGGGTGGAATATCAGAAGCTGCTGGTTCGTCTGCTGGAGCGCGAATACCCCGGCGCAAAAATCGAGTCGATCAGCAGCAAGCCTGACCTGCAGCATTCGCTCAGCCCGGTATACACACGCGCGGTGCTGCGGGTGGGGCAGTCGGCGTCTGCCGTGCTTGGCGTCAGCGGGGAGGAAACCCAGGCGTCCGTCGACGCGGCGCTGACGTTCGGCATTCTCTGGCTGGACCATGAGCGCCAGCAACTCGCAGGCCGGCACCACGTTGAAGGACTCAAACTATTCCTGCCACATGGGCGCGGCGAGATTGTCAGCCAGCGGATGGCGCACCTCAATCGGAACGCCGCCAAGTGGCAAATCTTTCAGCTCGCAGAGCGCGCCGAGAGCTGCGAGGAACTCGACTTTCGCGATCACGGCAATCTGGCTACCCACCTGGTTCGCGCGGTCGATCCGCAATCAGCGCGCGAGCGCTTCGCCGCATCCATCGCTCGCATCCATGCCTATGTTCCTGATGCGGACGTGGCCATTGATTCGCCAACAGAAATCGTCTTTCGGCTCTACGGCCTGGAATTCGCGCGGGCCCGGCTGGGGCCGGCAGCGGGATCGTTTCGAAATGCCGAAACAATTGTCTTTGGCATGGGCCCTGCGGAATACACCCTCGACCAATACACCGAAGACCTCTTTGCCAACTTCATGCAGCGAATCACTGCAAGCCGCCATCCCGCCGGATCGCGTGCTGATCCGCTCTATCGTGTATGCCCCGAGCGCTGGCTCGAATCGCTGATCACGCACGATGTTCGCTCCATCGATGAACGCCTCGATGGCCGGCACGTCTACTCCCAGGTGCCTGCCTTTACCGCCTCCGACCGCGCTATGCTCGATGTATTGGCCTCCACCATCGATGGCCGGCTTGCGATTCTCGAACTAAAGGCCGACGACGATATTCATCTGGCGCTGCAAGGTCTCGATTACTGGGCGCGGGTCCGCTGGCACCAGCAGAATGGCGGCTTCGTGCGCAATGGCTACTTCGCCGCCCGCGAACTTTCTCCTGATCCGCCCCTGCTCTATCTGGTCACTCCCGTGCTGCGCACCCATCCCGCCACCAGCGTTCTGCTGAAGTACCTCTCGCCCGAGATCGACTGGCAACTGGTGCAGCTCGACGAACACTGGCGCGCTGGCGTGCGCGTCGTGAATCGGCAAAGGGCCAAAACATTGAACCGCGGATGAACGCGGATTTCGCGGATTCTGAAGGTAGAAGAATGAGGGAACTGAATTTGAGTCTGGACCTCAGACATTCAAAGATAACCGAGCCAATCATCGGTGCGTTTTACGAGGTCTACAACGAGCTCGGGCACGGCTTTCTGGAGTCGGTCTATAGGGAAGCCATGGTCATCGCTCCGCGAGAGAGGGGATTGCAAGTGGAACGCGAGAAGACAGTGACGGTGCGGTTTCGGAATGAGACGGTTGGAGTATTTCGAGCGGACCTAATTGTGAGTTCCCTCGTCATTGTCGAGCTGAAATGTGCGCGTGCGCTCGACAGTAGTCACGAAGCGCAATTACTGAACTATCTCAAAGCGACGGATTTCGAGGTCGGTTTACTCCTGAATTTCGGAGTACGTCCCACATTCAGGAGACTGGTGCTCGAAACTGCCCGCCATTCCGTTGGCGCTTCTGCTGAACGCTAGGAAAAGAAGCTCAAACCTGGAAGAACGATAAAGAATCCGCGCGATCCGCGTAAATCCGCGGTAAGGCTTTCCTACTGAACCCCCGCCTCACCCGCACGAACCCTCCAATAATCTCCCGCCGTTTCGCTCAGGTCTCCTGCCGCCTTTTCCCCGCGAAAGACGCGCGACACGCCTCGCACCACGCGCCGCATTGGCAGCTCGCCGTCGGCATCGGCCAGAAAGAGTTCGCCGGTTTTCGCCGAGCGGTAGTACCAGCGCTTGAGCATGGCGATGTGTTCCATCCACTCCAGAGCGCTGCGAGGCTTGCTATCCTCTACCCTGGCGAGCCTGGCGAGGATGCGCGCTTCCATCGACAACGGTTTCGCCCGCAAATGATCGGCCTCGGCCCGGGCTCCCACATTGAGGGACACAGGCTCGCAGATCATTCCCGCCTCGATCTTGAATAACGCGACCGACTCCGTTTCGGCCGACGGCTGGATGATCACCCCATTCAGATCGTCGATCCGGCGCACAATCTCGCCCAGTTGCACGGTCGCGGCTTTTACTTTTTCCAGTCGTGTATGCAACGCAGCCGCACCCTCGAAGTCCAGGCTCGCCGACGCCTCATCCCGCATGCGCTCAATCTCGCGCACCAGCGACTGGCCTCCGCTTTGCAAGTACTGCTGCACCCGCCCGACCTCCGCTGCGTACTCCTCGTCGCTGCAGCCCTTGAAACACGGCGCCAGGCACATCTTCATCTCCGAATAAATGCAGCCGGGAAATGCCGGATCGGGATGCAAGTCCTCGATGCAGCGGCGCATCTTGAACAGGTCCAGCGAGTCGTTGGCAAACTTCTCGGCAGCTACTCGGGATACAAATGGCCCGTAATACTCCGCATTGCCCTTCAAGCTGGAGATGCGCGTGGTCACCGTCGCTCGCGGGTATGGGTTGCTGAGAATCAGCTTCACCAGCGGCGCAAATCGCAGCCGCAGGCGTTTGTCATAGGTTTTGGGAAACTCCTGCCGTAGCGTCCTGTACAGCAGGAAGGACGCCTCGAAGTCCGACCCAGCGGGAGTCCATTCGACGAAGCGCACGCGGTCGCGCAGGTTGAGCTTGCGGCCCTCACTTGCGCTCAGCAGGCGTTGCAGCCTCCGGCGCAGGTTCGAGGTCTTGCTGACGTAGGGCTCGCTGCCGGCGGCCACGCCTCGCAGCACGAACACCGCCGAGCTCGCCGGAGCGGCGGCAAACAGCTCGGAGTCGCGTTCGGCCAAGAACTCGATGCGCTGAATCAGCACCGCTCAATTTTAGTTCAGTTAGTCGAGGCTGCCTTGCGCGATCTTCACGGCCTCGCGAACCATCAGCCGGTGCGCCGCCATCTCCCGCACCTTGGGAAGCACCTGGTGCACGTCCAGCCACCGGTTAGTGTGTCTTGAACACAGAATTCTGCGGGAGCTCGGAGCTCCCACCTGAATTATGCTTCCCGCCGCCAATGGTTGTGGGCGTGGTCGCCATGTTTTAACAGTTTGGCTTCCCGAAAGAGGAATCGCTGTCAACCTGCGCTGTGTCCGGAACACTGCAGTACACCCAGGAACACAGTCCACGGTCCAACCGCGTCTCTATACTGGTGCGCCAGGGTGCGCGAGATTTGGTGCAGATGCGTCATATCATGCGCGGCCCAGGTTGCCAGCAATTGCGCCAGAGTTACCGAACCAAGCCGGGGATGCCGTCCGTGGCGCGCCAGCTCCTGCGGCGTCAAGTTCAGCGCTCGCAGTTGCACAAGATTCTCGGCGCGCAGGCGAGCGAATTCGTCCAGCAACTGCGGCAGCGACTTGCCTTCGCTCTCACGTGCTTGTGCGAAGCGATCAAATGGCTCGAAGGCGCGGCTCTCCCCGAACTCGAGAATCATCTTCGCCCGCGGCATCCAGTCGGTGCGTTCACCGTGAATCAGGTGGCCTACTACGTCGAACGGGCTGAATGTTTTCTCGCCCTCGTTCGCCGAGGTCCAGGCCTCCGGCAGATCACGCAGCAGCGAGTTGAGCGTCGCAGGAGTGCGCGCCAGTAAGGTGATCGTCAGTTCCAAGTTGTGTTCCATCGGACGCTCCTCAAGTCAATCCTACCCCCACACTTTACAGAAACCCGCAATTGCAGCCTGTATTGAATGGGATTACAGTCTTTTGGATAGGCAGGCGTTGCACGCGGAGGTGGATGATGGGTTTCCCGTTGACCGATGATCTACGTCAGCAATATCAAAGTCTGTTCGACAGTTGCATAACCAATCCCGACCGCGTCAACGACGTGGACAAGATGATTGCGCGCATCCTACCCAGCCAGGCGCGCTACGAATCGGTCGCCGGCCCCCTGGAAGTCCTGGTACTTTGTCGCCCTGGTGCACAACATGGAAGCGTCCCTGAGCTTCAGCCGCCATCTGCGTAACGGCGACCCTCTCACCGGGCGGACGGTGAACGTTCCCGGCGGACGCCCCGTCGACGGGCATCCCCCATTTAGCTGGGAGCATAGCGCCGCTGACGCTCTGCGTTTCCAGCGAATGGCAAACCTCTCTGACTGGAGCCTCCCGGCAACGCTCTATCGGCTGGAGGGCTATAACGGCTACGGCTATCACCTGGTGAAACCGCCGGTGAACTCACCCTATCTCTGGAGCTTCTCCAATCACTACACCCGCGGCAAGTTCATTCGTGATCACGTGTTCGATCGCAAGGCAATTTCGCTCCAGTGCGGAGCGGCGGTTGTCCTCCATCACATGGTGCAGGCCGGCATCGTGACCCTTCCTTGAGTCGACGAAGCCGGCCCTGATCGGGCCGATTCGAACTAAACTAGAAGCCAAAATCATTGATCGATTCTTGAAGGGGCACGGCCTTCAGCCGTGCCGTTCAGGCCGCCAGGAATGCGGGCTTTAGCCCCGAAGGGTAAGCAACCTTTACCTTGCGGGTTCAATAATGAGATGGCCGATGGCCTCTAGTCGTTGACTCGAATACTACTTGCTGCACGTCTCGCTGACCATCTTCAGGCTGGCTACCTCAAAGTCGCCATGTTTCCGGGCGCCGGTCTCCTGCTTCTCATAAGGCTGGCTGACTTTTTCCTGATCCGCCGTACGATGCGGAGTGCTGCCCGTCACCGCAACCGTCTGCCCGACGTGATCGGCCAGCGAAGCGCTCCCGCCGTCATACAATTCCAAATGCTTGTTTTTCGCCGTAATCAGGTAGAAACCGCCATTTGGCTCTACGCCCTTCTGCAGACAGCCCGTCACGGTCTTTGCGCTGGCGGGAGCGGTGTCGTTGCTAGCTTGCGCTGTCGCCAGTGTCGGCCACACCATCAAAGCCCCAAACAGGAAGAGAATCGCCAAAGGGGAGAATGTCGCGAACTTTCTGAACATAGTGATGCCTCCATCTACTACTGCGATAGTATTCTACGCCTGCCTGCCTTTCTGTGATGGGCAACGCCGAAGCGCGTGATCATTTCGGGTGCGGCGCCACGTCCCGAAAGTACCTGGGATCGGCTTTGCTTGCTTTGTGCTGCGAAGCGGTACAGAATCCAGTCGTTGGAAAAGAACGCCTCGGAACTTTTCTATTCTTGATCAATCTTTCACTGGCGCAATACCCACCAACGACCTAAGGAGCCGTCCATGCCCACGCTGTCGCCCGGCTATTCCGACGCTGAAGCCCAGTTGCTGATGCAGCTTTCCGCCCTTGCCTACGCCGACGAAACCGCCCTCTCGGGCGAAACCATCGAGCAGCAGGAGACCCGCATTAAGAGTGACATCGATAGCGCTCTGCGCACCGGCCTTCCGGGATGGCAAGTCGCCTGGGGTCCGGCGCTGAGTTCCGACCGCGCCAACCTGCTCTACATCGCCGGCAACCCTTCGCTGAATCAGTACGCGGTGGCGGTGCGAGGCACGGACTGGTCATTCGTGCTGGACTGGATCGAAGACTTCGCCTCGGTGCTTCCCCTGGTTCCCTATCCCGCCCCCAATGCCGGCAAGGTCGCCGCCGGTACACTGGTCGGCGTACAGACACTCCAGAGCCTGAATTTCCTGCCCTTTGTTGGAAGTCTTCCCCAGGATGCCGGGCTCTACGTCACCGGACACAGCTTGGGCGGATGTCTCGCCAGCGCGATTGCTCCTCTCGTCGCCCACCAGTTCGACAATTCCGCCAACGTCAAGGTCTATACCTTCGCCGCTCCCAGTCCGGGAGACGCCGCGTTCCAGTCGTACTTCGACGGCCTGTTCGGCTTGGATGGCATGGCCTTTCGCATCTACGACACGCTCGACGTCGTGCCCGACGCCTGGACCACCCTGGTCACCATCAAGACCTACTATGAGGGTTACTTTTCGTGTCCGGATGACCTCAAGGCCATTGTCGATTTCGGAATCAAGGTCGTGGGCAACGAGTATGCCACCGTCGGCACCGACTATCCGCTCACCGGGCACATCGTCTGGCCCTTCGGCGACGCGGAGCGAGGTGCGTCGATCGACCCAATCGGCGATGCCATCTTCCTTTGGCAGGTAGGACAACAGCACGCCACTCTGAACTACCTTTCCCTGCTGAAGGCCCCGCTCCTCACTTCCGGCATGGCCCGCATCAAAGGCTTGGTGCAGCGGCTGGGCAGGCGCTGAACGCGGCGAGGCCGGCTTTTTTCGGATTTGGTTCCGCGCCGCTGCTTACGACTCACTCCCGTCCGCGTCCTACGACCCAGGAAAAAAGAGGGTGGGAGAACGATTCCGTTTCAGCAGCTCCGTTTTGCTGGACGCAATCGGCCCCCACCCTTTTTCAGCGGAGAGGAAAGGTGGTACACCCAAATTGGTCTGTAAGGGGCGGTGCCCTCGCCCCTTTAGGACAACCGTCCCCATGAATTAACACCTGCATCACTGACATCCGGTGAAGTTCAATGCGGGGGCATTGGTGATGTTTCCTGGCGTCACCGTCTGCGGACTGGTGCTGAGAACGGTCGGCGAACAATCGGCTAGCCCAGCCGAGCCGGGCACGAAAGCATACCCTTGGACCACGTACTGGGCCGGTCCGACGGCGCCCATTGCATAGTTCGTTCCATTAGGGCTAAATACACCCACCGTCGGATTCACCCCGGGCAGCTCAAGGGTGTAATTGACGCAATCGGTGTCCGTCGGGCACGAAGACCCGCCTACAGTGGTCAGGACGACCGTTGCCGACAACGACGCGGCTGGAATCGTTACTTGTATGTTCGACACTGTCTGCAATGCTGACAAGACGATATCCGCTGTGGTCGGCCCGCCGGCTCCTGCCGTCGTCACCAGGCCGATGATGGAGCCTTCGCTGGTGTTAACGCCCATCACGGCGTTCATCGGAATGTTGCCCAGCGCATCACCCGGCGCCACCTCTGTAGTGATGGTGGCTGCGTAGGAAACTCCCGACCCGCTCACTGCGACTGCCACCACGTCGTAGGTGCCGAGAGGGACCGGACAGAAGGCAAAATTGCCGGCCGCATCCGGGGTGGTCTGCATGATCACGCGATCAACACCGCCGGAGGACTGCTCCAGGGCAACGATGGCCTGCTCTCCCGGAATCACTTGGCCGGTCGCAGCGTCCACCAATTTTCCCGAGATGGAAGAAGTGTTTAGCGCCACCTCCCCGGCATGGAGCACCGGCTTCAAGCGGAATTTGCCATTGCCCTGGGTGATGATGGAGGCACAGGCGTCAAAGTCGATGTTCAGGTCCTTGTTCTGCCCTTGGGCGACCGTGAACTGGCCGCCCGCGATCTGACCGGACGGAATCTTGATGCCCGTTTTGGATTCGCTCGAGAGATTCAATTCATAAGGCTTGCCGTCGGCCGCGAGCACGACACAGTTGGCGCTGGCCGGGCGCGTGTTGCAACTGTTGCTCGCCGGCGGAGCGCTGTTGTCGGCGAGGATGATGCGTATCTGCTGATAGCTTCCCGCCTGTAGGGCTGTCGAAGCCAGGTTGGCCAGGAAGCACTGGTTGCTCGCCGTCGCCAGCAGGTCAACCTGCTTCGGCGCCTGCTTCAGCGTGGGAGTGAGATCGATCCAGCCGGCATCATTGTCGCCCGCGCTGCCGCTGGCGTTGATCTGTACATCCGTGATGGTCACGTAGACATGAAGAAAGGGGCCGTTCGACGAGCCGCGGCAGGTCGGAGGGTCGCTCACGCTTAGATTGACCTCTGCCATTCCGCCTCCCGATTGGTTCGTCATTGTGTTCGCGTCCGCGCCGCTGCTGCCGCACCCGGCCAGCAGCAGCAGCGCAACCAAGGCAGTGGTTGCGACGATGGCTGCTGCCAGAAGGGCCCTTGATAGTTTCATAGTGTCCTCCTTTGCGAAGCAGCTGTCCTCTGCCCGTCGGTGCCACAGTGAATGCAGCTTGCTTGCCCGCCCACGGCTGGCGTGGACGATTTGGACATTCCGGCGCGCGCAGATGGTCCACTCAAGTGCTCTTCCGGCCTCCATGCCGATCGACCGGGAACCAGCCTCGCCGCAGCCGGGTTGATTCGCAGCAATAACGGTAGGTCGATGCCGAGCAGTTGGCCATCGGGTGAACGCCCTAGCGGGGGAGGAAAGTTACCTTAGCAACAAAAAGCCCCGCTCAACCTCCAACCCGATGGTCGAGCGGGGCGCCATAATGTTGCAAAATATGGCCGCAGTCTACGGTTATGCCGGTTACGGATGGTTCACGATCACGCGATCGATGATCATCCTCTCGATGCCGGCCTGCGGATCATAGCCCCAATCGCGGTATCCGATCTGCACACTTTGCTTGTTGAAAAATGCCTGCTGTACGAGCTGATACGTCGCATCGCAGCCCGACAGCACATCGCTGGTGCCCGTATACGGATCGCCAAACCGCACGATGACGGTCTTGCCGGCGTCCTTCACGGCCACAACGTAGAACTTCTCCTTGGGCTGGAGAAGGATCTCGGTGATCTGGCCAGTGACCCAGAGCAGCGGCGGCGGCGCCTGCGGAGCGGCCGGCGTCTTCATGTTGGTGAGGAGTTCTTTGCTGGTGATGGTCGGCACGATCGTACCTTCTTTCTACGGTTGGACCGGCTTGCCCAGGTTAGGACTGGAGCAGAGCCAGCCCAAGCACGGTCATGGACATAAGTCTCTGGCTGTTTCTTGGTGATGTCCACAGCAAACCGGCGTGCCTGCGCTTTCGATTCCGGAATTGGGACTCTGCTGATTACTAAGGAAGATCTGATTAAGTCCGGGCTTTGAAGGGGACGGCCTTCAGGCCGTCCGTAAGTGCCTCGAATAAAGCTGGGTTGGTGACCCTGGGGAAAGCGGTATCGCCTGCCGCCCACCTCAGGGGTCAGTTCTCAGTTGATTCAACAGCGCCACCCCGCGCGGAGCGATCTCGGCATGCTTCCTCGACGCGGCATACGAAGTTGTGGTCCATCCTTCCCGGATGTCCCTGAAGCGAAGCACTCCGTAGAGGATCAGGTACCAATAAGCGGAATTGAGCCAAGCATAGTCCTCGAGGAATGGATCGACCGCATCGATCAGGTCAGCCGCGGAAGGCCCGTCCCACGACCCGTTTTCGTGCCGCCTTCTTCAGCAGCACAAGCAGGCTTTGCTTTTCAACCGACAGCGAGTCGAGGTCCTTTTTGAGTTGGAAGAGTTCATCATAGCCGGGCCGGGGCAGCGCCGCGACCAGGCGCGCAAGGCTGCGCGCATATCTCTCTGCATTCGTGAAGTCAACATGTGTGATGTTTTGCAGCTGTGGCAGGGAAGCAACCGATCCACTGAGCAGGACGGGGATTACGCGGAACGAAGGCTTCCGCGCCTGCAGCCGCCGGGCCAGTGGCAGCTCAAATTCGCATACCCACTTGGATTGCAAGGCATTTGGACTCAAGACAGGAATGAATACATTCGATTCATCGATCCTGCTCGTGATCTCCTTCTTGATGTCAACGCCGGGCGGGAAGTTGATGGTGTATTGCGCGACCTCATAGTCGATGCTCCGTAGATCAGACGAGAGCTTGCTTGCGAAATCATTGTCTTCTTCGGCGTAGGACAGAAACACCTTGACCATGTGGTAGTCCCCCCTTTTGCCACTCCTAGCGTTGGATTGCCTGTGATGTGCCCGATTATAGCGACCTCCCGACGCAGTCCAAACAATTCAAGTTCAGCACGGGAGTGCTGGAGAAGGCCGCACGGAAAACTCTAAAGCTCCGCCAGGATCGCCAGAGGCAGGAAGATTTTGTATCAGGGCACAACTTTTAGTCGTGTAGTCGTGCCGCATCGCACGTCATTAAAAACCCAGCCTCAGCCCCTGCCCTTGGGACGCAACCCAGGACCATCCCCCGCGCGCAATAAAAAAGGGCAAGCTTCTCGCCCACCCTTTTCTACTCCACCTTTAATCTTCCCTATTGCGTGACCGTCTTCACCTCATCGCCGACCTTAAACCCCGAGCCCGATAGCGGCGTTCCGATGGCGGAGATATCATCCACATCCGTCAACGTGATCACCCCGACCTGCGAGGTCATGCGGCGGATCACCTTACCGCTTTCGGGGTCCTTGATCTCGCGGGTGATGCGCTCCACATTCAGCTTGTCGCCCTTCTTCAGGCCGGCCTTGGCGCCGACATTCAGAACGACCTGGCCGCCATCCACCGCCGCCACCAAGCCCTCGACCATCACGGTGCGGGTCTCGATCTTCGCGTTGTCGGCGATCAGCTCGCCGCTCATCTGCTTGACCGCGGCATTCACCGCTTCGCCAATGATGGTCTGCTGGAAGTCGCTGCTGCCGAAATCGACCGCGCCGCCTCCCCAGCCATGCCAGTTGCTGCCGCCGCCCAGCAGCGAGGTGCTCTCGCGCGAGGACTCGCCCTTGCCCTCGGCCACGCCCATAATCTCGGCGGTATCAATATTGATGATGCGTGCGTCGACCGCCACAATCGCCTTGCTCTTCTTGTGGCCAAAGCCGCCTACGCCAAAGCCTCCCCAGCCACCGCCGCCGCCGCCGATGTTGGTGTTCTTGGTGTCATTGCCGAACTGGGTGACGCTGCCCACAATGATGGCGTCCACCCCCAGAAGCTTGCCCAGCTTGGCCGCTGAAGTTGGATTGGCGCGGTCACTGTTGGAGAAGTTTTGCTCGGCCAGGATCTTGTCCATCGCCTTGCGGTCGATCACCGAGTAGGTGCCGTCCTGCACCAGGTACTTGACGGTCAGATCGGAAATGCCGCGCCCGACGTCAACGTTGCTGCCGAACGCGGCCGCAGCGTAGCTCTGCACCGTGGCGTAGTCGAAATCGAAGACGGCGACGCGCTTCTTGCGGCCCGAGGGAACCGAAGTGCTGGTGACCGCCGTGGCAACCGGAGCTGCCGGGGTTGAAGTTGCAGTCTGAGCAAAGCTTGGCATGGATAATGCCGCCAAGATCAGAGCGAAGAGAATTCTGGTCACGAAGGGCCTCCTACCGCGCCGGGACGGAATCAAGGAATCTGTACTTCTGCGGGGATTCGGGAAGATATTACAACGAAACCACGCCGCCCGAGGCGGGAAAACGACCTCCGGGCCATAGCCAGTTCCGGAATTGAACAGAGAAAAGGCGCGGGGGCCCGCGCCTTTTCCTGAAATGGAACTCGATTACTGCTGCGAGGCGCCGCCTGGCAGCGTGTCATGCGTCAAGCCCAGCTCATGTGGCGATGCGATGTCGGCGGTGTCGGGGTTCAGCAGGTTCTTGTGGTCGGGGCCCAGTCCCAGCTTGATGAGCGCGCGCGAGTCGGGCGTGACCTTGGTCTGCCAGCCGTTGGCTTCCTGGTAGCGCGTCATGGCTTCTTTGCTCTGCGCGTCCCATACCCCGGAGGGGTCGCCGCTCAGGTAGTGCTCGCGGATCAGCGCCTCCTGGATCTCCCGGGTGCGCTCTTCACCGATGGTTCGCTGCCCATGCGAGCGCGCCGATACCGTCCTCTTTGTACTGTGATGGTACTTGCTGCTGCTGTGGGCCGACGTCTTGTGATACGTGCTGGAGTGATGCGAAGAAGAATGAGAGCTGGATGAGTGCTTGGAATTTGTCCCCGCAAAAGCTGAAACGCTCAGTAGCAGCAGGGACAGGAATGTCGCAGTAATACCGGGTTTATGAAGGCTCATTCGCGATCCGCCCTTAGGTAAAGTATGAATTCCGGAACGAAGGCGTCATTGTAAATACCCCCGGAATCCCTGGGAAGAAGAAAATGAAACTTTTTCTTCCCGCGAAAACTAGCAGCCCACGACATCATACGCTCAGCTCCATGTCGTGGGCCGCTCTTTGTATTTACCGGATGTTAACCAACTAAATGCTTGCAGAATCGCCGCTTACGGCAAAGTTCCGCCCATGAAGACGGTTCCGCCCTGCGGTCCGGTACCGCGCGGGCGCACCAAAAAGACCACATCCTGACCGCTCTTCATCTGGCCCTCAATGCGGCGGAAGTCGTCTTCGCTGTTCACCGCCTGTTTATTGATCTCCAGAATTACGTCGCCCCGGCTCAGGCCGATGCCATCACCGAAGCCATCGGGCTTGACCTCTTGCACGATCACGCCCTTGCTATTGGGCAACTGCAGGCGGTCGGCCAGATCGGGAGTGATGTTGCGCGCTGTGACCCCGAACTTGCTCTCCTGCGGCTGCTCCTGCTCGCCGCTGCCCTCTTCTTCACCCAGGCGGCTGGCAAACAGCTTGGAGCGGTCTGCAATGGTAACCGTGGCCGTATCCGACTTGCCGTTGCGCACATAGCCGATCTTCGCCGCGGTTCCCGGCTTCAACCCGGAGATCTCCGCCACCAGCTCGTCGCCGCTCTTGACCGGCTTGCCGTTGACCGCGGTAATAGTGTCGCCCACCTTCAGGCCTGCCTTCTCAGCCGGACCGTTAGGTGTGATGTCGGCAATGGTTACGCCGCTGCTGACGCCGTAAACGCGGGCCACCGCCGGATTCGGGACCGCATTAAACTGCACCCCAATTGAGCCACGCGACACCTTGTGCTCCGGCCCGATGAGCTGGTTGTAAACCCCAACCACCGTGTTCGAGGGCATGGCAAAGCCAACCCCCTGGTATCCGCCGCCACTGGTGAAGATGGCGGTGTTGATGCCGATCACCTCGCCATTCATGTTCACCAGCGGGCCGCCCGAGTTGCCCGGGTTGATGGCCGCGTCCGTCTGAATGAACGACTGAAACTGCCGTTGAGGCACGATGTTGCGTCCCCGGGCGGACACGATGCCCGCCGTTACCGTCTCTTCCAATCCGAAGGGGCTGCCGATGGCCAGCACCCAGTCGCCGACCTGCATGCTGTCGGAGTTGCCCATCTTGGCTGCCGTTAGCGTCTTGCCCTTGGGATCGATCTTGATTACCGCCAGATCGGTTTCCAGGTCGGTGCCCACCACCGTGGCGTCATAGGTGACGGTGTCGGGATCGTTCATCAGCTTCACGCGGATGCGGTCCGCCCCGTCGACCACGTGCCGGTTGGTGACGATATAGCCCCTGGGGTCGACGATCACGCCCGAGCCCAGCGAGCGCTCGCGCAGGTCACCGCCATCCGGTCCACCGGGAAATTGTCCACCGCCCTGTCCGCCGAAGAAGCGGTCAAAGAAGTCCTGGAAGGGATTGTCCTGGTCGCCGCCGCCGTTGTCGTCCGGCGAGCCGGGAGTGGCGCGTCCACGCCGATGCGGGTTCTTGATGGTCGACTCAGTTCGAATGTTGACCACCGCCGGCTCTAACTGGCGCGAGATCTGCGAAAACTGATTCGATAGCTGCTGCGGCGACGGAAGCGTTAACGGGGTTGCGTCGGCGCTCGAGTTCCCCTCTTTGCCCTTGACCCCCGCCGATACCACGGTGCCGATAAGAATGCCCAACGATAGGGTCGCCAAAATTACCAGGGTTGACGCGAAGCGGCTCGACTTCTTCTGCTGCCCGAAACCCGTCCCTTGCAAATCCATCTACTGTCCTCCGGCTTCCTTGAAGCCAAACAAAAGAAGCCAAACAAAAATTATACCGTTCCGCGGCGGGGCCGACCTTTTTTGAGCATTCCCTCGAGTCGGGCAGGCAGGTTCCCAGGAATCCAAGCTCCCGGCGATTAGACGCAGGTAGGGCGGGTCGTGTCACCAGGACGCCTCAAGCGCAAAAAGCGCCGCTGCGCACTGAAGCGGCGAGTTACCGAATTTGAACCGTCCCAATTTGGGCTCGGGAGGTGCTTATTTCGATAGCGTGGCTCGTTGCAGAGCAGTTCCATGTGATCGCTCGCTGTTGTATACATTTATCAGCGTCCCAAAATGCGTTATCCGGTGCCCCATCCGATTCCGTATCAAGGCAGCAAGCGACGGCTTGCCGCGGCAATACTCTCCTTCATCCCACAGGGCCAATTCAAACGCATGGTGGAACCGTTTGCAGGTTCGGCAGCGATCACCCTTGCGGCGGCTCAAGCAAACCTTTGTAATGAGTTCGTGATCGGTGACGCACTCCGCCCACTCGCGGACTTGTGGACCGAGGTAATTGAACGCCCGGAACCGCTCAGCCGCGCCTACCGCGATCTTTGGGAGTCACAGTTCGAGGGACACGTCATTGACCGCTACAACGGTATTCGGGCGGAGTTCAACCGCAAACAAAGCCCTGCGATGCTGCTCTTCCTGCTCGCCCGTTGCGTTAAGAACGCTGTGCGATTCAATCCGTCGGGACAGTTCAATCAGTCGGCTGATAAACGCAGGACGGGAACGCACCCCGACACAATGACAGCTGAGATTAGCGGGGCGCACAGGCTGTTGAGTGGTCGCTGCACCGTCATCGGGTCAGATTTTAGGGTTGTACTCGCCAATGCGCAGCAAAACGATATCGTGTATCTAGACCCGCCATATCAGGGAACCAGCGAAGGCAGAGATAGCAGGTACTTTCAAAGCGTGCCGCGAACGGCGATCATAGCTCTCTTGGAAGAACTCAACGAAAGAGGTGTGCAGTACGTTCTCAGCTACGACGGGCACTGCGGAAACAAAGTGTACGGTGAGCCTCTTCCCGCCAGCCTGAATGCACAGCGGGTATTGCTCAATGTCGGCAGATCGAGTCAAGCAACCCTAAACGGAAAATCAGCGGAGACGGTAGAGTCGGTGTATCTGTCCGCTGGCTTATCGTTGCGACACCTTCCAAATGAACCAATGCCACTGGAACACTTTGATGCGCAGATTCCGTTACATCCTTAGCTGAATCAATCTCCTGAGTCCGTCAGCTGGTGAGATGCCCTCACGTCTGCAATCTGCCTCAAATTTGTCGAAAGCAGCACAGCCGTCTCCCTCCCAAACAATCTCAGCGCGGCGTAGAGGCTGCATCGCGACGTGCTTGTGCTCCCGCGGGTTTGCCCAATAGCACTGTTGGCAAATCTTCACGTCACGTACCTCTGTGAAGTTCTTACAGTGTTCGCATGTCCACGACTTGCGGCGATTGCAGCTTCCATCAAGTGCCATGTACGGGGCGGCATCATCCTTCAGCGACTCGCCAGCAATCTGATAGGGAACTCGATGATCTATTTGCAAGTCGTGCTTTGCTCCGCAGAGTTCGCACTTGCTTCCGGCCTTCACAATTATTGCTTCGCGCTGTTTCTTGGGAAGTGCCAGACGCCCCTGCCTGTCTGCCTTCCCCAGTCTTTCAGCGAGATTGAACGAGTACGAACCTATGTTTCTCTTGCCATCTCGACTCTTGACGCGCGTGGTTTTTATTGGAAACCCTAGGTCGATAACATCCATTCGCGCTCGCCGAGGATCGTGGTAACCGAGGTCTCTAAGTTCCTCTGTAGTGACACTCCCGCGTTCGGCGATACGGTCTAGAAAGGTACGGGCGCGTTTGTCGGTAATGGCTTCGATGCGAGTGGCAAATTTAGGTGGTAATTTTGGCACGTTTCGGCAGACGTTCCGAGATGAGTTCTGCCGACGTAACCCCCAAAGCACGAGCCAACAGATTTAGCGTATCAAGCGTTACGTTCCTCTCGCCCCGTTCGATTGCGCCAACGTAAGTTCTGTGGAGCCCGCATTCCTCAGCCATGACTTCTTGCGACCAGCCGCGCTGTTTTCTAAGCGCACGCAGGTTGCGAGCCAAGAGGGCGTTCGGGTGTTGCTGCGACATCGCATCGAGTCTGGACGGGAGATGACTGTATATCTACAGACTAGATATAGCAGGAAGTAGGATTTAACTGCCTCCAGCCCCCGAACGTGGGAAGTAAGAGGGGTGAATCTCTCGTAAACGGTCTTCTCGCCAAGGTTCGTCTTCAGGATTTCCGGCGGTTCGACCTTGGTCAGATCGCGATTCGAGCACCACGAAGTCGGCGGGGTGAACGGAGATTCCAGAGGAAGCGCGAATGTCGTCGGACGCTCGCCCGACCGGGCCCGGTCAGCAACATGACGGGCGTGCCATGATCGCATCGTGCAATGTCGAGTCCACGCGGTCGACAATTGATCCACTTGTCATGTAAAACAATCGGGCAGTACATGGAGAGCGGCAATCGGGCCGATACCGGCCCGGAGCACGCGCCAACCCTTACGCAAGACCGCGAAATCGATCAATTCTTACCATGAACCGCGAGCTAATTACCGCAGCCTACCGGCTTTTTCTGGAACGCGAGCCCGAAAACGAAACGGTGATCGACCACTTTCTCAAACAAACCCGCAGCGTAGAAGAGCTTCGGACCGTGTTTCTCGGCAGCCCGGAATTCGAACCGGCATTGCGTAGGTTTCTTGACCAGAACGGCATTATTCAGCGTGATCGGATTTCTCAGTACGACGTATACACAGGGTGCACCCCAGAGGACCTTGCAATCATTCGCGACGGCTTCAATCGCCAGGTCCTGCCTCGCAAAGGATTCATTTCTGACCAATTGGGAGTCGTGACCCGTACGGCGTCTTTGTGGGACGGGGTCCAACATTTGGACGGAACAGTCATTCCTCCGCCAATACCAACCGACTATCACGCTGATGCCATTGAATGGGCTGGCCTTCTGAAGAGCGTTCGGTCCGCTGGCGATGAGTACGCAGTCATGGAATTAGGTGCCGGCTGGGGCCCGTGGTGCGTCGGAGGAGCCGTTGCGGCACGCAATGCGGGCATAAAAAATATCAATATCCTCGCCGTAGAAGGCGATCCTGGGCATTACGAGTTCCTCAAGCAGCATCTCAGGGACAACAGCTTCAACCCTTTGCAACATACCCTCCTGCAGGCCGCAGTGGGTGTCAATGCAGGAAAGGCGCGCTGGCCCAAGGTGCAGTCCCGAAACGACTGGGGCTCCCGCCCGATTAGAGACGATGAAAAAGGCTTTCCCGGCTCCGACGGCAAAGTGCGCGACTACCTCGGCCGCGAGTTTGCCTCCACGATAGAAGTCCAGGTGGTGCCACTCTCGCAGCTGTTGTCGCGCCGCCCCAGGTGGAACCTGGTGCATATCGATATTCAGGGAGAAGAGGCTGCGGTCTGTCAAAGCTCCATGAGCCTGTTGCGCGAGAGGGTCCAGTGGATCATCGTCGGAACGCATTCGCGCTGGAATGAAGGTGAGTTGCTCCGCCAGTTTGCGGCCGGCGGATGGAAGCTTGAAAATGAAAAACCCGTCCGCTTCAATTTCCAACCAGGAGCACCTTCTCTGGAGGCACTGACAGATCACGACGGAACCCAGGTCTGGCGAAATCTCAAGCTGGACTAGTCTCCTGGACGGAGAGGCCAGCACACTACACTCACTGCGCCTGGTACACCGTTTTCCCGCCCACCACAGTTCGCAGGACCCTGGTCTTCAGGATCTCCGCCGGTGCGACCTTGAGCAGGTCGCGGTCGAGCACCACGAAGTCCGCCAGCATCCCCGGAGCCAGCGTGCCCTTCTCCTTCTCCATGAACTCGGCGTAGGCGGAGCCCGTGGTGTATGCCGCTAGCGCCTCCTCGATCGTTACCTTTTGCTCAGGGAAGTACGATTTGGTTCCGGCTTCATTCTCGCGCGTCACCGCGGCGTAGACTCCGCGAAACGGTGTGATCGGCTCGACCGGATAGTCCGTGCCGAACGCCAGCCGCACGCCATTGTCGAGAAACTCCTTCCACGGGTACGAGGTCTTCGCCCGCACCGGCCCGATGCGCTGCTCTGCCCAGTTCATGTCGGTCAGCAAATGGTTGGGCTGCACCGACGCAATCACTCCCAACTTGCGAAACTGTGCAAACTGATCAGGCGCGATGACCTGGTCGTGCTCAATGCGCAGCCGCAGCGTTTGTGGGTCGTTCCCGCCGGGCAGTTTCTTCTCGCGCAGGTTGGTCTCGGCCGCCGCAAAGGCATTGAGCGCCATCTGCGCCGCACGGTCTCCGATGGCGTGGAAGCCCATTTGAAATCCCGCGGCCGCTCGCTCGACCGCCATCGGATTCAGCTCCGCCGGCGTGTACTGCGGCAGACCCGAGTTGCCGGGATCGTCCGAATACGGCGCCAGCAGCGCCGCCGTGCGCGAGCCCAGCGAGCCATCCATGAATCCCTTCAGCATCGTGGTGTGCAACATGGGATCATTCGCGGGATGGTGGGCACGATGTTCCTTCAGCAGTTCCACCGAATCTTTGAAGCGCAGCCATTCGCTGATGCGTAGCGTCAGCTTGCCCTCGCGCTCCAGCTCTTCGTAGACCAGAAACTGCTCCCAGTCGGAGTTGTCCTGCGCCGAGGTGACACCTGAGCGCGCAGCATTGGCCAGCGCCAACTCGGCTGCACGGCGGCGCTGTGCGGTTGTCGGGGGAGGCACTTTGGAAAAGATCAACCCTTGCGCCGACTCGCGAACAATTCCCGTCGGCTGCCCCTGCGCGTCCAGGTCGATGGCGCCGCCCTCCGGAGGTTTCGTTTTTGCGGTGATGCCTGCCGCTTGCAGTGCGGCAGAGTTCGCAACCGCAATGTGCCCGTCTACGCGCACGAAGATCGCCGGATGCCCCGCTGTTACGTCGTCAATGTCCTGCCGTGTCGGCAACTTCTGTTCCGGCCATAGCGTGTGGTCCCAGCCGTCGCCGATAATCCAGTCGCCCGGCGCCGCGGTCTTCGCGCGCGCAGCAATGCGCTGCTCCATCTCTGCCAGCGACTTTGCGCCCACGAGATTAACGTTCATCTCCTCGAACCCGCCCGACTGCAGATGGCAATGCGCATCATTGAATCCCGGCATGACGAAGTGCCCGCCCAGGTCGACTACCTGGGTGTGGCTTCCCTTGAGCTTGTGGATGTCATCGTTCGTCCCTATGGCAACTATGCGACCGTCGCGTACCGCCATAGCCTGCGCGCGCGCCGGCGTCGCCTCGGTGTAGATGTCGCCGTTCACAAAGATCGCGTCGGGCGGGGCGGCGGTTGGACCTTCAGAAGCCATTAGGTTCAAAGGAAGCAGCAGGGCGAACAGAGCAATCGGGATCATGTCGGGACTCCGCGAAGCGGAGGCTATAGTCTAAACCTCATTAAGAGTTGCTGTATTCGGCCGGGCACGAGGTTCCGGCGCTTTTTCAAGATCCCAGTGCGGAAGCAGTACGGAATACGGCCCTATTATTGATCCCGACTCCTTAGTTAGAGGGGCTCCATCTATCGTTTCCAGCGCACTTCGGTGTAGTTCACGGCTTCCTGCACATTCAGCTCACGGGTACTGACACCGGTGCGCACGTACAGCTTGGGCATCTCGCCGGAGCGCAGGTACACCGGGCGATGCGCGGGCGAGGTAATCACCCGGCAAACATCCTTCTGCTCGACGGATTGAAACATCATCTGCACGCTATGGCAGGCATCGCCGCCAAGTTGCGTGGCCACGGCTGTCATGACCGCTTGCTCGAATCCGTCGCGGTCCTGCTTCTTCAGCGTCTTGTAATCGTTCTCCAGGCCAATGATCGAGCCGTCATCGGCGACTCCGATCAGCAGCGTACCGCCATTGCCGTTCATGTATCCGGCAAGGGTCTTGAGGACAACGCCCTCCAGCGCGCGGTTGACCTTGCTCTCTTTCAGGTCCCAGCGAAACGACGATTTGAATTCCAGGTTGGCGCTCTCGCCCTGGGCGATCAAGGTTCGCAGGTCGCCTTCCAAAGCGTTGCTCAAGCGCGCGATCTCTCGCTGGCGATCGGTGAGCGACGAGAACACTCCCGCAGCCAGCAGGCTCAACAGCATGCCCGCCATACCGTAGACGGCGGTCTTCTTTGGCCGATCGCCATGTATGGCACTGGAGACTTGGGCTGTGGCGAATCCGATGCCGGTGGCATAGCCGGGGCTGCCGTACTCCTTGAAGTAGACGAATTCGTTCAGCGGAAAGAGAACGAATACGCCAACGGCCAGGCCCAGCAGGGCAGCGATCAGGAGGAATCGGATTCGCAATCGTAGTTGCCAGGACAGGCGCAAACGGGTCCTCCGCAGCAGGCTCGGCTTCTATGGTGAGGGTGAGGAGATGGGAACGTCAACCGGCTGAAGTGCGGTCTTCGCACTTGGTACCAATAACTCTTACCGGGGCAGCTAAAGGACATCGACGATGATAAGCGTAATGTCATCCTGCTGGTCCACTGCGGCGGGTCGCCATCTCTGGAGTTCGGAGAGCACTTGACGCGACAGGTCGAAGGCGGGCTGCACGCGATGGTTGCGTACGACCCGTTCCAGTTGCCGGTCGCCAAACTCTTCGCCCGCGGAGTTTGCAGTTTCGGTGACGCCGTCGGTGTAGAGCAGGAAACGATCGAGGGGTTCAAGTAGAACGCTGCACACCGGGTACTCAGAGTCCGGTTTGACTCCGAACAACAGCCCGTTACTTTCGATACGCTGCATTTCATCCTTGGCATTCCGCCAGAACAGTAGTGGGGGGTGGCCGGCAGCCGAGTAGCGCGCTTTGCGCATCTCTATGTCGATCCAGAGATAAGCCGCCGAGGCAAACTGGCCGGGCGCTTCGCTCGACAGAATGCGGTTCAAGCCGCCAAGCACCCGCCCCGGATCATCGGCGTGGATAGCGACGGACTGCATGGCAACTTTGACCATCGAAGAAATGAGCGCGGCCGGGATGCCATGTCCAGAGACGTCTGCGATGAGGATGCCCAGATGGTTGTCGTCTGAGCGGACGAATTGGTAAAAATCGCCTGCAACGGCGGTCATGGGATGGTAGGCAGCAGCGACTCGGAGGTTCTCAAACTCGGGAACTTTCGGCGGAAGAATTGAAGACTGCATCTGCCGGGCCATTTCCAGTTCCTTCTCGATGGAAAACAGGCGACCCTCGTTTGTGAACAGTATCTCTAAGGCCACGTATCCCAGCGAAGACAAGAGGGCAGCGAAGCCGAGCGAGTCCACCAAAGGCAGGGGGCGATAGTTGAGCACGGTTCCCAGATTGGTGTACAGCACCTCCAAGGCAAAAATGACCGTACCAGCGGTGAGAACGCGGTGCGTTCCGATCACCAGGAAGCGGGAGAATTTGGGAACCAGCACAACAACCAGGAGGACCAACATGCCAAGAACTGCGAGCAGGTTGTTGTAGAACATCCATTTATTGGCTGGACCACCGAGGAGGAAAGTGCCCATACCCATCAGGGCAATTGCCAACGCGACTAAGATTTCCAGTTGGACGATGGACCTAAGTTTGCCGAGGCTCAGCTCTCGCCATGCTAACAAGGCAGAAACGAGAAGCAGGTACATGACCGCAGTGCTGACGTACGGCGTGGCCGATTGGAGAGCTTTGGGCAGAACCGCCAACACGCTTTGCGTCTGGACCAGCTTCTGCAGGCCATACATGCCGCTAAAGATTCCCCACCACAGCAGGATGCGAACGCCCCTGCGCCAGCGGATCGCTGCGATGGCGCAGGCTGTCGCTCCAGCCGTCAGGAACACCGTTCCCAGGACGATATTGATCACGTCGCCGCGCAGCATTTCCAGAGCTGCATCTGAAGTGTTCATGCTGTTCATGGAAAGGGTCGTTTCGTGGGACGGAGTCCTCAGCACCAGATTGTAGCTGGCGCGAACCGGCGTTATCCGAACTAACTGCGAAACGCCTGCCGTCTCTACCTGACTTGGGTCGTTATTTATCGCGTCGGGATTACCCAAATTAACTCCCGGCATGTGATCGTCCGCAGTCGACCAGCCGTAGCGGCACTTGAAAACCCGCCGCGAGCAGGTCGTATTACCATTGAGTTTCGCCATGCCTCTCGGACCATCAGCTCGCGCTCCCTTCCGCCAAGGAAGCTCCACCAGCAAGGCGCCAAAGGAGCGCTCCGTGCAAGAGCAGGTTGCGGCGCTGGCCGAGCTGCGTTGTGTACATCAGACCTTCGCCTGGTTCCGCTCGCATAGCCGCGAGCTGGAAGACCGGCAACTGGAAGTCACGGCCATTCCCGCCCCGTATTTTGGAGAAGCTGCACGCAGCGCATGGCTGCAGGCGCGGTTTGACGAGCTGGGACTGGCGGAGGTGCACCAGGACGAGCTTGGCAATGTCTTCGGAATTCGCCCGGGCAGCGAGAGCGACGCGCCCTTTGTTGCGTTGAGCGCTCATCTGGACACCGTCTTTCCTGCCGACACGGAGATCAACGCCCGGCGCGAGCGAGACAAGCTGTATGGCCCGGGGATCTCCGACAACGGCTCGGGCATCGTCGCCCTGCTGGCCATTGCCGGCGCACTGCGTGACGCGCCGATCGCGAACCGCGCGCCTATCCTTCTTATCGGCAGCGTGGGTGAAGAGGGCGAAGGCAACCTGCGCGGCATGCGGCATATCTTCCAGCAACGCCGCTGGCTGGATTCGATTGGCACGCTCATCGCCGTCGATGGCGCGGGTAGCGACACCATCATCGCCGAAGGGCTGGGCAGCCGCCGCTATGAAGTCACGGTGCGCGGCCCGGGCGGCCATTCCTGGAGCGACTTCGGCGTGGCGAATCCTATTGTCGCCCTGGCGCGGGTGATCGAGCGCTTCGCGCGCACGCCGGTGCCGCCGTCGCCGAAGACCACCTACAACGTAGGAACGATCCAGGGAGGCACGTCGGTCAACTCGATTCCGCAGGTTGCGACCATGCGGGTCGATACGCGCTCGGCCTCGGTCGAGGAGCTCGACAAGCTGGAGCGTGCGCTGCGGGATGCGCTGGACCACGTCATCGCAGCAACGTCCGGCCGCAATCGGAAGGAGCACCTCAGCAGCGAAGTGAAGATCATCGGCGACCGGCCGGCGGCGGACTTGCCGCTCGACTCGCGGCTGCTGGAGACCATTCGCGCGGTCGATGCCCAGCTCAGCAATGTGGCCAAGATTCAGCGCGCATCGACGGATGCAAACATTCCCCTGTCGCTGGGGCGCGAGGCGATCGCCATCGGCGCTGGCGGCAGTGGCGGTGGCGCGCATACGATCAACGAATGGTACGATCCCACGGGGCGCGACTTGGGGCTGAAACGGATTCTGCTGCTGACGCTGGCGCTGAGCGGAGTGGCGGAGGCGCAAGAGTAATCTGTCGTCCCTAAAGGGACTCGATTTGCGGAACGCAATCCACCCAGCACTCACGTGCTGGAGAGCGGTTCAGGTCCGGGTGTGTCCTCAGCGCGTTTTTGTGTCGCCCGGCTGAAGCCGGCTCAGGATCCGGTCGCAACGAATCAGGCCTCAGCCCCTTCAGGGGCGGCATACGAAGTTAACCCATGAACGATGGCTATACCGACCTCCCGCCCGGCAAACTCGCCGCCGTGGTCACCTACCTTGAAATGCGTACCCCGCCGGCAACCGCACCTACCACAATGTCAGACTTCGCCATCCGGCGTGTCGGGATGCCTGACCTCGACTGGTACCGCCGCCTCTACCGCCGGATCGGCGAGCCCTGGCTATGGTTCAGCCGTTTGCGCATGAGTGACGACGAACTGCGGGCCATCGTGCACGATCCTGACCTCGATATTTTCGCCCTATCCCACAATGGGGTAGATGCCGGCTTGCTGGAGTTCGACCGCCGCCACATGCCCGACATTGAGCTGTCATTTTTCGGCGTCGTGCCGGAGCTTATCGGCCAAGGCGCCGGGCGCGCCCTTCTCGACTGCGGACTGAAGACCGCATGGGAACACCGTCCGAATCGCATCTGGCTGCACACCTGCACCCTCGATCATCCGCGCGCGCTGGAGTTCTATCGCAACGCCGGCTTTGTTCCCTACAAGCGTGGACTGGAGATTACTGACGACCCCCGCCTAACCGGCGACCTGCCGCGCGATGCCGCTCCCGACGTGCCGATTCTTTAGAACGGCCGCTGCACGTGTTGCTCGCCGATGACCTTCCCGCCGTGGTCGAACCAGACAACCTCATATTTTGGACGGAAAATTGAGTAGTAATAGCGATAGACATATTCGGTGGTGCAGGAACTCGGCGCCAGGGTTACCGAGCCGCAGTCGCCCTCCTGTGATGGCTCACCCATCAGCTCCCGCACCGTCTCGTTGGGATCACCCAGGTTGACCAGAGCCGCATTGCGGTCGAGCTTCTGGTCGTGGCCATAGGCCCAGACGGCGGCAACGACGAGCACAAGCGCGATAACGAGAAAGGTAATCCTGGTAATCATTGGGCTTTTGAGCTTGTCATCACGAGGTCGCGGCGGCGACCGAGGGATCTGCTCTTGTGCACTCGACCAGAGAGCGCGCTCCTGGCGCCAGCCTGCGTTCCCCATGACATCGAGGACTACCTCTCCTCAACCAGCAGTGCCGCTCCTCTTGGCAGATAGCTCTTGCGCCGGAACCAGTCTTCCATCGAGCTGCGTAGCTTCTCCAGCGGCACCCGCGTTCCGATCTCCAACTGTCCGTCGCCGGTTGGGAGCGTGTCATCGAAGACTTGGTCGTTAGTGAAGTTGCGCATGGCGAAGCTGTCCAGCCACTTCATCGGACAGGGCCGGCGCTCGCCGTTCTCTTCGTAATCTACAGTGACCTTCCGCGAGAACATAGATCGATTGTGCCACGGAGCAACGGAACAGGCTCTATGCCGAAGCGGCCACGGCCGCACGTTTGCGCACCAGGCGCGCGAAGATGAACATGATGAGCGGCGCTATCAGGGCATAGCACGCGATAGCGGGGATCGCGTGCCGGGCCTTGGTGTAGTTACGGGCCAGGAGCAGAGCCAGCCCGACGTAGCGGTTTGCGTTGCACAGAGCCAGCGTCTTGACCGTCTCCGCGTCTGCCCGCAGCAGAAGCGTAATCGCGAGAATCGAACCGACCGCCAGCAGCACCGAGGCCACAAACAACCATACCGTAATGGAGGCCAGCTCTCCCCGCATGACCCATAACGCTGCCACGATCATAACCAGCAGAAGGGCGTTTCCCACAACTGTTATCGCCGGTTGAATACGCGCAGAGAAAACCGGGACGAAGTGCATAAGCACCAGCCCGATTAGCAGAGGCACAAACTGATTTTGAGCAATATTCCGGAAGAGCACGAGCGGCGAGATCCAAACGTCCCGATCGTACAACTGTGCCGCGGCATAAACCACGATTGGGAGCACGGCCGGAACCAATACGGCTGCCCAGACCTGGTAGCTAGCCGCCAACTGCATGTCGAAACCGCGCTTGGCCGCGATCCGCGAGACCAGCGGCGCTCCGGGTACGACTCCCAGCATGAACAGTCCCACCCCTTCGCCAAAATCCAGCGGCAGCGAATGATACAAAACCAAGGCAATAGCTGGCGGGACAATAAAGGTAGCCAGCAGGAGGCGGAATCCGTTTCCCCCGATCAGCCTTCGCCAGTGCTGGAACAGGTGGGAAGGGCGCAGGCTCATCCCGATCGACACCATGAGGAGAAAAACCGCGATCGGCAGCAAGAGTTTCATGTTGCAGTGGTCAGTGGATAGAGGTGACGACGTTCGGCAAAGAGACTGAACTCCAGTCCGCCCGCGGTCTACCCAACCAGGAACTGTCCACTATCTAACCACTAACCACTAGCCACTGACCACTTCAGTCGTCGCTGGGTGACTCGGCGAATCCCATCTCTGCCAGGTGCGACTCTGGGATATTGACCGGGGCCTCGCTGGTGTGGCCGTGGGCGCGCAGGTCCGCAAGGATGTTGTCGATGCTGTTGCTCGTCAGACCGGAGCCGATTTGTAGAAAGTGGTCCAGCCCGACAGGATCGAACACTTGTACCCACGAAGTCGCGCCCAAATTGTAGTTGGCCTGGAATTCCAGGGGATTGTCGTTGCGCTTGAAAATGTGGAGTGTGCCTGCCATAAAACGTGAGATGCTGCCGGCGGCCCAAGCGCAGCAGAATTCTCGAACGGCCGCCAGCCGCGAGCTTCCGGCCTCCAGGTAAACGCTGAGCGTCCGCTCCTGGCGGGAAACTGGCGGCTGGGAGCTGATGCCTGACTGCTCGCCAGTGAAAGCGGCGCTGCCGGGGCATATCGTGTTTCACTACTCGACACCCGATTAAGGTGGTAGCATTCGTGGCAGAAAAAGCCCTGGAGGTTTTGCGATGCCCCACTGCACAAAATGCGGCGCCGAGGTTCCCCTTAACGCCCAGTTCTGCCAGAATTGCGGCCAGCCCCAGCCGGCCTCGGCGACCGCGCCTGCTACCGCACCGGCCCAAAACTATCCTCCGGCGGCGACCAGCGGAATGTCGGAGAACGTGGCCGCCACCCTATGCTATGTGCTTGGCTGGATTACCGGCATCATCTTTTTCCTGATCGACAAACGGCCTTACGTCCGCTTTCACGCCGCACAGTCGATTGTCACCTTCGGCGGTCTGCACCTGATACGCATCGTGCTTGGCATGATCTTTGGGATTGGCTTCTTTTACGGAGGCCACTTCGGATTCGGGATCGGATGGCTGCTTATCGTCTGTATCGGCCTGCTCTCATTCGTTCTGTGGATCGTGTGCATGATCAAGGCCTACCAGGGCGAACGCTTCATGCTGCCGATCGCCGGAGACATCGCGGTGAGCTTGGCAAACCAATAAGCCGGTTCACCCGCGGACGAGTGCGGATAAATCGTGGAACACCAGAAGCAGCCACGGATTCCATGGATCTCACGGATTCGATCTAGCTAGCGCCAAAACAAATCCGTGCGATCCGTGGCTCCCTAGCCTTTTTTCTCCGCGTATTTCGCGCTTGAGTCGTTAGCTCAGTCCAGCAACGCGCCGGGGGTCTTCTTTGCGATGTGCAGCAGCTTGAGCGTGGCCTGACGCGGCTCGCGGATTCCCTGTTCCCAACTCTCCACTGCATTGGAGCTGACGTTGAGCAGGCGCGCAAACAGCGCCTGGCTGGCATTCATGCTGGCGCGAAGGGCCCGAATGTCGGCGGGCTTAAGCGGCTTGGGGGGAGGCGGGAGCTCAATCGCTCGCAGATCGAGCGTGCCGGATTTCTTGTTCGCCGTTGCGGAGACCTCTGCTCCTTCCTGCCGATGCTTCTTCTTGTCTTTTTTCTTGTCCTTCTTTCCCATAGGCACTCCTCGGCAGTTCTTAAGACACGGTGCTACATTGTAGGACAGCAACTGCGGTGTGGCTAGCCCCTTCGGCAAAAATCAGTGGATAACCGGCCGCGCCACCGGCTTGCCCTTTTCGCCGATCTCCACGTAAGCCCACGGAATTTCGGGGTCGTGCGTGAAGACCACCAGCCACCTCTCCGGAATCGCCTTCTTGTAGAAGCGATGCCGGTTGTTGATCGAGTCCAGCGGATAAAGATCATAGCCCATGACCCACGTGGGGTCGAGATGATGCGACGTGGGGATCAGGTCACTGATGTAGCACACCACATGTTCGCCGGCGCGCACCGTCACCGCCTGCAGATCGCGCGTGTGTCCGGGATAGACTTCCACCGAAATGCCCGGTGCGATCTCGGCGTCTCCCCCCAGCAGGCGCATCTGTCCGCTGCGCACCAGAGGATCGTAGTTGTCCGTCAGGTAGCTCACACGATCGCGCTCGTGCTGTTCGTGCGCGTGATCGCGCTCGCCTTGCTGCGCGTAATAGGTCGCGTTGGGAAACGTCGGCTGCGGCTTGCCATCTTTGTCGTAGAAGGTGTTCCATCCGCAGTGGTCGAAGTGCAGATGAGTGTTGATCACGATGTCGATCTCGTTGGGCGACACACCCGCGCGCTCGAAATTCTCCAGCAGCGCGGCCTGGTTCTTGTGGATCGCGCGCGACTTCTCATTCAGCTTGGGTCCAATGCCGGTCTCGACCAGCACGGTGCGCTCACCATTTCGTATCAGCAGCGAGTTGAGGCCGAGCGTCAGCAGGTTGCGTTCGTCGGCTTTAATGCGCTTTTCCCAAAGCACCTTGGGCACCACGCCGAACATGGCGCCGCCGTCGAGTTGATAGGTGCCGTCGGAGAGAATCATGAATTCGCAATCGCCCAGCGTCAGTCGGTACAAGGTCAACTCCTGTGTTTGGTCAGCAAATTTTCCATCATACTGAAGCGGACGGCCCAACGGCGGTCCTTACCGGAGGTGATTATGTTCAAGGCAGCGAAGTCTCTAGTCGTGGTGTTGGTGGCGTGCGCGATGGCTTGTGCGCAAGACGCCGATCCAAAGACGCAGCAGACGGCGCCAGTCCAAAGTTCTCCAACGAGCGCCGCGCCCGCCTCGCGCCCTGATCCGGCGCAGCAGATGAAACTCGACCTGGACCAGATGGAAAGCCTGGTCAACAACATGGCAGCCCAGGTCAGCTTCATTCACGACACCAACATGTCGATCCTGCTGAATACCAACGTCCGTTTATGGATGGTGCTGATACGGGACCTGCGGATGCAACTCCAGGAGCAGCAGAAGCACAGCTCCAGTCCGGATGGAAAGGCCGGTTCACCGCAGAGACATTGAGACACTGAGAAGCGAAGGCCGGTTAACTAGCTGCTGAACTTCACCCTTCTGAAGTCCTTCAAGTGCGGGAGCGACGGCTCGTTGACCCAACTCTGTGCACAAGAATTCGCCGATGCAACCGCCTGCGCTACGCCGAGGTATCAGGAAGGATCTCCCAGAAGCCGGTTTCAGGTTCATCCCCCACTCCGACGGTAACCTCTAAACCTCACAATCGGCATCTATATCTATAGAGTCCGGCGGGAACGCTTGTGATCGGCGATCATCCACAGCCAGCACAGAAAATGATCCGCACGATCGTGAAGACGCGCTCGTAAGCCGCCGCACTCGCACTGCAGAGGGTCGAATCGAATGAGCGTTCATCTCGTAAATCCCAGTGACAATTCCTTTGGCACTGCTGTCATCACGCCGCGGTGGTTGTTTGTCCTTGCCGCGGCCACACCTCAAGCCGCTGGGAATCCCATTCTCGTCGATGAGTGTTTGGAGCAGATTGCGCCAGACAGCATTATGCCGGGAGATATCGTCGGCATCAGCGTTCATACCGGAAATGCTTTACGTGGATATGAAGTCGGCCGCATGGCCCGCGCACGCGATGCCTGGGTAATCTATGGTGGCATCCACGCTACCCTCTATCCCGAAGAGGCTTTCCAACGCGGTGGCGCCCACGCCGTGGTCAAGGGAGACGGCGATATTGCCTGGGGTAAGGTTGTGACCGATTGCCTCGCCGGCAAGCTGAGCAGTATCTATGATGGCGGACGGATTGAAGGTAGCCAGTTCCTGGCCGCGCGATGGGATTTGATGCCCCGCCACAAGTATATGTGGGCCTCGGTGCAGACCATTCGCGGCTGCCCCAAGCATTGCTCTTTTTGCAGCGTGTGGCGCACCGACGGACAAAAGCCTCGCCAACGGCACTATCACAGCGTGATCGACGAAATCGTTGAATTGCGCCGTCTCGGCTTCCGCTTTATTGCCCTCGCCGACGATAATTTCTATCCCGTTACCTTGACCGATTTGCGTCTGGCCCGGGAGCAAAACAATATCGCCAAACTTGAGCAGTTGACCGCCATCCGCACCGAGCGCTTCCAGCTCATGGAAGAGCTGGCAAAACTGCCAAAAGATATGGTGTTCTACACCCAGATTACGATGGAGGCGGCCGAAGATGGTGATTATCTGGACGCTATGCGGAAGGCCAACATCAAGGGTGCGTTAGTGGGGGTCGAAGCCGTAACCCCGGAAGGACTCAAAGCGGTCTTCAAAGACTTCAACCAGTCTGGTGAGGCTCTGGCCCAGCAGTTGCTAACCTTCAAACGCCATGGCGTCCATGTCCTTGGTTCGTTCATCTTCGGTCTGCCCACCGATAAGCCGGCCACCTTCGATGCCACGGTCGAGATGGCACTCAAGGCGGGCATAACTTTTGCTCAGTTCCTCACCATGACGCCGTTTCCCGGGACTGTGGATTTTGCGCGCTGGGAGAAAGACCAGGCAAGAAAACCAACGCTGGTCGGAGATGTGCCGATTACCCGCTACTGGCTGATTCCAGCCGAGACTCGGCCCAAGATGTTTACCCCCCATCCCTCGATGAGCTCGGAGGAAATTTCCCAACGCACACAGCAGGTTTGGGACAGGTTTTATAACTGGAGCGCCATCTGGCAAAGGTCGGCCTGTGCTCCAGGCCTGCGCTCCAGGATAGCTTTCGTGTTGCTTTCGAAACTCTACCGGCAGATGTATGCGGGAACCGGACTTTCCGCCGATAGCGCCCGCAGAAAGAAGTCGCGAAGGTGGGCTCGGTGGACGGCCAGACATTGCAGGAAGCTGTTCCAGGCAAAGCCAATGCCAAATCTACAGTCGCCGGTCTGGGAGCCTCCGTCGGCATTTCCGCTGCTACGCCGTCCCGCGTTTCTGCACAACCAGCGCGATACGGAGCCGGGGCCCTTCATCGTCATCCCGCACAGTTGAAGCCGGTTGTACGAATTAATCGCGTTTTCGGGCTTCGTACCGACAAACGCCCATCATGCACATGTTTTGCTAAGAATCACAGGTGCATGCCGACTTGTGGGGACTAATCTCACCGCAGCACTTCGAAGGCGTTGCCGACTCTACGTCCAAGTGGTTTAGCCTTGCCCATAGGACTATTCCACGCCAGATGCGTCCACAGATGCGCGTTTCTCGTTCCAGATGCGGGTTGCTGCGTAATTCCCAGGAGCCGACTAATGGCCAATGGTCGTCCTGAATCCTTTCGGCAAGAGTTCGGCAGTGAAAGTGCCAGACATGCATTGAAGGCGAAAGCGTGAAGGGACTTGGCGAAGAGGGGATTCGAACTCCGATACAGCTTTTGACGGTATAACGGTTTAGTAACTCTCCGCCCGGATGTGACGCCTAACAATCCCAATCACTTACATTCGTACTCCGCCACCCAAGAAGCACCTGATGTGACCTCAGTAGTCAGTTACAGGACACTGCTCGGGACAGTGGAAAAGGGGCCCCTTGACCGATGCCGGGCCCGGGGCGGAGAGCCCCTGCCGGGGTCATCGTTGCGATCTGGGTCGGGTGGTGCCCTGGCCGGCGCCTGTGCCCGCCCCCGGAGCGTCGAAGGTGATGACGGCGCCGAACCGACTCCGCACGAAGCCGTGATTCACGCCGCTCGAATCAATGATGTTTCCCGTGACCACACCCAGGTCGCTGATGCTTGAGCCTTCGGTGCCCTGTCCGGAGCCTGTGCCGGGTGGTGCCCCACTCATTCCAGCAACAAAAGGAATGAGTGGGGAACACCGGCACATAGTCGGGGGAACGAATCATGTTACCGGTCGAGTTTGCAGTGCCCGGATCCGTGCAACATGTGTTTGTCAGCATTCGCGGGCAAAGTGATTTTCGGATGCGTAGGTACGACATCTGCAACCGACGGGCCTAGGTCTTGGTCTGTAGGGGTTGCAAGATAGGCGTGGATGTCGCCCGCATGGGGCCCGGTAAGCACCCATGCCATACCCGAGATTTGTCCGCGCTCATTGATATTGCTAGCCGAGATTACGAAGAGGTTGGAATCCCCGGGAATTAGCGTGTTGATGTCGGTCATCACACCGTTCTGCCAAATGAAGCCGTGGGACCAGTTGAAGTCGGAGTCAAAGTCGTTTCCCACCACTTGGCCCTGGTTGTTGATGCCGGTGGCGAAGGCGTTAAGATCTCCCGGCAGAGGCTCGTGGGTTGTGAGTGTGCCGTCCGGCTGCCAAAGAGCGGCTACGTAGTGTGTGTCATCAGCGCTGCGAACTTTCCCAGCAATTTGGCCGCGGTTGTTAATGACGAAGGCGATATTGGAACGTGTACCTCCGAGGTCCTGAAGCACGAAGGCAGTGTTGTTTTTCCACATTACGGCGTGCGTCGCTGCGATGCAGCTTCCCGAGTAGCCTACGGCTTGGCCTTGATCGTTGATGCCGAACGCGACCCCGTCTGGATCGCTACCCACCGTAGGAAGCGGCTGGGCATTGCCCTTTTCCCACAACACCGCCAAGGTAGTCTTAAACGGGGGGCACCCAGAGTCAACGACTGGCGTTTCCGCGTATCCTGCGACTTCTCCGCGGTTATTGATGGCGCTGGCCTGCCCGTTATTCCCGCCCACCGTCGGGAGAGCGCTCATGTGGCCGTCTCGCCAAAGAAACGGAACGCATGTAAGGTGTGTGCCGAAGCCGCAAACGTCCTCGCCATCAGGATCTGGAGTCGATGTTTCGGACATACCGACGGCTTCCCCGCGGTCGTTGATCCCGCCCCAGTTGATCCAACTGTTGCCGTCGGAGTTTCCAAGCGTGCCCAGGTCGATGTTGTGTCCGTTGATGTTTATCACCGCGCGGCCCCTTGCAACTGTCGTAAACAGATTATTTATGGGAGGGTTCACGAACCCATCCATGTTCTCCGCCCAGCCCTGGTTATTGAGGCCCATGGCCATGCTGAAGTTGTCGTTGCTGTTGTTAGTGCCCAAATCGGTAATCTTGTAGCTCGCTTGAGCAACCGCATTGCTGAAGCAGCCCAGAACAATCGTCGTAACCCACAGTATGCGGAAATTCCGCAACCCTCTTACTGCGCTCATATCTTCTCCTTTTCGTCCGAGCAGACTCTCGGCGCCGAGATGATCGGCGATTCACGCGTCGTACCAACTCGGCGCAGCCTATTAGTTAATGTTCAACTCAGCGCAGAAGCATGCGTCGTTCCGCGCCCGGCGTGTACGAAGGCATTTGAGCTGCCATCAACTTCCGCATGGTTCGCCTAAAACCTCAGCCTCAGTTACCGCATGAATGAAATCAGAGAGATGGATGCTCGCGGTGCAATGCGATTACACAAAAGCACCGTTTGAAACCACATTCGTTTGCAGATTTGCTCGCAGAAAGCCGGCACACATCTACAAGAAACGGGACTTTAGCGACGTCACCTCTATGGGAATAAGGAAGAACTTCTTCGAAGGAGAGCAGAGGATGCATTATGCAACTAGTTCTATATAACAACTAGTTGCGTTATTGACCAACCGGCTCGCCGGATGAGAAGGCGACGTATCCGACTGTCTCGAGCGAAGAATGGCGCCTGGAATGCGTTGGGTGGAGGGCGACAACAACATGCCGCACAACTGGTTATCAGATGCAACCGGTTGTATAGTCAATCAGGGCAAGCAACGCCCAACCGGAGTAGAGGCAAAGTGCGCAAGGATCACAGGTCAGCGTGCGTGATGAACCGGACGGTCGAAATATTTGGCGATCAGTGGAGTCTGCTCGTCATCCGCGACATCATGTTCATGAACCGAAGGCATTTTCGCGAGCTCCTCACCAAGTCTTTGGAAGGGATTGCATCGAATATTTTGGCCGATCGCCTGCAAAGGCTGGTCAAGCAGGGGATCATCGTCAAGTCCCATGACGCCAGCCATAAACAGAAAGCCATTTACAGCCTTACAGAAAGGGGCATCGAATTGCTCCCGCTTCTGATGGAGATGACTGCATGGGGGCACAAATATGTGCCGGCCTCCAAGCTGAGGGGCATGGCTCAGGTCCTGGAAGAAGGAGGACCGAAGCGGAGGGCAGAATTTATGGCTGAGCTTCGCGAAACACATCTTCGGAAGTCGAGCGCGCCCAAAAAGGCCCTACGCCGGACGAAATCTGCGCGTATTTCTGCCATCGAGAAGGTTCAAGCGCACACGAAGCGGCACTGAACTGGCAGGGATCAAGGCCTGTCAGCCCCGCTGGCAAGACTCTGAACGGCGGTTTACCGTAACCACTACACAACGCAAGATAGAATGGGAGATGTCCCCCCTGCGCGTTCCTGATCACATTTCTTACGGTTCCGACTTGGCTGCGACCCTTGTTGGCGATCACCGCCATAACACTCACAACCCTCAATCTGCTCAGACCACGAGTGACGGGGCGGCCAGGAGTTTGGCAACGTCATCTCACTTTGACGTATAACGGCTATACCGTCGATGTGCCGGCAGCCATGACCCTGAAGTCGTGATGATCGAAGCGGTTGTGCTGATCAAAGCAGATTAGTCGTGTTAACCGCCCTAGCCAACCGTTTCTGAGCGGAAGGACGTTAAACCGGAGCTGAGGTGATTACTCTTATGCGATTGCCTTACACATACAATCCGGCCCCCAGCATCCCCGTCACTTTACGTAGATCGCAAATACACAACCGGCGGCTCTTCTCCAAGGGATTGCCGTCTCGCCCCCTCGATGTTCATCGGTGCCGATCCGTGGTTCAATCTCTCTAGGGAAACACCACGGCAATGCGCGACACCCCCACCCCTCCCGGCTCGCTCTCCCTCGAGGGCATGCACAGCTCCGTGCATGTGCCGCCCCATCAGGCCGGCTTTTGGGAGCAGTGGCGCGCCTTTGTCGGTCCCGCTGTCCTCATCAGCGTCGGCTACATGGACCCCGGCAACTGGGGCACCGACCTGCAAGCCGGGGCGCAATTCAAGTATGGGCTGCTCTGGGTCGTCGGCCTCGCCAGCATCATGGCTATCTTCATGCAGGTCATCTCGGCGCGCCTGGGCGTCGTCACCGGCAAGGACCTAGCGCAAGCCTGCCGCGACTGGTATCCCCGCTGGACCCGCGTGCCCAATTGGCTGCTCAGCGAGCTGGCCATCGGTGCCTGCGATCTGGCCGAAGTCCTGGGCAGCGCCGTCGCCCTCAACCTGTTGTTTCACATCCCCCTGTTTTGGGCGGTCATTATCACCGGACTCGATGTTCTGCTGCTGCTGGGGCTGCAAGGCTTGGGTATGCGTACCATCGAAGCTGTCGTCCTGCTGCTGAGCACGACGATCGCGGTCTGCTACTTCATCGAGATCTTCGTCCTGCCCCAGACCAAGCCCAGCTTCCTTGAGTTGGCCGGCGGCCTGGTGCCGCAGTTCCATCACGTGGGAATGATCTATGTGGCTATCGGCATCATCGGCGCCACCGTCATGCCCCACAACCTCTATCTACACTCCGCCCTGGTGCAGAGCCGCAAGTTGCAAAAGGATGAGTCGTCCATGCGGCGGGCCATCCAGTTCAACACCATCGACTCGACGGTCGCCTTGTCCGTGGCATTCTTTGTCAACGCCGCCATCCTGGTGCTCGCCGCAATGGTGTTCTTCGGCAAGGAAAGCGTCACTACCCTGGGCGGCCAGGTGGTCCACTTCAGCCCCGACAGCGACTGGATTCGCGTCGCCTATCTCACCCTTGCCCCGTTGCTGGGCACCACGCTGGCGAGCACGCTATTCGCGGTCGCCTTGCTGGCTAGCGGCCAAAGCAGCACCATCACCGGGACCCTTGCCGGCCAGGTCGTCATGGAAGGCTTCATGCGTTGGCGCATCAAGCCCTGGGTGCGCCGCCTGATCACGCGAACTCTTGCCATCCTGCCGGCGGTCCTGATCATCGGTCTGCGCGGCGATAGCAGCGTCACTGATCTGCTCACCCTGAGCCAGGTCGTGCTCGCCTTGCAGCTTCCTTTTGCCATGTTCCCGCTGCTGCACTTGACCGGATCGCGGAAGCGCATGGGCATATGGAGGAATGGCTGGTTCCTTGCCATTGCGGGCTGGACCAGCGCCATTCTCATTACGGCGATGGACATCTACGGCTTGCCGGAGTCCATAAGGACCGCCTGGCACATCATTGTGGGGAGGTAGAAGAACATTGAGGTATATCCAAAAGAAAGGTTGAAGGCATTTGCAGGAGAGGGAAATGGAATGCTTTGCCAAGGGCCCGCGTCAGGGGGCGACTTCCGTCGCGCCGAAAACGCTCCCGATTTGATTTCTCATCCCGAGTTTCACAAGCGCAGGCGGCCCCTTATAAGCATGAAGATCACCACGGTGACTACGCAGGTATTTGATCTAACGAACTCTGTGTCCTCCGTGTCTCCGTGGTGGACAATTCTTGATTTCACGCGCGCCTGAAGGCGTGCTTCACCCTGCCTTGGCAGGAGGTCTGACCATGTACGACAAGATCCTGGTCACGCTCGACGGCACTCCCACCGACCGGGCAATTATTGAGCACGTCAAGCGCCTGGCAATGATGGCGAAAAGCCACCTCGTCCTGCTTCACGTTGCCGACGGCTGGGCTGCGCGCACTTACGGCCCCGACGCAATCAGCCCCGAGATCACCGAGGACACAGCCTACCTGCAGAAGGTGCAGTCTGAGTTTCGCGACGAAGGAATTCCCGCCGAAGCCGAACTGGCCTATGGCGATCCGGTAAAGGAGATCGTGAAGTGGGTCAAGCACAGAGGTTGCGACCTGGTGGCTATGAGCACCCACGGACATCGCTTCCTGGCCGACCTGTTTCTGGGAACCACCGCCACGCGGGTGCAGCACGCCATCAGTGTGCCGGTGCTTCTGCTCCGGGCCAAGTAAAAGTCCGGGTCCGTGTCAACGGAGTGCGGCGTTGACGTCGCCTACTTCTTTGCCTTCGCCTTCGGAGCCTCCGCTTCTGGCTCCTCGTCTTCGTAGACTCCGCCCGCTAAGGCGTCCAGCATGTCGTTCATGCCATAGATCGATTTGAACTGCTCGATCTTCTCCATCACATCAGGACCGAAGATGCATTGCCCTTCGAGAGCCGTGACCGCCATGCTCTCAATCAGGGCGGAGAACGGCATATCCATGTATTCGGCGGTGGCCTTCAGGACCTTGACTACGGACTTGTTCATCCGGAGGCCGAGCTGTACCCGCTGGAAAAGATACTCGTTGGACTGCGCTTCTGGCTTAGCCATATTGCTGCAAAGTTATCATATTAGCTTACTAAAAAACTATTTATTAGTAGATTTAGCAAGATAGTATGATAACAACGCAGCAGCCGTCGCGACCCAAGACCAGGAGTAAGCACAATCTATTCAGTCACTTATGGGACGTCAGGAACAGCGCTGCGCGCGCCTGAGGCACAGCCCGGCACACATTTTTTCTGGGGATATGGGCTCTCGGGTCCAACTTCTTGTTGGTGATGTGCCTCACATTCTCGCCGCCGTCCGCTTTCTTGCCTGGTTGAATCGCACTCCCACGCCCCTTTAAACTGGCAGTATGCATGTGCCAGCCAATGGCAGCGAGAACGGCCGGACCTCCCGGGTCCTTACGATGTCGCTCGCCGTTACAGCGCTGTACATCGTCCTGCTGGTGGTTGCCGGACTGCGCGCCCATAGCCTGGCGTTGCTGTCGGAAGCCGGTCACAACCTTTCCGACTTTTTTGCCCTGCTACTGTCGTGGGGCGCCGTCTTCCTGCAGTCGCGCGCGCCGAATCCCCGCAAGACGTTTGGCTACAACCGCGCCGGCGTGCTGGCCGCCTTCGTCAACGGACTGACGCTGATTCTGATCTCGTTCTACATCTGGTATGAGGCGTTCGACCGGATGCTGAATCCGGTTCGGGTGCATGCCGGAGTGATGATCTGGGTGGCCGCCGCGGGTGTAGTGATGAATGGGGCGATTGCGCTGATCCTGATGCGCGGACGCCGCGACATCAACCTGCGCAGCGCGCTGATCCACGAGATCGGCGATACCCTGTCCACCGCCGCCGTGATTGTTGGCGGCGTCGCGATCTCCATCACCGGCCAGACCTGGATCGACCCCGCGCTCTCCGTCGGCATCGGCGTGATGATCCTATGGTCGTCGAGCGGCATCATTCGCGAGAGCCTCAACATTCTGCTCGAGGGCACGCCGCGCGGCATGAACCTCAATCGCATCGCGGAATGTATCTGCGATATACCGGGAGTGAACGGCGTGCACGACCTGCACGTGTGGAGCATTGGCAGCGATACCCATTCGCTCTCCTGCCACGTGGGCATCGACGACATGCGGGCGTCAGAGAGCGAAGCGATCTTGCGCAGTATCAGGGAACAGTTGGAGGCGCGCTTCCACATTCACCACACCACCATCCAGTTCGAGCACGTGGTCTGCGAGGTGGCTCATGGCTGCGTGATACCGGTCAGTCCCGGCGAGGCGCACGGGCACGCGCACTAGGCTACACCCACTCCAGAGCGCCTTTTTTCCATATCCAGATGTAGCCAACGATCAGGATGCCGAGAAAGATTCCCATCTCCAGCAGTCCGAACAGGCCGAGCAGTTTGAACTGCACTGCCCAGGGAAAGAGAAAGATGGTCTCGACGTCGAAGACGACGAACAGGATGGCCACGATATAGAAGCGGACGGTGTAGCGCCCGCGCGCATTGTCGAAGGGAGTGATGCCGCACTCATACGGCATCAGCTTGGTCTGGAAAGGATTCTTCGGGCGCACCAGCGCAGCGATCAGGAGCGTCCCGGCGCCCACAAGGAAGGCTACAAAGGCGAAGATGAAGATCGGAACATAATTCTGCGGCATGAATTCAGACCTGCCAGGTCAAAACTTGCGGTTGACCTCAAAGTAATTAGAACCCGCCAATATAACGCCTGCCTCCCGGAACGATCAATGACATGCGTCACAAATTCGGTCCCGGCTTAAGGGCCGCATATCAGCTACATCGCGGTCTTGATGCCCGCCCTGATCAGCAACCAGTTCATGGGATAGGAGGTCAGGAACCCACAGGCCATGGCCAGTTGCATCATGAACCAGAACTCGACATGCCACGGGCGAAGCTCTCCCAGCCACACGAAGATCACCAGCGCCATCCAACCGTACATACCAACCTGCCAGGCGCTCAACGAGAAGAAGTCCACCTTCAGCGCGCGCCACCAGACCGGCAGGCCCTTCTGTCCGAGCATGGGCGAAAGCGCCGCATATTGAAAGGTCACGCCGACGATCAGCGCCAGGAAATAGTCGAGCGTCCACTCGCCAAAGACCAGGCTGCCGGCCACCGCGAAGGGCAGCAGGCGGAAGATAAACGGCCCAACCAGGTCAGCTAAAGAGCAACCGGCCCCGCAATGAAATGTTCCCGAGACCACGCTTTGCCAGAAGGGTCTCGCCGGGCCATCCGAGCGCATCGGCCTCTCGCCCTGAGGCGGTCGCTCTGAGCTGGCTTCCAGCGCGGGCATGCGGCCGATGGCCCAGTAGGCCCATATGCCGAATATGCCACCCCACAGCGCGTTAATCGGCCAGACGTAGCGCATCACCGCCATCGGCTGCGGCTGCCTCCGGCCCAAGTCCCCCGCGACGTAGGCGGAGCAGCCAAGACCCAGCAGCACCATCACCCACGACAGGATGTGCAGAAATGAATGGGGCTCCATGTTTGCTACCAATAAGCCTTTGAATATTACCAGTAGCCTTTGAGCAGAAGATAGCAAGGCAGCTTGGATTTTCCTTCAATCGATGCCTGCATTGCACACATGTAGGTCCGGCAGTCGTGGAACAGCGGGATGTAGGGAAAGATGAAGCGGCGATGGCGCTGCTGCTCGACGATCTGGTCAGCTCGAGCTACCGGAACGTAGACGGTGGGGGCAATGTCCCTGCCGCTGCCGGGCACTCTTCCAAAATCGAGATAGAGGGGCATGACGCGGGGAAAGAACTCGTGCTCCACGTTGCCGTAAGCGTCCTGCACTGTGACCTGTCCCCGATCAAACATGGGGAGCAGGGCGGAACCAAATCCCAGGGTGACATGCCCGGTAGAGGTTTGCACGTCGATCCAGTGATGGGCGAAGAAGCCTCCCCGATCGGCGCGGAAGGCGATGGGGACCAGCGTCGCAGAGTTTTCTTTGGTTGCGATCACCGACGATGACGAGTCACCCGACGAGTTGCGCACCACAAAGTTCCCCGATTCCGGAGTTACGCGGGGCCACTTCTGCCCCCATGCCGGGATGCAAACCAGGCCGGCAAGTAACACACCAATGCTCCTCATCGCTCTCATGCCTGCAAGTTTTAGTCTGATCATTCCAAGGGCCCGGCGATGGACCGCCTGCAAGCTACGATGCCGAATTGAGGTTTTTCATTTGGTTCAAGCGGAGAAAATTTCGCAGCAAAAGCGTCGCTAACCGAAGCAAAAAAAGAGGGGGCGAAGTTGCGCTTCTTCGCCCGCCATGATTGCCTCTCGCGAACTTGCCTGCGGCTTTAATATCCACCGCAGACTCACCCCTTGTCAGAAGGTGAACTGTGCCAGGAACTGCATCTGCCGCGGCGATCCCACGTTGGAGATGCCGCCCACCGGTGCTCCGAAGTTAGTCGAAGGCTGGGCACCGTTTCCATAGGTGCCGTTCAGGCTGTAATAAATTGGAGTGTTCAGGAAGTTGTAAACTTCGGCGCGCAGGTTCAGCCCCAACCGCTCCTTGATGCGGAAGTTCTTCTGCAGCGAAGCCGCCAGGTTATAAATCGCAGGCGCCTGTGCCCAGTTGCGCGGGACCACTCCCTCCCCGACGACAGGACGATCGGAGTTGTTGCCGTCACCGTTGTTGTCGACGCCGGTCAGAGCGTTGTAGGGATAGCCTGACCCGAGGAAGGCGTAGCCGCCGAGGGTGAATCCGTAGGGGAACTGGTAGGTCCCGCTGAAGGATGCGCGGTTGGTCTGGTTCAACTGGCTGGTTGCCTTCTCGCAGGTAACGGGACAGCTATAGTCATTGGGGTTCTGCTGTGTGCCGTCCCACTCGACGGTGTCGGTGGTGTGCGACCAGGTATAGCTGGCCAGCAGGGCAAAGCGGGTGGTGAACTGCTTCCTGAGAGTGACCTGCAAACCGTTGTAGTAGGAGGACCCCAGGTTCGTCATCGCCAGCACCTGGCGGTATCCGCCAGGCACGGGAACGATGGGCCGGGTAGCATTGGCGGCGGCAGCGGAACGCACCTCGCCGGGAGCGGTGCGCACGAAACCGGAAGGCGAGTTCAGATCGATGGGCTGATTGATGTGGATGGTATGCGATCCGATGTAGTCCAGCGACAAGATCCAATTCCTGGCAAGCTGCTGCTCGATCCCCAGGTTCCACTGCTGGGTATAGGGATTCAGCAGTTTGTTGGGGCAGAAGTGCAGTTGCGAAACTGGCAGGAACTGATTCAGGTAGTCGCACTGTCCGGCCAGGATCGTGATGTCGCGCGCCGGCAGTACGGTTCCCGGCGGAATGGTGGTGATGGGGCTGAAGGTAGTCGGAAATCCAAACTGCCCGGGCTGCACGGTGTAGGTGAAGGTCCCCTGAGGCCCGTTGATGCTGGAGCCGGCCACCAGGTTTGCGGGTAGCTCGGTGTAGTAGATACCATAGCCGCCGCGGATCACAGTCGGCTTGTCGCCGCCATACAAGGTGTAGGCGAATCCTGCGCGCGGCGAGAAGTTGGTATTCCCCTCTGTCAAAGTTTGCAGGTCATAACGCAACCCGAGGTTCAGGACCAGCTTCGGAGTCACTCTCCAGTTGTCCTGCACGAACAAGCCAAGCAAGGTCTCCTTCTCGTTGTAGGTGGCGTCACCGAATGACTGGGTGAAGGCGCTGGCCAGTGGCGGGGCGTTGTCCGGCGAGCCCGGCGGCGGCAGGCCAGGATCGTAAGTCAGCAAGGTCGGGATGGGAATCTTCGCGTACTTGGAGTTGATCTGGAAACGCCCCAGCAGATATCCGCTGCCGAACTCCGTGCCGTAGCCGCCGGAGGAGGAGTAGACCACGTCGAACCCGGCCTTGATCTGGTGTTTGCCTTTGCTCCAGCTCAGCGTATCGGCCCACTGGTACTGGTGGTTCATCAGGTTGGCAATACGCGACTCACCGTTGGTATAGACACCAGAGACAAACTCCTGCGTGGCCTGCACGACCGGCAGGAACTGGGTGATCGGTGAGCCCAGCAAAAATTCGAAGCGGGCCTCGTTCAGCAGGTTCGGAGTTAACGTCGCGTTGTCGATAATCGCCGCCTGATAGGTATTTCTCGCAAAGGTGCGGGCCGTGGTGGGAAGGTTGTTGCCGCTGACCACGTCCGACGGATTGGTGTCGGTAAAGCGGTCAAAGTTGCCGCGAATGGTCAGCATGTTGTTGGCCGAGATCTGCTGATCGATGCGGGCGAACAGCAGGTTCTGACTGAAGGTGCCGGAGTAGACAGCGCCGGGATCAATCGGCGAGGTGATCACGGCATCACGGTCCTGGTTGGTGTATTCGTAGGACGCCAGGAAGAAAGTCTTGTCCTTGACGATAGGCCCGGAAACCATGGCGCTGCCCTGCGCCAGAGTGTTATAGGCAGGCACCGCCGCCAAGGGCTGCTTGGCTTCGGAGAACTGCGGCCGGCCCATACCGATGAAATCGCCGTGCCAGTCATTGGAGCCCGACTTGGTGACCACGTCCACGGCGGTGCCGGCATTACGCCCATACTCGGAGGAGAGCGCGTTCTTGTCGACGTTCATCTCCTGCACCGCAGAGAACGGAATGGCGGCGAACATGGTCTGCCGTCCCCAACTGTCGTTGGCATCAGTGTTATCGAGATCGTAGGTGGTTTGCCGGCGTCCGGTTCCGTTGATGACGAAAAGAACTTCGTTGATGAACAGGTCACCCGTCGTCTGCGACAGCCTGACCGCCGAATCCAGAAGCGGAACCGCGGTTATCTTGCGATTCAAGATCGGGGTTTCTTCGATCTTCTCCACATCGAAGCGGGTAGTGACCTGATCGGTGTCGACGGTCACGGAACCGGGAGTGCCATACACGGTGACCTGGGTCTGCTCGCCGGAAACGGTCATGGTGAAGTCAACCACCGCCGCCTGATTGGCGCGCAGCTCGATCTTCCCGTGCTGGGCCTGCTTGAAGCCGGAAGCATCCACCTTGACCACATAGTTCTCGGTGATCGGCAGTCCGGGGAAGGAGTATTCGCCGTTCTGGTTGGTCTTCGCCGATTTGGTCAGCCCGGTGGCCGTGTTGTTCAGGGTGACATCGGCCCCAGCAATCGACTTACCTTGTGGGTCGACAACCCGGCCTTTTACTCCGGAAAGATCGATAGTCTGAGCTACTATCGAGGTAGCAAATGCGGCCAAGAGAACAAGCGCTAGAAGAGACAGAAATGATCTAGGTAGAGATGTAGACACGCTGACAGTTCCCCCTAAACCTTTGAGGGTAGACAAGAGGCTGGCAGTACTACCAGTGGTAGTAGGCAAGCAGGATTGCGAAATTTAGAAATATTTCAGGGAGCGGCCTGCGGTGCGGCACCGTTTTGATGGGCGCTTTTGCGGCACGGGTGAAGAGCCTGTTACGAAACTGGTGCCGTCCGCTGAAGCGTACTCGTAATTTCCCACTTACGCCCTCCCAGCAATAAATTGCTGGACTTAGTTAGATATGCTATCCCTGCGGGACAGGCGTGTGGTATGTCCCACCGTCGTCGCTCAATCACGAGTTTCGTAACAGCCCTTTAAAGCTGTGCCCTTTCAAGGGCACCTTACGAGATGGTCTGATGGCCTTTAGAAGGCCGTAAGCCGTACCGTGAACTGTACCTGCCGGGTGCTGCCAAAGTGATTCGTATCCGGAGCGTACAGTGCCTGGGCCGCAGAGTACACCGGGAATGATGGCGTGCCGTAGAGGCTCACGGACTCTGGCCCATAGTTGCGATTGTTAGCCCCGGTGATGTTGAAGATGTCCATGAACAGGTCGAGGTGATGGCCCTCGCCTTTGAGCTTGATGTCTTTCACGAAGCGGATGTCGAGGTTGAAGAAGGTGGGCTGGCGATAGATGTTTCGCGGCGTCACCAGGCCATTGACGATCGCCCGGTCGTTCCAGTCGTTGCCGTCGTTCTGGGTGTCGAAGCCGATGATCGGGTTGTAGGGAAAGCCGGAGCGCCACAGGAGGATGGGGTTGAACTTGAAACCATAGGGCAAATTGGTGATGCCGCTAATGTTGAAGCTGTTGCGCACATCGAAGGAGGAGTAGGCCGCGTTAGTCGCAAGGTTCAGTGGATCGAGCGGCGAGCTGATGGTATACGGTCCAAGGTTTGAATCGTTGTCGCGCGCACGCGCCAGGGTATAGTTCGCGTTCAACTGCGAACGGTGCGGCAACTGGATTCCCAGCGTCACCTGCATTGCGTCATAGGAGGAATGCGCAGAGGAGCGATTGACCATGAGCTGGCCAATCGTGGGATTGGGAAGCGTCTGCGAGAAGATCGGCGTCCCATCTGCAAAATAGGCCGGGGGTAATAGGTTCTGGTTGACCATCGTCTGCAAGTCCCAAGTGCTGTTGTGGACATAGGCGGCGGTCAGCGTGGTCTTGGCATTGATTTGCCGCTCAATGCTGCCGGAAACCTGGAAGGAACGCGGATTGCGGAAGTTTGGGTCAATGGCAGCCACGAACGCGGCTGGAGTCGTGAGCCCTTGCGGCACTGCGGGTAGCGCTTGCGCGCCACCGGCGAACAGGGCCAGCAATTGCGGGTCATAGTAGCTGTCGGCGACAACGGTATTCAGCCCATTGTCGGTGAAGACACGCTGGAAGTAGATGGCAGGTGTCGGGGCGTCGTAGAGACCGGCGGACGCTCGCAGCACGGTCTTGGAGGTTGCCGCCCAAGCCAGCCCCAGCCGGGGCTGCCACTGGTTCAGGTCATTGGGAATGACGGTAGTCAAAGGTATGGCCGGGTTGGGATTCGGGGGCTGTGGGTTCCACTGCGCATCCCAACGCAAGCCGGCGGTAACGGTGAGTTTGCCGGTGACGGTGAGCTTGGCGCTGACATACAAGCCCAGCTCACGCACGGCTCCGCTATAGAGATCGTTGCCGGTGATGAAGGTCTGCTGATAGCGGCGAATATCGTTCGCAAGAAATGCATCGAGCGAGTCGTAATCAAAGCGCGCGTTGAGGTTAGCTTCGCGCTGCAGATGTCCGGGATCGTAGGCGAAATCTCCGCCGAAATGCAGTTGCAGCTTGCCGCGCACGATGGAGACGTCATCGCCGAAGCGTGCGTTGTTGGACTGGTAGAGATTGGGATACAAGCTGTTGCCGCCGAGCACGCCGAAGCCATTGATGACATACTCCGGCGTAATCGAACTGGGCCGCAGGTTACGATCGTCGCGCGCCCACTGCGCCAGAAACTGGTTGACGATGCTCGATCCGAACAGCGTGTTCAGCGTACCGCGCACCCAGTAGCTATCTCCCGTCAGGAGGATGTTGTTGCCGGGAGAGGCCAGGCTGCGGGTGGAGCCCTCATCCAGTCCGCTGGTGTTCAGGCGGTTGTAGTTGAACTGCACATTCAGATTATTGTTGCTGTTCAATAGAAAGTCGGTGCGGGCGAATACCGCCGTCGGGTCGCTGTGGCCGACTACCTGCTGCTGCAAAGCAGTCAGCGATGGCGGAACTACAGTGCCGGGAGCCTGCGGAGCAAACTGCGTCCAATAGGGAATGTTGAGATAGTCCTGCTCAGCGCCAACGTAGTAGAAGATCTTGTCCTTTTTGATGGGACCGCCGATGGAGCCACCGAATTCGTTTTGTGCGTTGTCGAGGGAGTGGCCAAAGGTATCCGCCGAACTCAAAGGAGACGGCCGGCCGATGTAGAACGCTTCACCGCGCAGCTTGTTGCTACCTTCCTTGGTAACGACGTTGATGAAGCCCGCGTTGGTATCGCCGACTTCAGCGGTAGCGCCGGCGCGGACAATCTGAAACTCGCGCACCACGGTCTGGGGGAAGAAGAACGATGTGTCGCGCGTTCCACGTTGTCCACCTTGCAAGGGATCGTGAAAGTCGGCGCCGTCGATGGCTGCGGTAGAAGCATCCGGACGCTGTCCCGCGATGACCAGCCCGGAGTAGTTGGGCGCCGGCTCCACTCCGGCGGCAAGCTGGCCGAACTGGCTGAAATCGCGGTCGCGGTTGGGCAGGTAGGTAACCGTCAGGCCGGCGAGCGAGTTACTCACTACGGGTTCCGTCCGGTTGGCGACGGGCTGTGTGGTGTTGCCTTCGACCATCGGCGCGCGGCCGGTTACAGTCACGCTCTGCGAGGCGGAGGGAATCGCCATCGCGACGTTCACCTCAAGACTGCTGCCTACGCCCAAGGTGACACGCACAGGCTTCTTCAGCGCGAAACCCGGTGCGGCAACTTGTATCAGGTAGGGCCCGGAGGGCAGAAGCGCGGCGACGAAGCGGCCTTGCTCATTGGTGGTGATCACTCGCTCGGAGGCGAGATCGGCGTTGCGGATCGTGACCTTGGCGCCGGGAATGGCATCGCCATGCGGATCGGTGACGATGCCACTGATGGTTCCGCGAGAAGCAGCGGACTGGGCGAATGCAGGAACCGCCGCCGCGAGCACAGTTGCGAACATCAGAAAGAGACACAGATTTCCGGAATGCTTCTTCGCGTCCGAAAAAATCATTTCCCCATAGTAGCGGGAAGGGTGAATTTCTGTCCCTGTATGGGAGCTACGAACGGAATAAGGGCGGCGTCCATAGCATAGGTTCCGGTCTGGCCGGCCTCGATCACGAATTTATAGCGATAGTCTCCCTGCGAGAAGGATTCCGGATTCAAGGGCAGGGCAAAAGCCTGGTCCTTGGAGCCGCGCCACTTGCCGATGTCAGGGGTCGTATTCTTCAGAAAGAAGACGATGTAGCCGAGCTTCTGTTCCTTCTCTTCCTTGGCTAGAGTTTTCCCGCCCTTCTGCTGCTGCTCCAGCTTCTCCATCATCTCGCGCTCTTCGCGCTGGGCGTGGGTCTCGTGAGGAACTTCAAAACCGGGAACGAAGCGGCGCGCCCACTCCAGGTTGGTCTTGGGAAACATTCCTGCGACCCAGTTGTCCTCGGGAAGGTTCTGCACTCCGATGACACCGGCGAACAGCAACTTGGTTTCACCCTGCTGGATGGCGCGATGGAACTCGTCGAGGTGTACTCCATCGGCCACGACGTCAATCTGCGCCACCACCACCGGGAAGGCCAGCAGCTCATTGTCCTGGTTGAACAACAACTGCTTGACGCCATACTCCAGGTCCTCAGGAACGCCGATGAAGGCCATGTCGGCGGTCTCGGCAACGATCTTCGCCGGCTTGTCGTCGAAAGCAGCAAAGGCAGTTGTGGCGTTGCCGGTAAAGACGCCGCCGATCGGGCACACATCGCCGATGACACACAATGCCTGGGCAAGATATCCGGATTTCGGTTTGCTGGCGGGAGGCGGAGTTTTAGGAATCGGAACCGTTTTGGTGACAGCTTTGGCCGGCTCTCCTTCGGGGTAGATCTTGATTTCGACGGATGATGTTCCGGACGGGACCGTGAAGGTGAAGGGATTGTCCGCGGGCTGTGGCTGCGAGCCGGCCACCTCGATGCGCCAGCCGCTGAGCTTCTCGGCATTGCCGCCGGGAACCAGCGGCAAGGTCACGTCGGTGACAATCAGCTCCGGCCTGAGGGTGATGTAGTGGGTATTGTCTACGATGCTTCCCGAGACCTGCCCGCCGGGCGCCATTGCCGCCGGCAGTACCACGGCAAAATTCGTCTCTTTCGGCGTCACCGGAGGGGTGACCAGGTTCTTGGGCGTCATGCGCTGCTGCTTTTGCTGGGCCATCTGCGCCGTGTGGGCGGCGGTGAAGAGCTTGACCGCCTCCTCCTGGGTGATGGGTTTCAGCGGTGGCGGCTTCTCGCCGCTCTCTTCGCCCGAAGGACAGACCAAGCGGTCGTATTTCTGAGTTCCCTCATTCCATGTCCAGCAGCGAAATTCGCCGCTGACGGGATCGTGCAGCAGCTTGTGCCCGCCGACGTGCTTGCCTGCCAGATCGTACTTTTCCACCACTTCGCTCAGAAAGTTGGCGCTGGGATCGTAGGTGACATTGACGTGGCTCTCGACAGACTTACCGTCCGGATAGTACGAGATCGTCGTTTGTTGGGGAACGTAGTAGCCGGGCTGGTATTCGACGGAGTTGCGCGCCCGTATTTTCCCGTTGGCGTCGAGGGTGCGTGTTTCCACCACCTGGCCGGCAGCATTGCGCACCAGCTCTTCTTTGTTACCGCCGCCCGCGTCCCGCGCCTCTACATTCTGGTTCTGACTCTGACTTTGGGTTTGAGCAGCCGCTGCCAGGGTCGAAAGCAGGAAGAACAAACTGAGGCAGGTAAGGCGAAGTGTGCGGTTGAATGCTGGGTTTCTGTGTCGGATGGGCAATCGAGTCTCCTGGCCCGGTTTCGCAAGATCGGCGTTAACAGGTTGCTGAGAAACCCTCGAAGGCAGATTCCTCGCGGACTAAGGTCCGCTCGGATGATAGAAACAAAGGGCGTCTGCGGCACAGCTAAAGCTGTGCCCTTTCAAACGGGCCCGGTCGGGAGTTTTTCAGCAACCTGTTAAGCCCTTATTTATTAATCTGAAACTGAGTTTAGCATGGTGATAGCAGGAAGCTTTGGTCGACGGCAGAGCGCCGAGGACTGCGGTCACGGGGCTTTGCAGGATTTGCAAATAGGAGGCTGATCGTAGGCGCCGTGGGCTGAGAGATCGGCCCAAAGACCCTCGACGGAGCGGCCCGCTGGAAACAATGGGTTGGGAGTTCCCTGATCGGCGAGGCGACCCCCAAATCGCTAGTGACCAGCGAGCAAATTTCCTGCCCATCGTTGGCAAGAGACCATTTATTGTCTGGTCTACGAACTCGGTAGTTGACCCGGCCTAGTAAAGATGATAAACCTGAAGTCCTGCTGAGTCTCTGTACATCGTTGCTTCGGCACACAAAATCCATTGCGTACCACAAGACAGAAAGAACCCGAGGAGAGGACCTAATGAGAAATATTTCGATCTCGCTGCTCGCGGGAATGCTGTGTCTGGCATGCGTTACCAGCATGTCGGCGCAGAGCGACCACGTGCTCAGGAATCCACAGGCTAGCAAGGCTTATTTCGCTATCACACCGCCGTTGCGTGACCTCGTAAAGACCCGCATTGCGACACCGACGTTCGGTTATCACCAGGCCAGCCCGGTGCAGTACCCGAAGGCTGCGCTGCGCGCGCAGTTCCAGAAAAACACCAACTACGCGGCTTTTAAGGACAGCGCGGCTCAGACCTCGTTCCAGCCGGCCACCGTACCGACCAAGCTGCTCGACTTCATGGGTGTAGGAACAGGCTTCCACGGCTATCACGTTCCTGACGCTCCGACCGATGGCAACCTGTCGATTGGCGACACCCAGATCGTGCAGTGGGTGAACGTCCAGTTTGCGGTGTTCGATCTGAACGGCAACAACATCCTGTTCAACGGCCAGCCCTACGTGAATGGCAACATTCTGTGGCAGACCGGCCCCTGCTCGCAGACCAACAGCGGCGACATCATTGCCCAGTGGGACAAGATGGCGCATCGCTGGGTCATGTACCAGCCGCGCTTCAGCGCTCCTTATTATGATTGCTTCGCCATCTCGCAGACGGCGGATGCCACGGGCGCTTATTACACCTATGCGTTCCCGACCTTCGACAACTCAAACAACTTCCCGGACTATCCGAAAGTCGGCGTATGGCCGAACGGCTACTACGTCTCGCACAACTCCTTCTTCCACCTGCAGAGCTACAATGGCGCGATGCCTTGCGCGTATGACCGCGTGAAGATGCTGGCCGGCGACCCGAATGCCCAGGGCGTGTGTTTCCTGGACAACTCGAACGGCACGCTGTTTGACGACAGCATGCTGCCGGCTGATGTCGACGACGCCAATGCGCCTCCGAACGGCATCGACCCGATCTTCGTGGGCAGCGTCGACAACTTCGCCCAGGATTCGAATATTTACTACTATCACTTCCACTTCGATCCGGTGAACCCGGCCAACTCCACCTTCGACTGCGTCAACGGAGCCTGCAAGATCGCCGTCAATACCTACCAGAATGCGTCCGGCACAGCTCCTGAGCCGGGTGGCAGCGTGATCGATACCCTGAGCGATCGTCTGATGTATCGCCTGGCGTATCGCATCCTGCCTTCTCCGACGCCACAGAGGACGGTGCGCGACAACCGTACGCAGGATTGGCTGGTTAGCCACGCCGTCAACAACGCCGGCGTTACTTCGGCCCGTTGGTACGAGTTCCGCTCTCCCATCGACTCCACCACTCCGACGACCTATCAGCAGGGTACGTATAATCCCGACGGCACCAGCCGCTTCATGAGCTCGCTGGCCCGGGACAAGATGGGCAACATCGCGATGTCGTACACGGTCACCAGCACTTCGGTGTTCCCGACCATTGGGTTCACCGGCCGCGCTCCCAACGATCCTCTGGGCACGATGGGTGCCGAGCAGACCGTTATCGCGGGCACCGGCTCGCAGACCGACACCTCGAACCGTTGGGGCGACTACTACGATATGGCGCTGTCCAACGACGGCTGCACCTTCGTTACCACTGGCGAGTACTACGTGACGACCAGCTCGTTCAACTGGAGCACCCGTATAGCCAAGCTGAAGTTCGACAACTGCACGCCGTCGAACTAATTCCATCGGGGCAGCCGAAAGGCATTGCCTCTTTGCAAAACTCGAGAGGCTGTCCGCAAGGGCAGCCTCTTCTTCTTGATGGCTTTGCAGCTTACAATTGCGGAGCGGACGCGCGAGGATTCCAGCCTTCCGTGGGAGCCACGCCTAGGCTGATGCGCGGACGTGAGGAGGAGCTTAATGCGAGCCAGGACGTGCTTGTGGCTGCTGGGGGTCGTTCTGTCCCTGGCGTTTGCCGAATCGGCCATTGCGCAGGATGTGAAGGTGCTGACCGACCCGATGGTGACCAAGGCGGTCGCATTCACCGTTACCCCACCGCTTCGCGATCTGATCAGAGATCATCCGCAGGAGCTTCCTTTTGGGTATCGGCAGGGGGAGCCAATGCGTGATCCGAAGCCGCATAAATTGCTGCAAAACGCGACGCCCGGCAACGCTAAGTTCCAGGATCCCGTTGCCCAGACGTTGGAGACTGCCGACACCCTTCCGGTCAAGCTGCTGGACTGGATGGGCCTGGGGCAAGGTTTTCCCGGTTACCACGTTTATATCGGCACCAGCGATATGAATCTGTCCATCGGGGACACGGAAATCATCCAGTGGGGCAATAACCAGTTTGCCGTGTTCGACCTCAACGGCAACAATTTGTTGTTCGACGGCCAGAGCTTTGTCATGGGAAACATCCTGTTTGCCGGCCTGCCCAACTGCGGGGTCCGCAATGACGGAGACATAATCGCGCAATGGGACAAGATGGCGCATCGTTGGGTAATGGAGCAACCGGTAATGATCAATCCGGCGCGCGATTGCATTGCGATCTCGCAGACGCCGGACGCCCTGGGACCCTGGTATGCGTATGAATTCGCGGTCCCCAACGCGGACACTGCCCTGTCGGATTATGGCAAGCTCGCGGTCTGGCCCGACGGCTACTACGCCTCGCACAACGAATATTCCGGGTCGACCTTCATCGGCACGACCCCCTGTGCTTACGAACGCACAAAGATGCTGGCCGGCGATCCGGCGGCACGGCAGGTATGCTTCGTCGACTATGCGAATCAGGACTACGTGGAATCGTTCGACGACAATCAACTGCCCAGCGATCTCGACTCGCCTGACACTCTGCCTCCGAGCGGAATGCCTAACGTGTATATGGGCAGCATCGATAACAGTTCGACCGGGATCGAGACCAACGTCTACTACTATAAGTTTCATGTAGACTGGAACAATCCACCGAATTCCACCTTCAGTTGTGTTGGCGGTACCTGCGCTATCCCTGTAGCTCCCTTCCACGATGGCCAGTGGATCGGCTATGCTCCGGAGCCGGGTGGATACACCCTGCGGCCGATGGCCAACCGGCTAATGTACCGTCTGGCCTATCGTGCCGATCCCAGCCCGACCATTGCGCGCACCATTCGCAACCTCCCGATGCAGCACTGGGTGGTAAGCCATGCCGTAAACAATAACGGCGCTCTCGCCGTCCGCTGGTATGAATTCCGTGCGCCTGCCGGCAGCTCCGATCCGGTGGTCTATCAGCAGGGGACATTTGCTCCTGACTCGAGCTGGCGCTTCATGAGTTCCATCGCTATGGACAAGATGGGCAACATCGCCTTGTCGTACACGGTGACGGACGGCATCAGCGTTTATCCCAGCATTGCCTATACGGGGCGGGCCAAGAATGATCCCCTGGGCACCATGGGAGCAGAGCAGATACTAGTGCGAGGCACCGGCTCGGAAACCGATACCAGCAGCCTGTGGGGAGACTACTACGACATGGCGCTGTCGAATGACGGTTGCACCTTCGTAACGACCGGCCAGTACTATGTGACAACGGCGTCCTACGCATGGAGCACGCAGGTCGCCAAGCTAAAGTTCGCGAACTGCAATCCGTGAACGAGCGGTCGGCGGGGAATCGGCGTCGGGGCTGAGTTGGGGCCGGTGGGTGTCCGGCACCCTTCTAGGAGGCCGCCTCTCCCTTATGCGCGCGCGCATTTTGTCGATATAGGCTTTATGAGCCTTCAGGGGCAGCAGCCCGATTCTGCTTCGACTCCGTCTCCCCATCCTCTGGATCGTCGTGCTGACCGCCGGCTGCGGGTGTGCGTGCCCATACGCATCACCTATGTGAGCGGGGAGAGAACCTCGATCGACGGGAACTGCACCAACGTAACTCCGGCGGGAGCGGCCTTTGATATCGACGCTGTGCTGCAGGTGGGCGACGTAATCGACTTTGAGTTCAGCAACACCAACGACATCCCTGTGACCTATCGGGCGCGAATCCTGTACCGAAACGGCAACCACTATGGCGCATATTTTCTGATGGCCTACTGAGGGAAGGCGCCATTCGCGTTTCGCTATTGGCTATTCGTTAGTGGCAATACTGTATTGATGCGGGATCCGCCCGCTCAAAAGCCGGTTGTGAACGTCCCGCCGAACGTGGGGAGCCAAAAGCGAAAAGCGAAGAGCGAGGAGCGGCCAGCGATTTACCGCTTGACGATCGGGCTGTAGCCCTCGCCTTGCAGCTTCGTCTTCATGGCCTCAGCATCCTGGAGGGTGGCATAGGGTCCCAGCACCACGTGGAAGAGCTTGTCCTTGCCAGTGGGATTGTTGACCACGGAGGCGGCATAGCTCTTCTTGCGCAGAGCGCCGGCCAGCGCAGCCGCGTCCTCCTCATGCGAGACGGCTGCAATCTGCACCACATAGCTACCGGATGGGCTGGCTTGGGGAGAAGGTTGTGCCGGAGCGCCTGGAGAGGCGATTCTGGGCGCCGCGGCCTTCGCGCTCACCTCTTTGGCCGAAGCCGGTGTTTCCGCCTGCTTCGGCGCGGGAGCGCCCTGGGCTGTACTCCCGGCCGCGGCACCTGCGGACTTCATCCCTGGCGCGGGGTTTGTGTCATTGCGCGGGCTTTCCTTAACTGCCTTGTAGAAGGTCAGATCAGGATCGGGGTCGTTTCCCGCATCAGCCTGGCTGCCGTTCGACGCAGCACCATTCGATGGCGTGGGCGATGGGGCAGACTTGCCGCTCTCAGTTGCGGGACTCGCTGACTCGGACTGCGCGGGCAGGTTTTTGAGCGCCTGCTCGCGGGCCGAGGTCTTGCCCAGCGAATAACCGACGGCGAAGAAAATGCCGCAGGTTGCGGCCAGCATGAGGAAAAGGCCCAGCAGCTTGCCTGCCCCTAAGGTGATTTCGGTCTCTTCCCCTGCCATAGCCTGGATGCCTCCTTATTCGCTGCGTGTGGTCGAGCCAATCTCCGCCTTGGCGGTGTCGATCTGCACCAGCTTGTTCAAGCCTGCGAGAAGATCGACCGGGACCGGGAAGATGATGGTGGTGTTCTTCTCGACACCGATCTCCGTCAAAGTTTGCAAGTAGCGCAACTGAATGCTGGTCGGCTCGCTGGCCAGCAGGTGCGCCGCATCAATGAGGCGCTGCGCAGCGGCGAACTCGCCTTCTGCGTGAATGATCTTGGACCGCTTCTCGCGCTCCGCCTCGGCCTGCTTGGCCATGGCGCGGGTCATGGTCTCGGGCAGGTCGACCTGCTTCACCTCGACATTGGTGACCTTCACGCCCCAGGGGTCGGTGTGCTGATCGAGAATGGTCTGCAGCCGCATGTTGATCTTTTCCCGATGGGCCAACAGCTCATCCAGGTCCACCTCGCCCAGCACAGAGCGAAGCGTGGTCTGCGCGAATTGCGATGTCTGATACATGTAGTTGGTCACCGCGACCACCGCCTTGTTGGGATCGATCACCCGCAGGAAGATGACCGCATTCACCTTTAGAGTGACGTTATCGCGCGTAATGATGTCTTGCGGCGGAACGTCAAAGGCGTCCTGCCGCAACGAGATACGCACCATGCGGTCAATGGGGGCGAACACCAGGATTATGCCTGGCCCCTTTGCCTCTCCCAGCAGCCTGCCGAGGCGGAAAATCACGGCGCGCTCGTATTCGGCCAGGATCTTTATCGAGTTCAGCAGATACAGGACAACAATGACGATCGGTATTACGATGAACAGGTCCACGCGACACCTTCCGATACTAGAAGTTTAGATGGTCTGCTGTTGGCGATTGTAGGCTTCAAGCCGGCGTAACCCAAGTTGATAACACCCCGCGCGCTCAGGGCCCGCCGGGTGCTGGACCGATGAAGCACCACGCTTTCATTTACGATGAGAGAGAAACCGATTTATGGAAGCGCACATCCGCGAACGACAACTTCGACTCAAGACCCGGCTCATGATCCTGATCATGGTCCTCGCCGGTCCCCTGGGCAATGCCCTGCTGGCCAAAGGCATGAAGAGCCTGGGACCGCTCTCCACCTCATCGCTGCCGGAGCTGCTGCACATCGGAGCGCAGGTCCTGAGCTGCGGCACCATCTGGCTGGGGATCGCGCTGCTGATTACCTTCTTTGTGGCCTACTCGCTGGTTTTGTCGTGGGCGGACTACAGCTATGTGCAGCCGGCCTCGGCGATGGGCTATGCGGTTGTGGCTATCCTGGGAGTGGTGATGCTGCATGAGGCGGTTTCCCTCACGCACTGGCTGGGGATCGCCGTCATCTGTCTGGGCGTGGTTGTGGTCGGGCGCACTCATCCCAATACCACGGAGACCCGCTGACCGTGCTCCGTTTCATCAGCTTCTTCCTAATTGTGGTGGCGGGCACGGCAGGCGAGCTTTGCATCTCGCGCGCCATGAAAGAAGTGGGCGAAGTGCACGACTTCCGTCCGCGGGCGCTGCTGGGCGTCGCGGGGCGCGTCATGCGCATCAAGTGGATCTGGATTGGCTTGAGCCTGATGACGCTGGCCTTTTTCGCGCTGCTGGGGATCCTCTCGGTAGACAATGTCAGTTTCGTCATCCCGGTCACGGCTTTGAGCTACGTTGTCGGGGGGGTGGGCGGCATGATTTTCCTCGGCGAACGGTTGAACCGCTCCCGTTGGGCCGGTATCCTGCTGGTCTGTCTGGGGGTGACCCTGGTCATCCTGGGCAAGCGCTAATGGGAAAATTGGCCGGGTATTCTTGGCAGCCGGAGCCTGCTGTGCGATGACGACCGACACGGAAATTTGTCCTCTCTGTAACGGCACCGGATGGCAAATCCGACAGCACGAGCACGAGCGCGAGGTGGTGCGCTGCCAGTGCCGGGTGCGCGATCGCGGCGATCGTCTGCTGGCAGCGGCGCACATCCCGGTGCGTTATCAGCATTGCGAGCTCGACAATTTCCAGGTCCCTGCCAAAGGGACGCTCAACGATGCGCTGAGCTGGGCCTTACTCTTTGTCGAAAAGTATCCCATCGAGACGCGGGGCATGCTGTTCGTAGGGCCGGTCGGCGTGGGCAAGACGCATCTGGCGGTCGGCATCATCAAAGAGCTCATCGCAAGTAAGGGGATCTCCTGCCGGTTTTGTGATTATCGGGAGCTGCTGAAATCCATCCAGAACTCCTACAATCCGTCGGTGCAGGCCACGGAGATGGGGATTCTGCGTCCCATCTTCGATACCGAAGTGCTGGTGCTCGACGAGCTTGGCGCAGCGCGCAGCACGGAGTGGGTGTTCGATACGGTTAACTACATCCTGAACAGCCGCTATAACGAGAACAAAACCACGATCATCACCACCAACTATGCAGATGCTCCGGAACAGGGCAAGCTGGCTGACGATGATCCGGTGCGCGCGGCACGAGGGGAGACGCTAGGCGACAGGATCGGCCTTCGCATGTGGTCGAGACTGCATGAGATGTGCAAGAAGGTGGAAATGGAAGGCACGGACTACCGGGTGCACGGCAAACAGCGCTGAAAGACTGCCTGGTTTTAGGGATGCTTTAGCTGCTTTTGCGCTCGAGCGCCGTCACCTTATGAGCAGCGAACTTCTGCTGCAGCGCGTGCAAGGGAGTCGATGCCGGATCGGCTTCCGTATCTTCGGGAACTTCGGGGGCTGACAGTTCTATCTGCTGCTCCGCGCCATTCTTCGAGTCTGTCCCATTGAAGCCGTCGAGGCTGGTAGCCTCCAGGAAACCCCGTTGCCCATCCGCCAGTACGGCAGAAGTCTCGGCTTGGGTCTCGTGCGCGTTCTCCGGCTCCGGCTTCGGCTCCAGGAATTTCTTCGTGTTGAGCAGCGGCCGGCCCAGCGACGGGTTATAGCTGGTCCATGCGCCGGTAAGTTCGGACTCGCGCGCGAACTGGGCGCGCATGGCCTCCATCTTGGAGTCGAGATCGTCGAGATAGTGCAGCATGAGCGCTTCGGGAAACATCGGCAGCTTGGGCGAGCCGAACTCGTACTGCCCGTGGTGGCTGATGATCATGTGTTCGATCAGGATCTTCAGCTCGTCGGGGAAGCCGGGAATGTGGGCCAGCTTTTCGTGCAGCATCTCCAGCTCGATGATCATGTGCCCCAGCAATTGTCCCTTGGTGGTGTAGGCGATGGAGCGCTGATAGGCCAGCTCGTGCACCTTGCCCACGTCGTGCAGGAAGGCTCCCGTCAGCAGCAGGTCGCGGTTCACGTCGGGATAGTTCCGCGCGGCGAGATCGCAGACGGTGAAGAGCGAGACTACGTGGTCCAGCAGGCCACCGACGAAGGCGTGGTGCAGGGTCTTGGCCGCGGGCGCGCATTTGTAGGCGGTCGCCAGGGCCTCGTCGTTCATGAAGTCGTGCAGCAACTGCTTGAGCCAGGGATTCTCGAAGCTGTCGACGTACTCCCCCAGCTTTCTCCACAGCTCATCGATGTCCTTCGAGGTCTTGGGAATGTAGTCGGCATAGTCGATCTCCACCTCGCCTAGCTTGCGCAGCTTGTGGACGGTCATCTGCCAGCGGCCGTTGTACTTGTGGATGATGCCCTTGGCTTTGACGAAGTCGTCTTGCTCGAAGGCGTCGAGCGCGTCGGAGACGTTGTCCCACATGTTGGCCTGCAGTTGGCCACTGCGGTCCGCCAGCACCAGCGAGAGGTACACTTCACCGTTCTTCTTGGCCTTGACCTGCTTCGAAGCCACCACGAAATACGACGTAATGGTCTGGTTTTCCTGCTGACCGCAATCCTTGATGTAGAACACCTTCATGAACAGCACCCTCGCACTGAAAGCAGCATAACAGCCCTTGGCCGAAATGCCAGCCCCTTGAGCCGCATCCTTCCGGATGCGCGCCACCCGAGCCGGACGAACGCCGCTGGTAGAATCGCGATATCGTGACTCTGTCACGAACAGCTTCCCGCCGGACCGAGCCTGCGAATGCCAGTCATCAACTTCAGCGAGGCGCTTGCTTCCGTCAAGGAATACGCCGCTCGCCTTTCGCCCACCGAACCGGAGTTGGTGTCCCTGCTCGACGCGGTGGGTCATGCGCTGGCCGAGGACCTGGTGGCCGATCGCGACTTTCCGCCCTTCGCACGGGCCACGCGCGATGGCTACGCCGTCCGCGCCAAAGATGTGGCCAAAGTACCGGCAAAGTTGCGGTGCGTCGGCGAGTTGAAGGCGGGAGCCAGTGTCGCGCAAAGTTCCATCACGGTTAAAGCGGGTGAGACGGTCGAGATCATGACAGGAGCGCCGGTTCCGGCCGGTGCGGACGCGGTCGTGATGGTGGAGTACACGGAAAGAAGCGAAGACCGGGTCACGGTAAAGCGGACGGTAGCCGGGGGCGAGAACGTGGTTGGCGCCGGATCGGAAGCGCGCCAAGGTGACGTGATGGTTTCGCGCGGCACCCGGCTTGGTCATGTCACGGTGGCGATTGCCGCCGCCATCGGAAAAGCTGACGTGGCCGCCTATCGCCGTCCCCAGGTTGCGGTACTGTCTACCGGCGACGAGGTCGTCGATATCAACCTTCCTCCCGGCGCTAACGAAATTCGCAACTCGAACAGCTACTCGCTGGCCGCGCAGGTTCAGGAGGCCGGCGGCGAGCCGTTGCTCCTGCCTGTGGCACGGGATGACGTCGCGGAAATAGAAGTATTGATCCGCAAAGGTATTCGCTCTGATCTGTTACTCCTGACTGGCGGCGTGTCGATGGGCAAATACGATCTGGTGGAGCAGGTGCTGGAAAAGCTGGGAGCGAAGTTCTTCTTCACCGGCGTGCTCATCCAGCCGGGCAAGCCAGTGGTCTTTGGCGAACTTCGCAGCGATGGGAAGACCAGGCCATTTTTCGGACTGCCGGGCAATCCTGTCTCGACTATGGTCACGTTTCAGCTCTTCGTGACGCCGGTGCTCGATGCTCTGGCGGGAGCGCGTCCGCAACAGCCACTCTTTGCGCGCGCAAATCTGAAGTCCGGGTTTAAGACGAAAACCGGCCTGACACGATTCCTGCCCGCTCTGCTCAGCGGGACCCACGAGCAGCCGGAAGTTGAGTTGGTGAAGTGGCAGGGCTCTGGCGATCTGATGGCGATGTCGCGGGCGAACTGCTACATTGTAGTACCTCCGGACCGGGAGCACTTCAAGGCGCAGGAGAGCATCACGGTCCTGCAATTCTGACATGGCCAAGGCGATCAAAAAACTGTCGCACTACGACACCGCCGGACGGGCGTCGATGGTCGACGTCTCTGGCAAGCAGCCCACGCTGCGTGAAGCTGAGGCGCGCGCGTTCGTGGCGATGAGCGACAAGGTACTGCGGGCGCTGCCGCAGAATCCCAAAGGCGATCCTCTGGAGGTCGCGCGAATTGCGGGGATTCAGGCGGGGAAACGAACGTCGGAACTGATTCCCATGTGCCATCCCATTGCGCTGAGCAAGATTGACGTCTGGTGCGAGGTGGAGAAGAAGGGGATTGCGATTCGGTCGGTTGCGCGCACGACCGCTGTCACCGGAGTAGAGATGGAGGCGCTGGTGGCAGCTTCGGTAGCAGCTCTGACAGTGTATGACATGTGCAAGGCACTGGATAAGGGCATCGAGATTCGCGAGGTGATGCTGGAACGGAAGTCGGGTGGCAAAAGCGGAGATTACAGGCGAAGCAAGTCGAGGGAGGAAAAGCGATGATCAGCGCTGCAGTATTGACGGTTAGCGATTCCGTAACGGAAGGGGAACGGGAGGACCGTTCGGGACCCGCCGTGGCGGAAGAATTGCGAGTACGGGGGTTTGAGGTGGTTTCGACCGGCATGGTCTCGGACGTACAGGACCTGATCGAAGAGTCGTTGATGGCCTTATCTGTGATGGCGCAGCTCATCGTGACTACAGGCGGCACTGGCATTTCCCAACGCGACGTCACGCCGGAGGCGACGCGCGCCGTCTGCTCGAAGCTGATCGACGGCATCGCCGAGAAGATGCGCGCGGACGGGTTGGCGGCGACTCCTACCGCCATACTGAGCCGTGGGGTGTGCGGGGTGCGCGGGCGCTCCATCATTCTCAATCTGCCGGGGAGCCCGAGCGGCGCGGTGGAGTCGCTTGCCGCCGTGGCGGATGTGCTGCCCCACGCCATCGATCTGCTGGAAGGGAAGACAGAGCATATTCAATGAGACGGCGTTCATTCCCACCCTGTCCCAAAGGCGGGGAAAGGACAGGGCAACCCGTATAGAATGGCTGCATTCGGCGCGGCTGAAGCCGCGCCCCTTCAATTGATCCCTTGGACCCACTCACACACATGCTCACCGGCGCCTGCATGTCGCGCGCCGGGTTCAATCGCAAGACGGCCTATGCCACGCTAACCATGTTGCTGGCGGCCGAAGTCGCCGACTGTGACCTGCTGTGGGAGATCAAGGGCCCAATCGCAGGCTTTCAGCACCACCGGGGTATTACTCATTCCTTTGTCGGCGTACCGTTCATAGCCGCTGCCACGCTGGCGGGCGTCTATCTATTGCATCGTTGGTGGCTTGGTCGCCGCAGGCCACGGCCCGGATACCCTGCCGTGCGCTGGGGGCTGCTGTATTGGCTCGCACTGCTCGCCGGATTGAGCCACCTGCTACTCGACTACACTACGGCCTACGGCATCCGCCTGTTCGAGCCCTTCAATTACCGCTGGTACTCGTGGGACATCATGTTCATCATCGAGCCCGTAATGCTGGCGGTGCTGATCCTTGGCCTGGCCGTGCCGTGGCTCCTGGGGCTGGTCAATCAGGAGATCGGCGCGCGCAACAAGGGTCCGGGCGGACGCGGCGGCGCCATCTTTGCGCTGATTTGTGTGGTCGGCCTCTGGGGCTACCGCGACTTCCAGCATCGCCGGGCGCTCGACGCGATGAACTCGATCACCTACAATGGCGCCACAGCGACCAGGATGGCGGCGTATCCCTACCCGGTGAATCCCTACCGCTGGATGGGTGTAGTCGAGACATCGGACTTCTACCAGACGTTTCAGGTAAACTCGCGCGGGCCCGAGGTCGACCCGCGCGGCGAGGCGCGCACTTATTACAAGCCGGAAGAGACGCCGGCGTCCCAGGCGGCTAAAGCTTCGCATTTCGGGCGCGTGTATCTGGACTGGGCGGTCTTTCCACTGGTCGAAACGCAAAACCTGGAAGGCGATCCCAAGGGCTACCTGGTGGACTTCGGAGACTTGCGCTACGCCTATCCCGGCCGCAATGTGCTTGGGGGATTCGTTCTGCTCAGCCCGGATTTGCAAGTCGAAGCAGAGGGACCGAATTCCGACCGGCCACGGTCGCTGGAGAAGTGGGAAGGGCCGAGTGCGAGGTGAGTGCGGCGCCTTCGCAGTTCCAAGAAGTTCTCACCACCGAGGCACGGAGGACACCGAAAAGATAAGGGCTGGGCCTTCTCTTGTGCAACCGCGAATGAGGGGAACTTGCTATCCCGCAATTCGATTTGAACAAACCGACAATGGGCCTTGACGGGACTGGCGGTAGAATACAGAATCAAGGTTCTGAACATCGATCATAAAGGGACTCACAATGACTCTCCTGGCTTACCTCTTCGTCGTCTTTGCCGTGCTGGTGCATGCCCGGGCGGTACCGATGCCGTTCCACTTCACGCCGGTGGCAGCCGCGCTGCTGTTCTTCGGGGCTCGCGTGCCTGGGCGACGGATGCTCACGCCGCTGGCGCTGCTGATTGTGTCCGACATCTATCTCAACAAGTTTGTATACGGCTATCCGCTAGGCTGGGACCAGGCCGTGACCTGGGTGTGGTACGCCGCGATCATCCTGTTTGGCGGGCTGCTGGCGCGCAACACGTCGGCACTGCGAGTGGTCGGCGCGTCGCTGGTCGCGTCGGTGTCGTTCTTCCTGATCAGCAACTTCGCGGTGTGGACGGTTTCGCGGGAGATGTATCCTGCGACCTGGAACGGGCTGGTGACATGCATGGTCGCAGGCATACCGTTCTTCCGTAATACGGTGGTGTCGGACCTGCTGTTCAGCGCTGCGTTCTTCGGGATTGGGTACCTGCTGGGCCAGCACTCGCAGGAGAGAACGTCGGTCGCGCTGCGGTAGAGCGGGCTTAGGCCAGGGTCTTGTAAGACAGGGTGGGAGTCCAATGCGAACGCATTGGACTCCCACTCTACCTCTCTTAGCTCATACTAAATGCAGCGCTAAAGCGCCGGTTACGAAACTGGTGCCGTCCGCTGAAGCGGACTCGTGATTTCCCACTCACGCCCTCCCAGCAATAAATTGCTGGGCTTAGATATGCTGTCCCTGCGGGACGGGTGTGTGGTTTGTCCCCCCGTGGCCGTTCAATCACGAGTTTCGTAACAGACTCTAAAACGCTGCTCCACCCAACAAGCCCTCTACTCCTGCCCGCTACGCATCTTCTGGATCATCTCTTCCCGCTCCTGAGTGCGAATCTGCTCGAACTTCTGATACTGCTCGGGCGAGAGAATCGGCTTGATCTGCGCGTCGGCGTTGGTGCCGGCCTCTTTCATCTGCATCAGCTTCTGCATGGGGCCGAGCGAGGTGTCGGCCTTGATGGATTTCAGCTTCTTGCCTTCCTCCATCAGGATGGGGAACATCTGCTTCTTCTGCTGCGGGGTGAGTTGCAGCGCGGATGACAGCTTCTCCATCTTGGCCATGATTTCCTGTTTGTCGGGCGCGGCGCCGCCTCCCATCTGGGCAATGGCGATTTGTGCGAAGATGGGCAAAACCAGCAGACCTGCCAGCAGGACCAGGGTGGTTGTGCGCGATTTCATAGCTCTCCTCCAATAGGGACGTGGTTCACCAGCCAGTTCATGATTGTGTAACAGGATCGGGCGGGGTAAAAGCATGTTAGGCGCGAGGAGCGGAGGGTGTAAAGGGGAAATGGTGGACCCGGTTGCCGCTTTCGCGCGCAGGGCCTGAATGAGCAAGCCGGCAAATTGGAAGCCGACATTGCAAGGCGGCACTGAGAAAAGCCCCACCCCGCCAAACGATGGCGGAATGGGGCACCCAGTGTTTCGCAAGAATTAACGCTAACCGGCCACCGGCCACTAGCCATTGTCTAGTGGATGTCGAAGTTCTCCTGGTGCAGCAGCGGGTCGCCTTTGACGATCACAGTCTTGCCGATCAGCTCTTCCATCTCGCCGATCAGCTTGCCGTTGTCCGCTTTCAGCGCCTTGGCCACTTCCGGATTAACGCGCAGGGTGACGTCCTTGCGGTCGTGCTCCTTCACCATCTTGCGCATCTCGACATAGATCTCGTTGCAGACGGTGATCACCGACTTCACGAAGCCGGCGCCGGTGCAATATGGGCAGGGCTCGCCGAGGGTGCGCTCCAGCGACTGCTTCACCCGCTTGCGGGTGATAGCCACCAGCCCGAAGTCGTTAAACTGGAGCACCTTCGACGGCGCGCGGTCGGCACGCAGCGCGTCTTCCAGCGCCGCCATCACCTTCTGGCGGTTCTTGCGCTCATCCATATCGATGAAGTCGATGACGATGATGCCGCCCAGATCGCGCAGGCGGACCTGGCGAACGATCTCGCGAATGGCGTCGATGTTGGTCTTGACGATGGTATCTTCCAGGCGCTGGGTCTTGCCGACGTATTTGCCGGTGTTGATGTCGATGGCGACCAGCGCTTCCGTCTGGTTGATGACGATGTAGCCGCCGCTCTTCAGCCAGACCTTCGACTTGAGTGAGCGATCGATTTCGTCCTGGATGCCGAACTGCTCGAACAGCGGCGATTCCTTGGTGTAGAGCTTGATGCGCCGCACCAGCGATGGCTGGAAGCGGTTGGCGAAGCGGATGACGCGCTCGTACTCGTCCTCGGTGTCGACCCAAACCTGCGAAAACTCGGCGTTCACCTGGTCGCGCAGCACGCGCTCCACCAGGTTGAGGTCGTGATAGATCAGGGCCGGCGCCTTGCTGTTTTCGGTGCGGTTCTTGATCTCGACCCACAGGTGCTTGAGGAAGCGAATGTCGGCGCGCAGCTCATCTTCCTTGATATTGGCGGCGGCGGTGCGAACGATGAAGCCGCCCACGCCATTCTCGCGCTCGCTGGTGACGATGCGCTTCAGCCGCAGGCGCTCTTCCTCGGAGTTGATCTTGCGGGAAACGCCGACGTGGTTCACCGTCGGCATGTAAACCAGGAAGCGCCCGGGCAGAGCGATGTGGCTGGTGATGCGCGCGCCCTTCTTGTTGATGGGCTCCTTGGCAATCTGGACCAGGATTTCCTGCCCCTCTTTCAGCAGGTCGGTGATCAGCGGTAGCGACCGTTGCGAGTGGGGACGGGTACGAACGTTGTTGCGCCGGCTGCCGCGGCGTCCACGCTGTCCGCGACGCTCATAACCGCCGCGCTCACTCTGGCGCTGCTGATACCCCATGGTCGGCGGGGCGGCACGCACTTCGGCGCGGCCGTTGGCTTCTTCCTCTTCGTCGTTGCTCTCCTCGTCATCCGAGGTTAGCTGATAGGTCTCGCCGCGCATTTCAGCAGCCAGGACTTCGTCCTCGTCGACGTCGGCAATCTTGGGAAGCCAGCGCTCACCGTAGCCATTGTCGGCATCGAGAGTTTCTTCCACCAGATCGAGATCGGAATCCGCTGCCGCCTCGCTCAGCGCCTCAATGTCCTCCGGCACAGGCTGGAATTCCATTTCCTCTTCGTCCAGGGTCTCGTGTTCGAGGGTGCGGCCTTCGGGCGCGGTTGAGGGCGCGGTGTGGCTGGGGAAAACCTCCTCGCGCTCGCGACGGCGCGGCTCGTCGGGCTGGGTCTGTGTGTTGATCTGCTCGGCGGCAAGGTCCACCGACATCCATTCGTCTTCGCCCGCTGCCTCCTGCTGATCCGGAGCTTCGAAATCGAAGCTGCGATGTGTGGCAACCGATGCCTGCTCGGCTGAATGTCGCGGCACGTCTTTAGTCTGATCGTCAGTATTCAGCCGTTCGACCACTTCGAACACCGTCTCGGTGTCGTCGTCGTCGTCGTCCTCGCTATGCTCGGTGGCTAGTACAGAGGCTGAGGGGCCGGTCTCGTGCTCTACAGGACGATGCGCACCGGCGGCAGACCACTCAAGCTGCTCGGGCTCGGTAGCAACGTGGCCGTGCTCCAGTTGGTGAGCCTCAGGCGCAGTCGCAGAAACACTTTCTACTTCGTCTTCCTGTTCCGCGAGAACGAAGGCGGACTGAGCCTGAACTTCTTTACCCGCGTCCTCGCTCTGCTCAGAAGACTCGGCCTGCTGGCTTGCGGCCTGCTCCGCGGAGTGCCGAGAGAGGTTGCGATACTTGGAAATCGATTCGCCGGGCAGGACGATCGGGGTGTATCCCGGCGGCGGACCGGAAGGCGCCTGGGAGGAATTTCTCCGCGGCTCTTCCTTTGAGCTTTCAGGATGGGAGGAACGCTCCAATGGCTCTTCGCCACGTCCTCGGCGGCCGCCACGACGGCGCCGGCGACCGCGCCAGGGGCGCGCGCCTTCACCGGATTCACTGTCTTCGCCGGCGGTTACTCCACTTTCGTCCTCGGCTGCAGTTGCAACCCTGCCATTTTCGGAATCGGCCGAAGCATAGTCTTCGCCGGCGCTCTCCGCTTCGTACTCTTCTTCAGCTTCGGTCGTCGCCGTCTGCGCCTCTGGCGCAGGTGATGCCGGCTGCTGGCTTCGCAGGTCTACCATTACGCGCGGAGCCGGAATCTCTCCGAACTCCTCATCCTCGTCCTCGCCGCCTACCTCCAGGAAGTCGGAAACATACAGGAAGGCGTCGCGTTCCAGTCCGATGTCGACAAAGGCCGACTGCATGCCGGGAAGCACGCGCGTTACCCGGCCCTTATAGATAGAGCCGGCGAGGGTATATTCGTTTTCCCGCTCGAAGAACACCTCGGCGAGCTGATCGTCTTCCACCAGAGCCACACGGGTCTCGTGCGGGGTGGAAGACACATACAATTCTTTGTTCATGAGTACTCCGGTTCACCGGCGCATCAACCGCGAATCGGACAGGAAGGACAGATCGGTGTGACTAGACTGGAAGCACACCCGGGCTTATGCCGGGACGATACCCAGACCTGATTCGTGCAAATAGGCTTTGTGGAATCTTATGCACCGAATAATCGGCTCGTTACCGAAGGTCTGTGACCTCACTCCCAGAAACTTTCTGGTGGGGCCGTTTCCCGCCTACGGCAAGGAACCTTTGCAATCCCTGTCCAGCCGCTACCAAAGCGACCAGTGATTACCCTCTTATCGCGAGGGCGTTCGTAATCTTGTTGTCACTCTTTCGAAGGCCCCATGCTCTGGAAGCTCTCCCGGCGAGTGAAACCGTTTTCCGCAATACAGCTGCGGGACCAGTCCCCGCGGGGTCCATACCCCAGTTGCCGGCTTCTCACGGCACGGCCCAAGCCGTGTCCCTTTCAAACCCGAGTATCAGTTCACGAACCGGCGCATGCGAATGTTCATCACAATACCTAACGCCAGGAACATGAACAGTACCGACGATCCCCCGTAACTCATCAACGGCAGAGGGATACCCGTGACCGGCATGAAGCCTACAACCATTCCTACGTTGACCAGGATATGGAACGCGAGAACCGCGACCACCCCCATGACCACGAAGGCCCCAGCCCGGTCAGGAGCCGTCTGAGCGTTCTGAATTAGACGCATCAGCACTATAAAGTATAACAGCAGAACCGCCATCGCACCTATGAAGCCGTGCTCCTCAGCGAAGGCCGCAAAGATAAAATCGGTATGCGGAACAGGCAGGAACTGTCCCTGGGTCTGGCTGCCCTGCGCCGTTCCCTTGCCGAAGATTCCGCCCGAGCCTACCGCCACCAGCGACTGGATCACCTGGTAGCCCTTGCCCTGCGAGTCAGCTTCCGGCTCCATGAAACTGGTCAGCCGGTCACGCTGATAGGGCTTCAGGAAGTGCCAGCCGACCGGCGCCAGCAGGGCTGCAATCGCCAGAACCACCAAGGCATGGCGGAACTTCAACCCGCCCAGGAACAATCCCATAATGGCGATGGGAAGGTAGGTGAGGGCCGTACCAAGGTCGGGTTGCGACAGCACCATGAGCATGGGAACGCCCACCAACGCCCCGGCCTTCACCATATCCTGTCCGTCGGGCTCGCCCTTGACGTTGTCGGCAAAGTATTTGGCCATCGCGAGGATGAGCACCAGCTTGACCCACTCCGAGGGCTGGAAGTGGAAGCCTCCAATCTGGATCCAGCGGCGTGCCCCCAAGTACTTCTGGCCAAACAGCTTGACCGCAACCAGCGAAGCAATGGAGATGATGTAGAGCAGTGGTACGCGCGCCAGCAGGGCCTGGTAATTGAAGAGGCTCATCATGAACATGAGCGCTACTCCGCCGATGACCCAGTACACCTGCTTGATGTGCACGCCGACGAACTTGGTGCCGATGGTCGCGCTGTAGATCTCCAGCACTCCCAGGGCGCAGATCAGCAGCACCAGGACCAGCAGGACCCAGTCGAAATCACGAAAGGAGACGTAGCGGCTCACAGCTGCCTCTGGGGAACGATGGCCGCCGGGGGAGCGGCTGCCGGCTCGGTTGCGGGCTGGTTGGGAAGCCTGGCTGAACCCTGAGGCTTGGGCGAAGGCTTCTTCGGAACCGCCGCGGTCGCAGCGTCGTCATCATTTCGAAGCGAAGGTTCGGTGGGCTGGGAGTCGGGCTGGGCTTCCGGCGCCGCCATCTCGGGGTGCGATTCCGTGGCTTGCAAATCCCGGTTGGTTACGGTGGGCTTCTCCTCGGTCATACCCGGAGCGGCGGCTACCGGCTTGGCTTTCCCGCTCGCATCGATATTGTAATGCCCGGCCTGCATCTTGTTCTCCGGCGCTGTTATCCCATTGCCGTCGGCCTGATGCCATACCGCGGCAACCTCCGCCTTGCCGGAGGGCGCACTTCCGCCCTTGGCTTTCGCGACCAGGGTTTCCCGCGTCCGCTGCTTCTCGACGTAGGCCTTGATTACCTGCGACGCCGCTCGCGCGGCATAGAATCCGTGCTCGCCCTCTTCCAACAGAACCACCACAACCAGTTCCGGATTGCGGCGTGGCGTAACCCCCACAAACCATCCGTTGTCCTTGAACTTGGCCTTCTCGCTGGCCGACATCTTCTTCTTGAGCTCGTTCGAAACCGTCTGTGCGCTGCCTGTCTTGCCGGCGAAATCGATGCCCTGAAGATGCGCGCTGGCCGCCGTCCCTCCGGGTGACACGACCAGCGCCATGGCGTCGGTGATGGTCTCCCAGTTCTTCTCATCCAGGGGAACGTGGGTTGGACTGGTGTAGGCTGCGACCTCCTTGAAGCCCGGCGGGAATTGATCCGGGAATGCCAGGTGAGGCCGGACCAACAAACCGTCAGACGTGATCGCTCCCAGGGCGCGCGCAAGCTGGATTGGCGTGGTGGCTACCGCGCCCTGTCCAATGCCCACCGAGATGGTTTCGCCCGCGTACCACTTCTGCTTGAAGTTCCTGATCTTCCACGCTTCCGAGGGCATTACGCCCGACACTTCATTCGGCAGGTCGATTCCCGTCTTTTGCCCCAACCCCAGCATGGTGGCGTATTTGGCAATACGAGTGATGCCCAGCTTCTCCGCCAGGGTGTAGAAGTAGGAATCGCACGACTGGTAGATCGCCTTGCTGATATTCACCGACCCGTGCGATCCATGCCCTAAAATCCAGCACTTGAAGAAGCGCCCGTAGAAGGTCTTGCCGCCGCCGCAATTCACGATGAGATTCTGCGCAATGCCTTCCTGAAGCCCGGCCATCGCCATGATGATCTTGAAGACCGAGCCAGGTGCGAGCTGTGCCTGGATGGCTTTATTGAGCAGCGGCTTGCCCGGATCGGTGATCAGGCTATTCCACTCGTCCCGGCTGATATGGACGGCGAACTGGTTGGGATCGAAGGTGGGGCGGCTGACCATGGCAAGGATCTCGCCATTGCGCGGGTCCATGGCAACGATGGCCCCCTGGCGATCCCCCAGCGTCTCTTCCGCAGCAATCTGCAAGTCGAGATCGATGGTGGTGCGCAACGTCTTTCCGGGAACGGCAGGCACGTCGCTCAGGGTCCCGACTTCCTTGCCGCGGCTGTTGACCAGCACCTGCCGCGAGCCGTTCTTGCCCATCAGGATGTCGTTGTAATAGGCCTCCAGCCCCGACATGCCGACGATGTCGCCGGGATTGTAAAGCTCCCATTGCGGCCGGTCCAGCATCTCCTCGCTGACCTGTCCCACATAACCGATAACGTGGGCCATGAATCCGTTGAGGGGATACAAGCGGCGGTGCACGCTGATGATGTCCAGTTCGGGCAACTCGGCGCGGTGCGCTTCGACAAACGCCAGCTCGTCCGGGGTTATGTCGTCTTTCAGGAAGAGCGGCTGATATCCGGGAACGGCTGCCATGCGCCGGAGGCGGGCACGCAGCTCGTCGGGCTGCATGTGCAGCCCGGAGGCGATGAGATCGGCATCGGCATTGAGATCGCGTCTCTGGTCGCGTAACAGGAGCACCGAGAAGGAAGGATAGTTGTCCACGATAATGCGCCCTTCGCGGTCGACAATTTTGCCGCGCGGCGCCAGGATGGGGACCTGCTTGATTCGGTTCTGCTCAGCCAGCGATGCGTAGTACTCGCTGTGCGCAATCTGCAAACGCCACAGCCCGAAGGCGAGAACAAGGAATATCCCCAGCAGCACATACTGCACAGCCGTGAGGCGGCCTTCCGAGACTTTGTCCTTGCGACCTAACATCCGCGGGATGACAACCCGTTCTTACAGATTAATACTTTCAATACACTGCAACTCTTGTATGCCTGCTCGGGGCCGGCCGTGTCTACCCTCGGAGTGCAACGGTTCGCCATGCAGTGGGGATTACGGCTGAAGCGGGACCCATGAAAACTCTGCTGGTATTGTAGCCCGACTGTCTCGGCTGGCAATGAAAAATCCCTCATAACTCACGCGGTTCGAGTGCGATGCGGACAGGGGGGACCCCTTGGTTCGCCGCTTCACCGTTTCTTGAAGCGGTCCAGAAAAGCATAGACCAAAACCCCGACTACTGCGTTGGCCAGGGCTGAGATCGCCACCTGGCTCCAACTCCATTGCAGCGATTGCCGTAATAATCCGCGCGCAATCCCGAAAAAGACTCCCTGGTGGACGACGAAAAAGATGTAGGTGATAAGAAATCGCGTTCCATGGTTCTCGACATCGATCTTGACGCCTAGCGACGAGGCCGCATAACCAATGATGGTGTCCGCAATGCCGAACATGCCGATGGGATGGCCCACCCCAGCCAAGGTGTCCTGAAGCAGGCCAATCACCGCGCCGGTGAGACATCCGCTGATGGGGTTCCTGCGCGCAACGGCAAAGAAAATGACCACCATCATCGGCAGGTCGAGGATGGGAAAGAACCGAATCCGCACCGGCAAGAAGGCCTGGATAGCGATCGCGGCCAGGGGAATGAAAATAATGGCCAGCCAGGAAAACTCGTAGACGGATACCTGGTCGCGTGAGGTAAGGCTGCCGCGAAATGGCATAGGGCCGGCCGTCATCGCTGCGGGTGGTCCGCTCCCGGCTGCGATGTCGTGGGCGTACTTGTCGCGGGCGTTGACCCGTCCGGCAATTTGCGCGCGGGCTTGGAAGTTGCCGGCTTTGGAGTAACGTTGGCAGCCTCTCCGGGCACGGTTCGAGTTGGCGCGGTCTCCGGCGCTGGGGTGGTCTCCGGCGTGGCTGCCGTCGCCGGCTGTGTGGTGCGGCCAGGGACAGCCGCGGAAGGCTTCTTCACCGCAGTATTGCTCGCTCCTGTTGCGCCGGAAGCGGATGCTGCGTTCGCCGGAGCGCGGGTTGATGGATTCGCCCTTGGTGTTGCCGATGTCCCGGTTGTCGGCGTCCCGGTTGCTGCCGCCTCCGGCGGCTTGGGCTTGGTCGCCGGAGCTGCGACGGCTGCAGCAGGACTCGCAGCGTTTCCCTGGGCATCCACGGCGGGCTTCTGCGGTACCGTCGGCAGCCTCCGCGCCAGGATGTCGGAAACGGTGATGGGACCGAGATCCTGAACGTCGGGCGCCTTCTCCGTAATCTTGGTTACGACCAGAACTTCCTCCAGGCGGTCCAGACGCGCTGCCGGTTGAATGCGGATATTGAGGAAGAGGTCCTTGCCCGGCGAAACCGCCACCACTTTGCCCACCGGCAATCCTTTGGGAAAGACGCGATCACCGCCGCTGGTAACAACTTCTTCCCCCGGCACCACACGCTCGTCGGCCATGACATATTGCACCGTGACGGTTCCGTCGGCAGCGCCTCGCAGAATTCCCTGCAGGCGGCTGCTTTTGAGCGCGATGCCGACGCCGCTGAGTTGGTCGTTGATGGGCAACACTTGGGCGGAGCCGGGGAAAACCTGCTCGATCTTCCCGACAATGCCGTTGGGGGTGATGACGGCCATGTCGGGACGCAGGCCGTCTTTGGAACCCTTGTCGATGTACAGCGCGCGCGACTGATCGCTGCCGCTGGTGCCGATGACCTGCGCCGCTACCGTGGAATCGATGTGCTGTTCCTTAAAGGCGAGCAGGCTCTGGAGGCGCCGCGCCATGTCGGCATCTTCCTGGAGCCGCACCTGCTCCAGCTTCATGCGATCCAGTTCCGCGCGCAGCTCGCGATTCTCGCGGCGCACGCCGCGCAGATACACATAGTTCGTCCACGCGTGCGTCACCAAGTCCTGGGTGTTAATGACGGCTTTTTCCAGCGGGGTGATTGCCATGACCGCCCACACACGGACCAGGCGGGTGTCGCCCTGGGCCGTGGGACTCTTGATCTGCACCGCCAGCCCGACGATCTGGGCAAACAGAATGGCCGCCAGGAAGATGAGGTTGCGAAAGCGGCCAAGAATGGTATCCATAACAGCGGGTGCTTCTCTGGGTGCCCCATCCTTTCCCTTCTTGTGGGAAAGGGTGGGATCGATACACCCCTAGTCAATCGATATCTTGCGCAGAAGTTTGAAGTCGCTCAACATCTTTCCGGTACCCAGCACCACGCTGCACAACGGGTCGTCGGCAATGGCCACCGGCAGGCCGGTCTCCTCGCGGATCCGCTTGTCCAGGTTCTTCAACAATGCGCCGCCCCCGGTAAGTACGATACCGCGGTCGCTGATGTCGGCCGAAAGCTCGGGAGGGGTGCGCTCGAGGGCTACGCGAATCGCGTTCATGATGGTCGAAACGCACTCGCTGACGGCCTCGCGAATCTCGCTATCGTCGATGGTGATCGTCTTAGGCACGCCTTCGATCAGGTTGCGGCCTTTGATCTCCATGGTCAGCGGTTTCTCCAGCGGATAGGCGGAGCCAATCTCAACTTTAATCTGCTCAGCCGTGCGCTCGCCGATCAGCAGGTTGTACTTGCGTTTCATGTAATTCATGACGGCTTCGTCCATCTGGTTGCCCGCCATGCGCACCGAGCGCGAATAGACAATGCCGCTGAGCGAGATGACTGCGATGTCGGTGGTGCCGCCGCCGATGTCGACCACCATGTTGCCGCTGGGCTCGGTGATGGGCAGACCGGCACCGATCGCCGCCACCATAGCCTGCTCCACCAGATGCACTTCGCTGGCCTTAGCACGGTAAGCCGAATCCATAACCGCGCGCTTTTCCACCTGGGTGATTTCGGAAGGAACCCCGATGACGATGCGGGGATGCACCAGCATCTTGCGGTTGTGCGCCTTCTGGATGAAGTAGTTCAGCATCTTCTCGGTGACTTTGAAGTCAGCGATGACACCGTCTTTCATCGGCTTGATGGCCACAATGTTGCCCGGCGTTCGTCCCAGCATCTCCTTGGCTTCCTTGCCGACGGCCTCAACCTCGCCCGTGTTCTTGTTGATGGCAACGATGGAGGGCTCGTTGACCACAATGCCTTTGCCGCGCGCATACACCAGCGTGTTGGCGGTGCCCAGGTCGATGGCCAGATCGCTGGAGAACATGCTGAACAGCGACCGCATGTTCCCGAAGCTATGGTTACCGCTGCTGTGAAAGCCGTTGGATGACATGTAAGACTGCTTCTTTCCGATTATAAAAAAGTGGAGCTTTTATCGTATAAGCAAATTGGGAACACACTCAACCGGATGCCTCAATAACCGTCACGCTACGATGTGTGATCTTTCTTCGTACGGGTAAGCCGCAGGGTTGCGGATCGTTACATCATCGCGGAGTTCGACCTTCGTGCGTGCTCGCTGGCCACCTGTCCGGCGGCTGAACCGGACAATCCGCTGCGACAGGGCTCGCATCTTTGTGTTCAGAGTACCACCACCGGTGCAGAAACGAAACAGCGGAAACTGTCACTTTCGATGTAGGTCCAACCCGTCTGCGGGTTCACGCCGCCCCTTTCCCGTCATCGGCTGGCCCGGCCAGATTATCCTTCCTCCGGCCGCCATTGTCGGGTACATTCTGAGACGAAACTCGCCCTTAGGAGCAAATTATGAGCGTTCGCCGTTGGGTAATTCTTGGGTTGCTGGTCAGTATCCTGGTGCCAGCCGCGCAGGCGCAGTGGGTGATGGTCGCTCGGGCCGCCTCCGGACGAATCCAACGCCTGCAGCAGGAAAGGTCCGGCAACAACGGTGGCTACGATGTGGCCACAGTCATCCTCAACGCCAAAGCTGAGAATGTCTACGGTACCGCGCTAAGCGCACTCAAAGCGCATTCTGCCCAGGTGACCATCAGCGACACCGACGCCAAGAAGATGATGATTAAGTTCACCAATGGCCAGCAAGTTGCGATCCTGCAAGCCACATCGCTGGGCCCAACCGTGACGCAGCTCGTGATCGCCTCGAACGCCATGGAGAGTGGTCAGAGCGGAACGTCTATCGTGCTGCAAGGAGTGCTGAAGGTCTGCAAAGAGATGAACGTGACCTGCACAGTGGAGGAGTGACGCCCAGTTGACGCGGTGTCCCTGCTTCACCGACGCCGAACGCGCTGCGCTGGCGCTCACCGAGCTCGCAATCCGGCTCGGCGACCGGGCCCGGCTCGCGGCACCCACCAGTCCGCAGGACGAAACAACCTGTAGCCCGGCACGGGAGTGCCGGGAAACGTGCCATTAACAGAAACAAACAGTCCCGTAGGGACGACACAAACCTGTGCCGCCCGTGAAGGGGCCCCGGAATTAGAAGGCATCGCCCACCCAGGACTCCCGCGGGTGCCCCATCCTTTCGCGTCTTTTGCGAAAGGGTGGGATCTTCGGGTCCTCGGGTGCCACATTCCTGGCTGTCATCCCGAGCGCAGCCGAGGGACCTGCAGTTCTCTCGCGTGCCCCGTCCAACCCGGGGTGGAAGCATCGGTTGGTTGGGCGGGGATTTTAACTTTCGTTGCTTCTAGCGGGGAAGTATCGTGAAGCCCGAATCGAGTCGCACCGCAGACGAAAACCCCCACGCAAGCAAACGAAGCTTGCCCGGGCCACCCTCGGGATCATTCTCGACTTATTATAGGAGCTCAAAGACCAGCAGTGTTTAAAACGGACGCATCGTTACGGTTCGTCGTCCTGATCGTCGATGGCGTGCCTATCGGGCAGCATGCGCTGATGCAGGATGCGAGAAACGAGAATGCCGCCACGCTCCTGGCGGTAGAACACGACGTGCTTGCCATGCTCATGGCGGTGCAAGCCGGGGCGAACGTCATCACAAAGCCGGCCTAGCGCGGGATTGTCGGCAAGCGTCTGGCAGCAAGCCTCAAGTTCGGCAAGGTAGCGGGCGGTTTGGGCTTCGCCCCACTTGCGAAGCGTGTAATCGCCGATGCTCAGCAAGTCAGTCTCGGCGCGACGCGAAAATCGAAATGCAGCCACGGCTATCGCGACGCGGGGAGCTTGAGGGCCTTACGGACACGGCCGAAGACATTCCCCTCGGCGATACCGCTGGCGTCGCCTTCGTCAATAGCCGCGCGTAGCGCGGCAAGCTTTATTTCGTACTGCTGCTCCTCGCGCTCAAGAGTCCGCAACCCGGCACGCACCACTTCGCTGGCGTTTTCGTAACGCCCGCTCTTAACCTTTTTGGCGACAAAGCGGTCAAGCTCTTCGGTCAAATTGACATTGCGGGTAGGCATGGCGACGGTCCCTTTTCTGGGGGTGAGATTTCGGGGTCATCATAGCACGATTGGCAAAGATTGCCAATACCAGAATCTTGCCCGAACCGGCTGCCGGTGCCCCATCCAAGCCGCCTTTTGGCTTGGGTGGGATCTTCGGCTTCGCCATCCCCACAATTGCCGACCACCCGTCCGCCCAGTCTGCAGGACGAAACAATCTGTAGCCCGGCACCCTTCGACTGCGCTCAGGGCAGGCTAGGAGTGCCGGGAAACTTATGGAAAGATCAAAGAGTCCTTTCAGGGACGCTAGAAGAAAGCCCAGCCTTTCAAGGCTGGGTTAGTGTTAATAGCGGTGCCGAGTCCCTCGGGGACGACACAAACCTGTGCCGCCCGTGAAGGGGCTCCGGAATTAGAAGGCATCGCCCACCCAGGGCTCCCGCGGGTGCCCCATCCTTTCGCGTCTTTTGCGAAAGGGTGGGATCTTCGGGTCCTCGGGTGCCACATTCCGCCTTCCATTGGGCGGGATGGGGATTTGCACCTCGCTCCCTCTGATTTGTCATCACGAGGCCGTGTTTTGGCCGAGGGATCTGCTCTTTGTGCGCTGCGCTCTGGCGGCTGCGCGCTGGCCTTCGGCAGAGAGGAAGGAAACTCTGCCCTTCGCCTTCTGACAACCGGCAACTGGCCTCTGACAACTGCTTAGTTGAAGCGCCGCGGCTTCACTGGCCGCCGAAAAACTCTGCGCAGAGAGGTTTTGAAGAGGCGCAGCTTCAGCTGCGCCGTTCTAAGTCATTTCATATTTGTCATCCCGAGGAGGCCTTTAGGCCGACGAGGGATCTGTTCTTGGCCTTTTTCAGCAGGCTGCTTCAGCCGCGCCATCCATGCCTTGCTTCGTGTCAGGGGACGACTTCCAGTCGTGCCGCAACCACATCCCCTCTCTTCTGTCATCCCGAGCGGAGCGAAGGACCTGCTCTTTCTCGCGCTGCGCCTGGTGGCTGCGCGCCAGCCTTCGGCAGAGAGGAAGGAAATCTGCGCTGCGCCTTCTGACAACCGGCAACTGGCCTCTGACAACTGCTTAGTTGAAGCGCCGCGGCTTCACTGGCCGCTGAAAAACTCTGCGCAGAGAGGTTTTGCAGGGGCGCAGCTTCAGCTGCGCCGTTCTAAGTCATTTCATATTTGTCATCCCGAGGAGGCCTTTAGGCCGGCGAGGGATCTGTTCTTGGCCTCTTTCAGCAGGCTCTTCAGCCGCGCCATCCATGCCTTGCTGCGCATCAGGGCACGACTTCCAGTCGTGCCGCAACCTCTCCATCCTTCGCTTTGTCATCCAGAGCGTAGCGAGGGACCTGCATT
>CAWFIB010000016.1:0-288551 GCA_963815775.1 uncultured Acidobacteriaceae bacterium | reverse complement strand
GCTGCCGCTGGTTCTTGGGGCGGCGGGAAGGCTTCTTCGGGCGCAATGCTCAGGTCGAAGCCTTTGGGCAAGTCATAATCCTGTTCGAAGCCAGGGTACTCCGCCACGATGTCGGTGCCGACTCCGAGGTTTTGGAGCTTCGATCGCTGATGCCAGCCGTGCTGACTCTTGAGGTTGGAAGCGGCGAGGCGCAATACCCCGAGCACCAGGCGTCCGCTCGGGTAATCGATCTCGCCGTGGGAGAATGGCGTCTGCCAGTTGCATCAGCCCGACCTGCACCGCGTGGAGGTCGTCGAGCACAGGAAGATTGATGGTTACGCGTTGTAGGCGTGCACGCGCGCGGGCGGCCTTCATGCGGCGGCCGTTTTCGTGCAGGTGCCAGAAGCAGTAATCGCGTTTGTTGACCGGCGGCCCTCCACAGAAGACCCCGGCGGGATTGATGTGGTGGCAAAATCGTTGCGACATGAGTACGTGTCTCTCCTGTGGTGGTGGCGAGGCGCTCTTCGCTCTTGGCTTTTCGCTTTTCGCCAGAATTCGCGTTGTGCGCTTCTGGCTAATAGCGAAGAGCGATAGGCGAATAGCGGCCTTTTCGACACTTCACCAGTTTCGAGAGTAAGCACGTGTCAACCCAAAAGTCAGTGATATAGCAGCGTGGGGAGGTTACGAAAGGGAAGTGGGGGCTGGTTCTTGGGGCGGCGGGAAGGCTTCTTCGGGCGCAACGCTCAGGTCGAAGCCTTTGGGCAAGTCGTACTCCTGTTCAAAGCCCGGGTACTCGGCCACGATGTCGGTCCGCGACTCCGAGGTTTTGGAGCTTCGATCGCTGATGCCAGCCGTGCTGACTCTTGAGGTTGGAGGCCGCGAGGCGCAATACGCCAAGCACCAGGCGTCCGCTCTGGGGGTCGATATCGCCGTGAACGATGGCGTCCGCCAGTTGCATCAGGCCGACCTGAACCGAGTGGAGGTCGTCGAGCACAGGAAGATTGATGGTGACGCGTTGCGAGCGGGCACGAGCGCGGGCGGCCTTCATGCGGCGCCCGTTTTCGTGCAGGTGCCAGAAGCAGTAATCGCGTTTGTCGACCGGCGGCCCTCCGCAGAAGACCCCGGCGGGATTGATGTGGTGGCAAAATCGTTGCGACATGAGTACGTGTCTCTCCTGTGGTGGTGGCGAGGCGCTCTTCGCTCTGGCTGTTCGCTTTTCGCCAGAATGTGCGTTGTACGCCTCTGACTAATAGCGAAGAGCGATAGGCGAATAGCGGCCTTTTCGACACTTCACCAGTTTCGAGACTAAGCATGCGTCAACCAAAAAGTCAGTGATATAACAGCGCGGGGAGGTTACGAAAGGGAAGTAGGGGATATGTACTTTGGTAACTGGGGATTGAGTTTCAAGTTTCGAGAGTTTGAAGTTTCGAGCGTCACGGTGGGAGGTTATCGAAGCGCGCACGAAAGCAGGTCCTTCGGCCGCGAAGCGACCTCAGGATGACAAGTCAAAAAGTTGTTCATGTGAGCGACAACTGTTCGGTGCGCAGGGTTGATTTCCGAGAACGAAGAAGAAAAATCCCCACTCAACCAAACGAAGGTTGAATGGGGCACCCGCGTGGGCGTTGGTGATTGAAGTGCTTGTCCGGGCCACCGGCCATCCATAGACTACTGGGCAGCTTACATAGCTGATTCGTCGGGCCTCAATTGTCAATACATGCCTTGTAGCCTTTGCTGTTAGGAAACCCGCTGCTAGTGTCATAAGCATGGTTAGACCACAATCCCCAAAGCTTCCACATCGATCCATTGGAGAAGGTCACGAGGGGATGAGGAAAGTCGGAAGGCGAACCGCATATGTCGGCATTCTCAAATCCTGTGGGGTCCTTCCAGCCGCCTCCGTTCGGGTCGGTGCGCGCTTCCGAGAGCTCGTGTGCGCTTACGGCCGCCAGCGATGCCAGCCCTTGAGAGTGCAATCCCGAAGTGTCGCTCACATCGCCGCATCGATCGCCATCCAGGTTCCAGACAAACGCGAACTGGACAATGACCCCATTGCACGTGCCTGCGCCGTGCCAGCCGCATCCAGGTACGTCGCCGCGCGGCAAATCGACATACACGGGATAGAAGCCGTTATGTACCGCGTCCTTGCCGATGACCTTGCAGACTTCATTCAGGATCGCTCCTGACACGTTTCCGGGGCTGGCGGGAGTGCCATCGATGGTATAGCCGGTGTAGGTCACCGAGCTGGTTACCTGCCCATTGGTGCCGGTGTATTCGTCGGAAGCGTGAGCGTAACCGGAGCCGTTGAATCCGATGTAGAAAGATTCAAGCCCGCTGATCTTATCGCTCTGATCCGTCGGCCATGTGGTTCCCCAAAAAATCGGATGCACGACTACCGTTGGCATGATCTCGCCCTTGTGCCAGGTCAGCTTCGGGGACGGGGGTGTTTTCTTGAAGGAGTTGACAGGATGAAAACCCGGGGCCCAGTAAACCCCGAGCATAGGTGGTTCTGAGCTGTTACCGCTTTGATTGGCTGCTTGACCCTGCGCCAGCAGGGGGACCAAACAAATTAGCGATAAGAGAATGGTCGATACGAAGAGTGGGAAGCAAAATGCGATTTTCATGTTTGTCCCTCCAAGGACGTTTTCGATGCTCAGAATGAAATGCCCGTTGAGCATGTACAGAAGGAGCCCCACTTCGTGAACTTGCTGGCGACACTAGCGGAAGGTCAGTACCAGCTCAATATTCCAGCGATGGATTGCGAGTGGATTGCAAAGGTATTGGCCCAGGCCCGAAAATCCCCACCCAACCAACCGAAACGAAGGTTGGATGGGGCACCCGCGCTATAAGCAAGGCCCACATTTGCCGACAGAGTGCAAATGTGGGCCACCCGACGTGGGCGTTGGTGATTGAAGTGCTTGTCCGGGCCACCGGCCATCAACCGGGGCTGGATGCCAGAGAACTACCCCTCTCTGCCGCCAAGGGGAAAGTATTTTTTCTCTTGACATCCCTTTGTATCGAACCCGCCCACCCGCCAGCGCGTCCCCTATGGCAATTCGATAAATCTGACTTCTTTGTTTTCAGTGAGCGTGCCCACACCTTTGCTATCCAAGGGAGGAGTGTTACACACGTTCGTACCTGGATATCGAGGCACCTTCATCATCAAATCCAAGTCAACCACCGCGATGGTCGTGGCAGGGGGACTGTTTGCCAGGACAGCGAAGGAATGGTATGTGCCGTCCAAAGGGTCTTGGTTCGGACTCTGGTACGCAGTGACCGTGTGGGGATCCTCGCCTTGGCGGAATAGTATAGAGGTCTTGGAATCCGTACCCAGGTTGCATGTGACCCAGTCTTTATACGGGGCGTTTTTGTTGAACGGCGTGTTTAACCTGAACGCCGTAACGGTGTTGGCGACGACATGGACGTTCTGGGTTGCAAACGCCTCTTGGCCGAGAATACCCAGGTGGGAGGTTCCCTGCGCTATGGCAATGGGCCCTGTACTTCCAAGATTGTCACCTGGACCTAGGTCCGATCCCGTCAGCGTAAAAAATGTCGAAGCAGGATCAGTCCAGTTGGGTTTTTTAGAGAGGTCTGCCTTTGTCAAATCAGCGACATAGGGTGTAGTGTCCGGTGGCGCAGGCACTTCAACCGATGCCATGATGATCTGCGAGCTACAATCTTCCGCTGCCGCATCGAGTTCGCCGCCGTCGGGAATCCCGGGTTGGTTCCCAAGTAGGTTCTCGTAGAAGTCCAGTTGCGCGTTCTTTCCCTGCGAATCATATGTGATCTTTCCGATCTCGAAGTTGTTGCAATTCACATCTTCGGTGCAATTATGCCCTGTGTTCCCCACCTGGTGACAGTAACAAGTTTCTTATGGGATCGATCACTATGTCTTCCGAAATGACGCCAGCATCGGACTTTATACCGGGCTCCGTCATATCGGTGAGCAGGTCGAGGAATTGAAAGCCCGGTCGTCCTGTGGAAGCCCGAGCGCCAAGACCGCCTTGTGATGGATGGAATCCACGGCGACTCCGCAGTTCATGCAGCTGCCACCGCCAAATTTGAAGACGGAAGTTGCCGCGCTCTGCTTGACTTTGGCCGTCGGAGGGTTATTACCCGTGATGATATAGAAATTGTTGGTTTGATGCGAGTCTCCGGTGCTGGCGACACACACCGTTTTTGGAGGATTGGTAAACGGATCGGAGGCACATGCATTGATGTAGTCGGTCCCGGTGGCAACTTTACTCAGGTTTTTGATGTAATACCCCTCGACGTTTGCCACTTTCACACCGGTTGCTCCTGTTGTAATCCATGAGGCTTGCGGAACCCACGCGACCACACATCCTGATTTCGTTTGTACAGTCTTTGCCGTCATTGGGAACCACCATGATGGACACCGACTCCGATGGGGTGCAGGATCCTACGAAGGAAGACGTATCTGTGAATGTCGCTTCGGTGGTGCCCTTATCGATGGTCACGTCTGGACGGTGTCTTTATGCTTATACTCCAAACGATCTGGAGGGGTGACGGCGATGTCTGAGACCATGACTCCATCCGGGATATTCATCTCTTTGACCGAAACCTGCTGTTCCAACGTCGTAGGCTCCCGCCAAAGCACAGTAGCCATCGGGCGGCGGGCCCGCCGGCACCGTATAGAACATGTCACCGTCACCTCCGTTGACCACTGAAAGTAAAGGGGGTGTAAAGATCAACGCCCGGGCCAGCGACTTTGCATACCTTCAATAGACCTGTTCCGTAGTAGCAATTGGTGAAGACGGCGATAGTTTCGGTCGAGATGTCCCCCGGCACAATCGTCACTTGGGCTCGACCGATGTAGTAGTTTGAGGACACTAGCCGATTTACTGGTCGGTGCGTGTGGTCGTAACCGTAAGCTTCGATCTTGGTGACGCCGATACCCAGCTTTGTTTTCTCGTGAGCTGACACGGTGCCGGCGAAATAATTGATTGGCCCTGAACACGCGCCAACCGGAACCGAGAAGGATACATACTGATAGCCATATCCCAGCTCAAAATCGAACAGCTTGGCAGCATGCTTCTTCCCAACACACTGGGCCTTACAAACCTCAATGTAGCCAGTATAATACTGGGCGTAAGCGTTTCCGACGAACAGCAATAGTGCAAAGGCAACGATAAATAAAAACCGGACGGGCCTGGCTGCCAGCTCAATACCTCCTACGAGTTGAGTACATATCTGTGGATGTCTGTTCCGTGCTGAGTTGACTGGCCATATTAGGTTCTCCTTGTGCACAAGTCGGTGATGTAGGTTTGTTCATCTCTGAAATTCCTGGCCTGACAGCCTGCTCTGGCTTTCCGCATGCGAGATAAACGGATAGCCCCAAAAAGACACACAATTCCTCTTCCGCTCCAAAGCGAACTTTGGGCGGACGAATAGCTTTATCTGCGTTCAATTAATGCGCAACGAGCAGCGCACGTGCCGAGCGGGGACCGACACTTAAACAGCTAACAAATTGGCTTGCTGCAGACCGCCTACCCTGAAAGGCGATCTGTGTCGTTCTTAAGAAGGGAGCCCATGAAGCCGGTTATGACTTGACTATCTCCAACGGAACGGGCCTGGTACTAGCCTATGAATTGGAGCCTGTGTTAGCGGGCCTACGAACGGAGCCTACGTGCCTGTTACGAAACTCGTGCCGTCCGCTGAAGCGGACTCGGAATTTCTCACTCACACCCTCCCAGCGATAAATCGCTGGGCTTAGATATGCTGTCCCTGCGGGACGGGCGTGTGGTCTGTTCCACCATCATCGCTCATCAGGAGTTTAGTAACAGCCTCCTAAGTGCGGGGCCTATGAAGGATGCGACCGGTAAAGTGCCAGACGCCACCGATCATTTACAGCATTCCATAAAGAGAGCAGCCTTAATTTGTGCGTCACAGTAGTACGGCTGCTCAGTGAAGCAGGATGATCTTAGGTTAATTTTCCAGCATGTCAAGACCACGGAAGTGGTGGGCGGTAGGTATTTCTCAACTTCCTGTGGTTGGTATGAGTGGGAGTTGCTAGTGATGGGTAATCCACATTTGCCTGCAGCAGGCAAGTGCGGGCAACCCGTCCCGTCCGAGAAGAGCAGATCCTTCGGCGACTGAAGTCGCCTCGGTGACAAAGAAATGGGGGCAGTAAATGGACGGCCTAAAGGCCGTCCCCAAGCCGCTGACAAACCCCGGATATTAAGGCGCTCGCGGGCTAAAGCCCGCTCGCGTTGCAAAAATAAAGGCGTTTTCGGCACGACCAAGGTCGTGCCCTGACGCGAAGTCTCCTCCGTTAGTTTTTCAGCAACCTATGGACGGCCTAAAGGCCGTCCCCTTCCAGGCACCCATCCTGACTTGATGCTCGGGAGCGCTGTTAGCTGTCCAGCTTCTTGGTCAGCAGCTCGTTGACCAGGGCGGGGTTGGCCTGGCCTTTGGAAGCGCGCATGATTTGGCCGACGAAGAAGCCCGCCACCGTCTTCTTGCCTCCGCGATACTGCTCGAGCTGTTTGGGATTGGCGGCGATGACCTCGTCGATGATCTTCTCGATGGCAGCGGTGTCGGTGATCTGCTGCGGCTTCTCGCGCTCGTAGACGGCGGGAAAATCTTCGCCCCGCTCGAAGGCGATCTCGTAGAGGTCTTTGAGCTGCTTGCCGCTGATCGCGCCGCTCTCCACCAGATCGGCTGACAGGGCGACGCCCTTCATGGAGATGGGCGACTGCTCCAGGTCAAGCCCTTTAGCCTTGAGCCGGCCGAGCAGTTCGCTGTTGACCAGGTTGGCTACGCGCTTGGGGTTCTTGGTTGCGGCGGCGGCTTCTTCGAACTGGTCGGCGCGCGAGCGCGCGACGGTCAGCGTGTAGGCGTCGCCCTTGCTCAAGCCATACTGCTCGATGAAGCGCGCGCGGCGGGCTTCGGGAAGCTCGGGCAGGTCGGCAGCGATCTGGGTGCGCCACTTCTCGTCGACGATCAGCGGCAGCAGGTCGGGCTCAGGGAAGTAGCGGTAGTCGTGCGCCTCTTCTTTGGAGCGCATGCTGTAGGTCTTGCCCTCAGCCGCGTTGTACAGGCGCGTCTCCTGGGTGATGCGCCCGCCGGATTCGAGCACGCGCTGCTGGCGGGAGATTTCGTACTCCAGCGCCTCGCGGATGAAGCGGAAGGAGTTGACGTTCTTGATCTCGGCCTTGGTGCCGAACTCCGTTTGGCCAACGGGACGAATGCTGACGTTGGCATCGCAACGCAGCGAGCCTTCCTCCATGTTGCAGTCGCTGACGCCGGTGTAGAGGATGATCTCCTTCAGCTTGGTCAGGTACTCGTAAGCTTCGTCGGGGGTGGCGATGTCGGGCTCGCTGACGATCTCGATCAGCGGCGTGCCGGTGCGGTTGAGGTCGATGGAGGTCCAGTCGGTGGAGTCAGGCAGGCCGTCGTGCAGGCTCTTGCCCGCGTCCTCTTCCATGTGCAGGCGGGTGATGCCGATTCGCTTGGGTCCACTTGCGCCTTCGATGTCGATGTAGCCATGCTCGGCGATGGGCTTGTCGTACTGCGAAATCTGGTAGCCCTTGGGCAGGTCGGGATAGAAGTAGTTCTTGCGGGCGAAGATTGAAGTCTGGTTGATGCGGCAGTTCAGGGCCATCGCCGCGAGCGTGGCGAACTCCACTGCCTGCCGATTGAGCACGGGCAGCGCCCCGGGCAGGCCGAGACATACGGGGCAGACGTGAGTGTTCGGTGGGTCGCCAAAGCGCGTAGAGCAGCCGCAGAAGATCTTGGTCCTGGTCAGGAGCTGCACGTGGACTTCGAGCCCGATGACTGGTTCGTACTTGGAACGGGTTGCGACCGGCGCTTCCGGCGTGGTGGCCATGAGGTCGATTATAGCGAGGAAGAGGAAGGCTTAACCGCGGATGAGCGCGGAGGAAAGAAAGCTATGGACCACGGATGGGCACGGAGGAACACGGACCGGAGAAAACTGCGGCGACGGATTTCACGGATCGGATGTTCTAGGCCGTTCGTGCCAGCTTAGAGTTGCGCAGTGGCGTGACCTTCTTCCTGCGCGAGCGAGAGGCCGCCCAGAGGTCGTATTGCGCCTGCATGCCCATCCAGAGCTCTGGGGTTGTGCCCAGCGCTTCCGAGAGCCGCAATGCCATGTCAGCAGAGATGCCTGCCTTGCCGTTCAAGACTCGTGACAGGGTAACGCGGGTGACGCCGAGGTGCCCAGCCGCAGACGATACAGGCACGTCTCCCAAGTACTCTCGTACAACCAGGCCGGGATGCGGCGGATTGAACATGCGCCTCGCTTGCGTATGCGTTCATCTAGTGTTCCGATCCGTGTTCATTCGTGTGATCCGTGGTTCGTATCTCTATCGTTCCTTCCGCGCTCATCCGCGGTTGCGAACTCTTAGGGGGTCGACGGGTTCACGGGGATCTCGAAGTACATCAGCTCGTTGCCGGTGGCGTCATGCAGGCCGGTGAGATAGATATGCGAGCCGGTGATGGGGTCCTTGATGCCCCCGATGTCGAAGAACAGGAAGCCTGACTTGGTGGCGTGCGGCTCGACGGCTTCGGCCACAAAGATGGCCTTGGTCAGCTCGTCATACTGGGCGCGCGCCTTCTTATTCTTGTTGCCGGTCGGCAACGGGATGGGCCCGACGTGCCCGGGCGTGGTGCTGCTGGCCTTGATATGCGCGACCCGGCGGAAGACGTCGTCGACGCTGAGGGCTTCGAGCTTGCTGCGCGATCCAGTCACCATCTCGGCGTGCATGTTCTTGATCGAGACCGGCTGATCGCCGTTGTTAGTGAGGATGAGCAGGACCGGAAGTATGCCTTCCTCGGCATAGTTGGTGTTGAAGATGTCGTCCTTGGGAGCGCTGTTGTAGAGGTCGATGGCGGCGGTGACCTTCTCGTTAGGATGGGCGTCCTTCGTGGGATAGCTGTTAGCGTTCTCCGGCCGGGGAGCGACAAAGTCCTTGAACGCCCAGACCGAGGTGGCGGTCAAACTGAGGGCGATCGCCAAAAGCAGGAGACAGCCTGCGCTGCCGAACCGCACAAGACAACCTGCACTACGCGCGCGAAAGAACATAGCTTGGATTATCCGCCTTCGGACGCGCCCGGCTCAACCTGCGGGGCTTTGGCGTTGCGAGATCCGCAAGTACAATCGCACACGTGTATTGGGTCTACAGTGCGCTGCTGCTGGTGACGCTGGTGCTGAGCGCCCCGTGGTGGGTGTGGCAGATGCTGCGCCATGGCAAGTATCGCTCGGGCTGGAGCGAGCGCCTGGGCAGCGTACCGAAGCGCCTGCGCCGGAACGCGGCGTCCCAGACGATCTGGATCCACGCCGTCTCGGTGGGCGAGGTGCTGGCGATCACGCAGCTGGTGGCCGAGCTCAAAGCACAGTTGCGCGACTATCGAATTGTTGTCTCGACCACCACCGATACCGGGCAGAAGCTGGCGCGACAGAAGTTCGGGGAGGAGAACGTCTTCCGCGTGCCGCTCGATCTGCCATGGGCGGTGCAGGCGTTTCTGGATGGGCTGGGGCCACGCATGCTGGTGCTGGCCGAGAGCGAGTTCTGGCCCAACCTGCTGCACTGCGCGCACCAGGCGGGACTGAAGGTCGCGGTGGTGAATGCGCGCGTGTCGGACCGGTCGCTGCCGCGCTACCAACGCTTGCGGCGTCTGTTTACGCGGGTGCTGGCGAATGTCGATCTGCTGCTGGCGCAAAGCGAAGAGGACGCCCGCCGCCTGGTTGCGATCGGGGCTCCTGCGGAGAGAGTACACGTGGGCGGGAATCTGAAGTTCGACGTGAAGCCGCCGGCGCGAACCGAGATTAACAACCGGCTTGGGGAGACCATCACACGCGACGGTCTCGGCCCGATCATCATCGCCGGCAGCACGCTGGAAGGCGAAGAGGCGATGCTGCTGGAGGCATTCCGCGCGGTGCGCGAACGCTATGCCCAAGCCATGTTGCTGCTGGCGACGCGCCATCCGGAACGCTTTGATTCGGTGGCGGCGCTGCTTGCGTCGTCGGGGCTGACTTTTCAGCGGCGGTCAAAGTGGAATGACGTCCCACTCATTCCAACCGAAGGAATGAGTGGGGCACCCGATGACCATGTCTCGCCTAGGGCGGGAATGAGTGGGGCACCCGGGATGTCGCTGGCGGGAGGTGTGCTGCTGCTCGACTCCATCGGCGAATTGGCTGGGCTGTATGAGTTCGCCGACCTCGCGTTCATCGGCGGCAGCCTGGTGCCCAAGGGCGGGCACAATGTGCTGGAGCCCGCATACTTCGGCGTGCCTATTCTGGTGGGGCCGCACACGGAAAACTTTCGCGACATTGTTGAGATCTTTCGTCGCGCTGAGGCGCTGCGTGTTGTCACCCCACAGACGCTGACGCCGACCATACTCGCGCTGCTGGAGAACTATCAGGAGCGCGAGAGGCTTGGCTGCAACGCGAAAGAGGTCCTACGCACGCAGCAAGGCGCAACCCGGAGAACGATGGAGGCGCTGCTGGGGTTGCTGCCCGAGCCAACTCGACGGCAGGCGGCCGAAGCGGCCGCGGAGCGACCGGCGTGAACCCACTATCGACAGTGTTTGGTGCGGCGGTGCGTGCGCGCAACGACCTGTATAACCGTGGCACGTTGCAAGCGCACCGCCTGCAAGGCCCAGTCGTCAGCATCGGCAATCTTTCGACCGGGGGCGCGGGGAAGACGCCGTTCCTGCTTCTGCTGGGCGAGTTGCTTAAGCAGCGCAGCATCCTCTTCGATGTGCTCTCGCGCGGATACCGCCGCGAGACGAAAGGGGTTGCGCTGGTTGATCCATCGGGCACGGCGCAGCAGTTTGGCGATGAGCCGCTGCTGATCGCGCGCAAGCTGGGAGTGCCGGTCATAGTTGGGGAAGACCGGTATGAGGCCGGGTTGTATGCGGAAGGAAACTTCGGCCCGCAATTGCACCTGCTCGACGACGGCTTTCAGCATCGGCGATTGGCACGCGACTTCGACATCGTGCTGCTGACGCCTGAGGATGTGCACGACTCGCTGCTGCCGACGGGACGCTTGCGCGAGCCGCTGTCGTCGCTGGAGCGTGCCGACGCGGTTGTGCTCAGCGGCAACCTGTCGCCGGACTCGGTTCCGATGCCAGTCAAGCGGCGATGGCGGGTGCAGCGCAGCCTGTTTGCGCCACAGATCAAAGAGGCCAGTGTGGCATTCTGCGGCATCGCGCGGTCCGGGGCCGTTCTTCGCCCAGCTACAGCAGGCCGGGCTGAACATCGTCGCTACCCAGAGCTTTCGCGATCATCATGCGTACCATGGCGGCGATATCCAGAGGCTGTTACGCCTGCGGGATGAGAATCGCGCCTCGGCATTTGTCACCACGGAGAAGGACGCCGTTAACTTAGGAGAACAGTTGCGCAACTTAGGAACTGTGCACGTTGTTCCGCTGCGCATGGAGCTGGAGAATGCCGATGCCGTGGTGAATGAGATTCTGGGGCAGGTGGGCAAACGGCGGAAGCACGGCGCGTGAGAGAATTGGGGTTCGCGGTGGGGTGGAGTTTCAAGTTGGGCAGCGACCTTCGCGCCACGAGCGAACAGCAGGTCCTTCGTCCGCCAAGGCGGACTCAGGATGACAGGGGTTAGGGGGAGAGCTGGTACGGCGCGGCTGAAGCCGCGCCCCTTCGAGAGAGGTTTCGCAGCGTGAAGCAAGAGCAGGTCCTTCGCTTCGCTCAGGATGACAATTCTGAAAGATTTCATAGCGAAGAGGGATAGCGAAGCGCCAACAGCGAAGCGCTAACAGCGAAGCGCTAACAGCGAAGAACCAATAGCCAATTGATGACACGGCACAATCACCACAAAGATACCGACCGCTGGAAGAAGATCGTTCAATCCTTCCCTAACCTCTCCATCACCGTATTGGGGGACTTGGTTGCCGATGAGTTTGTCTTCGGCGAGATCGCTCGCGTCTCACGTGAGGCCCCGGTGCTGATCCTCAAGCACCGCGAGCGCAGCGTCGTTCCCGGCGGTGGCGGCAACGCGGTCATGAACCTGGCGGCGCTTGGGGTGAACGTGCTGCCGGTAGGTATAGTTGGCGATGACGAGCCCGGTCACCTGCTGATCGACGCTCTGCACCAGAAGAAGATCCCCACCGGCGGCATCCATCATCTGGCGGACTACACCACGACGACCAAGACCCGCATCCTTGCAGGTATGTCGCATACCAGCCGGCAGCAGGTGATCCGCGTGGACCGCGAGCCTGAGGCGCTGGACGATACCGATCCTGTGCTGCTCGATCTGGTGGATGCGGCGCGGGAGTATGCCACTGCGTCGGATGCGTTGATGATCTCCGACTACGGCTATGGGGCGGCCACGCCGCGCCTGCTGACCTTTGTTCGCTCCAATGGCAGCCTGGCGAACAAGCCGGTTACGCTCGACTCGCGTTATCGCATGCTGGAGTTCACCGGCGTGACAGCAGCGACACCGAACGAACCTGAGGTGGAAGAGGCGCTGGGCGTGCGCATCGGCCACGACGACCAGAAGCTTCTCGCCGCCGGCGATGAACTGATGGAACGCATGAGGCTCGAGTCGCTGGTCATCACCCGCGGGCGCGACGGTATGGTCGCCTTTGATCGCGATGCCGCGCCGGAGAGCATTCCTATCTTCGGCTCCGATCAGGTGGTGGACGTCACCGGCGCGGGCGACACGGTGATCGCGACGTTTACCGCAGCGCTGGCCGCAGGCGCCGATGCCAGGACGGCGGCGCGGCTGGCGAACCTTGCCGGCGGGCTGGTGGTGATGAAGCGGGGTACGGCGACGGTTTCGGCCAAAGAGCTGCTTGGCGCCATCGATCAATACGCGGCGGAGCACGGGTGAGGGGCCGCATCGGTTCGTTGTGTCAGGGTAGGTCTCGACGAGTGACAGAGTATCCCTGGCAGTTTCTCGCGGGCTGAAGCCCGCTCGAATAAAAGAAATAAGGGCTTTTGCGGCACGGCTGAAGCCGTGCCCCTTCAAAGCAGGTCCTATCAATCTGAGGGGTGGATGGTTTCCACAAGGAAGATCTACACGCGCGGGTCGCTGCCGGATCAGGTCCAGCGCTGGCGTGAGCAAGGCGAGCAGGTGATTCTCGCCAACGGCTGCTTCGATCTGCTGCATGTAGGGCATGTGCGCTATCTGCGGGGAGCCAAGGTGCTGGGCGGCAAACTTATCGTCGCGATCAACTCCGACGCCAGCGTGCGTGAACTGAAGGGCGCTGGTCGGCCGCTGATGCCGGCGGCGGAGCGGGCCGAGATCCTTGCTGCCATCGAAGACGTGGACGCGATCGTGGTCTTTGATGAGCTGGACGTGCGCAAGCTGATCCGTGAGCTGCATCCTGACGTGCAAGCCAAGGGGACCGACTACACGCAGGAGAGCGTGCCCGAGCGCGACGAGGTGCTGGCCTACGGTGGGCGGGTGGAGATCGTGGGCGATCCCAAGGACCACTCGACCACCGAGTTTCTGTCACAGATGAAAGATGGCGGAGGCCACCGAGGCCAGTGACCGTCGAGTCCATGTCGCAGAAGGACACGCAAACTCCGGCACAGCAGCAGATCTCGTGGAGCCGTATCGCCCGCCGTATCCGCGTGCCGCTGGGGTTCGCCTTCGCGGTGCTCTATCTCTGGCGGGCACGTCCAACATGGTTGTGGCTGGCGGCAGGAGCGGCGATTGCGGCGATGGGGCTGGTGGTGCGGGCGGTGGCATCGGGACATGTGAACAAGAATGAAGAGCTTGCGACCACCGGGCCCTACGCTCTGGTGCGGAACCCGCTGTACCTGGGATCGATCATCGTGGCCATCGGGTTCGGCGTGGCCGCGCGCGATCTGGTGATCGCCCTGGTGATCGTTGCGCTGTTTGCGCTGATTTATGTGCCGACCATCCGCTCGGAAGAAGAATACTTGCGCAACCGATTTACTGAGTTCGAGGCCTACGCGCAGGCGGTGCCGCGCCTGGCTCCGCGCAGCTTGCGCTTCGGCGGAATGACCCAGGGCTTCTCGCGCGAGCTATATCTGAAGCACCGCGAGTACAATGCCTTCATTGGGGCCGCCGTGGTGCTGGCGGCCCTTGTTGCAAAATTGCTCTGGTTCCGTGGATGACTTCGACCCTGGTTCAAAGCTTTACGTCCCTCATCCTTGTCTTTCTGCTTCTGCCGGTGCCGGGAATGCGCGCGTCCGGCGGACCGCCGACGCCTTCGCAGCCGGCTGCACCGCAGCAGGCGACCATCAGCGCAACCGCCCACATGGAGCCGCTGCGGCCGGGCTTCTCCTTCCCCACACAGACGCTGCGCTACGAAGCGGAATACCGTTTCTGGACCGCGGGCGTCGCTACCCTGAAGGTGCAACGCAGTGGGCCGCAGATGCATGTGATGGGCACGGCCGACTCTACCGGCGTGGTGGCGCTGCTGTTTCGCGTGCAGGACCGCTTCGAATCGTACTTCGATGCCACCAGCCTGTGTTCCCAGTCGCTGAACAAACACACAGAAGAGGGTTCGCATCATCGTGATACCCACATCGTCTTCGACTACAAGGCGGGCAAATCGGTCCTGACGGAGACCAACCTCAAGACCAATCAGAAGAAGCGGGAGGAGCACGACATCCCCGGCTGCGTTACCGATGTGGTGTCGGGAATACTCTACGTAGGCAGCCTGCCGCTTGCACCCAACGCCACCTATGCCTTTCCTCTCAACGACGGCGGGAAGACGGTTACCGTACAGGCGCACGTCGAAGGCAAGGAAGAGGTGAAGACGCCGGCAGGAACGTTTCAGACCATCCGCGTGGGCCCGGAAGGCGACTATGGCCCGCTGAAGAACCGAGGCCGCATCTGGATCTGGTACACCGACGATCCCCAGCATTTGCCGGTACAGATGAGGGCGAAACTGTTCTGGGGAACCCTGACGGTGTACCTGACGAGCGTGGATTCGGGGAAGTGAGGGCCGCGGTTGGCTCTGCGGGCTAATGCATATCATCCTGCGTCCGCCGTGGCCGGCGAACAACCTGCCTTTGTGCCGTCCCTAACGGGACTCTGCTTGCTGACGCTGCTCACCCAGCACTCACGTGCTGGGCTGGTGATTGTTTCGTCCTTCGGACTCATGTCCTACCCGGCTTTTCTTCTCGAGCAACAAGCGAAGAGCAAGGCGCATGGAGCACGAGGCATCGAGCCAAGAGCGGAGAGCCAGAAGCGAAGAGCGAAAAGCGAAAAGCGGCCCTACAAACTTCGGCCGCGAATCCGGTCGGGCTGGTTTGCCTTTCCGAATCTCGCGGCCGCTCACGAAGAGTTTCAGGAGAGAACCCGCGGAGGAGGCCGCACCGCGGGCTGGTGATCTTATGTCAGGAAGAACTCACGGACGATCTTGGTCCACTGTTCTTCAGGAAGATGTCCGGCTACGTCGTCGATTGCCACTCCGCCGTCCTGCGCCAGGGCTCCAACTGCCGCCGGCATCATTCGCTGTAACCGCATGGAGGATTCTTCCGTCCACCAGCGGGCCAGCGCGCCGCCCAGCAGGTTGCGGTAGTTGGTCTTGGCGTCGGGCGACTGCACCGTCACCAGCCAGCCTTCGCCGTAGGGGTCTTTGGTCGCCAGCGCGGGATCATTGACCACCGCTTCATTGATGTCGGCCACTGTGCCTTCAATCGGCGAGACCATGTCGAGCTTCTTGCCGTTGCGCACGATGCTCCAAACTTTCTGTCCCTGGCGAATCCACTGGCCGCGCTGCGGCAGGGTGATGCCTTCGATCTTGCCCGCCAGCTTGGAGGCGAAGTCGTCCATGCCGATGCGCACCAGGCTGGGGCTCTCGCTTAGCGCCCAGGTGTGGCCGGGATGGTAGCGCAGGTTGTCGGGCACGTTGAAACCACCAACCATGCTCGGCTTGCGCGAGGAAACGGGAATGCCTGCCTGCTTGCGCATCGCCGGAGCGACCTGCAGGACTGGGTGTTTGGCTTTGGCGTAGAAGTAATCGATCGTCAGGAAGATGGCGAAGGTTGCAAGAACCAGTAGGACTGTCATAACGGCCTCCCGAAGCTTTCTGTTTTGCGCCTATGTTGCTCGCGCCTACACCCTTGTTAAGGCACGGGGCATGCCAAACAGTGGGAGGGTCGTGGAGGGCAGCTAAGTCATTGCGAATCTGTTGATGATGCATTCACTTACAAAGATCGATGCAAAATCTCGCAGTACTTCGGACAGGCTCTGACTGATGTGTCGTCGTTGAGTTTCGCAACAGGGGTTGGTGCGCGGATGCCGGCGGCAAGAACCGCGAAGATTCGAAGCTATGGATTTGAAGGGAGTTGCAGGTTGCGGAGGTTGCGATTGAGTCGTGTTGCGGATTGCAACGCCCGGAGATGAGGATTGCAACAATGTAGCGCACATGCCAGTGTTGCGAACCCCACTGTGCGAAATTTTTTTTCGGGCGGAAGCCGGGTGGAGTGCTTTTGGATGTCCGCTGGCGAGCAGGTGCCGGTGGTTGCTGCCGAGTTGCAAGGCTTCAGCCTACTGCGCTGCCTGTCCCTTAAGCACGATACCCAGTTTTTCGGGCTTGGCTCCGGCATTGGCGCTGACGGTGAGCACGAGAAACTTCTGGTCATCAAACACAGCCGTGCCGGGGTCACCGGCTTTTTCCAAGGCGAGGACGGCGGGGTGGGCTCCGGTCGTCTTCGAGCTGAGGGCTACCAGTTTTTCAAGAGGATAACTGGCGTCGGGCCTGGGGTCGCTATCGACAGGGATAGCCAGCAGGAAGTCCGGGTCAGGAGAGACGCCCATGTGGTTGGCGTCCTGCGGGATGAGGTGATAGCGAAGAGTGAAGGTTCCGGCAGGAACCGCCTGGCCGCGGAAGTCGCTCATGCCCTTGGGCAGGCTAATGATGCCGACGAATTCTCCGTTGCTCAGCTCGGGGTAGAGCGCGCCAGGAGCGTCTTTGGGCGTGAGCTTCAGCTCCTTGGCCAGCCACAGGTCGGCGGTCCAGCCATCGTCGAGGGTGACGCGGTAGCCTTTGTCCTCCAGTGCGGTGCGTACGTCAGACGGCACGGTGCCGGGAGCAGCGCCGATGCGCTCGACTTTGGCGGACTGGGCAAACGCGGCAGCGGTGAGAAGCGACGTGATCAGGAGGAGGCGACGGAGTTTGAGCAGGTGATTCATATGGAATCGAACATAGAACGGGGAGCGCGGGGAGGCAAGGTCGGACGTCACAAAAGCAGTTTCGAGTTTCGAGTTGGCGCCCGGCCTTACAACGTCGCGCCGAATAGCTTGGCCTTGGTCATCTGGAGATAGCGCAGCAGATTTTCTTTGCTCGCGAGTTCGGAGCCGGGAAGCCGCCAAAGGTAGAAGCCGGCAAGATAGACAGCGGCGAAGCTGATGCCGGTGAACGCCAGACGCACGAACAGCAGCTGGCCCATCGCCAGGTGGCGCACGCCGGCGGCCGCCAGCGCAGCCACCGTAGCGACGGTGGCGACACGCAGCACACCAGTTAGCAAGAGAAAGTCGCGCCGGGTGGCGCCGATGGTGCGGCAGATCCTCGTGCCCACAATGAGGCGCTCAGTCAGGTCGCCGAGTACGGCCGTGACCGCCGCTCCAATCATTCCAAAGTGGTGGATTACGGGGGCGAGCACCAGGAACAGGGCGACAAACACCGCGATGCGGACGACCAGAATGAATTTGCGCAGCTCGACGTAGGCGCGAACGATGGGATCGTAGATAAAGACGTTCAACAGGATCAGGGTGATGGTGATGTAGAAGATGGGAGCGCTGGCTTCATAGCGCTTGGTGTAGAAGAAAACGATCAGGTCGCGACCAGCGACCAGCAAGACAGCATAGATGGGAAACTGCACTGTCGCCAGGCGGTTGATGGCTTGCGCCAGAACGTTGCGGATGTCTTCGATGCGTCCTTCCTGGTGCAAAGCGCTGATGCGGACCACCATCACCGAGAGCATCGATTCGAGGAACAGATTGATCAGCGGAACTTCGACCCAGGCGATGGCATAGATGGCGTACTCGGAGGGCGAGTACATATAGCTGACGAAGTAGTTGTCGAGGTCTTTGCGAAAGACCCAGATAGCGCCGTAAGCTCCGAGCGGCAAAGCATAGGCCAACTGCTCCTTGAAGAAGTGGAGGTCGAAGTGTCTCCAGAATGGGCCGAACCTGCGGTAGAGATATTGCAGCAGAACCATCACGGAAAGCGCGGCGGCGAATATGGAAGCCAGGACAGTGCTGCGCACCGTCTGAAAGACAACCGCCGCTAGCACGATCGCGATGGCCCGGACGAGCTGGGTGCCGACCACGAAAACGGTCGAGCTCTTCACGTCCTGCATAGCGGTGGGAATGGTTTCCACCAGGTTGGCGTTGAGCAGCAAAAGCACGAAGACCCCGAGCAATAGGGCGTAGGGCTGGAGATCTCCGCTGCGAAACACCAGGTTCAGGGCCTGCGGATAGAAGATGAGCACCAGCAGCGGAAGTGCGCCGACAACCAGGTTATAGACCAGGATGTTGAGAGCGATCTGGCCGCCGCGTTGCGGCTGGCGGGGCATGAAGTAGAAGGCGCTGACGGCGACGCTGAAGGCGGCAAAGTTGGTGGCGGTTGCGGAAAAGAGAAAGAACTGTTTGTAGACGCCGAATTCGTGCTGGCTGAGAATGCGGACCAGCAGGATGGGCAGCAGGATGCCGAAGATGGCGGCGACAAATTTGGCGAAGGTCAGCCAAAAGGCCTGTACCGCCAGTCGCGGATGTTTGCGTGTAACCGGGGGATTGGTTGGCAAAAGCAGTTCCTGGCCAGATCTGTAAAGCGAATTCTAGCTTAACTGTAATGGCCTGGACTCGATCTTGCGGACGTTGTTTAGCAGGGCTCCATTTGTCGGACACAGACCGGTATCCGATGGGGGATTTTGAGCGTAATGGCGATGTTGCGCGAGTTAGGACGCAGGACGCCTCCGCTGCAGCCATTCCAGAAGAAACGCGATGCCGACGCCGATGAGAACGAACGGCCACACCCAACCTGTGTTGACCTGGATCACGCATTCTCTCGAGAGCAGGAACATGACGCCGCCGATCAGAAACAGTGGGCCAGTAATGGTGCAGTGAAGCGAGCGATTCTTAAACCAATTGGCAGTGCAGCCGATCGCCATGGCAAAAAGACACGTGGCCTCTGACGATACCCGGAGAGGACGCCAATATCTCCCTGTGAGGCTCAGCACTCCCCACGCCATCAACGAGACTATGAACCAGTAGCAGATAGTTGCTGGCGAGCTGCAACAGGCCTTTACGTGATTGCTCATGCCCGTGCGCCCCGATCAGCATTATGCTCCACGGCGCGCAATTGACGAAAACAGGCCATAGCGCAGGTTCGACCCTTTGCACCAGCTCTGGTGCAGTCTGGCGGGCAACGTGCGCTATGGCGAGGTTACGCCAACTAGTTCACTGAAAGCGCCAAGGAAGCGTTTATCGCGAATTTAATGTGCTGCTAAACCGTTCGGCAGGAGCATAATATCTGGCCAGAATTCAAGGAGGAAGGAATGAAGACGATTGCTTCGCAGTCCTTGTTCGCCGTGCTGCTCTTCGGAACAGTTTTGGCGCAACAGAACCTTCCAGTCTCTAACCCGCCATGCGCCGGACTGTCGTCAACGGGTTCCGTAAACTGGCCGCAGTTCCACTTTGACGTCTGCCACACAGGTTACAACCCCAACGAGTTTCGTCTGAGTCCCGCCACGGTTGGAAACCTTGTCCTGGATTGGAAGTATCCGACGGGTGGTACGGTCGAATCTTCGCCGGCAGTGGCTAACGGCGTGATGTACGTCGGATCCGGTGACAGTAGCGTGTACGCCTTCAATGCAGTTACCGGAGCACTGCTTTGGAAGTACACGACTGATGGAGGGGTCGAGTCTTCGCCGGCGGTGGCGAACGGCGTGGTGTACGCCGGGTCCCTTGACTACAACGTGTACGCCCTGAACGCCCGCACGGGAGCATTACTGTGGAAGTACAAAACCTCGAATACCATCCTTTCTTCGCCGACGGTGGCTGACGGTGTGGTATACGTCGGCTCTACCGACAGTGGTCTATACGCCTTCGAGGCCGCCACGGGTACACTTCTCTGGGAGTACACAACATTTGGTCAGATCTCTTCTTCGCCGGCGGTGGCCAACGGGGTGGTGTACATTGGGTCCTCCTTCAACAGCCAGCACGCGAACATGGACGCGGTGGACGCCGCCACCGGAGCGCCGCTCTGGAAGTACACGCCCGGAAGTTACATCGAGTCTTCGCCGGCGGTGGCCAATGGCGTGGTGTACTTTGGCTGCGACGACAATAACCTGTACGCCTTGAATGCCAGCACCGGAGCGCTCCTGTGGAAGTACACGACAGGAGGTGCAGTCTATTATTCTTCGCCGGCGGTAGCCAATGGCGTGGTCTACGTCGGCTCCGATGACGGTCACCTGTACGCCTTGAACGCCTTCACTGGGGCACTCCTCTGGAGGTACCCGCTAGGTGGTCATGTCTTTTCTTCGCCAGCGGTGGCCAACGGGGTGGTGTATGTCGGGTCCTACGGCGTGGGCCTGTACGCCTTGAACGCGACCACCGGAGGACTTCTATGGGTGTACACAGCAGGGATAGATCCCTACGATTCTTCGCCGGCGGTGGTCAACGGCATGGTGTACATCGGATCCAATACCTATTACGTGTACGCCTTCCATCTGCCGGGCCACTGACAAGATGGGTGTTGATAACAAGGCCATCACGCTCAAAATCCCCCACTCGAACGTCTGCCTGATGGTAGTGACCCCATCCGACAGCACGGTGTGCAAGGTCGGTCTGGGCTATCACAGCTTACCGTTTCTGCGGCCCGATTCTCTAAATGGTTGCGCGAGTGTGAAATCAGGCGGGTTGCGGCCTTGCCGCCTTGCACGGAATGCGGGGCATTCACTATAGTCGAGGCTGGTATGCTGCCCGAACGCATGGTGTCCTCATGTGCGTGATTTCGTGCTCATCAGCACCGGGACCTCTTCCATGAAGATCACAGAAGCCCTCAGGATTGTGCAAGCAACACCGGCCGATGCTCCGCCGTTCGAAGGTAACCCTGGCCTGTGGATTTACTCCACTGCATCTTCACACGTTTCTGAACGCCCACCTGCAAGTGGCACTGCCGGGCAACGCAGTTCGCATAACCGAAGGCCTTTACGGAGACCTGTGCGGCACGCTGGAGCGGAGCGGCGAGAGCGACGGAGTAGTGGTGGTCATCGAGTGGCCGGACCTGGACGCGCGGCTGGATTATCGCAATGCCGGCGGCTGGGGACGGGACACGGTCGCGAGCATTGTGGAGCATGCCACGCTGGTGCTGGAGCGCATCAAAGCTGCGCTGGGGCGAATGCCGGGGAGAGCTCCGGTGGCGCTGGCGCTTCCCAGCCTTCCGATTACACCGATCTTCCCGGCGCCGGGCTGGCAGTCGTCGGAGGCCGAATTGCTGCTCAGCAGCACACTTTCACACTTCGCGGCGGAGTTGGCGCGCGATGGCCGCGTCCGCGTGGTGAGCGCCGAGCGACTGGCACAGGAGTCCCCCTGGGAGACTCGCTTAGACCTGAAGAGCGACCTGAAGGCGGGGCTGCCATACACCATCAAGCATGCCGATGCCCTGGCGGCGTTGCTGGCCAGGACGTTGGTTCCACCCGCGCCGAAGAAGGGCATCATCTCTGACCTCGACGACACTATGTGGAAGGGCATCGTGGGCGAGGTCGGGCCGGAGAACGTGCATTGGGACCTCCACGGCGATGCTCAGATGCACGGCCTATATCAGAAGATGCTGGGCTCGCTTTCCGATCATGGGACGCTAGTGGGCGTGGCCAGCAAGAACGATCCGGCGGTGGTCGCCAAGGCCTTCGAGCGTCCGGACATGATTGTTCGTCCCGAGCAGGTGTTTCCCATCGAAGCGAGCTGGAATGCCAAATCGGGAGCGGTGAAAGCGCATACTTGAAACCTGGAACATCGCCGCCGACAGCGTGATTTTTGTCGACGATAGCCCCATGGAGCTGGCGGAGGTGGCGGCGCAGCATCCCGGCATCGAGTGCGTGCTGTTCCCGAAGGATGATCCGGTCGCCGCGCTGCAGATGTTGCGCCGGTTGCGCGACCTGTGCGGCAAGGACAAGGTGTCATCCGATGATCTGCTACGGTTGTCGAGTATCCGCCAGGGAGCGGCGTTCCGCGAGCAGGCAGAAGGCGGGGCGGCACCAGAGAGCTTCCTGGAGCAGGCGCAGGCCATCGTTACCTTTGATTTCTCGGCCGCGGGAGAGCCAAGGACGCTGGAACTGGTGAACAAGACCAACCAGTTCAACCTGAACGGGCGGCGCTGGGCCCCGGCCGACTGGCACAAGGAAACCTCGAGCGACCGGTCGCTGACCGTTGCGGTGGGCTACGAAGACAAGTTCGGGCCGCTGGGAACCATCGCCGTCGCCAAGTCACAGTTTCATGAAGACCGCTTGCTGGTGGACACGTGGGTGATGAGCTGCCGCGCCTTTTCGCGCCGCATCGAGCACCAGACGCTGCGCCTGCTGTTCGAGACCGCCGGCGTGAACGAAATCGAATTCTCCTTCGAACCCACCGCGAAGAACGCTCCGACACAGGAATTCTTCGCTTCTTTGCTGGGCGAGGCTCCCCAAGAGGCGTTTCGTCTGAGAAAATCACAGTTTGACGAACGCTGCCCGGCGCTATATCACGAGGTGCGAGAGTTGAAGAAGGCAGAAGCTCATGGATGATGTGAAGCCCAAACTCATAGAATGTTTCCAGATCGTATTTCCCGACCTGAACGAAAAGGACATCCCGACTGCTTCGCAGGAGACGGTGGCGGCATGGGACTCGGTAGCCGCCATCACCCTGGTGAACGTCATCGAAGAGCAGTTCGGCATCGAGATGGACCTGGATGATGTTGCCGACCTGGACTCGTTTGACAAGGTCTGCGCCTACCTGCAACAACGGAGCCAGCCGGCCTGAGCCTGATACCGATGCGCCTGCACCATCTAGGTTTTGTTGTCGCGGACATTGCCGCCGCCATGCCGGGGTTTGTGCGCTCGATGGGGGCGACGTGGGATGGGCAGATCTTTGCCGATCCCCACCAGAAGGTGAAGGTGGCGTTTCTCTCCACGCGGCCGGGCGATGCGCTGATCGAACTGGTCGAGCCCAACGGCGACGACTCTCCCGTGTTACGCTTTTTGAACGAAAAAGGCGGGGGACTGCATCACGCGTGCTACGAGGTCGCGGACCTGGAGCAGGGGCTGGCCGACTTTCGCAGCCGGGGATCGCTGATCGTGAAGCGTCCCAAACCGGCGGTGGCCTTCCAGGGCCGGCGCATCGCGTGGGTGCTGACGCCGGAGAAGTTCCTGGTCGAGCTGTTGGAGGAGAGCGACAAGAACCTGTCTACGGAAACTGCCTGATTCATGGGATCGTTTGGCTACAACATTCGCCGGAGCAATTCTCCGTTCTATCGCACGCTGCGGGGCATCGCTCGCAGTGTGCGCTCCAGCAATCTGCCGCTGCCCCGGTTCCTCAATCCGGTCCTGCGCGCCGGTTTTCAAGCCCAGCATTCCCTGGAAATCGGGGTTCGCTGGGTATGGGCCTACTTCTTCTGCGAACCACTGTTTCGAGGACGCTGCGCGTCGGTGGGCAAGCGCTTCCGCTGCTCGCGTATGCCGTGGGTAGTGGGTCACGCGAAGATCACGGTCGGCGATGACGTGAACTTTTTCGGCAAGGTAGACATTTTCAGCGGCGGCATTTTCGCCGAGCCGCGGCTGGTGCTGGGCAACCGGGTGGACCTGGGCCACAACACTGTCTTCATCGTGAACAAGGAGATTGTGATTGAGGATGATGTGAACGTCGCCTCGGGGGTGCGCTTCATGGACAGCGATTCCCATCCTCGCGATGCCATGGCCCGCATCTCCGATCTGCCGGCGCCGCAGGATGAAGTGAAGCCGGTACGCATTCGACGCTATGCCTGGATCGGGCACAACTGTTTCATCATGAAAGGCGTTACGGTTGGGGAGGGCGCCATTATCGGGGTCAACAGCGTCGTGCTCAACGACATTCCCGACTACAGCGTGGCGGTGGGGAACCCGGCGCGCGTAATCGTGAAGAACATCAACCGGACAGCAGCCTCGGCGGCTGCGCCGGCAGAGGCAGGAGCCGAGGCCAGCAAGTAGTGATCGAAACCTGACAAAATTCAGCGGGCTTTGGCCCGCACCATGGACACGGGCCTTCAATGAAAAAGTATGTAGTGACAGGTGGCGGCGGTTTTATCGGATCAGCATTGGTGCGCGGACTGCTCGCGTTGCAGGACGGCAAGGTCGAGGTCATCGATAACTTTTCAACCGGCCATGAGGAGAACCTGCAGGAAGTGGCTTCCGATGTGCGGCTGCACCTCGTGGACATCTGCGACTATGATGCAGTCGCTCCCATCCTGGCGGCCGCGGATACGGTGTTTCACATTGCTGCGATTCCATCGGTCCCGCGTTCGATCTCCGATCCGGTTCCGTCGCACGAGACCAACATCAACGGCACCTTCAATGTGCTGCGTGCGGCGGTGGAGGGCAAAGCGCGCAAAGTGGTGTACGCGGCATCCTCGTCGGCCTATGGCGATACTGCGGTGCTGCCCAAGGTCGAGACCATGCAGGCGAATCCCAAGTCGCCCTACGCCGCGCAGAAGCTGCTGGGCGAGTACTACTGCAGCAGCTTTGCCGAATGCTATGGGCTGGACACGACGTCGCTGCGTTTCTTCAATGTTTATGGCCCGAGGCAGGACCCGTCCAGCCAGTACTCCGGAGTGCTGTCTATTTTCATTCGCTGCCTGCTGGAGAGGACGTCGCCTACCATCTTCGGCGATGGCGAGCAGACGCGCGACTTCACCTTTGTGGAAGATGTGGTCGACCTCACTATCAAAAGCTCGGCGGCGCCCGGCGTGGCGGGGATGACGTTCAACGCAGGCAATGGCGGCCGCTATTCGCTGAATGAGGTGTGGCGAATCCTGCAAGAGATTGAAGGCGTTTCGATTGCGGCGAAGTACGGGCCGCCACGGGCGGGCGACGTGCGCGATTCGCAGGCCGACACGACCGCCGCGGCGAAGTTTCTGGGGCACGCGCCGCGTTTCAGCCTGCGGGAAGGATTGAGCCGCACCCTGGAGTGGTATCGGCAGCAGGTGTCGGCGCAGCCTCCGTCGTCGGTTACGGTTTGAATGCCAGATCCCTTGCAGCAAATTCGATGACCGGCGCGGTGATTCCGGAGCGCATTCGCGTACTTACCTTCATCGAAAGTGCGACGGTTACAGGGCCGGCGCGCGTCCTGCTGGACTTTGCCCGGGAAGCCAAACAAGCCGAGCCGGGACTTCCGGCGGTGGACGTCACGTTCGTGACCTATCGGCGGGGCGATGGCCAAAGCGCGCTGGCGGCAGCAGCCGTCGAAGCCGGCGTGCCGGTGATCGAAATTCCCGAGCGCCGGCGCTGGGACCCGAGCATCGTTCCAGAGTTGCGCCGCATCGTTACGGAGTTCCAGCCTGACATCCTCGAGTCGCGCAACGTGAAGTCGCACTTCCTGATCCGGCTCGCGGGCCTGCATCGCCAATTTCCCTGGGTAGCCTGGAACCACGGCTATACGCTGAAAGATCAGAAGGACCGCGCCTATAACCAGTTGGATCGCTGGTCTCTGCGGGGAGCATTCCGCGTCATAGCAGTGTGCCAGCCCTTCGCCGCAAGGCTGGAACGAGCGCGGCGTGAGTGCTGATAAGATCCGCATCCTGCATAACTTCGTGAAGCCGTACGTGGCTCCGCCCGAGGAAGAAGTTCACGCGATCAGGCAGCAGTTAGGGCTTAGCGACGAGCTGGCCGTTGTCACCGTCGGCCGCATGTCGCTGGAGAAGGGGCAGGCCGACCTGCTGAGCGCGATTGCGCTGCTGAAGGACATTCCCGGGCTGCCGCGGCATCGTTTCGTGATGGTTGGCGATGGGCCGGAAGAGGAAAGCTTGCGCCGCCAGGCCGCGAGCCTGGGGATTGAAGATCGAGTCGTGTGGGCGGGATTCCAGAAGAACGTTGTGCCGTACTACGCGCTGGCGGCGATTTTCGCCCTGCCGTCGCACTCCGAAGGTTCGCCCAATGTGATTCTGGAGGCGATGGCGGCAGGGCTGCCGATCGCGGCAACCAGCGTCGGAGGAGTGCCGGAGATTCTTGAAGACGGCGTCACCGGGTTGCTGGTTCCTGCGCGCAATCCGCGGGCGCTGGCGGAGGCGCTGCGCCGACTTCTGCTGTCGGAAGACTTGCGCGGCCAACTTGCGGCGGCCGCCCAGCGCCAGGCCGAGACCGCCCATACCCTCCGGGCCTATAAGCGCGAGCTGACGAGCTTCTATGTGGAGACGCTAAGGATGACAGAAAGAAGATAGTCTCCCAGAAAAGAGCCGATTCGAAGGATGAGTCGAGTTTCTTGGCGGTTTGCAGTCTTGTCTAGAATTCCACACGGCAACTAGTGTTCCAACTACAGCAGTTTCAGGATTACTGTAGCCCGGCATGGTAGAGCGGCGCTCCAGCGGCTGTTACGGAACTCGTGATTGAGCGACGACGGTGGGACAAACCACACGCCCGTCCCGTAGGGACGGCATCTCTAAGCCCAGCAATTTATTGCTGGGAGGGCGTAAGTGGGAAATCACGAGTCCGCTTCAGCGGACGGCACAAGTTTCGTAACAGGCTCTGAAAGGCCGGCTCTACCCGGGCTACACCAAACCTGAAAATGCAACAGCTCACCGCATCATTTATCGCGGCGCCCACCACTTATCGGCCATACTAGCTTTGGACAAGACTAGCTTGAAGATTACTACGAAGCAGTAGAGTAACCATCATAGCTATTAAAGTCTAGATCCAGCGCCCGGCTTTTCTATGCGGAAACTAACTCTGGGTTAGCAAAATAAAATTGACAAAAAAACTATAGTAATAAACTACCGAATGCATGGTAGTATGCCGGGCGGCCTACACGGAGAGGTCTACTTCAGTGCGAGAGGAGTGGGGGGAGATTATTATGCGACAAGTGCGATGGCTAATGGTATTAGCTCTGACATTGCTCGTGGCCTTTGGCTTTGCCAGCTCGATGGCAGCACAATCCATCAATGCTCAACCGCCGGCAACAGAGAATCCGGCGTCCTATTGGGCGGATCCGGCGAACTGGCTCGAGCAGTTCGTACCTGACAATCAGTTGTTCTGGGACAATTCGAAGAACTGGACGACGAAATACGGACCCGCGTACCGGGACACGGTGGAAAAGCCCTCGGAGATGCTAGCGTGCTCGCCACAGTACGCGCTGTGTTTCCATTCCGGCCCCGATCCGTATCCCTGCCATCTTGCCCCTGATGGCCGCTCGGCCAATTGCCTGTGCACCGTCGGCAGCGAGACCAACTACACGCTGATGACGGCGATTCTGAACTACCCGGTGTATCTGGCCACGGTCAAGAAGTGTGGTACGGACGGTTCCCTGTGCAAGGACACGGACTCGGCGCCGGTTTGCAAGTTTCTGAACGATGGAGCCCTGATTCCCGGGGCGGACGTGATCTCCACCTTTGATAGCGAATCGCGTTCTGAGATCTTGAAGGCCCTTCAGACTCCAGGGGCGCCGGTCACCGCCTGTCCGAAAGGTCCGTACGCGGCCTGCATGACGGCGCCGTGCCGGCTCAATGCGGACGGGACGGCCAACTGTAAGTGTCCCGTGTTCTATGGCGAGTATCAGTTGTCGGGGAAAAATGCCACGTGCAGCCTGGGTGGAGACCTGGTGCCGTCTTCGTCGTATTGGCCATGGTTCAAGTAGTAGGGATATAGAGATAGGATCGCGGCGCTTCGGCCGCTTTGAGTAACTGTGCTCGAAGGCAGGCTCGCAGGAGAGCCTGGGAAACGCTAGTTGTGTGCCATATGAAGAAGGCGGCGACAAGTTAAAGTTTGCGCCGCCTTGGTTGTCACCGCGATCAGTGGTAGGCGATGAGAAATCTAGAGGTCTCAATGATGAACCGGGAGAGCTAAAGCTTGCTTTCCCTCAGGGGCTAAATTCCGCATTCACGGCGGCTCGAACGGCCGCTGAAGCAAGCCCGATTTATGAGACGGCTTCTAGTTGGTTGTCGCACCTCTACGCGACCATTTGGGAATTCCATTGGGGCTTCGCAGGGTCAGGACCTTGTCGCCCTTCTTGATCTCCCTGGCGATGATCGAGTCCTTGCCGTTCAAGACCTGCTTGGAGCCGGTGACGGTCAGGGTGTCGCCCTTTTCGAACGAGAATCCCTGTTTGGTGATGAAGGTCTCCGGACCGATGTGGACGTCAAAGACTCCGGCTTCGGTTTTGAGGTCGACGTGAGTTCCGATCATCCCGTTGGGACCCTGGGGATGATTCACTTGTTCCACAGTACCGGTGACGGTGGTTTCGGTTGCGGGATCGTAACGATGGGGCATGCCTTGTGAGGCTTGGCCGAATGCGTAGCCAAACGACGCGATCAGGAAGAAGCAGAATAAGACGATACGATTGTGCATGAGCGTCTCCTCGGATGAATCGTTCTTATGGGTTGCGGGACCGTCCTTCCGGGGACGTCCCACTACTTTGATGAACGCAGTTGCCGAGGTTCTGTTTCCATTTTTTCCCGCGTGCACGTTGATGCGTGACGGAGGTCACGTCCGCTCGTGAGCCAGTCGGAAGCAGGTGCAGGGCTGCGGGGCCGGCTAATGTGCTGTCCTTGAAGTTCCTTCAACACCATGCCGTGATTTGACAGCGCTCCCTCAGGGGCTGAAGCCCGCACTTTGCTGGCCTGAACGGCGCGGCTAAAGCCGTGCCCCTTCAAAACTCTCAGGGGCTGAAACCCGCACTTTGCTGGCCTGAACGGCGCGGCTAAAGCCGTGCCCCTTCAAAACCCTCAGGGGCTGAAACCTGGCCCTTTCAAAGCGAGTTGAGCCTGCGTCAATAACTTGCGGGACGGGACACTAGACCTTTTGCTCTCTTAGCTTCTTCAGCACCTCGATGCCGCCTTCGGGGATGGGTTCGCCGTGGCCGACGCCGACGATGTCGATGTCGCCGAAATCGGAGAGCTTGCCGACTGATTTGACGTTCTCCTTCATGTCCATGGTGAGGCCGCGCCAGCCGGCTTCTACGCGCGGCCAGGTCACGATCACGTCACCGACGAACAGGGCCTTCTTTTCCGGCCAATAGAACGAAAGACAGCCCGGTGTGTGGCCGGGCGTGGAGACGATGGTCAGCGGTCCGATGTGGTCGGCTTCTTTTAGAGGCTGATCGACCAGGCAGGGCTTGTGGCCATCGAAGCCGAGAGCCAGCCCGAATTGGGTGTAGTAGGCCTTCAGTGGAGGCTTGGGCCAGATCGAGACGCGGGTGGACTTGCGCTGGCCTTCGATGATGCCGGCCTCCCACTCGTGGGAGTAGGTGCGGGCGTTGGTCATCTCCTTGAGCACCGCCATGCCGCCGATATGGGAGCGGTGAGCGTGGGTGGCGATGATGTTCTTCAGGTCGGAGGGCTGGCGTCCCATGGCGCGAATCTCATCGAGGATGCGATGCGCGTCGGTGTCGTAGAGGGCGTCGATCAGGGTGAGCCCATTGCCATCATCCAGCAGGAAGGCGTGCACGTGGCCGCCAAAGGTCTGACGCACGTAGTGAATGCCGTCGGCTAGTTTCAAGATGTCGCCTCGCTTTCGATCCGGCGCATTTTGCAAAACCCGGTGTACAGGAACTTGATAGTGGCGCTCAGAGTGCCCAACACTATACACCGGCACTGTTTTTCCGGCGCGAGGTTTTCGTGCTTTTCGGGGGGCGCGACGACCCGAAGTGCCCAAAAAGCCGGTAACGGTTTCGCCGGGCGCGGCATTTATTTAACGGCTGAAAGAAGGCGGCCTTGATCGGCACGAGAATCGCAGCAATGACCCTTGTTCGCCTATTGCGGCCAGTTTGCATCTGATAGCACGGAAAGCGAAATGCCTCTGTACGACTACATCTGTTACACCTGCGGCAGCAACTTTGAGAAACTTCGCCGCATGAGCGATGACGACCGCGAGGTTCGCTGCCCGGACTGCGGTTCGGAACACATTGAGCGGCTGCTCTCCACCTTTGCCACGGGAGGGTGCAGCAATTCGGGATCGGGCCGCTTCCGTTGAGGGTCCTAATCGGGCGGCCGGTGCGGCTGCCGGGTTCGCATTTCAGCAATGGTTCGTTCCATGGATTGGAGCAAGCAATGATCTACTCGGTACACTCATCGAAGCCGCTGGCAGAACTCGACCAGGCAATTCGCGAGGCGGCGCAGCGCCACCAGTTCGGGGTGCTGAATGTGCTCGATCTTAAGCAAACCCTGAGCAACAAGGGCATTGAACTCGGCAGGGAGTGCCGTATCTATGACGTTTGCAATCCGCAAGCGGCATCGAAGGCGCTGGGTCACGACATGAGCGTCTCCGTCATGCTTCCGTGCCGTATCGCTATTTTTGCGGAAGATAACCGTCTGGTGATTGCGACTGCCAGCCCGAGCGACCTGATGAGGGCAACCGGCCTGAAGGGCGTGGAGGAACTGGCGTCGGAGATTGAGCGGGAGATCTTTGCCATCATGAATGAAGCAGCCTGACGTGCCGATTGGCGCAGGCTTTGCTCCTCGGCTATCTTAAGAAGTATGCGGGCCGATGTTGAGCAAGCGCTGGAGCTGATCCACAGCAACGAATCGTCTTCGATCGAACGGGCCCTGGGACTCCTACAAAACACGGTTTTCTCGTTCAGCATGAAGGTCTGCGGTCACCCGCAAGATGCCGAGGACACCATGCAGGACGTGCTGCTGAAGTCGCTTCCCTATCTGCCCAAGTTTGAAAACGCGCAGGCGCTCTCGGTGTGGCTGTACAAAGTGGCGCGCAATCGCTGCCTGATGAATCGGCGGGGCGCGAAGTTTTCGTCGAAAATCAACCTGTCGCTGGATGCGTTGATGCCAGACGGCCGCGAGCTGCAGGAGTTGCTGGCGAGCAGCAGTCCAAGCCCGGAATCGACGGTACTGAGCAATGAGGCTTCCGACCGGTTGCGCCGCGCCATATTGAAGTTGCCTCCGCAGTACCGCTTCGTTCTGGTGCTGCATGACATGGAAGGGCTGGCAAGCGGCGAAGTGGCACGCGTGATGGGACTGCGCGAGGGTACGGTGCGGGTCCGGCTGCATCGTGCCAGACTGCTGGTTCGTAAAGAACTGGCGCGCGTCAAGAAGGATGGCAAGGCGACGGGGACAGGGCGCAAGCAAGCTGGGCATGCGAAGCCAAAAGGATGTCGTCAGTTGTTTGCGGCGCTTTCGGATTACCTGGATGGAGTGGTGGATGACGCCGTCTGCGAAGAGATGCAGAAGCACATTGGCGACTGCGAGCCTTGCCAGGTGTTTCTCGACAACCTGGAGAACGTGGTCAAACAGTGCCGGTCGTATCAGCCCCCCTGCGAGCTTCCGAACAAGGACAAAGTGACGCGCGATCTTCTGCAACAGTACCAGAGAGCACAACTGGCACTTGCCAGAAAAGCCGCATCGGCAAAGGCGAACTGAGAGCGGTCACGCAGACAGGTGACCCGCGTCATGGCAAACGGTGAGCTTTCGCGGTATTTCTCTTGCAGGAGTATTCCGCCATGAAGCTTAGAATTGCTTTTGTTTTGGCCCTCTCATGGATCCTACCCTCGCTGCTTTGTGCCCAGACTTTTCATGGTGCTCCGGCCTCCTCCGCGACAGTGACCAATCCTCTTGCCGACGATACGTCGGCGGCTGCGGATGGCAGAAAGGTTTACATGCAAAGCTGTGCCCGATGCCATGGCGGCGACTTGCAGGGCAGGGGCGCTGCGCCATCGCTCGACACTCCAGCCCTGGAGACTGCCAGGCCAGGCGAAGTGTTCTGGTTCATTACGCACGGCAGTATCGGTCAGGGCATGCCGTCGTGGTCGCAGCTCAGCCGGCAGCAGCGCTGGCAGCTTGTCAGTTTCCTGGAGTCGCGGCTGACGCTGGAAGCCCGGTCCGGACGATCCGCGACAAATGATGGCGGCGCCGCCCAGGCAAGGTGCGCGAGCCTGCAGGGACACTGCGGCGATCGCGGTTGCAATGGTTGTACACATCATTGCGGTAGCAAATAGGGCGCGGCTTGTTTTTGTAGATTGAGACCGTAAGAACGGCTGAGCCGGGTTCTGAAAAAGTCGGGAACAGTGATCGCTCGCCGACTAGCGTCGGCTCGCGATGTCAAGAATTACGGCGTAGACGGCGCAGCTAAAGCTGCGCCCCTTCAAACAAGAATGACGGCGTGGACGGCGCAGCTAGAGCTGTGCCCCTGCAATACAGTCCGGCGGAGGGTTTTTCATCAGCCTGGGTAGCGCGATATGCTGGTCACCGCAAGCTGTGGCATAGATCACTGAGCGTCGGGCAAGGCCGGAGAATACTGAAAGGTTTGCTCGGCGCCAATTATCCCTAAGTTTATTGACGTGGGGAATTCCTGGCTTGAAAGGAAACAGGATGGACACGAAACACCTTGGAATCAACAGCAAGCTGATTCATAGCGGGTTCAAAGCGGATGCCACGGGATCGGTCAATGTGCCGATCTATCAGACCTCGACCTTTGCCTTTCGCAATGCCGAGCATGGCGCCGCCCTGTTTGCCGGCACGGAGGATGGATACATCTACACCCGCATCGGCAACCCCACGATTCGAGTCCTGGAGGACGCCGTCGCCGAACTGGAAAATGGCTGCGGAGGAATTGCCACCAGTTCCGGGATGGCGGCGGTGTGTACCGCTTACCTGGCGCTGCTCTCGGCGGGCGACCACATCGTGAGTACGGCTTCAGTGTATGGCCCGAGCCGCGGCCTGATGGAGAAGGACTTTTCGCGCTTCGGGGTCGGATCCAGCTATGTGGATACCTGCGATCTGCGCCAGGTCCTCGGCGCGATGCGTCCTAACACGCGGCTGGTTTATGTGGAGACTCCGGCGAACCCGACGATGCAAGTCACCGACATTACGGCCGTGGCTGAGATCGCGCACCAGCATGGTTGCCTGGTCGTCGTGGATAACACGTTTGCCAGCCCCTATCTACAGCAGCCCTTGAATCTCGGCGCCGACGTTGTGCTGCATTCCGTGACCAAGTTCATTAATGGTCATGCGGACATTGTTGGGGGCGTGCTGGTTGCGAAGGACAAGGACATCTACCAGCGCTTGCGCAAGACCATGGTGAATTCGGGATGCAACATGGACCCGCACCAGGCGTTCATGGTGATTCGCGGATTGAAGACGCTGGGGATTCGCATTGAGCGGGCGCAAAGCAATGCCATGCAGATTGCGCGCTGGCTGGAGAAACAGCCGGAGATCAGCCGCGTGCGCTATATCGGACTGGAATCGCATCCCCAGCACGAGTTGGCTGCACGCCAGATGAAGGGCTTCGGGTCGATGATCAGCTTCGAACTCAGAGGCGGGATGGAGGCGGGCCGGGCGCTGATGGACCACGTACATCTGGCGACGCTGGCGGTGTCGCTGGGCGGCGTGGAAACGCTGGTCGAGCACCCGGCATCGATGACCCACGCCGGCATGTCACCTGAGGCCCGCCGGGCGGCGGGTTTCAGCGACGGCCTGGTGCGTTATTCGGTTGGAATCGAAGATGTAGAAGACTTGGTTGCCGATCTCCGGCAAGCATTGGACGCCATTCCCGGGGAGATTCGTAACGGGGCAGAGGCGACAGCGACAGCGATTGAAGAACCGAGCCTGCGTTGAGCGGATGCTGAAGGGTCAGCTTCCATCGCGGATAATGCGGCAGGATTGAATGTCGAAGGTGACATCGCCGATGGCAAGCTGAGTCTGGTCGCGAAATTCGGTCACGAACTGGAGAAAGCGCTGCACGTCAGCAAAGTTGCTGGCCAGGCCGAGGGAGACGCGCAGTGCGCCCGCGCTTTTGTGTCCCCGGTCCTGCATCATGCGCATGAAGCTCATCAGATTGGCCTGGTCACCCAAGGTGTAGGCGGCCTTCATGTCGTCTTCGGTCAGGCCTTCCGCAATTTCACCCACGCCCGGATTGCAGAAACACCCGCTGCGCAGCGAGATTCCCTGCTGTCCCGCTAATTCCTCGACCCGGCGATAATCCAGCAGGCGGCCATGCGGATCGTAGAGGTTGAAGGTTATAGTCCCACCCCTCGCTTCGGTAGTGGCTGGACCGTAGATCCGCACCATGAGCTGGCCATTGCTGTGCCGCAGGGCCAATAATTCCTGCAACAGCCAACCGGTGAGACAGCGGACGCGTTGTGCAATGCAGTCGATGCCTATGCTTTTGATATGCCGTAGTCCGATTTCGACCGCAGGTATCGACAAGTAGTTGAGCGTCCCGTCTTCGAAAGCGGCTTCGTTGGGCGCGAGCACGTGCGAGCGTGACTGTACAGAGGCGAAGTTGACCGTTCCTCCGGCGAACCATGGCCTTCTTAGCTTGTTGAACACCGGCCGACGAATCAGCAGCGCACCCACGCCGGTGGGATAGCCGAACATCTTGTAGAAGGAAACGGCTACGAAGTCCGGCTGCACCGTCTGCAGGTCCAGAGGATTGGTAGGGACAAAGGCCGCCGCGTCGAGCAGCACACACCACCCTTTGTCCTGGGCCCGCTTGACCAGGTCGAGGGGATGCTTGACGCCGGAGAAGTTGGATTGGGCAGGAAAGGCGAAGAGATTGTCCTGTGCGGGGTCGGCTTGATCGAGGAGGGTATCGAGAAGCTTTCTGTCGAGACGCAACTCCGGAGACAGCAGCGGCGCATAGGAGAACTGTGCTCCCCTGGCGCGCGCGAATTCACGAATTCCATTGACCGAATTGTGATTATCAAAGGTGAGCAGCAGCCGTCCGGCAGGGGTGAAGGGAAACGACTCGCCAATCAGCTTGAGCGCGCCTGAGGCATTTTGGGTAAAGACCAGAATGTAATCCGAAGTGCCCCCGAAGTAATCAAGCACGGCCCGGCGCGTGCGCTCGACATGCTCCGTCATGGCGGATGAGGTCGGGTTGTGGGAGTGGGGATTGCCGAGCACACTGGTGCGCAGCAGATCGATGTGCTGCTCGACCTGGGAATCGCAATACAGAGAGCCGCCCGTGTAGTCGAGATAAACCTGATGCTGCTCATCCAGGCGACGGTATTCGGTGGCGCGCAGCCGGTCGATGATCTCGGTCTCGGCGTACTCGGGATAGCGGTCGAGAAAGCTGGCGTAGGCTTCTGCGATGGGGGGGCGGGTGGCAGCGGTTTCGGTCGCCATACTGCAACATCTTACGGCAAAGCAGCATTATTGCTTCAGGAGATTGGCGCCGGCGCGCCAGGGACGCAGAGACCGCCTAGCCAGCCGGCCAGGATTTCCGAGTCCAAGGCGCGCACGGCCAGTTGCGGCTCATCAACCCGTCAACTGTAAATCGCAGGCATTTTGGTCACGTCCCACCGGGTGGAGACCGGTGGAAGGGCCAAGCTCAAGCAAGTTTCCGGTTATGTCTTCAATGGCGTGAACCGGCGCTACGAATCGATACCCCTGCCGGGAGACGGTCTCGATGAATTTTCCGCCGTTGTTGCGCTGGCGAAAAACTCTGCGCAACACACTCAGATTGTGCTGCAGATTGTTCTCCTCGACCGTGATATTGGGCCAAAGAGTCCTCATCAGCTCCTCCTTGTGCATGAGACGGCCGGGGTTGCGCACCAGGACGCAAAGCGTCTCAAACACTTTGTTGCGCAGTGGAATGACCTGGCCATCGCAAACCAGCAGACGCTCACGCTCGTCGACCAGGAAACGTTCAAACAGATAGATTCTTGCTGCCATGTTGTTCTCCTGAGGTGTAAAGGCGACACGTTCCTGGAAGTGAGGAACGGCCGAGGACGGGTGTTTACGCCGGCCGGAGACCGCGCGCAGGACGAGTTACGGGAAACGCTGCACTCTCAGCAGAGCCGTTCGCAGAACCTCGACAGGCGCATGGGCAGGGACGGATGGAATGGATCTTCACGCAGAGGGGCCCAGTCCAGTTGCGCGACAATGATAGAAGAGCGGGGTGAGAACAACAGGGACAATGCGTTCCCATGGGCGGACCCGGTGGAAACGGAGTGCTTGGCGCGCAGCAGGGTCGGCAGAATACCAACCTGGGGGGCGGCAACCAGAGTCGCGACACAGGCCATCAGCGTAATGCAGACGACCACGCGCAACCTCCGCGACGCGACGATTTGGCCAAGCACACTCATCGATAGACCAGGGATATCCCTCGCCTCCACAACCTATCACCATTACTGACGTCCTACCACCGGGAACAGCGTCCCATGGCGGAAGATTTCAGGAATCCTTAAGGATTCGTAAAGTACACACCGAAGTGGCTGGGTTGTAATCAGTCTCACGGGAGGGCGAAGCCATGCCACACCTTGCGACCTACTACGCGATTTCCAGCGAAAACAACCCCGACGCTGGACTTCTTTGAAAGCAAAGAAGCCTCCTTGGCCTTCGACCCTCCCTGCTTCGGGCTAGCGCCCGAGCCTACCCAGGAACCTGTGCCTCACGACGGCTGGATTCGATGACGCGATAGCGTGGAGGAAGCTAGATGAGTGTGAAGTCGGTCCTGCCGAACGCAGGCGACAGTTTTGACTTTGGCGGCTTCGGCGTGCAGTGGAAGATCGACGGCATAGAGACCGGCCACCTTTTCTCCGTGGTTCACCATCCCATGGCGCCACACGCACTGGCCGCACCGATGCACCTTCATCGTCGGGAGGATGAGTTGTCGTACGTACTGAAAGGCACCATGGGAGCCCTGTTGGGAAATGACGTGGTCTCCGCGCCGCAAGGGACCTGGGTTTTCAAGCCTCGCCGCCAGTGGCATACCTTCTGGAATGCCGGCACGGAGCCGTGCGAGATCATCGAGATCATCTCACCAGCAGGATTCGAAAACTATTTCCGCGAGGTGGCGGCGGCGTGGGGCAATGTGAGCAAGTTCGCGGAGATCAACAAAAAGTATTCGCTGGAGATGGATTTCGATAGTGTTCCGCAGCTTTGCCAACGCTTCGGCTTGACGTTTCCCAAGGTGTGACACTCTTCGAGTTCACCGATTCGCAAGCCATGATGAGTTCTCGTGTCCGGTTTCGGACAATTTACCTCCAAGTGGACACCCACCACGAGATGGGGAAAACTGTTTCCCGCTTTTTCAATAACTTGCAGAGAGCATTTGCGGTAATAAGGATGCACTCATCCGGGCGGATTGGTGTGAGTAGTCTCTGGCTACTGGGGCGATCGGCAAGACCCGGCTGACGATGGCCACATCGCGGCGGACGTGGGGGGACACATGCAGACACTGCTGCAGGACGCACGCTTTGCCGTGCGCATGTTGATCAAGAATCCGGGATTCAGCGCCATCGCAATCCTTTCGCTGGCTCTGGGGATCGGCGCCAACACGACTATCTTCACGGTGGTGAACGCGGTGCTCCTGCACCCCTTGCCGGTGAAGGACATCTCCCGCCTTGTCCAACTGGATACCATCGACAGCAAGACCCAGGTCACGGTGGCCAACGCCACCAAGCTCGGCATGTCCAATCCGAATTACCAGGACTATGCCCGGGAAAACCGGGTTTTCTCCGGCCTTGCCTGCTTTACCGGCCCGCTGCCGTTTACCTGGAGCGGAAGGGAAGAGCCCAGGCAGCTTTTCGGGCAACTGGTCAGCGCGAACTACTTTGAGGTTCTTGGCCTGCGTCCGGTGCTGGGCCGGTTCTTTTTGTCGGACGAAGACACCAAGCCGGGCGGCAACAACGTCGTAGTGCTGAGCTACAGCCTGTGGGCCAACAAGTTCGGCTCCGACCGCGACATTCTTGGGAAGGCCCTGACCCTCAATGCCACGCCGTACACGGTGATCGGCGTAGCTCCCCGCGGCTTTAAAGGGGTGTTCACCTTCGGCAACGCGGAGGAGGTTTGGGTTCCTACCAGCATGTATCCCCTGGCGCTGTCGGGCTTCTTCAAAGACAACTTCAATGACCGTAGATTTCTGGACATGACCGTGTTTGGGCGGCTCAAAGACGGTGTGAGCATCACTACGGCGGAGGCCTCGCTGAAGACCATCGCCTCAAGTCTGGAGACGGCCTACCCGAAGGACAATGCCAGCCGCAGCGTGGCGCTGACGCCCCTGGCTGATGCGGCCGTGGGGGTGAACAATCATGGCCAATTTGTCCTGGCCAGTGGATTGATGATGGGAATCGTGGGGCTCGTGCTGCTGATCGCGTGCGTCAACGTGACCAATCTGCTGCTGGCCCAGGCCGCGCGCCGGGAAAGAGAGATCAGCTTGCGAGCCGCATTGGGAGCCAGCCGGCGGCGCGTCATGCGGCAGTTGTTTACCGAGAGCATGGTGCTTGCGCTGCTGGCCGGAGTTGTGGGGGTGGCGATTGCCTATGGCGGGCGTGCTTTGCTGTGGGCATTCCGGCCTCCGTTCATCCTCGCGGGCGACGTGGATTTGGGCTTTGACCTGCGCGTGCTTTTCTTCACATTTGGGGTGTCGCTGCTGACGGCGTTGCTGATCGGGCTGGCTCCGGCGATCAAGGTGGCAAAGCCAAATCTGATGGAGGTGCTGAATGCCGGCGGACGCGGAGGCAGCGTAAGCTGGGCGCGCAATCGTTTCCGCAGCCTGCTGGTGGTGACGGAAATTGCGCTGGCGCTGGTCGCGCTGGTCGGAGCGGGCTTGTTCATTCGCAGCATGCAGAATGCGCAGCACGTGGATCCGGGGTTCGAGTCGAGGAACCTCTTCGTGTTCGCCTTCGATCTGGGAGCCTTGCACTACGATGAAGGCCGTGGGCAGCAGTTCTTCCGGGCTGCGATTGAGCGGGCTGAAGCAAGCCCCGGAGTTGCGTCGGCAACGGTCGCCTCCAATTTTCCGCTGGGGGGAGGACTGGGGCGAACCGTATTTCCCGAAGGCCAGGACGAGTCGTCGGGATATCGGGGCACGTTGACCCAACTCGATGACATTGCGCCCAACTTCTTCAAGACCCTGCGCATCCCGCTGATAAAGGGCCGGGAGTTCACCGATTCTGATCGCAAGGACACGGCTCCAGTTGTGATCATCAACGAGGCGATGGCTAAGCACTTTTGGCCGGATCAGGACGCTGTAGGGAAGCGCTTCCATTTTTTCGGTGACCCCACGCTGCGCGCAGTTGTTGGCGTTGTGCACAACACCGTGGTGAACGCAATCGGTGAAGACCCGCAGCCCCTGGCCTACCTGCCAATCACGCAGGACTACTCTCCTGTGGCCACGATGCAGGTACGGACCACCGGCCGGCCGGAAGGCGCTATCGCCACCGTGCGAAGCAATGTCCAATCGCTGGATTCAAACCTGGCGCTCACCAACTGGAATACCGTTGGAGAGCTGCTCGATCAGGGATTGTGGGCGCCGCGCATGGGTGCAGCGCTGCTGACCGTGTTCGGCGGCCTTGCGCTGGTCCTCGCGATTGTGGGGGTGTACGGCGTGCTCTCGTATTCAGTGAACCAGCAGACGCGCGAGATCGGTATTCGCATGGCCATGGGGGCGCAGACCAATACTGTGTTGGGCCTGGTGGTGAGACAAGGAATGCGGCTGGCAATCGCGGGGCTTGTGCTCGGTCTGGTGGTGGCGTTCGCCACAATGCATGTGCTCTCCAGTCTGCTATTTGGAGTCAGCGCCCACGATCCGTTGATCTTCGGTGGAGTGTCACTGATTTTGGCGACGGCTGCGGTGCTGGCCTGCTATTTCCCAGCGCGTCGCGCAGCCCGCGTCAATCCGGTGGTCGCGCTTCGTTATGAATAGTCGCTGCGAACACGCAGGACGGTCTGCTCGCCGGGAGCGGAGAGGTTGTTCCTTAGGGAGAATCTGATTAAGTCCGACCGAGGACCCTCAGGGCTAAAGCCCAGCTCTATTTCGGGCATTTACGGACGGCCTGAAGGCCGTCCCCTTCCAAACCCGGACTTCATCAGACCTTCCGGGAGATTGGCGGCCTGAGCGGACAAGGGATATTCGCGGTCGAGTTCCAGGTTCAGCTCCAGGACATTCACCCGCGGCTCGCCGAGTATCCCAAGCTGGCGGCCCTGAATGAACTTCCTGACAAGTACATTCAACCGGTCTTCCGTGATACCGCGAGCCTTCGCAACCCGCGGCACCTGGTATAGAGTGGCGCCGGGAGAGAGGTTAGGATCGAGGCCGGAAGCCGACGTGGTTACCAGTTCGATGGGCACCGGCTGATCGCCCACCTGTTCGGTCTTAACGCGATCTTCGACAGCCTGGATGAGCTTGGCATTGGTGGGCCCGAGATTCGATCCACCCGAAGCGGTGGCATCATAGCCATTGCCCGCCGCCGAAGGACGGGAATGGAAGTAGGCATCGCCAGTGAAGGGCTGGCCGATAATGCGCGATCCCACGGTCGTGCCGCCGCTGACGATGAGCTGGCCGTTCGACTTGTCGCGGAACATAAGCTGCGCCAGCCCGGTTACCACCAGAGGATAGATGATCCCCAGCAAAACGGTCGTCACCACGGTCATGAGAAATGCAGTTAAAAGGTTCTTTTTCACGGATGCCTCCTAAGCCAGTCCAACTGTGGCGATGAGCATGTCGATCAACTTAATGCCGATGAAGGGGATGACGATTCCGCCGGCGCCGTAGATCCACAGGTTGCGGCGCAGGAGCGCGGCCGCACCCATGGGCCGGTATCGCACACCGCGCAACGCCAGCGGAATCAGCGCGACAATGATGACCGCATTAAAAATCACCGCCGAAAGAATGGCCGACTCGGGCGTTCTCAGGTGCATGATGTTCAGCGCGTTGAGCACCGGGAAGGTCCCGGCGAACATGGCGGGGATGATGGCGAAGTACTTTGCCACATCGTTGGAGATAGAGAAAGTAGTCAGCGAGCCACGGGTCATCAGGAGCTGCTTACCGATCTCGACGATCTCAATGAGCTTGGTGGGATTGGAATCGAGATCGACCATGTTGCCGGCTTCCTTCGCTGCCTGAGTGCCGGTATTCATGGCGACGCCGACGTCGGCTTGCGCAAGGGCAGGCGCATCATTCGTACCGTCGCCCGTCATGGCGACCAGCTTCCCTTCGGCCTGCTCTTTGCGAATCAGCTTCATCTTGTCTTCCGGAGTGGCTTCGGCGAGGAAGTCGTCCACCCCGGCCTCGCGGGCGATCGAGGCGGCGGTCAGCGGATTGTCACCGGTGATCATCACGGTGCGGATGCCCATCTCCCGCAGTTGGGCGAAACGGTCGCGAATGCCGCCCTTCACCACGTCTTTAAGGTGAATGACGCCGATCGCCCGGCCGTTTTCGGCAACCACCAGCGGCGTACCCCCGGAAGACGCAATCCGTTGCACGCTTTCGCGAATCTCCTCCGGCATGGCGCCGCCCGACTGCTCCACATAGCGCGCAATCGCGTCGGCCGCGCCCTTGCGTATCTGGCGGCCATCAAAGTCCACACCTGACATGCGAGTCTGCGCGGTGAAAGGAATGAAATGCGCCTCATGGGAAGCGAGCTCGCGGCCACGCAAGCCGTAGCGTTCTTTCGCCAGAACCACGATGGAGCGGCCCTCGGGTGTCTCGTCGGCCAGCGAGGAAAGCTGCGCCGCGTCGGCGATGTCCTGCTGGGTCACGTCCTTCGCGGGGATGAATTCGGAAGCCTGGCGATTACCGAAGGTTATGGTGCCGGTTTTGTCGAGCAACAGGGTGTTCACGTCGCCGGCCGCTTCAACGGCGCGCCCCGACATGGCGAGCACGTTGCGTTGAATCAGGCGGTCCATGCCGGCGATGCCGATTGCCGACAGCAATCCGCCGATGGTGGTCGGAATCAGGCAGACCAGCAGGGAGACCAGTACGAATACGGTTTGCGGCGAGCCGCTGTAGATGGCGAACGGCTGCAAGGTGACAACCGCAAGCAGAAAGATGATGGTCAGCCCCGCCAGCAGAATGTTGAGGGCAATCTCATTCGGCGTCTTCTGGCGCGACGCGCCTTCGACCAGCGAGATCATGCGATCGAGGAAGGTTTCGCCAGGGTTGGAGGTGATGCAGACGCAGATCTGGTCGCTAAGAACGCGGGTTCCACCGGTGACCGCGGAGCGGTCGCCGCCCGCCTCGCGAATCACTGGCGCCGACTCGCCGGTGATGGCCGACTCGTCCACCGATGCCACGCCTTCCGTGATTTCTCCGTCGGAGGGAATGAATTCACCAGCGGAAACGATGACCGTGTCGCCGGCGCGCAGCTTGGAGCTGGCGACCTTCTCCATCTGGCCATCCTCCCGGCGGCGGTTGGCGATGGTTTCCGAGCGGGCTTTGCGCAAGGTGTCGGCCTGGGCTTTGCCGCGGCCTTCGGCCATCGCCTCGGCGAAATTGGCAAACAGCACGGTGAACCACAGCCACAGAGTGATCTGCAGGTTGAACAGGAAGTGTCCGCCGCCGCGTATCAGCAGCAGGGTGGTAATGACGCTGCCAATCTCCACCACGAACATGACGGGATTGCCCATCATGTGGCGGGGATTGAGCTTGAGAAAGGAATCCAGAACGGCTCGGCCGACGATCCTCCCCTCCCATAACACCTTCTTCTTGGGCTGGTGTGGCGAGTGCCCAACTCGCGCCATCGCGGGCTCGGAAACAACCTTTGGTTCGATGATGCTTGCCATTCGAATTCCCCTAAAAAGTCTTGCCCGCCTGCATCAGCAGGTGCTCAAGGATCGGTCCCAGGCTCAAGGCCGGGAAGAAGGTGAGCGCTCCTACGATCAGAATCACGCCGATCAGAAGTACGGTGAACAGCGGAGTTGTGACCGGGAATGTCCCCAGCGACGGCGGCACATACTTCTTCTGCGCCAGGTTCCCGGCAATCGCCAGCATGGGGATGATCATCAGGAAGCGGCCGACCAGCATGGTGACGCCGCCGGCAACGTTGTACCAGGGGGTGTTCGTGGTTAAGCCCGCAAACGCCGATCCGTTGTTGCCGGCTTGCGAGGTGAACGAGTACATGATCTCGGTCAGCCCATGCGGCCCAGGGTTGAGGATGCTGGAAGTCCCGAACCCATGGACGGAGGAGATAGCAGCGAAGATCAAGATCACCAGCGGGAAAACCAGCACCACCAGCATCGCCATCTTCACGTCATAGGCCTCGATTTTCTTGCCCAGATATTCCGGTGTTCGGCCCACCATCAGGCCGGCGATGAAGACCGCGAGTACGATGTAAATCAGCATGCCGTACATGCCGGCTCCCACGCCGCCGAAGATCACCTCGCTCAACATTATGTTGACCAGCGGCACCATGCCGCCGAGGGGGGTGAAGGAGTCATGCCAGCCGTTGATTGCACCACAACTGGCATCGGTGGTAACGGTGGCCCACAGTGCGGTGTTGGTGATGCCAAAACGGATGTCCTTGCCTTCCATGTTTCCGCCGGACTGCATTGCGGTCGCCTGCTGGTTCACGCCATGTAACAGCGGATTGCCTTGCGCTTCAGCCCAGTAGGCGACGCTGACGCCGGCCACAAACAAGATCGCCATGGCCGCCCACACCGCCCATCCGTGCGCCTGGGAGCCGGTCATGCGTCCCAACGTGTAAGTCAGCCCGGAGCCAATGGCGAAGATCGCAACTAACTCGATCAAGTTGGTCAACGGGGTGGGGTTCTCAAAAGGATGAGAGCTGTTGGCGTTGAAGAAGCCGCCCCCGTTGGTGCCGAATTCCTTGATGAACTCCTGTGAAGCCACCGGCCCTTGTGCGACGGTCTGCGTCGTTACCGTGTCCATCACCGGCTTGCCGCCGGCATCCACCGCCGGTTTTCCATCGGCTCCGAGGTGCGGAACTTGCATGGGCTGGACCAGCTTGACCGTATCGTAGGGGCGCAGATTCTGTACCACGCCTTGTGAGACCAGTACCAGCGCGCCGATTACGCAGAACGGCAGCAACACCCACAGGCAGCTGCGGACCATATCAACCCAGAAGTTGCCGATGGTCTTCATCTGACGGCGAGCAATGCCGCGGATGAAGGCAATTGCCAGCGCGATCCCAACGGCTGAAGAGACAAAGTTGTGATAGGCGAGCCCAGCCATCTGGGTGAGATAACTCATAGTGCTCTCGCCGGCGTAGTTCTGCCAGTTGGTGTTGGTGGTGAAGGAAGCTGCAGTATTGAACGCCAGCGCCTGCGGCACGGCCGCAAACTTCTGCGGATTGAACGGCAGATAGGCCTGCAGCCGTTCCATCGCATATAGCAGCAGCATTGAAACGACGCTGAACAGCAGCATGGTCACTGCGTATTCGGTCCAGCGCATCTCGTGGTTCTCGTCGACGCCGGTGAGGCGATAAATCAATCGCTCGACCGGACGCAGCACCGGGTCCATGAAGGTCCGCTCGCGGTTGAAGACCCGGGTCATGAACACGCCCAGAGGCTTCGTGACCAGGAGGACCAACCCGAGGAAGATCGCGATTTGAAGCCAGCCGTTGGCGCTCATTTCAGAATTTCTCCGGTTGTAACAGCGCGTAGAAGAGATAAATCATGGTCAACGCGCAGATTGCCAGGATGACAATCGATTCGGTGTGCATAGTGACCTCTCAATGAAGGCGGTCGCAAAAATATACGTAGCCCAGCGACAATGCAAAAAAGGCTATCGTGATGGCGGTAAATACAATGTCTTGCATAACCAGTTCCTCAAACGGACAGGTAACCCCGTCGCACTCGACACAAGATTTGGCCGATAAAGGCGGGAATCGTTCTGACCATGCCGGCAGCAACCGACAAGGGCATCAGCAACCACATTCTCGTCCCTCAGTCCCCCAGTGTTGCGCTTCCGTGGCCGAGGAGGCGCCGGCGGATGGTCCTGAACCGGCCTCTATCAGTGCAAGACGAGTAGCGGCAATGAACCGCTTGCGTTCGTTGACGGTAAGATCTCTCCACTCCGCCTCGCGTGCCTCATCGGATTCAAAGTCCGGAGCCAGCGCCGTGTAATAGTGGTGAAACAACTCTGCAAAACCTTCAACTCGTACCAAATTGACTGACATAGCCTTATCTTGATCCTGCTCTTACGCGCTCTCGTCTTTCGGCCGCGCTACGGCGCCGGGCCGAAATACTGGGAGTAATCAACCGCATGGTGAATGCTTTCGTGGAAACCGGGGGACCGCGTCGGTCCGCTACGCCCGACAGAGGATACAGCAGGTCGCGGGCATCGCCTGGCCTCCTGGTGCAGTAGGTGTTTCCTCGTTGATTCGGGTCAGATCCGCCCTGCGATAGGGCAGTGAGGAACATCACCATGAAAAATGCCCCCAGAGACGCCAACATCACGAAAATCAGTACCGGCATGACCGCTCCCAGGACGCCCCCGCAACCTGAAGATCAACTTCGGCGTCGGGTCGCCACGTTTGTTCTGCATGGTCTATTTGAGTTGGGGGGATGTAAGGCCGGTCTAAAGCCAATGTAAAGAGAATATAAAACGAGAAAGCTTACTTCTCGAACGGTTCTCCTTCGGGAAGAAAGCGGTATCCGATCCAGCGCTCGGTAACGATGTAACGCTTTGGTCCGCCTGCACTTTCGATCTTTTTGCGCAACTGCCCAACGAATACGCGCAAGTATTCGGACTGGTCCGCATGGTCGGCCCCCCACAGGGCAGAAAGGATTTCGCGATGGGGAACGACTTTCCCCGCTTTGCGCGCCAGGTACAGGAGGAGCTCAAATTCCTTGGGCGTAAGTTTGACTTCGGTGTCACAGACCTTCACCACGTGGGCGTCGAGGTCGATGGAGAAATCGCCGAGCTCAATCAGCGACACCGGCTCAGGCGCGGGCGCGCGCCGCAGGTGTGCCCGGACGCGGGCGAGCAGTTCATTGAGGCTGAAGGGCTTGGTGACATAGTCGTCGGCGCCGAGGTCGAGCGCTTTCACCTTGGTGCGTTCATCCTCTTTCACCGACAGGACGATGATCGGGACATCGCTGCGCATCCGTAATTCGCGGCACAGCGCGAGGCCATCCATATTGGGCATGGATACATCGGTGATCACCAGGTCGGGCGACCAGTCCTTCATGATCTCCAGGGCCGTTTCGCCGTCGTTGGCCACGCGAACGTCGTAACGCTGGGTTGAAAGGGTCGTGCGCAGGACGCGGGTGATCTGCGGTTCGTCATCAACCACAAGGATGCGCGGATTGCTCATCGCATCTCCTGGGTGACTATATGGACATCGACAGGTGGCGCATCGCGAAGGAAGCGATGGATGGCGGAGAGGTAAAGATAGCGCTGAACCCCGGTGCGCGCGGAGCGGCCGAAGATGACCTGCGTAATGTGATGATCGCGGACGAACTTCGCCACTTCCGTCGCGATGTCTTTTCCCTTCAGGCGCACGACCTTGCCGCCCAGATGCTGGGCAAACTGGATGTTGTCGGCCAATGTTTTCTGATTTTCGGGCCGCGTGTCTTTTCCCGCGTCGATGTAGACGACAAATAACTCGCCGCCGATGGCTTGAGCCATGCGTGATCCGCGCGCGATTAAGTACTGCGCGGCGGGATTGGAGCTGATGCAGACGGTGATTCTCTCGCGTACGGCGGGGGCGCGCTCAATGTGCTCCTTCTCAAGGAATGCGTCGAGGCTGCGGTCCACCACCTGGGTGATCTGGCGCAACGCCAGTTCCCGCAAGGCGATGAGATTGCCCGGCCGGAAAAAGTGCCCCAGGGCCCGCTCGGCGCGGTCCGTGGGATAGATGTCGCCGCGCTTCATGCGCGTGCGCAGCGCCTCGGGCGTCACGTCGGCGAGCACGATCTCGTCCACGCGCTGCATCACCCAGTCGGGCACGGTTTCGCGCACCTGCACGCCGGTGATCTGGAGAACGTTGGGGCCCAGGCTCTCCAGGTGCTGGACGTTCATGGTGGAGAGCACGTCAATGTTATGGTCGAGCAACTCCACGACATCTTCGTAGCGCTTGCGGTGTTTGCTGCCCTCAATGTTGGTGTGCGCTAATTCGTCGACCAGAACCACAGCGGGACGGCGCGCCAGGATGGCATCCACGTCCATCTCCTGAAACACCGTGCCCTTGTATTCAATGTCGCGGCGGGGGACGGTCTCCAGTTTCGCGGCCAGCTCCTGGGTGGCTTTGCGGCCGTGCGTTTCGATAACGCCGATCACCACGTCTTCGCCGCGGCTGACACGGCGAATGGCTTCGCTGAGCATGGAGTAGGTTTTGCCGACGCCGGGCGCATACCCGAGAAACAGCTTGAAGACGCCCCTGGTCTTGCTTGGTCCGGCTTCCTCCAGCCACTGTTCGGGAGTCTTGGTCATCGCCGCCATTCTATATGCCGGCCGGCGCGGGGCTTACAATTCAAGCGTGCAACGGATGACTGCTACCTACGCCGGCCGTTACATCGCGGTCGCGGCAATTGTCGCGGCTATAACGTTGGTCTATGCACATCTCCCCGTCAATCCGACCACGGTGGCGATGACGTTCCTGGTTTCGGTACTGCTTACGTCCTCATTTTGGGGGCTGTATGTCGCCGTGGCGCACTCCATACTGGCTACTGCGGCCTTCAACTTTTACTTCCTGCCCCCGGTCAAGACCTTCACCATCGCCGATCCGCAAAACTGGATTGCGCTCTTCGCGTTTCTGGTCACGGCACTGTTGGCCAGCAATCTGTCAGAGCGCGTGCGACGTGAGGCGCAACACGCAAGGGAACAACGCCGCAACGTTGAACGGCTGTATGCCCTCAGCCAGCAATTGATGACGGTGGAAAATATTGGCCAGCTCATGAACGCGATTCCCAGGTTCGTAACGGATTCCTTTGGAGCCAGGGGCGCTGCGCTGGTGACGACTGCGAAACCTACCATCTATCGCTCCAGCCCGGACCTGAAGTTCGATGCCGGAATGCTGCATACCACGCTGGGGCGCGGTGAATTGAGCTGGAGCGACGATATCAGCTACCTTCCGGTGCGCATTGGCGTGAAGGCCATCGGAGCGATGGCGGTGAGCGGCAGCTTGCTGCCGCGCGAAACCGCAGATGCGATTGGCAGCCTGGTCGGTACCGCCATCGAGCGCGTGCGTGCAGTGGAGGAATTGACCAACACCCAGGCTGCCCGAGAGAGCGAGAGATTGCGATCGGCGCTGCTGGATTCCGTTACGCACGAGTTCCGCACTCCGCTGACCAGCATCAAGGCGAGTGTCACAGCCCTCTTGTCCCACCACAGCGACGACCCTGCCGTCCGCCAGGAACTGCTTACGGTGATCAACGAGGAGGCCGACCGGCTGAACCGGTTGGTAGGTGAGGCGGCGGAAATGGCCCGGCTGGATGCTCATGCAGTCAATCTGGAGCGCGGTCCGGTCTCCCTGGCTGAGGTCGCGGAATCGGTTCTGGATGACTTACGCGGCGTGCTGCTGGACCACACAATCGAAATCATGATTCCGGCGAAACTCCCGGCGGTCTTGGCAGATTATGATCGCATCCGTCAGATCCTCACTCATCTGGTAGAGAATGCAGCCAAGTACTCTCCAGCGGGTACCCCAATTCGAATTACCGCCGAAGAGAAGAACGGGGCTGTAATCACCAGCGTTGCCGACCGCGGACCAGGCATCGATTCGTTCGAGCAAGGGCTCATCTTCGACAAGTTCTATCGCGGCCAGAAGGAGAGATACGCCGCTCCCGGCACCGGCATGGGTCTAGCAATTGTAAAGGTGCTGGTGGATGCCCACGGGGGGAAGGTCGGGGTGGTCAGCCAGCCCGGCAGCGGCTCCGTATTCTCTTTTTCCTTGCCGGTGGCCGAATAATAACTTACATCACTTTTGGCCGAGATATCCCCTGTGTAGTGCGGCAGCCAACAGCGCTTCCACGGGAGTTCAGTGATAGGGGTAGAAGACAAAGAACATCAGGGAGAGCGCCGCAAGCACCCACAACCCTGACTTAACCTGTCGAGGCTTTCCTGCGACCAGCTTGCAGATCGGGTAGAGCACAAATCCGGCGCAGATCCCGATGGCGATGTTGAAGCTGAACACCATGAGCACCACGACGCCGAACGCAGGAATCGATTCCGAGTAGTCGCCAAAGTTAATGCGGGTGATCGGCTCCAGCATGAACAGCCCCACGATGATGAGCGCCGGCCCATAGGCCTGCGGAGGAATTGCGGTGACGAAGGGGCTGAAGAAAAGCGCCAGCAGGAAACATGTTCCCGTCACCAAGGCGGTTAAGCCGGTGCGGCCTCCGGCCTCGATTCCCGTAGCCGACTCGATGTAGGCGCCCGAGATGCTTGTGCCCAACACGGGCGCGAGGGTCGTGGTGATGGCGTCTACCATCATCGGCCTTTCGATCTGCGGCAAGTGGCCGTTCTCGTCGAGGAAGCCGGCGCGCGCGGAGAGCCCGATCAGGGTGCCCATGGTATCGACGAACGCCATGATGAAGATCGTCAGCACTACCGGAAACGCTCGCCAGGTGAAGGCGCCGTGAAAGTCGAGCTTCCAGAAAATTGGCGCCAGGCTGGGAGGCATGCTCACCAGCCGTCCTGGAGTCGGTGCGGTCCTGGTTGCGAAAGCCAGCAGAGCGGTGATCACGATGCCCAGCAGAATCGCTCCCGGAACCTTGCGGATCACCAGCACCGCGATCAGGATGAAGCCAAACATGGCCACCAAAGCAGGGGGTGAGGTCAAGTGGCCCGCTTGCACCGGAGCACCGGGAACGCCAAGCCGCACCAGGCCACTTTCATTCAATCCGACAAAGCTGAGAAAGAGTCCAAGGCCCACGGCAAAGCTGTAGCGCAGCGAAGTGGGGATCGCCTCCAGAAGCCACTGCCGCAGGCGCAGCGCAGTCATGACGATGAAGGCGATGCCCGCGATGAATACGGCGGTCAGGGCAGTCTGCCAGGAAAATCCGAGCACTTTGCAGACGGTGAAGGCGATGAAGGCGTTTTCGCCCATGTAAGGAGCGATGGCGAAGGGACGATTGGCGTAGAACGCCATCAGATAGCATCCCGCGGCCGCTACCAGTGCGGTGGCCACCAGGGACGGGCCCTCCGGAACCCCAGCCGCCGCCAGGATCGCGGGGTTGACTACCACAATGTAAGACATGGTGGTGAAGGTGGTGAGACCGGCGAGGGCCTCGCGGCTGAAGGAGATTGGGTGGCCATCAGCCGGGAATAACGCTTTCAGCCACTGCAAGGCGCGCTCCGTAACTCGGATTCGCCTTGGAAGATAGTTGCCCGGCAAGGATATTTCAAGCTCATCGTCGCAAATCAGAAACAGAAGTAGAATGACGACCGGGGTGAGCATGAGCATGGAGACTTCAGAAAAGCCCGATTTCAACAAAGGGATTTCCCTCGATAAGATTCCTGATGGTGGAAAGCTGCAGGGCACGGTGGCAGGTGAAGAGGTTCTGCTGGTGCGAAGCGGAACGGAGTTCTTCGCAGTCGGCGCTTCCTGCACGCACTATCACGGTCCGCTCGCCGAGGGCCTGCTGGTCGGCGACGAAGTGCGCTGCCCGTGGCATCATGCCTGTTTCAGCTTGCGGACTGGAGAAGCGCTGCGCGCCCCCGCGCTCGACCCGATTCAGCGCTGGAAGGTGGAGCGACAGGGCAACACGGTCTTTGTGAAAGAAAAGATCACACCTGCATCTGCCGGTCCCTCCAGTCAGAGCCATCCATCCTCGATTGTGATTGTCGGTGGAGGCGCTGCCGGTTTGGCGGCGGCCGACATGCTGCGGCGCAAAGGATATGCGGGGCCTCTGACCATGATCAGTGCCGACAGCGCCCCGCCCAGCGATCGTCCAAACCTCTCGAAGGATTTTCTTGCGGGTACAGCGCCAGAAGATTGGATCCCGCTTCGTCCGCCCCAGTGGTACAAGGAACATGAGATCGAACTAATCCTCAACACCCGCGCCACTGAGCTGGACACGAGAGCCAGGACGCTTCGAACCGACAAGGGCAACCAGTACAAGTATGGCGCCCTGCTGCTTGCCACAGGCGCCGATCCGGTCAATATCCCGGTTGAAGGCGCCGAACCGTCGCAGCTTTTCTTTCTACGCTCCTTTGCGGATAGCAAAGCTATCATCGCGAAGGCGAGCCCGGGAAGGCGGGCAGTTGTCGTCGGCGCCAGCTTTATTGGGCTGGAAGTGGCCGCCTCGTTGCGCACTCGTGGACTCGAGGTACATGTCGTCGCTCCGGAACAGGTCCCGATGGAGAAAATTCTCGGCGCCGAACTGGGAAGGTTCATCCGTAGTCTGCACGATTCCCACGGCGTCGTATTCCATCTGGGTGCGACCGTGAAGCGCGTTAACGGCAAGCAAGTGATGCTGAGCAGCGGAGCGGTCGTTGAGGCGGACTTCCTGGTGGTGGGCGTTGGAGTGCGGCCCTCCATTGCCTTGGCGGAGCAGGCAGGTCTGATAATGGATCGCGGAATTCTGGTCAACCAATATCTCGAAACCAGTGCTGCCGGGGTGTTTGCCGCAGGTGATGCGGCGCGTTGGCCCGACCCTTATTCAGGAGAACGGATTCGCGTCGAGCACTGGGTGGTCGCCGAGCGCCAGGGGCAAACCGCAGCAAAGAACATGTTAGGACTGGGCGAGCGATTCGGCTTTGTCCCATTTTTCTGGAGCCAACACTATGATGTTCCCATCAACTATGTGGGTCACGCCGAAAAATGGGACTCGATCGAGATCGACGGTGACATTGCGCAGCGTGACTGTTCGGTGCGCTACCAGAAGGCGGGAAAAACCATGGCGGTGGCGACGATTTTCCGCGACCTCGAAAGCTTGCGGGCCGAACTCGAGATGGAACGCATGGCATGACCGATCTCTAAGCATGCATGAGACATCGGGCAATTCGCAGTAACTCACAAGCAGGAGGATTCTTTGCAGTGCACTCTTTGAGGCGCCTGGCTGATGTTCTGCTCACGATGGCTGTTGTATTCCTCGGCGTTCTAACCGCATGGTCGCAGACCGTTCCGCCGCAAACTTTCAGCGCACTGCAGTGGCGGTTCATCGGCCCCTATCGCGGAGGCCGCGTGGTTGCAGTGGCCGGTATTCCGGGCGACACGCGCGCTGCTTATTTCGGCGCAGTCGGTGGCGGCATCTGGACGTCCCCCAATGCCGGCATCTCGTGGGAGCCCATCTTCGATGGTCAGCCAGTGGCTTCTATCGGAGCGCTGGCCATCGCGCCTTCGAATCCCGACATCATTTATGCCGGTACGGGCGAGTCGGATATTCGCTCCGACCTGTCTTCAGGAGACGGTGTTTACAGGTCCAGCGACGGTGGCAAGAGCTGGACGAACGTCGGCCTGCTCGACTCGCGCCAAATCAGCCGCATCGTCGTCGATCCACACAATCCTGACGTTGTCTTCGTTGCTGCGCTCGGCCACGCTTATGGGCCGAACGAAGAGCGCGGGGTTTTCAAATCCACCGACGGCGGCAAGAGCTGGTCGAAGGTGCTGTACAAAGGACCGGAGATTGGCGCCTCCGATCTGGCGATGGCTTCCGCCAATCCGAATGTTCTCTTTGCCGGCATGTGGCACGCCGTCCGTCCGCCGTGGAGCACCTACGCCCCGGTGGAAGGGCCGGGCAGCGGACTCTACCGCTCCACCGACAGCGGAGCAACTTGGACCGAGCTAACAGGTCACGGACTGCCCGATGGCCAGTGGGGGCGCGTCGGCGCCACCGTCTCGCCTGATGGCAAGCGGGTGTATGCGCTGATTGATGCAGGGAAGAAGTCCGGCCTCTATCGCTCGGATGACGGCGGCGACAATTGGATCCTCGCGAATGCCGATCCCCGACTCACCAGCCGCGCCTGGTACTTCAACTGGCCGTCGATCGATCCCGGCAATCCGGATGTTGTTTACATTCCGAACGTGGCGTTCTATCGCTCGGACGACGGCGGCAAGACGATCTCCATTGTTCGCGGCGCGCCCGGTGGCGATGACTATCACGATGTCTGGGTCGATCCCAAAAACTCCGGCCATCTGATTCTGGGCAGCGACCAGGGAACGGTCATCAGCCTCGATCGCGGCAAAACCTGGTCGCTTTGGTACAACCAGCCCACGGCACAGATGTACCACGTCACCACCGACAATCAGTTCCCGTACAACGTCTACGGCGCTCAGCAGGACACGGGCAGCATCGGGATTCCCAGCCGCACCGACCACCAGCAGATCACGCCGCGCGATCCTTTTCTGATAGGCGGCGGCGAGAGCGGCTATACCGTGGCCGATTCCAGCGACCCAAATATTCTCTACGCCACCGGCGTTTACGGCAGCGCGGTGCGCTTCGACCGTCGCACCTCGCTCAGCCAGAACATCAGCCCGTGGCCTAACGAGAGTTTTGGCACCGACATTTCCGGCCGCAAGTATCGCGATACATGGACGCCGATGCTTACCGAATCACCGATTGAAAAAGGCGTGCTCTATATGGGCACGCAATATGTCTTGCGAAGCAGCGACGGCGGACTGAAGTGGACCCAGATCAGCCCCGACCTCACCGGTGCGGATGGGCCCACGGCCTCCAAAGCTCCCGCGGGCGCGCCGACCATTCAGAACGCGGAGCAGCGTGGTTACGGTGTAGTCTTCAGCATCGCGCCGTCGCCGCTCGACGCCAGGGTGATCTGGGCGGGCAGCGATACCGGCTTGCTGCACGTCACGCGCGACGGTGGCCAGAGTTGGCCGACTGTCACCCCGCCCGGTCTCTCCGGCTGGAGCAAGATCTCCATGATCGAAGCTTCGCACTTCGATCCGGGAGTCGCTTACGTCGCGGTCGATCGCCATCGTCTCGATGACTACGCGCCGCATCTCTATCGCACGCGCGACTACGGAAAAACCTGGCAGCCCATCACGAACGGTATCGCTTCGAATACCTTCGTAAGGGCCATTCGCCAGGATACGCAGAAGCAAACTCTTCTCTTCGCCGGGACCGAGCAGGGAGTTTACGTGTCGTTCGACGAGGGTGACCACTGGCAGCCGCTGCAACTGAACTTGCCGGCGACTTCCGTGCGTGACTTGGCCGTTCACGGTGACGACCTGGCCATTGCCACGCACGGGCGTGGCTTCTGGATTCTTGACAACATCACTCCGCTGCGGCAGATCAGCAACCAGACTGCGGCGCAGCAGGTCGTGCTGTTCACTCCCGCAACGGCGGTTCGCGTCGACAATGACGGCTTCCTCGGCACACCGCTTCCGCCCGAGACACCCACGGCGAAAAATCCGCCTGACGGCGCCATGATCGACTATTACCTCAAAGATGCCGGACGCGAGGTCACGCTCGACATCTTCGACCAGAACAACAAACTGGTGCGTCACATCACCAGCGCTGAGAAGCCGCCGTCCTATCCTCCCCTGCCCATTGCCGAGCGCTGGTTGCCCAAGCCGTCGCTGCTGGAAACTACCGCGGGCATGCACCGCTATGTCTGGGACCTGCGCTGGGGAGGCGCCGAATCGGAAGCTGGGGGCGGGGAAGAAGACTATCGGGCGCCGCATCCGCCGCGCATCGTGCCCGGCACGTACTCGGTGAAACTGACGGTGGATGGCAAGAGCTATACCGAGCCGCTGAAAGTCACCATGGATCCGCGTTCTTCGGCGACCCCCGAAGTGTTGCAGCAACAGCAACAACTCGCATTGCAAATCTATGGCGAGGCCGAACAAGCGCGCAGCGCGCTGCGCGAGGTCGACTCTGTGAGCAAGAAGCTGGCCGCGCTCAAGCCGGACGTTCAATCCAAAGACCCTGATCTTCTGTCGCAGCTCAACGCGGTGCAATCCGCCGTGAATGAGATCAAGAACGGAACCCCCGGATCACCCGGCAGCATTTCCGGGCTTTCGGCTGCGAGCAGCGGGCTGGCCTCCGCTTTGCGCGTGGTCGAGAGCGGTGACCGTCCGGCTCCTTCGCAGGCGCTTGAGGTCTATCATCTCTCTGCCAATGCCGCGAAGAACAGCCTCGCCGAATGGAAGAAATTGCAATCCGGGGCGCTGGCGCAACTCAACCAGGCCTTGCAGGCGAAAGGACTCAACCCATCGCCCATGCCGTGATGAGAAAGCTAGGTGAGGAGGCTGGAGCTCCGGAGAACGGTGCCTGAACCGTGATCTAATCTAATTTAGAAGGTATTTCACAAATAGCGGATGTGAATCGCTCAGGGGCTAAAGCCCTGCATTTTCTAAGCTCTGAAACGGCACGGCTGAAGCCGTGCCCCTTCAAAACAGATTTATGAGATAGCTTCTAGTTATTTGTCGCTCAGCAAGCTGCGCACCAGGGTGTCGGCCAGCCAAGCCTGGTATTTCGCAGGGGACCACTTACGTTCCCGCACCAGCATGCGGTAGACGTCGCCTCCAGTCAGCATCCAGAAAATATCGCGGGCACTCCGATGGCTAAGTTCCGGTCGAAGTCTTCCCGACTCGCGGAGGAAGTTGATCGTGCCTTCTTCCTTTTCGTAACGCATATCTTCGCGTTGCCGCTCCAGCTTGGCCAGTTCGGGCGCAACCACACCTGCCCCCCGCATCAAATCGAACGTCGCACTCTGCGCGCTGCGAATCTGCCGGGCAACGGCCGCGGCGCGCCGCAAGCGTGTTTCCGCATCAGGCGAGCTGAGTGTCTGACGTACGACCTTCTCGTATTCGGGCCCAAACATGGATTGATCCAGCACCGCCATGAGAAGTCCGGTCTTCGACTTGAAGATGGCGTAAACGGTCTGGGCTGAGACCCCGGCGCGCGCGGCAATCGCTTCAATGGTCATCCCGTCATAACCGGCGCTCCGCAAAAGCTGCCGGGCCGCTTCCAGGATGCGGCGGCGGGTGTCGCCAGCCTGGCGTTCGCGAACCATCGATTTGTAAGGACGCTTGCCGGTTTTCGCCAACGGCAATAATTATAGCATCCTATAATCAGTATAGTTATCTATATCTAATATGAAGATCACAAACAGCGGGCCCGGAAATGTGGCCAGGTTGCTTAGAACGTTTTGGAATGGGGGTCAACCGTGAAGCTGGTCGTATTGGGCGCCACCGGAGGTACGGGGCTGGAAATCATTCGACAGGGTTTGGAGCGCGGCCATTCGCTGACTGCGCTGGTCCGCTCCCCGGATCGCCTTGGAAAATTCCGGGACCAGCTGATGGTAAGACAAGGAGACCTGCTCGACAGCGCTGACCTGGAGCAGGCGATTCAAGGCCACGATGCGGTCGTGTCGGCGTTTGGTCCGCGGGTGCCGATTTCCAAAGCGGATGCACACTTGCTCCAGCGTTTCGCGCTCGCGCTGACCAGCGCCATGCCACGCTGCCGGAGTCAAGCGGGTGGTGGTTGAATCCGTGGCTTTCCTGTTCAGGGATGCCATTTTCCCGCCGGCCTACTTGCTCGGCCGATTGTTCTTTCGGCAGATTGTCGACGACGCCGCAGCGATGGAGCGGCTCTTTGCACAGAGCCAACTCGATTGGACGATGGTGCGACCACCGGAGCTGACCGATAAACCCTACACCGGGAAGTACCGTGTGCGAGAAGAACATCTGCCACTGTTCGGCTTTAAAATCTCGCGCGCCGATGTCGCCAATTTCATGATCAGGGCTGTTGAAGACCATGCTTCAAGCCGCAAGGTCGTCGGCGTATCGAACTAACGCCATCCCGGTAGAGATGAGGCGGGTGTCCAGGTTCGCTCCCGGCATCTACGATTCGAGGCAGTCTTCTGACTTCGCGCACGCCGCTCTGTCATTTGATTCGCCTCATGCCGCATCTTCCTGTGGTGTGAGCCCGGCGGGAGGTGCGGGTTCGTCCACGACATCCGGCAAGCGAAACTTGCCGATTCCTTTGCCTACCAGCTCCGATAGGTGAAGGAGCTGCCCGGCGCTGACCCCCGGCATGATTCGAGAATGCCCGACTGCAGCTAATCCCATGCTTGCCAGGCATCCGCACTGGGAACAATCGGGAGTGCCACCAAACTGACAGGGCGTGATCTTGCTCTTTAAGTCCGCGGACAGTGTGAGGGTGTTACGGGCGAACATGCAGTCCTTGGGCGAGGCGGGCGGATGCATGAATTCTCTGATGACAGGCGGCGGCATGTCGATCAGCGGATACATAGCCTGTAGGCGGAGCAGGTCCTCGACGACGCGCCGGCGCTGGTTGGGCGCTAGAATTTCCGGATCGGTAGCGCCCTGCTGTGGGGTAAACAGGCTGATCCAGATTCGTTTCGTTTCGGCGCGCTCGCTCCAGAAGCGAACGAACTCTTCGAGGTAGTCCGCACGGTGCGTCATCTGGCTGGTCACCGTGCAGTGAACTGTGACCTTTGTGCCAGCAATGTTCTTCAGAATGCGTTCGTAGGTGGCTGGCTTGCGCCGGACATCATGTTCAGCCGGCAGGCCGTCGATCGAGACAACGATATCCAACCCGGACAGCCGATTCCATCGCACTGGAATCTCGCGGAACGCGCTGGTCACAAGCTGTACCCAAACCCCGCGCCGATGTAACTCCGGCAACAGTTCCTCCAGTTCACGATAGCGCACCAGGGGATCGCCCCCCACCAACGAAACATGAAGAGGACGATGCTTTTCGACCAGGCGAAGAACACCTTGCACCAGAGCACTCCCTTTGGAATCCGAAAGTTGACGAAGGGTGAGCCCGGGAATTCCCAGGTGGGCGTCGTCATAGGCATAGCAGCCCGGACAGCGAAGCGGACATTCACGAGTAAGCTCGATCGAAAGACATGGCTGCCTGCCGGCCAAAATGCTGCCCCAGGCTCGAACAATCTGAAAGGCCTTCAATACTAGGCACCTCTATGGAAATCGTTGGCGTTGAATAGGTAGATGCTCTTGGGAGGACAAAAGGATGAGAGTAGCTCGAACTCCAGGTCCTGTTTCTCGTCAAAACCTCGGGCACGCGCAATATCAGTGACCTTGCAGTCAGTGCGAGAACGTGGGCGGCACCACAGCCCCAGCAGCAGGATGACCGAAAACCCTCTCTAAGCTTTCCACTTGCTGAGCTTCTCGGCTGTGATTGGTAGTTGGCGCATGCGCTTCCCGGTTGCGGCGAAAATTGCATTCGCGACCGCCGGTGCGACGGGTGGGACAGCCGTTTCGCCAAAGCCTCCCGGGGAGTGATTCGAGGCAACGATGTAGGTCTCTATGGCAGGGGCTTCGTCGATACCGATCACAGTGAAGTCCGTATAGCCCGTCTGCACTGCACCTCCGTTGCGAAAGTCAATGCCACCGTGCAGCGTTGCTGACAGTCCCCAGGTGATGCCGCTCTCCGCCTGGCCTTCCAGCCCTCGGGGATTTATCACCAGTCCACAATCCACAGCACAAACAATGCGATGAACCTTGATGTCATGCGATTGTCTGCCAATGGAAACTTCCGCCACTTGCGTGATGAAGCAGTCCTGATCATAGACGTTGCAGGCGACCCCCCGCCCCCAGAGCCGGTCGCCAGTATGCGACAGCGGTTGCTTCCAGTTGGATCTGTCTGCGGCCACCTGCAAGACTTTTATTAGTCGGCTGCGATCGATCTTCTGGCTGCCAACCTTCAAGACGTCGCCCGGCGCAAGCAACTGCAAGCGAAATTCGACAGGATCTTTGCTCGCAGCGAACGCCATCTCGTCCACAAAGGATTCGCGCGCAAATACTCGTGCCGGATACATAACCGCACGCCACGGACCGGTAGGAACCGGCGCTTCCATAGGAACGAAGTCAGCCTTCAGATTGGGGAAGTTGTAGGGATTATCGAACGACCCCCACGGCTCTTCATTCTCATAGTAGCGGCGCACGTTCTTGCGGTCCGCTTCGCTGAGCGGAAACATCGTCAGGTCGCAGCCAACCGACTTCTGCAACCAGGCGATGGGTTGGTTGTCGGCGCCAAATCCAGCTTCGAGGCGTTCCACACTGGGCGGCTGAAAGTAGCCAAAGCGCATGTCATCGCTTCGCGTCCACAAGAGCTGGACTGGCTTACCGATCGCACGAGAAAGCTCCACAGCTTCGTGAACATAGTCAGAAAACAGCCGCCTTCCAAAGCCGCCCCCGATGAGTGTTACGTGTACGGTCACCGCCTCTGGCACCAGACCCAGCATTTCAGCGGTTTCTTTTTGTGCTTCGTGGGGACACTGAGAGGGCACCCAGAGTTCACAGGCATCGCTTCGAACATCAGCGATGCAATTCATGGTTTCGAGGGGCGCGTGGGCTTGATAGGGAAATTCGTAGGTGGCCGCGAGCCTGGCCGCCGCCGATGCGATGGTGGCGGGCGCGTCGCCGTCATTGCGAACAAAATATCCGTCCTGGACCGTGGCATCGTGCATCTGGTTAATGAACTTCGCCGAGTCAAAGCTGCCATAAGCTCCGGGGTCCCATTCGACGCGAAGCGCCGACCGTCCCTTCATCGCGGTCCAGGTATTGTCCGCAACAACGGCTATGCCGGGTGAGAGCCCGCTCCTGATCGGTACAACGTGCCTTACCCCCGGTATCGCCAGAGACTTGCTTAGGTCAAAGGTCTTGATTTTGCCGCCAAGGATTGGGCAACGCTCCATTACTGCATACAGCATTCCAGGCACGCGCACGTCGATGCCGTAGATTGCGCGGCCTTCAACAATGGCGCCGCTGTCCACGCGATTTCGCGGCTTGCCGATGACCTCAAAGTCTTTCGGATTCTTGAGCGGCGGATCCTTGGGAACCTGCTGCCGTGCGGCCGAAGCTGCCAGTTGTCCGTAGGTGAGCCGCCTTCCGCTGGCGGGATGGGCTACTGCTCCGTGTCTCGCCTGGCAGGTGGAAAACTCCACTTGCCACTTCTGCGCTGCTGCGGCGATAAGCATTTCGCGCGCGGTAGCCCCTGCCTTGCGCAAAGTAGCGTAGGTCCCCACAGTACTGCCGCTCCCGCTGGTACGCAGGCGGATGCCTTTGAACTGCGGGCTGGTGGTGGCCTGCGTGAGCTGGATCTGCTTCCAGTCCACCTCGAGTTCTTCCGCCAGCATCATGGGAAGGGTGGTGCGAACGCCCTGTCCCATCTCTGAGCGCGTGACCCAAAGGCGGACCACATTATCAGGCGTGATAGTGATATAGGCGTTAGGCGTGAAGGCAGTTGCGGCTGTGCTTGGGGCGTCGTCAAATGCCGACACTGGCAACTCGACGGCGAGAACCAATCCCGTAGCTGCCAGCGTCCCCGTCTTGAGAAAAGACCGGCGTGTGAGAGTCATGCCTTGCCCTCACTCGCAGCGCGGTGGACCGCACGCCGCATCCGCTGGAATGTGCCGCAGCGACAGACATGGCTGGCAAGGCTGTTATCAATGTCCTGGTCGGTTGGATTCCGCTTGCTCGCGAGCAATGCGGCAGCCTCCATGATCATGCCGGCCTGGCAATAGCCGCACTGGGAGACGTCTTCCTCAATCCATGCCAATTGGCAGGGATGGGTAGCGCTGGGCGCTAAGCCCTCGATCGTGATATAGCGCTTGCCCTGGGCTGCCGAGAGGGGGACCTGACAGGACCGAACGGCTACACCATTCTCATGGACAGTACAAGCACCACACGCACCAACCCCGCATCCGTACTTGGTGCCGGTAAGGCGAAGCAGATCGCGCAATGCCCACAACAGCGGCATCTCTGGGTCGGCATCGACGCGATGCTCAACCCCATTCACCAGCAGGACATAACTCGCCATTCAAGCCCCCTGCTATGTGCCTTGAGACGGGGGTTCCGGCAGGAAGTTAGCAAGGTGGGACGAATGGCACCAGCAACGACTCGACAGCTAGTTAGTCTTTCGCTTTGCGTAGGACCCAGGTTGTCATGCAACGATGGTCCTGAACGACCGTCGTCTTCAGGGGATCAATGAGCGTCGCCTTCAACTCCGCGGTCAGGTCAAGGAGCATTTTCTGGTCGACCAGGAACCACTCGGAGCCGTCGCGCATCTTGAAAACGTGGTCACGCAGTGGTTCGAAGTCCATGCCGATTCGCGACCCCAGGCGGGTAAAGAGCATTCCGCCGGGCGCTAACACCCGCCAGAGTTCGCTCAGCATCGTCCGGAACTGCTTTTCGTCGCGCGCGAAGTGCAGTACAGCGCTGCAGATCACGACGTCGGCACAGCTATCGGGAAACGGTATGCGCTCAAGCGTTCCCACCTGGAAGTTCTCCGCCGGCAGGCCTCTCCCCAGCTCCTCCGACAACTGCCGGACACGCTGTACCGCGGCAGGATTTGCGTCTACCGCGAATACTTGCAATCCTTCGCGAAGCAGGTAGACGAGATTTCGCCCCTCGCCGCATCCGGCGTCGAGTACGCGCATACCAGGAGCGATGTTCCCTCGCAGGATCTGGTCGAAGACATAGATATCGATTTGACCAAACTGCTCTTGCAGGTTCATGGCCGGCTCGCCTTCAACGCATTCGGGACGCAGCGCTTACTTGTCGGCTGCCGTCGCTTTCCTGGAAGTGGTTGCGGCGGTCGCCGGAACCTTCAAATCCTGTGAGTACATTGAGCCGTAATTGAGGAACTGATGTACAGCGCTTCGCGGATAGATCATCTCGACGCTCATCGCCTTGCCTTTCGCCGGCTCCGCATTCAGTTGCGCGTTGATGCCGACCCAGTAGGTAGGGATGTTCAGGGTCTTGTAGCGCTGCACCACCTGATCGCGCAGCTTCGGATCAAAGTGGACGCCGTACTTGTCGACCAGGGCCTTGATCGCATCGTAATCGCCTTCTGCCTTGATGCGCATCAACTCCGTCAGCAGCATTCCGACCCCCTGCTTCATCTTCTTGTAGTCGGTGACCTCGACATAGGTTTTGCCATCACGCTCGAACATGCGGATGGCTCCGGTCTTGTCCATGATGTAGTTGGCAATCAGAGCGCGGTCGCGCTGATGGTCTTCTTCGATAGTGTCGCCGTGAGGAATTCTGTTCAATTGGGTCAGGACCACCATGGCCGCCGAGTCGTACATGGCTTTCGCTACTTCGTCCTGGTCGCCTTCAATCAGTCCAAGCTGCTTCAGTTTGGGGTCCCAAATATTCCACAGCGCGGAGAGATCGGCTCGTCCCTCTTCCAACGTGGAGAAATATTCCTTCAGATAGGGCTCAGCGCCGTTCTTTAGCCGCGCGCTCAACTTGCCGGAACCATGACCGATGACTTCATGCAATGCCGTCATCAGTTCCTGCGCCTGCTGGCCGTACTTGATGTCGCGCTGGATCACCGTCTGGTTTGCGCCAAACTCTTCGATCAGCTTGTGGCCGGCCGCGGCCCTTAAAGCGCGGCTGCTGCCCGTGAACAGGAAGTTCTTGGTGCCATACTTCTCGTGGATTTCGTTCTCATTGGGCAGGTTGTCGCCAATTGTGATTACGCTGAAGTCGCCGGTCTCGACGATGGTTTCAATCGCTTTCACTGTCGGCGGGGTAAACGCTGTTTTCTTGTATTTCGCATCCCACGGCGCTTGCTCTTCGAAATACTCCGCGTTTTGCGCCAGCTTCCCCATTTGGGCGGTTAACGCCTTGTCGTTGACGCTGACGAACGCCTGCGAGCTGGCCTTCATACCGTTGGCATCACGGTAGATTTCGATGAAGTTGTTGGCGAAGTCGACCTTGGCATTGTTCTGCACCCACAACGTGTCGAACTTGATCAGGTCGTCGTACTCGCCGGTCTGGTAGTAGCGAATGAGCGCCCCTATCACCGCCGCCTGCTGCGGATCGGCCACTGCCTGCGCTTTGGCGAGATATTCGTTCGCGCGCTTCAGGAACGTCGCATAAAGGCCGGGCGGCACCGAGTCGTCTGCTGTTCCCGCGCGGTAGACCTCCTCCGTCAGCTTGCCGTCAGCTCCCTTCACAACCCGTGAATTCAGGGGATACTTTGCCGTGAAGTTCTTCAGGTCGGCCAGCGTCACGCCGGGTCCGTAGAAGGTGTTGGCACTCGACTGCACAATGTCTTTGCCGCCTTGCGGGCTCTTGGCAGTCGTCATGGGCTGGAATTCCGGGTCGAACAGGGAAGGCTTCAGCTCGTCCATTTCCTTGTTCAGTGCATCGGCCCCAGTGATGGCCGGAAGGTCGGCGTAGGGTGAGCGAAAAGCGCCATTCTTTTGCGCCTGCAACGCGGCCTTCTGCAACTCGTCGAAGCTGAAGTCGGGCAGGAATTTCTGCGCCGTCAATTCATTGTGATTGCCACGATTGCCCCAGAAGAGCTTGGCGTAATTGGTAATCTTCGTCATCGTCGCCGGGTCAATGCCTTGGGGATGAGAGACGATCTCCTCCAATAACCGCTTTTGGCGGAGTCCATACCAGGACAGTTGGTCGTAGATGATGGGATCGATGGCGATGGCCGCCTGCGTGAGCCAGTACGCCAGTTCTTTCTCCCGCGGAGTCAATGCCCGGAAGCTCTCCGCGTGAATCTGAACGAATCCGGTGCTACCGACCCGGTCGACGAGTTCGCCGGGCGATGCGTTCTTGCTGGCAACCGGTTTGGATGCCGGGACCTGGGCCGCGACGGGAATCACCAGAGCTGCAAGTATGAGGACAAAAGCGCATGTGCGAAATTTCATGCCTACCTCCACAAAATCCAAAACCTGGACAAACGAACTATGGTAAATGAGACGGAGGGAAAGCGCTGCCATGAGTCTTTTCCAATACAAGATGAGCCTGAAGGAGGAATCAGTTTCTAACACAAGATGAGCCGGGAGAAGGCAGGCATGCTGAGAATGGATGATCAGCGTGCACGAAGCAGAGAACTTGAGTCTGGAGGGGATCGCGGCCTTTCTTCAGGCCAGCGAAGAAATCCACTTCCTCGGCGAAAACCGCCTGCAGGTCTATGCCTGGATCGAGCAAGTCTTGCGCCAACAACAGTACACACAGCAAGGCCGCAAGGGGCGCGGCTTGCTGCGCCGCTATGTGGAGAAGATGACCGGCCTCAGCCGGGCGCAGGGGACGCGGCTGATTGCCCGTTATCAGGCCAACGCCACGGTCGAAGCGGTGAACTATCGCCGGCACCGCTTTGCGCAGCGCTACACCCGGGCCGACATCGAGCTGCTAGCCGCCGTCGACGAGGCCCACGAGACGCTCAGCGGACCGGCGACCCGGCGCATTCTCGAGCCCGAGTACCAGCAGTACAGCAAGCTGGAGTACCAGCAGTACAGCAAGCTGGAGTACCAGCGGCTGGCCTCTATCTCGGTGGCCCACCTGTACAATCTGCGCCACCACCAGCGCTATCGCGAGCGCCGTCTGAGCTATCAGAAAACCAAGCCCACGGCGGTGCGCATCGGCGAGCGGCGGCGACCCGATCCCGCTGGCCGACCCGGGTATTTGCGAGTGGATACGGTGCATCAGGGCGATCAGAACTCGGCCAAAGGCGTCTACCACATCAACGCGCCGTCGATGAAGTCACCCAGTGGCAGATCGTGGCCGCTAGCGAGCGCATCAGCGAGGCCTACCTGGAGCCGGTGCTGGCCGCCCTGCTCCGCCAGTTTCCCTTCCGCATTCGTGGCTTTCACTCCGACAACGGCAGCGAGTTCATCAACCAGACCGTGGCCCGACTGCTGAACAAGCTGCTGATCGAGCAGACCAAAAGCCGGCCCCGCCACAGCAACGACAACGGGCTGGTGGAAAGCAAGAATGGCGCCGTCATCCGCAAGCACATGGGCTACGGCTACATCGCCGGCGAACACGCGCAGGCCATTCATCGCTTTTATGCCGAACACCTCAATCCCTACCTCAACTACCATCGTCCCTGCGCCCAAGCCGAGGTTGAAGTCGACGAGAAAGGCCGGCAACGGCGCCATTACCGCCGCTATCAGACCCCGCTGGAAACGCTGTTGGCCCTGCCCCAGCCAGTTCAGTACCTGCGCCATGGACTTACCCTGGCCACCCTGAAACGCATTGCTGCACGGCGCAGTGACACGGAGGCGGCGAAACAGATGCAACACGCCAAGCGCCAGCTCTTCGAGCAGTTTCGGCCGGCGGTTTTAGGACGATGGAAATGAGTCCGGCACAAAGAACCGCGGTGGAAATGACGCTTGTGGAAAGCCCAAAAGGCGGGGCTTCCCCCAACCTTGGAAATCGCTGCGCGATTCCCACATTCCCACCGCCCGACTACTGCTGTATATATTTCAAAAACCTTTGCCCGAAAGGAGCTTTCTCAGCGCCTGCACCTTCTCCCTTCAGGCTCATTCTTCGATTAGAAAAGAGTCCGCCGGATCAGACCCGCCGGATCAGACCCCGGCTGGCGCATTGCAACCGTGTCGAACGCGCTCCCAAGGCCGCTCCTTTAAAATCGAAACGTGGCCCTTCTTCGCAGTATCGGCACGACCCTGGAGATGATCAAGTGGGAGCACTCGTTCCTGACGCTCCCGTTTGGACTGACCGGCGCGGTGCTCGCCGCCCGCGGCATTCCTTCGGCGTGGACGCTGTTCTGGATTTGCGTTGCCTTGGTCGCCGCGCGCTCGGCGGCCATGGCGTTCAATCGGCTGGCTGACGCCGACATTGATGCCGCCAATCCTCGCACCAGGACGCGGGCGCTGCCAGCCGGCAAGCTCTCGCGGCAGTTCGTGGCAGGATTCGTGGCCGTCACCTCGGCGCTGCTGGTGTTTGCCGCGTGGCAGCTCAATCCGCTTGCCTTTCGGCTCTCCCCGGTCGCGCTCGCGATTGTCTTTCTATACTCCTACAGCAAGCGTGTCACGCGCTGGTCGCATGTGGCCCTGGGCCTGGCGATGGGCATTGCGCCCGCAGCCGCGTGGATCGCGGTCCGCGGATCGCTCGATCCTCGCATCCTGATCCTGACGGCGGCGGTGGTCTTCTGGGGCGCGGGCTTCGACATCCTCTATGGCTGCCAGGACTATGAGTTTGACCGCTCGGCCCAGGTCTATTCCATTCCCAAGGCCTTTGGCATTCGCAACGCGCTGCGACTGGCGCGCGTCTTCCACGTCGTAACCTTCGCGTTGCTGGTCTGGATGGTGCTCGCGTTCGGCCTGGGCAAAATCGCGATGGCCGGCGTTCTGATCGTGGGGCTGCTGCTCATGTACGAGCACTCGCTGGTGCGGTACGACGACCTGAGCCGCCTGAACGCCGCTTTCTTCACCATGAACGGGTTCATCTCAATGGGGTTTCTGTTCTTCATCGCGGCGGATTTTCTGTTGTAAAGATGCGATTCGCCTTTCGCTCTTCGCTATTCGCCAGATAGACATGCACATAGGATTAGTGAACCTCGATGACGTCATCCTATCGCCACGCCGGCGGGCAAAGGTGGTATGGGTGCCGTCCGCTGAAGCGGACTCGCCGATCTGTAAGAACGCCCACCCAGCACTCCGCCTGCGGCTCCGCGCGGGGCTGCACTGAGTCGCGCCTACGGCGCTGGCATTGCTTGCCGAAAACGCTGCTGCAGAGGCAGTCCGCGTTTGCATGGCGAATAGCCAAAGTCGAAGAGCGAATAGCGAAAAGCTAAGAGCCAAAAGCGCAAGGCGGATAGCGAACAGCGGCCCTTATTACAATCAATCCGTGAACCTCGACGATACTATCGTTGCCATAGCCACACCTGCGGGACGGGGCGGTGTCGGTGTCGTTCGGCTGTCAGGACCGGAAGCACGGCCCATCGCGCAGTCGATGCTGCGCCTGAGCGGCGAGGGCGAGTTACAGCCGAATCGCGCGTACTTCGGCGAGCTAATCGATACCGCCACCGGCGAACACATCGACGAGGTCGTGGCGACATTCTTCGCCAAGCCGCATTCCTACACTACCGACGATGTTGTCGAGATTTCCTGTCATGGCTCGCCCGTGGTCTTGCGGCATGTGGTTGAAATGTCGCTCACGTGCGGAGCGCGACTGGCCGAGCCGGGCGAGTTCACCATGCGGGCCTTCCTCAACGGGCGCATCGACCTGACCCAGGCCGAGGCGGTGCGCGACCTCATCGAGTCGCAGACGTTGTATCAGGCGCAGGTGGCCGCGCGGCAGTTGGAAGGCTCGCTCTCCAAGCGCTTAGGGCCGATCAAGCAAAAGCTGGTCGAACTGATCGCCATCATGGAAGCCGGTATCGACTTTGCCGAAGATGATGTCTCGGTGATCCTCGGCGAGCAGATACTCGCGCGCATTGCCTCGATTCGCGAGCCACTCGATCACCTTCTCGCCAGCTTCGCCTTCGGCAAGGTCGTGCATGAAGGGCTGACGCTGGCCATTGTCGGCCGCCCGAATGTGGGCAAGTCGAGCCTCTTCAATCGGCTGGTCGAGCATGAGCGCGCCATCGTCACGGCCACTCCTGGAACCACCCGCGACCTCGTCAGCGAGACAGTCTCGATTGGCGGCATTCCCGTGCGCCTGGTCGACACCGCCGGCATTCGTACGGCGCTGGATGAAGCGGAGAGTATCGGCATCCGCAAGTCGATGGAGGCGCTGGCCGATGCGGACGTGGTGCTGGTCGTCCTTGACCTCACCCAAATGTCGGACGCAGCTTGTGACCTGGATCTCGATTTGATTGAGAAGACCAGCGGTCGAGCTCGCATTCTGGTTTGCAGCAAAGCAGACCTGCACACCGAGTCGCGGGGAATCTTCACCAGGAAAATGTCGGCTACCGGCACTTCGCAGGGCGAGGCAGGGGTATTCACGTCGGCGGTTACCGGCGAAGGTATCGACGAGCTGCGCGCGAGCATTCTCAAGCTGGTCAGCGGAGACCGCGGAGCGCAGCAGGAAGCCGGCTTCCTCACCAACGTCCGTCAGCATGGCCTCGTTCAAAACGCTGCCACGGCGCTGGATGCGGCGGCTGCTGCCGTTCCATTGAACACGCCGCACGAGATGATCCTGCTCGATCTCTACAACGCGTTGCATGCGCTGGACGAGATCACCGGCGCAACTACCGCCGACGACATCCTGAACCTGATCTTCGGCACGTTCTGCATCGGGAAGTAGAATTCACCACAGAGTGGACACGCGGAGGTCTTAATCTACTTCGACAGCCCCGCCAGCGCTGCCCTAAAGATTGCATCGAAGTCTCTCACGCCCTGCTGAGGTGACCGCGCGCTCGACGACTTTCTCCGCCAATCCGCGCTGATAGCCAAGATTGGTCAGGGCTGAGATGACATCTTCCTCCGCCGCTGAGATGCTCTTCATCGGAGCAGCTTCGCCGAATCCTTCCAGCTTGTCGCGCAGCTCGACGCACATGCGCTCGGCAGTTTTCTTGCCGACCCCCGGAATCCGGGTCAGCCGCGCGTGATCGTTGGCACGGATCGCTCCTACCATATCGACAGTCGCCATGCCGCTCAGAATCGTGATCGCGAGCTTCGGACCGATGCCGCTGACCGTGATCAGCTTCTCGAAGAGCTGTTTTTCTTCGACGCGCAAAAAGCCATAGAGGGCGAGCGCATCTTCGCGCACGTGGGTGTGGATGTGAAGGGCGACATCGCTGCCGGTCGCGGGCAGTTCGGAGAAGGCCGGGATCGTAATCGCGACGTCATAACCCACGCCTCCAGCCTCAACAATGGCCTGGTTGGGATGCTTGGAGATAAGCCGTCCGCGCAGATGGGCAATCATGGTGCAGTGGCCAGTGGTTGGCGGCTAGTGGACAGTGACAGAGAACCAAATCTGAGAAGAAACTGTTTTGACGCAAAGCGACTAGCCACTAGCCAGTGAGCACTAGCCACTGTTTTACTGCCTTCTCCGGTGATAGATGGCAAACTCATATCCCGGATTCGGTGGGAAGAGTTCATTCACCTTGCGCAAACGCTCGGCCAGCGCATTCGGCGACAGCAGCGGGTAATCGCGCTCGCGCAGCTCGTGGTAGTCCACATCGACATACATCGACAGCAGGTAGACTGCAATGGCATCGGCAAAGGTCGCCAGCAGATACTCATGGCGTGCCTTCTCCGCTTCAGGACCATTAGTGGTTGCGACCTTGCGCAACTCATAGGCGTCCATCGAGGTCTCGCCGCGAGCCTTGTCCTGTACCTGCTTCCACACCAGATCGGAAAACTCCTGCGAGACACCGATCTGGTCGACGAAATTGTGTCCGACGTTGATGAAGAACTCGAAGGCGATGGCGAAGGTGTCTTCCATCAGCCGGGTGGAAATAAATACGCATTGCGAGTCGCCCAGATTGTGATCGCGATGGCAGATGGCATTGTCGGAAAGCTGCACATCATAGCGGTCGGCGATAAGGGTTTCGTCGCCCAGGCTGAGCGTGAGGGGAACGAAGTAATACGCCTTGCGGCCCAGGGCCGCCGCAATGGTGCGCGGCACCGTGGAGACAAGCCGGTCCAGGTCGTTGGTCGAGGCCGTGACCTCGCCCGAAACGGCATAGCAAATGCCGTTGCCGGCCTGCGTGACCGGAGCCATCCGGATCACCTCTGCCGGCGTGCGCGTAATCGCTTGAGACGTATGAGACATGGAAACCCGATTGTAACCCACCGGCAACCGTACTGGCTGGCCCAGCCGCCGCTTGGTGTAATCTAATGGGCATGGCGGTTTCGACGTTGCCCGTCGCCAGACCCAGTGTATTTTCCGTTGTTTTCGTCTCGGTGGTGAGGGTGCTCTTTGCGACCTTGCTGTTTACCGCAGGAGGCATGGGCGTCGGGCTCTTTCTTGGCATCCTGGGCACCATTGCCTGGGGTATGATTCATGGTGGACGGATCGATATGCGCAATGCCTATCTTCATGTAGCAATTCCGTGTGCTATCCTGGCGGGCGCCACGGCGCTGGTCGGCGTGACCTATCTCGAAATCCGCGCCCGGCGAACATCGGCCAACCGCTAGTTCTCCCGCAACCAATTCCAATATTCGACAACTGTACAGGGTTCCTGTACGCTACATCAAGGAAGCACACCATGCCGATAGAAACTACATACACAAGCTTGCGAGAGCGGCTGGCCAGCGTTCTGGACCAGGTGAGCAATGATCAGGAAGTGGTGATCGTACGGCGGCGGGGAGCTAGGGACGTAGCCATGATTCCGGCCGACGAGTTGGAAAGCCTGATGGAGACAGCGCACCTGTTGCGTTCGCCGCGCAATGCCCAGCGGCTGATGGCAGCTCTGCAAGAAGCCCGTCAAGGCAAGGGAAAACGAATGTCGCTGGAGCAGTTGCGACGGGAGTTTGGCCTTGAAGCAGCGCGCTGAGCGAGAGGCTCTCTTCCAATCACAGTTTCTGGATGATCTCGCCTATTGGGTAAAGACTGATCGAAGGGCCGCACTCCGCGTCTTGGAACTGGTAAATGCTGTGTTACCAGACCCGTTTACCGGCATAGGCAAGCCGGAACTGCTCAGGTTCGGGTTGACAGGTTGCTGGTCGCGGCGCATCACCCAAGAGCACCGAATGGTTTACCGGGTCTCGGAGACGCTGATCAATTTTCTTCAGGCGCGCTATCACTACTAAAATCGAAGTTTAAGCAACAAGGAAAAGACTATGTCCGAGACCATTCATATCAAGCTGCCCGACGGCAGTGTCAAAGACGTTCCGCGCGGCACTTCCGCGCTGGAGATCGCGAAGAGTATCAGCCCGCGCCTGGCGGATGCGGCCCTGGTAGCCCAAATCCGGCCGGTGTCGCCCAATGGGGCCGGCGGCAATGGAAACAAGCCGGCAGCCGAAATCGGAGCCGCAGCCGCAACGCAGACCCCCACCGACGGCGCCAGGTTGGTCGACCTCGCCCGTCCACTGGAGAGCGATGCCGAGCTGCGCATCCTCACCGAGCGCGATCCCGAGGCGCTGGAGGTCTACCGTCACTCCTCGGCACACCTGATGGCGGCGGCCGTTCTGGAGCTGTTTCCCGAGACCAAGCTCGGCCATGGGCCAGCGACGGAGAGCGGCTTCTTCTACGACTTTTACCGCGAAAAGCCATTCACGGCCGAAGATCTCGAAGCCATCGAGAAGAAGATGCAGGAACTGGCCAAGCAGGACATCCCTTATGCCCGCGAGTTTCTGCCCCGCGCCGAAGGTCTGGAACGCTTCAAGTCGGAAGGCGACTTCATGAAGTGTCACTTCATCGAACAGTTCACCGCGCCCGACGAGAAGATCTCCCTCTACAAGACCGGCAAATTTATCGACTTTTGCCGCGGGCCGCATATCCCTTCCACCGGGCGCATCAAGGCCTTCAAGGTGCTCAACGTCGCCGGAGCCTACTGGCTGGGCGATGAGAAGAACCCGCAACTGCAGCGCATTTACGGCACCTCGTTCTTTTCCAGGAAGGACCTCGACGACTATCTCCACCGGCTCGAGGAGGCCAAGAAACGCGACCATCGCGTGCTGGGCAAGCAGCTCGACCTGTTCTCCATTCAGGAGCTGGGTGGGCCGGGGCTGATCTTCTGGCATCCCAAGGGCGGGCTCATCCGCAAGGAGATGGAAGACTGGATGCGCGCCGAGTATCTGAAGCGTGGCTATTCGCTGGTGTTCACGCCGCACGTGGCCCGCGTGGACCTGTGGAAGACCAGCGGCCACGAAGGCTACTACGCGCAGAACATGTTCACCCCGATGGAATTGGACGACGCGGACTATCGCATGAAGCCCATGAACTGTCCGTTCCACATCCTCATCTATCGCGACTCGCTGAAGTCGTACCGAGATTTGCCGGTACGCCTGGGAGAGCTGGGCACGGTGTATCGCTATGAGCGCTCGGGGGTGATGCACGGACTGTTGCGCGTCCGCGGCTTCACCCAGGACGACGCGCACATCTTCTGCACGCCGGAGCAGATTGAAGACGAGGTTGTCGGCTGTATCGACTTTGCGCTGGCAGTGCTGAAGACCTTCGGTTTCGATCAGTACCAAGTCGAGCTTTCGACGTGGGACCCTAACGATCAGAAGACTTACGCGGGACGGCCCGAGCAATGGGAACTGGCGCAGCGCTCACTGGAGCAGGCGCTCAGCCGCCGCGAGATTCCGTATAAGACGATTCCCGGTGAAGCCGCGTTTTACGGACCCAAGATCGACATCAAGCTGGTCGATGCCATCGGCCGGCTGTGGCAGCTTTCGACCGTGCAGTTCGACTTCACCCTGCCCGAGCGCTTCGGGCTGGAATATGTCGGCGAGGACGGCAAGCGGCATCAGCCACTCATGGTGCATCGCGCGCTGTATGGTTCGGTCGAGCGCTTTTTCGGCGTGCTGATCGAGCACTACGCCGGAGCCTTCCCGGTGTGGCTGTCGCCGGTGCAGGTGGTGGTCATCCCCATTGGCGAGAAGCACCACGCTTACGCGAACGAGATCGGCGAGAAGCTGAAGGCCGAGGGCGTGCGCGTGCACGTTGATCTGCGCAACGAGAAGATGAACGCCAAGATCCGCGAACATGCGATGCAGAAGGTGCCGTTCCAACTTGTCGTCGGAGACAAGGAAATGGACACGATGCAGGTCAACGTCCGCGTACGCGGGCAAGAGAAGGCGGAAGGCTCGGTGCCGATCGGCGAGTTCACCGCGCGGGTAAAGAAGTTGATCGAGGAGAAGAGTCCGACGTTGTAGTCCTGCTGCAGCGTTCTTTGCGTCGAATGATGTGGTATAACAGTTATACTCATGCGCTTTCACTTTGCGCAAAGAGCCGGCGTTTGCAGGAGAATCCGCGGTGCGGCGTCGGGTTCGAAGAGGCGCAAAAGATCTTTTCGCATCCGTATTATCTCGACCAGCGCTCCGATATGCCCGAGCAATACCGTGCTATTGGCTGGGTCGGAGACAAACTAATCACGCTTATCTTTGAGGTGCATGAGGACTTCGAGGGCGAGTATTACCACCTCGTGACACTCTGGAGGTCAGCCAAGCAGGAGCAGAAACTGTATGAAGAACACTCGTAAACGCACGAAGCCGGTCACAGCGGAAGCAATCGCAAAGCTGGCCGAGCAGCGCAAGGACGTGTCGCGCTACTTCACTAACAAGGGACGCATGATGGGTCCTGTTCAGCGCGTAAACGTGGACTTCACTTCGCTCATGCTCGAAGAATTGGACCAAAGGGCGGAAGAACTGAACATCAGCCGACAAGCGGTGATAAAGACTATGCTCCGTCAGGCGCTCGACCAGCACTACCTCGCTACACGAGATTCCCCTGTCAGACAGAAGGCCAAGAGCGATGCGTGGAAGAAGCTCCGGGGCGCTGCTCGCGATTCGAGCTTCGATCTTCCAGCTTGGAAAAAGGAGGAACGCGACCTAGAGGAACGCAAACTCAAACGGCTCGGACGCCTCGACTGATACGAGCTCTCATCAAGGGTTCACGCAGTCTCCGAATTCTATCTAATGTCTCCCCACCCACAGCGGGAAATCTCCCACCGCGCCGCCGTTCTCATCATCGCCACGACGGCGACGATCTGGGGACTGGGTTTCCCTGCGACGCGCATTGCGCTGAACAGTGGCATGTCAGTTGGCATGCTGATGAGCGTGCGCTTCGTGGTGGCGGGCGTGCTGATGGCAATCATCGTGCGCGGGCGCGGCATTGCCATTCGCCGGCGCGGCGTCGTCGACGGCGTCTGGCTTGGAATCATATTGGCTGTTTTGTTCTGGCTTCAAACCGATGGCATGCGCTTCACCACCACGGCTAAGGCAGGGTTCATCACCGGGCTGTACGTGTTGTTCACCCCCTTGATCGCAGTAGCCATTGGCCAGCGCGTGAAGCTCACCTCGTTGCTGGGCGCCGCGATCGCGACCTGTGGTCTTTATCTGCTGGTCCATCTGCCGGGCGGATGGTGGTCGGGCTGGAACCGCGGCGATATCGAAATCCTGGCCTGCGCATTTCTGTGTGGCGTGCACATCGTGTTGATGGGCCGCTTCACCCGCAGGTCGGACGCCTGGCTTTTGGCGAGTTCACAAGTCATCACCTGCGGGATCATCTCGCTTGGTATCGTTGCCCTGCAGCCACTGGAAGCAGGATCTCAAACCGTACTGCAGGGATTGACGAGCTGGCCGGCGTTGCTGGGTACCTTGTATTTGGCGGTATTCTCCACAGTGTTCGCCTTCTGGGGGCAGGCCACGGCGCAGACCAAGCTTGGGCCAACCGAGGCCGCCATTCTCTTCTCCCTCGAGCCCGTGGTGGCTGCCATTCTCAGCGTCTTCTGGCTGAAAGAGCCGATGTCTCCGCGGCAAGCCCTTGGAGGCGCGCTGATTGTCTTTGCCATGATCGTGGCCGAAGCCCTGCCTCACATGTTCCGTGCCATCACCGTGCCCGATACCAGGCCGTGAAGTCGGTGGCTCGTGGTCAGTGGCTAGCAGCTAGGAGCTAGTGGATAGTGGTCAGTGGCTAGAAGCTGTCCCATCAATCTGTTTTGAAAGGGCATCGCTTCAACCGTGCCATAGAGAGCCGGGAAAATGCGCGGCTTCAGCCCCAGAGGGGTTCGGCACCCATTCAGTTGGATTGTTTCGGGTTGACCCTGGCCTCGCCGCTCCGTGTCCTCAAGGCCTCCATGGAAGACGCTTTTCCCCGCAATGGCCAGATGCCCTCCCAAATCCCGATTGCAAAAAAAGCAACTGCCAGACCTCCTCGCGCAGTCTAAATTGGTGGGAAGGTTTACATTTATTCAAGATGACGACCAGGTTCCAAATGCGAATAGTTACCAGTTGTTGGCTGGCTGCCGTATTTTGCAGTTGGCAGATCGCAGCCGCGCAACAGCAGAACATCAATCCCGTAGACCTGGTGCGGCGCGCGACGCAGAACGAAATTGCCGCCACCGGCCCCACTAAGCCTCCGTTCTTCATTTACAAGGACCATACTCAATGGAAGGACCATTCCGTCACCACGGAAAACATTGAGACCTCCGAGGGCGGGCTGAGCCGGACGGTCGCCAAGAACGGGAAGTCCCTTTCCTCCGACGAACAGACACAAGCCGACCAGAAGCTGAAGAGCTTTGCCTACGACACCGACGCTCGCCGCAAAAAGCGGCAGTCCAACCATGAGGACGATCAGCGCTCCATCACCTTGATGAAGAGCCTGCCGGACGCGTTCAACTACACCGTGACCGGCGTCACCAAGGGCCCCAATGGGGATGAAATGGTGCATCTGACGTTCAAGGCCAAGCCCGGCTGGAGCGCCCCAACCCACGACACCCGCGTGCTCGAGGGCATGGAAGGCGATATGGTCATCGATCAGACCGCCGAGCGCATCGCGGAGATCAATGGCACGCTATTCCAAGATGTGGACTTCGGCTGGGGCATCCTGGGCCGCCTGTTTAAGGGCGGAAAGTTTATCATTCACCAGGCGGACGTTGGCGAAGGAGAGTGGAGGGAGACGCAGGAGACGCTGGAGTTTACTGGCAGAATCCTGCTGGTCAAGAGCTTGAACATCTGGTCGACGGAGACGATGACCAACTTCCGGCCAGTGCCCTCGAACCTGACGACGGCGCAGGCGCTGCAACTGCTGCAAAATCCAGATGAGGTCGTCGCCCAGAACGGCGGCGGAACCGAGAAGCAAGCCAAGCAGAAATAACCGCTACTTTCAAGCTAAACAAGGCGCGGAGCGATCCGCGCCTGTGTATTGGAAGGATGGTGCTTGCTTCGAAGCATAGCTATTCGGGCCGGCGCCCGGACCTCTCGACCTCCTCAGGACAGGCACTTCCTGACGCGCTCCAGTGCCCAGTCGATCTCCTCCCGTGTGATGACCAGCGGCGGTGCGATGCGGATGACCATCTCATGGGTCTCTTTGCAGAGCACGCCGAGTTTCTTAAGTTGTTCGCAGAAGGGACGCGCGGGCCTGTTGAGTTCAATGCCGATCCACAGGCCTTTGCCGCGCACTTCGCGCACATGCGGGCTACGTATTGCTCTCAACTTCTCCAGGAAATAGCTGCCCAATTCGGCTGAGCGCTCGATCAGCCTTTCTTCGGTGAGGACCTGCAGCGCGGTTCGTGCCACGGCGCAGCCCAGCGGATTGCCGCCAAAGGTGCTGCCATGATCGCCCGGCTTGAATACGCCCAGCACGTCTTTCGATCCCAGCACTGCCGATACCGGATAGAAGCCCCCGGAGAGCGCCTTGCCGATGATCACAAGATCAGGGCGCACGCCCTCATGCTGGAAGGCAAACAGCCTGCCGGTACGGCCCAGGCCCGCCTGAATCTCGTCTGCAATAAAGAGTACGTTCGTCGCACGGCAGATCGACGCGGCTTCTTTCAAATATCCGACGGGAGGAATGATGATGCCGGCCTCGCCCTGAATCGGTTCCACCAGAAAGGCACAGGTGTTCGGCGTAATCGCATCGCGCAGCGCCGTGGCGTCTCCGAACGGGATGATCTTGAATCCCGGGGTGAAAGGGCCGAAGCCGTCGCGATACTGTTCATCCGTCGAGAAGCCGACGATGGTGGTGGTGCGCCCATGGAAGTTGTTGGCGCAAACCACAATCTCAGCTTTGCCGTCGGGAATGCCTTTGACCTTGTAGCCCCATTTGCGGGCGGCCTTGATCGCCGTCTCCACCGCCTCGGCGCCCGAGTTCATGGGCAACGCCATGTCGAAGCCAGTCAGGTCGTGCAGTTCTTTGTACAGTAGCGGCAACTGGTCATTGCGAAAGGCGCGCGAGGTGAGCGTCACCTTGCTGGCCTGCTCGATCAATGTCGCCAGAATCTTGGGATGGCAGTGTCCCTGGTTGACCGCCGAGTACGAGGCCAGGCAATCCAGATAGCGATTGCCGTCTACGTCATATACCCACACGCCTTCGGCGCGTTCGATGACGACATCCAGCGGATGGTAGTTGTGAGCTCCATACTGGTCTTCGAGCTCAATATAGTTATCGGTGCGGAGATGTTCGGTTACGGGCATGATTTCCTCTGGAAGCAATTAGCAAATTAGCACTTAGCGTTTAGCACTTAGTATTCAGCGTTTAGTGTTCGGTTGGTGTTAACTGCTAACTGCTAACCGCTAACCGCTAACTGCTAATGGCTAATTGCTAATTGCTAATTGCTTTCACTCCCCATCCAGCAATATTGTCAGCAACGCCATTCTCACATACAGTCCGTTCGCCGCCTGCCGGAAGTACATCGCGCGCGGGTCTTCATCCACTGTCTTGTCCAGCTCAACGGTGCGGGGAAGTGGATGCAAGATCATTGCGTCGGAACGCATCTGCCGCAGTACAGATGAGTCGATTGCATAACGCATACTACCGGTAACTCCGACGGCACGTTGTGGCCGGATGCGCGTCTGGTAGACCACGTCCACTTGCCCCACCACGCGATCGATGTCAGTTTCTACTTCGTAGCGCACGCCGTGACGCTCAAGGTATTGCAGGATGTCGGGTTTCATCTGCATTTCCTTCGGGCTCACGAAAAAGATCTTCACCCGGTCGAACTTCGCCAGCAGGTAGGCCAGCGAACGCACCGTGCGGCCGCGATCGAGCTCGCCGATGAATGCGATGCTCAGCCCATCCAGCGGGCGCTCGCGGTAGATGGTGTATAGATCGAGCAGCGCCTGCGTGGGATGCTGTCCGCCATCGCCATCGCCGGCATTGATCACCGGTACCGGCGAGACCCTGGCCGCGCGCGTCGCTCCGCCGGTCTCGTGGTGGCGGATGACGATCAGGTCGCAATAGCTGCCCACGATGCGAATGGTGTCTTCCACCTGCTCGCCTTCAATCTCCGACGAGAACGCACGGGCATGCTCAGTCGAAAGGACCCGCCCCCCCAGGCGCAGCATCGCTGCTTCAAAGCACAAGCGGGTGCGGGTCGAGGGCTCGTAGAAGAGGCTGGCCAGGATGCGCCCCTGATAATCGAGTGTGCCGCCGCGGGCGACGATGTGCTCCATCTGCCGGGCGCGATCGAACAGCTCCATCAGCAACGGCACGGTGAATTGCTGCGACTCGACCACGTGCCGCAACGGGGCGATAGGCCGATCATGATTATTGTTGCTCTGCTGCGCGGGCCGCGATGTGAGTGCTTCTATCGGCATGTGTAGACCTCAACTTCTTCGTAAGCTCCGACGGTTACCGGATCGGGCAGGATACGCGTGCCGGCGTTCCCCCCCACGGCATCGGCCAAATGCTCGTACGACGTGATCACCGCCTCCTTGCCGCCTTTCCTCAGAAAGCTAAGCACTGATTCGACCTTTGGCCCCATGTTGCCCGGCGGGAAGTGCCCGTCACGATAATGGTTTGCCAACTCTGACGCGGTCACTCGAGAAATCGGCGATTGATTGGGCTTCTTGTAGTTCAGGTAGACATAGTCAGTGTCGGTCGAGATAGCGAACAGGTCTACGCCAAGCTGTGACGCCAGCACTGCCGAGGCACGGTCCTTGTCGATCACCGCTTCGATACCGCGCAAACCGCCGTTTTCGCGCACAACCGGAATCCCGCCACCGCCGGTCGAGACGACCAGCGCTCCACCGTCTACAAGTTCGCGAATGAGACCAAGCTCGACAATCTCCAGCGGCTCCGGCGAAGGCACGACGCGGCGATAGCCGCGAGCTGCATCCTCCACGATGTGCCATCCCAGCGTGCGCTTCTTCTCTTCTGCATCAGCCCGCGAATAGAACGGGCCAATCGGTTTGGTGGGATGCTGCAGGGCGGGGTCATTCGCCGACACCACCGTCTGGGTGACGAGACACACCACCGGCACCGAGATGCCATTGGCCGCCAGTTCGTTGTGCAGCGACTGCGCCAGCAGGTAGCCGATCTCGCCCTGGCTGGCCGCCCCGCACACGTCGAGCGTCTGGCTATACGCCACGTCCGAGGCCCGCTCGGAGCGCAGTAACTGCGCCCCGACCTGCGGCCCGTTCCCGTGGGTTATCACCAGGTGGAATCCGAGCTCGAAAAGATGCCGAAGGGCTGCTGCCGTGCGCCGGGTATTCGCCAACTGTTCGGCGATCGTGCCCTTCTCGCCCGCCCGGATGAGCGAATTCCCGCCTATCGCAACCAGCGCGGTCTTCGACATACAAACCTCTCTCCGACCCGACAAGCAGTTGGCATACGGCATCCGCTTGTCGGGTCGCGGCCAACGCCCTATCTCGCCATCTCCAGCACGGGCTCGGCCGCAGCCTGATGCCGCGCCTCGATTGCCGCATCCGACATCAGTTCCAGCATGATGGCCTTCTGCGCGTGCAGCCGGTTCTCCGCCTGCTGGAAGACGAACGACTGTGGCGAATCGATCACCTCATCGGTGACCTCGTCGCCGCGATGCGCCGGCAGACAATGCAGGAAGATGGCATCATTCTTGGCGCAAGCAAACAGGTTGGCATTCACCTGATAAGGCCGGAAGATGCTGGCGCGAGATTCGGCCTCGACCTCCTGGCCCATGCTGGTCCACACGTCGGTGTAGACCACGTCTGCCCCGAACACAGCCGACTCGACATCGTGCGTCAGGGTGATGCTGCCGTGGGTTTCGCCGCAGCGCAGCCGTGTCCACGAAGTTGCATCCAGGCTGGGCTCGAAGTGCGGTGGCGTTGCCACCCACACATTCGCTCCTAACTGTGCACCGGCGAACATCAGCGAGTGCGCCACATTGTTGCCATCGCCGATGTAGGCGACCTTCAGCCCGGCGATGCGGCCTTTAACCTCCAGCATGGTCAGATAGTCGGCCATTGCCTGGCAGGGATGGCTGAAATCGCTGAGCCCGTTGATTACCGGCACACTTGCGTGCTGCGCCATCTGCTCGACGATCTCGTGCGCAAAGGTGCGAATCATGATGGCGTGCACCATGCGCTCCAGGTTCTTGGCGACATCGTGGATCGACTCGCGCTTGCCCAGGCTGATCTCGGCAGGCGAGAGATAAATCGGATGTCCCCCCAGCTCCTCGACGCCGACGTCGAAGCTCACTCGAGTGCGCAACGAGGGCTTCTCGAAGATCATCGCCAGGCATTTGCCCCTGAGCACCTCCGAGTAGGCGTTAGGATTTGCCTTAACCTGGCACGCCATGTGCATAAAGTGGCGTATCTCGCCCGGCGTGAAGTCACGCAGCGATACGAAATCCTTTCCGTGCATGGCTACCTCCCTCCGCCGGCCAAAACGCGCTCGTGCTGCTGGGTGAAGTTTTCCATCAGGCGGGTGATGGCCGGCTCGCCCATCTCCTCCACTTCGTAGCGAACCCGAATGCTTGGCTTGTCGAGGTGGATGGTGCGGCTAAGATCGATGGGCGTAGCCACCAGCACCAGGTCGCAGGGAACTCGCTTGATCGTCTCCTCCAGTTCGTGACGCTGGTTCTCGCTATATCCCATGGCCGGCAGCAGCTTGCCCAGGTGCGGGAACTTTTCGAACGTCGCCTTGATGGAGCCCACCGCATATGGCCGCGGATCGACCAGCTTGGCAGCGCCGTAGCGCTTGGCGGCAACCACCCCTGCGCCGTAGGGCATTTCGCCGTGAGTGAGAGTGGGGCCGTCTTCAATCACCAGCACACGTTTTCCGGCAATGCGTTCGGGATCGGAAACACTCACCCGGCACGCGGTTTCAATCACCAGCGCGTTGGGATTGTGCTGTGCGATGTTGCGGCGCACCGTCTCAATGGCTTCCTGGTTCGCCGTGTCGACCTTGTTGATGATCAGCACGTGGGCTGAGCGGAAATTGACTTCGCCGGGATAGTAAGCGAGTTCGTGCCCCGGGCGATGTGGATCGAGCACCACGATATCGAGATCGGGACGGTAAAACGACGTATCGTTATTGCCGCCGTCCCACAGGATAATGTCGCCGTCCTGTTCCGCCGAGCGCAGGATGTCGTAGTAGTCGACGCCCGCGTACACCGTGGTTCCTTCCGCAATGTGCGGCTCGTATTCCTCGCGCTCCTCGATGGTGCACTCGTAGCGGTCGAGGTCGGCGATGGTGGCGAAGCGCTGGCAGCGCTGCGCGACCAGGTCTCCGTAAGGCATGGGATGACGCACCACAACCGGGTTCCATCCCAGGTTTCGCAGTTCGGCGGCAATCCGCCGCGACACCGGACTCTTGCCGCATCCGGTACGAACCGCGCATACGGAGATGACCGGGACCGAGGCTTGCAATTGCGTGTGCTCTGCTGCCAGCAGCCAGAAATCAGCTCCCGCAGCTACGGCGCGCGAGGCCAGGTGCATCACGTTCTCATACTTTACGTCGCTGTAGGAGAACACGGCGATGTCGATCCGCTGCTCGCGGATCAATTCCTCCATGCGGCTCTCTTCCTCGATCGGAATGCCTTGTGGATACAGGCTGCCCGCGAGTTCCGGAGGATAGTGACGTCCCGCAATGTCAGGGATTTGGTTGGCGGTGAAGGCGACTACGTTGTATTCAGGCTTGTTGCGAAAAATCAGGTTGAAGTTGTGAAAATCTCTGCCGGCGGCACCAAGAATGAGGACCCGTCTCATAGTGCGTCAAAGCGTCATTAGACCCATGATGTGGGGACACTTTCTCCTCACCAGCATCCTGACCCGGAGAGGGCGGACAGCGCAGTGAGGGTTATCACGCGCGGCTAAGACGAATGTCACAGGGGGACGTGAGTTTGCTACGGATCCATCCCCGGGCTCAGCTCTTTTGCCCGTCAGCGCTCTGACTCTTGCTCTTCAGCGCCTGGTCAATGAGCTGCTCAATCTGTTCTTTGCCCTTCATGTTGGGATTAAGCTTCAGCAGTTTCTTCCAGGCGGCCACTGCTCCGTCCACATCGCCCTTGCCTTTCCACTTGATCATCCCGATGTTGAACAGCGTACCTGCATGGTTAGGGTCGTAGGTGAGAGATTCCTCCAGTTGCGCCAGCGCCCCGTCCACATCGCCCGTGTAGTAAAGGCAGGAGGCATAGTCAGCGCGCACCGCGACATTCCTGGGATCGCTCTCCAGCGACTTCTTGAAGTACGAAGCGGCTTCTCTGAACTGGTGGGCCGCCTTGTAGGAGAGTGCGATCTTGTTCAGCAAGACAGCGTCATTGGGCTTGCTTTGCAGTTCTGCCAACTCGGGCTGTACCTGCTTGTCCGCCATTCTCTTCATGTCGTCGAGCGAAGGCATCTTCGCCGGTGCGCCTTCCGGCATGGCTGCCGTGGGGCGGGCCGCGTTCGCCTCGGACACGGAGGCAACGTCGTGCGGCGCGGGCGGAGCGGAACCGCGAATCAGGTAGCCGATCGGAAGTCCCACCAGAAGACATACGGTGGCGAGGATGTATGCCTGCATGGGACGCCAACTTGAGCTCTTGTTTCCAGATTCGGTCGGTTCAGCGTGCATTTCGGTATGTCCTTCTGCCAGAAAGTTTGTGCCGGACAATAAGATTCACTGGTGTAGACGCACTTTGAATGCCAAACCCGAAACGCCAAACACGCGTCAGCCCCATGAATACAAAGGGCTTATGCGCGGCCTCTCGCTCGGCCCGCCGCCAGCCGCCACCCACAGGGTCTAAATCCTCACCGTACCGGGTGTTATCACAATTCGGCTGTCCGGCCTCGTGATCAGTCTTGACGGCCCGAAATCAATGCGCGTGATTGTGGCAAACCAGCGAACAGGAGTTCTGAGCGCGGTTGTAGGAGATGGGTTTGTTCTGGTTGGGCGCAACCACGGCTGCGTCGAAGTTCACCAGCCGCTCTCCGGTTATCGATCCCGAGACCGAGCCCATGCCGTGTGCCGTGTGGCATGTGGAGCAGGAGAACCCGTCGTTGATGTGGCGCGCGTGCTCGGTGAAACTGGTGTTGTGCACCACCTGCTGAAGGTCATGGCACTTGGCGCACAAAGCATACGGGCCATTCGGGCCCAGGTCAGGGCTCGGAAACAGGTTGGTCACGGTTCCGCCTGGTACCGCTGCCTGGCTGAATTCATAGCGGCGTTCCAGCAGGTGCCACCATTTCGAACCATGAGGGCCGTTGGCGCCGACACCGCCGAATTCGCGGTTGTCGTCTGAGTTGTGGCAATCCGTGCAGAGGATACGTGTCCCCATGGCGCGGCCCGGCGTGACGGCATCCAGATTCACCATGGCCTGGCGCAGACTCGGCTGGGGCAATGGGCTGGTGCGGTCGTGAAATACCGGGTGGCTGGAAGTCGCCGTCAGGCTGAATTCGGGAATAACGTTCAGCGGGTCCGGCCCCGTCACCACGCGCGGAGGCAGATATCCATACAGAGCGGAATTGCCCGTCTTTCCGGTACTGGTGCCATGGCATCTCAGACAGTTTTCATACTGGTTGAGGGCGGGCTTTAGCACCGTGACACCGTCGGCGCCGCTGATACCGGCAACAAGGTTCTGCGACAGGCGAATGGACGGTGGCAGGGGGAAGCTGTTCACCGCCTGCGCCGAATGCGAGTTGTGGCAGTCAGCGCAAGTGGCATGGCGGTTCTGATTGAGCAGCACGTCTTCATTCGGATCGTGCATGCCGCTTGGCGTGGAAAAAGGATGCTGTACCTGCTTGGCGAACTCCGCGAACACATTCGGCGCAGGCGGCGACAGATTCAATCCGCCATTGTGGCAGGGAAGGCACGTGTTCTCCCCCCTGGCCCGCAGCAGCTCCACCGCACCCCCCGCATTGTGGGAGGCGTGGCAGGATTGGCAGGCGAAGTCTCTTACCGTGGTGTAACCGCCCAGCTCGGCGCTGGGATTCACCAGGTTGCCGGCTTGGGCGTGGGCACTGGTGTCCCACATCACCAGCGCGTTGTCCCGTCCGTTTACCTTCCGCGGATCCGTTGTGTGACAAGACAGGCAGATCGCGCCTTTGGCATTGGCCAGCACCAGGAATTTCTGCGACTGCTGGTCGACGTACTGATTGTGGGGATTGTGGCAAGTGGTGCACTCCAGGTTCCCCTTGATCAGCTTGACCGAGTGTGTCTGGTCCTTCGTCTCCCCCTTGGCGGCCAGGCTGGGCACCAGGTCCGAGGCGTCCTTCAGGGGAAGCTGCAGGCTGAAAGGATGCGACCCTTGCAGTTGCGTGCCCATGGGGTCCCATTTGCCCGACATGGTGTAGGGCCCGTAGGGTGTCACCTGCCCTACCGCAACCGTTCCGTCATGGCAGCTCAGGCAGAGTGAGCTGTCGTCGCCAATATCGGGCTGTTTCGTAGTGTTTTCAGCCGTATCGCTGACATACGTTGAATAAGCCGACGACGACAGCCGCTGTCCCCACAAGGCGACCTTATTCGGCCCGGAGTGCGGTACATGGCAGTAGAGGCATGAGGCCGCCATTCTTCCCTTGACCCGCGAACTTCCACCCATCGAGAGATCATGCGAGCCCAGCACATCGCCAGTAATCTGGCCGAAAGCCCCAGTCACCGCCAACAGCAGGAACGCAACCAAACTGCACTTCATGGCTTGGTCCCTTGTGCGCTGGCCTTCAGGCCGTAATACCGGAATACCTGCACCCTGCGGTTGTAAGAATCCACTACGTAAACGCGGTCATCCTGGTCGATGAAGACGCCTGCCGGAAGCTGAAACTGGCCGAGTTGCGTGCCGCGCCCGCCGAACTCGTACAGCAAATCTCCTTCGCGATCGAACACCTGGATCGCGCCGCGCATGCCCTCGGCCAGGTAAATGTGGTTTTCCGAGTCCATCGCTAGCCCCTTCGGCCGGAACAGAGCACCGCTTGAGTCGCCGAGATCACCGATGGAGCTTTGGTAGGCTCCTTTGCGGTCGAAGGTCTGAATGCGGAAGTTCATGGCATCGACCACCGACAGCAGGCCGTTCTTCACTACCAGATCGGTGGGGAAGTTGAATTCGCCGTTCTCTTCACCGCGCTGTCCAATGCTGCGGATGACCTGGCCTTTGCTGTCGAGCACATAGATCTTGTCGCGCAATGTATCGCTGACATAGATCTCGTTCGTCTCCCGGTCGATGGCAATACCGGTGGGCCGCTTGAAGTAGCCTTCCCCGCCCTTCAGGTTTCCGAATACCCCTTTGTATTTCCCGTTGGCCGCCCAGACAAAAATTTTGCCCTCGATGGAATCCGTTACGTAGATGTTGTCCTGAGCGTCAACTGCGACGCACTGCGGCTCAAGCATGGTCGAGTTCTTGCCCTTGTCTTCGCGCTGCAGGAACTTGTACTTGTGGTTCTCCACGTCGAAGATGTGGACCCCACCCAGCCCCGGATCGGTGACGATAACCCGCCCTTTCGAGTCCACGGCCACGCCGTAAGGCCGACGCATCGGCTGGTAGTCCGCTTCGCCGGCCACCACGTCCACCAGCTTTCTCCAGAAGCCCTTTGGCCCCCGAATGTCCTTCTCCGACGTCAGCACCCGTTCAAACGTCAGCTTGCGCCCGCCCTCCAGCAACAGGTCCGGGGGCAGCTTAACCTGCTGGGGACCTTTGTCCCGGGCGAGCACGAGGACGGGAAGTAGTAGAAGTATGAGCGCGAGGGCCGATGCCGCAGGGCGCCTGTACGACGTGCGCACCCGGGTTAGAAAACGTTGAACCATCGCGAAATAGTGAAAGTGTAATTGTTCTGGTTGACCCAACCAAGTCCGGAAGAGCTGATCTGCTGGTTGGTTTTCCAGTACGTCGCCAGAAGTTGCAGTTTTCGGAATCTGTAGGTCATCGATCCGTAAATCCGGTCACTGCTGTTGCTTGAGTATATGAATTGTGACGGGTCCAGGTTCGAGGCGGTATTCGAATTCAGCCGGAACCAACTGACGTTCATGACCATTCGCTTGATCGGAACATAGCTGACCGTTCCGCCGTAGGAGGCGCCGCCGTAGAAAACCTCTCCGGGGATGGCCACCGGCGGCAGCGGATTCGGTACCAGCTCTCCCGAGGTGGTCAGAATCGAGGCGCCATTGGTCTGCGAATAGTTCCCGGAGACCCCAAGCTTCCTCCGCACCAGGGTGGTGATGAATGTCTCGGTATGCGTGTTATAGCCGGCGAACTGCGTGATCCCAGTCCGGACGCTGCGCGCCGACGCGGTCCAATACATCTCCTCGCCCATGCGCCGGCGGACCGAAGCTCCGTAATTGTAGCTGCTGGTGGTAAACCATGCCAGGCTGTTCTGCACGTTCTGTGCATAGGAGAAATCCGCGTTGATGTCCCAGCCTGCGATGATCTTCTTGAGCCCGACATTTCCAACCGCGGCGACCGCCCCCTGGTAGCTATTGCCCGCCGTGTTGATCAGACCAAATGAGAAGTACAACATTCCCAGCAGAGGACGGGCATAGGAGTAGGTCAGGGTGCCGCCGAACTGCGCGCTGGTATATTCCTGGTCCTCGAAGTGCTGCCGGTACCAGTTGCCGTAGCCCACCAGCACCAGACCATGTCCGAAATTATAACTACCATAGCCGTTAACTACGACGCCGTTGGATTGAGCGGTGAAATTAGTGATCGGCACCGATCCCGGAGGTATGACGCTGCCTTGCAGTGCAGCAATCAGGTTGTCATAGTATCGCACGCCGCCGCCAAAGGACAGGTTTTGCGCGGGATTAATCCCGGCCGTAACATAGGCCGTGTCGGCCGTGCCATTATTCGCGATTCCGTTGGTTTCGCTATCGTAATTCTGCCGCGAGTAGCCGGCCGTCAGGCTGCCTTCCATGGGCAGCGTATGGGTTACGGAGAGGAAGTAGCCCGTGTTGGTGGAGTCGCTCTGCTGGTCCGGACCTACCAGGAATGCTGGATAGTTGACGTTGAACTTCTGGTGGGTGAAGCCCCCCAGAAATTGAAAGCCGGCGAAGTTGTAGTTGGAGGTCAGCGTGAGGATGTTCACCTTACTGTCGGTGTTGCCCGTTTCTCCCAGAATTGTTTCCGAGTTGGAGTTGGCGGAATACGTGGCCGTAAGTGTCGGCCACTTGGGGAACAGAGCACTCCAGGAGACGTTGAAATCCTGGGTCGTACCGTTGGCCGTCAGGCCGGGGCTCTGGAACAGCCCATACTGGCTGCCATCGTTCCTTGACCAGCTATAGCCGATCGTCCCCGGGAAGTGGCTTCCGCCAAACAGGTTTACCGCCGCGTCAATGCCGCTCTGGTTCAATACCGAGGCGTAGGCGCTGTTCTCCTGATTGCGATTGTAATAGGGCCGTACATTGAAGTTGAGGAACTGGGGATTGTAGTAAGAGCCGGTTAAGTTTCCTTCTCCCTGCAGAAATATGCCGTGTGAAGATGTCGTCGGCCCGCTCTGGTTGTCCCATTCGCCGGCATACCCGGTTCCGAGTATGCCGTTCAGGTTCATCTTCAGGTTGTCACCGATTGTCACCTGGGCGTGGGCAGCCATCGCGAACAACAAAACCGCCAGCAATTCCGCTGCGAACAGTTGTCTACGGGTCGAGCACCCATGCCCACGCATCACATTCGTCCTGATTACAGCACTTCGATCTTTGCGTTCTGGCGCAACTTCTGAGCGAAGGCAGTACGAAGCTGCTCGGTTTTTTCCTTCTGCATCTCCGATTGCAGTTTGGTCTTGACTTCCGCAAACGGCGTCGTGCCGGCCGGCGTGCGGGCATCCAGCCGCACAATCGTGTAATTGCCGTCGAAGGCGATGAGCTCACTCACGTCACCCGGCTTCATCTTGGCCAGGGCCTGCACGATCGGCGGAGGCAGCATGCTGAGCTCCATCGGCTTGTGGTCGCCCATGTTCACGCGGTAGTCGTCATCAGAAAATTTCTCGGCCAGCAATCCAAAGTCGCGATAGTTTTTCGCCTGCCTGGCTTGTTTCAGGGCATCTTCGGCGCGCTTCTTCGCTTCGTCCTGCACCGCCTTTGCCTGGCTGGGCGGCATCAGCGAAATGCTCTGGATGTGTACGATCTCGCCGTGTTTGTATTGCGCGATGTCCTTCTCGTACTCTGTCTTGGCCTGCACCGTCGTGATCTGCGCCGGACCGTTGATTTCCTTGTTCAGCAGGGCCTCAATCAGCATGGCGCGGCGGATTTTCTCGCGCATCGCCGCTTCCGAACCGTTAGTTTCGGTTTTTAGAAACTGTCTGTAAGCTTCCTGGCTTGCGAACTGTTTACGGAACTCCTTCTCCGCTGTTGCCAGGTCAGCCGCCGGGATGGTCATGTGGCGGTGCATCGCCTCCTGGTACACCAGCTCCTCGAAGATGATCATCTGCAGGGCGCCACGGCGAATCTCCGGCTCCAGGGTCTTGGGGAAGCCGCTGTGCTGGGAGGCATAGGGGAACAGGTTGTACATCTCCTGCACCAGGTCGCGGTCGATCAGGTCCACGCCATTCACCCGCGCCACGGCTTTGCCTGTGACTTGCATGGCCGGCACCATCTGCGCTGGCTTGGCAGCCGCAACATGCGGGTTGGAGATCACCGGCAGAGGAGAGGCGGTTGCCTTGGCGCCGCCGGAACCGTGCGCAGAAACCAGTTGTGCGCTGGCGGTGCCCACGGCCATCATCACTACCAACGCTGCGCAGAGTCGAATCTTCATTGCTCTCACCTTCTGAACCTTCTCAAAAACCAGGGGAGGGAGAAGACCCCTCCCCTGATGGGCAAACAACTAGAACGCCGTCTTTACAGTAAGGATCCCGCTGGACTCGTTCGCACCACCCGCGCCGGAGTAGTGGCACTGGCGGCAGAACTGCGTCGCAGAAGAAGCCTGGTTCGCGTTCGGATTCGAGCCCGGGTTGTACGGCGCCGCGATGAACCAGTAGCTTGGGAAGGTGCCGCTGGTGTGGCCATCGATGGGCGCGTCAGCATTGGCGCTGGCGATGTACATGCTGTGCGGGGTGTGGCAGGTGGTGCACAGCAGATAGGCATCGGCCGGGTTGGTGTCCGGCAACGCCACCGGTGCGCTATGCCCGTTGGAGGTGATGCTGGGCAAGCCGTAGTGCGAAACGAAGGTGGTGAAGTTCGGGTCGGTGCCGGCATCCTTCAGGCAGGGGCTGGCCACGCCGTGGAACTTGCAACCAGTGGGCAGGTAGGTCAGCTTGGTAGCAACGCCGACCGCTCCCAGGGTGGCTTCCGGTCCGATCGGGTGATCGTTGTAGTAATTGCCGTTGGCCGTGCCGTCTCTGCCCAGCAAAGTCGGAATGGCATTCGGGCCATAGATATTCGGCGGCAGAAGACCCATCTTCTGCTCGTACGAAGCATTGGTCATCATGGCGCCGGTGGCGATATTGCCGTCATGGCAGCTCAGGCACATCATGATGCCGCTGATTTCCTCGGGGAACGTATAGAAGTCAGACGACGCTGGGAGGACGGTCTGAAACGTGCTACCGTTCGCCACTTTGTCGCCCTGGGTGATTGTGTAGCCGTATAGCGGACCGAGGTCCTGGCCCCACAAGGCATAGTTGCCGGCGTTGTCCTTGTCCTGGACCGCTCCGACGCTGCTGCCGCCGGCGCCGAACGCGCCGCTGTGCGGAGCGTGACAGCCCGTGCAGCCGCGACCGCCGTTCTGGTGGGCTCCCAACTTATCAACGCCGGTGAGTCCGGTGCCCTCGGTATATGTCTGGGCCATCGTCATTCCGACAGCTACCAGCACTACGAAGGTTAAAATCAATGCTTTCTTCATAAAGCTTTAAAGCCTCCTATCGGTGTAACAGCTGTTACTGCAGTACTGCTTTTACTGCTTGTCTCAGGCCCGGATTGCTCCGGGCCCGTTCTGGCCGCCGCGCGCGCGGACAGCCAAAAATCTGCGCCTCATTTGGGCGTCGTCTCTGCGGCACTCTTTGCGGTATCGGCCGCCTCGTTCTTCTTGTCCGGCCCTGCCGTCTTCTTGGCCGCTTCGGCCTCGCGCTTGGCCTGCTCGGCTTTGGCTTCGGTATTGGTGATGTAACGGAAAACCTGCAACCGCCCCGGATACTGCTCGGTGGTGTAAAGCCGGTTCTGGTTATCGAAGGTCAAACCCGCCAACATGCTGAACTCGCCAGGTAGCAACCCATGTCCGCCGATGTAAATCAGCAAACGGCCCTCGGGGGTGAACACCTGCACCCGGTCCTGCACTGCGTCGGCCACCCAGATATGCCCGTCGCCATCCACTGCCACTCCCTTGGGCCGGGCGAAATACCCGGGGCCGTCGCCGGCTTTGCCGAACGCGCGGATGAATTCGCCGTCGGCATCGAAAACTTCAATGCGATTGTTGAAGGTGTCGGCGACGTAGAGGTTTCCGTCCTTGTCCACCGCGACATTCGTCGGGCGCGAGAAGGAGCCCGGCTCCGTCAGGTCATGCTTGCCGCTGGGCTTGCCGATGGCGCGTAGAAACTTGAAAGTGTCGGCGTCATACACCAGCACCTGGTCGCGCTCCGAGTCGGCGACATAGAGGAAGCGGTTCTCGTTATCCAGGGCCAGCCCGGCCGGACGCACCATGCCGCTGCTGATGGTGGCAATTACCCGGTGGTCTTTGTTGAAGACCAGCACGTGCTTCTGCTCGCTGTCGGAGACATACAGCGTGTCTGCGTCGTCAACCGCGAGCCCAGAGATGAGCTTGAAGTTGGCTTGCACGCCATTCTTGATCAGCTCGACCTTCTGGCTCTCCGGTGTATAGATAAAGACTGCGCGAACTTTTTCGTCCGCGATGTAAACCCTGCCCTTGCTGTCCACCCCTACGCCATACGGTCTGACCAACTGGAAGAAAAGCTTCTCGTTCGGATTTGCCTCGCCTACGGCTACGCCGGACAGCCGGTCCATCCAGCCTTGCTTCTTCTTCTGCTGTTGCTGTTCATCGCGTTTCTGGCCGAAGAACTGGCTGACGTAGCGGATGCGGGCAATCTCCGGCGGATTGGGCCACACGATCTTCGAATAGTCCAGATGCTCCAGAACTTCCTTTGCCGAAGGCTGGCTCGGGTTGGTCGTCGCCGGGGTGTCCGGGGCCGCCTTCTTCTTTTCCTTCGCGCCCAGTCCGGATGTGCCGGCCAGGACGAAGGCCAGGGCACAAAGGGCCGCCAGTACCTTGTTCCACTTCATCGCAGATTCACGGGTTGCAGTCATGTCGCGTCTCTTACTGTCCGACTCCGATGTTCTTGTGGCATGAGTCACAGAACTCGGTATTGTTTTTCTGGTCTTTCACCAGCAGGTTCGGCTGCGCCGAAGAGTGTGGCTGGTGACAGGTTGAGCAGTTGAGTTCGAACTTAACTTTCGACGGGTTCTGGGGGTCCATCTGGTCGACCACCGGGTGCTTGTCGATCGGATGCCCGAGCCCGTACTTGATCGGAATCCGCGGTACCTGCGCGAAGTAGTCTGTCGGCAGCTTTACGCTTCCGTTGAAGATCGTCACCAGGTCCTCGCCCTGCACCTTCTGCGGTTGGGCATCGGGACCGTGGCACTCCAGGCACAACGGATTCGGATTGGCAGCCCGCAGCAGGTGGAGATTGTTGCTGCCATGCGCCTCATGGCAAACGAAACAACCTTGCTTGAACGCCGGCTGGTGCAAGTGAGCTTTCTTCATCTGCTCGGCTTGCTCGTTGTGGCAGGCCAGGCAAACATTCACCGGATCAGGCTGCTGGAATCCCGGAGACTTTCCCGCGTGCGGATTGTGGCAGGTGGTGCAGTCGCCTTGCGCGCCGGGATGCTGAACCTTCGCCTTCTCGATCTGCTCGGCCTGCTCGCTGTGGCAGCTCACGCAGAGCGCCTTGGTGTCGCTGTTGGTCAGCACTACCTTGCCATCTTTCGCCGGTTGGTGGCAGGTGTCGCAGCTCTTCGCCTCGAAGGGCGCGTGAGTGAAGGTCTGCATCAAATTGGCTTCCCGCGACTGGTGCGGATTGTGGCACTGCAGGCAGTTGGAGTTTCCAAACGGTTGCCCGTCGTGCGCCTTAATAAGGTCGGCACTTGTCGGATCGTGGCAATCGAGGCAGAGGGCCGGCACGCCCTTGGTCAAATGAGCGGAGAATTCAACTTTGCTGGGATCGCCAACCTTGTGGGTGACGTGGCAGGTCTCGCAACCCATATCGAGCGCGGCGTGACGGCTGCCGTCCTTAGGAACATTCAGTCCCTCAGTGTGGCACTCAAGGCAGAGGTTCTCGTCTTTTCCACCTGAGGTCGGTTTCAGCAACTGATATTTGTTGTCGGACTCGTGCGGATCGTGGCACTTCACGCAATCGCGGATGGCCGGAGGATGTACCTCGCCCTTCAGTTCGGCGGCGTTCTTGTCGGTGTGGCACGTGATACACAGCGAAGACGAAGTGGCGGTCTTCAGCTTTACCCGGGTAATGTCCCGGTTGACCCGGATTTCATGGCAGCTCGTGCAGCCCATCGCGATCGCCGAATGCACGTACTTGCCTTTTGCCTTGTCTTCATGGCATTCGACGCACTTGGCTGAATCGGTGTTCTTGTCCAAGGGAACTGGGTGGACCGCCGCAAAGGACACACTGGCGGCGACCAGCAAACCCAAACTCAGAATTGACCGTACCGCCTTGGTCACACCTACCTCCAACCGTACCGTTTCTCTAGTGCAAGCGGGATACCGTGACGTAGGCCGGTGCCGAAACAAACGCGGAAATCGATGTATCTAGCTGATTACAAGAGATTTAAATGTGTGTTAATCCTGCCGTCCCAGCCCCGCGACAGAGTTCCTTGGCCCCCGGGAATGTGTCTTACGCCGCAACGGGACGCGAAAACACCCACCATGAAGAAGATGGAATAGAGTCACGACTTTGAGCGGGGGGTCGGGCCTAACTGGGGGAGCTGCGCCGTTTAATCACGCCAATGGGTGATATGCCTCACGCAGCAAGCTGCCGCGAGCTGGCGGCCTTGCGATGAAATACTGCTAAATCAATAGCTTACGGATGATCGAGGTTTTGGCTGCCCAGTTGCCATATCCCTGGCATAGGGAAGAAACCTCTATGGCCTTCGACGTACTTTCGATACCAAAACGCATTCACAAAACTTTTGCCAGTCTGCGCACCGGAATTGTCCTGCTCATGCTGGTCGTCATCGCCGCGGCTACGGGAACCTTCATCCTGCAACGACCGACGACGGACCTGAGCAAGATCCAGGCGGCCTATTCGCCGCAGACCCTTCAACTTCTCGACCGCCTCGGGCTGACCGACGTATTTCATTCCTGGTGGTTCATCACTCTCTTAACCCTCGTCAGTCTCAGCATCGTCCTTGTTTCTCTGGAACGCTTTCCCAATGCCTGGCGCTTTTATGCCCGTCCCTATCGCAAGACCGATTCCCACTTCCGCGCCGCAACTCAGTACAAGGTGGAGTTTCCCATCCGGAGTGCTGAACAGGGTTTGAATGCTGCCGAGCGCGGGCTTAATAAGCTGCGCTGGCCGGTACAGCGCATTACAGGCAAAGACGGTACCGCGTTGTATTCCGAGAAGCATCGCTTTTCGGTGATGGCGGTTTATGTCATTCACGCCAGCCTGTTGCTCATCTTCGCCGGCGGTATCATCGACGGCTTCTTCGGTTATGGCGGCTTCATTTCGCTGCACCAGGGCCAGACCGGCAACGTGATCGAACTGCGCACCGGCGGCAACAAGACCTTGCCATTCAGTGTGAAGTGCTACAGCACCGGCCAGGAGAACTACGCCGACGGATCACCGAAGAAATGGTGGTCGAACCTGGCCATCGTCGACAACGGCAAGGAAACGGCCAAGAAAGAAATCGTGGTCAACGATCCTCTGGTCTACAAAGGGCTGCGCTTCTTCCAGGCCAGTTATTGGATCGACAACAAAAAAGTTGACGCGCTCCGGCTCTCGGCCGTCGATGCGGCCGGTGCGTCACGTCCGATCGAACTCTTCATGAACCAACCAGTCGAGCTCGATCCCAATACCAGCGTCGCCTTGGCCGAATACATCTCCGACGCCTTCATACGGGATGGGCAGGTCTTCAAGAGGTCTGACGGAATCGAGAACATCGCCTTTGGCTTGGACGTCACCAATCGTGCAACCGGCACGACAACCCGAGTCTGGCTGCTGCCTGTGCAGCGCGCCATCGTCGGCGGCGACAACCTCGCCTACAGCTTCATAGGACCAACTTCAGGGAAAGACATCGATTTCTCGGCAGTCACCGGACTCGAAGTCGCGCACGAGCCGGGTCAATGGCTGGTCTGGGGTGGCTCGGTCCTGATGGTGCTCGGCCTGTTCGTCGCCTTCTATATGGTCCACATGAGGCTGTGGGTGACGGCGGTGCCAAACGCTGGTGGAAACCTGGTGCTGTGGATCGGCGGCGCCGCCAACAAAAACAAAGATCGCTTTGAGCAGAACTTCCACGACGTAGTGACCGAAATCCGGGATGAGCTAGGTCAACAAAAAGACACGCCTGCTGCCTCTCGATCTGCGCATACACAAAACGAGGAGCGCGAGGCCGTACTGGCCGGCGTGCGGTAAGCGGAGGAAAGAATCAGATGTCGACTCGTGCACGAATCACGCAATTGGAAACCACAGCCCCCAGCGGAGGAAACGCTCTGCTGGTGCTGGTGGGCCTGGGAATCGCATTCCTGCTCATCACCGCCTTGCTGGGAGTGACCAAGACGGGTGGGAGCCTCTATACCGAAAGCAATCTTCTCTATGTCGCTTTGATTTTCTACGCGGGCGCAGCAGCCCTGTACATGGGCTTCGGCGTCACCGGCACCGACAAATATGTGAAGTACGCTTCCCTGGCCACCGTCCTCGGATTCGCCGCCAACACGCTGGCGGTAGCGCATCGCTGGTACCTGGCCGGACGTCCTCCCTTCGCCAGCATTTATGAAATGCTCCTCAGCTTTGTTTGGACGTTGGCCCTGCTTACTCTCATCACCGAAAAGAAATTTGGGGTGAAGATCATCGGCAGCATCACCATGCCGCTGGCCGTGGTTTGCGTCATCCTGATGCAGCTTCTGCCCTCGGAGGTGCGGCCCCTGGTTCCGGCGTTGCAGTCCACCTGGCTGCACGTTCACGTCACGCTGGCGATGTTGAGCTACGCCGCATGTGCGGTAAGCTTCGCGCTAGCCATGATGTTCCTCATTCAGGACCAGCTCAAAACTGAGACCTTCCTCGCAGCAACCAGCACGCTGGTCAGCGCGATTTATGTCGCTGTCGTGGCCTTGCGCTTCGAGCGCTGGGGCGGCTTCTCGGTCACGGCGTGGGACGCTGAAAGCAAGAGCGACATGTTCCTCGGCCGCGGGGTACGGCTGTTCGTCACCATCCCTGACCTGGGATGGTTGTTCGTGATCGCAGCGCTGGCGGCCATCGCTCCCTTGGCCTGCTATCTCCTGTGGCGGGCGAAGCAGGACGACCAGATTCTCGGCATCGCCAACAAAGCGGTCTTTGTCGGCATTCTTTTACAGGCCGCGGTGCTGGGAGCTTTCGTGCTGCGCGTGAAGGACGCAAGCTACCCGTCGCCGTATCAGGAGGGACTCTACCCCACATCGCTGGCGGCTTCTCCCTTCATCCTCGGCGGAATGATTACGGCTCTGTTCGCATCCCTGCTTTATCTCATGCTGCTGTGGCGGCGCAGTGATCTTCAACGCCTGTTGCCCAGCGCTGACGTGCTGGATCGCGTGACCTACAAAACCATCTGCATCGCCTTCCCGCTGCTTACCGGAATGATCGCAGCGGGTGCTTACTGGGCCAATCGCACCTGGGGTTCTTACTGGAGCTGGGACCCGAAAGAGACGTGGGCTGCCATTACCTGGCTGGTCTATGCGGGATATCTGCACATGCGGATCACGCGGGGCTGGCGCGGGCGCCGTGCGGCCTACTTCGCGATCCTTGGCTTTGGCGTCGTGATTTTTACTTTCCTCGGCGTGACGTATCTGCTTCCCGGCTTACACGCATACGCCTGAGGAACCTCGGGGCTGGAACTGCCGGTTAGGCTCCACCGGGCCGCAACCCCATTCCAGCCCCGAAGAATATTGGAAACCATCATGCCTTCACACTCACTCGTCAGCGCCGTCGACACCTCCTTGTTGGAGGCCTCGGGCCGCGCCGTCCCGGTTGCGCCGATGGTAGAACGCGGGCGGCACATGAATTGGGCCCTGAAGGCACTAGTGCCAATCGCTGCTGTGCTCGTCAACGGCCTGCTGCTCTTCGTACTCGTCTCGTCTTCGCTCGCCCCCGGCCCCAGAAACAATGTCATCGCAGTTGCCGCCGGCGGAGCGTTCGTCATCTTTGCTGCCATCCTGGTGGTTCTGTCGGTCAGCGTTCGCCGGCCCATGCTGGAGTTGCAGGACAAGATTGCGCGCGTGCGCCTGGGTGACATGGATGTGCGGGTGAGTTTTGCCGACCGCAAGGACGAGATCGGAGACTTGGGCCGGGACTTCAATGAAATGGTGCAGCAGTTGAAATCAAGCCGCGAGGAGATTCAGCATCTGCACCACAGCCAGATGTCGCGCGCTGAACACTTCGCAACCCTGGGAGAACTCGCCGCCGGATTGGCGCACGAGATCCGCAATCCCCTGGCTGGCATCGCAGGCGTCCTGGAAATCGTTGGGCGCGATCTGCCGGAAAACAGTCCGGCCCGCATGGTAATGGCCGATGCCAAGCAGGAGGCAGTGCAGATCAACCGCATTCTCACTGAGCTATTGGAAACGGCGCGCCCTCGTCCGCCACAATTCCGTCCCGCCGATCTGGCGGCCACGGCAGAGCACGCCGTAGGTTTTGCGCGCCAGCAGGCAGTTACCAAACGCATCCGCGTTGAACTGGAAGTGAAACGCCAGCTGCCGCTGGTGGAACATGATCCCAACCAGATCAATCAGGTTCTCTTGAACCTGCTGCTCAATGCCGTGCAATCGATGGACAAGGAGGGAACCATCCACGTTTCCGTCGACTCGGATGAATTGGGCCAATCGGCCTTGATCACGGTTGCCGACGAAGGGAAGGGGATCGCTCCCGAGCACATCGCTAACATCTTCCGTCCTTTCTTCACCACCAAGGGCCACGGTACCGGTCTCGGGCTATCGCTTGCCAAGCGCACGGTCGAGACCCATGGCGGCAGAATTGAGGTCACCAGCGAAGTCGGCAAGGGCACGCAGTTCGTAATCGTCCTCCCCATGAGGCGAGACGACCCGCAAGGCTCGTCTTAAGTCTGTTACGGGTCCGAAGCGCTAGCACCAGGATCTCGATATGCAGCAACCAGCAAAAGTGCACCCTCAATTCGGCTGCGCGCGCCCGTGGTAAGCGTTACAATCAATTGAAACAGCACGAACCCCAGGATTCCCGGTAGTACGCATCTGCCCGGATTAGGATGCTGATGAAATACGTATTTTCCCTAGCCCTCATATTGGCCGCCGTGCCGGCGATCGCCCAGCAACCAACCACCGCAGAGCAGCCTCCAGAGGGGCAATCCCAGGTACTGCAACCGCAAAGCCAGCAGTTAGCCAAGCAGCAACCGCCAGCTGCGCAAGAGCAGTCTGCGCAGCCCCAGGAAACCGTGGTCGAGGAGATTGTTGCGCGCGTGAACAACAGCATCATCACTCGCGCTGACCTGCAGCGCAGCAAGGAGGCGTGGCAGGAGGATGTGAGCAAAGCCACTGAGCAGGGCATTCAGCCGCCCAAAGAGCAGGACCTGCTGCGCGACCTCATCGACCAGCAGTTGCTGATCCAGAGAGGCGCTGAGCTGGACATCACCGCCGACACCGATGTGGTGAAGCGGCTTGACCAGATACGCCAACAGATTCATGCCAGTTCCATGGAAGATCTGGAGAAGGCCGCGCAGGCGCAGGGCGTCTCCTGGGAGGACTTCAAGCAGAACCTCAAAAACGGCATTATCCAGGAAAAAGTTATTCAGCAGGAAGTCGGCGGGCACATCATCATCACCCAGCAGGACGTCCAGCAATACTACGATCAGCACAAGGCGGAGATGGCGCGTCCCGAGCGAGTGCGGTTGAGCGAGATCCTGATCTCCACCCAGAAGGCTGCGCCGGTGAAGACCGAACAGGGACAGACGGTCCTGCCGGAAGCTCCCGATCCGCAGATGGTGGCCGCGGCCAAAACGAAGGCTGACTCGATCTACGAGCAATTACAAAAAGGGGCCAAGTTTGCCGACTTGGCTAAGGCAAATTCCGACGGCCCCACCTCGCAGGCCGGGGGCGATCTTGAGTACTTCAAGCGGGGAACACTCTCCAAGGAGCTGGAGGACAAGGTCTTCGCCCTGCAGGCAGGCCAGTACACGCAGCCGATCCGCACCAACCAGGGCTGGGTGATCCTGGAAGTGACGGAGCATCAGACCGCCGGCGTTCCGGCGCTGAAAGATGTCGAAGGGCAAATTCAGCAGCGCCTGTACCTGACAGCCATGCAGCCCGCGCTCCGCGAGTATCTGACCAAATTACGTGAGGACGCGTATATCGATGTCAGGGCCGGCTATGTCGATACCGGTGCCAGCCCCAACGAGACCAAGCCCATCTTTACCACCGCCGACGCCACGGGAAACAGCAAGCCCGCCAAGAAGAAAAAGAAGCTGGGCTTGTTCTAAAGGTTTTAGAGAAACCACAGCCTGGAACCATTCCGTAGGTAATGCGCCAGTGGATGGCCGAGCCAGGCTCCCCGCAATCGCGAAGCACCAATGAAAACGGCCCGATGGGATACCCACCGGGCCAACTTTACGTAAGCGCATAAGGCTGGTGCCTACAGCTTAGCCAGCGTCTGCTGTGCCTGCTGCGCGTCATCGCCCCGCAGGTTCAACTCCAGCGCTTTCTTTAACTCCACCTTCGCCCGGTCGTGATCGCCGGCAGCACTCAATGCCATTCCAAGGTGGTAGCGGTATTGTGCATTCTGCGGCGCTTTTTTGATGGCGTCGTTGAGCAATCCGATGGCGATACTGTAATTGCCCTTCTTGTACTGGATCCAGGCCAGAGTGTCGGTAACCGCGGGGACCTCGGGCAAGACTTGTTTTGCCTGCTGCGCCAGGGACAGGGCAACGTCAAGGTTCTGGCCCTGCATGGCGTAGGCCCAGGCCAGATCATTCATCGCCAGAGGATCGTCGGGAGACACCTGGTGTGCCTTCTCAAAACACTGTTGCGCCGACTTGAGATCGTTCTTGGCGAGGTAAAGCTCGCCCAGAGCAATATTGATGCCCACCGCGTTTGGATCGGCTGCCAGGGCCTTCTGATACGTGGCGATCGCCTCATCGGGTTTGTTTTGCGCCAGGTAAATGCGTCCCAGCTGCATGTACGATCCCATGCCCTTGGGCTCAAGCTCGATGATTTTCTGGAATTCAGCGATCGACTGGTCGAAGTTCTTGCTGTTGGCCAGTGCCGTTGCATAGATGAAATGCGCCTGCGCGCGTTTCGGGTTGGCAGCCGCATACTGCTTGGCGAAGTCCAGTCCCTTGGCTTGTTGGCCGGTGGCGAACAACAGGGCTACATAGTCCGTTGCGGCCGCATCGAACTGCGGGTTCAGGCGCAGCGCGTTCTGGAACTCACGCTCAGCCTCAGGATATTTCTTCTGTCCGGCGTAGGAGAACGCCATGTTCAGATGGATGGCCGGATCATTGGGCGCCAGTTGATTAGCTTGCGCCAGGTTCTCATCGGCGGCCTTGTAGTCCCTCAGCCCAAGCTGGACGGTTGCCATGGTCAGAAGGGCCTGCGGACTCTTGGGCGCCAGCTTCAGCAGACGATCAGCGTAATCCTTGGCGTTGTCGTAGTCGTGTGCGTCGCGATAAATCTCCGTCAGGGCTTCCAGATAGAGGGTATTGTCAGGCTCCCTCTTTACGGCTTGCTGAATCTCTCCTTTGGCTCCCGCAATATCGCCTGACTGGCGCAGCGCCTGGGCCAGGAAGTAATGAGCGCGCGCATTCTCCGGAGCATCCTTCAACACCGCCCGCAGCAAGGTGATGGCGTCCGTGAGGTTGCCACTGGCGGCCTCCAGGCGGGCTTTCGCCATTCGCGCCGGCACATCGTTGGGGTGCTCTTTCAGAATCTCGTCATCTAGCTTTTTGGCCTCGTCGACCTTTCCAGTCATGAGCTGGATTTCGACCAGCGAGGTCTTGAGCTTATCGTTCTTGGGATCGACCCCCAATCCCCGGTTGTATTCCCGAATCGCAGCTTCGGGATTACGCATCGCCACGTAGAAAGCGGCGATCTCACCCGCCAGATCACCCGAGCTGGGTTTGGTGTTGCGCAAGTTCTGCAGCACGGTTTCGGCATCGTTGCGGCGGCCCAGGCCGTAGTACAACGCAGCCAGGCGGAGGTAATTGGCGGAGGAGTCCGGATTGGCCTTGATCCCCTGTTGCAGGGCGTCGATCGCCTTGTCGCTTTGGCCCCTGAGCGCATAGAAGCGCGCCAGATTGGCATAGGCGTTCTCGTTCTTAGGATCGACGCTGATGGCTTTCTGGAAGTCGGCTTCTGCCTGCGGGAACTGATTGGATGCAGCATAGGCTACGCCCCGGTTCAGGTACGCCGCGGAATCATCCGACTTGGCCTCGATAGCTTTGGTATAAGACGCGATTGCTTCAGGGAGCTGTTTCTGCGAGAGTTGGACCGCTCCCATCAAGCGGTATCCGTCCGCATTGTTGGGGTCCCTTTCGAGGATGGCCTTGGCCTGCTCTTCCGCTTCGGCTGTCTTGCCCCCCGCCAGATAAAAGTCGCCCAGCGCTACCCGTGCCTTCAGGTTGTTGGGGTCCAATTCTACCGCGGTGCTCATTTCACGGAAGCCTTCGCCCCAGTGTTGCAGTTTCACTTCGGCCGTGCCCAACTGGTAATGGGCGTCGGCATACCTCGGGTCAGCCTGCAGGGCCTTCTTGAACTCAATGACCGCGGCTTCATACTTCTGGGCATCCATGTACTTCATGCCGCTGGCGTAATACTTGCGCTTGGTCTTTTCAGGGTTCTTCTTGCACCCTGCGAACGTAAGCGCCGTCAGGATCAACAAGAAAAAAACGATGTACCGCTTCCGCATAACTTCTCCTGGACTTACCGAGGGATAATCTTCTCCACATCAACCGCGGCCACTTGGGCAAACATGAATGCCCGCTTTTTCGCTTCCGTTTCGTCACCATTGATTACCGGAGCGGTGACCCTGACCAGAGCGGCGTCGGTGCGGTTGAGGCGCAATGCGTCGTAAACCATGTAGAACTTGCCCGCGTATTCACTGGCAATGATGCGCCCGTGCGACTGATACCAATAAAGCACGACGGTTTCGTCCAACCCCTTGCGTATCAGGTACATATTGACCGGTACTTTGCGGCCATCAGGCAGCGCCATGGGGGTAATGGCCGAATATGCCGGCTGCCAACCGGCCCCGGGCAAACAGTTCTTGGGGGAATGGATGGCCGCGCCGCTTCGCTGTGATTCGAAGTAAGCGATATATAGTCCTACTTCTCCCAGTCCGGGAGAGTAGTAAACACGATCCAGGTAGTCGGACGGCTTCAGAATCGCCAGCGTCTCTTTGTCGAAGGGGATGTCCGCTACGCTGCCGAAGACGGAGACTTGTTTGGGGAATTGCGACAGGGGCAAAGCCGCAGGCGTGGCTTCTCCATGCGACAACATGGCCATGCCTGAAATCGCCGCTGCCAGTACACCCAGCATCAGCCAATAGCGCACGCTCGAGTTCATGCAGTTACCTCAGGGCCCGGCTTGGGAGGATTGTCGTCCGGCATCCAGCCCAGCTTCTTGCGCACCGCGACGGTCAGGCTATGCAACGCCAGAAACAGGATGGTTGCCACGACGAAGATGACCCACCCAGAAAATTCGTGCATGAAACCTTCGGCGGCCTCGGGGCCGATGTAGTGGGTCATCAGGGCGGTGATCATGACGCGGGTACCGTTGCTGACGATGGCCAGCGGAACCATCGCCAGGAACAGGAACCAGCGCACCACGTTGCTGCGCTCGGCCACGTACCCGTATCCCGCGGCCAGTGCCAGCAGGGACATGAGCGATCGTATGCCGCTGCAAGCTTCGACAACCTCCAGGCGCATCCCCGGCATCACCAGGACATTCCCTTCCCGCATGATGGGGAAAATGTTGAGAATTTCCAGCGTGCGGGTGGCGAAGGTGGAAGCGATGAACTGCAGCGGAAACACAATCTCGTTGTAGATCAGTGCCGGAAGCGGTATGGCGAACATCAGAAAGGCAATGGGGAATGCCATAGCCCGCAACCTGGCCCATCCCTGGAAATAGATGACCAGACCGCAGATCACGCCTATCAGGGAACTGCGGCTTAGGAATAGCTCGGCGCCGAGGCTTCCCAGAAACAGAATACCCAGGGAAAACAGCACGACGATCATTCCCCAGAACGAAGGTCGCTTGGGGATCTTGGCAAGGTCGTCGCGCTTGTGCCAGATCAGATAGGCCGACAGTAACGGCACTAAAAAGCCATGCGAATAGTCGGCATCGTTGTACCACTGAGCGACCAGCCTGGCGAGAATCGGCGCGTATAGAGCGGTTACTATGCCGATTAGTAGGAGCCCTTGCCAGCCAATCGATTTCAGTTCGTCAGTGAAAGAAGCTTTTGGCGGGGGAGCGACTTCCCCCATAACTACCGAGTTACCGGTCGGCGCGCTCATAGGCATACCGGTCGGCTTGGTACCAGCCAGCGCCACAATGTTATTGCTCCCTTAGCACGAATCAACCTGGTGAGTGCCTGCACTCGCCCCTCCAGAGTGTTTGTTTAGCCTACACCAACACCCGGCGAAAAGTCAGCAGGCGGGGGCTACAGCCCTTCCGGCAGCCGGTTCCAGGCATGGCTGCGCTGCCAGCAAGCGCTTGCGTTACTCCCAAACTCCGACATCGACCCAGCGCCACCGGCCTCTCCGCCTCGATGTCCGCCGCCGATGCACCAGCCCTCAAACTTCAAAGTCGAACAATCTTTGGCGAATCCATGCTTTTCAGCGCATTGCGTGTGTCGACCACAAGGTTGGACGCCGCCAGCAGCTGTGGGTAATCGAAGTTGGAGTGGTCGGTGATGATTACCACACAATCGGCCGCTGACGCGGAGGGAATCAAGTCCTCGGATGCCAGGGTCAGCCCGTCCAGCTTCAAATCGGGAACATAAGGATCAGAATATGTGACCTTGGCGCCACGTTTCCTCAAAAGCAGGATGACGTCCAGAGCCGGCGACTCGCGCATGTCGTCAATGTTTCGCTTGTAAGCGACGCCCGCAACGTGCACATGCGAACCCTTCACCGCCTTGCCGCGTTCATTCAAAGCGTTCTGGATCTTGTCGACCACGAAATGCGGCATGTTTCCATTGATGTAGCCCGCCAGTTCAATGAAGCGGGCCTCAATGCCCGACTGCTTCGTCTTCCACGACAGGTAGAACGGATCGATCGGAATGCAATGCCCGCCCAGCCCGGGTCCCGGATAGAAGGGCATGAAGCCAAAGGGCTTGGTGGCGGCCGCGTCGATCACTTCCCAGACGTTGATCCCCATCCCGTCGCACATGGTAGCCATCTCGTTGACCAGCCCGATATTGATCATGCGGAAGGTGTTCTCCAGCAGCTTTACCATCTCGGCGACGCTGGTATTGCTGACCGGAACCACCGTGTCCAGCGCCTGCGCGAAGAACAATCGTCCCATCTCCGTACATGCCGGAGTTATGCCGCCCACCACCTTTGGCGTGTTCGACGTCTGGTAGACGGGGTTACCGGGATCGACGCGCTCCGGCGAGAAGCAAAGGAAGAAATCCTCTCCCGCTTTGAGCCCTGTCTTTTCGAAAGTGGGCAGCAGCAGCTCGTTGGTCGTTCCGGGGTAAGTGGTCGATTCCAGAATAATCAGCAGGCCGGGATGAAAGTACCTGGCGATCTCCTCGACCGCGGACACGATGTAGCTCATGTCCGGATCTTTCGTCTTGCGCAGCGGTGTCGGGACGCAGATGTTGATGGTGTCCAACTCGCGCACCACCGAGAAATCGGTAGTTGCGCTGAAGCGCTTGTCCCCAATGAGCCGTGTAATCTCAGCGCTGGGAACGTCCTGCACATGGGACTCACCGCGGTTCAAGTTCTCGACCTTGGACTCCTGCACGTCGATTCCTGTGACGGAAAACCCCGCCTTGGCAAACTCCACCGCCAGGGGCAGGCCGACATAACCCAGTCCGACAACCCCCACCCGGGCAGTCTTGGACTCAATCTTGCTCTTCAATTCCGCGAAGGTTCCTGTGCTCGCAACCGCAGTCTGCATCAATCGCTCCAACTTTTATATGTGTACCACACCACCTGCGCGAACCATGGCGTGCGGTATTCTGGGTGAGGGTGCTGGAATCGGTGGCACCATTCTATAACGGGCCGCGCTCTGGCGCGGTGCTTCGTATGAATAAGTTGTGTTGCCAATCCGAAGGCCTGACTTATGTGCCTTAACCGCACCGGTTGTTGCTCTCGCCCCGGAGTCACACAGTTCATGCTTCCGGGAGACGAGCTTTCTTCCCTAACCACCGGCGCGGCCAAGCGTCTATCCGGCAACGTGTTGACAGGGCGAGCATTATGTGCGGAATAGCGGGCGCGGTTGCGCCTGGCAGGTCAGAGTACACCCGGGAGATAGTGCGTTGCATGACCGACTGTCTGCGACGCCGGGGGCCCGACTCCGAAGGTCTAGCCACTTGGGACGACGGGGCACTGGGACATCGGCGGCTCTCCATTATCGATCTAAGCTCTGCCGGCCATCAGCCCATGCTCTCCGACGATGGGCAGGTCGGGCTCGTCTTCAACGGCTGCATCTACAACTTTCTCGACATCCGTTCGGAACTGGAAGCCCGCGGCCACCACTTCCGTTCCCACACCGATACCGAGGTCCTGCTGCGCGGCTATCAGGAGTGGGGCATCGACCGGCTGGTCGAGAAACTCCGCGGCATGTTCGCCTTTGCTTTGTGGGATAACCCTACGCGCAAACTCACCCTAGTCCGCGACCGCTTAGGTGTGAAGCCTCTGATGTATTGCCGCGAGAACGGCCAGATTGCCTTCGCCTCCACCATCGAGGCGCTGCGCTCGGTTGGTCTGGGCGGCGCGATTGACCCGCTGGCGATGCTCGAAGTTCTCGATTTCGGCTTCGTCACCGACAAGCGCAGTATCTACCAGGGCATCGAGAAGCTTCCACCTGCCACCATCGCCGAGTGGCAGGAAGGAAAATTTGTCCAGCGGCAATATTGGTCGGTGCCGTCGCCGGAACCCTGGTCGACCACTACCTTCGAGGAAGCGGTGGAAGAGACCGAACGGCTTCTGCTTGAGTCGGTCCGGCTGCGCCTGGTGTCGGATGTTCCCATCGGTGTTCTGCTCAGCGGTGGCATCGATTCCAGCCTGGTGTGCTGGGCGCTGCAAAAGCTCAACGCCAACGTGAAGGCGTTCACCGTGCGCGCCCCCAATGATCCCAGCGACGAAAGCGCGGATGCCGCCGCCACGGTTCGCCAACTCGGCATCGAGCATGAGATCGTCGAGATGCCCCAGACTGAGTTCTCCCTCGATCAGCTTACCGACGCCTACAGCGAACCTTTTCCGTGCTCATCGGCGCAGGCCATGCTCTGGGTCTCCGGTGCGGTCAAGAAGCACGCCACGGTTTTGCTGACCGGCGATGGCGGTGACGATGTCTACCTCGGCTACCCGCTCTTCAGAGATGTGATGACAGCGGAACGGGTCGCCCGGGCCATTCCTCTCGCTATTGCCCCTGCGCTGCGGGCGTCCGCCAAGCTGCTGCCGGATTCCGGACGACTGCGCCGCGCGAAGACTGCGATCTACTACGCGACCGGCGGCATCGGCTCCTGGGTTCGCCGTCACGACGGGCTGCCCTATTACCAGTCCCGCGGAATGCTGGGCGAGAAGCTTGCCGGCGTCGAGATGCCTCTGCGTCGGATACCGTCCTCTGCCAAAGCCGCGCGTCATCTGTTCCGCGACGTCTTCGACTTCCATCGCCAGATGCACTTTACCAGCGAATTCATGCCCAAAGTCGATAGCGCTACCATGTACTATGCCATTGAATCGCGCGCGCCCTTCCTCGATCAGAAGATGTGGGAGTTCGCTGCCACGCTGTCGCCCGAGGTGCGCCTGCGCAATGGAGTCTTGAAAGCTGTGCTGCGTCAGGTGGTTGCCAAAAACCTGAACCAGGAAACCGCACAACGCCGCAAGCAAGGCTTCGTCGTTCCCGTCGAGCGCTGGCTGGCCACTCGCTGGAGCGCCATGCTCTCGCGTCTGCAAAACGGCACCCTCCTGGAAAGTGAAGGTTGGATCGCTCGCGGAAGCCTCAACGCTCCCATCCAGGAAGCGCAGCGCAGCGGAACTGTCCCACTGCAGATCTGGCGCATGCTGGTTCTGGAGAACTGGATGGAGAAGCATCACAAGGACGCGTCCCGCAACGCAGCCCTGACTACCTGCAGCCGGAGCTGAGAATTCCCCAGCGCTCGTTATCGCGGGACAGGCACAGTCAACGAGTTAACGAACACAGCAGCGGAGGACGAACTCGTCCCCTGCTCCGTCCGTTCGGCCCTCATCACCCCAGTGCCCAGCCATGCCAGGTGCACCACGAAGGCGATGATGATGAGCTGCCACGCCCGGTAGCGGCGAATCCATCCCTCCCTGACTGCGCGCCGGAAGACGTAGATCCCGAAGGGCAGATTAATCAGGATGGCGGTGACCAGCCCCGGCACGTAGCCGCGTCGCAGCAACGCGGTGAAGCTGTGGGCGAAGGCATTCACCAGCAGGATGGCTTCGACGAACAGGCTTGCAATCAGGAAGCCGTGCATGCGCGTAAGGATCGCGCACGCAATGACGATGCAGGATGCGACCGTGCCCACGATCAATCCGATGCGAAGAGTGTTCACATCATGTTGCAGCGCCGGCGAGGGCATCCACGAGGGTAGTTGGTGTCCGAGCGATGGAACGAAGAAGGGAAAGGCGAAGTACTCCTCGGCACTGTGCAGCGCCAGAGTCAGACCAATCAGCGCCAACACTACATTGCGTGATAGCGAGCTATTGGGCATAGGGTATCTTAGCCGAAACGCGGCCACGCCCCGAGCCTGATGTGGCGATAAAGCTTGCGGGCCGTTTGTCCCACAACGTCAGGTTGTCTCGCGCCCGGGCTCGACCTCTGCCGCCTCGCCCTCCAGAGCGCTTAGCAACTCATCGTCAACATCCCATTTTTTCAGAATATGAAAGATGGTTCGGGTGCTGAATCCGGCGCGCATCAGGTTGCGGAATACCCTGGCCGCCTGCCTCTGGTCCGCCGGCTTTTTCAGGCGCTTGCGTGCGAGATACTGCCGCGCCAGGTGCTCTTCGTTGACATCGTCGTAGGCCGCGCCGACCGTCTTCTCGATGATGTCGGCATGTACGCCCTTGGCTTTCAGGTCCTGCACCACCCGCCTGCGCCCGAACTTCTCGTTCTCCTTGCGAAAGCGCAAATAGCTTTCCGCGTAGCTGGTGTCGTTCAGGTACTTCTGTTCTTTCAGGTGGGCGATCACGACATCGACCAGCAGCTCGGCGTGCGGCTGCTCGCGGACCTTCGCGCGCATCAGGCGCTTGAGCTCCGCCACCGTGCGCATCTGCCGCCCCAGCGCGCCGATGGCGTACTCATAGAGCATCTGCTCGTCGTAGACTTTGCGCGTGCGCTGGAAGGCCGTCATTCGCTCGTCGCTCTCCGCGTTTCGATGCTGGTTCTTGCTTCCGAATGTCGCTCGTACGATTATCTGCTATGCAGCCCAGTCTGCTGGACGATCGCGCAGCCAGTCCGAAGGACGACACAATCGTAGCCCAGCACGTGAGTGCTGGATAGAGTGTAAGAACCCCCCGAGTCCTCCCGGGGACGGGGCACATTTGCTGAGAAGGCGTGATCTTCCAGGCCGGTCCGGCTAATTACTAATTGCTAATTGCTAATTGCTTCCTCCTCTGGCAGAGTAAACAGTGGAAACCCAATCTATTGTCGTCCTCGATTTCGGCTCGCAATATACGCAGCTCATCGCCCGCCGTATCCGCGAGCAAAACGTCTTCTCCGTCGTCCTACCCTGCACCGCTCCTCTCAGTGAAGTAGAGAAGCATCACCCCGCGGGCATCATCCTCTCCGGAGGCCCTTGTTCTGTTTATGACACCGATGCGCCGCCGGCGGATGAGCGTGTGCTGCATCTCGGCGTGCCGGTTCTCGGCATCTGCTACGGGCTTCAGTTCATGACGCACAAGCTCGGCGGCAAGGTGGTGCCCGGCGACAAGCGCGAGTACGGCCACGCCGAGGTCGATCTGTTAAACGGCAGCTCGGCACTGTTCAAGGGTCTGGAAGGGCCGCTGGCGGTCTGGATGTCGCATGGCGACAAGGCGGAAGCGCTGCCTCCGGGTTTCGAGTTGATCGCCCGCAGCGAAAATGCCGTTGCTGCCATTCAGAATTCCGCGCAGCGCTACTGGGCGGTGCAGTTCCATCCCGAGGTCCACCACACGCCCCAGGGCACGGCCATCCTGCGGAACTTTATCTTCGAAATTTGCGGCATGAAGCCTAACTGGACGCCGCAGCGCTTCATCGACGAGACCGTCGCCCGCATTCGCCAGCAGGTCGGCAACGGCCGCGTCATCTGCGCGCTCTCGGGCGGAGTCGATTCCTCGGTGGCGGCGGTGCTGGTCAACCGCGCCATCGGCGATCAACTTACCTGCATCTTCGTGAACAACGGAGTACTGCGCAAAAACGAGTTCGTCAGCGTACAGAAGAACCTGCGCGACAAGCTTGGCCTGAACATCGACGCTGTCGACGCCACCGAGCGCTTCCTCAGCAAACTTGCGGGCGTGAGTGATCCCGAGAGGAAGCGCAAGATCATCGGCAACGAGTTCATCGCCGTCTTCGAATCCGAGGCCCACCGGCTCGAGCAACTGCACGGCAAAGTCGACTGGCTGGTGCAGGGCACGCTTTATCCCGACGTGATCGAGTCGGTCTCGGTGCGCGGGCCGTCGCAGACCATCAAGACCCATCACAACGTTGGTGGCCTGCCCGACGTCATGAAGCTCAAGCTGATCGAGCCGCTACGTGACCTCTTCAAAGACGAAGTCCGCAAGATCGGTCGCGATCTCGGCATGCCGGAGGAGATTCTGCAACGCCAGCCGTTCCCCGGACCGGGACTCGCGGTGCGGATTCTCGGCGATATCACTCCGGAACGCATCGCGCTGTTGCAGGAGGCCGACGATATCGTCGTCACCGAGATCAAGAAGGCCGGGCTGTATACGAAAGTCTGGCAGTCATTTGCTGTGCTGCTGCCGGTGATGTCCGTCGGCGTGATGGGCGACCAGCGCACCTACGCTTATAGCTGCGCCATCCGCGCCGTGAACTCGGAAGACGGCATGACGGCTGACTGGGTTCCGCTGCCCTACGACGTGCTGAAGACCATCTCCAGTCGCATCGTGAACGAGGTGAAGGGCATCAACCGCGTGGTGTACGACATCACGAGCAAGCCACCGGGAACGATTGAGTGGGAGTGAGAGAAGCGGTTAGCAATCAGCGGGCTAGCCAGTAGTGTGCGCATCGGGCTCCGTTGGCATGCGAGTGCCGGTCGGACCAAGAGACGTGGGTGTGATTAGCCCGCAGGGCGCCACAACTGGTCGCTTCTTGTCGGGCGCCGCAAGCCGATAAAGCCGGACGTCTCCTCGCGCTATTCTGCCGGCCACGCCGCCTCCGCTTCCCATGTATCCTCCGGATTCTGCGGGTGCCGCGCATAGCCTTGCCGGTCTTGCTTTTCCCGGGAGCGCGCCGCCAGTCGCCGAAGATGCTCGCGCAGCGCATCCCGCACGAGTGCGGAACGATTCCGTTTCATTCGGCGCGCAGCCGGCTCTGGGTGGTTTCCATATGTAGATTCTACCCAGTGGCCTATTCCACATGCGGCCCTGGCTCAGCGTGATGCACCAAAATGGTGTATATTGGTGACATGGCAGCATCCAAGACTCCGGCAGCGAAGCAGGTTCGGCGCAGCGTGACCCTGCCACGAGAGATCGCAAGACAGGTGGACGCCATTTCTAAACAGCGACGCCTCAGCGATAACCGGGTGCTGGTGGAGCTCATCGAGCAGGGTATTCAGGCGCAGAAGGAAAAGGAGAAGGCCTTCTTCGAACTGGCTCATCGCTTTCGTGAAGCGAGCGATCCCAAGGAAGTAGAGCACCTGGGCGATCAGCTAGGGCGTTTCGTCTTTGGGGAGTGATGCCTCGCATCGCAAGCTGGTTACAGATGCCCGCTGGCGTTCGGGAGCATCTCGTCCAGAGAATGCGTGACCGAAGTATCGGCTTGGAAGATCTGAATCGCCTTCGGCTTTGGATCGAATCTCAGCCGGAAGTACCGGAGGGAGACTGGTACAAAGACTTTGGCTCCTTCAAGCTCTGCGGCCACGGCCCATATCCCAAAACCTTCCTTCTAGCGGGGCAAGCTGCGGTGGGTGAACGGCTGTAGGCTTTTCCTCCTTTCCGCGCACACCCTTCCTCCCATGAATTAAACTCCCTCTTTCGGTCACGGAGGCTGTCGCGTGCTTACAAACAAGCTCCGTCTATTGATCGCCCTGCTTTTCTTCTCTTCACTCGCCTTTGCTCAGTCCCGCAAAGCTCCCGTCGATGCCGACGGCCATCCATGGTGGAAGCACGCCGTCTTCTACGAGGTCTATCCCCGCAGCTTCATGGACTCCAACAATGATGGCATCGGCGACCTGAACGGCATTGCTTCGAAGATGGACTACCTGAAGTGGCTTGGCGTCGACGCCATCTGGATCACGCCGTGCTTCCCCTCGCCGCAGGTCGACTTTGGTTACGATGTCTCGAATTACGTAGACATTGATCCCATGTACGGCACGCTGCGCGACTTCGACCGCATGGAGGAGAAGGGCAAGAAAGATGGCGTGCGCATCGTGCTTGACCTGGTCGTCAACCACACCTCCGACAAGCACAAGTGGTTCATCGAGTCGGAGTCATCCAGGACCAATCCCTATCGCGACTGGTATATCTGGCGCGACGGCAAGGGGCCCAACCAGCCACCGAACAATTGGACGTCAACCTTCGGCGGCTCGGCCTGGCAGTGGAGCGGCAAGACCGGCCAGTACTATTACCACTTCTTCTATCCCCAACAGCCTGACTTGAACTGGCGCAATCCCAAGGTGAAGGATGCCATGTTCGACGTGACGCGCTTCTGGTACAAGCGCGGCGTGGTCGGCTTCCGTCTCGATGCGGTGGACACCCTCTACGAAGACCCAAACCTCACCGACAATCCGGTCCTGCCGGGCAAGGATGCCTACGGCGAGCCGAAGCAGGAACGCGTCTACAACACGAAGCTGCCTGAGGTGCAGCAGGCGCTGGCGGGTCTGCGCACGGTGGCCAACGAGTATGACGCGGTGCTGATCGGCGAAACCTGGACCAGCGACATCGCCGAGCTGAAGCGCTATTACGGCGAGCACCACGAGGGCATCCAGATGCCCATGGACCTGATGTTCACCCAGCTCAAGCCGCTGTCGCCTGCTGTCTTTCGCCAGCATATCGCCAAGGTGGTCGGCTCCGGCGAGTGGCCGGTATGGGTCATGAGCAATCACGACATCACGCGCGCCTACAGCCGCTTTGCCGATGGCAAGCACAACGATGCGATCGCCAAAGTGCTGGCCGGAATGTATCTCACACTGCCGGGAACGCCGATCCTGTACTACGGCGAGGAGATCGGCATGCAGAACAACAATCCCAAGCGCAAGCAGGACGTGAAGGACCCCATCGGACGGCTGGGCTGGCCGAAAGAGAAGGGTCGCGATGGCGAGCGCACGCCCATGCAATGGAACGATACGCCTGATGCCGGATTCACCACGGGCATCCCGTGGTTGCCGATTCCCACGAGCTATCGAACTCACAACGTTGCCACCGAGCAGAAGGATCAGGGTTCGATTCTGAACTTTTACCGGCAGGTGATCGCGCTGCGCAAGACAAACCAGGCACTGCTCGATGGCGACTGGGTTCCGCTGAACGAAAACGACGAGAACGTGCTCGCCTATCTGCGCCGCTACAAGAACGAAGCCGTGCTGGTGGTCCTGAACATGTCGGCCAATCCACAGAAAGAAAGTTTCGACCTTTCGCAACAAGGGTTTTGGCAAAACGAAGCCCGGACTTTACTAAGCACGGATGGCGGCGCGGCAAGCGAGAAGCTGAAAGCCATAACGCTGAAGCCTTATGCCGTCTACATCGGCGAAGTGTCTAAGAAATAGGGGCCGGGCCTGACCGTGGCCTCCCGCCGGCAGTTTCCAGACTGACGGAACGAAAGCGCATACGTCTAAAGATAAAGAAAGAATTGGGATAAACCTGCACTGTATGCCGCGTCAAAGCGCCTGAAAGTGCATTTATACTTACAAACAGTCCGGCCCGTGAGGCTCACCGATGTGTCCTGAGAAGTCCCCTGTATTTGAGCGGCTCTCCTTCGTAGTTCAGCGCTGCGGGGCGATAGCTCTGGTTGCTTTCGTTACGCTTCTGGCGCCCTGGGCACTGGCCCAGTCCTCCAGTTCGACGGATTCCTCGTCCTCTGCGCAAGCGCAATCCAGCCAGAAGCCCCAGGACACCGCACCCGAAGCCGGCGGGCCTGGCGGCGACGTTGGCCCGATGGCCATACCCAAGAAGAAGGAATCGACGGAAGACATCGCGCCGCCCCCGCGGCCCAAGAAGGCTGAGAACCTGCCGGAGTACTCGATGAAGGTCGATGTCCCGGTGGTGACAGTCGACGCCCGTATCGTGCAGAAGAACGGACTGCCGCTGGCCGTGCCACCCAACGTGGCTAAGGACCACCTGAGGGTCCTTGAGGACGGTGTGCCGCAACACATCCAGAGCGTCACCCAGAGCGAAGCTCCCGTAACCGCGGTGCTGCTGGTCGAGTTCTCTGAGGGGAACTACAACTTCATGTACGACGCACTCAACGCTTCGTACGCCTTTGCCTCAAGCCTCAGGCCTCAGGATTGGGTCGCGGTTGTCGAGTTCGACATGAAGGACCACATCCTGCTCGATTTCACCCAGGACAAGCAGGCGATCTTTGGCGCGCTCAATGGGCTACGCATTCCCGGCTTTCGCGAATCCAATCTGTGGGACGCCATGTTTGACACGCTTGACCGGCTTGACCGCATCCCCGGGCACAAGGAACTGGTCATCGTGGCCAGCGGAATCGACAGCATGAGCCACATGACCTTCGACAAGATCCTGAAGAAGGTGAAGGCAACTCCCGACGTCACCATCTATACCATCACTACTGGCATGGCTCTGCGGCTGGCAGTCGATGCTTCCAACCCGAACATGTCACCGGTCATGATGAACTACGTTGTCGCCGACAACCAGATGAAGCAGTTCGCCAAGCTTACGGGTGGACACTGGTATGCGCCGCGCTTCATGGGCGAGCTGCCGGGCATCTTCCGCGAGATCGGCGCTTCCATTCGCAATCAGTACACCATCACCTACAAGCCGACCAACACCAAGCAGGACGGCACCTATCGCAAGCTGACGGTTGAGCTGGTCGGCCCCGACGATAAGCCACTGGTGATCAAGGACGAGAAGAACCACGACGTGAAGTACCAGATCATCGCCCGTGACGGCTATACCGCCAAGCACGAGGTGGAGTAGGAGCCGGTTCGCCCATTCCCGTTTTAGTGCTTGACGAATCGGGAAGCCTTGTTGAAGCTGGTGACAGCCTTGGAGGCTTCTCGCGATGCGCATTCCGCGTTTGTCGTTAGTCGCCGTACTCTGCATCTCCACCCTCGCTTCAGCCGATATCAAGATCAGGACCCGCACCACGGTGATGGGGCACAGCACCGAGAGCACGGTCTACATCAAAGGCGCGCGCGAGCGCACGGAAATGAGCTTCGGTGGCCATGGCGGCACCGCCAGCATCATGCAGTGCGACCAGAAGCGCATGATCACCCTCATGGGTGACCGCTGCATGGTGATGCCCTTCGGCAAAGAAGAGACCTCGTGTCCTGCCACGCCCAACATGCGCGACATGATGAGCGGCAAGGCCTCTGCTGAGCCTGCACCACCGCGCGCCGGCGGGGTCGTCACCATTACCCGCAACTCGGTCGATACCGGTGAGCGCCAGGAGATGTTCGGCTACAAGGCGCGCCACATCCGGACGACGATGACGATGGAATCGAGTCCCGATGCCTGCAACCAGTCCCACATGAAGATGGAGATGGACGGCTGGTACGCGGACGTGTCGGCCGCCTTCTCCTGCGGTGAGGAGTCCTACCGCGCGATGGCCTGTGGTGGAGAATCGAAACCCGGGTGCCGCGACCGCATCGTGATGAAGGGTGGCGGCGGCATGGCGATGGGCTATCCCCTGAAGCAGACCATGACCATGACGACCCAGGGGCGCACCTTTACCACGACGACCGAGGTGCTGGAGCTGACCAACACCACGCTGGAGGCTTCGCTGTTTGACGCACCTCCGGGCTGCCCCGCCATGGACATGACGGCCATGACAGGAGGCGCGGCAGCCAACGCAAGTGCAGCCGCTGCCGGCAGTGTCGCAACCCAGGGCGCTGCAGCCGCGACAACGCCTGCTCCAACTCCAGCCCCTGCGCCGGCAGCGATGGTTGCGCCCAAGGCTGCGGGAGTGGTGCGTGTGGGCGTGGTGAAGATCAACGACCAGAGCGGCCAGTCGCTACCCACGGATAACCTGCGGCTGAACCTGATGAGCGAGTTCAGCCGCCAGCAACTGGAAGCGATTCCGCTGGAGGCCGACGCTCCGCAGCAGGAGGTCGAGAGCGAAGCCAAGGCCAAGCAATGCGACTACATCGTGTACACGGTTCCGTCGGTGGTGAAGGACGCGGGCACGGGCGGCATCCCGCCGGCGTCGCTGCCCAGGGGCGTGACGCTTGATCCTGCCAAGTACCAGGCCCTGACGCTGGTCACGCTGTATAAGGTGGGCAAGCCCGCACCTGAGCTGAAAGACCTTCCGCTCGCGGCGGAGGCGAACACCATGGCGGTCGACGCAGTGACGGACACCTTTGTGCAAGAGGCCGATATCGTTGCCAAGCAGATTGCGGACGATGCTCACCCCAAACCGGCGGCTACGAAGACGTCGAAGCCCACGGCCAAGCGAACCACGACCAAGCCGAAGCACTAGGGAGACCCTCACCCGGCAAAAGAAGCCGGGATGGGGCCCCCGACGACCTTGGTCCGAACTGCGATTGCGTCCCTCTGCACGGGCCGAAGGTCGAAGGCGCTAGCTAGGGTTAGGCAAGATCGGACGGCTTGAGCGTGCGCCTTGCGCCATGGCGTATAGTGAGCACCCAAACCGTGAGCTGCCGTTCATCAATTTCATAAATAATTCGGTAGACATTCGGCTTTTTGCCGTAAAGCAGGTGCCATAGCTTTCGCTTCATCTTCCGAGCTTCCGGAGCGACAGGGCAACGATAGGGGTACTTTTCGAGCGTATACAAGGCCCTCTCCAGTCGGTTGTACCAGCGAGCGGCCGCTTGAGACTCGGCCGCATTCTTCTCCAGGTAAAGGGCTTCAAGATCGCGAATGGCACGGTTGGCCAGTTCAACGCGGTATGTCATGCTTGCGACGAATCTCGTCAAGCACCTCACGTGCAGGACGGGTGCGCCCGTGGGACACGTCCTCGAGACCCTGACGTATGCTCTCTTCCGCTTCCGCCCGGGCAGCAATGTCGAGCAGGCGCTGGTAGGCTTCCGCGTCCTGAACGACGGCGGCAGCCCTGCCCTTCACGGTGAGCACGACGGGGCGCTTAGTCTTCTTGATCTGCTTCATGAAATCGCCCGACCGCCGGCGGAAAGTGGTCAGTGATTGAATATCGCTCGTGATGTCCAGTACTGGCTTGCCCATTCTGTAAGCACCTTTTTAGGTGCTTACAGAGAATACCATATTCCTGTACAAATACCCGTCCGGCGGACCTAGGAGCCGGCCCGCTGCAAAACCTGTGCGGTGTCGACGACGGTGGCAAACTCTTCGTGAAGATCACTCAGAGCCGCAGAATGTACGGCCTCTGCGGGACGTAGCGAGCCGTCCAAAGCTGGGCGCGCGAAGGCCGCCGTTGCATCGGAAACTACGAAGGTTGTGAAACCCAGATTCCCTGCCATCCGAGCCGTGGTTGATACGCAGTGATTCGTTGTTAATCCTACGATGACGAGCGTGTCGATGCCATTCTGGCGCAGATCGCTTTCCAGAGTTGTGCCGATGAAGGCGCTGTTCACATTTTTGCGGTAGACGGGCTCGGCGGGACCGGGGGCCGCAGGGGCTTGTATCGCATTGCCGGGAAGACCGGGACGGAGAAGACTGTTGGGTTCCACCGAATCGTGAACCACATGGCGAATGGGGCGCCCACTGTCTCGCCATGCTGCGAGGAGCCGGGCAATATTCGATTCTGCCTGCGGATTGTTGCGCTCGCCTGAACCGGGATCAGCGAGTCCCTGTTGCACATCGACGACGATCAGTGCAGCGGATTGGGGTAACTGCCGCATAGAACCTCTTAAATCTTTGAAGCCCTTATTCCTTCCTTTAGCTTACCAGCCTCTTTCGCCTCCGGCTCCGCCCGTCCTTCGACTGAGCCGATCCGGGTCATCGAATCAGGCCGCGGGTTAGACCGATCTTTTCGAAACAAGTCGTCGAAGGACGTGGCCCTTCCACATCCACAATCCCGTTGACACCATCACAGGAAGGAAGACAAACCGAGTTGGGGTGCATAGTCTGGAAGTTTTTCGAACGGGCTGTAGATATAGCTGAGCATCGGAATGCTAACGATGATGTGAATCCAGCGAAAAATCGAACGTTGGGTGCTTTGATTCATAATGGCATTGCTTCCATGCTTCAGCCCTTCGGGGCGTTGGGCGGCCCGTTGGGCGCTTCAATACCGAACTGCTCGGCGTACTCCGCGTGGAGCCGTTGCCAGCCGCCAAACTTTATGGCGTCGGGGCCGACGATGCGTCCAATGGGCTGACCGGCCAGAAGCCGGTCCAGCACATCGAAGCAGATGTGCCAGCCCGCAGCACCCATTGCGAGGAAGCGGTGACCAATGTTGGTCCACAGCGTGAGGCGCGTGCCACCAGCAAAGCCTTCGAGTTCCCAGCGCATATCGAAGCCGCCCCACTTGTACTCCAGCGCCTTGGGAGCGTCGGCTCGCGTCACGGTTGTTTCGGAAATGCGCGGGGTGGGAGCTCCTACGGTGGTGAGCTTCACCGTGGTCCCAACCGTAGCCAGGCTCCTATCGGCGTCGAAAGGCGCCCACTCGCGCAGATGCGCCGGGTCGGTCAGCGCCTGCCAGACTTTTTCAGGTGGGTGGCGCAGTTCTCTGACGAGGATGAGAGTCCACTTGTCTCCATCCTTTTGTATCTGCGCCCCTGTGGCTGGGCCAGGTGCACATTGCTCGCGATTGGTCATTCGTTCGCTCTACCAGCGCATGAGTTGTGTGGCCTGAATGAGATTGCCGCAAGTATCATTCAGCATGGCGATCTTGGAGGCGGTTACGTCCTTGGGTGGCATGGTGAATTCGGCGCCGCGAGCTGTCATGCGCTCATAGTCGGCCTGCACATCGTCGGTGAAGAACATGGCCGCGGGCTGGCCTTGCTGAAATAAGGCCTGCTGGTAGGCTTTGGCCGCCGGGTTGTTGCTGAGCGCCAGCTGCAGCTCGGTGCCGTTCGGGTCCTCGGGTGAGGCCACGGTGAGCCAGCGGAATGGCCCCTGGCTGAAGTCGGCCTTCTTCACAAAGCCCAGCACCTCGGTATAGAAGCGCAGCGCCTTCTCCTGATCGTCCACGTACACGCTGGTCAATTTGATCTTCATTTTGTTCTCCTTTGTTATCTTCGCGATTGAGGGCGCGTCTTTCTTTTTGTTGAGGTGGATTGCTCCATGCGGTCGAGGTGGCGCTCAAGAGCATCCAGGTGAGCGGACCAGAACCGGCGGAATTGAGCCAGCCAGTCATCGACCTCCTGAAAAGGTTCAGGCTTCAGCCGATAGAGACGGCGTTGCGCGTCCACCGTAGATTCCACGAAACCGGCGTCACGCAGCACACGCAGGTGCTTTGACACGGTGGGCTGCGGCATACGAAGCTGACGCTCGATCTCTCCCACCGATCTTTCCGACGAGACCAGGAGGCTCAAGATGGCGCGGCGGTTGGGCTCGGCAATGATTTCGAAGGCGGATTCCACGCTTTGTATATACCTCAATACGTATATACGTGTCAAGGGATATAAAGCCAAAAAAACATTTACAGTCGCATCGTTCCAGCCGCAAAGCGGCGGGATGGTATGGGCCCGCCGCGTGACGCGCCGGGCTCACCCCATCCCGCCCTTCGGGCTGTGGTTTTGTGCTGCGAGATGCCTTTGCCTCAGGTTAGCGTCCAACGCAGCGACACGAAGCTAAGCCGCCAGGGCTAACCGAGCACCATCGCCACCTTCAGAGAGATGGGCGAATCAGGCAAGCGAAAATCGGTGGTTTCAATCCAGTTGCCGGTAGAGCAGTCCCATGCTTTGCGGGTCTCAGGATCGAGGACCCAGATCCCACGAATTCCCATTCCCAAATAATCGGCGATGCGTTCGTGGTAACGGCTGATGCGGTCCTCGGGAGAGAGCACCTCAATGACGACCAGGGGAGTGGTGGTGACGATGCGTCGGTCCCTGCTGGATTGGGCACAGATGCAGACATCGGGTATGCGGAAACGCTCCGCTGCAACCTGCACCCGCACGTCGGGCAGAATCCGGATCTGCCATTCTTGCTCGTGCGCGAGGAACCACCGGATCAGCGCAGTAATCGCTTCTGCATGTTCTACCTCGCCCACGTTTCTCTCCTGCAGCTCGCCTTCGATGTACTCCACATCGGGGCGATAGTGGGTTGCCAGATACTCCTCCACGCTGACTTTGGTCGTCGCCATAATACCCTCAGTCAACCATTCTAACTCTCAGTTTTCGGGCGAATGAATTGGATTTCCCTTCCGAAATAACAATCCCCCTACCCCTTCATCGCCGCCTCTAATTTCTCGGCCTCTTTGGCTTCTTCCTTCGGCGACGGTTTCCAGCGCAGCACCGGCTTGCGGGCGGCGGCGGTTTCGTCCATGCGCGAGACGCGGGTATTGTGCGGAGCTTCGAGCACGATCTCGGGGGACTCGTCGATTCTTCCGCCACTGACTTCATGGCATCGATGAACAGGTCGAGTTCTTCCTTCGATTCGCTTTCAGTAGGCTCGATCATCAGCGCTCCATGCACCACCAGCGGGAAACTCACGGTGTAGGGATGGAAGCCGTAATCGATGAGGCGCTTGGCGATGTCGCCAGTCTTCACGCCTCTGCGGGTTTGCAGGTGGTCGCTGAAGACGACCTCGTGCATGGTGGGAGTTTTGTAGGGCAGCTCGTAGATGCCTTCCAGCTTTTTGCGGATGTAGTTGGCGTTGAGTACGGCGTCTTCGGTGGTCTGTCGCAGGCCGTCGGGACCGTTGGCCATGATGTAGGCCAGCGCGCGCACGAACATGCCGAAGTTGCCGTAGAACATGCGCACGCGTCCGATGGACTGTGGGCGGTTGTAGTCGAAGCCCAGGGTACCGTCGGCGATGTTCGACGACGACCGGCGTGGGCAGGAAGGGCTCGAGGATCTTCTTGCAGGCGACGGGGCCGGAGCCGGGGCCGCCTCCGCCGTGCGGGGTGGAGAAGGTCTTGTGCAGGTTGAGGTGCATAACGTCGGCGCCGAAGTCGCCGGGGCGCACCTTGCCGACCAGCGCGTTCATGTTGGCGCCGTCCATGTAGAGCAGCGCGCCCTTGTCATGCAGCACGTCGGCGATCTTGTGGATCTCCTGCTCGAAGATGCCCAGGGTGTTGGGATTGGTGAGCATGAGGGCTGCGACATCTTCATTTACTTGCGCAACCAACGAACTGACATCGACCATGCCGGCGGCGTTGGACTTGAGGTTCTCGACCGCATATCCAGCTGTGGCAGCGGTTGCGGGGTTGGTGCCGTGCGCCGAGTCGGGGACGAGGATCTTCTTACGCGGATTGCCTTGCGATTCAAGATAGGCGCGGACCAGGAGGATTCCCGTCAGCTCGCCATGCGCACCAGCGGCAGGCTGCAAGGTGATGGCGTCCATGCCGGTGATTTCCATGAGCTGGTCACGCAGCATCTTCATGATGCGTAGCGCGCCCTGGGAAATGCGCTCGGGCTGATAGGGATGCGCCTGGGCCAGGCCGTCGAGCCGCGCCACGAACTCGTTGACGCGCGCGTTGTACTTCATGGTGCAGGAGCCCAGGGGATACATGCCGTAGTCGACGGCGTAGTTCCAGGTCGACATGCGGGTGAAGTGGCGGATGATTTCGATCTCGCTCACCTCCGGCAGGTTGCCCAAGTCCTCGCGCGCGTGGCTGCCGAGCAGGGTTGCGGCATCGACTTCGGGGACGTCGAGCGGCGGCAGCTTGTAAGCCTTCTTGCCGGGCGAGGACTTCTCGAAGATCAGGCCTTCATTCTGGTTGACGTGTGTGGTGGCCTTCTTAATCTTGTCGTCGAAGCTCATTACGCCACCTCCTCTACCGCCGCGTCGATGGAGGCGCGGCTGGTTGTCTCGGTACAGCACCATAGCGCAGCGTTCTTCAGCTCGGGATAGAACTCGCTGAGGGGCAAGCCGCCGATGATTTTTTGCTCCAGCAGCTTGTCGTTGATGGCGTTCGGGTCGGACTTGGTCTGCACTACGAACTCGTTGAAGAAAGGCGCACCGGCGAATGGCAGCGTCGCGCCGTGCTTTTTGAACTGCTCAGCGGCGTAGTGCGCTTTGGCGAGGTTCTGCTTCGCGAGGTCTTTCAGTCCTTCGCGGCCGTAGACGGTCATGAAGATGTTGACCATGAGCGCGACCAGCGCCTGATTGGTGCAGATGTTGGAGGTCGCTTTCTCGCGGCGGATGTGCTGCTCGCGGGTGGAAAGGGTGAGCACGTAGCCGCGCTTGCCGTTGCGGTCGTGGGTCTCGCCGACGAGGCGGCCGGGCATCTGGCGAACGAACTTGTCGCGGGTGGCGATGACGCCGCAGTAGGGCCCACCGTAACCAAGCGGTACGCCAAACGACTGGGCTTCCATGCTGACGATGTCGGCCTCAGCCGGCGGCTTCACGATGCCGAGCGAGACGGCTTCAGCAACGGAGACCGCCAGCAGCGCGCCTTTCTTGTGGACGACATCCGCGATGGCGGCGACGTCTTCGATCACGCCGAAGAAGTTGGGCGACTGAATGAGCACGCCGGCGGTCTGGTTGTCGATGGCCTGGTCGAGTGCGTCGAGATCGATGCGGCCGTGCTTGCCATAGCCAACCAGCGCGATGGGCGTCCCCTGGTAGCGCGCGTAGGTGGCGATGACCTGGCGATACTCGGGATGAACGGTGGTGGCGATGATCGCTTTGTGGCGGGCGGTGACACGCTCGGCCATCATCAGGGCCTCGGCGGCGCCGGTCGAGCCGTCGTACATGGAGGCGTTGGCGACGTCCATGCCGGTAAGCTCGCAGATCATCGACTGAAATTCAAAGATCGCCTGCAAGGTTCCCTGCGAGATTTCCGGCTGGTAGGGCGTGTAGGCGGTGAACCATTCGCCGCGCGAGATGAGCGAATCGATGACAACTGGTCGATAGTGCGAGTAGGCGCCGGCGCCGAGGAAGCTGACGTAGCCCTGCGCGGTTTCGGCTGCACGCTCGCGGAAGTAGTCGATGATCTCGCTTTCCGCGTACTGGCGCGGGATGTCGAGGTCGCGGGTGAGCCGATATTCGGCGGGGATGGCGGCGAACAGATCGTCGATCGAGTCTGCGCCGATCTCGGCCAGCATAGTGTTGCGGTCGGATTCAGACTTAGGAAGATAACGCATGATTACCTGTGACTTTCTGGGCAATAACAGTTAGATGAAGTACCCGGGCTGGGGCATCACCGGGGGAAACACGGATTGAATTCCGCGAGAAAATGTACGGGACCGATTGCGGCAAAATATAAAATCGCACGATGTCATTGCGGCGAGGGGCCTTCGCGATGGCGGCGCAAGTCTTCGAGGATAGCTTCGACAGTAATCTCGTTGCGGTCCAGGCGGCGCTCGTGGGATTCGATTACCCTCTGGTGTTTCTCCACGGTGCTCAACAGTTGGCCGGTCGCTTCGCGTAGCTCGGACACAGAAACACGTAACCCTTCGACGCTGCGACGGGTTTCCAGGCTGTTGTCGTACAGCCGTCCAAGCGCCTTCCAAAATTCATCGAAACTTGCAAAATCCATGTTTCCTCGAGAACTCTATTATCGCAGTTCTCCCTAGTGCGCACCTTCCTCGGCGATGAACTTCTCGTAGTCTCCAGCGGACAGCAACTGGCCGGTCTCGCCGGAATCTTTGAGTGTGACCTTGATCATCCACGTGCTGTTGGCGTCTTTGTTCACCTGCTCGGGCTTGGTATTCAAGGCCTCGTTGATCTCGGTGACGGTGCCGGAGACCGGCGCGAAGAGGTCCGAGACAGCTTTGACGGACTCCACCGAGCCGAAGGTTTGGCCGGCGGTGATCTCCTGCCCGACCTTGGGCAGCTCGACGAACACGATGTCGCCGAGCGAGTTCTGGGCGTAGTCGGTAATACCGATGGTCCCCTTGTTGCCGTCGATCTTCAACCACTCGTGTTCTTTGGTGTACTTGTAATCCGCGGGATAAGCCATGATTGCCTCCTCGCCACATTTGTACTGCTAAGTTCTAATTGCTAGTTACTCGGCGCTTTCTTGGGGCGCTTATAAAACGGGGTGGGAACCACCTTGCACTTCACCGGCTGGTTCCGGATTTCTACAGCAACAACGGTATCGACAGCCGAGCGCTCCACCGGAACATAGGCGAGCGCGATGTTCTTCTTCAGAAACGGTGCGTACGAGCCGCTGGCGACATAGCCTATCGGCGAGCCGTTCTCGTCGAGCACGCGATAGCCGTCACGCGGAATGCCGCGCTCGATCGACTCAAGGCCAACCAGCATGCGCTTCACTCCATCGGCTTTGGCCTTCTGGAGCGCTGCGCGACCGAGGAAGTCGCCTTTCTCCATCTTAATAAAGCGGTCCAGACGCGCCTCCCAAACATTGATATTCTGCGAAATTTCGTGGCCATAGAGGGAAAGTGCGCCTTCGAGACGCAAGGTGTTGCGCGAGCCTAATCCGCAGGGCACGATGCCGAACTCCTCGCCGGCCTTGAGCACTTCGTTCCAGACCTGAGAACTGGTGGCTTCGTCGGTGGGGACATAAATCTCAAAGCCATCTTCCGCGGTATAGCCGGTGCGGGCAATCAGCGTGTTGGGCAAGCCGCAGACGGTTCCGTGGGTGACCCAATAGAACTTGACCTGGGACAGATCGGCATCGGTCAGCTTCTGTAAAGTGTCGACGCCTTTCGGGCCTTGGATGGCGATCTGGGTGTAGTTGTCACTCAGGTTTTCGACCTGCGCGTCGAAGGCGCGGGTGTTCTGGGTGACCCAGTCGACGTCCTTTTCGCGGGTGCCTGCGTTGATCACCAGCAGGTAGTCATTTTCGCCCAGGCGGTGAACGATGACGTCATCGACGAACGTTCCCTCGGGATACAGCATGGCGGAGTACTGCGCCTGATTGATCGCCAGTTTGGAGGCGTCGTTCATGGTGATGCGCTGCACGGCGGCAAGCGCTTGCGGGCCCGAGATGCGGATGTCGCCCATATGGCTGACGTCGAAGACACCGACGCCGGTGCGTACCGCAAGATGCTCTTTCATCAGGCCGCCGACGGGTGGGTACTCGACCGGCATGTCCCAGCCGTTAAAGTCCACCATTTTCGCCCCAAGCCGGCGATGAACGGCGTTTAGCGCGGTCTTGCGCAACGTGGCGGTGGCCTGTGTCTCCGAAGCCAAAGCTGGGTCCTTGGACGCCCGAAAAGGGCATTAGAGGATGGTGTAACCAATCACGGTAACACGCTGGTTTTGAACGGTCAACGAAGCTGAGCGCAGGATCTACGACGTTTTCGGCATAGGCAAACCGCCGCATGTCGAGTACACATGAATCTAAGCGCAGCGTCCAAGGGCATACCAGTCACCAGAGCGTATTGCAAAAAAGAGCAAATTTTGTCTTGCCCCTGGAAAGCGTAGAGCATCAGTGATAGCGGTGATCATGACTGACCCCCCCGGGCCTTTGCCAATCAAGACCGTGCTGTGCGTTGACGACGAGCGCATCGGCTTGCGTGTCCGCAAGATCATGCTGGAGAGCCACGGCTTTAACGTCCTTACAGCGAGCGATGGCCGCCAGGGCATAGCCATGTTCGACAAAAACGAGGTCGACCTGGTGGTCTTGGACTACTTCATGCCCGACATGAACGGTGGCGATGTTGCCGCCGAGTTGCGCAAGCGCCGCCCCGACCTGCCCATTATCTTTCTTTCGGCGTACTTCTCCCTGCCGCCGGAAGCGCTGGAGTTGGCCAACGCCTTCATCACCAAGGGCGATCCGCCCGACACACTGCTGGAAAAGATTGATCAGCTGGTGTGACCGGGTGCGCTCGCCGCCTCGTGAAGCGGCAAACGACTGCGCAGCCTAACACCAGCGCTCCTATTCTCTGACAGGGTGGGCGGTGCCTGGTCGGATCGCTCGGGAGGAAACGCAGAGAGGCTGACGAAGCGATGAAGGCACACGCTTACGTGTGCCTTTTCGAATAGCGGACTTATTCGCGGCCGAAGTACTTGGCGTTGCGCTCGGTGTATTCCTGCCACTTCTCCGGCAGGTCTTCGAGCGCGAAGATGGCCGACACCGGGCACACCGGGACGCAGGCGCCACAGTCGATGCACTCCACCGGGTCGATGTACAGCATCTCCTCCGCCTCGTACTTGTCGCTGTCCTTCTTGGGGTGGATGCAGTCCACCGGACAGGCGTCGACACAGGCCGTGTCCTTGGTTCCGATGCAAGGTTCTGCAATTACGTAGGCCATAAGGCGATTTTCTCCTCAACCCCTAAACGCGCGTGTTGCCTTAAGGTTGATCTTAGCAAAAGTCGGCGGCGTTCTGTCGAGCAGTGCGAGGCGAAGGGGGCGTGCGCCACCTGAGCGGCGCACGCCTGCATTGGACGGCGAAGTCCGGGGGGGTGATTATCCGCGAGAGCCGGCCCGCATGGCCTTCATGATGAAGTCCTGGATCTCGGGCTTGACCTGATACTGCTTGCGTTCGGCCGGCCAGTTGGACTGGTCAGCGTACATGGCGTTCAGGCCCTTCTGGATCCCGGGGTCGCCGCCGGTGAATTCTGCGACCAGCTTGCGCCAGCGCGCGGCCAGCGCCTGCGCCTTCGGGCCGGCGGGGTCTTCCCCGAGTGCGGCTTCCACATCGCGAAACAGTTCGTTCCATTCGCGGGAGACGCGCTCCTGGAGCTCTGGCGTCCACATCGTCTTGCGCGCGTCGACCTTCGCCCTGGCGCTTTCGCTGTAGTACTTGCTGGTCCAATCGGCATCGTTCTGCATGGCTATCCTCCTGATGATTTGGGTAATCAGCTCCCAGTCGGGTTCGCTGCTACGCGTCAGCGCATATCGTGCCGCGCCGATGGCGTCGATCGCTTTTTCAAGCTCACGATGCTTCTCGAAGAGCACAGCTTGCTGTCGCCGAAGCGTTTCGGGAACGGATTCCCGGGTATTCAGCAGCTTCCCAATGGAGCGCAGAGGCAAGCCGAGAAACTTGAGCACCACGATCTGCTCCAGGCGGAGCAGGTCGCGCTCGCTATACAGGCGATAGCCTGCCTCACTGCGCAGCCTGGGCTTGAGCAGGCCCAGGCGGTCGTAGTGATGCAGCGCGCGTACCGTGACCCCTGCGAGTTCGGCAAATTCGCGCACGTGGAACAGGCGAGCGGTGGCCGGTTTCGTCATTGCCTCTGAGTGTATCGTCGGGCCTGACGTAACGTGAGGGTCAAGAGGAAAAATGAGAAGTACGGAGGAATATTGTTTGTCCCACGGCGAGGCGACCGGTGCGGGTGACCGTGCCGTAGATTCCCGCATTATTCTGGTTGGCGCGAACGATCGCCTTCAGCACTTCCGGCGCCGGGCGTGCCGTGTCGGGATCGACATTCACTATCGAGCAGCGCTCGTCGCGCATGGTGACCGCGACGGCAGCGGCGTCATCTTCGTCGCCGAAAGAGAGCACGCCGCCCAGCCATTCGTCCTCCTGGAAGGGAACCGGTCGCAGCAAGCGAACGAGAACATTTGGGCGAAAGCGTCGGATGTCCAAGTCGCGCCCTGCGAGTCGTCCGATTTCGCGCACCGTATCGGAGGCGATCACCGAGATGCTCGCGTTGTCGAAGATGCCATGCCTCGACTGCATCATCTGCACCGGAGCCCCGTAGCAGCGTCCGATCTCCGCGGCCAGATCATCGCCGAAGACAGGCATCTCTTTGCCGTCGGGCGTGCGGATGTGCGTGGGAAGGTCGCCATCTTCACGGAGTTGCGGAGCAAACAGTAGCAGGTCGGGGAGCTTGCTGGCGGTCAGCCAGGGGAACCCGCCGTGGTCATCCATCCGCCGGAGGGCCAGGCGTCTGTCACCCTCCAGGCCGTGCCAGCCTAGCTCGGCGGCGTCGAGTGGTTCGCCGGCCATGGACTTCACGGGATAGCGGAAGATTGCCTCTACATGGCCGATTTCTGTGAGCATGGTCGATCATAATATCCAAGCCGGGGGTTCCCAGCCAAAAGCGGACCTCGGGTTATTGGTTACACTGACAATGCGGCGCGCAGATCGTGTCCAACCTCACTTCTGCGGAACGTCGGCTCAAGCTATTCTGAAGAACCTGGGGTGGAGATTTTGTACCATGGCAAAGCTCGTCTATGGAATGAACCAGTCCTTGGATGGCTACGTCGACCATCTGGAATTTAGGCCAAGCCCGGCGCTCTTTCGTCACTTCATAGAGCAAGTGCGCGACCTGACGGGCAGTGTGTACGGTCGCCGCATGTACGAGGTAATGCATTATTGGGACGAAGACCTTGCGGACTGGGGCGTGGAGGAACACGACTTCGCGGCGGTGTGGCGGAGCCAGCCGAAGTGGGTTGTGTCGCGCTCGTTGAAGTCGGTCGGGCCCAACGCCACACTTGTCGAGGATGACATCGAGGCGGTGATACGTGGGCTGAAGGCTCAGCTGGTTGGGGAGATTGAAGTTGCTGGACCAGACTTGGCAGGAAGCCTAACCAACCTTGGTCTTATTGATGAGTATCGACTTTACCTCCACCCCATCGTGCTTGGTCGCGGCAAGCCATTCTTCTCCGGCCCCCGGCCGCCGCTCCGCCTTGTGACCAGCGATCTAATTGGCGAGGACGTGATTAGGTTGACGTACGTTCCCGCTTAATCGCGCGACTCGCCCGACGGACTGCGCCGACGCGTCAGGTCCGCTTTGGGTCACGTCCAGGCATTCCAGCTTGCGCGCCAATCTTCCCCGAAAGCGGTCGCGCAAAGGAACCCTTTCGGGACATTGCAAAACCTACCCTTTTTTGAAACCGCCCTGCCAGTTGCTGATTACCGGCTTGTTCCCGCGTGTTCCAACTGCCCCGCAGGCTCGTACTCCACGATGTAGCCGGCGATGGCGCTGGCGGCGACGGTCAGCGGGCTGGCGAGGTACATCTGGCCGGGACCGCTGCGTCCGGGGAAGTTGCGGTTCTGCGCGCTGATGACCACCTGCTCGGGGCGCGTCGAGACTCCGGGCCCGGCGTTAATGCAGGCTCCGCAGCTCGGTTCAATCACCTGGGCGCCGGCCTGGCGGAAGATGTCGAGATAGCCTTTGCGCACGCAGTACTCGCGCGTCTCCTGCGAGCCAAACTGTATATAAAACTTGCAACTGTCGGCCACGCGGCGGCCCCGCTTCAGTGCATCGTTTAGCACCTCTGCGTACATGTCCATGTCTGCGTTTTTGCCGGCAGTGCAGGTGCCGCCGTAGGCGATCTCGACCGGAACGGGCGTGTTCAGCTCGCGGATGAACTTGCCGTTGCCTGGATCGCCGGGCGTGGCCACCATTGGGTAGATGTCGTTGGCATCGAGTTCGATGACGTGCGCGTAGTGCGCGTCGGGATCGCTATAGAGACCCTCGACGAGAGTCTCAGCCTCATTGCGGCTCATGCCGCGGCGCTCCACCAGGAAGTCAATGACCTTCTGATCGGGCGCGACGATTCCGGTGAAGCCTCCAATCTCGGCTGCCATGTTGGTCATGGTGGCGCGCTCATCGACGCCGAGGGCTTCGATGGCTTCGCCGGAGTACTCGATGACCTTGGCCAGCGCTTTGCCGCTGCGAATGTATTCCATGGACAGCAGCTTCAGGATGAAATCTTTGGCGGTGACGTTGTCGCGCTTCTGGCCGCGAATGATGACCTTCACCGATTCAGGCACTTTCACGCGAACGTCTTTGGTAAACCATGAGTTGAAGACGTCGGTGGTGCCGATGCCGAAGGCCACGCATCCCATGGCGCCCGCGTGCGGCGTATGCGAATCGGAGCCGACGACGAGCTGTCCCGGCAGGGCGTAGGTTTCGGTGATCACGGAATGGCAGATGCCTTCCGAGCCCTTGCGGTCCTTAAGCTCGCCGTGGAGGCGGATGCCGCGCGATTTGGCGAACTCTTCCTGCTTCAGCTTCAGTTGGCCGGCCAGATCGAGCAGGCCCATCTTGCGCTTTTCTTCCGACAGCACTTCGTCGAGGAAGGTCAGGTGATCGCGGAAGAAGAGGATGGTGTCGCGATCGTTCACCGGCTCGTCCTTGCCGAGATAGTGATCGTAGAAGATGGCCGCCATCGGCGTGACGTACTCATGGCTAAAGCGCAGGTCGGTGCGCGCGAATCCGGTGTCGCCCGGCTTGACCGCTTCGACGCCAACTTTGCCGGTGCCATGCAGCATGTGGCGGGCGAAGATCTTCTCGGCGATGGTCATGGGCCGCGGCTTGGTTTCAACCGGCGGCAGGAAAACCTTGCCCTGCAGGCGCGCGACGTTAAAGGGGAAGAGTCCGCCATACTCTATGACCTGGCGGGTGATTTCGTCCTCACCCTGGGTGAACTCGACGAGCGGAATTTCCTGGCCACTGCGAATCTTGTCAATGAGGCTGAAGTCGGTTGAGGTCAGCACGCCGAGATTCTGGCAGTTCTGCTTGTAGATGCGCTCGATGTTTTCCGCGATGACGCACTGGATGCCCGCCGACATTTCGGCATAAGGCGACTGCTCACGGCTGGAACCTTTGCCGCGCCGCTTGCCGCTGACACAGGCGACGAAGCTGCCACGCTTGACGTCGCCGCGCTTGATTGGCAGCTCGTTGCCGCATTTCAGGCCGGTGTAGGGAAACTCTCCCAGCGTCTCGTCGAAGAAGAAGCAGATGTGCGCCGGCGTGATCTCGTCAGTCGAGATGTCGTCACGCAGCTTGGGATTGTCCTCGGGATGCGCAGTGTTCCACGGCAGGTCTTCGCCGGCGAGCTGGCGCTTGATCAGCTCGGGATCTTCGGTGAGAAAAAGGATTCGCCCCTGCAGCTTCACGCGGTCAGGGCGCTTGGAAACAGAGCGGTTCAACAGCGAAGTGTTCACAAGAAAATTTTATCGCAGAAAAGAGAGTCGCCGGACGCAAGACTGGACTTGCGGATTTCGATAGCGCGAGATTGCCATGGCATCTGGCTACTTCGCGGCGTGCCCCACCTTCTTGAGTGCCTGCGTCACCTTGTCGGCGATTTTGTGCATGGTGAAGCCGATGGCGTTTTGTTCCGAGCCTCGATCGGAAGCTTTCTCCGAGCCGCTAATCACCTCCGAGCCGTCGCTCACCTTCGCGAGCCTGTAGCGGGTTGTGACATAGAACGTCGGCATGGCGGTTTGGCTCATAGTTCCCATCATCGGCATCTGCGAATTCTCGGTGTAACTTTCGGTTTGGTCGGTGGTGACCAGGTAGTCGCAGTTCTTGGCCTTGGCTTGTTGCATAGCCTGGTCGGGCTGCGAAGCAGCGATAGGGATCTCCGTGGCAACCGACTTGTTCTTCTCCTTGGCGAGGAACTTCAACAGCAACGTCTGTCCCACAGGGTCATCAGTGCCCGACTTTGAGACCTGCATGTTGGCAACGCAAAGCTGGACTGGTGCGCTCTGCGACAGGGCAAACGTGGACAGGCAGGTAAGAAGAACAGCCATGAGGAAACGCTGCACGGGAGTCTCCGAAGGGAAGATAGAGCTTCGGCGGCATTATAACCCGTAGACATTAATGCGCAACGGCAAATGCAAGCCGTTGAGCAATCGCCTCCCGGTTCGGAGCAAGATTTTCGCGGACGATTGACTGCAGAGGCCTACACGTAGGCTGTGTGGACGTAGCACCATTTCCAATCGCCGCCATCATGGGCTTGCATGACGGCATGTCCGGTCTGGTTGAAATGGCCGGTGGCGTGGCGGCCCGGCGAAGAGTCGCAGCAGCCCACGTGGCCGCAGGTCAGGCACTTACGCAGGGCAACCCACGTCTGGCCGGTCTTCTCGCACTCTTCGCAACCCTGGGTGCGGGCCTGGACCTTCGGATTGGCTTCTTTCAAATGCTCACACTTCGCCATAAACCTGCCTCCTGATTTGACCTCGTTTGGATGTTGTTACAGCGGCCACGGTTGCTGGGGCTCCACTCTTCGCGGAGTTGCTTGTCTATAATGAAGGCTTGCGTTCTTTGCCAAACAGCAGTACTCAACTCTGTTCCGCGTGCGCTGATCCAGCGCGTTCGCAGCGGCCCTGTTCATGATTCAAACCTTATTCGGCAGCACAGAAGAAAAGCCAAGTTTCTTACAAAAGATGAAAGAGGCGGTCACGCGAACGCGTGAAAGCCTGAGCGAGCGCATTGAAGACGCGGTTGGATTTCGCAAGGAGATCGACCGCGAAACGCTCGACGACCTGGAAGCCACGCTGATCAGTGCTGACCTGGGCAGCGCAACCACGGCCGCGGTGCTCGAAACCCTGCGTGACAAAGTGGACCGCAAGCAAATCGGTGATGTGGCTGAGCTGAAGCGCGTTCTAAAGGAAGAGATGCTCGGCATTCTGACCAGCGCCGAGAAGCAGCCGGTCGCAAGGGTCGATGGTGAGCCAGAGGTGATTCTCGTCGTCGGGGTGAACGGCGTCGGCAAGACAACCACCATTGGCAAGCTGGCACATGTCTTGCGTGCGCAAGGGAAGACAGTGCTGCTGGGCGCGGCCGACACGTTCCGCGCGGCGGCCATCGAGCAACTGGAAATCTGGGGGGACCGCACCGGCGTGGAGGTCATCAAGAATAAGCCCGGTGGTGATCCTTCGGCGGTGCTGTTCGATGCGTTGCAGGCGGCCAAGGCGCGCAACACCGACTACGTCATCATCGATACCGCCGGACGCCTGCACACCAAAAGCAACCTGATGGACGAGCTGTCGAAGATGCGGCGCACCGCGCAACGGTTCATTGCTTCGGCTCCTCATGAGACGTTGCTGGTGATGGACGCCACGACCGGGCAGAACGGGCTGCAGCAGGCACGGCTGTTCACGCAATCGGCGGGCGTGACAGGGATCGTGCTCACCAAGCTGGACGGAACGGCGAAGGGCGGCATCGTGATCGCGATTTCGAAAGAGCTTGGCCTGCCCGTGCGTTACGTCGGAGTCGGCGAGAAGGCTGGCGATCTGCTGCCGTTTAACGCCGAAGACTTTGTAAATTCACTGTTCGACTGAAGATGCCATCGATTGGCGACAAGAAGTATATGGAGGAGGCACTGGAGCTCGCCCGGCGCGGCATCGCGCTGGCATCGCCCAATCCACGTGTCGGCGCCGTGATCGTGGGTGCGAACGGCGAGGTCGTGGGGCGCGGATTTCACATTTTTGCCGACCTGAAACATGCCGAGATACTGGCGCTGGAAGAAGCCGGTGAGCAGGCGCGCGGCGCAACCATCTATCTCAACCTGGAGCCGTGCTCGCACACCGGACGCACGGCTCCGTGCGCCGACGCGCTGATTGCCGCGGGTGTGAGGCGGGTTATCGCCGCCATGCGCGATCCCAATCCGCTGGTGGGGGGCGCAGGCTTCGAGAAATTGCGGGCAGCCGGGGTTGAGATCCATGAGGGTCTGCTTGAACCGGAAGCGCGCAAGCTGAACGAAGCGTTTGCGAAGTACATCCGGCGCAAGGTCCCATTCGTCACGCTGAAGACGGCAATGACGCTGGACGGCAAGATCGCGCCGCCTCCGCTGGAGACGGTCTTGCCGGGAGAGGCGGCAATAGCTGCTGCCAGTGGGGGATGGATCACCAGCGAAACCGCGCGTGCGCACGTGCATGCCATGCGGCACGCCAGCGACGCCATCATGGTCGGAGTAGGAACCGTCATTGCCGATAATCCGCTGCTGACCGACCGCAGCGGTCTTCCCCGGCGGCGGCCGCTGATGCGAGTGATTCTGGATTCCCGGTTGCGCCTGCCAGTGGAATCGCGAGTGGTGAAAACCGCGCATGAAGATGTGCTTGTTTTTTGCGGCCTTGCCGAAGAGAACAAGCGCCAGGAGTTGGAATCGCAGGGCGTGCGCGTTGTACAGGTCCCGATGTATCCGGCGATGGAAGATGGGACCATTCCTTTTCCCAGCGTAGCCCCGTCCGATGGGCGTCCCGACCTGGTGCGCGTCATGGAGAAGTTGGGCGAGGAGGAAATCACCAGCTTGCTGATCGAGGGCGGCGCCATGGTGAATTGGGCCGCGCTGGCGGCGGGCATCGTCGACAAAGTGTTTTTCTTCTACGCGCCGAAAATTCTGGCGGGCTCGGGCTCAATCCCGTTCGCGCTAGGGGCAGGGTACCAGCGCCTGAGCGACGCGGCCTACGTGAAGAACGTGATGCTCCACCGCTTCGGAGAAGACTTTGCGGTGGAGGGTTATCTGCGGGATGTGTATGAGGAAGGCAGCAATTAGCAATTAGCAATTAGCTGTGCTGGAAGGGATTCATCATGTTCACCGGATTAGTGGAAGAAGTTGGAACCATCGCGAGCATTGTTGCCAGCGGCGACAATCATCGTATTTCGATTCAAGCGCCCAGCACGGCTCGGGAATTGAAGGAAGGCAACAGCGTTGCGGTCAGCGGAGTTTGTCTCACCGCCTTGGATATCTCGCCGGCGGGCTTCAGCGCCGACCTCGCCAAGGAGACGTGGACGCGAACGTCATTCTCGCGCGTGGGCGAGGGTGCGCAGGTGAATCTGGAACTGCCGCTGCGAGTCGATGGGCGGATGGGCGGACACATCGTGCAAGGGCATGTGGATGGGACGGGGCGTTATGCAGGCCTGGAGCCGATTGCCAACGCCAACGACTATTGGCTGCACATCGATGTTCCAGAGGACCTGGAAAAGTATCTGGTGTTCAAGGGGTCGATCGCGGTTGAAGGGATCAGTCTCACGGTTGCGAAACTCGAGGGGCTGCGGCTTACGATTGCCATCATCCCGCATACCATCAAAATGACGAACCTGCAATCGCTCAAGCCGGGCGCCCCGGTAAACCTGGAGACGGACATCGTCGCAAAGTATCTGGAGAAGTGGACCAGGCGGGAGGAAGGTTCATCGGCGTTTACGGTCGAGAGGCTAGTTGCGAAAGGATTTTGAACCGCGGACCCGCACGGATGAGCGCGGATCAAAGTGAAAGGCGAGACAGGTCAAAGTCCTCTTTCCCGCCCCACGATCTGAGTTGATGCGGGCTTGCTTTTACGTTTGCGCCGCGTGCGGCGGAGCCTGTGGATCGAAGTAAGCCGCGAAGTCGGTCGAGTCAAACTCCAGGAACTCCTGCACGATGGGCTCGGTGGAGCGCACCATCTCCGGGAAGGTGCCAAAGAAAATGACCCGCGCTTCGTGCAGAAACACCAGCCGGTCGGCCAGCTTCTTGGCCAGCGCCATGTCGTGCGTGACCACGATGCTGGTCAGCTTGAGCTGCTTCTTCAGCTTCTTGATCAAATCCCCCAGCAGGTGAGCCATCAGCGGATCGACCATGGTTGTGGGCTCGTCGTAGAGCACGGCGTCGGGCTGAGCGGCCAGCGCGCGCGCGATGGCGACCGAGCGCTTCATTCCCGTGGAAAGGTCCGAGGGCAGCACATCGCGGAATTCGCGCACGCCCACCATGTCGAGCAGGCCGTCGATGATCTGATAGATCTGCTCCTCTTCCAGGCCGCCGCGCTCGCGCAGCGGGAAGGCCACGTTCTCACCGACGGTCAGCGAATCAAACAACGCGCCGTTCTGGAAGACCATCGTAACTTTCTTGCGGATGCGTTCCAGCTCCTCCTCGGGATAGTCGGTGATGTCCTCATGGGCGACCCAGACCCGGCCGCTGTCGGGCTTGAGAAATCCCATGATGTGGTGCAGCGAAACGGACTTGCCCACGCCGCTGCGTCCGAGGATGCAAACTGTCTCACCCGGCATGACGTTGAAGCTCACGTCGTCGAGCACGACCTTGTCGCCGAAGGCTTTGCAGACGTGGTCGAAATCGATATACGGCTTGTTGTTGTTGTTGTGATGGTTATTCATGCCGAGGCCCAGTCACGCCATGTGCAGGTAATGCCTGCAGCAGCGATTCGTAGTCTCCCCGAGTATTCACGTTGGTGAAAATCGAGGGATCGAATCCTGCCGTGCGAATTTCGTGCCCTCCGATGATACGCGTCGGAACGCGATGGAACAGGCGCGTCACCTTCAGATCTCCTTCCGCTAGCGCCGCATCCACGCTATCGCGTATCTGGCGGCTGTAAACAGCGCACAGAGGCTGCAAGAGTCCGCGAGCCTCCGGCGCGGTAATCCTCTGCTCACCTGAGTCTGCCTGCTGCAACAGCCAGGCGAGAAACTCCGCCGGCATCAATGGGAGATCTACCGAAAGGATGAGGTTGAGCTCGGTCTCAGTTGCGTGCAGAGCCGACTGGATGCCGGCGAGCGGGCCCCGGCCCGGCTGGGCATCTTCGATGACCGAGCCAAACTTGGAGTACAGAGAGCGCGGGCCGCAGATGATGGTTCGGCTGCACACGGCTTGCGCAGTGGCGAGCGCGCGCGTCAGCAGGGTCCCATCGCCCCAGGGCAGCAGTGCCTTGTCGGAACCCATGCGCGAGCTTTGTCCGCCGGCGAGAACGAATGCGGTCACGTTCAAGAGGAAACCATCCGGCTGCCGAGATTATGCGTTGGCCGGGCGAAAGGTGGTGGTGTGCGGAATGCAGCCGTTGATCTCCACGGCAACGATTCGGCCGGCGTTGTCGAGTTCCAGAGTTCCCGGCGCTTCCAACACGGCGTCGCCGCTCAAACCCGGGATCGCGACAAAAACGCGATTTTCGACACAGCTTACGGACGGGTCGCGGGCAAGGTACGACAACGCAAATTCAGTGCGGCAAGCTTTGGGCAGCATGAAGCTGAGATCGGCCACATCGCCGGTTTCTGTTACCGAGACTGCAATCGCGAGCGAGATGCGGGAACGCACTTCGTCGCCTTCCACTTGACTCTCCGGCTTGAAACAGATGTAGTACTCAAAGCCGGACTCCGGGTCGAACGGGCTACGGTCCACCTGAAAAGCCATCCGATATCTGCCTCCCAACGAAGCTAACCTGGCGGGGACTTCGGGCCGAACAATAACGGGCTAACGACACAAGCATACTAAACTACCCCTTCGTAAGGTAGAAGAGGGAACGCAGGTGGGTGAGAAGGCAGGTTCCGGAGGTATAGCCAAAAAGTGGAATACAACAAACCACTGCCGGATTACCTGATATATTTCGTTGCAGTACCTGAGAACAGTTCATGCCGGTCTTTTCGCCCGTTGAAATCGCCAAAACACAGGTTGTAAGCGTCCAGGAATACGCCCTGTTGGCGTGGCGCTCACTATCCAACCTGTTTGCCCACCCGCGCTATTTCGCCGATACGATCATGCAAGCCGACCTGATTGGCGTCGGCTCGCTTCCCATTGTGGTGCTCACCGGTTTCTTCACCGGCGCAGTGCTGGCGCTTCAGACGTCCAATACGCTGGAGCAGTTTGGCTCGCTTTCGCTGACCGGGCAGTTGGTGGCATTTTCCATGGTGCGCGAACTGGGGCCGGTGCTCACCGGGCTCATGGTGGCCGGGCGCAACGCCAGCGGCATGGCCAGCGAACTGGGGTCGATGAAGGTGACGGAGCAGATCGACGCCATGCGGGCCATGGGCGTCGATCCCACGAAGAAGCTGGTGACGCCGCGGGTCATCTCGTGCACTGTGATGCTGTTTTTCCTCAGCATCATCTCTGACCTGGTCGGACTCGCCGGCGGCTGGACCATTGCCTACTTCATGCTTGGCCTCGATTCCAACCAGTACTGGACGACGGCGTATCAGTCGCTGAAGTTCGGGGACGTATTCATGGGCCTCTCAAAGCCAGTGGTCTTCGGCTTCATTATTGCCAGTGTCGGGTGTTATTACGGCCTCTCTGCCAAAGGTGGAACCCAGGGCGTGGGTCGCGCCACCACCCAGGCGATGGTGGCGGCATCAGTGCTGATTGTGGTGAGCGACCTGTTCATCACCAAACTCCTCATGGGGATCATCCCGGCATAATGGCGAACCTTGCGCCGACGGTCGATCAGCCGCACGCCGTGGGCTATCGCGGCGAGGATTGCGTGTTGTCGTTCGACGAAGTCTCCATCAGCTTCGATGAGCCGGTGCTCAGAAGCATCTCCTTCAAGCTGCATGCCGGCGAGAGCAAGATCCTGCTGGGCGCGGCGGGAACCGGCAAAACGCTGATCCTGAAGCTATCTCTGGGACTCCTGAAGCCGGACTCGGGGCGCATCAACGTGCTGAACGACGAGATCACTTCAATGCGCGAGCAGGACCTGTACGAGGTCCGGCGCAATATCGGCATGGTCTTTCAGGAGAGCGCGCTGTTCGATTCTATGACGGTGGAAGAGAACGTGGCTTACCGGTTGATTGAGGAGACCGGGAGAATCACGGAGGAGATCCACCAGCGGGTGCTGGAGGTATTGCGCTTCGTCGAACTGGAGCAGACGTGGGCACTTTCTCCCGCCGAGCTCTCGGGCGGAATGCGGCGGCGCGTAGCCATAGCCCGCGCTATCATCACTCAGCCGGAAGTCCTGCTTTACGATTCACCCACCGGAGGGCTCGATCCGGTGACGTCGAATACGATTATCGAGTTGGTGGTCAAACAGCGGGACGTTTACAAGACCAGCTCGCTGCTGGTGACGCATCGCTTGCAAGATGCATTCACCATGGCCAGTCACTACTTCGACCGCGACCAAAACAAAATGATGCCCGTTCCCCCAGGAAAGGAGCTCGATGTCCACACCGAGTTCATCATCTTGCGGGAAGGGCACATCATCTTCGAGGGTACCGCCCCGGAACTGCTGCGCTGTACGGACCCCTACATTCGCGAATATCTGAGTTAACGGGGCAGAGTAGGTGCCCAGGGGTGGAGCACGCCTTCAGGCGTGCATAATCCAGCAGAGTTGGAAGTTTGGGCTTCACCCCCGGTAACCGGGTGTCTGTACCTCAGCGGCTGAAAGCCGGCCTTCATGCTGGGCGCCGAAACTGTACCGCTGAAGCGGTACTTCACCCGCTTGGATAGCTTCTAGCGCCCCGTCGCCGCCGCTTCGCGCTGCTGCACAATCGCCGCCTGCATCTTCTGCATGTTCTTCAGCCGCTCGCGCGTCTCGGGTGAGCTTTCGACAAGTTGCTGCACGTTCTTCAGGAAGTGCGGAATGCCCACAGCTTCGCGAAAGGCCTTCACGAAGGGCTCGATTTTCGCGTACATGAAGAACATCTCGCCGTAATTGTCGAGCGCCAGGTCGCGATTGATCGCTCCCCGGTTGACGAACGAGGCCGCCATCTCCCAATAGCCGGTGACCTGCCGCAGGTAGGCGTTTTCTTTCAATCCCCGATTTGATGTGATGGCAAGCAGGTCATCCACCGAGGTCGGCCAGAAGTCGACCAGGAAGCGTCGCGCATCGCGCATTACGCTTTCGCGGCGGAGTTCATAGAGTTTCAGAATGATGTCAGCGTCGTGATGGTTGGGTGACTCGCTCATGGTTCAACCTGCTTTTGATGGGGATTTGGTCCAGATCAGGACTGGTCAATTATGACATAGGGGAGAGCCAGGGATTTCATAGTCGCCCCACACATTCGAAAATTGCGAATGAGTGGGGCAAGTCCAGCGTTGCAATTTTGGGTTTAGGCGACGGCCTCCGGCGCGGGGGCGTCACCAATTCGCTTCGAGAAGTCGCACCTTGCGGTAACCACGGCCGGCTCGGCTTCTTTCTTTTTCTTGCTGCGGCGCTTGGGCTCTTCGCTTTCGGCAGATCGTTTGCTGTTAGGACAAACCAGGAAGACCCCGTCCTTCAGGTTCTTCTCCAGCAGATACGGGCTGCCGCACTCGGGGCACTTCTCCGCCACCGGCTTGAACGCCGAGGTGAATTCGCACTTCGGGTAATTCGAGCAGCCGTAAAAGATATTTCCGCGGCGGGCCTTCTTCTCCACGAGTTCGCCGTCGGCGCACAGCGGGCACTTCACGCCGATATAGGTCTGCTTCACCCACTTGCATTCCGGATAGCCGCTGCACGAAATGAATTCGCCGTAGCGGCCATGCCGCAGCAGCAGACTGCGTCCGCACTGTGGGCACTTCTCGTCGAGCGGGATGTCAGGAATCTTCTTCGCCTGATCGAGACGGCGGGTGGTCTTGCAATCGGGATAGCCCGTGCAAGCCATGAACGTCCCGAAGCGCCCGCGCTTGAGCACCATGGGACGGCCGCAGTTCTCGCAGTATTCCTCCTGCCCGGTTTCCTGAATGTCAGCCGTGTCCAGGTCAGGCAGGTCGATAGGATTCTCTTTGGTAAAGGTGCAACTGTTGGGATCGCTCTTGTCGTAGGCGCTACAGGCATAGAAGGATCCGTGCTTGCCCCACTTGATTACCAGGGGAGCGCCGCACCGCTCGCACTTCTCGTCGGTGGGCTTCTCCATGCGCTTGACGTTCTCCATATGCTTTTCGGCATACTGGAGGTCTTTTTGGAACTTTCCGTAAAACTCAGCCAGCGCGTCGGTCCAGCGCTCCTTGCCTTCCTCGATTTCATCGAGCTCTTCTTCCAGGCGCGCGGTGTACTGCGGATCAAAGATGTCCTTGAAGTTCTCGACCAGCAGGTCGGTGACAACGAAGCCAATCTCCGTCGGGATGAACTTGCCGCCCGTCTTCAGGACGTACTGGCGCTCCTGGATGGTGCTGATAATGGCGGCGTAGGTCGACGGCCGGCCGATGCCGCGCTCTTCCAGTTCCTTGACCAGTGAGGCCTCGTTGTAGCGTGGAGGCGGCTCGGTGAAGTGCAGCTCGGCGTCGAGACCTTTGAGCGTCAGCTTCTGGCCTGCCTCGAGGGTGGGCAGCTTGTGCTTGAGCGCCTCGTCCTCTTCGTCCCTGCTGTCCTTCGCCTCCTCGTAGACTTTGAGGAAACCTTCGAACTTCAGGACCGACCCGGTCACGCGGAAGCGATAGGTCGTATCGCCCGACTTTGCGTCGATGTCGACGGTGGTCTGATCGAAGACGGCGGGCGTCATCTGCGAGGCGACAAAGCGTTGCCAGATCAGCTTGTAGATCTTGAACTCGTCCTCTTGCAGAAACTGCTTGAGGCTGTCGGGATGGCGCATGGCCGAGGTCGGACGAATGGCTTCGTGCGCATCCTGCGTGTCCTTCTTCGATTTGTAGGTGTTCGGCGACCCGGGCAGGAAATCGTTGCCATATTCCTTGCCGATCCACTCGCGCACTTCCGTGAGAGCGTCGTTAGAGACGCGGGTGGAGTCGGTACGCATGTAGGTGATGAGGCCGACCGTGCCTTCGTCGCCCAACTCGACGCCTTCATACAGGCGCTGCGCGATCATCATGGCGCGCTTCACGCTGAAGCGCAGTTTGCGTGAGGCGTCCTGCTGGAACTTGCTGGTGGTGAACGGGGGAGCTGCATTCTGCCGCCGCTCTTTCTTCTCGACGGTCGCAACCGTCCAGGTCGCGTCTTGGAGCCTGTCCTTTAATGCGGTGGCAGACGTCTCGTCCGGCAATACGTTCTGTTTCGGGTTGGTTCCTTGAAGGCGGGCGACGAAAACCGGAGGCTTGCTGCCCAGCAGATGCGCATCCAGGGTCCAATACTCAACCGGAACGAAGACCTTGATCTCACGCTCGCGCTCAACAATAAGCCGCAGCGCGACAGTCTGTACCCGTCCCGCGGAGAGACCTCGACGGACCTTGTCCCATAGCAGCGGCGAAACCTGATAACCGACCAGGCGATCGAGGACGCGCCGGGTCTGCTGGGCATCGACCAGATTGCGGTCGATGTCGCGCGGCTTGGCGAAGGCTTCCTGAACGGCGCGCTTGGTGATCTCGTTGAAGGTTACGCGCCGGATGCTGACGGCGGATTTCTTCGCTTTCTTCTTGCCGTCGACGGAATCACCGCCCAGTTCTTCCGCCAGGTGCGCGGCGATGGCTTCGCCTTCGCGGTCCGGGTCGGGTGCCAGGTAGATAGCGTCGGCCAACTTCGCCAGCTTTTTCAGCCTGGCGATGACCTTTTCCTTGCCGGGAATGATCACGTACTCGGTAGAGAATTCGTTGTCGAGATCGACCCCGAGGGATTTCTTGGGCAGATCTTTGATGTGACCGAGCGAGGCTTCGACCTCGTAGCCGGCGCCAAGATATTTCTGAATCGTCTTCGCCTTGGTGGGCGACTCGACGATGACTAGACCTTTAGACAATGGTGCTCCGTATATGAGTGCGATGATGCAATGTTTAGTATGAAGCTAGCACGAAATGCCGTTGGGCAAGGCAATAGCTGCCAGCCCCCAGCCGCCAGCTACCAGCTAAAGAATGGCGAATCAGCACCTTAGAAACCATCACGATTCCGGCACCCAAGCGACTGAAGATCGCCGCAGCGTCTTGAGCAATGCATTCAACATTCGCCGGACTTCCTCGATTCGCGCCAGTAGCTGCCGAGGATTCTCGGCCGCAAGCAATGAAAGATCGCGCGCCAACAGAAGATGACATTCCAGCTCGCAATTCGATCCCAACGCAATCTGCACGAATCTTGCGAACTCCGCCTGAGTTCGCCCGCAACCTTCGGCCAAATTCGCTTCGATTGAAGCAGCAGCACGTCGAATCTGGCTGGTGAGACCGAACAGCTCAGACCGGGGAAAGCTTTCAGTCGCCCGATAGACGTTGAGCGTCAACTGATGTGATTTTCGCCAAACTTCGAGATCCTTGAAGTCCCGCATATCTTAGTTCCTTCCGGCTGGCGGCTGGCGGCGGTTCCCCTCTATAGCGTTCTCACATAATTCTTGCCGGGCAATTCCCGGATGCGGCCGCTCAGCTCAAGCTCGAAGAGAGCTGTAAAGATCTCGGAAGACGATAGGTGCGAGACCAGTCGCTCGACGATTTCGTCGATATGGGTTGACTCATCAGCTCGGAGCACGCCCCAGATGCGCCGTTCGGCCGGGCTTAATTCCGGCGCGTCAAACAATGATGCTGCGGACGGACCATCGGATGCACCTGCCTCGGGTGGCGTCAGGGCGAGGCGAACATCGGTGGGCAACGCTTCCCAGACGTCTTCCCACGTGGCAACCAGAGCAGCCCCCTGTTTTATCAATGTGTTAGGGCCCCAAGATAGCTTGTTGGTCACATTTCCCGGAACCGCGTAAACGTCTCGGCCTTGCTCCAGGGCACAGCGCGCCGTGACCCGGGTTCCACTGTACTCTCCCGCCTCGAGCACCAGCACGCCAATCGACAAGCCGCTAATTATGCGATTACGAATCGGGAAGTTCTGTGGCGCCGGGAAGGTTCCCAAGGGAAACTCGGAGACAATGGCTCCCCCGGACGCCAGTATCTGGTCTGCAACCTTTTGGTTTTCCTTGGGATAAGTCACATCGAGTCCGGTACCCCAGACCGCCAGTGTCTTGCCGTGAGCGTTGAAGGCGCCACGATGGGCTGCGGTATCGATGCCGCGCGCCATACCACTAATTATGATGAGGCCCCGGGCGGCCAGGTCGCAGGACAGGCGTTCGGCGACGCCTACGCCATACGGGGTCGGGTGCCGTGTGCCGACGACCGCGATGCCGAATTTGCTGAGCACCTCAGCGTCGCCACGGACATAAAGGATGAGCGGCGGATCGTAGATCTCAAACAGCCTCGGCGGGTAGACCCCGTCTCCTTGAACCAGCAGGGTTGCGCCGATTTCCCGCAGGCGATCAAGCTCTTCACCGGCCAGCTCAAGCGATTTGCCGAGGGCGATGCTTTGTGCTGCGGCGACCGGCAAGCCGGCTGCTTCCAGCTCGGTCAGGGAGGCTGCGAAGATGGCGTCGACTCCGCCAAAGAACTCGACCAGCTTCTTGCCGCGACCCGCTCCTACACCTGGGGTCATCGCCAGGCCGAGCCACTTCAGGGAACGATCGGTGGCGAAGGTGGCATTCGTGGTCGCAGGGCGTGTTGAGGCCATCGGGGGACTCCAAAATGGGATGGTGGTCAGAAACCGCGAGAGTAACCTCAAATCTGGTTACCGTCAATGAGAGGCATCACGCCTACCTGTGCGTTGACCGAGTGGCTCCCAGCTTCGCCGGCCGCCTCTGCTAGACTCGAACTTCATGTCCGGTCTGCGTATCTCGGCCATTTCATTTCTCAATACGGCTCCCCTGATGTGGGATTTCGAGCACGGAGACGCCGCTCAGCACTTCGAAATCTCCTACACCATTCCATCGGCCTGTGCGGCGGCGCTGGCGGCGAACGAAGCCGATATCGGGATCATTCCGGCGGTTACCTACGCCCAGATTCCCGGGCTGGTGATCGTGCCCAACATCGCGATTGCCGCCAAGGACCACGTACGCTCGATTCTGCTGATCAGCCGTAAGCCGATGGAAGAGATCCGTACGGTTGCGGCGGACACGTCGTCGCGAACCTCGGTGGCACTGACGCAGGTTTTGTTTGCGAAGTTCCTCGGAGGGCCGCGTGAGCTCATTCCCCAGCCACCTGACCTCGATGCCATGCTGGCGGCGCATGACGCCGCGCTGCTGATCGGCGACCCGGCGCTGCTGGCGGAGGTCCGGATCTCTCAGGAGCGGCTGTATTCCTACGACCTGGCGCATGAATGGCGGGTTCGAACCGGAAAGCCGTTTGTATTCGCGTTCTGGGCAGCGCGTCTGGATGCGCTCCAGCGCCTGCAGAAGGGCGTTAACCTAACCAAGGTGTTTCAGCAGTCGCGTGATCATGGAATCCAGACGGAGAGCATTGCGATGCTGGCGAAGGAATGGTCGCAGCGGCTGGGACTGAGCGAAGACGACGTCACCAGCTATCTCACGCAGAACATCCATTACTATCTTGACCGCGAGAACCACGCCGGCTTGCAGCTTTTCCTGGAATATGCGCAGGAGTTGGGGCTCATCTGTCGCGTGCCCGATCTTCGCTTCCTGGGGCCGGTGGCGTTCAGCAAATCGAAGGTCTGATAAACCCACCACAACACGAGTGAATTCCTGAATTCGACGGAAGCTATCAGATGAATAGCGGGCTGAATCCCTCAGACGCTAAAGCCGCGCATTTCTTTGTCTCTCACGGCGAGGCTGAAGCCGTACCCGTTCAAAACAGTTTCGCGACATAGTTGTAGTCGTGAATGCGGGATTCTGCTTCTAAGTCCTTAGCTGCCCACCATGATGGCCGGGACCATGCTCTCGTACGCATTCTTCACCTTCAAGCACACTGCCTGGCATTGGATTCAAAGGCTGGGCGGCCCGGGGCTGATCGTTGTAGGAATCGTCGACAGCTCAGTGATTCCGTTTCCGGGGGGCATGGACTTTTTCACCATCCTGCTGGCGATCTCGCATCGCGAGCCCTGGTGGTACTACGCGACCATGGCGACCATCGGCAGCGTGATCGGAAGCTATTTCACTTATCGCGTGGGCCTCAAGGGCGGGGAAGAGACCCTGGAGAAGAAGATCTCCGGACGCCGGGCAAAGAAGATCTACGCCATGTTCGAGAAGCGCGGCTTCCTGACGGTGGTCTTGGGATCGATTGCCCCGCCGCCGGTTCCGGTCGTGCCGTTCTTCGTGGCACCGGGGATTCTAAAGTACCCTCTCAGGAAATTTCTGGCCGCTGTCCTGCTTGGGCGGGCGGTCCGTTATTCCCTCATGGCCTATCTTGGCTCGATTTATGGAGGCGCTGTATTTCACTGGATGCACCGCTACTATGGTCCGATCCGGTATACGCTTCTGGGACTCATCGCCGTTGGAGCCACAGTCGGCTTGTATTATTGGTGGCGCTCTCGGCGGCATAAAGGCGGCAAAGAACGTAAGGCTGCGAACTCCAAGCACACACGCAGGGCTGCGTAATCCCAAACTTTCACTGGGCAGATCATTGCGCAGCACCTGCGCATGCAGCGAGAAGCAGGAAAACGACGCACGCGAGGCAGTAAGTCAAGCGCGAGACAAAAGACCAGCGTGAGAGCCGGCCGTGTCCATGGCCTGCCAGAAAGTTCACCCGGGGAGAATTGTATGTTTTTGTACAACTATGTAGATTTGTATGATAACGTGCAATCATGAAGCGGAGTTTGGGCGGCACGAGCTATGCAGTCTTAACCGCCGATGTGGCCGGTTCGCGGCAGGTTGCGTCTTTTCGCTCGCAGCGCGACAAAAAGCTCGACAATGTGTCAAAGCTCCACTTGGGGAAGAAGTTCATCTTGTCTCCCTATGCGGTTACGGCATGGGACGAGTTTCAGGTGATCCTCCGCAAGCCCGAGTACATTCCGACTGTCCTGCTGGATTTACGCCGTTTTTTTTATCCTCTCAGGCTCTGGATCGCCGTGGGATTCGGGGAAGTCACTGGGGCCCGCCGGCAACCTGTGAACCAATACGCCGGTGGAATGGCTTTTGAGTTCGCGCGCAAGGCGGCTGACCAGATAAAGGCCGGCAATCCGAAGTACGTGGTGCTGACCTGCTTTAAAACAGGGGATGAGGTCTTCGATACCATTGCCAACAGCATCTATCATCTGCACGACAGTCTGCTCAACCGCGTTACCACAAAACAATGGGCGGCGATCAATCTGCAGATCGAAACCGGCCGCATGGATGAGATAGCTCGCAAGCGCAGGGTTGACGTTTCGACCATATCCCGAACCTTGAAGCGCTCGCATTACTGGCAGATGGAAGAAACGCGGCAGGCCATGGAGAAGATCATTCAGTATTATTTTTGAGTTGTACGTTTTCCGTACAAAAATCAAAAGTTGGACGAAATTATGCAAGGTTTCGTAACCGTTGCACTAAGCCTCTTACTGGCACACCTGGCAGGCGATTTTCTGCTGCAGTCACGGTGGATAGCCGTCCATAAAGGCAGGCGTTTGCTTCCTACCGCCGCGCACGCAGTCGTGCATTATGCAGTTGCCTGGGCGTGTCTTAAGTGGTTTGCCGGCGTTCCTTTCCTGTCCGGGAGGAACCAGGTGCTGGTGGGGTCGTATGTGGGAGTTCACATTGCCATCGACATTGTGAAATCTCAGCTAATAGGTCGGGACCTGGTGGCCGAGAATTGGGCTGTGTTCCTAATTGACCAGTTTCTCCATATTGCCGTTCTAATCGGGATTGCCTGCGGTATTGCGCGCGTTAGCGTGCAAGTGATGGCGACATGGGGGCCTTCGGCAGAGACAAAAAACAGGATTTTGCTGCTGGCAGTCGTCTACCTTGCAGTGATTTTCGCTGGCGGATATCTAATTCGTTATCTCACCCGCGGATTGTTAGAGGGGATCCGCGCCGAAAAACCGACTCGGCTCAAGAACGCCGGCCTCTATATCGGCTGGCTGGAGCGATTTCTAGTAATCACTGCTGTCACCGTTCAATCTCCTGCAATGGTTGGTCTGATCCTGACCAGCAAGTCGATTGCGCGTTTTCCCGAACTGAAGGAAAACGGAGCCTTTGCCGAATATTTCCTGGTCGGCAGCCTTTTGAGCTTTGGTCTGGCCTTCCTCGGTGGCCTGGTCCTCGTACGCGGCTTCTATGGCTCCATTTCCTTACGCTAGGCCCTGGTGACCTCGGCCGTTTGCTACGAAGTGCCTGGGAACGGATCCTCCAGCGATGGGCTTTGCGCGGTGAACAGCTCTGCGCCATCTGGCAGGATGTGCATGTCGTCTTCGAGGCGGACGCCGAATTCCCCGCGAATGTAGATGCCCGGCTCGTCGCTGAACGTCATGTTGGCCTGCATGGGAAGCTTGTCGCCGTGGACGAGGTAAGGCCATTCATGGCCGTCCATACCCATGCCGTGGCCGACGCGGTGAGTGAAGTATTTGTACCCGGGCCCATAGCCCGCGTCGACAATGACCTTGCGGGCGGCAGCGTCCACGTTCTCGCAAGGCAGTTTGGGACGCGCGGTGGCCAGGGCGGTGGCTTGTGCCTTATGCACAATGTCGAAGACGCTCTTCATCTTGTCGGTCGGCTTGCCCAGAACAAAGGTACGGCTGATGTCGGATGCGTAGCCTTCCGCGGTGCAGCCGCCGTCCATCAGCAGAATCGTCCCTTCGCGAATCTCCTGGGGATGGATGGAGCCGTGCGGCAGGGCGGAATACTCGCCCACCTGCACATCGGCGCCGCCGGTGAAACCCTGTTGCGTATGGGCGAGGCGAACCAACTCGGCAAACTGATGCTGCGTCATGCCGGGTTGTAAGGCGTGATAGGCCGCGGCATAGGCCGCAAGTGTCACGTGCGCCGCCAGTCGCATTAGTGCGACCTCGTGATCGCTTTTGATCATGCGGCAGCCGGCCGTGACCGGCGTAGCGCTGACAATTTCCAGCGCGGGCGCAGCCATCCCGACGTTGTTGCTGAAGACGAAGGGAGTTTTCTCTTCGATGCCGAGCTTACCGGTCTTCAGTCCCAGATCGGTCATGCCCTGCGCGACGCGGGTGTAGGGATTTTCATCTTCCTGCCAGGTACGCACGTCGGCATTCTTGCCGAAAGGCCCATTCGACAATTGCTCGCGCGCACGGTCCTCTTCGAATGCGGGACAGACAAAGAACGGTGCGCCCTTGGCCGGCAGGATCATGCCAAAGAAACGCTCGCTGAGCCACCAGTGCACTGCACTGTAGTAGGTCAGCGAACTGCCATTGGTGACCACAACCGCTTGCAGGCCGTTAGCGTTCATCAACTGGCGGGCGCGCTCCACCCGGGCGCGCATCTCGTCGGCGCTGATCGGCACCGCTTCGCTCTTGCGCGACTTCAGCGCGGCTATCGATGGCGGAAGTTTTGCAGGCTCGGATTGAGCTGCCTGTGCAGGCGTGGTGGCGGATAGAACACCGGCGGCCGCGGCCCCAGCGGCAACGCCCAGGAAACTACGGCGTGAAGATTCCATGGAAGAGTCAGCCCCCTTTAAGTCCAACGGTGGACTATTCTATGCTGTCACTCTCAGCCTGACTACTCTGGTCCGGAGTTAGTTAACAAGCATGTCAGGAGCCGGTCGATGAATACGCTCCCTGTCATCGTGGGTACGCTGTGCGTGTTTGCGCTCTTCTACCGCTACTACAGCGCGTTTATCGCCGCCAAGGTTCTGGTCCTTGACGACCGGCGCACCACTCCGGCGCACATGTACGAAGATGGCCACAATTACGTTCCGTCGCCGAAGTGGGTGCTGTTTGGCCATCACTTCGCAGCGATTGCCGGCGCCGGGCCTCTGGTGGGGCCGACGCTGGCAGCCCAGTTCGGATTCGCTCCGGGATTCCTGTGGATCGTGATCGGCGCGGTGCTGGCTGGATGTGTGCACGATTTCACCGTGTTGGTAGCTTCCATCCGGCACAAAGGGAGATCGCTAGCAGACGTGGCGCGCACGGAGATTGGACCGGCAGCGGGTCTGGTAACCATGATCGCATTGCTCTTCATCCTGCTGGTGACGCTCGCGGGATTGGGTGTGGTGGTGGTGAACGCGCTGGCCAACAGCCCGTGGGGAGTGTTCACCATCGGTTGGACCATTCCGATTGCAATCGCGATGGGGCTGTACATGTTCAAGAGCGCGCCGGGGCAGATTAAGATTGCTGGCCCCAGCATTGTGGGAGTTGTGCTGCTGATTGCGGCGGTGGTCGGCGGACGCTGGTTCGCCGCTTCGTCTTATGCCGGGGCGCTCACCTTCACCGGTCATCAAATCACTGTACTGATGGCCGTCTACGGATTTGTGGCGTCGGTGCTGCCGGTATGGTTCCTGCTGGCCCCGCGCGACTATCTGTCGACGTACATGAAGCTGGGAACGATTGCGCTGTTGCTGGGCGGCGTGCTGCTTGTGCACCCGGACATTCAGTTTCCGATGCTGACGCAGTTTGTTCACGGCGGCGGGCCGATCATCAAGGGAAAGCTCTACCCATTCCTGTTCGTGACCATCGCCTGCGGAGCGATTTCAGGATTTCATTCGCTGGTTTCTTCCGGTACGACTCCGAAGATGCTGTGGAAGGAAAGCGATGCGCGCTTTGTCGGCTATGGCGCCATGATCTGCGAAGCCGTGGTGGCCGTGCTCGCACTGATTGCCGCCTGCTCCATGCATCCCGGCGACTACTTCGCGATCAATACCACCCCCGCTGTATTTGCCAAGCTGGGCATGCACACCGTTAACCTGGATCTCTTCTCGCGTGAGGTCGGCGAGCAATTGGCTGGACGTACCGGCGGCGCAGTTTCGCTGGCCATCGGCATGGCGCAGATTTTCCGAGGGCTGCCGGGAATGGCAACGCTCACTGGCTACTGGTATCACTACGCCATCATGTTCGAAGCGCTGTTCATCCTGACGACAGTCGATGCCGGCACCCGCGTCGCCCGCTATGTGCTGCACGAGCTGTTGGGCAAGGTTCACAAGCCGTTTGCCAACACGGCGTGGTTGCCGGGAAATCTTCTGACCTCGGCCGTTGTAGTCTGCGCGTGGGCATACCTGATCTGGACGGGGAACATTTCCACGCTGTGGCCGCTATTTGGCACCGGCAATCAACTACTGGCGACGATCGCGTTGGCCGTGACGACGGTGTTCCTGGTGAACATGGGTAAGGCGAAGTATGCTTGGGTGACGGCGGTGCCCATGCTCTTCGTTGGGGTAACAACGCTGACCGCGGGCGTGCTGTCGGTCAAGACGATTTACTGGCCGCTAGCGCATACGCCGGGCAAGGCAGTGCAAGGCTACCTGGATTCGGCTCTGATGATGTTGTTCGTGGTGGGCGTGATCATCGTGGTGTTCGAAGCAGCCCGCCGCTGCTGGGCCACGCTGCACGGCGCCGCCATCCCGGAGGAGGCGTTCGGCAGTCCTGAGGTCGCCAGTGTGAACATGAGTTGCTGCTGAAGGGCGGAGCGCACGCGGCGGGGGCTAGAATTCGTATATGCCTCGAATCACCCGCCTGGAGAAAGACCAAGTCGATCAGGAAACAGCCAAGATCTATGAGACCTACATTGCGGAGCGCGGCAATGTGCCCAACATGTTCCGCACCGTGGCCCACCGTCCGGAAATCTTCCGCTCGATGATCGCGCACTTCCGGGCCATCATGAACACCGGGACCGTCCCCGCCAAGCTCAAAGAGCTGGTGATCGTTCGTACTTCGCAGATCAACCGCTGCGAATATTGACTGGCCTCGCACACCGCCTTGGCAAGGCGGCATGGCTGGAGCGACGACCAGATCGAGCACCTGGCAGACTTTCGCAATCGTTCCGACTTCACCGATGCCGAGAAGATAGCTCTGGAACTAGCGGAGCGGGTCACGCGCGATCCTCACGAAGTGGATGACGCTTTCTGGGCCGAGCTGCGCAAGTACTACGACGAAGGCGAGATCATCGAACTGCTGGCGGCGATCGGGCTGTTCAATTACTTCAACCGATTCAACGACGCGCTAAGGATGGAGCCGACGAAGTAGCTGCGAGGTACGAGCGGCGAGCAACGAGCTTCGAGTGGCATGCCACGAGCACCGCGCCGCTGCTCGGCGCGGTACTATCAGGCGGAGGCAATCCCGATGCGAGATTTCAGGCGGCTGCAGGTTTGGTCGAAGGCGCATGGCCTGACTCTGGAGATCTATAAGGTCACATCGTCCTTTCCGAAAGAAGAGCTATACGGCATTACCAGCCAGATGCGGAGAAGCAGTGCTTCTATAGCCGCAAATATCGCCGAGGGGTGTGGAAGAACCGGGGATGGTGAATTCCATCGTTTTCTCATCACAGCGTCCGGATCGGCTGTAGAACTCGAGTACTTCCTTTTGCTCGCACATGATCTGGGTTTGGTCAAAGAAGAGATCTACAGAGCCAGCAACCAGAAGATCATCGAAGTGCAGAAGATGCTCGCTGTACTGTCGCGCACGGTCAACGAAGCACGTCAACTTCGGAAGCGTGATCCATCGTAGCTCTTTGCTATGCAGCTGGATTCGCAGCTCGAAGCTCGTCGCTCGAAGCTCATATCCAGTTCCATCGGGGCGACTGCCGCTCGAACTGCTTTAACTCCTGCAAGGAATAGGAAGTTCCGCGCCACACGATGCCGCCGCGCGCGAGCGTCACAATCATGGATCGCAGCATAGTCATGGCGAAGAGCAGGGTCCCGATTGGATGGAGGAAGACGTATCGCATGGGAATGTCGCTTCGGCTCGCCATACCGAAGTACATGGCGGCGATGGCCACTAACGCCGCGAGGTAGCCTGCCTTCGCCCAGCCTTGCGCGAGCCATACTCCCACGAACGGTCCAAGGTTGATGAGTAGGACGCCACAAATTGCGGCCAGGGCGAAGGGCACATTGAAGCGCAGAATGGCGAAGAAGTTTTTCGTCAGGTTGCGCACCATGCCCATCGTGCCCACGATCCAGCGCAGCCTCAAAAGATCGCGGCCGAAGACGCAGCGCTGGCGGGAGCCATGCTTCTTGACCAGCTCGCCCAGCATCATGTCATCGAGCACGGCCATGCGCAACGCCGCATAGGTGCCGATCTTCTCGTAGACGCTGCGGCGGAGCAGATTGAAGGCCCCCACGCCGATCGAGTCACGCGACTTGGGATCGGCGACCTTCCACGGGCGGTGAGCGAAGACGAACTGCGACTGGAAGAACGCCATCATCATGCGCTCGCCGACGGTCTGCATCACCATAGTGGGGAAAAGGACGACGTGGTCGGCGCGCTCGCGCTCCGCATAGACGATGGCACGGCGCAGAGCGTCGGCGCGAAAGACGACGTCGGCATCGGTGAACAGCAGCCAGTCGCCGCTTGCCTCCTGCGCCGCCTTCCACATGGCGTGAACCTTGCCCAGCCATCCCTGGGGCAGTGCGTCAACATGAAGTATCTTTAAGCGGTGCTGTGCCGATTCGTTGCGCTCGCGCCATTGCCGACACAGGCGATCGATGATGACGCCAGTGGCGTCGTCCGAACGGTCGTTGACGGCAACCACTTCGTAGTCGGGATAGTCGAGTTGCAACAGCGACGAGAGCGCAGCCTCGATGTGGTCGGCCTCGTTCCTCGCCGGAACGATGATGCTTACGCGCGGGGCACTGGCGCAGGGCTCGTCGTATTCAGGCGTGCTGATGTCGGCGACCGTCTTGCGGTTGCGCCAGACGATGAACACTCGCGACAACCAGACAGATCCAAGAACGACGCTGACGGCGCAGAGCAGGATTTCGTAGGCGATTCGCAAGCCCATCTAGGCCGAAGCACCTTCCGGAAGGCGGTGGCTAGCGTTCAGCTCCGACTCAGGCAGCTCAGGAGCGAAGCGCATTCCGTAGAACAGAAACGCGGCAGAGAGACCCGCGGCGACAACTGCGGCCATAAAGCCGGTTTGCAGGTTCGTCTTGTCGGAGATGGCTCCGATGAGGGTGGGTGAGAAGGCGTCCCCCAGCAGGTGGATGGTGAACACGTTGACTGCGACTGCGGTAGCGCGGATGCGCGCGCTGACCGAATTCACCAGCGCCGCGTTCAGAGGAGCGGTGTTCAGCAGGATAAGGAACTCGCCGACGAAGATAGCGGCGTACATAATATGGCCGGGGACAAACACCGCGACCAGTATGGCCGGAATCGACAGCAACATCCCGATAGCCGAAATCAGTTGGTAGGCAGAGCGCGTGCGGCGCAGCAGGCGGTCGCCCAGCCAGCCTCCGAAAAGAGTTGCGACCGTGCCTGCGATAACCGTGATTACCCCAAACACGTCGTTGGCTCGCTCGAGCGGAACATCGCGCACGCGCATCAGGAAGGTCGGCATCCATACCTGCAAGCCGCCGACGGCGAAGGTCATCATTGCCATGCCAAGGCAGACTGTCCAATACGCCTTGTTGCGAAACAGTCCGACGAGCGTGCCGCGCTCGATGTTATCGGCGATGTGATCGCTGGCGCCGCGCTCCGGTTCGTGCAGCGTTAGCACGCCCATGGCCAGCAGTACGCCCGGGATCGCGCAGATCATGAACGGCATACGCCAGCCGTGTGCTGCGCCAAGCTGCCCTCCAATGATGTAGCCGAAGGCGGTGCCCACCGGGATCGCAAGGTAGAAGATCGACAGCACGCGCCCGCGCAGGCGCTCGGGGAACAGGTCAGACAGGTAGGCCGGGGAGAACACCACGAACGTAGCCTCGCCGATGCCGACGATGATGTGGCGCAGCAGCAATTCGTCGTAGGTGTGGGTGACGGCGGTCAATAGAGTGGCTGCGCTCCAGACGAAAGCGCCACCGGCCATGATCCACTTGCGGGGATAGCGATCGGCGAGGGGCGCGATCAGTGGGGCAGCAACCATGTAGCAAATGAAGAAGGCGGAGGTCAGGAAGCCTACGTCCTTGTCGTTGAGCGAGAACTCGGTCTTGATCAGCTCCTGCACCGCGAACAGGATGGAGCGGTCGATGTAGTTGACGAAGTTGAGCGCCGTCAGCAGGGCGAGCGCCAGCCAGGCATTCCTGCGCGAGGTCATGGGTTCTAGGAGATTAGCATGAAGGGCGTGGTTCGCTATTCGCTTTTAGCTCTGCGTTATCGCAACTTTCTCGAAGCGGGAAGAAGGAAGAGCTAAATGCGAGAAGCAAAGAGCGGTAGTTCTAGTTCTTGCCCGCCGTCACCGCAATCGTCACCAGCTCGTGCTCGGGGCAGAGTGCGCGGTAGGCGCACCAGGCGCAATGAAGGCCGGGATCGGGATCGAACTTTCCTGCCCGGATATCGTCGGCGACCTTGGTGATTTTCTGCTCCGCTTTTTTCAGATCGCTCGATGTGCGCTTGGTGCTCACGGTGCTGTGGTCCTCGAGGTTCTCGAAGATCACCTCTTTCAGGGGGCCCTGCTTCTGCATGGCCAGAGCGTAGATCGACAATTGCAAGCTCTTGTCGGCGACCTCCTGGGACTTGGGGCGGCCGGTTTTGTAATCGACAATGGTCAACCCGTCCTCGCCTTCGTCGACCCGATCAATACGCCCAGTCACCTTTACGCCGGCAATCTCCATATCGATGCGGTGCTCGACCATGGCCACCCGTCCATGCGGCGTCGCGGCACGAGAGTTCAGGAACGCTGTCAGCTGCCTGCGGCCATTCTTCTCGTACAGCTCGCGTTGCAGCGGCTCGTCGATTTTGGCTTTGGCAAATTCGTCAAGGAAGGATGCGATCACCGTCTCGGCGTCAAGATTCCTGCCCTTGCGTTGGGCGTCGAAGTAGCCCATCAGAGCGGTATGGATCGCCTGCCCAAACTGCATGGCAGCTCCCGGCTCCTCCGGGAGGTTCCAATCGCGTTCCAGCTTATAGCGCAACGGGCAATGCGAGTAGGTTTCGATGGCGCTGGGGCTCAGGCGCAAGATGCGCGTAGTGTCCAGCGGAGGCAGCGCCACCCAATCGTGCACCCGCGGCTGCGGCGCGGCACTGGCCTGGATGGAATTCACCAGCGCGCCCTCCGGTACTTCGCTGAACTCCAAATGTCCGCGCAGCCTGCTCAATTTCAGGCCAGCTAACTCGCGCAAATATCCCGCAGGAGTCAGGTCTTTCTTTCCGCCCGGCTTGCCGGTGAGAATGAGTTCGTCTTGCGCGCGAGTCATGGCTACGTAAAACAGGCGGCGCTCTTCCTCCTCATGGAGTTGTTTGGGATCATCCTCCTCCGGAACGTTCTCGCGGTTGCGCAGCGCGTTGGGAAACTCGACCAGGTCTTCCTTGTAGCTGGCCGGGAACGCTCCTGTGACTACGCGCATCACGAACACTACAGGGAATTCCAGGCCCTTGGCTACGTGCGCCGTCATCAGGTGGACGGCGTCGGACGACTGCTCGCTGCACCGCTGGTCCTTGCCCGACTCCAGCAGCAGGGTAGTCGGCGTGCCGTCGGCATCGTCGTCAGGGCGGCACACCTTACCTCCGCCTTCCACGAAGAGATCGAGATACTCAAGAAATTCGCGCAGCGTAGCCTGCCCCGAGAGGGCTGCTGGTTTCCTGGACCAGCTCTCGGCGAATTCCGCGAACGCCGCACGGTCCTGGTTCGGAGCAAGTGCGAAGCATCGCTCCGCAATGGTGATCGCTGATACGGCCTTGTCGTCGGCCGATGCCAGCAAACGCCGCGCTTCCGTCAGCGCGTTCAAAAGCTCCGGGCCGCCGTCGAGCTTTTCAAGTTCGGTCTCCGCTTTGAGCGTGTCGCCGGCATTGGCGAACGCAGCACGCAGCGCCCGGCCGTCGATGTTGAACTGCGGCAACGATGCGACCCGCACCGCGCTCACCGCGTCGCCGTCCTGTAGGAGGGTCAGAACGGACAGCAGGTCGCGGACTTCGGTGGTCTCCAGCAGGCTGACGCCTTCGACCACGAAGGGGATGCTTCGCTCCCGCAGGCGGCGAACCAGGTTATCGCGATGGCTGTGCTGCCGGTAGATCACAGCGAAATCGCCCCACGCTTTGCCCGCTTTGTGGATACGCTCGATCTGGTCGACTACGAATGCGGCCTCGGTGTCCTTGCCGATGCAGCCGCAGACATGCACCATGGGGATGGGACTGGGCTCGGGAGCCGTGCGTGCGTGCACCAGTGGGAGACGCTTCCAGGTCTCGCCGCCGGGCAGCACCTTGGTCGAGATCTGAGGATTGCTGGTGATCACCTCATAGGCGGAGCGCAGGATCGCTTCGGTAGAGCGCCGATTGTCGCTCATAGTGACACGCTTTACCCGTTCGGGACCGAAGGCTGCGAGGAATTGATCGAAGGCGCCGCTGGTGGCGCCACGGAAACGGTAGATTGCCTGATCGGGATCGCCGACGGCAAAGACGTTGGCAGCTTCGCCCGCCAGGTGCTTCATAAACTTGATCTGCGCGACGTTTGAATCCTGGAACTCGTCGATCAGGATGAACCTGGCTCCCGCGCGCGCCTGCTCTAGCCACTTGGGATTGCGACTGTCCTCCAGCAACGACAGAGCACGCGTAATCACATCGCCGTAGGTTCCCATGCCGGCGGCGGCAAGCTTTTCTTCCACGCGATGGAAGACGCGGGCGATCTCCTGACAGCGGGCGATGACTTCCTTGTCATCGAGCGTCTGTTTTGAACTGCACACACGCTGCAACTCGGCCTTTCCGCTCACCAGGTCGGCGACGTAGCCGTCGTAATCGGCAGGGCCGCGCAATTCGTCAGAGCAGTGGCGGAAGAAGTTCAGCAAGTCGTTGATGAATTTTCCGAGATTGCCCGCGGTGATGAAGTGCTCCAGCCCGAGATCGTCAATGTCGCGGCGCAGAAGGACGTAAAGGTCCTTATCGTCGATCAACTCGAAACGGCGGCCGACCTGACACAACAACCAGTAGCAGTAGGCATGAAAGGTGCCAACCTTCAGGCCGGAATGCAGCACCTGGTCCACGGCCTCTGCGTCGTCGCGTCCCAGCCAGGCTTCCGCAAGCCGCACCACAAGGTTGTGGGCCGAGGCCCGCGTATAGGTGATAGCCAGAATCTCGCTCGGTTTGGCGTGGCCGTCTTTCAGCAGGCGCGCGATGCGCTGGGTGAGGACGGTGGTCTTGCCGGTACCCGCGCCGGCGACCACTAGCATGGGGCCGTGGACGTGCTCAATGGCCTGCCTCTGATCTTCGGTCGGGACAAAGGCGGTCGGGACAAAGGCCGGCGCTGGCTCGCGAGACTCGTCGTCCGCGAAGAGGAAAGCGGTCTGTCCGGTGCTGGAACGCTTTGGCAGTTGGGTCTCCGATGTCGAAGAAAAGGCGAAAGAAATATTATCCTCTTGAACGGCGAGTCATACAAGGATGGAGTGGGCTGATGTCGCTGATTTCTGAGGAAATGTGGAGGAAAAACTATGCGCGTTCGGCACGAGCGACAGCCAAGGCGGCGATAGCGGCGGTTTCGGCGCGCAGGATCGTGTCGCCGAGCGAAGCCGCAATCCATCCAGCGCTCTCGAAGGCTTGCAACTCATCTTCGGCCCAGCCGCCTTCGGGGCCGACCGCCAATGCAAGCGAACTTGCATTGTTCTGCGCGCGCAGGATTTCGCTTAGCGTGACGCTGGTTTCGTTTTCTGCCAAGACAATTTTCTGCTCCACGTCGCAGCGCAGAGCATCACTCAGCTTCGCTGGACCGGCGATCTCGGGTGGAGCAACCCGTCTCGACTGTTGTGCCGCTTCAAGCGCAATGCGCCGCCAGCGCTCCACGCGCTTCTCGGCTGCCTGGGCGAGATGTTTCTCGGTGCGGTGGGAGATGACGGGAACGATGGTAGTGACGTTGAGCTCGGTACATTTCTCGATCGCCCACTCCATGCGGTCGAACTTGAAGACGGCGAGCAGTAGCGTAATGGGAGCAATCGCCGTTGACACCGCCAACTCTTCGCTCAAGGCGAACTCCACGCGATCGTCCGCGACCGAGGAAACTGTGGCGCGATAGACTCGCTCGCCGCAAGCCACGTCGAACTGCTGTCCGGCGCGCGCGCGAAGGGTGCGTGCCAGGTGCGCCGCGTTGGCGCCGGTCAACACCGCGGTTTGGGGGGTGTACTGGTCGGCAATCCAGCGGCGGCGGGTCATTTGATCATGAGCAGCAGCAGGGTTGCGATGGCGATGGATGCGTACACGCCGCCGAAGTAGCGGTTCTGGCGCGTCAGAGACTCTTCCTCTAGCAGGCGGCTGTCGAGCAGGAATTCGAGCGACGATACCGCGCCCACCAGCAGCGCGATGATGAGCCAGGTTGATTCGGGACGCGGCGCACGAATGGCGAAGGGCATGCCAATCAGCGAGACAGCGAGAAAGAGAACGCCGCCGATACGGGCGCGCTTGCGGCGTCCGGGATCTTTATAGCGGATGAGAAGGACCTTGGCCAACTCACGGGGCCGCGCCAGCCGCGCCGCCGCGGGCAGCACGGTCACGATCAGCAGAAACCACGCGTAGATGCGGAGGTTGTGGTCCAAGCGCTAGGCAAACATGTCCTTGACTTTGTCGATGAGGCCGCGATCGACGGGCTTGTTCTCGACCGCGCCCTCGTTCTCCAGTTCAGCAAGCAGTTCACGTTGCCGCTTGCTGAGCTTCGCAGGTGTCTGCACCTTCAGCTCGATGTAAAGATCGCCGCGGCCATGTCCGTTCAACACCGGCACCCCTTTGTTCCTCAGCCGCACGATAGTTCCGGTCTGGGTGCTTTCAGGTACTTGCAGCCGCTGCTCACCTTCGAGGGTCGGCACCTGAATTTCGGTTCCGAGGGCAGCCTGGGTGAACGAGATCGGAATCACGCAGTGCAAATCGCTGCCTTCGCGGTGAAAGAACGAGTGCTCTTTCACGTGCAGCACGACGTAGAGGTCGCCGGGAGGGCCGTCGTAGATTCCGGCTTCGCCTTCGCCGGAGTAGAGAATGCGCGCGCCTTCCTCAACCCCCGCCGGTACTTTCACTGTGACCGTGCGCTCCCGCTTGACGCGACCCCGGCCCTTGCACTTCTTGCAGGGATCGACAATCAGTTTGCCGGTGCCGCCGCAGGTGCTACAGGTACGGGCCACCGCAAAGAAACCTTGCTGATAGCGGACCTGGCCGCGCCCCCCGCAGCTGGTGCAAGTAATGGGAGGTTTGCCCGGAGCGGCGCCGTCTCCCTTGCATTCATCGCAGGTCTCGAGCCGGCGAATTTTTACCTGCCGGGTGACGCCGAAGACCGCCTCATCGAATTCCAGCGTGATGTCCTCGCGCATGTCGCCGCCACGCTGCGCGCGGTACGGCGGCGCGATCCCTGGCCGAACATTTCGCCGAAGCCAAACAGGTCGCCGAAGATGTCCTGAAAATCGTTAAAGACGCTGGGATCAAAGCCCCCGCCGCTGGGTCCATTCCCCGGGACACCGGCGTGACCAAAGCGGTCATAGCGGGCGCGCTTCTCGCTGTCGGCGAGCACGGCGTAAGCCTCGCTGCACTCCTTGAACTTCTCTTCCGCCTCGGGATTGCCCGGATTGCGGTCGGGATGATGCTGCAAGGCGAGCTTGCGATAGGAGCTTTTGATCTCCTGATCGGTTGCAGTACGCGAGACGCCCAGAACTTCGTAGAAATCGCGTTTTACGTTAGTTGCCAAATAATTGCCTTGTTGTGGGGTAAGTCCCTCAGCGGCTGAACCCGCGTGTAAGAGAGCCACCCGGCGGCACGGCTAAAAGCCCTGCCCTTTCAAAACTGCCCATTGCGGCTTATCTATTCGGGTTGCGCGCAACCCGCACCATCGCCGGACGCAGCAGGCGGTCCTTCAGCTTGTAGCCGCGCTGCAACTCATCGATCACGTGATTATCTTCCACTTCGTCGGTATCGACCATCTGAATCGCCTGGTGCAAGTTGGGATCGAACGGCTGGCCCTCGGCCTCCACTGGCTCAACCCCGAGCCTTGCCAGCGCATCGTGAAACTGCTTGTCGATGAGGTCGATGCCTGAGCGAAAGTCGTCCAGCGTAGCGGCATTCGTCTTGAGCGCGCGGTCCAGGCTGTCGAGGATTGGCAGAAGCGCCTTGATGGCGTCAGCAACAGCGTATTCCTTGAACTCCTGCTGCTCCCGCGCACTGCGTTTGCGATAGTTCTCGAACTCGGCCTGGATGCGGGCGGCTCGGTCGAGATACGCCGCGCATTCGGTCTTTGCCTTTTCCAGTTCCGACTCCGCTGCGGGCGCAGGCGTACCTCCGCCATTCCGCGGAGATGTGCCCTGGGGCGAGTCTCCTTCTTCGCCGGGAGGCAATTCGTGATCTAACTCCAGCTCGACGGAGCCTTTTTGTTTCTTCTCTGCCATGAAACCTCTAGGTTGATTCGTTCCACAGACGATCGAACAGGCGTGCAATGTAGGACACTGCAGTGATCGTGTGTTCGTAGTCCATCCGGGTGGGGCCGATGACCGCCAGCGAACCCATGACCTCGTCACCTACCCGCGCCGGAGTGCCAATCAGCACGAAATTACTTAGATGCGGCAGGGCCTCTTCCAGACCCACGACAACCCGGACCGCTTCCTGCCGCACGTCCAGATAAGCCGAGAGCAACTCTACAATGCGCTGCTTCTCTTCCAGAGTTGCCAGCAGTTGCCGCAGCCGCTCCTCGTCCTGGCCGGTAACTAACAGATTGGCGGCGCCTTCCACGTAAACATTCTGCGATCCGCCTTCTGAGTTCAGGGCGGTTTGCAGTTGCTCGACCGAGCGCATCAGGCGATCGTACTCATTGCGCTCCTGCTGTACCCGGCGTGCCAGCTCATTGCGCACCGCCTCCATCTCCCAGCCGCGGAAGTTTTGATTGATGTAGTTGGCGGCGACCTCGAGGTCTTCTGCCGTCAGATCTCGTTCCGGGCGCAGGACGCGGTCGCGTACCAGGCCCCCACTAGTTACCACCACGGCGAGCACTTTTTTGTCGCCCACCCGCTGAAAGTACACGTGCTCCAGGGCATTGCGCTGCGGGGCGCCGGCGGCGATGGTAACGCCCACGCCATGCGATATCAGGGACAGCACATGCGAGGTGCGCTCGAGAAATTCCTGCGCATCGCCGGCGTTTCTGAGTGTGCCCTGGATCAGGTCCTCGTCCGTCGGCGACAGGCGCGCTTCGCCGGTCAACTGCTTTACATAAAAGCGGTAGGCTTTAGTGGTCGGGACGCGGCCGGCAGAGGTATGCGGCTGCTCCAGAAATCCGGCATCAGCCAGGTCGGCCATGACGTTGCGGATGGACGCCGCGCTCAGGCTTTCCCGGTTGGTGCGGGCAAGTGTACGCGATCCGACCGGCTCGCCGGTAGAGATATAGGTCTCCACAATAGCGGTCAGGATGTCGCGTTCACGCCGGCCGATGCTGTCAGAAGCTGTCACGAAATGTGTGTTAAGCCGCTAAATTTCAACGATTTAGAAGGACAGTTCGCGGCAAATTTCTCCTCCTCTTATTCTAGGTAGTCGAGGCAGGGCATGTCAACTGGCACTCAAGTAATGCGAGTGCTAACTATTCTACCGCTCCCTTAGACCTCAGTGGCGAATCGGCAGCTAACCCCTGGCGCTCGGTTAGAAAGAGAAAAACTTGTCTGTTGAGTCAGCCCTCGTTCGTCTTGTATGCAGAGACGAGACTGGGGCGGCTCAAATCGGTCGCGGTCAAGGCCGAAGCCGGCAGTCTTCGACGGGAGCAACGAATGTTGAATGTGACAGTTCAGAGATTGAGCGATACCTGCATCTTCCACCTTCAAGGGTGGCTTGTGATCGACGGCGATAGCTGTTCGATTCTCCGCAACGCGCTGCTAGGCCAGGCCGACGCCGGCAGGATTGTCATTAACCTGGCCCAGGTGGACCGTATTGATGCGTGGGGCTTGGGCGCGTTGCTGCGCCTGCGAGACTGGGCCCAGGCGAAGGGCATGACGTTCAAGCTGATGAACACCATGCAACAGGTCGAGCGAATGTTGCAGTTAACCAGGTTGAATGGAGTCTTCGAATTCTGTTCTTTGCGAGACTGGTTCTGTCTGCTGCACCATGCGGCTACGGTGATGCCCTGGCCGCTCCAAGAGCGGAATCCAGCAGATGCCGGCGATTACCAGGTGACCGAAAGTTGGCGGCTGGTGGCCGGAAGATGACAGGGCAGTGATCAGGGGATGGTGAATAAGGCACAGGAAAAGCGCAGGAATGGAAAACGGCCGGGCAAAGAGCGAAAGGCGAATAGCGAACTGACGGCTGATCGCTGACAGCTACCTGTGATTTGCCTCACAACGGTCGCGCCCGCCCCTTGCTAGACTCGGACTGAGTAGCAACCAGGAGGTGACCATGACCGAAGCCAAGCTGCTGATGATCGTTGGGGACTACGTCGAGGACTACGAAGTGATGGTGCCTTTTCAGGCACTGCAGGCATTTGGACACATGGTTCATGCCGTCTGTCCGGGGAAGAAGGCCGGCGAGAAGGTTCGAACTTCCATCCACGATTTTGAAGGCGACCAGACGTACAGCGAGAAGCGCGGCCACGACTTTGCCCTGAATGCGACATTCGATTCAGTCAAGGTTGCCGACTATCACGGGCTGGTGCTGCCCGGCGGACGTTCTCCTGAATATCTGCGGCTGGACCCGCGCGTGCTCAAGATGATTCAGCACTTCGATCAGCACCAGAAGCCCTTGGGAGCACTTTGTCATGGGGCACAGCTCTTGACAGCCGCTGACATTGTGAGAGGGAAAGTGCTCACTGCCTACCCAGCCTGTGCACCAGAAGTGGAACTGGCAGGTGGCAAATACATCGAAGTAGCGATGACCGGGGCCGTGGTCGACGGAATGCTGGTGACGGCTCCTGCGTGGTCGGCACATCCCGCGTGGCTGGCGAAGTTCCTGCAGGTGCTGGAAGAATACATGGCGGCGTTACCAGCAGAGGTCAAAAGCGTGGCGCACGATTAGCGCCGAGACGGCAACAGCCGCGCAGGAAATATCGCGTTGCCGGTTTTGCTTTCCAGATCGTGGCCCGCGATTGTATATTCAGCCTGACCCGATGCTTCAACGGTCATTTCAAGCCATTCAACATTCGAACGATTCAGGGAGATCCGCGTGAAGAGCCGCCAATTAGTCTTTGTATTTGCGTTTTGTCTGCTGGTTTCAGCAACCGTTCTCGCACAGAAGGTCAATGTGGATTGGGACCGCAGCGAGAACTTCTCCCAATTTCACACCTACGCCTGGCAGCCGAGCCCGAACCCGGCAAAAGGCCTGTGGGACCAGCGCGTCATCGATGGGATTAATCAGCAACTTCAGGCCAAGGGCCTCACACAGGTGCAAGAGAATCCCGATCTTTGGGTCGTGTACACCAGCCACATCAAAGACCAGAAGCAGGTGGTGGGAAACGGCTACTACTACGGCCCGAACTGGTACTGGGGACCGTGGTGGGGCGGCGCTCCGACAACCACGACGTATACCACCTTCATCACCCGTGAGGGGACCCTGGTCGTCGAGATCGCCAACGCCAAGGACCACCAACTGGTGTGGCGCGGCGCGGTGACGGACACGATCAAGGACAACTCCAACAAGAATATTAATAACCTGAACAAAGCGATTGCCAAGCTGTTCAAGAACTATCCGCCGAAGGACAACGGCAAGTAGCACGATTCTTCGGTTGGCGAGAAGTCGCGTCAGGGCGCGACTTGAAGTCGTGCCGGGCGTACTCTCTCTAAGGTGCGAATCTTCGAAACGCGTGGGACGTCGTGCCTGACGCGGAGCTTCGCAATCTACGATCTCGCGTCTACTGCTTATTGAACTGTATCTTTACGGTTTTGATCTCGTAGGCTCCGGTCGGGACCGTGACGCTGGCGCCGGCTGACGCCAGAGACAACGTATTCTCCGGCTTCTCCATCAGGTTCGTCTGCCAGGCGGCGGTGGCCTTCCGCGGCAGCGTGAGATGGATGTCGCCCTTCTTTCCTGCCCACTCGTAGAAGCGGACGATCATGCCGCTTCCGTCAGCAGCCTCTTTCACTGCGGTGATCACAACGTTGTCTTCCTTCGTGGCGAAGAACGAATCTTCTGCGGGCAGCGTTCCCGGATGCTGCGTGGTGGTGACGGCCAGCAGCGGGTAGTTCAGATCGTAGCCTTGGCGAACCGTCATCGCCTCGCGCCATGTTCTCGCGTGCGGATACAGCGAGTAGGTGAATTCGTGATGTCCCTGGTCGGCATTGGGATCGGGCCAGGTCGGGCCTCGCAGCAGCGACAGGCGCAGCACGTTGTCTTTGGCGTCATATCCGTACTTGCTGTCGTTGAGCAACGAGAAACCGTGCGTCGCATCGGAGATGTCACCCCAGCGCAGCGCCGGCACTTCGAACTGGGCCTTCTCGGCGGGCGTGTTGCGCGTGGTCGGACGCTGGACCGTGCCGTAGGGAATCTCGAAGGTCGCCTTGTCGGCATGGACATTCAGCGGGAAAGCCACCTTCAGCAAGATGTGATGCTCGTGCCAGTCGGCCTGCATGTGAACGTCAACACGCGGCACGCCAGGATACATAGTGATGTCCTGAATGAACTCCGAGTTCTGCCACTTGTGGCGCACGCGAATGACCGCGCGCAGCGTCGTGTTCTCGATCAGCTTGACCTCTTCCGCCTGCATCAGGTCGGTGTGGTGTTCGATGAAGTCGGCGTCCACGTTCCAGGCGTCCCAATGTTTCGGCTTGTCGACGAAGGCCTGAAGCAGGTTGCCGCAGGGCTTGGGCTCGGGCAGTGTGCCTGCGACGATTTGCCCGGGCGGCACATTTGCAGGAGCGCCTACCCCCGGTACAGCCGGAGCGAGCAATTCGGTCTTGCTGCGTCTGTCGTACAGGCTGGTGATGCAGCCGGTGTTCGGATCGACCTTCAGGCGGAGGAATTCATTCTCCAACGAATCGGCCGTCGCGATTAGCCGGTGCTCTTGCTTGTTTTGAGCAGGTGTCTTTTTCGGGCGCAGCGCAATCAGCTCGTACCCGGTCGCGGGAACATCTTCCGCCAGCAGACGAACTTTGACGCTACCGGTCTTCGCGTCGTCGCTTACAACTTCGGCGAGCAAGGTCTTGCCATCGGAATCGACTGCCGAAACGGCGGATGTGGTCTGCGGGAACTGCGCCTCGACCTCGACCTCTCCCGTCCTCGGCCACGACAGCGGATTGAACACCAGCACGCTCACGCCATCTGACTTAACATGCGAAGCAATGTTGTTCAGCGCGGCCTGTATCGTATTGTTGCTGAACCGCGAGGTCTCGGCGTACTTGCGCGCCGCATCGACGTAATTGATCCCGATGCCCGAGCCCGGCAGGATGTCGTGAAACTGGTTGAAGAGGATTTTCTTCCACGCTGTGTCGAAGCCTGCTTCGGGGTATGCCGCGCCGAAGAGCGAATCAATTGACGCCAGCTTCTCGGCGTTCAGGATCAGGACTTCGTTGATGCGATTGCCGCGTTTGGTCTCCGACTGCGTGGTCTGTACCCCGCGGTGATACTGGAAGTACAACTCGCCATCCCATGTCGGCAGCTTCAGCTCGTTCTGGTTCTTGGCGAGGTGGGCAAAGAAATCCGTCGCCGTGGAGAACTGCAGCTTGGGATAAACCACGTCGGACTTCTGCCAGAGCAGGGCAGTGTCAAGATCGTTGCGGGTGGGCCCGCCGCCGTGATCGCCCACGCCGTAGAGATACATCATGCGCAGGCCGTCGGGCGGCGCCGAATTCGTGCCGCCGTTGTACTTCCACATTATCGGGCCGTACGTTGCCGAGTCGCGCGCCATCTTTAGCGGATCGATGGCGTTGGCGTAGTCGCTGGGGAAGTACGTCATGATCTTGCTGCCGTCGGGTGATTCCCAGTAGAAGAGCCGATAGGGAAATGTCGTGAACTCGTGCGCCCATAGCAGCTTCTGGGTTACGAAGTAGTCCATGCCGGAACGCTTGTAGATCTGCGGCAACTGCCAGTTGTAGCCGAAGCTGTCGGGATTCCAGCCGATCTTGATGTCCACCCCGAAATTCTTTTCGAAGTAGCGCTTGCCGTACAGAATCTGGCGGACCAGCGATTCGCCGTCTGGCATGTTGAGATCGGGTTCGACCCACATGCCGCCGATCACCTCCCAACGGCCTTCTTTCACCCGCTGCTGGATTTGCTTGAACATCTCCGGGTACTTCTCTTCGATCCAGGTGTAGGCCTGCGCGGTCGAGGCGGTGAACTTGAAGTCGGGGTACTCGTTCATCAGGTCGAGCGCGGTGCGGAAGGTGTTGCGTACAACTTCCACCGTCTCGGTCCAAGGCCAGAGCCACGCCATGTCGATGTGGCTGTTGCCTATGGCGCTGATACTGAACTGATTCATGTAGGGGCGCAGCGCGTCGAGTTTCGCCTGCGAGGCGCCCAGGGAAGCGTCGAACGTGTGCTGATCTTTTTTATCCAGAGCAGCGATGTCGATGGCTTTCACTGCGGAGTCGAGAGTCTGCTCGCGCTCAGCTTTCCCGTCGGGATAGGCGGCGACGAGCAGTTGCGCAGACATGATTTCGAGGCGAAGCACCCCTGGATCGGGGCGGTTCACCGGAGGCGTGATCAGTAGTTGCACATGGTCGAGTTTGGCGTGAAGCTCGCCGCCGCAGCAACCCACACCGCCGGAGGGCAGCACGCGGATGGCGATCTGCATGGTGTCGCCGGGCTGGGCATTGCTGGTCAGCGTGATCGGCACCTGGTTGTCATCGTCGGTGCGCGCGATCATGTTGCCGTTGGCGAAGGTGGTGATCGTCAGGCCCTCGTTGCTGCCGATGCTGATATCGAGTTTCAGCGTCGAGCCTTGGATGTCGTATCCGTTGATCACCTTGGGGATTTCGATCTCACGATAGAGCCAGGCAGGCGGCTGAAAGTCGGAGCCGATGTTCAGATTCTGCGCCGTCACCGCCATGGTGGGACGAACCTCGCCGTGCGGCAGATCGCCTGCGATCATCGTCCAACCCTCCATGGTGCGCGCCGAGATCGATTGCAGGCGATCGAGAACGGGAGCGTAGGGATTGGGAGCGGGTTGGGATTGGGCGAAGGTGAGTGAGCTTGCAACGCAGATCAGGGCAAGAAGGGCAAGTCGCAGATGTCTATGCATGATGATTCCAAGCAGCAGAAAGCGAACAGGGGATTGTACGTTCGCTTGTAAAGTGGAACAAGGGTTCTGAGCCGTCATTTCGATCGGAGCAGCGAGTAAGATTCAGTACTCAATCCCCAGCCGGTGCTGCATCTCTTCCAGGGTCACGCCTTTGGTCTCAGGATAGGTGAAGAGCACGACGAAGAACATGAGCGCGGTCATCGCGGCGAAGAATACGAAGGGAAGACCGCGCGATTTCGCCGCCACCACCGGAAACGCCAGCGAGATAATGGCGTTTGTGATCCAGTGCACGGAGCTGCCCAGGCTCTGGCCTTTGGAGCGCACACGGTTGGGAAACACCTCACTGATGTAAACCCAGATCACCGCGCCCAGCGAGATGGCGAAGAACCCGATATAGGCGACCAGCAGCACCACCAGCAGGTCCTGATGTTCGTTGCTGAAGAAGAGACCGGCGACGCCGCCAAGGCAAATGGTCATGCCCACACTGCCGACTAGCAGCAGCGTCTTGCGGCCGACCTTGTCGATGAGGGACATGGCAAACAAGGTAGCGATCAGGTTCATCGCTCCAATGGCCACCGATTGCAACAGGCCCGAGCTCTTGCTGAAACCTGCCTTCTCAAAAATGTAGTTCGAGTAGTAGAGGATGGCGTTGATTCCCGCCAGTTGCGTGAATGCCGCCACCGTCGCCGCAAGATACATGGGACGCCAGTACTTGCGCTGAAACAGCGATTCGGTTTGCGCCTTCCCATTTAGATGGATCGAGGCGACGATTTCCTTCAGCTCCGCGCCCGGATCGTCGGAGCCAAGAAGCGCAATAACCTCGCTCGCTTCCGGGACGCGGTTCTTGAGCACCAGCCAGCGCGCGCTGCGCGGGATAGTAAAAAGCATGACGAAGAACAGCATCGCTGGCGCGGCGGCTACCCCCAACTGCCAGCGCCACTCGTTCAGACCCAAGCCGAACAGGGAAACGACATAGTTCGACAGGTAGGCGACCAGGATGCCGATTACGATGTTGATCTGAAAGGTCCCGACAAGTACGCCGCGCCATCGCGCCGGAGCGATTTCGGCGATGTACACCGGCCCTAACACCGACGAGCCGCCGATCGCCAGGCCGCCGATGAAACGAAAGACGAGTAGCGATTCCCAGCTCCAGGCAAAGGCGCATCCGAAAGCGGACACGACATAACACGCAGCCAGAATGCGCAGGCTTTCGCGCCCTCCGAGATGATCGCCTAACTCGCCCGACAACATTGCGCCAATTACCGTGCCCACCAGCGCAATGAATACGGTCACTCCCAGACGGAAGTCCGAGAGCCCAAAGACCTGCATCAGTTGCTGTTCAGTGCCGGCAATTACGGCGGTATCGAAACCGAACAACAGTCCGCCGAGCGCGCCGACGATGGTACCTCTGAGGACGTACGAATTCACGCGGCCCATCGAGATCTCCAATCTCTACCGGGGATTGCTGTTGGGCGAATTGCTGAATCTAGCAACATCCATACCGTCTTGCAACCGCCGTGGACTGCCATTGCAGCCAGGCAACTGCTGTGCCGCTTACTCGCTCCAAACTGCCAGCTCGTTACCGCTGGGATCAGTGAAGTGGAAGCGGCGGCCACCGGGGAATTCGAAGATCTCACGCACGATTTTCCCCCCGGCCTGTTTGACCTTGGCGGAGGTCTCGTCCAGGTTGGCGGCATAGAGCACAATCAAGACGCCGGTTGTCTTGCTGCCTTTGGCAACTTGTGCCTCTGTCGTAAAACCGCCGGCGATCCGGCCATCGTGAAAGCTGATGTAATCCGGACCCCAGTCCTTGAAGGCCCAGCCAAACACCTGGTGATAGAAGCGCTTGGTCGCTTCGACGTCGGTGGCCGGAAATTCGACGTAATCCATGCTGAAGTTGAGATGGTCGCTCATTGATCTCCTCGCGGAAAAACGGAATCAGAGGAATGCTCGATGCGAAGGGTAACACACCGAGTGGTGTGGACATACCATAGCTCACAGCCCGGCACGGCGAGGCCAAGCGGCATCGAGTTCAGGCGCTGGGAGTTGGTGGCAGCAGGTGGTGATTGAGTGCGAACAAGGCGAGCTCCAGCCGATTGCCGACGCCGAGCTTGTTAAAGATGTTGGTGAGGTGGCGTTTCACCGTTTCCTCGCTGATCCCGAACGAAGTCGCGATGTCGCGGTTGGTGCATCCTTCGGTGATGAGGGTGACGACTTCAAGCTCGCGGCTGGTGAGTCCAAAGGTCTTGCGGGGAGGAGGCGCCGTTTGTGCGGTGAGTTCGCGTAGCACCTGTACCAGGTTCTGTACGGGCCTGCCGTCAAGCCAGTATTGGCCCTGCATGACGGCACGAATGCAGGCGGCGAGGTGTTCGACAGCCGCATCCTTCAAAACCACGCCGCGAGCGCCAAGTTGCAACGCTTCCAGAATTTGCTGCTTTTCGATCTTGGCGGTCAGAACAATGGTTCGGGTCTGCGTCTCATGCGAGGTCAACTCCCGCAGCGCTTCCATCCCAGGCATGTTTGGCATGGCAAGGTCGAGAAGTAAGATTTCGGGCTGTAGCTTCCTGGCCAGGACCAGGGCCTCGGCTCCATCCCGCGCTTCCGCCACCACCCGGAACTGGTGGTCCGACAACAGCATGTTTCGGAGGCCGACACGGACTACGGGATGATCGTCGGCGATGAGGACCCGAATTGGATTTGAACTTGCCATGCCTGTCAACAACTACGCGGCTGCCGGATTCACGCGGGGTCCTAACTTGCGCTCCAGGTCAGATTGCACACGCCCCAGCAATTCGCCGAGCTCTCCTAGTTTTCTGGATGCGACCGCAAATTCAGGGACCCGGCCAATGTCCTCTAACTCCACACAGAGTCGGGCCACGGGGGGAATCCCCAACACCAGACTGCTGCCCTTCAGATAGTGAGCTTTGAAGCGAAGCTCATCGCCGTTTTTCGCGTCGCAGGCGGCACGAAGGGAGTTCAGCGTCTGGCGGGCATCGGAGAGGTAATCGCGGTAGAGTTCGCAGAACCCATCCGGATCCGAGGCCATCGCTCGTTGCAAACGGTCGTATACGTCAGCCGCTACAAGGGTTTCCGACACAACTTTGGGCGCTCACTCGCGTGAACAGAAAGTTACCTAGGATTAAGATTGCCGTCAAGCGGGTAATTACGAAAAGTTACCTGGGGGTATAACCCTCATGGATATCGGGAAAAATCCGGTTTACGCTTTTGCATAAATGCGTTCAGGGCTTCGCCGGTCTCAGGTGATTCCAGGCGGCTCGCAATGGCCAGAACTTCCTCGCGGATCACCCGATCAAGATCGGAAGCGAGGTGCTGCTTCATCATCTGCTTAGCTAGCCGGATGGCACCTGCTGGCTTCTCCGCCAGTGCCTGCGCGGCCGTAAGAACAGCATTTCCCAGCTCATCGATCGGCAGCACCCGATTCACGATTCCCAACTCATAAGCCCGCTGTGCCGAAAAAGGTGTCGCCAGCAGCATCAATTCCGCGGCGCGCTGATGACCGATCAGGCGGGGCAGAAGCAATGTGGAACCGGCCTCGGGGATGATTCCCAGATTGACGAAAGGCATCATGAACCTGGTGTCCTCGGCGGCATATACGAGGTCGCAGTGCAGCAGGATCGTCGTGCCCACGCCGACCGTCAGTCCGTGAACCGCGGCGATTACCGGTTTCCGGGCGAACGCGACCGCTCGAATGAACTGCTCGGCTGGGGGCACCGCCTGTCCCTTCCACGGCTTCGCTATGAAGTCCTCGATATCATTGCCCGCGGTGAAGCAGTCGCCATTGCCGCGGAGAATGAGGACGCGAATAGAATCGTCGGACTCCGCCCGCTGGATGGCTTCGACCAGGGTGTCGTACATCGCTGAGGTCAGGGCGTTCTTCTTATCGGGACGGTCGATCACCAGTTGAAGAATGCCGTTCTGAACTTCGACTTGGATGTGATCCACAGGAATTCTCCTTAAGAGCCGCAACGAGTTCGGTGTCGGCGGCTACTGCAAGTCGGCAGTGGATGCCCGCCGGTTTCTTGTCTTTCGGATTCGCCAAATCCACCAGCCAATCACCACCAGGGCAATCCCGGTCGCGATAACGTAGCTCAGGTGATGGCTGAGTGCCTCCGCCAAAGCAGCAATCACCTGCGGGCCGTAGCGCACAACCAGAATGCTCTCGATGGTAAAGCGCGCAAATCTGCCCAGGAAAATGGCGAGGAGGAAACGCGACAGCCGCATCTCAGCCATGCCTGCCGACAAAACGAACAGCTTGAACGGCGTCGGAGGAGGCAGCATGGAGACTACCGTCAGCACCTTGAACTCGTGCTTCTCAAAGGTCGTTGTGATCTTCTCGAAACGGGCGTCGCCCATGCGTTTTCGAAGCACGACCTCGCCGCCCTTGTATCCGATCCCGTAAATGACGACGCTGCCCAGAGTCGAGCCTACGGCCGCTCCCATCGCGTAAAGCAGTAGATGGCTGGGTTGGGCATAGGCGTATCCGCAAACGATGGCGTCGATGGGCATGCCGAAGACCGCCGCGTCGATAGCGGCGAAGCCCATCACACCCCATACTCCCAACGGCCCGAGTACGGCCAGGAGATAGTGCGTCCACTTGGCGATGAGTTTCTTCAAGCGATTTCAGGACCGGAAGATCGATTGTACGGGATACCCCAGGGCTTGCAGCCACCGCCTCGGGGCTCCCTATAATTGCCCCATGCCTGCGAGCGCCAAAGAGCTACCGCAAAAACTGGAAAAGTTGCGCGACAAGGTCCGCTACCACGAACATCGCTACTACGTTCAGGATGATCCCGAGATCAGCGACGCGGAATTCGATCGGCTGATGAACGAACTCAAGGAGCTTGAGGCGAAGCATCCCGAGCTGGTCACTCCGGAATCGCCCACGCAGCGGGTAGGCGGCAAGCCGCGCGAGGGCTTTATCAAGGTTCCGCACTCCACGCCCATGCTCTCCCTCGACAATGCTTACAGCGCGGAAGAGCTGCGCGACTGGGACCGCCGGGTCCATGAACTGACGGGTGAAACTCGCGTCGACTACGTTTGCGAGCTGAAGCTCGACGGCATGTCACTGGCGTTGCGGTTTGAGGACGGCAGTCTGGCTTTGGGGTTGACGCGCGGCAACGGCAACGTGGGCGAGGACGTGACCGCAAACGTGCGGACGGTCCGCAGCGTGCCCCTGGCGATTTCTGACGCAACGCTGAACCGGGCCGGCGTGCCCAGGGACTTCGAAGTGCGCGGCGAGTTGCTCATGCCGATTGCATCCTTCAATCGCATGAATGAGGAGCGCGAGGCGGAGGGGTTGCCGCGGTTTGCCAATCCGCGCAATGCGACAGCGGGAACCGTGCGACAGCTCGAATCGAGGATCACTGCGCAACGGCAGCTCGACTTCTTCTCCTACGCGCTGTTCGCTGGAGGGCGAACCATCTTCGAGCGCCACTCCCAGACGCTGAAGGCGCTGCAAACTGCGGGCTTCAAGGTGAATCCCAATCATCGCCTGGTGCACAGTCTGGATGACGTTTTCTCTTTCATTCAGCAATGGGAGCAGAAGCGCGACAGCCTGCCCTACGAGATCGACGGTATCGTGATCAAGGTGGATCGGATCGCGTTGCAGGAGGAGTTAGGCTTCACCGGAAAAGCTCCGCGCTGGGCGATTGCTTACAAATACGCTGCCCGGTCGGGCGAAACCCGGATCGAAGACATTCTGGTGCAGGTAGGCCGAACAGGAAAACTCACCCCGGTGGCGGCCCTGAAGCCAGTGCCCATCGGAGGCACAACCGTCAGCCGCGCCACCCTGCACAACATGGACGAGATCGAGCGTCTGGGGGTGCGCATCGGTGACTGGGTTGTGGTGGAGCGCGGGGGCGACGTGATCCCCAAGGTCGTCAAAGTGATCGAAAGCAAGCCGCGGGGGACACGCGAGTTTCACATGCCCAACAGGTGTCCGGAATGTGGCGGGCACGTGGTGCGCGCGGAAGGCGAGGCGGACCACCGCTGCGTAAACGCCAATTGCCCAGCCAAGTTGCGCGAGAGCATTCGCCACTTCGCGTCACGCGGCGTCATGAACATCGAGGGCATGGGCGATGCTTTGGTGAACCAATTGGTCGAGCAGGGGCTGGTGAAGAACGTCGCGGACATTTACGACCTCACCGGGGAGCAACTGCTCGGCCTTGAGCGCATGGGCAAGAAGTCAGCGCAAAATGTGCTGCGCGAGATTGAACAGTCCAAAAAGCTTCCGCTGGAGCGCGTGATTTACGGACTGGGGATTCGCTTTGTCGGAGAGCGCACGGCGCAGTTCCTGGCCGAGCACTTTGGCTCGATGGACGCGTTCATGCAGGCGAGCGAGGAGGAGTTGCAGCAGGTCACTGAAATCGGACCGCGAGTGTCCGCGGCGGTCCGCGAGTTTTTTGACGAACCCAAAAACGTGGCCCTGGTTCAGCGGCTGCGCAAGGCAGGCCTGACGTTCACCGGGAAGAAGAAGGAGCGCGGGACGGCCTTGGCTGGAATGACCTTCGTGCTCACGGGGACCCTGCAACGGCACACCCGCGACGAGGCGAAGAAGCTGATTGAAGACGCCGGTGGGCATGTATCCGGCTCGGTCAGCAAGAAAACGAATTTCGTTGTCGCCGGAGCGGAGGCGGGTTCGAAGCTCGACAAGGCGCGAGAGCTGGGGGTGAAAGTGATCGACGAAGACGAACTGGAGAAGCTGGTGAAGGCCTGACCGCGCGGATGCATCTCGAAGGCGCAAAAGCAAAGGGGACGCTCGCGCGTCCCCTTTGGTTGGTCAATGCAAAGTTATCTCTTCTTTTTCTTCGCGGCCTTCTTGGTCGCCTTCTTTGCAGCCTTCTTAGTTGCCATTTCTATTCTCCCTTTTCCATTCTTCATGGAAGTTTGCGACATCACATCATCGCAATTTGTTCTTTGTATAGAGTCACCGCAAAGAATAGTCAAGCAAAAAACGCGCGCTCATGTATGCATCTGGTCAACGCCCAGGTGACGCTTGGTGGATGAATGAGATGTAAGTTGCAAAGAGTCGCAACTCAGGTTTTGTTCAACAGAATCATAAGTGCTTGAGACCCGCATAAATGTTGATCATTTCAGCATTCGCAGGACTACGCCGCTCAGCGCGTCGTGCCATGCGTGCGCAATCATTCCCGGACGAAGGCTGCGGCGCCACCAGGCGAGAAGCCCGAACATCAATCCAAAAATTCCGATCAGCAACATGCGCGGACCGCCTTCGTAGCCGTGCGATGCTCCAAAGATGGCAGCGGAAAGCAGCACGCCGACGAACATGGAACGCGTCAGCGCGGCGAATTGCAGCTGCAGATATCCGCGAAAAATGAATTCCTCGCAGAAGCCGGCGGTCGCACTCAGCAGAAACCAGACGCCCAGCTCCAGCCGCGTGTTGGGCGTCAGGAATCCGAGTTGGCGCCGCATGGTCTCAAGCTTCTGCGCCTGGTCGAGATGCATCAGCTTCGCTCCTCCCGCCAGTACGAGAGCTGCAATGCTCCAGAAGAAGGCGGCGATGAGAATATCGCGAAAGAACTCGTCGAAGCTTCCCCAGCGTCCCCCAATCACCTCGCGCAGGCTGAAGCGCTTGCGGATGCCGAGCCATACGATGCCGGCGAGGAGCCACTCCCACGCCATTCCCCACAGGTATTGCGGCAGCTTGCTGCCATGCCCCAAAGAATGGGGGGTGGCGTATCCACCAATCGAGCCGAGCAACAAAAGGACGATCACGATGGCCGTGTGCCATAAGGGTGCAAGCAGTCGGCGATCGCTGCGCTGAGGTGTGGGCGGAGCCGGAATTTGAGGGTCGAGACTCAACCTGACCACATCATATAATGGTGGGTTTCTACTTCTGCTGAGAGGTCTTACTTGCTATGCCTTCATTCGAGGATGTCGTAATCGTCTCTGCCGTACGCACTCCGGTGGGAAAGTTTCAGGGAGCGCTGTCTGACTTTAGCGCGCCTCAGTTGGGCGCAATCGTGGTCCGTGAAGTGGTGAAACGCGCGGGTATCGACCCCAACACGGTCGATGAATGCATCATGGGCAACGTGGTACAGGCCGGCCTGGGACAGAATCCTGCGCGGCAGGCGGCGTTGGGAGGCGGATTGTCGCCCGCAGTTTCCGCCACCACCATCAACAAGGTCTGTGGTTCGGGGCTGAAGGCTGTTGCCCTGGCGCAGCAGGCGATCCAAACCGGAAACTCCCACATTGTGGTAGCAGGCGGCATGGAGAGCATGACCAACGCTCCCTACCTGCTTCCCCAGGCGCGCAAAGGATATCGCCTGGGCGACGGCAAGATCTTGGACTCCATGGTGCACGATGGCTTGTGGGACGCCTACAACGACTATCACATGGGCAACACCGGCGAAAACGTAGCCCAGAAGTACAGCATCACGCGCGAGGAGCAAGACGAGTACGCCCTCAACTCGCACCGCAAAGCGGTCGCCGCCGGCAAAGAGTGCCGCTTCAAAGACCAGATTGTTCCCGTGGAGCTTCCGTCCAGGAAGAAGGGCGCACCGCCCGAATTCTTCACCAGGGACGAGTCGCCGCGCGAGGACTCGACCATCGAAGCGCTCCGCAACCTGAAGCCGGCGTTCAAAAAGGACGGCACGGTGACGGCGGGCAACGCTCCCGGCGTGAACGATGGAGCGTCGGCGGTGTTGGTGATGTCCGCCTCCAGGGCGAAGGATCTCGGCCTGAAGCCGATGGCGCGCATTGTCGCGCAAGCCGTCAGCGGCATTGATCCTGCCTGGGTGATGATGGCGCCGGTGGATGCCGTGCGGCAGATCTGGAAGAAGACGGGATGGAAGGATGGAGACGTCGATCTCTACGAGATTAACGAAGCGTTCGCAGTTGCGGCCATCGGCGTCACGCGCGAGCTAGGGATTGATCTGGGCAAGGTCAACGTCAACGGCGGAGCCGTAGCGCTGGGACACGCGATTGGCTCCAGCGGTTCGCGCATTCTGATTACGTTGCTCTATGAGATGGCGCGCCGCGACGTGCACAAGGGCATCGCAGCCCTCTGCCTGGGCGGAGGCAATGCGGTCGCCATGGCGGTCGAACGGTGATCAGTTGGCCCCGGAAGCCCGGGAACCTTTCAGGCGCAGTTACGTATCTCAGATGTGGGAGGGGATTATGTATTGCAACTTCTGTGGCAAGGTGATTCAGGACGACGCCAACGTGTGTGCCTATTGCGGGCGCCACGTGCGCGCTATGGCCGGGCGCAGCCAACTGTTGCGGCCCCCGAAAGGTAGCCCCGATCGGAAGATCGCGGGAGTCTGTGCCGCCTTCGCCCAGTACTTCGACCTGGACGTGACCGTTATCCGCGTTGTCTGGCTGCTGGTCGTGTTGTGCGCCGGCACGGGATTGCTGGCTTACATTGTCGCCTGGATCGTGATTCCGGAGGCACAACCGGTCGCGCTTTCGGCGCCGCCGGCCAACGTTCAGCCGTACCAGAATCCATAGCAGCGACGCATCGAGTTGTAAACGAAGGGGACGCAAACGACCGCGTCCCTTTTTCTTTGTTTTCGGAAACGAGAGTTGTCTGCCTGACGCTACTCTAATTGTAGGGGACTCTTGCTATCCTCGCTTCTGTTGATCGACGGGAAGGGATATCCATGCCCACGCTGCAATCCGATGATGCCCGCTTGCATTACGAAGTCCGGGGAACCGGCCCAAACCTTGTCCTGTTGCATCCTTTTCCCCTGAACCACCATTTCTGGGACGAGTTGCTGCCTGCATTGAGTGGGAGCTATCGGGTCATCACTCCCGATCTGCGCGGCCACGGCGAGTCGGAATTGGGCGCAGGTCCTGCCACGATGGAAAAGCACGCCAACGATCTGGACCGACTGTGCCAGGCGGAGGCTGTCGCGAAAGCTGTCTTTGTTGGAGTGTCCATCGGGGGATATGTGTTCTTTGAGTTTTGGCGCCGGCATCGCGCACGGGTTGCCGGGCTGGTGCTCTCTAATACCCGCGCCGCCGGAGAAACCGCAGAGAGTCGAGCGAATCGCCTGCATATTGCCGATCAGGTAGAACGGGAAGGCACTTCCAGCTTTATCGACGACATGTTGCGGAAGTTGCTTGGTGAGACCACAAGATCGCAGCGGCCCGAGGTGGTAGCCGCCGCCCGCAAAATGATGCAGAGCATGTCGGCCGGCGATATCGCCGAGGTGCAGCGTGGGATGGCCGACCGGCCGGATTCTATCGCTACCCTGAGCACGATCGATGTTCCGGCACTGGTGATCGCGGGTGAGGAAGACATCCCCCCTTTAGACGCGGCGGAGTTGATGCGAGACCGCATTCCTGGGGGCAGGCTGCAAGTGATAGCCAAAGCCGGGCACTATGCGGCGATGGAGCGGCCAGTGGAATATTCGGCGTTACTGCGGCAATTCGCCGATGAGGTCCTTGACTAGCTATAGCTAGTCTTTGTCGGCAGGCAGGGAAGCCGTCAGTATGCGACGGCTTCCACACAACTTGGCGATCTATTTCGCCTTCGTAGCCGTCCCCGTCATCACCGTGGTCCATTCGTTGCCGTCCTTCGACATGTCGAATTGAAAGGTGTAGGAAGTGGGCGAAGTGACATTCATGATGAACTTGCCTTTGCCCATCTTGTCGTCGCTATACCAAGTCCACGTCTTGCCGTCGACTGTTCCCGTGGATTTGGTGGCTTCACCAAAGCTGTTGAATTCGTTATAGGTGAACTTCTTGGCGTCGGAATCGTAGCCCATGATGGAAATAGCGGACCCTTCGCCCATTCCCGCCCCGGAGAACTTCGAGTGCGACACCAGGAAGTAGTCGCCCTGCATCCAACGGACATCTTCGGTCATGGTCATCTTCCCACCGGGTCCCATGGGGCTTGGCTTGGCGTCGCCTTCCAGCTTCCACTTTCCGGCCATCCAATCGAGTTGCTTGAGCTCGGGCGCGGGTTTGGGCATCTGCATCTGAGCTGACGAAATCATCGCCAGCGCCAGCAGTGCCCAAATCAGCAAAGCTAATCTCTGTACTCGCATTGTTATCGCTCCCCTTCGCCGAGCGCTTTTAGAGGTCCCCTGAGAAATATGCGCTTCGGCGGCGAAATCTTATGTCGCAACCTTGCACCTGTCAACGCACGATTTAGCTTCGATCCCTGGGACATTGTGACCGCAGTCACGGGAGCAGCCTGGGAGTTTCGCTAGAATATCTGCATCATGCTGGATGCACTTCTTCTTCCCGAACGGACCGTTATCACCGCAAACGGCGACAGTGAGCCCGTCGATGTCAGCTCCGCCACCAGCCGAACCCTGCTTCTGACGCTCGCCATCCAAAGCGTAGTGGAACAGGAGTCGATTGAGGTAAGCGTCTTCACTTCCGAGGACGGAACCACGTGGGACGCGAAGCCCATCGTCGGCCTGCCACAGAAGTTCTATGCAGGCGAGTACCCGCTCCTGTTGGACCTGTCGGTATCTCCGAACGCCCGCTGGGTGCGCGCGCACTGGGATGTAAATCGGTGGGGGCGCGGTACCAACAAGGTGCGCTTCGAGGTCAGCCTGCGATTGCGTGAGGTTCCGCGCGAAATGCTGGACGAAGCTCGGGAACGAGCATCCGCCAACGCCCGCTAAAAGTTTTGAGCACACCCTTCGAGTGCGGGCTTGCGCAGTATGTGGATGATCGCGGAATATCCTTCCAGGCGTCGGGGCGCTGGCGCTTTTCTGCAACAATTCTAGAATCGAAATTACTGCCGGTGTTTGCAGGTCAACGTCCGGCGGTAATGGGAGATGGTGTCGGTATGAGCGAGTCCGTCGTCGTGCGCAGTGCGCGCAATGTTCTGGGAAGCCTTCGCGTGCCCGGGGACAAGTCCATCTCGCATCGTTATGCGATGCTCGCGGCGTTGGCTCCCGGACGATCGCGATTTGAGAACTTCGCTCCCGGTGCAGACTGCTCCAGCACGCTGCAATGCATGGGCGATCTGGGCTGCACAGTTGAGCGAGGTGCGGACGGCAGCGTTGTAATCAAGGGCGTGGGCCCGCAACTTAAGGCACCGGGCGCGGCCCTGGACTGCGGGAATTCGGGCTCGACCATGCGCATGCTGTCCGGCATTCTCGCGGCACAGCCGTTCCCCGGCGAGCTGATCGGCGACGCCTCGCTCTCGCGCCGGCCGATGAAGCGGATCATGGATCCATTGATCGAGATGGGCGCGCGTATCGATTCAGAAGATGGTCATGCGCCCCTGCGAATTAAGGGCAGCACGCTGCGTGGAATCGCATACAAGCCGCCAGTTGCCAGCGCCCAGGTCAAGACCTGCCTGCTGTTTGCCGGTCTGCTGGCGGAAGGCATTACCACGGTGGAGGAGCCGCATCCCACACGCGACCATGGAGAGCTCGCGCTGCGTGCTTTCGGGGCAGAACTGCAACGCTCGCGCAATGTGGTCAGCATTGCCGGCGGACAATCCCTCAAGCCGATCGAAGCTTACGTGCCCGGCGACAGCTCTTCTGCCGCCTTCTTTTTGTGCGCAGCGGCGATTTTTCCCGAGTCGAACCTCGTGATCGATGGCGTGCTGCTGAACCCTACCCGCTCGGCACTCCTCGACGTTCTGACTGCGATGGGCTGCCGCATATCGATGCTGCGCGTGGATGAGCAGCACGGCGAGCTGGCGGGAACGATCGCGGTCGTGCCGGGACAAGGCAAGCATGTTGCGATCTCCGGCGCCCTTACGGCTTTGCTGATTGACGAGCTCCCGGTACTCGCCGCGATTGCTCCGTTTACCGCGGGAGGGATCGAGGTTCGCGACGCCGCCGAGTTGCGTGTGAAGGAGTCGGACCGGCTGAGCGCGGTCACGCGCAACCTGCGAGCGATGGGAGCGACCGTCGAGCAGACAGACGATGGCTGGTCCATTCCAGGCGAGCAGCACTTACATGGGGCGGAAATCGACAGCCATCACGACCACCGTATCGCCATGGCGTTCGCAATTGCTGCCCTGCGCGCCCCAGGAGAGACAGTGATTCACAATGCAGAATGCGTGACGATATCGTATCCTGCATTCTTCGACGATCTGGAGCGCGTTGTGGAGCGCTGACCAGAGCGCACCGTCATCCTGCCAACAGAGGTGAGGCCGTCTGCACGTGAAGGGCAGTAAGATGTTGTCTTGGGAGGAGATCTTGATCGTAAGCGCAAAAGCCTGGGACCTGTTCGTGTGTGGTCTTGTCGTGGCGGCAGTAACCTTTCTTTCGTTCGCTGTGTCTGCGGAGGAGAAGTCCTTCCATGGCGCGCCGGACTCGGCGGCCGCCATGAAGAATCCCTATAGCAGCAATGCTTCTGCGGCTGCCGGCGGCAAGAAGCTGTATGCACAGAACTGCGCCCAGTGTCACGGAAACAATCTGCAGGGTATGGGACCGGCGCCGCCGCTTCAGAGCAACAAAGTGAAGTCCGCGAAGCCGGGCGAGATCTTCTGGTTTATCAGCAATGGAGACCTCAACAACGGTATGCCCTCGTGGTCGAACCTGCCGAAACAGCAACGTTGGCAGATCATCACCTTCCTGGAAGCCCAGAACAAGTAGGCAGCCTTCTTGCTGTGCTACACTGCCTGCTTTGCGCGGGAGGAGCTTTGCGTCTCGGCGACGACATCGACGATCACTGCACTCGCTGCAAGCGCGCCACGGACCATTCCATAGCGGCGATGGTTGATGAAGAGGTGCTGAAGGTAACGTGCCGAATCTGCCACACCGAACACAAGTACAACCACAATCAGTCAGCCAAGAAAGAGCTCACCAAAGACGAGGCTTTCAACAAATTGCTGGCCGGGGCCGCCAAGCAGATTGAAAGCAGCTCGGGCAAGCCCGCCGCAAAAAAATCGAAATCGAAGAAGTGATTCTTCGTCTCACCAAGTACTAGGCTTCGACAATATCCGCGAAAAGATCATTCTCCAGCCGATCCAACGTCTGCAACTCGCGTGAGCAAGCCAGGTGATACAACTCCCGAAATGGCGGCTGCTCCAGGTTCTTGCGTAGCAGGCCAAAGAGCGGCTCCTGCGTCTTGTGTTGCATGAACGCCTGAATCTTCTTCTCGAAGCGCTCCTTGCCGATGTCGATTTTGGCGGTGACGACCGGCGGAGCCGTCGGCTGGCGGCCGGGCAGTCGGTAATCAGTGGTGTGGTAGTAGAGCTTTTGCACGGCGTGAGGGGCGCCCAGTTCCGGATAACGGTCCGGGCGCACCGCCCATTCAAACGCGATCGTGGCGAACACGCCCGCCATCGCATGGTCGAGATGTCCGGTCATGCCTCCGTCCGGGCCGAAGGTGATGATCACGTGCGGGCGTATCTCGCGGACGCGCTGCACCAGGTCGCCAACCACGGTAAAAAGGTCGGTCCGGTCGAGTCGGGCATCCTGATAGCCCAGAATCTCCCAGTGCTTTACGCCCAGCAGCCTGCACGAGTCGCTGAGCTCGCGGGTGCGCGTTTCTGCCAGTTCAACATCGTTCTTCGCCGAGCCACGATTCCTCGCCGCTGTGCCTGCCGTCAGGCAGACGACGGTGGTTTCGACGCCGCGCTCGCCGTATAGCAACAGGGTGCCGCCGAAAGCGCCGGCCTCATCATCGGGATGGGCGGTGATGCAAAGAAGTTTAAGCATTTTAGATTGATTGAGTTTGGGATACAGATCCCGACTTGCTAAGCAAGCCCTCGCTACGCCATAATAATTCTTTGCCTCCAGCAGCGGAGGTCTGACCTTTGCCACACCAGGCACGGGTTGGGGTGTGGAGCGATGTTGATCATCGCTGGAGCACCCGCCACGCAAGGGATAGCTGTCCGGCGACGTTTGTCATAAGCGAAGCCGGTACCCTGACAAGCAGGAAAGGACACAAAGTCTGTGCTGATGATTCGACTGTCGCGCCGTGGTGCGCGCAAACAACCCCATTACCGTATCGTTGTCATCGAAAAGGACCGCGCTCGCGACGGCCGCTCGGTGGAAGTGGTCGGCACGTACAATCCCCGTACCGATCCCGCCAGCATCGTGTTGAAGCGTGAGCGCGTAGACTACTGGGTTTCAAAGGGTGCGCAGTTGTCGGACCGCGTGCGCAAGATTGTGTTGAAGGCCCCCGCCGCTCCCGCCGAAACTTCGTCGCAACCCATTACTCCCGCGAGTGTGGCGGAGCCGACTTCGCCGGCGGTAGCCTAGTTTCACGAATTTCGGGATATCCATGGCCAATGCATCGCAAGTAGATCTGGTGGCACTGATGGAACACCTCGCCAAGTCGCTGGTCGAGAAGACCGACGAGGTGTTTGCCGAAGAGTTCGATGAGCCCGGCCACAAAGTGATTGAAGTGGAAGTGGCAGAGGACGAAGTCGGACGCCTCATCGGGCGGCAGGGACGCATGGCGCGGAGCCTGCGGACCATCATGAATGCCGCGGCATTGCGCACCCACAAGCGCTACGAATTGGAGATCGTGGAATAGCCGGAGAGTTCATCACCATCGCGCGGGTGCTTGGGCCGCAGGGCCGGCACGGCGAAGTGCTGGCTGAGTTGCACACCGATTTTCCCGAGCGCTTCCAGCAGCGGCGCCACTTGTCGGGCCTGGCGGCGGATGGAACGCGGCGCGAATTGCTGCTGGACGAACATTGGTTTCACAAGGGCGGCATCGTCCTGAAGTTTGCCGGCATTGACTCGATCAGCGACGCCGAGCAGCTCGCGGGATGTGAAGTACAAATTCCGCGGGAGCAGCGCGCCGAACTGGAAGAAGGCGCGACGTATGTGAGTGAGTTGATCGGCTGCCAGGTTTGGGTGGCCGGCGAAGGCGGTCCCCGATTGTTAGGGCCGATTACTGAGGTTCAATTTGCCGGCGGTGCGGCTCCGCTGCTGGTGGTTCGCGGCGATGCCGGACAGGAATTCTTGTTGCCCTATGCGGAAGAGTTTCTGGCGCAGGTCGATCCTGAAGGACGGCGGATTGAGATGCGTCTGCCGGAGGGATTGCTGGAAATGCAGTCGCCATTGAACGCGGACGAGAAGCAGCGGCAAAAGTTAGAGGCCGATGAGGCCAGAGCGGCGGGCGAGAGCAAGAAGGGCCGGCCGCAGCAGAAAAAGCGAGAGATTCCCCCGCGCTAAGGCGCAAAGGGGAGGCCCGGAATGAAGTTCGAGATAGTGACCATATTTCCCGACTTCTTTCGTGGGCCACTGGATTACGGCATCGTGCGGCGAGCGCGCGAGGCCGGGCTCATTGAAATCGGTATCCACGACTTGCGGGCGTTCACCCACGATCGCCACCGCACGGTCGACGATCGGCCGTTTGGCGGCGGGGAAGGCATGGTGCTGAAGCCGGAGCCAATCTTTGAATGCCTGCAATCGTTGGCGGTGTTGCCTCATGGTGAACGGCTAGAGGACGACACGCGAGAGACTGTAGTCCTGCTGTCTCCGCAGGGTGAACTATTCACCCAGAGCGCAGCAGAGGGACTGATGGGCCATAAACGCGTTGTGTTGATCTGTGGCCGGTACGAAGGCATCGACGAGCGCGTGAGCGAGTTTCTTGCCGATCGCGAGATTTCGGTCGGCGACTTTGTCCTCAGTGGCGGCGAACTTGGGGCCGCATTGATCGTGGATGTGATGACGCGGCTGGTCCCGGGTGCGCTGGGCAATGCGGCATCGTCGCAGCAGGAGTCGTTCACGACTGGCAATAGCGCACCGCAGGACAGAATTGCAGGCGAGCCGCCCAACTCAACCTGTGCGTCCGGCGGGCTGCTGGATTATCCGCATTACACCCGGCCGGCCGATTTTGATGGGATGAAAGTCCCGGATGTGCTCGTCAACGGGAACCACGACGAGATTCGGCGCTGGCGGCGACGCAAGGCGCTGGAGAAGACATGGCGCAATCGCCCGGACTTGCTGCTTGCGGCAGCGCTGAGCAAGGAAGATCGCAAGTTGCTGGCCGAGATTGAAGCGGAGAGCACGGCGCGACGAGACACGTGGGTTCGAGAAGGCAGGCTGGACGGGTCGTCCTCCGAGGCATGACAATCTCCGGTTGCGAAGCGGTGTGAACGGTCCAAGAAACCGCGCCGTCAGGCGCAGCAGATCTTAGCCCAGCGCTTCAGCGCTGGGTAATGTGGGAGAAATTCCCCGAGTCCCTTTAGGGACGGCATAGGAGCGCGCGGGCTTGAGCCCGCGAACAACAGGATTAAGCCGCCGCGAGGCGTGCAAACAGAGAAGGAAGAAGAAGAAAATGTCGAACTCACCAATTATCGATCGTTTGGTCGCCAAGACGCGCCGTACCGATCTGCCGCAATTCAAGCCTGGCGACACTGTTCGCGTGCAGGTGAAAATCAAGGAAGGCGACAAAGAGCGTCTGCAGGCGTTTGAGGGACTTGTCATCGCTCGCAGCCGCGGCAATCAGCCGAGCTTCACGGTTCGCAAGATGAGCTTTGGCCAGGGCGTGGAGCGTATCTTCCCGCTGAACTCCAAAGTTATCGACAAGATCGACGTGCTGCGCTCGGCCCACGTGCGCCGAGCCAAGCTGTATTACCTGCGTGCATTGCGCGGCAAAGCTGCCCGTCTGCGCGAAGTTGACACCCGTACCCGCGAAGCACACTAAAAAAAACGGGGGCGCAGGTTCGCCTGCGCTTCCCCCATCACCTACGTGTAGTCGTCGCGGTCGACCTCGTCCTTCAAGTCCTCAAGCGCCTGTTCCCGCCCCGATCCACGCAGGCGTTCATTCAGCTCTCGCAACGCCACGGCAACGACATGGTAGTGATGCAGTTGACTGAAGTCGCGGTCCCGCGTCACGTGCAGCCAGATGTCGTGCATCAGCTTCAGGTCCTGCGGCCGCATGCGCGGCGTATGTGGGCCGAGAATGTACTCCCACCTGCGGCCGTCGGGTGCGTACACTTCCAGCCGCATGCGCGGTTTGGGCTCGGGCAGCCGCTCCCATGCATCGCCGGTCAGCTTTCCCTGCTCTTCGGGAGTCAGCTTGTTCGACAGTCCGCAGATCACGCGGGTTGACCCCAGTCGCTGGGCCGTGGCGACAATTCCTTCAAAGACGTCGTTGGTCGGGGTGACGAGCAGCGCGACGTGCTTGCCCTGCTTTTCCGCCAGACTCACCACCGAGGTAAACAGCTCCCTCTCGTACTGCTCGAACACGTCGGCGGTATCCACCCTTTCACTGCCGCTGAAAGAATGCTCTCTGTGGTAGACCCTCGCGGTCATGACCACCACATCGCGCTGGGAGGTGTCCGTCTCTTCGAGCACCTTGCGCAAATAAGCGAGGTTCTTGGGATCACGCACTGCGACCAGTATGCTGCCCGGCCGCACGTCCATGGCATCGGCGGTCAGTTCCTCCTGGGCCGCCACCCTGAACTGTTCCAGCTCCGACTCGCCCTTCAGGTGCTGTTCGGCATTGGCCCGTTCGGTGACCGTAAATACCAGGAAGAAGACCGCGCTGAAGGTGACTCCGGCAATCGTCGCCAATTCCTTGGTCAGGAAGTTTACGATCGCGGTTGCGAAGAGCACAACCGAGATCAGTGCCACACCGATAGGGATTTCCACTCCTCGGATGGTGATGTTGCCGGGGACCTTCCATGCACGCTCTTTCGGTCCTTTATACCGGAGTACCAGCACCGCCAGCGACATGAACGAGAAGCTCCAGATAACACCAAACGCGTAGAGCGATGCCAGCAGGTAAACGTCGCCGCGGCTGGCGATGATGGTAAGCAGCTGCAATCCGGCAATCAGGTTCAGGACCCGATGTGACGTTCCGTATTTCTTGTGCGGCTTCTTGAACCAGGAAGTGAGAACACCGTCCTCCACCAGTCGGTTGAGCACACCGTTGGCGCCCACGATTGCGGTGTTGACCGCTCCCGAGAGAATCAGCGCGCCCACCACCACCACAAATGCCTGGAAGACCAGCCGCAGGTTATAGGGCCCTGCCACGTTCATCGCCAGGCCGCTGATCAGGTTGGCGAAATAGGCTGGCCGGATCGTGTCGGGAATGATCATTACCGCGAAGAACGAGACCAGGGACGTGAACAGCAGGCTGTAGATGAAGATCACCAACCCTGTCTTTTCCAGGTTCTTCAGCTTGGGGTGCTCAATCTCGCGGTTGACCTGGGCCAGGGATTCCTCGCCACTCATGGCCAGCACGGAGTGTCCAAATCCCACCATCAGCAGAACCAACGGCAGCTTCGCTGCCCAGGTGCCCAGGAGCCATCCCAGGGACTCCTTGGTCTGCGGGATCAGGGACGCTTCGGGAAGCGGCGGCAGGTGCGAGCCCATCTTTGCGATGGTGATCACGCACCAGATGATCAGTATGACGACCATTACGGTCGTGATTCGCATGATCTGAATGGCGCGCTGGCTCGATTCGTGAATGCCTTTCACGTTCTGCCACCAGAAGTAAATTGTGACCAGAACGGCGAAGAAGGCAGCAAACGAGTTCTCAGGAACGTGCGCGTTTGCATACCCAAGGTGGTGCAGCGTATCGGTCACGAGGCCGGCTGCATACTGCCCCGCAGCTACAGAACTGATTGGGCCGGTGAGGATGTAATCAAAGAGCAGCGCCGAAACCGAAAGTTTGGCGAGGGTCCCGCCCAACGCGTTTTTCACCACCCGGTACACGCCGCCGCGCACAAACATCGCGCTGGACTCGATATACAGGGCGCGCACCGCATAGCTGAACAGCATGACCGCCAACACGAACCAGGGGGCGCTCTTGCCGATCACCTTTTCTGCGTCGCCGCCCACGTAGTATGCCGAGGAAGCCAGGTCGGAAAGAACAATGGCGGCGGCACGCCAGAAGGAAATGAAAGTCAGCATCACCGTGGTGGCGACGAAGACTTTTACCGCAGGCTTTTGCAGGGTTCGTTCGGATGCCATCGAGTTATGTGTTTGGAGGACGCTCGTTTAGATTATCGCTCCGAGTCAGGCAAGTGCGAATCTTTGCAAGCTATTCACAGTTATACAACTTTCGATGCAGGACAGTTGGCGGCTGATAGCTACGAATTCGCCGTTTGCTTGTACTCGTCGAAAGCGCTCAGATAACGGTCGATGTCCTTCTTCTGTAGATAGTAAGGAGTCGACAGCCTGAGTTTCGACGGGTCGCCTCCGCGAATCCGTATCTTCTGGGTCTTCCACATCCAGTCCTCCAGCTTCATGCGCTGGATTGGCGGCACGTTTACGGTGACGATCGCGCATCGCATGGTCGCGTCGGGAGAGGTCCACGACTCGGCGCCTCGCTTGGTCATTTCGGCCAGCATGTAATCGGCGAGCTGCCGCTGGCGCGCCTCAATCTGGTCCATGCCGATCGCGCTGGCCATCTCGATGGAGGCGCGCAGACCGGCAAGCGCCGGCACATTCGAAGACCCAATTCGCTGGAAGCGTTCGGCGCGCAGCTCGGGCTCGTTCCAGCCTTCCGTCGCCAGCGTATTCCACACCCGGTCGATGACCTCATCCCGGACATAAAGGAATCCGGTTCCCTTGGGCGCCTGCAGCCACTTGTGTGGACTGGCAGAGTACATGTCGGCGCCGATCTCCTGCACATTCAGTTGCATCATGCCGGGAACGTGCGCGCCATCGACGGCGGACAATATTCCCTTGCTGCGCGCCAGGGCACATATCTGCTTTGCCGGCAGCACCACTCCTGTGACCGTCGTGATGTGGCTGAAGAAGATCACACGCGTACGCGGCGTGATGGCATCGCTGAACAGGTTCAGTATGTCGTCCGGCGTCTTCGGCGGCATTGGCAGAGTGACCTTCTTCACCACGATGCCATAGCGCTTGGCTCTAAGCTGCCAGGGCTGCTCGCCTCCGGGATGCTCCTGATCGGTCATGAGCACTTCGTCGCCGGTCTTCATGTCGACGCCGTTGGCGATGTAGTTGTTTCCTTCGGTGGCGTTGCGCACCAGGGCAATCTCATCGCGCTTGCAGCCAATGAATGCCGCCATCGGATCGCGATACTGGTTCCACGGCCCGTAGCCCCAGATGGGATAGTCCTCAGGATCGGACTCGTCCAGTTCCTCCGACTTGGTGTAGCTGTCGAAGACCGCACGCAGTACCGGCGCGGGACTCGACCCCACGGTGCCGTTGTTCAGATAGATTTCGTCTTCGGGAATGAGGAACTGCTTGCGCAGCTCGGCCCAATAGGCGTCTTCATTGCTGGCGTAGTGGCTGCGATCGGGAAGCGACGCGGGGAAGTTGGCAAGCTGCGCCAGCAACGGCTCGGCGAATGCAAGAGTGGCGGCCAATCCAGCGCCGCGAGAAAGAAATGTGCGACGATCGAGCACAACGCACCTCCAGACCGGGGTTCCCAGCGAATGCCGTACTTGGGCTTGCTGGGGTGCAGGCCGGAAGGCGGCATCATACGACTCGGACGCACTGCAATCAAGCACTACCCGAGGCGATGACAACTCACTTGGGCAAATAGGTCAGCAGGCCGACGACCGCGCCTCCAACCACCAGCAGCGCTGGATTGACCTTGAATTGCAGAAGGATCAGCAAGGTCACGACCGCAATCGTGGCCGTCTCCAATCCCGTGATCGCTCCCTTCGCCATGCTGAATGTGCCGGCCAGCAGCAATCCGATCGATACCGGAGCCAGTCCCTGCTCAATGGAGTTCCGCCACGGCCAGTTTTTCAGCTTTCGCCATGCCTTGGTCACCGCGTAGGCTAACAGCACCGTGGGACCGAAGAACGCAATGACGGTCACAATCGCTCCTGCGGGGCCGCTGCTCCATTGCCCAATGGAGACGATCATCATCATGTTGGGGCCGGGCGCCATCTGTCCAATACTGTAGAGGTGGATGAGTTGCGGGAAGGTCAGCCACTTGTGCACATCGACCGTGAGCACCTTCAGCTCGGGAAAGGCCGCCATACCACCGCCAACCGTCAGCAGCGACAAGTAACTAAAGACGCGAATCAGTGCAGCTATCTGGTTCATTCAGTCGAGCTCGCTTTCCCCATTTTGCGCGGACGGTGAAACAGGATGGCGACGGCCCCCATGATGATCAGAGCCCGCGGGACCGACCAGTGCAGACCGTGTACGGCCAGCGCAGTTGCCGCCACGAACACGAAGTCAAAGTTCTTGGCGAGCGCCTTCTTGCTCAGGCCGACAACCGTTGCCAGGATCAGACCCACTGCGGCGGCCGCCACCCCCTTCAACGCGGCGGTAGACCATGCCTTATCGCCGTGCAGGCGGTACAGGATACCTGCGACATACATCAGCGCGCCGCCCGGCAGGCAGATTCCCACCACCGCGGCCACCGCTCCCGCAAATCCGTGCAGCTTCTCCCCTACCTGGACCGCCATGTTCGTGGCGTTCAATCCCGGCAAGGACTGACTGATGGAAAGCATTTCCACGAACTCTTTGTCGTCCAGCCACTGCCGCTTGATAACCAGACTCCCGCGCAGATATGGCACCACGCCCCCAAAGCTGGTGGCGCCGATGATCAGGAATTCCAGAAAAACTTCCCACAGGGAAGCCTGTGGCTGGGAGCTCGCGATAGCCGCCGGTAACGAGGGTGCCGCCGCTGAACTACTCATGGCTCTGGGGCTCATTCCCCTTTAGGCGATAGACCATGGCGGTTTTGGTTACCCCGAGTGTGAGCCAGCTTTCCACGTCGTATTGCAGCGAGATGTAGAACTGCTCGGCCAGCTTCCTGGACTTCTGGGCAACCGAGTCCTTGCTGGGAAACTTCACCTGGAATGCGAACTCACCCACCAGCGGCATGTGCTCGCCGCGGGTCCGCCATAGGGCGACATCGCACTTGGCAACCTGGCCTTTTCCGAAGTCCAGTTGCCCCAGGGGAAGCAGTACTTCCTCCACAATGCCTTCGTTGACCAGACAAACGTGCTCTTCCTCGGATTTCTTGACCGACGCCAGCGCCGGAAGCACCTTCACCAGGGTCGCCATTGAGGTCTTGTCAGCATCGTGTACCTGGCTCAGGCCGAACTGACAGTTGTGGGAATAGAGAATGCGATATCCGCCCACCTCATTCTTCAGCGGCAGCGCTTCAGCCTTGAACTTGATGCGATACTCACCCGCGATCTTCGGGCGCACATCCATCTGCGTGGCCAGTTGCTCGTCAGGATGGCGGTACTTGAACACAATCTCGGGGTCGCCTACCGGAAAGCCATCAACGTAGCAGATACGCCGGCGCAGGATGAACGCGTTGTTGTACAGCCGAAAGTCCGGCGTATCCATGAAGACGATCTCGCGGATCTCGGGACGCAGGTCGGTGTTGGGATCGGGAACAAATCCCACGCCCAACTTCTTGGCCGTAGCCTTCACGATTTTCGCGAAGTCACGGAAGCTCTGCACCGACGTGAAGCGGTCTGGTTTCAGGATGAGCTTCGCCTCCAGGGCCGTGACTCTATCGAGTGACGCGCCATCGGCGTACGCCCCGGCCGGCTTTCGCACTACGTGGTCTGGTTCAAAACTTGCAGTTGGAGCTGCATCCGGGTTTTTGATCTTCTTGTCGTTCTTGTCTTTAGGCATGGTCGTGTGCCCGCATTCTCCCTCGGCGGGCAGAGTGAACGGAGGCTTAGTTGGTGGTGAAGTTAGCAGCTTCCACGCGCCACTTCAATTAGCAAAAAGTGGTAGAAGCCTGTCGAAAACGCCTAGGACGCCACTTATGGAACACGTACCACTATGGAAAAGTGGAAAAGTCAAACCAAGGCCATGATTCAACTGACTTTGGGAGCTAAGTCGCTCCTAACACCGTTCTTGACCCCTTCGATTTAGCCGCCAAAGAACTGCGAGAAGCCAGCCATCACCAGCTTCACAATTCCCTCCAGCTTCTTCTTGTCGCTCAGTCCGTGAGCCGCGCCCTCAATCGCAACCAGCCTCGTCTTTGCCGGAATTAGCTTAATTGCGACTTGTAGCTCATCAATGCTGCCGAAGGCGTCACGCGTTCCACTGACAAACAGGGTTGGTGTGCGCAGGGCAGGGAAGTGCTGGGTACGCAACTGTGCTGGTTTTCCGGGAGGATGCAGCGGATAGGACAGTAGCAGTAGGCCTTCTATGAGAGATGGCTCCGACGCGACCTGCATGCTCGCCTGCCTGCCGCCGTATGATGAGCCGCCCAGGAAGGCCCGTCCGCGAAACTCCTCTCTCATCCTTGTGACCGCCCGCCGGAGCCCCTGCTGGTCAAGCTTGGCATCCCCAGGAGAGGGAGGGCCAGTCGGCTTGCGCTGGCGGTACGGCAGGTCGCAGCGCAGAGCGCTGATCCCGACCTCGACGAAGGCCTCGGCCAGCGCGATCAGCAAGGCAGTATTGGAGTTCCCGCCGGCTCCATGAGTCAGAACCAGGAAATCGGCAGACGACCCGGTGGCGCGATGCAACGTGCCCCGCATGGGAGCTTCGTCGTGGGCAATGTCAGCAAACACTTCTGGCTTCGGTTTGTTCAAAGCAGGCTCAATGACCGCAGTGGCAGTCGGTTCTCACCGCCGGGTCCAACTCGCATCCGTTCGGGCTCCGAGGCATCAATATCACCGTAGCAGTCATTGTTGCAAACAGGGTTCAGCGCAACCGCAGCCTCAAGTCATTTTTGGCCCGCTCGCACTCTTCGTGATGCAGTACAGAGGCCTCTTCTGTGATACTTGTCGCAGCGTTCGGCGGTGTCACCGCGTGATATCCTTTGCTAGAAAGAACGGCTGCAATGAATGCAGCGTGCCGTTTGTTTAAACGTCGGCCCTTATTGGTAGCTTTCTTTTCCGAGCGCGGTAGCGCTCTCAACCACAAAGGCGGTTCGTAGTGAGTCAACGCGAGAAATTCGAAACCAAAAAACTCCCCATGATGCCCATCCGGGACGTAGTCATCTTCCCCCACATGATGACACCGTTTGTTGTGGGCCGGGAATCGAGCGTTCGCGCGTTGGAAGAGGCGCTGGCCAGCGACAAGAAGATCTTTCTGGCGACGCAGCATGACGCCAGCATCGACGAGCCGAAGGCCAATGAAATCTACCAGGTCGGCACCATCGTCAACATCGTCCAGAGCCTGAAGCTGCCTGACGGCAACATCAAGGTTTTGGTCGAGGGCTTGGAACGCGGCAAGATCCTGCAGGTGGTGGATACGGAAGGCTTCTTTGAGGCCACCATCCGCACCGCCAAATATGGAGCCGAGTTGACGCCCCAGGTGGAAGCCGCGATGCAACGGGTCACGGGACTGTTCGAGCAGTACGTAAAGCTCTGTCAGTCGCTGAACTACGAGACCATGATTGCCGCGATCCGCAACGATGATCCGGCCAAGCTCACAGACACCATTGCCGCCAATCTCCAGCTCTCGATCGAAGAGAAGCAGGAGCTGCTGGAGATCTTCGATCCCGCCGAGCGGCTGAACCGCATCGCCGACGTGTTGGATGTGGAAATCGAAAAGCTCAACATGGACCGCACCATCCAGTCGCGGGTGAAGCGCCAGATGGAACGCGCTCAGAAAGAGTACTACCTCAACGAGAAGATCAAGGCCATTCAGAAGGAGCTTGGCCGCGGTGAAAAGAGCGAGTTTGATGAACTGAAGAAGAAGATTGACGCGGCGGGAATGCCTCAGGAAGTCCACGAGAAGGCCTTGCAGGAGCTGAAAAAGCTCGAAGCCATGCCGCCCATGTCGGCCGAGTCGACCGTCTCCCGCAACTACCTCGACTGGCTGCTGGCCGTGCCGTGGAAGAAGCGCTCTAAGGAAATCCGCAACATCGACGTGGCCGAGAAGGTGCTCAACGAGGATCACTACGGGCTGGAGAAGATCAAGGATCGCATTCTCGAATTCCTTGCCGTCCGCCAGTTGGTGAAGAACCCCAAAGGCTCGATCCTCTGCTTCGTCGGACCTCCGGGAGTGGGTAAGACCTCGCTTGGCATGAGCATCGCTAAGGCGACCGGTCGCAAGTTCATCCGCATGTCACTGGGCGGCGTGCGCGACGAAGCTGAGGTCCGCGGACATCGCCGCACTTACATCGGCGCTTTGCCTGGCCAGATTATTCAGATGATGAAAAAGGCGGGCACCAAGAACCCGGTCTTCATGCTGGATGAAGTCGACAAGATGTCGATGGATTTTCGCGGCGACCCGTCGGCCGCCCTGCTCGAAGTGCTCGATCCCGAGCAGAATTTCATGTTTGTCGACCACTACCTCGACGTGGAGTACGACCTGTCACAGGTCTTCTTCATCGCTACTGCCAACGTGCTGCACACCATTCCTCCGGCACTGCAGGACCGCATGGAAGTGTTGCGCTTGCATGGCTACACTGAGCCCGAAAAAGTGGAGATTGCCAAGCAGTACCTGGTCCGCAAGCAACGCCTGCAGACCGGCCTGACGGAAGAGAACATCGTCTTCAACGACGACGCGTTGCAGACCATCATCCGCAGCTACACCCGCGAGGCCGGTGTCCGCAACCTCGAGCGCGAGATAGGCAACATCTGCCGCAAGGTCGCGCGCAAGGTGGTTAAAGAGGGCGGCAAGTACAAGATCACGCTTACCGCTGACAACGTGAACGACTTCCTCGGCGTCACCAAGTTCCGTGACATGGAACTCAACGAGCGCAGCGAGGTGGGTCTGGTTACGGGCCTGGCGTGGACGGAGGTTGGCGGCTCGATCCTCGTTACCGAAGTTGCAACCGTCGACGGCAAGGGCAAGCTTACGCTGACCGGCAAACTCGGCGACGTCATGCAGGAATCGGCGCAGGCGGCAATGTCCTATGTCCGCTCCCGTGCCCACCGTCTCGGTCTGCCGCGTGATTTCTATCGCAACCTCGACATTCACGTTCACGTGCCTGAAGGAGCGATCCCGAAAGACGGTCCTTCAGCCGGCATTACCATCGCAACCGCAATTTCCAGCGCGCTGAGCCGCATTCCTGTACGGAGGGATGTGGCCATGACCGGCGAAATAACGCTGCGCGGCAAGGTTCTGCCGATCGGCGGCCTGAAGGAGAAACTATTGGCTGCTCATCGCGCAGGCATCATGGAAGTCGTACTCCCCGCGGACAACAAGAAGGATCTGGCTGAGGTCCCGGAGAACCTGCGCACCGCCATGAAGCTGCACTTCGTGAATACGATGGACGAAGTGCTGTCGGTTGCTCTGGAGCATCCGCTGCCGGAAATCGCTGACGATGCGCCCGGCATAGCAGCGCTGCCACCCGCTGCGGAGCAGCCTCCCGCCGCGCATCAGTGATGTATTTCTTGTGTGGGCCTGCTACCAGTCCTGGCAGGCCCCCTGCTGCGCCTACTATTTCGCACCACACTTAGTAACTTGCGATTTCACAGCGTTCCGCCCATAGTGACAAGATGAAGGTCTTGACGCGCTTTGTAACGTCTGCCGCCGATCCCCGGCATTTTCCTCCGCCTGGGGCGCCGGAAATTGCCTTCCTGGGCCGGTCCAACGTTGGAAAGTCGAGCTTGATCAATTCGCTGGTGGGAAACAAGATCGCCAAAACCAGCAACACCCCCGGACGCACCCAGACCATCAACTTCTTTGAAGTGCGGCGCCATGGCAAGCCGAAGCCGGAGTTCGTATTTGCCGATCTGCCGGGCTACGGCTATGCTCGCGCGCCCAAAGAAGTCACCGCAAAGTGGAGCGAGTTTATCAATCCTTATCTGGAAAAGCGTTCCACCCTGGCGCTTTGCCTGTCTCTTGTCGATGTCACCATTCCACCGCAGCAACTGGATATTCAACTGCTGGAATGGCTGCGCCACGCGAATCGGCAGTTCCTCATCGTCGCTACCAAGGCCGATCGCATCTCCAACAATCAGCTTCGCAGCTCGCTGCACAAGCTTTGTGAGCAGTTACAGGTCGACCCTGAGCAGATCATTCCGTTCTCAGCGAAGGCCCGCATCGGGCAGAACGAATTGTGGCGTGCTATTCGCGTTGCTGGCCGGCTGGACGAGTCGGCAGCAGAATCCGTAGAAGCAAACGGTACCGAAGGGTAGTTGAGCTACGCGGGCCAGATGGCCAATGCAGTCTTGCTCAGGATTTGCTGTTGAGAGGCCGCGGAGAGCGGCAACCGCCGAAATTCTTCCAGGTTCTTGGCTACGTCCGGCACTCCGGGCCCCGGCCAGTCGGTTCCGAACAGCGTCTTGTGCGCAATCTCTTCCAGCCGCGGGAAGTATGTCAGCAGCGATTTTGGCGGGATGCCGCTGATATCCAGATACACATTGGGGTGGCGGCGCACCAGAAAGAACGCAGTATCCATCCACAACGGCCGGCCGCCGTGCGCCAGCAGAATCTTCAGCCGGGGAAAATCGACCGCGACGTCATCCACATACATCGGGTCACCGTACTTGTTGCGCGCATTTGGAAAAACTGACGTCCCGGTATGCACCATGATGGGAATGCCGTTCGCCTCTGCCGCACGGTAGATGATTTCCAACTCCTTCACTCCATTCACATAGTCATTGGGGTAAAGCAATTGATGTGGAGGATGAATCTTGATCAGGCGGATCCCCAGCCGTACGATCTGCTCCATATCGGCGAGCACATTGCGCGTATGCCGCGGATGCACACTCCCACAGGGTAGGAGTCGCTTCGGATCGGCCTTCACGTAATTCGCGATGAACTCGTTTACCGCCGGGGTGAAACCGATTACCTCCGGTGCGACGTAATTGATGAGCACCGCGCGATCGATGCCTACACGGTCGAGGTAGCCAAGAAATGCCTTGGGCGAACGGCAGTACTCTTCGATCTGTGCGAAGTCCTTACGCGACTTCTTCATGAGCGCCAGCGCGTCGGGCTTGAACTCCTCCAGCGGCTGAATGTGGATGTGGCAGTCGGTGATCATTCGAGTTGTCAGAAGCTATCTCATAAATCGGTTTTGAAAGTAAATCGTTTTAAAGGGCACGGCTTCAGCCGTGCCGCACAGAGCCAGGAAATGTGGGGCTTTAGCCCCTGAGGGATTCCGCCTCTCCATTTATGAGAGGGCTTCCAGATAACAGTGGTCAGTAAGACGGTCTCGTCGCGGTCAGTCTCATTGGCCCCTGCGCAGTCCCCTCTGAGTAACCAGCTTTCGCAATCCTGACAACTGAAAACTGACAACTAATTCGCCGCGGCCATTACCGCCCGCTTGGCGAATACTCGCACCATCTCGCGACGATATTCAGGAGTCAGCGCGGAGGTCGTCAGTGGCTTCGCAGTGCGCATTGCCAGCTCCCCGATCCTGTCCGCAGTCGCTTCATCCGCGATGGCGCCAATCACCTGCGCATCCGCGTCTTTCACCAGATGTGGAGCAGGATTAACCGCGGTGATTGCAACCCGAGCATCCTGGATCCGTCCCGAACCCGGCTCAATTCTGAGCGCCACAGCGACTCCCGCCAACGGATAGTCGATACTGCCGCGCACCCTCAGTTTTTGATAGCTGCCGCGCCATCCAGACGAGGAGACAGGCAGGAATACGCGGGTGACAATTTCGTCCGGCGCAAGATGCAGACGCACAATACCGTCGTTGATGTAGAAATCGCGTAAAGCGACTCGCCTGGTGCCATCCGGCCCGGCCACTTCAATCTCGGCATCGAGGCATAGCAGCGCCGGTGGCGTATCGCCGGAGAAGGTCGCCCAGCAGAATTTCCCTCCCGGTGCAACGTGGCAAAGATCGCCGTCCTTCTTCAGGCAGAATCCGCAGCTCTTGCGCCACAATAGCGACTGGTTGTACCAGAGGCAGCGCGTATCGAGGCAAATGTTGCCCCCGAGCGTCGCCATGTTGCGGATGACGGGCGATGCTACGGTCTTGGCTGCTTCATGCAACACCGCGTAGTTACGCCGAATGATTGGCGAATGCTCGATCACGCTAAGGGGCGTGAGTGCGCCGATCGAGAGTCCGCTCCCGTTCGCCTTTTCGATTCCGCTTAGTTCAGCCACCCCACGCAGGTCGAGCACATAGGACGGAGTAAACAGTTTCTGCTTCATCGACGGCAACAGGTCGGTGCCCCCGGCAACTACCTTCAGATCGCCGGAGTGCCTCGCCAGTAGCGACAGGGTTTCCCCAAGCGTCCGAGGGCGCAGGAGCTGGAAGCTCGGCAGGCTCATTGCTCACCTCCTACGCTTCCTGCGCTGGCGGATACCTTGTGTCTCGCCGGATCTTGAGGATGCCGTAGAGGGCCCTTGCCGTTGAAACACAGTGAACCCCCATGCTCACGAAACGTAATAGGAGCGGTCGGATCGACGGATTCGGTCATCTGTATCTTCTTGTCACCGCGCTTGTCTCGCAACGCGGCGAGGACGCGTTCGGGAGTAAATGGAGCTTCTCGCAGTCTAACTCCCACAGCGTGGTAGATCGCGTTCGAAATAGCCGGAATCGTGGCCGCCAGCGACCCTTCTCCCGCTTCCTTGGCGCCAAATGGACCTTCGGGATCGATGCTCTCTACGATGATTGTCTCAATTTCAGGCGATTCGACCGACGACGGGCTCCGGTATTCGAGCAGGCCTGGGTTCATCAGCAGCCCGTCCTTCCAAACCATTTCTTCCTGCATGGCCTGGCCCAGCCCCATCCATACCGAGCCGACTACCTGACCTTCCACGGCAACTGGATTCAGGGCTCGCCCGCAATCGTGTGCTGCCCAAACCTTGTGTACCGTGACTTCGCCCGTCTCTTCGTCGACGCTGACCTCGGCTACCTGCGCCGAATACGAGTACGCAGGAGATGGACCGACGCCGCCTCCTTTGAACTTCCCGCCGCGAGCTTCGATCGGAGGAGCGTATGAGCCTGTCCCAGTTAATGCCCCGTGAAAGTCGATGGCCGAAACCACCGCCTCCTCGAAGCTCATCTGCTGCTTGGGGCCTTCCTCTTTCCGCGTCTGCAAGACTGACCCACGCAGAATCTGGCCATCGACATGGCCGCTGGCGGCGTTACATCTGCTCCATAGCGATCTGACGCTGTAGGATCGTATGTCAGACGTTGTAGTACCTGTACGCCAGACGCGATCTTCGCGAATGACGACTTCTTCCGCCGCGCAACCCATGCGTTTTGCTGCGGCACTCACAATGTTATTCTTGACGGCCTGTGCTGCGCGCAATGCAGCATTGCCGGCCATAAAGGTAACGCGGCTGGAATAAGAGCCAAGATCGATCGGCGTTAGGTCTGTGTCGGCGGCAATCACCTTGACGCGGGCCAGGCTGCAGCCCAGCACTTCCGCGACAACCTGGGCCGTCATGGTGTCGGAGCCCTGCCCAATCTCCGAGGCCCCGGTGTACACAACGACGCCGCCGTCGCGGTCGATCTTGATGTTTACCGTCGAATGCGGCATGTCGGACCGGATAATGCTGTTTGCCGCGCCGCTCACGTAGTGGCTGCAAGCGACCCCCAGCCCTCGGCCGCGCGGCATGTTGTCACGGCGCTCATTCCAACCGGAGCGCGTCACCACCTGGTCAATGCACTCGGGCAGGCCATAGCTCAGCACCCGCAGGCCATTTACCGTGACGGTTGGAGGCTTCAGCAGATTCACGCGCCGCACTTCCGCAGGGTCGAGGCCCAGCGCCGCTGCGATCTCATCCATCTGCGATTCAAAGGCGAAGCGCACGTTCACCGTTCCGTGGCCGCGCATTGCGCCACACGCCGGCTTGTTGGTGAGCACACGGTAGCCGTCGTAGCGAATATTCGGGATATCGTACAGAGCGCCCAGCAGCGCGCCCGAATACAGAATCGTTACCACACCGTAGGAGCAGTACGCGCCGCCGTCTTGAACAACTCTGCACGCCACTGAGGTGACGCGGCCATCTTTCTTAACTCCTGTTTTCAGATCGACGATCGTGCGCGGCCGTCCGCGATGCGCCCAGAAGACCTCTTCCCGCGTGTAGGTGACCTTCACCGGCGCTTTGGCAGCGCGCGCCGCGACAGCAGCAATGATCTCCAGCGGAATGATCTCGCTCTTGCCGCCGAAGCCGCCGCCTACCAGCGGCTTGATGACGCGAATCTGCGACATCGGCAATTCCAGCACCAGCGACAGCTTGTGCTGCAGGTAATACGGCACCTGCGTCGACGACCAGACCGTAAGCCGCCCCAGGGTGCCGGTGTGCGGATCGAGTTCGAAGCTCGCCAATGTCGAGTGCGGTTCCATCGCCGCGTGCGTCACTTCATTGGCGATGTAGCGTGCCTCATGCACGTAGTCGGCCTCGGCAAAACCCTTCTCGGGATCGCCAAAAATGTGGTGATAATCCTTCTCAAGGTTGTGCGGCCGATGTTCGTGGATGAGGTCGGCCTCCGCCTTCATCGACTCTTCGGGATCGAAGTAAGCCGGGAGCGGCTCGTACGCGACGTCAATCAACTCGAGCGCTTGCTCAGCGATCTCTTCGTTGATGGCCGCAACGCACGCGACGTTGTCGCCGACATAGCGCACCTTGCCGACGGCAAGCGCCGTCTCATCGTGGCCAACGGGAAGAATCCCGTATTGATTGGGAGCATCTTCGCCGGTCACCACAGCGACCACCCCCTCAAGCGCCTTAGCGCGAGAGGTGTCGATCCGCACAATGCGCGCGTGTGGATACGGCGAATGAAGGATCTTGCCCACCAGCATTCCCGGAAGGCTGAGATCGTCGGTGTATTTGCCGGCACCGGTCGTCTTGCCGGCGGCGTCGACCATCGCGATAGATTTACCGATAACAGAAAAGTCAGACATAAGAAAACCAGTTATTAGCTTTTGAAAGAGCCCGGCTTCAGCCGTGCCGAAACCATTTTTAAAGTCAGGGCTTTTAGCCCCTGGGCCTCCGCGGGGCGAACCAGGAGCGAGCCGCCCGCCGCGGGTTTACGTCGCCGCGCCCACCGGCTCGCGCTCCGCGCTCTTCTTTTCCGCCTCAATCGCGGCGCGGATCGCCTGATACATCTGGGTATAGCCGGTGCAGCGGCAGAGATTGCTGCTCAGTGCGTCGCGAATCTCCGGCTCGCTGGGATTGGGATTATTCGCCAGCAACCACTTGACGGTCATCATGAAGCCGGGCGTGCAGTATCCACACTGCGAGCCCCCAAAGTCGCCATACGCCTTCTGCAGTGCGGCCATTCCTGCGCCGCTGGCGAATCCCTCAACCGTCGCGATCTCATGGCCTTCAAAGCTGGCGGCCAGCATGGTACACGCCAGCATCGGTGTGCCATCGACCTGCACCGTGCACGCGCCGCAGGAAGAATCATCGCAGCCGCGCTTTGACCCTGTCAGATTGAGGTCCTGCCGCAGCACGTCGAGCAAAAGTTTGTTCGGTTCGACCGCTAGCTCATACGATCGGCCATTCACGCGAAGTTCAATCAGTTGCTTCTTCATATCAACAGTCCTGCTTAATACAACGGTATTGAAGGATCGATCTCCCGCGCCCAGCGGTCGATTCCGCCGCGCAAAGACTGCACCTTTTCAAATCCCTGCTGTCGCAGCCATCTCGTCACATTCAGCGAGCGCACGCCATGATGACAAACTACGACAATGTGGGAGTCGGGGTCGAGCTCCTGGTTGAATCGTGCCGGGATGTCGCCCATCGGGATGTGCTTACTTCCTGCGATTTGCGCTGCCTGATACTCCCAGGGCTCACGAACATCGAGCAGGGTAATCCCCTCCCCGCTGTCCAGCAGCGATTTCAGTCCCGTATATGTGATTTCGTAATCCATTTGTCTCTATTTCGTCGTCCAGTTCGGCCGCCGGCGTTCCATAAAGGCAGCGATACCTTCGTGGACGTCAGCGGTCTTCATCAGCTCGTCGAAGTAAATCTGCTCTGCGCGGGCAAGCCCCTTGTCGAAATGAATGGCATCCCATGAATAGAGCGCCTTTTTGGCGACCGCGATCGCTGAAGGACTCAGTTGCGAAACGCGCTGAATGCATTCCTGCACCAGCGTCTCCGGGTCATCTGCGACGCCGTTAACCAGCCCCGCCGCCACCGCCTCCTGTCCGGTCAGTGTCCGTCCCGTCAGCACCATCTCGGCCGCTAGCTTCTGTCCCACAATGGCGGACAGGGCAACGCCGGCCACCGGCGGATAGCACGCCAGCTTGATCTCCGGGAATCCCCAGACGGAATCCGGGGACGCGTAAACCACGTCGCACATGAGCGCCAACTCCGCGCCTCCACCCAGGCAGTGGCGCCGCACACTGGCAATCGTGAGCTTGCGGCTCGCAACCATGGAGCGAATCACACTGTGAAACGCTCCCAGGGTGTCGCGAATCTTGTCGCCTGTGTGCTCCGTGATCTCGACCCCGCTGGAGAAGGCACGCTCTGAACCGGCGAAAACGGTCGCGACGATCTCCGAACGAGTCTCAATCTGCTCCAGTGCGGCGCGCAGCTCCTCCATCATCTTCACGTCGATGACGTTCAATGGCGGGTGGTTCAGCGTAATTCGTGCAACCGGCGGGCTTAGCTCGGCGGTGATGCGGGTGAACGCGCTTTGTCCGATCGTCGTCATTACTTCGCCTTAAAGACAGGAGCCCGCTTTTCGATGTAAGCGGCGAGGCCTTCTTTGGCGTCGTCGCTTTCGAACAGAAGCTGCTGGTGTTCGCGCTCCAGGGCGAGCCCTGATTCCAGCGGAACCTCCCAGCCTGCCTGTACCGAACGTTTCATGCGGCCCACGGCTTTAGCCGCCTTGTTAGGCGGACAGAACTGGCGGGCGTAGTTCATCACTTGTTCCGTGAAGTTATCACCCTCGAAGATCTCGTTGATGATCCCCAGCTCCCTGGCTTTTTCAAAATTAAAGGTTTCGCCCAGCGCCATCATTTCAATGGCCTTGGATTTTCCTAGCATTCGCGAAAGCCGTTGTGTCCCGCCGGTGCCGGGAAGGACTCCCAACTTCACCTCTGGCAGTCCGATCTTCCCCCCATCCTTGCGGGCCACGCGCAGGTCGGCAGCGAGTGCAACCTCCAGGCCGCCTCCCACGCAATGCCCGTTAATCGCGGCAATCACCAGTTTCGGAGTATTTTCCAGCCGAAGCAGGGTCTCATTAGCATGGAGGCAGAAGTAGTACTTGAATGTGGGATCTGCCTTAACCAGCATCTGAATGTCGGCGCCTGCGCAAAAGAACTTTTCCCCTGCCCCTCTCAGCACGATCACATGGGCATCTTCGTCCATGCGCGCGCGCAGAATGGCATCGTCGAGCTGCCGATTCATCGCATAGCTGTAAGTGTTGGCGGGAGGATCGTTCAGCTCAATAACAGCGACACCCGCTTCTACCCTGTAGCCGACCAGGCTCTGGCTCTCCATCGTGGCTGTGGAGTGTTCGCTCATCGGTGCTCCTGTGGCTTAGCACTTCGCCGGCTGTGGCCAACCTTCCGCTCCAGCGAATGGTTTCGCTGCCGGGCACGCTCAGCCGCTGTCGTCCCCCGAATCCCGTGCAGGAACAGGTCCCCGATTTGCCTTGCAAGAATCTCCGCGCCCGGATCGATCCGCGGATTGTGCCAGGTGTACAGCCAGTTCATCGTTCCAAACAGCGCCATCACAGCCGTCCGCGTCCGCATGCGATGTACCGTCACAACTCCCGGGCGCTCCTGCCGCATGACGTCGTCCGCAAGCGCGACACAGATCTGGTAATACTCCCGCTTGATGGTGGCAAGCTCGGTACGGTAGCTGTTCTTCAGCACTTCGTCTTCGTGCGACAGTACCTTCATCGCGTCGTGCCGGGCCAGAGCGTAATCCACGTGATTGTGAATGAAGATCCGCAGCCGCTTTTCAACGTCCCTCTCTCCCTCCAGCCGCTCACGCAGGCGCCCGATGATGGTGGTGAATGTGTGCTTCTGAATGAAATAGAGCAGTTTTTCCTTGGAATCGAAGTAGTAGTACAGGCCGGCCAGCGAAATGCCGCTCAGTCGCGAAAGGTCGCGCATGGACGCGCCCTCGTATCCTTTTTCGGCGAACACTTCGGTGGCGAAATCAAGGATCTCGGAGAGGCGCCGATCGAAGCGCGTGTCCTGCCCGGCAAGGTTCGGTTGCGTTGGGATGCCTGCTGCCATATCGAGTCGAATCTTCGGAACTGGATTCTTTCGAACGTTCGTTCTAATTTTAGTCCATGGGCGGCTTCACGGCAAGCCCGGTGTTTATCGGTTCCAGTAATGCTCGAGGTAGTAGAGCGCACCGAACGCCAGGACTAGCTTTGTCGCCGGGAGAGCCAGCCGGCCGCCGGCTTTGTTCATTCTCTGCGCTCGCATGGGTGAAACCCGTTGGCAGCCTATCATGCCCTGGCTCCAGCCAAGATGAATCCTGCGTTGACAAGTGTCTGTCCGGCAAGGCAAACTGCAGAATCTTGCTGAATTTGTTCCGCCACCTGCAAACGTGAAGCAAGCAGGCAGGATCAACTTACCAATGACCGTGCAGCCACCCGTATCGCATACCATGGAATCCACGCTGGAGAGCGTGAACAAGGCCGAGGAGATGGCCGAACAGGCCGCAGCCCAGGCGGGTTTCGACGAGGACGCCCGCGGCGGCATCTCCATGGCAGTGCGCGAGGCCATGATCAATGCGGTGATGCACGGCAACGGCTACAGCCCCGACAAGCGGGTAAGTCTGCGCTTTGAGCAGCCGGGCGGCAACCTTGTTATTACAATAAGAGACGAAGGGGCGGGCCTGAATCCGGACGAGATCCCTGACCCCCTGGCGCCGGAAAATCTCATGAAGCAATCGGGGCGCGGCATCTTTCTCATGCGGGCCTTCATGGACGATGTCAAGTTCCGCAAGCTCGATACCGGCACCGAAATCACTTTGATCAAGCGACTCCCGGGACACTGACCGCGAGCGCAAGGAGGCTTCTACGTGAGCATGAAAGCGAGCACCCGGCAAGTAGACGGCATAACCATCGTGGACTTGAGCGGGCGTATCACATTGGGCGAAGGCAGTGTTGTGTTGCGCGACACCATCAAGGACCTTTTGGGCAAGGGCAATAAGAAGATCCTGCTGAACCTCGGCGACGTGAGCTACATCGACAGCTCGGGAATCGGCGAACTGGTGAGCGCCTTTACCTCAGTGCAGCGTCAGGGCGGTGAACTGAAGCTCCTGAACCTGACCAAGAAGGTGCATGACCTGTTGCAGATTACGAAGCTCTACACCGTGTTCGATGTGAAGGACGATGAGGCTTCGGCAGTGGGCGCCTTTAGCCACTGACCTTTTTCGCTAGACTCCGCTTATACTTCTTTTCCCGGTCGCTACCGTCAACCGTGCCCTACTCGGACGGGCGGCGACCGGAGCTTTGTCTGCGGGCTCTCGGATTTCCATCCCCTGGGGTTTGGCCGGCACCACGACTTTCATAATCCTCACATGCGCGGGCTTTCGATATCTCAAATCTGATTGATGCCCTAAAACAATCGAGTACCGCTCCGCCGTGTGAAGCCCAGTATTCATGCGGGTTCCAATAGCTGCTTGGTTTTGTTTACAATGAGCCAGCGCGGGCGAGGGGCAGTGGGGAGTCTCGGTCGGATGGACATGCTAAGCCCTTTTCACAAAGCCTCATTTCCGCTCGTCCCTTCTCCCTTTTTGCGCACTTGCATTAGTGGCGCGGGTCGTACGATTTCTGGGGTGTGACTCCAGCGTCACAGGAGCTTGCATGGCTGACGGCCCAATCGTCCGTCGCGCAGACGAGCTCAAGCTGTCGTTTGACATCATGGCGCGCCGCAGTTGAGGGCAGGGGAGAGGTTGTTGATGAGTTTCACGACGTAGAGGTGATTCCCAAGGCGGCCGATGAGAGCCGGTGCCGCGCAGATCCCAATCGGTTCTGTTGGATCATGGAGATGTATGGACGGCACACCCACTCTATCGACCGCTTCCGCCTGAAAGACGGGCTGCTTGCAATCAAGCCATGCACCTCCATCCATCAGGCAAGACGGCGCCGTCTCTGATAGGCGGCGACTTTCAATCTGTTCCCACAGATATTCATACTGCACCAGCGGCGCGACCCCTTTTTGCTGGTGTCGTAGAAGTGAACCACGCACGATTCCGCCTCGCATTTACGAATGCGGGATGGATCAAGCCCAGAGAGCAATTCAGCGATGGCGGCAATGATCGGCACCCAAATGTCACTGGGCTCTCGTAGATCCCAAAATGCGTCGAGTTCCAGCTTTGACCCGTGCCTGCTGAGTCTGGTCGGCTGAGGGTGCTCCCTCAACAGCATGTTCATCTCCGCCACGAAGGCGGCGCCAGGTCCCAGACCACGTTCCAGTCGGAGTACCGCCGCTCGTAAACGTTCTCGAAAGGCGATTAGCTTTTGTACCAGAACCTCCCCTTCGTACGAGCCACGCCAGGCCCGCACCTGCGTTCTGTCTTTCTGAGATGTGATGATTCCGGAAGTGATCAGCCATCGTTCCAGTGCCGTGGTATTCGGTAGGAGTTCTCGAGCCTCGCCCTCCAGCTTTGGCTTCGTGTTCAGGAAATCCAGGGCCAAGTGATTGCCCACGAACAGAAAGCCATCCACCCATTCTCCCTGTGATCGGAGTTCGCTCGCCATACCGGTCTTTGCTCCCAGAAATATTTTCTCAAATTAGACACCATAAAAGTAACGTTTGCCGGTGTCGATCATCCTACCTCTTGATGCCCGGAAAGGATCAGCGATCCCAACCCGGAGGCATGAATCAACTCACAAAAAAGGAACCTGCCATGACAACCTATCATCGCGCCAATGTGAGGGGGCAAAAGCTCTTTTATCGCGAAGCCGGTCACAAGGACTCGCCAACCATCGTGCTTCTGCATGGTTTTCCCAGCTCTTCCCATATGTTCCGTGATCTGATACCGCAATTAGCGGACAAGTTTCGCGTGATTGCACCAGATTATGTGGGATTTGGTTATAGCGACGCTCCCGGCGTCCAGGTATTCGAATACACCTTCGACAATCTGGCGGCACACGTTGAGGACCTGCTGTTCGGGAGCCTGGGCCTAAAGCAGTTCAGCATCTATGTGCAGGACTATGGCGCACCTATCGGTTATCGGATTGCCTCCAAGCATCCAGATGCGATTCAGAGCATCGTCGTTCAAAACGGAAATGCATACGCGGAGGGTATTGGCGCTGCATTCGATCCCATGAAGCCGTTCTGGGTGAATCGCAATTCCGAGACCGAGAAGCCCGTGCGCGGTCTCCTGACAAAAGAGATGACCATGTTCCAGTACATACATGGCGTTAAGGACGCTGACCGAATCAGTCCGGACTCCTACACCATGGACCAGTCATTTCTCGATCGTCCGGGCAACGCAGCAATCCAGCTCGATCTTCTCTACAACTATCAGTCGAATGTTGCGCTCTACGACCGCTGGCATGAGTATTTCCGCAATCGGCAACCGAGGATGCTGATCGTCTGGGGCAAGAACGACCCGTTCTTCACCGTCGAAGGGGCCAAGGCTTATCAAAGGGATCTCCCCAACGCGGAGCTGCACCTGATTGATACCGGTCACTTCGCGCTCGAAGACTCCAGCGCCTTCATCGCGGAACGCATGCGGGACTTTCTCAGTACTCGCGTGCTCAAGCAGGTGGCAACCTCTTCTGCGGCCTAGCGGAAAGGACTTGAAAAGTGGTTAACTCCGGAAAGACCACCGTAGTTATGGTTCACGGAGCGTGGGCTGATGGTTCGAGCTGGAAGGACGTTCTGCTCCCCCTGGAGCGAGAAGGGTTGCGAGTCATCGCAGCCCCAATCCCGATGACCTCACTGGGCGATGACACAGTCGCATTGCAGCGCACCATAGCCCGCACCGAAGGGCCAGTGATTCTGGCGGGTCACGCTTATGCTGGCGCTGTGATCGCGACAGTGAACGACCAGCGAGTGAAGGCGCTGGTGTACATTGCCGCGCTGGCTCCAGACCTGGGCGAGACCGTTGCTCAGGTCTTCTATCGCGATGAGCGACACCCGCAGGCGCCTGAACTCACACCCGATGCTGCCGGATTCATCTGGATGCCCGACGACGGCTTCCGAAATGCCTTCGCGCAAAATGCGACGCCCGACCAGATCTCTTTATCGATGGCCGTCCAGAGACCGATTGCCCTGAAGTGTATTCAGGAGCCGGTCCCAAGACCCACTTGGAGGTCTAAGCCTTCATGGTTCCTTATCGCGGAAGAAGACCGCATGATCAATCCCAGAACACAACGCTACATGGCTGAACGGATGGGCGCTACAACACGGTCGTTCGCCGTTGATCACACTCCACTGCTCAGTGCGCCAGAGGAAGTGGTGGACATCGTTCTGGAAGCACGTCAGGCAATGTCCTTTTGAGCAGTTTGGATCGCCAGGCTATGAATGCGACTTGCTCTATACTGTCTGCCCTGCGGCGCTCGTCCTCGGTGGCCGCGGACCGGCGGCGATCGACAACCATTGTGGGAGAGGATAGCGGCTTGCGCACACTGCGTGGGACATGTAGTCAGGAGCCTGGCTCAACCGGCCACCTTTCGCGTCCGAAACATCGTTTCGCCTCGCCTTTGCGAGTAGTTGGGTCCCGGAGTTCGAAGAGGTATTAATGCCTCGCCTGCTTTCAGTGAATGTTGGTCTTCCACGCGACGTGCCGTGGAACGGCAAGGCTGTCCGAACCGCGATCTGGAAATCTCCGGTGAAAGACCGGCGGATGGTTCGCAAGCTGAACGTCGACGGCGATGCGCAAGGGGACCTCGCCGGTCACGGTGGCGAGCAGCGTGCCGTATTCGTTTACCAGATGGACTCCTATCACTACTGGGAGCGCTTTCTGAACCGAAACGATTTCAGTTTCGGCCAGTTCGGAGAAAACTTCACGGTGGAGGAGCTGGGTGATGACCAGGTCTGCATTGGTGATCGATACCGGATCGGCGATGCGCTGTTTGAAGTGACCCAGCCGCGCGTAACCTGCTACCGCGTCGGCCTCCGCCTTAACGAGCCCCGCATGGCGGCGCTGCTTGTCGCCCATCGCAGACCCGGATTCTACTTTCGCGTATTGCAGGAAGGAGAAGTTGGCGCGGGCGATCAGATCATCAAGGTCGACGATGGTCCTGAACGCATTACGGTCGCGGATATAGACGCTCTGCTCTACTTGCCAGGACATTCTCGCGAGCAACTCGAACGAGCACTCCGGATTCCCGCACTCAGCAAAGGCTGGCAGAGTTCTTTCCAGGCCATACTCCAGCGCGAGTCGAGTGCAGCAGTGACGGCGGGGAATCCGGGGCTAGCAAATGAAGAGCAGCCGCCGGCATGGCCCGGATTCAAACCGATGCGAATCGCGCATATCCGTAAGGAAAGCGAAAGCGTGACCTCCTTCCTTCTGGTGCCGGCCGACGGGCAAACCATTCCCGTCGCCCAACCGGGTCAGTTTGTTGTCTTGCGATTGCAAGTGGATTCAGATAAACCGCCGGTCCTTCGCAGCTATTCGTTGTCTGACCGGCCAGGAGGCGATCACTTCCGCATCAGCGTCAAGAGCGAACCCAATGGGATCGGCAGTTCGTTTCTCTGCACCCGCACTCGAGAAGGCGATGTTTTGCAGGTCAGCGTACCACGCGGAACATTTGTCCTGCGACCGGGAGAGAATCCCGTTGTTCTACTCAGCGCCGGCGTCGGTGCAACCCCCGTGCTGGCAATGCTGCACGCGCTCGCCACGGAAAGGTCGCCACGGCAGGTTTGGTGGATCTACGGAGCGCGCAATCGTGCCAACCATCCATTTGCCCAGGAATCGCATTCTCTCTTAAAGCAGTTACCCGGCGGACGAAGCTACATCGTGTACAGCAGACCCGATGCAGCCGACCAACTGGAGATGGGCTTCGACGCCGCCGGGCACGTTGACGTATCGCTGCTCCCGAAGATTGGCGTACCGCAGACGAGCCACTTCTATCTGTGCGGTCCATCGTCATTCTTGCAGAGCATGCGGGAAGGACTTCGAAACTGGGGAGTGCCTGACGAAAACGTGCACATGGAAATCTTCGGTGCCTTGGACGCGATTACCCCTGGCGTGACGTCAGTCGGTCGTACTCCGCATCCGCCCGAGGGTGGCCCGGGGCCTGGCCCTTCAGTGTCGTTCGCACGCAGCGGGATCACTGTTGCCTGGAATCCTAAATTCGGGGGTTTGCTTGAACTGGCTGAAGCTTGCGATGTTCCGGTTCGATGGTCATGCCGCACCGGAGTATGTCACACCTGTATGACTGGCCTGATCAGCGGCTCGGTTACGTATCACCCTGAACCACTCGAGAGACCAGTTTCAGGAAATGTGCTTGTGTGCTGTGCCCAGCCAGACGCAGAAGTGGTCGTTGACCTTTGACAGAAACGACTCTCGCGATGTCGGCGTGAGCTGACTTGCGGGAAACGGAATCGTTGGCTTCAGAATTCTCGTAAGGTGCGGGTGCATTGCAACCAGCAGTCAGCGCAGTAACAAATCGTGCACCGCTCGACAAACTGGGCGGGCCGAAGCGCTCCCGATCTCTTCGACGTAGCGAAGGACTGAGTGCGCTCGGCAGCTTGCGTCTGCACTGGCCCGAGTACCTGATGGAAATCAGCGAATTGGGCTTCTATATGCTTCTTACCTGTGCGTTCGCCGCCCTGGTGCGGCATCCCGCCTCACCGGTCCGTCACGCTATCCCGAGCAGCACCGCGCGTCGTGCATTGATGGGCGTGGGCATGGGCCTTGCGATTATTGCGATCGTTGTCTCGCCCTGGGGCAAGCAGTCGGGAGGGCATTTCAATCCGGCCATTACCGTTACTTTCTATCACCTGGGAAAAGTAGAGTTTTGGGACGCCTGGTTCTACGTCATCGCGCTCATCGCCTTCTACATCACGTTTGAAACGCCGCTGTCGGGAATGAGCACCAACCCGGCGCGAACCTTCGGCTCGGCCTTTCATGCTGACTACTGGCGCGCGCTCTGGATCTATTTCCTGGCCCCGTCACTCGGCATGCTGTTCGCGGCAGAAGCTTTCTTATGGATGCGCAAGGGCGCGCCTCCGTTTTGCGCAAAACTCCACCATGCCAACAATAAACGCTGCATCTTCCACCACGGATAACCGTGGCTGCAGATCGCCTGTTCATTGCCGCAGGCGAATGAGAGGCATTCTGTCATGGCAATTAGCACGATCGATCATTTCAGCCGGCTATGGTCTCGCGCTCGAGGGCGCACTCGGCCGCGGACCTGTCAATTCAAGGCCAGGCAAGGGCGAGTCAATCGCCTGGAAAGGACAAGTCGCATGAAAAACATGGTCAGCACTTCATCCGCCAACTCACCGACGAAAATAGATATCGAGGAGTTCGACATCCTCATTCTCGGCGGCGGCACGGGTTCGACCCTCGCTGCCTGGACCTTTGCCGGGGAAGGGAAGCGGGTCGCCGTCGTTGATCGCAAATATATTGGCGGATCGTGCCCGAACATCGCCTGCCTACCCAGCAAGAACATCATCCACAGTGCGAAGGTGGCCTCTTACCTTCACCGAAGCAAAGAGTTCGGCATCATCCACGACGGCTTCAGGATTGATATGTCCGCCGTTCGCGAGCGCAAACGCAGGATGGTAACTGGCCTCAATGAAATGTACCTCGAAAACTACAAGAACACAGGGGCGATATTGATCTTGGGAGGGGCCGGTCGCTTCATAGGTCCGAGAACCGTGGAGGTCGCTCTCCCCGACGGCAGCACCCGTCTGTTACGTGGCGCAAACGTTATCATCAGTACCGGCACCCGGGCCGCCCTGGACGCGATCCCTGGCCTTGCTGAAGCGAAACCGCTCACCCATGTTGAGGCGCTTGAACTTGACCGGGTTCCCGAACATCTCCTTGTGATCGGCGGCGGCTATGTCGGAATCGAACTGTCGCAGGCGATGCGCCGGTTCGGAAGCAAGGTGACCGTGATCGATTCGCAACCAGCGCTTGATGTCGAGAGAAGATGAAGACGTGTGTGAAGGGCTTCGCAGCCTCCTGCAGGCCGAGGGCATCAACGTTCTTCTGGGTGCGCGGGTGAAGCGATTGTCAGGAAATTCTGGCGACGCGGTGAGCGTCGTCGTAGAACAGAATGGAACCGAGAAGACCCTGAAGGGCAGCCACGTGCTGGTGGCGACGGGCCGCACTCCAAATACCGAGGGCATTGGATTGGAAGCAGCCGGAGTCGTGTTGACGGACCGTGGATACATCAAGGTCAACGAGCGGCTGCAGACTACTGCGCCCGGCGTGTGGGCAATCGGCGAGGTCGCGGGTAGCCCGCAGTTCACCCATATCAGCGTGGACGACTTTCGGGTTGTCCATGCGAATTTAACCGGCGGCAACCGGGTGACCACAGGCAGGCAGGTTCCCTATTGTCTTTTCACGGATCCGGAATTGGCCCGCGTTGGATGCAATGAGATGGAAGCCAAAGCGCAGAATATCGCTTACCGCTTGTTCAAAGTTCCAATGGAAGCCAATCTGCGTGCGCGTACGCTTTCGGAAACACGAGGCTTTCTCAAAGCCTTGGTGGAAGCTCGCGGCGATCGCATACTCGGCTTTACCGCTTTTGGGGTTGGCGCCGGGGAGATGATGGCCGCCGTACAGATGGCGATGATCGCAGGGCTGCCCTATACCGCACTGCGGGACGCCGTTCTGACTCATCCCACCTTGGCAGAGGGACTGATAGCGCTGTTCTCCTCGGTGCCGTCCGCCCACGATATTGGCGATACGGCCTCAGCCGCCGCCGCGTCACAGCGTGTCGCTTGAGGATTCCCCACGCAGGGGGGAGTTATGGGGCTGTCCTGGCAATAAGGTCCGCTTTCAACCGGAGCAATGGCCGCTTTCTCGTTCCCGATCCGCTGCTCAAGAGACTGTTGCTACTGCAAGGCGTGGAAACATCGACAACACCGCCGTGGCAGGAAACCTCAGGTGTGCTCCTACTGTGTGGGAATGAAATACTCGCCGCAGGGCCCCGGGAATCTGAACCGCCGGGGCCGGCAGAGCTGACTGAATTGCAGGAGTGAAGGGGACTTATGGATTATCGGGAAGAATTCCGAGTGAAACCGGGGTCGAAGGTTCGATTGAGCGACCTCGATCCGTCGTACACGGGAAAGCACGTTTCCGAGGACAACGCAGCGGCTGAGATGGAGAAGCATTGCAGAAAGCTGTCCGAGCAACAGTACCTGATGTACGCCGAAAAACAGCATTCCCTGCTGATCGTTCTACAGGCCCTGGATGCGGCAGGTAAGGATGGCACGGTCAACCACGTGATGAGCGCGATGAATCCTCAGGGCACCACCGTCACCGCCTTCAGAGGCCCGGCTCCGCTGGAGTTGGAGCACGACTTTCTCTGGCGGGTCCATCCCCACGCTCCTGCCAAGGGCACGGTGGCCATCTTCAACCGCTCGCACTACGAGGACGTGCTGGTGGTTCGCGTACACAAGCTGGCTCCGAAAGATGTCTGGTCGGAGCGATATGAACTGATCAACGATTTCGAGCGACTTCTTTATCGCCAGAACAATACCCATATCATCAAGTTCTTCCTGCAAATCAGCAAAGAAGAGCAACTGGAACGATTCAAGCAGCGCCTGGATGATCCCGCCCGCAACTGGAAGATCAGTGACAGCGACTACCAGGAGCGCCAGCTTTGGAACGATTACACCAAAGCCTTCGAAGACGTGTTTGAGAGGACCAGTACGAAACATGCGCCCTGGTATATCATCCCTTCCAATCACAAGTGGTTTCGCAACCTCGCGGTCTCGCAAATTGTCGCCGAAACCATGCAAGACCTGGGCATGAAAATGCCCAAGCCGACGGTCGATTTGGCCAAGATTCGCAGGGAGTATCATGCTGCCGCTGACGACGAGTCTTCCAAAAAGAAAAATACCGACGGCCATAGCGACGGTGGCAAAGCCGACAAAAAGCACAAGAAGCATCACAAATAGAAGTAATCGCCGCCGAGGAGGTAGCCCTCAATGACGGCCCGCGCCCCCTCCACGTCCCGGCTCGGCCTTTTCGGGGGAATCCTGCCCGTTCGCCGGGCGAAGATTTTCAAGGACGCTCTGGCCGGCTTCCAGCTTGCCGCAATGAACATCCCCCAGGCGCTTGGTTATACCAAGATCGCCGGCATGCCTGTCATTACCGGCTTCTACACGCTTCTGTTGCCGTTGCTGGCGTTCGCTACCTTTGGTTCCTCGCGCTACCTGGTAGTTTCGGCCGATTCTGCCACCGCTGCGATCCTGGCAGGTGGCCTCGGCGGCCTGGCTCCGCTGGCCAGTCCGCAATACGTCGAACTCGCAGGCGTGGTTGCCTTGCTCACATCGGCGCTGCTCCTGCTGGCGCGCTTCCTGCGCCTGGGCTTTCTCGCCGATTTCCTCTCCCAAACCGTGTTGGTCGGATTTCTTACTGGCGTGGGTTTTCAGGTCGGTATTGCCGTGCTCGGCGAGATGCTTGGCATTGAGGTGCAGGCGCACAAAACGATCCCCCAATTCCTGGACGTCTTTCGCAACTTCTCACATGTCCAGCCGCTCGCGGCCGGCCTTTCCGTTGCGGTTCTGGTCGTCGTCCTCGGCCTGCATCGGCTGGCTCCGAAGGTGCCGGGATCCCTGATTGCTGTAGTTGGAGCGACCGCGGCCAGCGCTGGTTGGGACCTCGCCAAGCACGGTCTCCCCGTAGTTGGGCACGTCATCGGAGGACTGCCTCGCCTGACCTTCCCCCCACTGACATGGCATTTGGTGCTGACGCTGCTTCCCGTATCCGCATCGTGCCTGGTCATGATTGTTGCTCAGAGTGCGGCAACCGCTCGCTACTACGCCGCACGTCATCACCAGCACCTCGACGAGGATGCCGACCTGCTGGGGCTTTCGGCGGCTAATGCCGCTGCTGCCCTGACCGGCACGTTTGTTGTCGACGGCAGTCCCACACAGACGGCCATGGTGGAGAGCTCGGGTGGCCAGAGCCAGTTGGCGCAGGTCGCCACCGCAGTGGTAGTGGCCCTGGTGCTGTTCTTCCTCACCAGGCCATTACAGTACCTTCCGCGCTGCGTGCTGGGGGCCATCGTCTTCGCCATCGCCGTTCGGCTTGTGGACGTGCGCAGCCTGCGTGATATCCGGCGCGAAAGTCCCGGCGAATTTCTGCTCGCCTTGATCACGGCTGTAGTTGTCGTAGTCATTGGTGTGGAGCAGGGCATCGTGATCGCTATGGTGCTCTCGCTGCTGCGCATTGTGAAGCACAGCTATCGGCCGCTGACGGGAGTGATGGTGGCGGGCAAAAACGGGCTGTGGGAGCTCCACCCGGTTGGCTCCGGAGAAGTCACCGAACCGGGGATCATCCTCTATCGCTTCGGCGCCGCCCTCTTCTACGCGAATGTCGGGCGCTTTACCGGCGAAATTCTCGATCTGACCCGGGAAGCTTCTGGCAAGGTGCGCTGGCTGATCGTTGATGCCGAAGCCATCACAAATCTCGACTACACCGCGGCGTGGGCATTGCGGGAACTGCTGAAACAACTATCGCACGATCACTTCGAGCTGGCCTTGGCGCGAGTGGCTCCTACCCTGCACGCCGACCTCATCCGGCACCGCCTGATGAATCTCATTGGCCCGCAGTATATCTTCCCCCGGCTGCACGAGGCGCTCGCCGCAGCACAGAACGACATTAGGGCAACCGATCAATGATAGTTCTCCGGCTCGACCCTCTGACTTCGGCGCCAGGGTTATTTGTTGAGCGCACCACTTTCCCTTCGATGCCTCAACAAGATTCCTCTACTGGGGAGACGACAACTTGTCTCTCGATGAAGATTCAGTGCTGGAGTTGGCCGTCGTCTTATTAGACGAGTTGGGTGCAGCTTCGGCGCTGGGGTTCGGTATTGACGCCAGTTCCGACTGCCGGTACTTCGGTGCACTCACGTACCCGTGAATGTGGTTTTTGCTGATACTGTTGATTACCACCTCGACAGCCTGCGGACTATCAGGCATGTAGAACATGACCGGCTGGTAGAGGTTCACGTGCTTCTGGGAAAGATTGCGATCGTCCACCACCAGCTCCAGGTCGGCAAACTGGTGCTTCTCATTGGCCTTCTTCAGGCGGACCCCAAACGGTCCCTCACGCTGAAACTGCTTCGACTTCGGAATGTCGAACTCGTAGTAATTTCGCGCCCCCTTCTTCTCCAGCAGGACGAGTTCATCATGCGTGTGCGCAATCGACCCTGTCAGCTCAGTCCGGGTGTTTGCCAGATCGCCGCGGGTATTGGCGAGATCACCCTGCGTGTTGGAGAGGTCGCCACGGGTGCTGGCCAGATCGGCCTGGGTGCTCTCAATCGCCTTGCCCTGGTCGTTCACTTGGGACTGTAGCTTCTGCAGCCTGGCCTCTGCTCTCCTCCGGCTGGACAGCACAGCACGATACTGGCTTTCGGTGGGCGATGGTGGCGGAGGCGGCTGCGAAGCCAGCACACTTACCTTTGCCGCAAGGTCGTCCATCTGGCTGCGTGTCGCGTCGATCTGACTGTGGGTGGTCTTGAGCTCGGCCGTCAGGTGCTCATTCTGTGCTGCCAGTTTCTGCGACGTGTGGTGCTCATGAATTGCATAAACGCCGATAGCGCCGACCGCAAGCACGGCACTGGCAATATAGATACCCGCGCGCTTGAAGATAGAAGTCCCCGCAGCGGAAGGAGTGCCGTCCATGATGTACCTCCCAAGTGAGGGCCGTTGGGCTGGCCCACGCTTACAAATTGTGTAACTCCCGCCATACCCTATCGCGGGCACTCGGGGTCACCCAATCAGGCAAAGTCCGTAGATTCAGGGGAGAATCGCCGTAGAAAGTTGAGTCACGCAATACGACTCCACCGCTACAACCTGTACGCGCGAGCCGGATCGCCAGCGGTTTTGGCGAGATTTGGTGACCTCGACCGGGGGCGCACGCCTCAGAATTCTGGCACGGGCCTATAAGTATGCTATGTAAGTAGTTGATTCTAAATGGGGGATAGACTGAGATCTAAACTCGTGATGCATCATAACCTAAACAATCTGCTGGAGTGGTAGCAGCCTGTACAGCCGATTGAAGCCTACCGCAGCCGTTAATGGAGTGCGGTGGGGAGTGCGGAGTGCGCGGAATGTGATCATCTTGAAGGCGGGACAAAGAAGCGTCCGCATTGGCGACTTCGTCCCTCCAGAATAACGTCCAACATTTGTAGTTCTCGAAAGGGCCTGGATCTGCTTCAAGCCGATTTCCTACTGCTTCCCGCTTCGATCTGAGTATTCAGACCGAAAGCTATAAGAGAACTCTCCGTTTGAATCGGAACCTTGGGCGAAATCGTTTTTGTTGATTTTCCTACACAAGCAGTCGATGAGCCGTTTAGCAGCTCGCCGGGCCGGAAAACTTGAGATTGAAGCAATAGAGTGCGAACATTCAGAGAGGGTGGCCCTCAGCAATTAGCAAAATAGATTTGATCAGCGAGAGAAACCCAGAAAAACGATTGCTGGGCGAAAGGCGGAAATTGAGCGCATCAATCGTAACCTCGACAATCGGAATCCGATAGTCAAGCTTCAGTCCTTATGTACTGCAGAATTGGCTGGACATGCCCTTTCCGGAAGAAATATTTCACGTAATTTTGACGTTTGATCGATTGTAGCCGCTCTGGCTTATCCGTGAGGAATTCATCGACAGCCTTGTTGCAACCTGGCCAGGGCGGATCGTCGTATTCGTCGAGCAAGACAATTCCACCGTCGCTGAGCCGTGGATAAAAGAACTCCAGGCAGTCCTTATATGAACCATAGAGGTCACAGTCCAGATGTACAAACGAGAACACCTCAGTGGCGCACCTGACTAGCGTATCGTTGAAATAACCTTTGTTCAGCTCGACATTTCGCAGACCAAACAACATTAATTTGCGTTTGACTAGCGCGTATGACGTATCTTGAAATCGACGGCCTGTTTGGAACGAACGCATTGCAGTCTTGCCGGGTGCGGTTGCAAGCAGGAAGTTGCGGCCCTGCTCCGGTTGAGTTTCAAAGTCGCTTGACCTTCGAGCCCGGTTGAGCATATAACGTTGCGCTTATGAGCGAACCCATGGATTTCTCCTCGTCTCGTCGCCGATTCCTGCAGACCGCCACCGGAGCCGCCGCTCTCACCATTACTGCCTCGGCGACCTCGTTTGGTAACACGCACGCATTGCAGATCAAGACCAGCTATCCTGCGCCGCCGGGGCCGGACCGCTTGCCGCCCGAGTGGTATCAGCAGAAGATCAAGCTGGTGCAGGCCAAGATGGCGGAGCGCAAACTGAACGCGCTGGTGCTGTTGAACTCGCACAATGTCATTTACACGACCGGCTACTTTCACCTGTCTACCGAGCGTCCACTGGCCGTGCTGATTCCTGCGTCGGGCGAGCCGGCGCTGTTTATCCCCGAGCTCGAGTCCGACCAGGTAAAACTTTGGTGGGTGAAGGACTACGAAGCGTACTTCGACTATCCCGGTCCGGTAAATCGTGTGCGATGGATCTTCGAGCGCATTTCCGCGAAGGGGGTTGGCGGCACGATCGGCATTGAGGAGTGCACTCCTTCACGACTGGCGCAGATGAAGCTGGGTGCTCCCAAGGCGAAGTTAGTCAATGCAGGCGACATCGTCGAGGAGATGCGCTGGGTGAAGGATCCTGCCGAAATCGGTGTCATGCGGCGCTCGGTCTACTTCGCCGACTACACGGTGCAGGCGGGCCGGGCGTTTATTGAGGCCAACGGCAGCGTTACCGAGGACGAGATCCTGAAGGCAACAGCCGATGCGGTGGCGGACAAGATGTCGAAGGAGCTGACCTCGGTGGTGGGGGTTGAGATTTCGCCTCCATTCGGCGGACTGGTTCCGTTTGGAAAACGCTCGGCCTTCCCGCATGCAGTGCCCAGCAAAGATCGGCTGAAGAAAGGCGATGCGCTGATCCTCAGCTTCGGCGCCACAGTCGGGGGCTATAACTCGGAGTGCGAACGCTCCTTCTGTGTGGGCCAGCCCAGTGACTACGCCAAGAAGCTGTACGACGCGATGCTGGCGGCGCACGACACCGGGGCAGCAAACATGAAGGAAGGCATGGTGGCCGAAGAGGTCGACAAGATGAGCCTGGACCAGGTGCGCAAGGCGGGCTACGGACAGTTCCTCAAGCACCGTACAGGGCATGGCATTGGACTGGAGGGCCATGAGTCGCCATGGATTGCCGACGGCGACAAGACTGTCCTCCAGGTGGGAATGACGTTCAGTTGCGAGCCAGGTGTCTACGATCCCAACTGGGGCGGCTTCCGGCATTCGGACACGGTGATCGTCGGCAAGACCAAGGGTGAGATCATGAACAAGTACCCGACCCGGCTCGACGACATGATCATCATGATTTGAGGAAGATTAGCGCGGGGGAAGATTAGAGTGGGGGCGGCACGCCGATCTTCTTCGAGGTGCGGGTGGTGGCGCGAAGTGCAGCCGACCGTCCCCCAAGGCAGCGACGATGACGCCGCCACCTTCAAATAAGCGCTGCTTCGACTAGAACCCACTCCTTCCCGATTGGCGGATGAGTGGGATTTTCCGGGCCACGAGTGCGGCACACGCCGCTTCCCAACGGCATTGCATACCAGACTGCACCTGGCAGGAAATGGGCCGCCATTTCTGATGATAATGCGATCGATGTCTTCCTCCGGCGATGTTCCGGCCGCATGTGATGCCAGTCACAGCGAAAACTCCAGCGACTCCTAGAATCAACCTTAGACGTGGCACAGCGGGGCGCAGCCGCCTCGGCTTCGATGCAACTGGAAGGGGACGTGTAAAAAACACGTCTTCGAATGACGACAGTCGCCTGCTAATCGCAACCGTCAATTAAACACAGACATTATTTTCTGGAGATCGGAATCATGGCGCAGCGCGAAGCTAATCACAAGCCCAGTGCGATGGCTGACTCCACTTCGGCAAACAGGGCCGTACCTCAGGGAGCCGTCGAGTCGCAGTCCGCCGCGCAGGCTGGGGGAATCAGTGGCACCGAAGCGCAGGCGTTGTTGGCGAAGTACGGATACAACGAGCTGCCAGAGGAGAAGACGAATGCGCTGCTGAAGTTTCTCTCCTACTTCTGGGGACCGATCCCGTGGATGATCGAGGTGGCTGCCATTCTCTCTGCCGTGGTACGGCACTGGGAAGACTTCGGCATCATTTTCGTGCTGCTGCTCATGAACGCCGCAGTCGGCTTCTGGGAGGAATACCAGGCAGGAAACGCGGTCGCGGCACTCAAGGCGAAGCTGGCCCTGCACGCCACTGTCCGGCGCGATGGCGCATGGAAGACGATTCCTGCCCGCGAACTTGTGCCGGGCGACCTGATGCGTGTGGCCATCGGCGAGATCATTCCTGCGGATGCCAAGCTTCTGCAAGGCGACCCGGTCGAGGTGGACCAGTCGGCGCTCACTGGCGAATCGCTGCCCGTGGAGCGCAAGACAGGCGAGACGGTCTACTCCGGATCAATTATTAAGCAGGGTGAAGCAAACGCCATTGTCTCGGCCACCGGCGCCAAGACCTACTTTGGCAAGACAGCCAAGCTAGTACAGACGGCGCACACCGTCAGCCACTTTCAGCGTGCGGTGTTGAAGATCGGCGACTTCCTCATCTTCATCGCGTTGGCGCTGGTGATCCTGATTTTGGTGGTGGCTCTCTTCCGTGGCGACCCAATGCTCACCACGGTGCAGTTTGCTCTGGTGCTTACGATCGCGGCCGTCCCCGTTGCCATGCCGGCGGTGTTGTCGGTGACGATGGCGGTGGGAGCACGCAAGCTGGCGGAGAAACAGGCGATCGTTACGCATCTCGCAGCCATGGAGGAGCTGGCCGGCATCGACGTTTTGTGTTCGGACAAGACTGGCACGCTGACACAAAACAAGCTGACGCTGGGAGTGCCATTCTGCGTGCCCGGGGTACAGCCGGAGGAGGTCATCCTGGCTGCAGCGCTGGCGTCACGTGCGGAAAGCCAGGATGCGATTGACCTTGCGGTGCTTGGCGGCCTGAAGGACAGAGGCGAGTTAGACAAGTACCAACTGCGGCACTTCCAACCTTTTGATCCAGTGCACAAGCGGACCGAAGCTCTGGTCAGCGGACAGGACGGAAGGCAACTCCGGACCACAAAGGGCGCGGTGCAGGTGATTCTGGCACTGGCTGCCAATGCTGCGCAGGTCGAGCAGGCGGTGAATGCGGCAGTTTCCGAATTCGCGGGGCGCGGTTTTCGCTCCCTTGCCGTGGCGCGGAGCGACGCCAACAACCAATGGCAGTTGCTGGGAGTCTTGCCTTTATTTGATCCTCCGCGCGAGGATTCGAAGTCGACCATTGCGACTGCGAAAGAGATGGGCGTGAAGGTGAAGATGGTCACCGGAGACCAGATCGCCATCGCCAGGGAAATGGCGGGCCAGCTTGGGCTAGGTAAGAACATCGTTGACGCCAGCGTACTGGAGGACGCCACGCATTTCGAAGCCAGTAAGCTCGTCAAGGCGGTCGAAGACGCCGACGGATTCGCGCAGGTGTTCCCGGAGCACAAGTTCCACATCGTGGAAATATTGCAGGGCGAGAAACACATTGTGGGCATGACCGGTGACGGCGTCAACGATGCTCCGGCGCTGAAGCAGGCCGACGCCGGCATCGCGGTTTCAGGCGCCACCGACGCCGCCCGCGCTGCCGCCGATATCGCACTGCTAAGCCCGGGCCTCTCCGTGATCATCGATGCGATCAAAGAGAGCCGGAAGATGTTTCAACGGATGAACAGCTATGCCATTTATCGCATTGCGGAGACGATTCGCGTGCTGCTGTTCATGACGCTCGCCATTCTGATCTTCAACTTCTATCCGGTCACGGCAGCAATGATCGTTCTGCTCGCGTTGCTGAATGATGGTCCGATTCTGGCCATCGCTTATGACAAAGTCCGCTACCGGAACCAGCCGGAGGCGTGGGACATGCCGCTGGTCCTGACCATATCAAGTGTTCTCGGCATTGCCGGGGTCATCGCTTCCTTTGGGCTGTTTTACATCGCCGAACGAGTGTTTCATCTCAACCGCGACACCATACAGACGTTCATGTTCCTGAAGCTGGCGGTGGCCGGTCATCTGACGATCTTTGTTACCCGCACGCGCGGGCCTTTCTGGTCGATTCGTCCGGCTCCCATTCTGTTGTGGAGTGCGGTTGCTACGAAAGCACTGGCGACCCTGGCCGCGGTCTACGGTTTGTTTATGACTCCGATCGGCTGGCGCTGGGTACTGCTGATCTGGGTTTACGCCTTGATTTGGTTCCTGATCAACGACCGCATCAAGCTGGCGGCGTACCGGTTTCTCGATCCGGAAAAAGGCGGCTGGATTACCGGTTTATGGCGGAGACGCGGGCAACGTGCTTTTGCCGCCTAAGCGTCTTTCATAAGGAGGAATTATGCGACTTTCAATGAAGGCAATGGCAATTACTTCGGGGCTGCTCTGGGGAGGGGGAGTGCTGTGTGTCGGACTCGCTCACCTGGCGCGCCCTTCGTACGGAAGAAGGTTCCTTAACGGAATCAGTTCGGTGTATCCGGGCTTTCATGGCGCCCGCAATGTGCGTGATGTGCTGGTGGGCTCGGGATATGCCCTGGTCGACGGTGCAGTGGGAGGCTTGGTCTTCGCGTGGCTGTACGATCGGGTCGCCGACAAAGAGGCGACAGCGTAGGCTCTTTCTTAGCCCAGTCCTTTCAAACCGACAGGATGGGCGGTATGAGGTTCGTGTGGCCGGTGCAGCAGGCCGGCCACCGAAACCTTGATTCCAGTTTCTTGGTTGCGAAAGGAGAAACACATGCGCAGGCCTTCGTGGATCGCGGTCATCGCGAGCATCGTTTTCATGCTGGGCATAGTTGTGCCGGCGTGCGCCCAGGTACCCGAGGTCAAGACCGAGACGGCAGGCAAGTACACGATCACGCTGAAGGTGTTGCCGGCGGAATCTTTCAGCGGGCCCAAGGCGGAGATGGTGCGCGATGGCGGCGCCCAGCCCATTGAAGTCAACGGCCCGGAGCAACCCAATCATCACCTGGTGGTCTTCCTTACGCAGAACGATAAGCCGGTGGAAAAGGCCGAGGTTGCGATCAGTTACCGCGACACCTCGTCGAGTCCAATGAAGTGGACAGAGCTGCCCGTAGTACGCATGCACGAGGCGGGCAAGGGTCTGGAGACCACCCACTTCGGCAACAACTTAAGGTTGGCTCCCGGGAGCTACGAGGTTCAGGTCACCGTGAATGGAGGCATCTCGGCGACATTCCAGGTCACGCTGACATGATCTCGCCAGGAACCATGTGCGGGTACTGAGTCTGCCACTTCCCGGCGTACCGAGGAACCGCCGCATCTTTTTCTAACCAGGACCCGGCTTTCGGAACATCGCACCTTGTGTTTGCGTACCTGTCCCAGAGGTCCCCATGCAAACTCTGCGGCAGGACATCGCCTACACATTCCGGCAGATGCGCCATTCGCCGGTTTTCACCCTGACGGCCATGGTGACGTTGGCCTTGGGCATCGGCGCTACTACGGCCATCTTCTCTCTGATTCATGCTGTCATGCTGAAGTCGTTGCCGGTGGTGGATCCTTCGAGCCTCTATCGCATTGGCGACGGGCACGATTGCTGCGTCGAGGGGAGTCCGCAGGACAACTGGGGGATGTTCTCCTATCGCTTCTATGAGCGAATGAGGGAGTCCACTCCGGAATTCGCCCAACTCGCGGCGTTTCAAGCAGGGGTGTCGGAGCTGAGCGCGCGCCGTGGCGACAGCGACCGCATCGCCAAGCCTCTACGCTCGGAGTTCGTCAGCGGCAACTATTTTTCTACATTTGGCGTCGGCGCCTATGCCGGCCGCACCATCCTCCCGTCGGATGACACACCCTCCTCCGCGCCAGTGGCGATGCTGAGTTACCGGACCTGGCAGCAGCAATACGGATCGGATCCGGGGATGGTGGGATCGACCATGATCCTCGACGGACATCCCTTTACCGTGGTCGGCATTACGCCACCCGGCTTCTTTGGGGAAACCCTTCGGGGGCGTCCCCCGGAGGTATGGATTCCGATTCATCAGGAGGTGCTGATCCATGGGAGCAGTGCGTTCCTGAATCAGTTCACCGCGTGGCTGCGCGTGATCGGGCGGCTTCGTCCTGGAGCATCGATTGAAGGGCTATCCGGGCGGCTGACGAATGAGCTGCGTCTGTGGCTGGTGAATGAAAGCGGCATGCCGGCGGACTGGATGGCAGGCATCAAGGCCGGTCTGCCCAAGCAGATCATCAACGTGATTCCTGGGGGGACCGGCGTGGGAGTGATGAAAAGGAATTACGGAGCCAGCCTGCGTATTTTGCTGGCGGTCTGCGCGCTGGTTCTGTTGATTGCGTGCGCGAACATAGCCAATCTCCTGCTGGCCCGTGGAGCTGCGCGCCGGACACAGACGTCAGTTCGGCTGGCGCTTGGCGCCTCACGCAAGCGGCTAATCCAGCAATCGCTGACGGAGAGCCTGGTGCTTTCCATCATGGGCGGAGTGCTGGGGCTGGTGGTGGCGTATCTGGGAGTGAAAGGCATCGTTGCGCTTGCCTTTCACAATCCCGTCTTTGTTCCCATTAAAGCTACACCATCGCTGATGGTCCTGGGGTTCGCCTTCGGCGTCTCGCTGCTCACCGGGGTACTTTTTGGAGTCGCTCCCGCATGGTTGACTTCGCGGGCCGATCCAGCTGAGGCGCTACGCGGGGCCAACCGCAGCACTCGCGATCACGCCTCTGTCTCGCAGAAGGCCCTGGTGGTGATACAGGCGACCTTCTCGGTGGTCTTGTTGGCGGGAGCCGGGCTGCTGACGCGCAGCCTGCTGAATTTGCAGCACCAGAATTTTGGGTTTGAAGTGAATAACAGAGTTGTCCTGAGTCTGACGGCGCCGTTCTCGTCTTATCCGCAGCCAAAACTGGACGCCATGTACCGCGAGCTGGAACAAAAGCTGGCCCAGATTCCCGGCGTCGAGCGCGCTGCCCTGGCTCTCTATGCGCCGCTGGAGGACAACTGGGGCGAGATCGTGATTCGCCAGGGTCATGGTATGCCCAGCATGGAAGATGACGTTGGCTCCTCCTGGGACCATGTCACTCCTGGATATCTGGAGACCATGGGCCAGCAGATTCTTCGTGGTCGCGGGCTGAGTGAAAGTGATACGGCGTCGACAGAGAACGTCGCGGTGGTGGATGAAGCCTTTGTGCACCGGTTTTTCAAACCGGGCGAGGACCCGCTAGGCACATACTTTGGGCTGGACCTGCCGAAGTACAGCACTACCTACCGGATTGTCGGCGTGGTGCGCAACGCTAACTACACCGATCCCACCGGCCACTGGAAGCATCCGCTGTTCTTTACCCCTCTGGCGCAGAGGGTCCACTATGACTCGCCGCTGATGCAGCACGTTGACGACGCCACGCACTTTATCGAGAATGCCGTGTTGCAGGTGCATGGAAATGTCGAAGGGCTGGAGGCACAGGTCCGCCGTATCTTCAGCGAGGTCGATCCCAACCTGACATTGCTCGACATCCAGACCATGCAGGGCGTGATTGACACCCAGCTCGATCAGCAGCGTGCTGTCGCTGAGCTGACGGGCCTGTTTGGCATTCTCGCGCTGGTGCTCGCCGGAGTTGGCCTCTACGGCGTTACGGCTTATGCCGTCGAGCGGCGCACTGGAGAGATCGGAGTGCGCATGGCGCTGGGTGCGGACCGAAGCAATGTCGTTAAGCTCGTGTTGCGGGGAGCGTTCCTGCAGATTCTGCTCGGACTCGCCATCGGCATCCCGGTGGCCGTTGGGTGCTCGCGCCTGATTGCAGCACAACTGTATGAAGTGAAGGGCTGGGACCCTTTAGTGCTGAGCGGTTCCGTACTGGCGCTGGGAGTTTGTGCCTTCTTGGCCAGTATCATCCCGGCGCAAAGGGCCGCCTCGGTCAACCCGGTGGAAGCACTGCGCGTGGAGTAGCCGGGGTTGGTCTGATTTGCGGATGTCAGGGGCTGTAACGAGCAAGGGGCGCGGACCAAGCCGTAACCCACCCTGCCGCCCAAAAACTGGCCGCCAGGATGGGGCATCCGGTCTGAAAGGTTGGAAGTACCTTATCCTGCCTTCTCCAGCGGCAGGTTCACGTTGCGATTCTGCACCATCTCGACGGTGACTTCGAAGTCCTTCACGCGCTTCTGTCCAGGGAGGTTGTACATCAGGTCGAGCATCAACTCTTCCAGGATCATGCGCAATCCGCGGGCGCCGACTTTGCGGTGCATGGCTTCGCGGGAGATGGCGCGCAGAGCGTCGTCAGAGAAGCGCAGTTTGACGCTCTCGAAATCGAAGAGCCGCTGGTATTGCTTGACGATGGCATTCTTGGGCTTGGTGAGGATTTCGATCAGCGCGTCCTCATCGAGATCGTTGAGCACGCCGACGACCGGCAGCCGCCCGACGAACTCGGGAATCAGCCCAAACTTGATAAGGTCCTGAGGCTCAACCTGCGCCAGCAGTTCGGTGTCGCGCTTGTGCGCTTCGTTGAACGCGGCTTCCTTGCTCTCATCGGTGCGGAAGCCCATGGAACGCTTGCCCAGGCGCCGCCCGATGATGCGCTCGAGCCCGACGAAGGCTCCGCCGCAGATGAAGAGGATGTTGGTGGTGTCAACGGGAGTGAATTCCTGATGGGGATGCTTGCGTCCGCCCTGCGGCGGCACATTGGCCACAGTGCCTTCCAGAATCTTCAGGAGTGCCTGCTGTACGCCTTCCCCGGAAACGTCGCGAGTGATGGAAGGGTTCTCGTCCTTGCGGCCGATCTTGTCGATTTCGTCGATATAAATGATGCCGGTCTGGGCGCGGGCGACATCGCCTTCCGCGGCCTGCAGCAGCTTGAGGATGATGTTCTCCACATCCTCACCGACATAGCCGGCTTCGGTCAGGGTGGTCGCGTCGACGATGGCGAAGGGAACGTCGAGCATCTTGGCCAAGGTCTGGGCCAGCAAGGTCTTGCCGGTGCCGGTCGGGCCAATGAGCATGATGTTCGATTTGGAGAGCTCCACCTCGCCGCCGCGCTGGCGGTTCATGTAGACGCGCTTGTAGTGGTTGTAGACGGCGACGGCCAGCTTTTTCTTGGTAGTCTGTTGCCCGATCACGTACTCGTCGAGGAAAGCCTTCACCTCATGCGGCTTGGGCAACTGGGTAGGAGTCGTAGAGGGATGACCCTCACTGCGATCGTCCTCAAGAATGCTGTTGCAAACCCCGACGCACTCATCGCAGATGTAGGCGCGGGGATAATCGGTGGGAGAGGATATCAGTTTGGCCACGGCGTCTTGCGACTTGTGGCAGAACGAGCAGCGAAGCACCTCGTCGTTTCCAGTCCTGGTTCTCACGGACAAATGGCTCCTTTACGCTGCACGCTTCGGCTGAAGTCCTGAAGACCTCGCACCGGTGATTTCCCGTGCTCGCTGCGGGCAGGAGCCGTGCCGCTCCTGTGAGAACCCGTTCGCCAGTGCGAATGCGCTCTCCTTGAGTCATCCGGTGCCCATGCACCTTGCTGAGCTTATTGAAGCACAACTCCGCTCCGCGTGGCGCACCGTAAGTGCAATATCGAGTACAACTTTGGAACCAGAAATTTGATCTTTTTATCGCCCAGGAACTCTCGATTACAAATTCCTGCTGGAAACCCGCTACTTGTGCTTGAAAATGATGTCGTCGATGATGCCGTACTCCTTACTCTGCTGCGCATTCATGATGAAGTCGCGCTCCACGTCGCGCTCTACTTTCTCCAGCCGCTGGCCGGAGTGCTTGGCGATCAGTTGGCTGGTGATCTCCCTCATGCGGAGGATTTCACGCGCGTGAATATCGATTTCCGTGGCCTGGCCCGACAGTCCCGACATGAGCGGCTGATGAATGAGGATGCGGGAGGTGGGCAGCGAAAACCGCTTCTTGGTTGCGCCCGCCGCCAGCAGCAGCGCGGCCATGCTGGCCGCCTGGCCGATGCAGATGGTGGTCACATCCGGGCGAATGAACTGCATAGTGTCATAAATCGCCATGCCGGCCGTAATCGAGCCACCCGGCGAATTGATGTACAGCGAGATGTCTTTCTCCGGATCTTCGGCTTCCAGAAACAGCATCTGCGCGATGATCAGGTTGGCGACGTTGTCGTCGATAGGAGTACCGAGAAAAATGATATTGTCCCGCAACAGCCGGGAGTAGATGTCGTACGCCCGCTCGCCCCTGCTGGTCTGCTCAATCACCATGGGCACAAGCATGTGTTGAAGTCTCCTTTTAGTAGCAATTTCCCAGTCTCAGGATTCGGTGGAGCACGCCTTGAGGCGTGCACGGCGACTGATTCCATTAACTCGGCTTCAGCCGCTGAGGTAATCTTTCAAAGACACCGCAGCGGCTGAAGCCGAGTGTCTCTTCACTCACTGTACGCCTGAAGGCGTACTCTACCCAATCTGTACGCCTGAAGGCGTACCCTACCGTGCGAAGTGGAGAGGCCGGCCTATGCGGACCTGCGGTACAGAAAATCCAGGGTCTTCTCGTTGCGGAGACGATGGCGAATTCTATCCAGCCCACCGTCCTCCGTCAAACGAGCGCGAACCTTCTCGATCGGCTGCTTCGCCTGCAACGCCATGATCTCGATCTCGCGGTCCAGTTCCTCGTCGCTGACTTCGAGCTTCTCGCTGTCGGCGATCTGCTCCAGGATCAGCGACGCCCTAACTTCGCGCAAGGCCCCATCGCGCTGAGCGGCGCGCAGGCGGCCGAAGTCCATTTTCTTCATGTGCTCGGTTGTCATGCCCTGTGCGGCGAGGGCGCGAAGTCCGCGCTCCAGGCGAACATCGATCTGGTCGTTCAGCATGGCTTCCGGGATAGGAAAGTCATTGCGCTTGACGAGCTCCTCAACGATGTGGTCCTTGCCCTGATGCTCGGCTTCGTGCTGCTTCTCCGCCTGCATGTTTTCGCGCAGGCGATCGCGCAAGTCGTCGACAGTGTTGAGGTCGGCGCTCAGCTCCTTGGCAAAGTCATCCGTGAGCTCAGGAACGTTCTTGCTCTTGATGCTCTTGACCTGGACCTCATAGGTGAAGGTCTTGCCCGCAAGACGCTGGTCGTTGAAGTCGTCGGCGTACTTCACATCGAAAGTCCGGGTTTCGCCTGCTTTGGCGCCGCGCAGACTTTCGGTGAACTCTGCAACCGTATTTGTGCCGCCAATCTCGACCATGACTTCGTCGACTTCGACCGGCTTGGCTTCGGCGTCAGCTTCGCCCTCCTTCGGAGTGCCCTTGAAGCCGATAACGGCGAAGTCGCCGTCGGCAAGCCCACGATCTTCTTCCACGGCGGTGAAGGTCGCCTGCTGCTGGCGCAGGTTGTTCAAAGCAGTTTCGACCTCGTCTTCGCTGACGTTGGGGTTGATGGTCTCAGCCCTGATGTCGTCATAGGGGGCGACCTTGAACTCGGGGAAGACCTCGAAGCGCGCGGTGAACTTCAATGGCTCGCCTTCGTGAAAGTGCAAGTCCGTAACCCGCGGCTGGGAAACCGGGGACAGACCCTGCTTCTTGACTTCTTCGCGGAAGTATCGCGGTACAAGCTGCTCCACGATTTCGCTTTTGATGTCTTCGGCGAAACGCTGGCGGATCATCCCGGTCGGAACTTTGCCTTTGCGAAAGCCGGGAATGCGCGCCACCTTGGCATAGCGCTGGATTAGCCGCTCGGTCTCCGACTTCACGATGTCCGCCGGGACCTCGATGGTCAGCTCGCGCTGGCAGGGATTAGCGGCTTCGTCAGCCTGGGGCATATCGGCCGTGTTGTTGTCTGTCGTGTTGGTTTCAGTCGTCAAAAGACCGCCTTTGAAAGGAATTGCCAACGAGCCGCTCTCGCCGATTGCAGGTGGCGAGGCGGAGGAGAAACTTTTCGGCAGGCTCTCCGGAAGGAAAGTCCGAATCAGCCGTCATTCCTAAGTGTAGAAAAGGCGTGAGAGGCGGTCAAACTTGCGTGCGCGGCGATTTACAGGCGTGCGACTGAGGGAAGCAACGCGGTGCAGGCCACCGCGTGCATCACCCAAGTCCTAGAATCTTCCCGGACGCATCTCAGAAGCGGCCCATCAAGATCAAGATGATGAGAATTACCAACACCAGCCCTAGCCCTCCGGTCGGGTAATAACCCCAGGAACGGCTATACGGCCAAACCGGAAAAGCTCCGATGAGCAGCAGGATCAAGATGATCAGCAATATGGTTCCCATGAAGTTAGCCTCCTACGCAACAGTTATGGGTGATTGCCGGTTTCGGCGAATCGTAATTCGAATCCTGTGGTTGGAAGCATGCGGTGCCTTGAAAGATGCCTGGTGAGGATTTGCTGGTACAGCGGAACGGGTAGTGTTATGGGGCACTGCGGAGCAACCCAGCGCCAAGGCTCCACCACCCCGGATAGCAGGGAACTGGCAGTGCGGAATTGACCGCGCAATGAAAAAGGCCCGAGCCTATGAAGCGCGAGCCTTTGCAGAAGGGAATCTGACGACTACAGGAAGCGACGCCGCAAACTGGCGAGCCCACCCAGCAGACCGGTACCCATCAAGACCAGGGTGCCGGGCTCAGGAACGTTGGTACCAGTGAGATAGAACGCATGCTCGTTGCCGTTGTTAAACCAACTGTCATAGCAGGCGACCCCAAGCTGGCACTCCAAGCCGGTCTGAGTCCCGTTGCCGTTGGTGGTCTCCCAATAGAACGAGGAGTAGCCAGAGTTTGATACGGGGCCATTGTGGAGAGCGAGGTGGTAAAGTTCATTCGCCTGCAACCCCACGGGATCGATAGTCCAATCGTTCGAGTACTCGCAGTAGGCACCGAGAATACCGCACTGCGTGTTGACACGAGTGGGAGTCGCGTTGCCGGTTGCAATAATGTTGTTGAAATCCGGGTTGCCGCCAGTGTCCCCGGTGATCCACCAGGTGATGGAACCTGCATAGCCCGGTGCTGCTTCAATGTCCCAGAAGTGAATGTCGGTGACATTCGCTGACTGATTTAGAGTGAAGTCCTCGGTCTGGACCCACTCTGTCATTTCATTTCCGTCTACCTGGTTGGGCCCGCCATTGTCGTAGATGATCGAGTCAGCATAGGCAAAGGCGCTTCCCAAGAGCATTACGGAAAGAATCGTCAGGACGATCCTTACTTTCTTCATCAATAAATCCTCCTCACTTCAGCAAAACGCGTAGCGCGGGGAAGTATGAGCCTCATCTTAAGGATAGTCAAGACAAAACTTGCAGTTTTTTTGAGGCGGAAAGGCCAGCTTTCATCCCTGCCGCACTCGACCGCTCTCAGGCGGTAGCGGTCGAACGGCCGGGCGGGAGAAGGCGTTCCCGTTCCGCCTGATGGAGATCACGCCGGCGAAGGCGGTTGGCCCCTGCCAGCGTAATTTCGTCTCGTCGGTTAGCCCTGCACTTCCTGCAGCAGGCGCTTGTCGATCTGCTGCAGCGACTCGGGAAGCTTCGCATAATGCAATTGGTCGGCCAGAGACTGGCCGTCAGTGATGATGTATTCGATGAAATTCTTGACGTTCGCTCCGTTTTGCGGGTTCTTCGGCGTTTTAGGAACCAGCAGGAAGGTGAGACCGCTAATGGGATAGGCCTCTTTGGCTGATGCGGGCGGGTCCACGATTGGGTTCCGCACATCCTTAGCTAATTCACTGGAAAATGCGTCGATAGCTGCGCTGGTGCTATCTGCGCTGGGCGTTATGAACTTGCCGGCGCGATTTTCCATTTCAGCCATCGGCAGGCTGTTCTCTATCGCGTAGGACAATTCAACATAGCCGATGGCGCCGTCGCTCTGCTTCACCATGCCGGTGACGCCCTCACTGCCTTTGCCCCCGAGGCCCAGCGGCCACTTCACTGATAGACCCTTGCCGACTTCCTTGTCCCACTGGGGACTGACCGCCGCTAGATAAGTAGTGAAAATGTTCGAGGTGCCGCTTCCATCTGAGCGATGGACGACAACAATATCCTCGTGCGGCAGCTTGACGCCAGGGTTTTCGCGGCGAATTTGCCCGTCCTGCCAATTCTTGATCTTGCCCAGATAGATCTCGGCGAGGGTGGTTCCGCTGAGCTTAAGCGGCTGCTTGAGGTCTTTGAGATTGTAGGTGATTGCGACCGGACCCGCGCTTTCCGGCACTTGTACCAGAGGCGGCATCTCCTTCAGCTTCTGATCGTCCAATGCCATGTCCGAAGCGCCGAAGTCGACCACGCCCTGCTTGAGCTGCTGAATGCCGCCGCCGCTACCGATGGATTGGTAGTTGATCTGCATTCCCTTTTTGTCTTGCGTGAACTGGTCAATCCAGCGGGTCATGATGGGATAGACGAAAGTACTGCCGGCCCCGATGATGTGTGTGTTGTTCTCCCCGGTACTGGCTGGTTTGTTGCCCGAGTTCGAGTTGCAGGCAACGATCAGAAGAAGACACAGCAGTACAGGAAGAAAGAGCAGTCGAAGTCGCATATGCACCTGCCTTTGGAAAGTGTTCCTTGGAGGTATTCGGCGAGCCGCGTACAGCGAGGTTCGCTGCAGAGCACGCCGCTTGAAGGATACATGGCGTCTGGCCGAGGGTGCATGGGAGGAGAAAGGTTTAACACAATTGCAATAGAGCGGGCCCTGGGTTATCAACTTCTTGTTCGGGTTTGCAGAATCCGCGCCTATTGGAGCTTGGCGGGTAGCGCCGTCAGGTAGCGATCCATGGTTGCGGTATAGCCCATCACGTAGCGAGAGATGAAGCGGAAGATCGGGTTATAGACCTCGCCATTTTCGGTGATGGCCAGGGTAGAGCCGCCGTCGGCAGTGGGAGTGATTTGGTATGTCCAGGTTCCGCCGAAAGGAAGATGCGGGTCGGCGATACGACTCACTAGCTTTCGCGGCGGATCCGATTCCATAACTTCATAGGTCATCTTGCTATCGGCCTTGCTATATTCGATCCACACCCGATGCCCGTCGCGCGGCGGGAGTTCCTGATAGCGGGTGACATCGGGCCGCCAAGTGGGCGGGCCGGCAATCACATCCCACACCTGCTGCGGGGTAGCTTTGAACGTCGCACTGCGCGAGACCATGTGCTTTACCGGCAGGCGGGCTCCCACCAGGGCCATCGTTACGACGAGCCCGCCGAGGATGAGCACTACCAGGCCAAGCCATTTGAGGATTTGCATTGAGTTCCCGGAGAACCTCACATCAGCATCGTATAGCAAGCGCGAAGCCTTCCAATCGCCCCTGCATTTGTTTAACATCAGCCCAATGATGTCTCGGCCTGTGCGAATCTCAAAAGACGGGCGGGTGACTATCCCGGCGCATCTCCGCAATGCACTGAACCTTCGCCCAGGGATTCCAGTTACGTTTGAAGTGCACGGTCATGAGCTGGTGCTTCATTCCGTAGCTGAACCCCTGATCTCTGAGCTACGTGGGGCAATGGCTGGTCATGGGTTGGGGGAGCTTCGTGAGCGAGAACATCGGCTCGATCGGAGATAATCCGACTCCATGCCATCTGCGCTCGTCGTCCTCAACAGCGAAATTATTCGGTGTACAAAATGCCCCCGGCTTGTCGTCTATCGCGAACAGGTAGGTCGCGAGAAGCGGCGCGCGTATTGCGACCAGGAATACTGGGCGCGTCCGGTGCCCGGCTTTGGCGATCCCAAGGCGCGGGTGCTGATTCTCGGCCTCGCGCCGGGAGCCCATGGATCGAACCGGACCGGGCGCCCGTTCACCGGTGACCGCTCCGGCGACTTCATGTATCCCATCCTGCACAAGCTGGGTTTCGCCTCTCAGCCGAATGCGACCGATCGCACCGACGGGCTGGAGCTGATCGACTGCTACATTACCGCTGCCATCCGCTGTGCCCCGCCGGACAACAAGCCGCTGCCGTCCGAGCTCGCCAATTGCGCTCCCTACCTCGACCGCGAGTTGGTGGCCTTGCAGAAGCTGGCCGTCGTGGTGGCACTTGGCAGGATTGCCTTCGATGCCTATCTGGCCCACCTCAAGCGCAGCGGCTTGCTGTCGTCGAAGGCTGGGTATCTCTTTGGCCACGCGGCTGAGTACGAAATGCCGAATGGAATCACCTTCCTGGCGTCGTATCATCCGTCAAACCAGAACACCGCCACCGGCAAACTGACGGCGAAGATGTTTGAAGATGTGTTCCGGCGGGCGAAACAGATATCAGGGCAGATTTGCACAGATGAGGGCTGAGGGTGCAAATCCGCGGTTATCAAGCCGGTTCACTGCGCTTGCCAGTGGGGCAAAATCTGTCCATAATTGATCGTGCACCCATACAAGCTCCACCCTGATCGCGCTGCGACGACGGCGCATCAGGCTCCCCGAAATTCGGGGCACCCGGAGCGGGTCACCCGGCGGCACAATCCAATAAATCAGAGGGATGAATGGCGGCAAAGTACATCTTTGTGACGGGCGGTGTTGTGTCTTCTCTGGGCAAGGGACTGGCGGCGGCCTCGATTGGCTGTCTCATGGAGAGCCGGGGCCTCAAGGTGACTCTGCAGAAGTTCGATCCCTATTTGAATGTCGATCCCGGCACCATGTCGCCGTTTCAGCACGGCGAGGTCTTCGTGACCGACGACGGCGCCGAGACCGACCTCGACCTCGGGCACTACGAGCGCTTCACCCACGCCCGCCTCAGCCGCGACAATAACTGGACCACCGGGCGGATTTACGAAACCATCATCGCCAAGGAGCGGCGCGGCGACTATCTCGGCAAGACGGTGCAGGTCATCCCGCACGTCACCAACGAAATCAAGAGTGCGATGAAGAAGGTCGCACAGGAAGTGGACGTGGCGATCGTCGAAATCGGCGGCACGGTCGGCGACATCGAGTCCCTGCCGTTTATCGAAGCCATCCGTCAGATGCGTCAGGAACTGGGCCGCGAGAACACGCTATTCGTGCATGTCACGCTGGTTCCCTACATCGCCGCCGCGGGCGAACTGAAGACCAAGCCTACGCAGCACTCGGTGAAGGAACTGCTGAGCGTCGGTATTCAGCCAGACATCCTGCTTTGCCGGACTGACCGCTATCTCTCGCACGAGCTCAAGTCGAAGATCGCTCTCTTCTGCAACGTCGAGAACGAGGCCGTGATCACTGCTAAAGATGTGGCTTCGATTTACGAAGTGCCTCTGGTATTCGCGCATGAAAAAGTCGACGAGCTAGTGGAACGCTATCTGCGCATTCCCTCCAGACCGGCCGACCTCACGCGTTGGGAAGAACTGGTGCAGCGCGTCTACAACCCGAAGGACGAAGTCACCATCGGCATTGTCGGCAAGTATGTCGAGTATGAGGATTCCTACAAATCGTTGAAGGAAGCACTGGTACACGGCGCGCTGGCCTATAACCTGAAGCTCAACGTGAATTGGATCGAAGCCGAAGGACTTGAGTCCAAGGAGCAGAGCGTTCAGGCGCAACTGGAAACGGTGGACGGCATTCTGGTGCCGGGAGGATTCGGCAAGCGTGGCATCGAAGGCATGCTGAAGGGCATTCGCTACGCCCGTGAAAACCAGGTTCCTTACTTCGGTATCTGCCTGGGAATGCAGACCGCCTGCATCGAGTTTGCCCGCAACGTGTGCGGGCTGGAGGAAGCAAACTCCAGCGAATTCGATCCCGCGACTCCGCATCGTGTGATCTACAAATTACGCGAACTGCGTGGAGTCGAAGAACTGGGCGGCACCATGCGCCTGGGGGCGTGGCCGTGTAAGCTGGAGCCGGGATCGCTTGCCTATGAGGCGTACGGGCAAGGTGAGATCAGCGAGCGCCACCGGCATCGCTACGAATTTAATCGCGAATACGAAAGCCTGCTCACGGCCGGCGGCTTGCGCCTGAGTGGAGCCACGCCTGACGGTACTTATGTTGAGATCGTCGAGATCCCGGGGCACCCGTTCTTTCTTGGCTGCCAGTTCCATCCCGAGTTCAAGTCGAAGCCACTTGAGCCCCATCCCTTATTCAAGGCCTTCGTCAAGGCGGCCTACGATCACCGCAACCAAAGGCATCTGATGCGGGAGGAACTGGCCGTCGAAATGTTTCATCGTCCTGAGAAGGTCAAAGGTTAAAGCAGTATTGCCAACAAGTTACGATTCCACCACCCTAGTTCCCAATTGGGTACCCCTCTCGAAACCTTTTTCTTTGCCGACGAATCTAAGTGGCTGGCGCAGGGTTGTTGCTAGAAAGGCCCCGCCCAGGCCCTGCCCTTAAGGAGAGCTTATGAGCCTGTTAGACTTCGTCTTCGGTTGTTCACATAAGCGGTGCAGTTTTCCCATGACCGTGCGGGGCGCGAGGCGCCGTACTCCCGCGGCGGCTCTCACTGGAACCTACGTGGTTTGCCTGGACTGCGGCAAAGAATTTCCCTACGACTGGAAGACCATGAAGGTTGTGCGAAACACGGAAATGCAGCCATCAGCTTCTCCAGTGGTAGTCGGGCCGAAGGCAGCATAGCTGGCTTCAAAGCCTTCGCATAGGTTCATGAGGATGTTGAGTCCGGGGATATTACTGACTTCCGCGCTGAGAATGTCAATCCCTACTAGCCAGACCACTTACAAAAAACAATAGGAACTTCTAAGCTGCTGAAAGACTTTCGAACGCAGATTCTTGCGGAATAAAGCCCGCTCGGAATGACAGAAATAAAGGGCTTCTGCGGCACAGCCAACGCGGTGGCCCTTTCAAAGCGGGCGCGATCGGGAGTTTTTAGCCTGCTAAGTTTCCCAGGTCATCGGCTGTATAATAGTTCGGCCACGACGATGGCCCTGAGCTTCGCGAGCCCCATGGGCTGAGTAATCGCGAGCGCTGGCCCAAGTCACCCGCAGGCCAGGTCCCCCGCAGTTTCAGATTCGTACATCAGGACCTTGCAAAATGGACCGGGCAAAAGCCATCTACGAGTATGCGGTTGACTTACAACCGGAAGAGCGCGAGCAGTTTCTGCAGCGAATTTCCAGCGAGGATCCAGAGCTACATCAGCAGGTGCGGCTGCTGCTTGCGCAGTCGCAGGCAGATACCGAAGACCTCGCTCCCTCTCCGGCTCACCCTACACCTGGTCGCAACCGCTACATCTTTCTTCGAGACGAATTGATTGCCGGCCGCTATCGCGTGATTTGTGCGATTGCCAAGGGTGGAATGGGCGAGGTCTACGAGGTTGAAGATCGCGAATTGCACAGCCGGATTGCGCTCAAGGTGATCAACCTTAAGTCGGCCGGGAAGCCCAATGCGGCGGAGATGTTTCGCCACGAAATCCTGCTGGCGCGCCAGGTGACGCATCCCAACGTCTGCCGTATTTACGACCTTGGCCATCATGACCATACCGAGCATGGCGACCTCCTGTTCCTAACAATGGAGTTCGTGCGTGGCCAGACACTGGCTGATTGTGTTCGCACCCAGGGCTCGTTAACCAAGGATGAGGCGCTGCCGCTGCTCCGGCAGATGATCCAGGCGCTGGCCGCCGCGCATCGGCTCAACATCGCGCACCGTGACTTCAAGAGCGGGAACGTGATCCTCTGTGAGGAACCTGGTTCGGACGAGGTGAAGCTGCCATCGGAAGCTTCGGATATGAGCGCTGGTGGGTCTTCCGACACAACCCAGAGCCTGAGTGGACAACCACCATCCACTCCCTCGGGCGGCGTGAAGCGGTTCATTGTGAAGGTGACAGACTTCGGTTTGGCACGCAATGTCGACGGCCTCGACACCATGGCTTCGGGGGAGATTTGGGGCACTCCCGACTATATGGCGCCGGAACAGTTCCGCGGTCAATCGGGCACCGGCAGCGATATCTACTCGCTCGGTGTGGTCATTTACGAGATGTTCACCCGTAAACTTCCACCCCGCAACGCTACCGATCCCAAGCTCCTGGATGCCAGTCTCAGGGCCGACGCCGAAAAAATCCCCGCCGAATGGCTGCCTGTGGTGCAGAAATGCCTGGCCTACAATCCAGCCGACCGTTATGCCACAGTTGAGGACGTTTGGCTTGCGCTGAGCGGAGAGAGTCCGCGATCGCACACGATCCTGGGCATGCGCCCGCGAACTGCGGCGCTGGTGGCGTTATTGCTGATTTTCGTGCTCGGGATCGCGACCTGGTTGGAACGCAGCCGGATGGCAAATTTCCTCTGGCCCATTCCCAAGCAGAAGCACATCGCGGTACTGCGATTTCAGAACATTGGCAACGATGCCGCTAATGCGGCGTTCTGCGCGGGCATAGGGGAAACGCTGACCAGCAAGCTGTCGCAACTAAGCGAGAGCGAGCAGTTCTTCTGGGTTGTGCCCTTCAGCGATTCGCAGAAGTATGAAGACATTGAGAAGGCCCGGCGCAACCTCAACGTCAATCTGGTGGTGACAGGCAGCGTCCAGCGCACCGGCAACGATGTTCGCATCACCGCCAATCTCATCGACGCGAGCACCCATCGCGAGCTCGCCTCCAGGGTGATGACGGCATCGGTGGGTGACTTGAATATCTTGCAGGATGAAGTGTGGCAGTCGGTAGCTGAGATGGTCGACTTGCAGGTCGCTGCAGAGGACAAGCGAAAGCTACAACAAGGCAGCACGGCAAAGCCGGGGGCCTACGACGACTACGAGCAAGGAGTCGGACACCTGCAGAGTGGCGACCTGTCGAGTGTCGATAAGGCGATTCAGGCATTCCAGCGCTCGGCCGCCGAAGATCCCAACTATGCTCTCGCTAAGGCTGGGCTGGGAAGCGCTTACGCACGAAAGTACTATCTCACCAAGGATCGTCAGTGGATCAGCGAGGCCACCAAGTGCGGCAATCAGGCGGTCGCTCTCAATCCGGACCTGGCTCCGGTTCGGGAAGCGCTTGGATCGGTCTATGAGCAGACCGGCAAGCTGGATGAGGCAAAGGCCGAATATCGCCGTGCCCTGGAATTGAACCCGACATCTGCCCCTGCCTTATTCCATCTGGGCAGAATCTATGCCTTGCAGGGAAAGTACCCTGAGGCAGAGGAAACATACAAGCGGGCCATCGCGCGCATACCATCGTATTGGGCGGGCTACGGAAAATTGGGAGAGATGTATTACGACGTCGGTAGATTCAAGGATGCGGCCGCGCAATTCCAAAAGATGGTCGATCTCGCCCCTGGCAACGTGAACGGATATAACGGCATCGGCGCCATGGATATGCTGATGGGGAGATACCAGGAAGCTATAGCCGTCTTGAAGAAAGGACTAAGCATAGGACAAAACGCGGATATGTGGAGCAATCTTGGCGCGGCCTATATGTTTATTGGCAAAAACGCAGAAGCGGTTGGGGCGATGCAGAAGGCGACCGAACTCAAGCCGCATGATCACCGGGTATGGAGGAATCTGGCTGATAGCTATCGTCAGGTCCCCGAGCTCGCAGACCGCGCGCCTCAAACCTATCGCAAAGCGTTGGAAGTTGCCAAGGAGGAGTCGAAGATCAATCCTAACGACTCCAGCGCGCTTGATGGAGCTGCTCTCTATAATGCTCATCTGGGAAACAAAATGCAGGCGCAAAGCTACATCAAGCAAGCCCTGAAAGCAGCACCGAATGACAGCCTCGTCCTCTTTGACGTCGCTCTCTCTTATGAACTGATGGGTGACCGGAAACGCGCACTTACCTATCTTAAGCGGTCTCTGCAAGCCGGCTTCTCACTCGAAGATACCGAGCATGAACCTGAACTGCGGACCCTGCGTTCCGATCCTAGATACGCAACCATGATTCGCAGCTTAGCGGCGAAGTCAAAATAGAGACGGCGCGCCGCTGCTTCAATTCTTTCGCTGCAACAATATGCTTCAACAGTAGGGCTGGGTCAACAGTCATCATCGGGCCAGCCGAAACGAACCCTATTTTGCTGGCACCAGCGCGCATTGTTTACCTGAGATACCAATGCTAGGTTGACTCTAGTCTTCTGAAAGGAAAGACATGCAATGGCGAATATCGATGTTGAAGTCTCCAGCGGGCAAATCACTGTCAATCCCGATCCCGTGACTTCCAGTGTCACGAGTGGGGAGGCATTCACCTGGCACTCCAATTCAGGCGATCTGGCGGTTGAGTTTGCAACCTCTCCATTTACACCTTCTCCTCCCTACCACGCGGACCGGGGCTCAAGCACCAGTCCGGTACACATCGTGAATAGCCCTTCCAGCGTGGGGCAATACAAGTACACCGTGAAGGTTACCGACGGCAACGGGAATCACTTCGAGCAGGATCCGGTGGTAATCGTTACGGGTTGAACGAAAATGCTCGCCGCTGACGAGTGGCCTTTAAGCCATGACCGCTGACAAGTTTGTAGCCGTGGCGAGTTCTACCCCAAACTGCTCCCGCAGGCAGTTTCTTAATTCCCCTTCGCCGGTGAGGAGGGTTTCCTTCCGGATGCTGTTTCTCGTCTCGATCAGGCGCATGCCCGCCAGAGTCGTACGTCCTTCGGGGTGCGCGAGGGTGCAGATGCGCCTCCGAGTGAAACTGGAATGGGGAGACCTTTGGTGAAAGTCGCACATTTCCGCATACTCTGAAAGCGAGTGCGGCGACTCATCGAAGCGGTAGAGCGGGACCTCGACGCCGTCGCTGTCCCAGCGATAGAGATGCCAGGCGGCATCCTCCGGAGCCACTCCGAACAGGTGCCCGTTCTCCAGTTCCTTTGCGCCGGCCTTCAGCGGGAGAGGGTCAACGAAGGACTCTCCAAAACCGACATCAGCCAGCCAGGGCTCAGGCAACTCTACCTTCAGCAGCATGTGGTCGAATTCCGGCCCGAATCCGCCGTCATCGTGGCGCACCCGGCCGGAGAGCATCGACGCCTGAAAGCCCAAGGCCCTCAACAGCTCGCAGAACAATCCATTCAGCTCATAGCAGAAGCCACCGCGGCGGCGAACGACGATTTTGTCGTACAAGCGCGCAGGTTCGAGAACGATCGGAACTCCGAGAGGGATGTCGAGATTTTCAAAGGGGACAGTGTAAAGGTGGTTGCGATGCAGACCGCGCAGAGTCTCAATCGAAGGCTCGCGTGGCCCGTCATACCCGATACGGCGCAGATACGCGTCGACGTCCATGCTCAAACCGGCAATTCGTCCTGCAGCCAGCCAGCCTCCGGAAGCTTGGGTTCGGCAGTCAGGTCGAGTACGAGATTTTCCAGCACCAGCCGCTTGCTCACTGCATTGGAACGCAAAGCAAGATCGGCGCGCGCGACCTTGCGGATTGCGCTGGTCAGCTCACGCCTTGACTTGTAGCGCCGCGCCTGGCGAATCACGTCCTCGGCGGCAAACGGCGGCAGGCGGAATCCTTGCCACAGCGCCTGCCAGAGCGCACGCGAATCGCGCACATTGCGCTCGAAGATGACCAGCATCTGCTTGAAGGTACGCGACAGCATATAGAGGTGGCCGATGGCCGCCTCTTCTCCCTCGGCCGAATTGAGGATGGCGTCGAGCACTTCCATGGCGCGCTGGCGATCGCGGGCGGAGATCGCGTCCGTCAATTCATAGAACGAGCGCTGCTTGGCCGCGAGCACCATGGTCTCTACATCACCCAGTCCGATGCGCTTTTTCTCGCCCACGAATAGCACCAGCTTTTCCAATTCGTTGGCGATCATCATCATGTCGCCGCCAAGAGAGTCCACCAGCTCGCGCGCGGCATCGGCATCCAGCTTTACGCCATCCAGGCTCGCCGACTGGATCGCCCAGTTCACCGCATCGCCCTCTTCTACCCTGGCCAACTCCAGAACCGGGCAATACTCGCCCAGAGTTTCGCGGATGCGCTCGTGGCGTTCTTTGTCAGTCATGTCCATGCGGCGCACGTCGGCGGGAATACTGATGTGGTCGGCAATAAACACCAGCATGGCGTCGGGGTTCGGATTGGCGAAGTAGTCCTTGATGGCCGCAAACTCTTCATCGTGCTTGCCGCGGCCGTAGAGGTTCTTCACCCCGCGAATGAAGAACACCTGAAATGGGGCCATCAGCGACGGTGTACGGGCTCGGTCGAGGACCTCGCGCAAATCGGTTTCCGCCAGGTCCATGTCGTAAAGGCTGAGTTCGCGAACGTCGTCGGGTACGAGATGTTGAAGGATCGCTTCGCGGCACTTCTTGCGGAAGAACACCTCATCGCCTACGAAGACGTATCCTGGCGCCAGCTTGCGCGACTTCATGTCGGCCACGAAGCGGTCCGACGCGGCGAAGCTGCGCATCAGTAGGCCTCCACGATATTGCTGACCAGCGTCTTGGCGAAGTCATTGGCTACGCGCTGCAACGCCGGCGATTCTTCTTCGAAAAAGCTGGCTGCATCCTGCGACAGTTCGTATTGCGAGCGGTAGAGGTAGCTAGGATTTTCCCATAATACCTTGCCGTCGCGGTCGACCAGCGACACCTTCATGCCGATCTGAAGTTCCGACGATGAGACTTTGCCGGTATTCGAGTCGTAGGTCAGGGGATAAGTCACTGCATATGTGACAGTCCCTTTGAGGGTGGCGTCCGCAGGCGTCATATTGGAAAGCTCGACCTGAAAATTGGTCCGGCTGCGCAGTTCCTGCACCACCGCTGCGGTCAGGACCTGCTCCACCCGAAAGACATGGGTGTCGTTGGTAAATGTCGGTACGTAGATGGAGCGAACGTTCTGCGGCAGGCGAACCGCTCTGCCGCCGGTGTGATAACCGCAGCCCGCCGAGGAAAGCAGAAATGCGCTCATCAGCGCAAGGAATGCCCAGCGCAAGCGCTTCACTGTACCTTCCCACGGGGACGCCCAACGATCATGCTCTCGGCGCACTCTACCGCCGCCACTGCCGCGATGCGCAAGTTATCGGAGGCGGCCCACAGCCATAGCCCGTTGGCACGTTCGGGGTCACGGCGCAACATTACTTGTACCCGTTCCTGGCCGGCAGCGTTCACGTTGCTGGGAGAATCCTCAAACCCCTGTGCGATCTCGACGTGGTCGCCGGCGAGGGCTTTGGTGGCATCTTCCACCCTGATGGCTTTGGCGGTTTCGATGTAAACCGAAAAAGCATGCCCATGAAAGATCGGCGCCTGCAGCAGCAGCAACGACGGCAGCAGTACCTTGTCGCCCACCAGCGCTCGGAAATGGCGCCGGATGCGCTCTTCGACCGACGCCAGCGATGGCCGCGACTTCTCGCCGTAGCGGTCGATCAGGTTGAATGCAACCTGGGCATCAAAGACGTTTCGCGGCAGTTGCTGAAACGAGAGCAGGTTGACCGTCTGCTCGTGCAGTTCATCCATGCCACGGCGCCCATGCTCAGAGGCCGGCTCAAATGCCGTCACCACGGCGCGAGCAATCGCGCCTACCTGCTGCACCCGCAGGAGCAACAACGCCAGCACCGTGGCTGCGGGATGGGCGACGACTACCGGCGCGCCACCAAAGTCGATCGCCGGGGTTACGCCTAGCTCATGCTCCACCCAGGGCGCCCGCAGTGCGACTCCGCGCTGCCCTTCCAGGGCATAGGACAAGTCGATGATGTCGCTGCCCGCATTGCGGGCCATCTGCCAGGTGGTGTGCGTATATGAGTCGTCCGATGCAAAGAACGTAAAATCGACGTCCTCCAGGTGCTCGGGTAGAACGCTTTGGATGAAGGTGGGCTCATCGCCGACCGCGTCGACCTGTCCGAGCGACTCTTCGTCATCCAGCAGGCGGATATCGTAGGCAGGGAAGTTCCGCTCCGAAAGCACCTCTTTCAGCTCGCGGCCCTTCAGGGTGGCGGCGCCGACAAGCGCCAATCGGAAGGCGCCTCCCCGGCTGCCTGCTTCGGAATGGGATGGAAAAGTCTGACCGTTCTTCGTCACGCGTGCGAAGCCTCGTCTCGTGGCGGAGTATGCGCCACAGTGCTGCGGCGCCGGAAAACAAATGACAGCCGCGCCAGCACTCCCGAAAGAATGTACAGCAACGCCAGAATAAACAAGACGTATTCCGAATAAAGCCAAATGAGCGCGATTAGCGCGCCCAGTCCGATAAGCCAGCGAAAATTCTGCTGCTCGCGGAAGTTGAGCCCCTTCAAACTGAAAAATCGCCAGGTGCTGACCATCAGGAACGAGATGAGAAACACAAATAGCGCCCATGCGATGGAGAGCGGCCACCACTGCAGCGGCTCCCCTTCCACCAGATGGACCATGGCGGCCACTGCACCTGCACCGGCAGGTATGGGCATTCCCACAAAATATTTACGTCCCGGCCGTCCGGGATTCAGCGGCTGAGGATTGATCTGAATGTTAAAACGCGCCAAGCGCGATGCGCCCGCCAACAAAAAGACGAATGTGGCGATTCCTCCCAGTTGCAGCACGCGCGCCCGCATGGCAGGATCGAAGTTCGCAGGCAGCATGCGGAAGCCCCACATCCATGCCAGCACCGCAGGAGCCACGCCAAAGGTGATCACGTCGGCCAGCGAGTCAAGTTCCCGACCGAAGGCGCTGGCTGTGTTGGTTAGGCGAGCAATGCCGCCATCGAAGAAATCAAACACGATGGCGATACCGATTGCTACCGCCGCATGATCAAAGTGGCTGTGGTCGCCTCCCCAGCCGAGAATCGACTGCGAAATCGCGTAGTATCCGGCGGCAATGTTGGCCGCGGTAAAGACCGAAGGCAGGATGAAGAGCCCTTTACGCGGGCGACGCTTTGGCCCCTCAGGCCTTGGTTGTCCTGAAAGTGCGGTCATTTGGCTTCCGCCATCTCACGCTGCGGCTGGGGAACGCCTTTCGGCAGGGCAATGGCCAGAACCGTCGCGCCACCCTTGACGCTGTCGCCTACGCGGACCTTCATCTGCGCGTCGGCCGCAAAGATCAGGTCGGTGCGTGAGCCGAACTTGATGAGCCCGACACGCTCGCCTCGGGCCACCGTGTCGCCGACCTTCCTGGTGAACACGATGCGCCGCGCCAGCAGCCCGGCAATCTGCTTTAAGACCATGGTGCCGTATTCGGTTTCGAGGGTCACAATGTTCTGTTCGTTGTGCTCGGCCGATACCGCGCCCATGGCGTTGCCGAATGCGCCTTTTTGATACCGCACATTGCTGATCACTCCCGCCGCTGGGGAGCGGTTCACATGGACATTGAAGACGTTCAGAAAGATGCTGATGCGGGTGCGCTTTTCGCCACCCGAATCGACCACGGAAATGTCCGTCACTTTGCCGTCGGCGGGAGAGACAATCGCGCCCTCGAATGCTGGAATCTGGCGCTCCGGATCGCGAAAAAACCACAAGAAGAACGCCGCCAGCAGCAAAGGAAAGATCGCCACCGCCGGAACCGTCAGCCAGCCTACCAGCACTGCCGCTGCGGTAAACGCCAGCCCGTAATAATAACCGTCACGAACCATTGGGTATTGATGATTATAGAACCCAGGTGAGCGGCAGAGCCTATCCTTCGAATTGCCTGTAGATAGAGGATCAGTAGCGGCGCTGTTTACACGGCAGGCATTCGCTGGTGCCACCCGGTGACTTGTTCGTAAGCTTGCGCCAACTGGAGCACCTGCAAGTCCGCCCCGGGTCGGGCTGAGATCTGCAGCCCGGCCGGCAGGCCCGACTTCATGAATCCGCAAGGCACCGACACACTGGGCCACCACAGAAAGCTGAACGGGGATGTGTTGGCCAGCAGGGAGTGCAACTCGTAGGCGCGCAGGGCGGCAGAATCCATGGCCTCCAAGTCGGAGAGCAGCGGCGCCGGGACCGGCACTGTCGGCGAGAGGATGATGTCGACGTTGTCGAATACGGGGTTTGCCGCCAGGGCCATTTTTACTTGCTCGCGTTGAGCCACGTAATCTGTCTCGCTGATGCTGGCGACGCCGCGAAGGCGATCCAGGGTGCGAGGATCGTAAAGCTGGGGCGAGTGTTGCATCATCTCGGCGTGGTAACGATGAATCTCAAAGTTGCGCACTGGCCAGGCGGCGGCATAGGAGAACTTCACATCCGAAACGCCGGCGGCCAGTTTCGACACATAGCGCACCGCCTCTTCGAAAAGAGCGCCGACTTCGGCGTCGAGATTGGCTGCAAGCTCCTGCGCGGTACCTACCTTAAGTTTCTTGATTTCTAAACTGTTTGGATCAGCGAACAGCGACGGGCAGCCAACGGGGGCCAACGCGCGCAGGATTTCAACCGCGTCGGCGACAGTGCGCGTGATTGGCCCCGGGGTATCGAACGACTCGGCCAGCGGAATGGTGCCTGCGTTGCTCAAGATGCCTTGGCTGGGGCGATGGCCGACCAGATTGCACAGGGCGGCAGGACAGCGGATCGATCCTGCGGTATCGGTTCCGATGGCGGCGAGGCACATTCCGGCGGCGACCGCCGCTGCTGTGCCGGAAGATGAGCCGCCGGTGATGCGTGTGGCGTCCCAGGGATTTCGCGCTGGACCGAAGGCGCTGATCACACCGCTGCCGCCGAAGGCGAACTCGTGCATGTTGGTCTTGCCGACGATGACCGCGCCCGCGAGCTCGAGTTGGCGGACGATCTCGGAGTTCTCACTGGGAATGCGCTCGCGATATTGGTTGCTGCCAGCAGTGGTTCGTATGCCTGCGGTGTCGATGTTGTCCTTGAGCGCAAAGGGAATGCCGTGCAGCGGGCCGCGGTAATTGCCGGCAGCAATTTGTTCTTCCGCGCGTTGTGCCTGTGCCAGCGCAAGCTCGGCGGTGACGGTGATGAAGGCGTTGAGTGTTGGGTTGAGGCGTTCGCTGCGTGCCAGGCATTCGCGTGTCAGCTCGATCGGCGAGAGCTTAAGAGTGCGGATTTGGTCAGCGGCTTGGGTAAGGGTCAGCATGGAGAAGCAATTAGCAATCAGGGAAAGCCTGATTAAGTCCGATCATCGAAGGCCCTCAGGGGCTAAAGCCCAGCTTCATTCGAGGCAGTTACGGACGGCCTGAAGGCCGTCCCCTTCAAAGCTCGCTCATCATGACAAACTCGGAAGCTGGAGGCCGAAAACTGACAACCGAGAACGACAACTTCTTTCACCCTAACCCGAACTCTTTCCACCGCCTGGTCACGCGCTCTCTCGTCTCTGGGTCCATGGTAATTTCGTCGGGCCAGGGGCGCGTGAAGCCTTCACTCGGCCACTTGCGCGTAGCGTCGACGCCCATCTTTGAGCCGAAGTCGGGCAGGCGCGAGGCGTGGTCGAGCGAGTCGACCGGGCCCAGCGTGAACTGAATGTCGCGCTCCGGATCGATGTTGTTCAGCACCTTCAGCGTGACCTCGCCGATGTCCTGTACGTTCACGTCTTCATCCACGACGAGGATGCACTTCGTCGACATCGCCTGCCCAAGGGCCCAGATGCCGTTCATGACCTTGCGCGCCTGGCCGGGATACGACTTCTTGATCGAGACGATCATCAGGTTGTGAAAGATGCCTTCGACCGGCAGGTTCACGTCGACAATCTCAGGAATGGTCAGGCGCATCAGCGGCAGGAAAATGCGCTCAACGGCTTTGCCCATCCAGGCATCTTCCATCGGAGGCTTGCCCACAATCGTGGTCGAGTAGATCGGGTCCTTGCGATGCGTGATGCACGTCACGTGAAAGACGGGGTAAAGGTCTTCCATGGTATAGAAGCCGGTGTGATCGCCGAATGGGCCTTCAGGGCGCAGCTCGTCGAGCTCCACATAGCCTTCGAGCACGATCTCTGAGTTGGCGGGAACCTCGATGTCCACCGTCTCACACTTCACCAGTTCGACAGGCCTGCGTCTGAGGAAGCCGGCAATCAGGAACTCGTCAATGTCCGGGGGCGCAGGAACAATGGAGGAGAAGGCAACTGCCGGATCGGTGCCGATTGCCACGGCCACCGGCATTCTTCCGCTGACCTGCCTGCCTGCGGCGAGGCGTGAGCCTCCACCGGAGCGCGCCATCATGTCGAGGGCAGCGGTTATGGGCTGAGCTTCACCCTGCGCCGCGGCACGCCGCATGCGCTCACGGTAGTGCTCGGCGCCTTGCTTCTGGCGCTGCCAGTGCATGCCGGTGCTGCGCTCGTCGTACACGTGCATGCGGTATACGCCGACATTGCGTTTGCCCTTCGCCGGATCTTTGGTGACGACCGAGGGCAGCGTGATGAAACGTCCGCCGTCATTGGGCCAGCACTGGAGAATGGGGAAGTCGAGCAGCGAGAAGTTGTCGTGCTTGATGACTTCTTTACACGGTCCGGTCTTTACTTCTTTGGGAAAGAACTTGCCGAGATCGGCCAGCATTGGCAGCATCTTGATTTTGTCGAGCAGGCCTTCGGGCGACTTCACATCCATGAAGTACTTGATGCGATCGGCAATCTCATCCAGCGAATCGACGTCGAGCGCCATCTGCATACGGCGCTCGGAGCCAAACTGGTTAATAAGCACCCGCGAGCCGGGATAGCCCTTCACGTTCTCGAACAGCAGGGCTGGTCCGCCGGGCCCATGCGGGCCACGAGGACCCCACTTCGAGACGCGATCGGTGATCTCGGTGATTTCGAGGATGGGATCGACTTCTGCCTTGATGCGCTTGAGCTCTCCCGCGCGGTCGAGCGCGGAGATCCACTCCCTGAGGTCGTGATAGGCCAAAGCTACCTCACTTACCGGCGTCGTTTAGCACCCCACGATTATAGAGGTGGGGTTCTGCGTGGCTTGGGGCTTCGGGGCGGAAATGTCTGCTTTCAGACATAGTGTCGGGCTTGAGCGCCCGCGGACAACGCCCTCCAGCCAGCATGCATCTCGAGGCCACCTCGTCCCTTGGCCAAGGACAGGATCACAGTCGTGCAAAAATTTCACAACAAGCGGCTTAGCAGCTTGCCGAACACGCCCCCAAGTTGCATAATGAAGGGCAATTGGTGGGGAGAGCACGAGCCGTTATCTCCCTAAGTGTGGCTCAACCGACTCAGGGTTTCACCGAGTAATCCCGACGTGAGAGTTTTCACCCGCTGCCACCGACAGTCTGTCTCCTCTCACACAACGTGTGCTCACCGCACACGAATTTTTCCGGAACAAAGAACAGACCAAAGCACTGCGAATCTCAATCTGCGCAAAGGACACATCTTATGTCTGTGACTCGCATCGATATTCCGCTCGACAAACTTGTCACTTCGCCCCAGAGCAGCGAAGAAGAGATCCAGCGCAAGCTCGCGCATGAACGCGCGCGCCTCGCCAGCATGATGGGCCTCGACAGTGGCCCGGTCCGCCACTTCCGCCGTCCGGCGGAGCGCGCCTTTGGCGCCGAAGAGCGCGGGAAGGTGACCATCCTGTTCGGTGGACTCACCTGGAAGCACGAGCGCGTGATTCAGGCGGTGTTTAAAGGATGCGGGTACAACTGCGACATCCTGCCGGTGCCCAACGTGTCCGCCTTCCAGATCGGCAAGGAATACGGCAACAACGGACAGTGCAATCCCACGTACTTCACCGTCGGCAACCTGGTGCAGTATCTGCAATTCCTGCAGTCGCAGGGCGTGCCCAAGGAAGACATCATCAACAATTACGTCTTCTTTACCGCCGGTTCCTGCGGTCCCTGCCGCTTTGGGATGTACGAAGCCGAATATCGTCTGGCATTGCAGAACGCCGGATTTGACGGCTTCCGCGTGCTGCTCTTCCAGCAGAACGATGGAGTAAAGGCGGCCAGCGGCGAGGCGGGACTGAAGTTTACCGTCGACTTCGGACTGGGCATGTTCAATGCGCTGAACCTCGGCGACATCATGAACGAGATGATTTACCGCATCCGTCCCTATGAAGTCGAGAAGGGCAAGACGGACCAGGTGTTCCAGGAGGCTGTCGATAGCCTGTGCACCCTGCTGCGGGAGCGCAAGCCGTTCGAAGACCACGAAGACCTTCCGGAATGGCTGGCGAAGAAATGCCGCGCTGACAAGGGTGCGAAGTGGGAGGTCTGGGTCAACTCGCTGCTGAAGGTCCGCGAGCAGCTCTATGGCAATCCCTATAAAGACGCTCTGCAGGCAGTGCACGACCAGCTGGGCACGATCGAAGTGGACCGTCTGAAGGTGAAGCCGGTGGTAAAGATCATCGGCGAGTTCTGGGCGCAGATCACTGAGGGTGACGGCAACTTCCACATGTTCGACTTCCTGGAGCGCGAAGGCGCGCAGGTGCTGGTGGAGCCCATCGGTACCTGGGTGATGTACATGATGTACCAGGTGAAGGCGCGTAATGCCGCCAAGCGCTCGCTGGACGATCGCTTCAAGAAGGTGAAGCCGTGGGAGCTGCACAAACGCGCGGTGAACGAGCTGAACTTCCGCAAGAAACAGTGGATGATCGGCATCGGCGAGCGCATTTACGCGCGCCAGTACCAGCGTGTGGTGGAAGCGCTGGGCAGCGTTGCCCATGAGCTGATCGACCAGAAGACGCTGGCTGAGATGGCCAATCCGTTCTACAACGAATTCGCGCGCGGCGGCGAGGGCCACCTCGAGGTCGCCAAGAATGTCTACTACACCCAGAACCGCCTTTGCCACATGGTGCTGGCGCTGAAGCCGTTCGGATGCATGCCTTCGTCGCAGTCAGACGGGGTGCAGTCAGCGGTGGCCAACCACTTCAAAGAGATGATCTTCCTGCCCATCGAGACCTCGGGTGAAGGCGAGATCAACGCTCACAGCCGGGTGCAGATGGCGCTGGGCGAAGCCAAGGTCAAGGCCCGCATGGAGTTCGAACAGGTGCTGCAATCGACCGGCAAACGGCTGGAGGACATCAAGGACTACGTTGCCGACCATCCTGAACTGCGCAACCTGTTCTATCCTGTGCCGCACCGCCATGGGGTGACCGGGATCGCGGCGAACTTCGTGCTGCATGTCAGCGATCTGATGAACGGCAAGACGCGCATCAAGCGCGTTCCCGCGCCTCGGCGTCAGGTGCAGCAGCAGGAGTTGGCGGTAGCGTAATCGGAGAAACAATTGCCAGGCCTGGAGGTTCGAGCAGGGCCTCAAGGCTTAAACTTAAGGGGGAAGTCCGAACCGGCTTTTCCTCATGCCCGCGCTGTATTAACGACTGAAGAAAGGACAGCCACGTCAATGCCTGAGGTGGAAACGCCTACCGCTCCAACCCAAGAGAGCTCTTCGTCTGCTCCATCATTTCGTCTGGACGTTCAGCTTCATGAGCTGCTGATGAAGCCGCCCGACGCGCGCACCCTGCTTCCTGCTCCAAAGGATGGAATGGAGCAGCAGTTGCCGGAGCCGGTTTTCCCGCAGTATCCGGAACTGATGGCGGCGCCCGACGAGGACTTCTTCGTGAACGGCAGACGAACGGTGAAGACCAAGGATGTCTACCGTGCTTTGCGCGGCTGGGCGTTTCCGTTCATTCGGTCGCGGGTTCTGCCGGGGGATTTTCACCCCATCATTGCGTATTTGTTCAATGAGTGGAAGTGCAACCTCGATTGCCACTACTGCTGGGCATTCGACAACACGGTGCGCGGCATGACTGAAGACGTGGCGAAGCGCTCCGTCGACTGGCTGCGTGAGTCCGGCGCCGGCGTTCTGGCGCTGATGGGGGGAGAGCCGCTGCTGCGTCCCGACTTTGCGCACAAGATCATTTACTACGCCGCGAAGAAGGGCTTCTGGATTTATCTGCCGACCAATGGCCGCCTGCTGTGGCCGAAGGTGATCGACAAAGTCGCTGACGCCGGGGTGTCCACCGTGAACCTCGCAGTCGATGCCTGGGACGACGTCCCGGGCCGCGGATTGCCGAAGGCGATGGTGCCCATTCGCTCGCACTTCGACTACCTGGTGAAGAAGCAGTACAAGTACGGCTACTCGGTGTTCCTCAACATCAACATCTGCCGCAACAATCTCGACGATGTAAGGCGGTTGACCGAACTGGCGCACGACAATGGGATCGCGACTGACTATCACATCTGCGAGTCGCCGATGACTGAGCAGCCCGCGTTCAAGCATTACGAGAGCAACCCGACGTTCATCCGCAAGGAAGATCATCCGGTGGTGGCGGAGTTGATTGACTGGCTGATCGAGAAGCAGAACTCGGGCTACAAGATGGTGAACTCGGTGAAGCGGCTGGCACAGATGAAGGAATTCATCGAGGGCAATATGCACGACTGGGGCTGCCGCGCGGGCATGAATTCGCTGATCGTACGCGTCGACGGCACACTGGCGCCGTGCTTCCCCATGTACAACGCTAACTATGACTGGGGCACCATCGAGAACCACAAGTTTGAAAGAAAGCAGCTCACTGACATGAAGCAGGAGTGCCAGAAGACCTGCTTCTCAACGCTGAATCACATCCTGGCCTTCTGCTACCACGACGAGCGCGTCATTAAATGGCTGTGGAAACAGGCCAAGGGTGGTTTCAAGGAGATCAAGGGCAACTTCGAAGACTAAACATCGAGGAGAGCGCGGGCCATCGAGTCCGCGCCGCTCACAACCAATGAGAGGGGCGTAAGCCCCAAAAGAGAACTCGGGAGGCTCAAGTGAGTTCAAACTCGCACCAGCAGGGATCGTGCGGCACCGGCGCGGCGAAGGTCGATGTTCAGCTCAATGATCTGATCAAGAGCGCAACCCCCGATACGCTGCCTGCCCGCATCCTTGCCAAGTCCCGCGAGGTTTCTGCGCAAGCCGGACACAAGATGGTCTACATGGTCGGCATGGACGTCGGCTCTACCACGGTGAAATCCGTCGTAGTCGATGCTGAAACGGACGCGATCATCTGGAGCGACTATCAGCGCCACGAAACCAAGCAGCCGGAAAAAACTCTCGAGTTCCTGAAGCGCATGCAGGACGAAGCCGGCATTGCGCCGCATAACTGCCGCATCTTTATCACCGGCTCGGGCGGCGGCGCGCTGGCCAATCTCGTGGGTGCGAAGTTCGTTCAGGAAGTCACTGCGGTCTCGCTGGCGGTCGAGAAGATGCACCCGGAAGTGAACTCGGTCATTGAGTTGGGCGGGCAGGACGCCAAGATCATCGTCTTCAAAGAAGACGAGAACACCGGGCGCAAGAAGAAGATCCCATCGATGAATGACAAGTGCGCCGGCGGCACGGGCGCGGTCATCGACAAAATCAACGCCAAGCTGAAGATTCCCACCGAACAGCTCGGCGATCAGGGCTATACAGGAATCAAGCTGCATCCGGTCGCAGGCAAGTGTGGCGTCTTCGCCGAAACCGACATCAATGGCCTGCAGAAGCAGGGCATCCCGCCTGACCAGCTCATGGCGTCACTGTTCGACGCAATCGTTCTGCAGAACCTCACCGTGCTTACGCGCGGACACACACTGCGTCCGCACGTGCTTTTGCTGGGCGGTCCAAACAGCTTTATTCGCGGCATGAAGGAAGCCTGGCAGCAGAACATTCCCAGGATGTGGGAAGAGCGCAAAGTTCAGTTGCCGGAGGGCGCGAAGCCCGAGGACCTGATCAAGGTCCCCGATAATGCGCAGTACTTCGCCGCCATCGGTGCGGTTGAGTTTGGCAAGGATGAAGATCCTGACGTCGGTATCTACATGGGTACGGAATGTCTGGAGGACTACATCCTGGTGGGCCGTGAGGCAGAGAAGGAAAAATCGGGTGCTGCTGGCCTGAGCGCTTCGGAAGCAGAGCTGGCCGAGTTCAAGAAGCAGTACACGATCCCGAAATTCAAAGGCGCAACCTTCCAGCCGGAGCAGGTGATCAGCGGATTCATCGGCATCGACGGCGGCTCAACCTCGACCAAGGCGGTGCTGCTCTCGGAAGCCGGCGACGTGCTGTGCAAGGCCTATCAGCTTTCAGGCGGCAATCCCATCCAGGACACGATCGACATGTTCATCGCAATTCGCGAGCAGGTCGAATCACAGGGCGCCAAACTCGAAGTTCTCGGCGTTGGCACGACTGGCTACGCCAAGGACGTACTGAAAGATGTGCTGAAGGCCGACGTCGCGCTGGTGGAAACTGTCGCGCACACCGAGTCGGCGATGAAGTTCTACAAGGACCCGCACGTCATCGTCGACGTGGGCGGGCAGGACATCAAGCTGATCGTGCTGAAGGATGGGCGCGTCAAAGACTTCAAGCTGAATACGCAGTGCTCGGCGGGGAATGGATATTTCCTGCAAGGCACGGCCGAGGCGCTGGGCTACCAGGTCGAGCAGTATGCGGACATCGCATTCGCGGCCAATACCATGCCGGTCTTCGGTTATGGCTGCGCCGTGTTCATGCAGTCCGACATCGTCAACTTCCAACGCCAGGGCTGGCGCGGGGAAGAGATCCTAGCCGGACTGGCGGCGGTGCTGCCAAAGAACATCTTCCTGTATGTGGCGGCGATTCCGAACCTGGCCAAGCTGGGCTCGCGCTTTATCCTGCAAGGCGGCACCCAGAAGAACCTGGCGGCGGTAAAGTCGGAGGTCGACTTTATCCGTTCACACTTCCACGGCGTCGATCACGGGCCGGAAGTGATCGTTCACGAGCACTGCGGTGAGTCGGGCGCCATCGGTGCGGGTGTCGAAGCAATTCGCCTCTACAAGAACGGGATCCGCACCTCGTTCATCGGGATCGATGCGGTGATGAAGATCGGTTACCGCACCACCCGTAGTGAAGAGACTCGGTGCTATTTCTGCAAGAACAACTGCCTGCGCACCTTCATCGACGTTACCGTCGGCGAGATTGATACTTCGTCGCCGCTGCCGGTCTTCAAGTCGAAGGTACCGCTGCAGGCGGGCGAGCGCCGACTCATTATTTCAACCTGCGAAAAAGGCCAGGTGGAAGACGTCACCGCGATGCGCGGCATCAAGGCCGGGCTCGATGCGGTGAAGAAAGAGAACCCGAACTTTGTCGACATCGCGGCCCACGAGGCGTGGCGTCCGCGCAATGTGACGAGCATTGCCGATCCCATCCCGGCGCGCTCCTGGAAGTCATCGGTCAAGCAGCGCGCCGAACTGATGAAGGCCCGTGCGACGCATCGCGTGGGCATGCCCAGGGTGCTGAACATGTACCTGTACGCACCGATGTTCAGCGCGTATCTGGAGAGCCTGGGGTTGCAGCCCGAGAACATCATTTCCTCGGACTTCACCTCGCAGGAGTTGTACCGCACCGGCGCCGGCCGCGGTGCTATCGATCCTTGCTTCCCATCGAAGATCGGTATTCCACACGTCTACAACCTGATCTTCCAGAAGCACCAGAAGAAGCCGCTCAACACCATCTTCTTCCCCATGATCGATACGCTGCACCAGCCGCTGAAGAACTGCAGCGCCAGCGCGGCTTGCCCCACGGTGACAGCCACGCCCGATGCCGTGAAGGCCGCGTTCACCAAGGAGAGCGATGTCTTTGCCGAGAGCGGGGTCACGTACCTCGACCCGATTCTCAACATTCACGATCCCAAGCTCTTTGGCTTGCAGATGTGGCAAACCTGGGGGCCGATCCTCGGGATCTCGGAAGATGAGAACGAGCGAGCCATGCAGGCTGCGTTCAAGGCATTCGAAGACTACGAAGCCGGACTCAGGAAACGCGCCCGCGAAGTGCTCGACCAGCTCGAGCGCGAGAACCGCCTCGGCATCGTGATGCTGGGCCGCGTATATCACCACGATCCGGGACTCAACCACGAAATCATGGAGGAGTTCCAGAAGCTGGGCTATCCGGTGTTCTCGCAAAGCTACCTGCCGACCGACGAAGACCTGCTCGACCGGCTGTTCGGCGAAGAAGTCCGCTCCGGTGCGATCACCCACGCGCTCGACATCAAGGACGTGTGGAAAAATGCTTACTCCGCCAGCACGAACATAAAGATTTGGGCGGCAAAGTTTACCGCGCGGCATCCGAATCTGGTGGCGCTGGAGGTGAGCAACTTCAAGTGCGGGCACGACGCCCCGATTTATACGGTGATCGAAGACATCATCGAGAATTCGGGCACGCCCTACTTCGCATTCAAGGACCTCGATGAGAACAAGCCGACGGGCTCGATCAAGATCCGCGTCGAAACCATCGATTACTTCCTGAAGCGCTATCGCGAAGACCTGCTGAAGAAAGCGGACGCCGCGACGGAACTGGAGCGGCAACTGGCCGAGTACGAACGTAAGCTGCGCATGAACCTGACGCACAAATCGGTGCGCCAGGAGAGCGAACTGGTCGGATTGAGTCCCATGACGCGTGAATCCGAGCCGGAGCTTTCGTCGGCCAACGACTAAACAGTTGTCGGTGTTGGGTTGTCAGTTGTCAGTTCGTACGGTTGGCCTGTCGCAATTGGACACCCCATCCCGCTTTCCTGTCCGGGTGGGGTTTTTGCTTGTGTGCTCTCGTTCAGAGGCAGCGCGCTACGCAATCTCATTACGATGTGACTCAAGCGCGGTACAATCTACTACATTCCTATGCCCCTTTCCGCTGACACCAAGAAGGTCATGTTCGAAATCTACCGGGACACTTCCGTGACCGGTCAGTACAAGGTCGTTTATTTCACTGAACTCGGGGAGCACGACAAGGACAGCGAGATTGCCGACGCGATGCGCGGCGAGCATGTGTTCGACGGCTTCCTGCTGCATCGCGAGCGCCAGGAGGGCAAACAGATGGTGGACAATATCCTGGAGCAGCTCAACCGGGGCGAGCGCATGGACGCGGCCATGATCGAAGAGAAGTTAAAGTCCTACCTCACAAAGTAGAGGCCGCTGCAATCCTCCGTCACGTATTCCTTCTCCAGCTCTCGAACCGTAAGATTAAGCAACTGCTCACCCCAGCACGGGCAGGTGGTGGGAAGAGTTTTGCATTGCTTACGAGTTCCGAAGTGGCAGAAAACGGCGGGGGATTGCCAAAGTCTCAACGACTAACACTGAAAGCCCAATGGAAGACGAGGTAATCCATCAGCAAGAGGCGGAGGTTGGTCCACTGCGGGGCGGCGGGGAGGAGGACGACGCAGCCCTGGTTGCCGCAGTGCTGCGTAAGGACCGCAAAGCGACTGCTGACTTCGTGTCTCGTTTTGCTGATGATGTATATGCTTACATCCGTTCCCGGCTGACGCCGCGCTATGACCATGTGGATGACCTGGCGCAGGAGGTCTTTCTGGCGGCATGGCGGAGCCTGCCACAGTATCGCGGCGTGGGTCCATTGCGGGCCTGGATCGGATCCATTGCCCGGCACAAGGTAGAGGATTATTATCGCCGCTGCCTACGGACGCCGGAGTCGCTGGACGATGGCGATACGGGTGCGGGAAAGGCGGAGCCCAGCTTCGATCTGCGGGAAATTCTTGAACACGAGGACTTGCGCAGTGAAACCCTGCGGGTTCTCCAGGAGCTGCCCGAGCGATATCGTTTGGCGCTGATCTGGCGCTACTGGGAGAGGGCAACGGCGCGGGAAATGGCGATAAAGACGGGAAAGACGGAAAAGGCGATGGAACGATTGCTGGCGCGCGCCAGAGAGGAATATCGCCAGAGGTGGAAGAGTGGCCGGACCTAAGGAAGACATGTTCGAAAAGATCGCAAGCGAGGTCGAGCTGACTCAGCCCGAATCAGCGCCCTCTCGCCTCAAGGCCCGGATCTATTCGGCGCTCATGAAGGAGGAGGCCGCAAGCGGGCCCCTGATGAGCGTGACTGAGTGCAAGTCTGCCGGCCAGGAGCTTTGTATCTTCGAGGAGATCGCTCGCGTATCGCCGGTGGGCGAGGCGGTGAAGTCTTTGAACTTCTGCCGCGTCTGCCATGCGCGGGTCATGGCCGAGAACCTTGAAAATCCGCCCATTTACTGGCCCGGCTGTCCTTATGTCCAGTTGAAGAAAACGTAGAGATTAGAACTGATAGATGAGCCCCCACAAATTCTGAAAATTCTGCAGGTTGTGCGTGCCGGGCGGTGACAACTGCTTGCTGATGGGATTGCCGCTGAGGGTTTCGCTGAAGGAATAGCGGAAGGCCAAGCCACCTTTGAGCTTCACATCCAGTCCGACAGGAACGTGCAGGACAACCTGATTAGCGCTGAAGTGCTGCGGCGGCAACACGGGATCGCCTATCGTGCCAGTCAGCTGCTGCTGTGAGCTGGAGAGATGCACGAATCCCGTCCCGACCGCCAGGAAGGGGCGCAGCCGGCTGCTGCGTTTTCGGAAGTAGATCAACAGGTCAGCGATCACGCTCTGCTGCGAGCTGGACCTCGTCTCGGTGTAGCCGGTCTGCATTCCATTGTTGAACTCCGCTGAAGTCAGATTGAGCGTGTTCTGGTTCCAGATGTACTCGCCTTGTATGGTGAAATAGTCTGATAAATGTTTGCCGATCAGGAGCTCGACGGCAGGACCGTTCTTGGGATCATAAGAGGAGAAGTTTGAGTTCGCTCCGACCGACGAGTGGCTGTCTCCTGACAGCGTAGCAACCCCGCCCAGCACACCGACATAAACCTGGGCTTGCAAAGAGACAACGCAAGCCGATGCCAGAAAGAGTGCCGCACCTGCCAGCAGCCTAGAGAGCTTCACGATTCTCCCGTTACAAATCTGCAAAAAGAGTTGGGGGCCTGGCCGCGAGCGAGGGGGATTTCTGCAGCCTGCGCGACTACCTAGTCAACGGTCGCAAAGCCCGGGCGCAGCGCCTTCTGGTTGAGCAAATCAACGCGCTCTTCAGAAATTCAACCCTCAACCTAACACACATTCGAGAGGAGTTAGTCAATGAAGTTGAAATTACGCATTGCAATCTCGCTGGTTTTTGCAATTGCCATGTTCTCCGCGTCGGCATACGCGGTCACAGCCGCAGGCGCAGTTTATACGGAGAGCAATTCGGCCAGCGGAAACTCAATCAAAGCATACGTTCGCGACGAAGCCGGAAAGCTCTGGCCAGTGATGGCAGCAGCGTTTCCCACAGGTGGCATGGGAACGGGCGCGGGGCTGGGTAGCCAGGGTGCCCTGGCGATCGACGACGGCAATCGTTTCTTGTTCGCCGTCAATGCCGGTTCCGACAGCATTTCCGTCTTCAAACTCACGCAAGTTGGAGTCAGACTGGTGGAAGTCGCTCCCTCTAACGGAAAGATGCCGATTAGTCTGACGGTCAAGCACAACGTTCTGTACGTACTCAACAATGGAGGAGCGGTGAACGACGTGGACACCCTTGCCGGCTTCTCGGTTGGTGCGGACGGTCACCTTACGCCAATCATGAGCGGGCTGCACCTGAGCGCCAATTCGGTTGGCCCAGCCCAGGTCAGCTTTGATCCCGACGGCAATGTGCTGGTGGTCACGGAGAAAATGACCAACAACATCGACGTATTCACCGTCGATCAGAATGGAATGGCCTCCGGTCCAATGGTCTATCCGTCTGCGAGCCCGACACCCTTCGGATTCGCCATCGGCAACCGCGGCCAGGTTTTCGTTTCCGAAGCGGTTGGGGGAATGGCGAACCTGGGCGTGGTGTCATCGTATTCCGTCTCGCGCATGGGTATGCTGCACACCATCAGCGGGTCGGTTGCCGACAACCAGACCGCGCCTTGCTGGGTGGTGCTCAGCGGCGATGGCCGCTATGCCTATACGACCAACACCGGCAGCGGCTCCGTCTCGTCGTACGCCATTGGCTTTGACGGAACCCTCCAGTTATTGAATCCTGTAGCCGCCAACGTCGGCGCGAGCAGCAGTCCGCTGGACGCGGCGATCAGTAATGACAAGCGTTACATGTATTTTCTGACACCGGGAACCAGCAACATCCAGGGATTTGCGGTCGCCACGGACGGCTCCCTGAGCCCGGTAAATACCGTTTCCGCTATTCCGGCTTCCGCCGCAGGCCTGGTTGCAAGATAGCCCTCGCCGCAGCGCCCAGCGTACCCGGGCAAGCGCCCAACCGCAGGCCCGGGTCGCCTTCTAAATGTGTTTTCGCGGAAGCCGTTCGGACGTTGCGAAGGCGATTCCAAATCTCGGAGGTTTGCAGTTAGCCCATTGCAAGCCATGATTACTACCGTGATTTCAGGTAACTTCCATCCAAGATAGAGGATGTGAAGCGTCCCTCTCGCTTCCTTTTTTCACACGGTAATTCCAAAATTCATATTTCTTCTGCACCGACTATTGTAGAATCTAGCATGTTACTGATATCGCTTAACTTAGGGGTGGGGTAGGACGTGGTGCCGTGGCATCCAAGTTGCAAGTCGGTCTGGTAGGGTCTGGTGTGCCTTCGCGAAGCGGCAAATTCCACCAGCCACGCAGTCCGATGCCGAGAGACCTGCAGACCCGGTTCTTCGCTGTCTTCCTCGCGCTCATCAGCGTGGCCGCGGTGGTGTTCGCCTGGATCAATTTCCAGAAGGCGGGCGAATTCTCGACTCCCACCGACGGCGTCTGGTGGGCAGAAGTCGGCTCCCATCTCCAAGCGCAGCGAGTCGACCCTGATAGTGCAGGGGAAAAGGCAGGGGTGAAGCGCGGGGACCTGCTGATCTCCGTCGACAACCACGCTATCAGCAACGTCGGCAGCCTGGAGCGGCAACTCTACCGCGTCGGTATCTGGTCGAAGGCCACTTATTCACTTCAGCGGCAAGGCGTTACTGTGGAAGCCCCGCTGATTCTGGTTCCGGCGGACCGGTCGCTGAACATCGGACTTCGGCTGATTGCGCTGGTTTACCTTGGCATTGGGCTATATGTTTTACTGCGACGCTGGACGGCCCCGAAGAGCACACACTTCTATGTGTTCTGCCTGGTATCGTTCGTCTTCTACTCCTTCCACTACAGCGGCAAGCTGAACCAGTTCGACTGGATCGTCTACTGGTCGAACGTGGTCGCGTGGCTGTTGCAGCCAGCCTTGTTCCTGCACTTCGCGCTGACGTTCCCCGAGCGTCGCGCGGTTGTGGACCGGCTGCGCTGGCTGGTTCCGGCGGTTTATGTGCCGGGCGCGATTCTGCTCGCAATACAGATTGCGGTTCTGCAATGGGCACGGCCCAGCGAGATGCTGCGCTGGAACCTGGATCGCGTGCAGATGGTGTATCTGGCGGCGTATTTTGTGATCGCGACGGTGGTTTTGTGGCAGAGCTACCAGCGGGCGAGCACCGCGATCTTGCGCCAGCAGATGAAGTGGGTCACGCGCGGAACCATCCTCGCCGTGGCTCCCTTCACGCTGTTCTATGTAATTCCGTATCTGCGCGGCGCTGCACCGTCACTGGGGATGAAGGTCTCGGTGCTGTCGCTAGTGTTCCTGCCGCTCACTTTCGGTTACGCCATCTTCCGCTACCGGCTGATGGACGTTGACCTGATCTTCAAGCGCGGCATGGCCTACACTATCGCCGCCGGATCGATCACCGCCGCGTACTTTGCCGTCATCGGCGTCATCTCCGAGCTGTTTCACAAGAACTTTCCCAGCGCGGGGCCCATCGGCCTGATTATCGCCATCGCGGTGACGGCCCTGCTGTTCGATCCGTTCAAGAACTGGGTCCAGGATTACCTTGACAAGTTCTTCTACCGCAAACGCTACGACTACCGGAAGACGTTGATCGAGTTTGGTCGGGAGCTGAACTCCGAGACCGACCTCGACCAGATGCTCACCGCCATCATCGACCGGCTGTCGCGCACACTGATGGTGGATCGGATGGCGATCTTCCTGTCGAATCCCGAGCAGTCGGAGCTATTCACGCTGGCCAAGTCGTACGGCATCTCGAACACGCGCGGGCTCGATCTGCATTTCCTGAACATTGCCCGGCCGGAGTGGGAAGCGGGGCATTTGTTCTTTGACAGCACCGCCCATGCGATGCGCGAAATGCCCGAAGCGCAGGAGACGATTCGCAAGCTTGACCTGCACTACTACATCCCGTGCACCGTGCTGAACCGCATGATTGCGGTGCTGGGATTGGGCAAGACATCGGAAGGCGACTTCCTGTCCACGGAAGACGTGCAGTTGCTGGAGACGCTGGCCGGCTATGTCGGCATCGCCATCCAGAACGCGAGGCTTTACAAATCGCTGGAGCGCAAGGCTGAGCAGTATGAACGCCTGAAGGAATTCAACGAAAACATTGTCGAATCCATCAGCGTGGGTGTGCTGGCGGTGGACCTGGAAGATCGCATCGAGTCGTGGAATTCGCAGATGGAAGTGATGTTCGCCAAGCCTCGAGCGGATGTTTTGGGCCTGGGCCTGAGCCAGGTCTTTCCTGCGGAATTTCTCGAAGAGTACTACCGGGTGCGGCAGAGCCCGGGCATTCACAACATGTACAAGTTCCGGCTGGGAACGACCGCGGGCGATTCCCGCACCACGAACATCGCGATTGCCCCGCTGGTCAGCAAGGATTTCAGCGTAATCGGACGGCTGATCATCCTGGACGACATCACGGAGCGCGTGGAACTGGAAGGCCAGCTCTCGCAGGCGGAGAAGTTGTCATCGATCGGATTGCTTGCCGCCGGCGTAGCCCATGAGGTGAACACGCCGCTGGCGGTCATTTCGTCCTATGCGCAGATGCTTGCCAAGCAGGTGAACGGCGATACCAAGAAGTCGGAGTTGCTGGACAAGATCACGCGCCAGACCTTCCGCGCATCCGAGATCGTCAACAGCCTGCTGAACTTTTCGCGCACCTCGAGCACCGAGTTCACCAGCGTCGATGTCAATCGTGTGATCGCCGACACGCTGATGCTGCTGGAGCATCAATTGAAAGTGGCGCGCGTGAAGGTGGTGCAGGAGCTGCAGAGCGGATTGCCGCCAATTTATGGCAACACCGGCAAGCTGCAGCAGGTATTCCTCAACCTGTTCCTCAACGCCAAGGATGCTATGCCTTCGGGAGGGACGCTGATGGTTGCGACCCACAACGGGCACAACATCCAGGTGACGGTCGCCGATACAGGCTCCGGCATTGCCCAGGAGCACATTCACCGCATCTACGATCCTTTCTTTACGACCAAGAACAAACCGAAGACGGGACATAGTGGGGGAACGGGCTTGGGTCTCTCCGTCACCTACGGAATTATTCAAGAGCATGCGGGGAAGATACGGGTGAACAGCAAGCCCGGGGAAGGCACAACCTTCACCATGGAATTTCCCCTGATTAGGAAGGCAGTCAATGCCTGAAGCAGCACTCAGCCGAGCCATGAGCACCCACGACGAAGCAGCGTCGCCGGGCTCGGTACTGATTATCGATGACGAAGCCGCGATCCGCGAGTCATTGCAGACTCTGCTGGAGATCGAAGGCTACGAGGTGGAGACGGCGACGGATGGCGCCGAGGGACTGGCGCGACTGGCGGAGCGGCCGTTCGATCTCGTGCTGCTCGACTTCGCGCTGCCCGAGCGCAACGGCGTCGAGATCCTGCAGGAGATACGCGAGCGCGACGCAGAGCTGGCGGTCATCATGATCACCGCCTACGGGACGGTGGAGAACGCCGTCAATGCGATGCAGGCGGGCGCTACCAATTTCATTCAGAAGCCCTGGGACAACGAGAAGTTGCTGGCTGACATTCGCGCCGCAGTGGGCCGCCGCCGTGCCGAGGAAGAGGTCGTCCATCTCAAGCGCGCCCTGAAGCAGCGCTATAGCTTCGAGAACATCGTGGGTAAGGGCGAGGCGATGCTGCGCATCTTCGACCTGGTCGCGCAGGTGGCGCCCAGCCGTTCCACTATCCTGCTGCAAGGGGAAAGCGGCACCGGCAAGGAGTTGATCGCGAAAGCGATCCACATGAACTCCACCCGCCGCGACCGTGCATTCGTTCCCGTCAACACAGGCTCAGTGCCGTCCGACCTGCTGGAGTCGACCCTGTTCGGGCATGTAAAAGGTGCATTCACCAGCGCCATCGCCAGCAAGAAAGGCCTGTTCGAAGTCGCCGACCGCGGGACCCTATTTCTCGATGAGATCGGCACCATGGGGCTGGAAACCCAAGCGAAGATCTTGCGTGTGTTGCAGGACCGGCGCTTCATGCATCTCGGGGGAATCAGCGAGATACAGGTGGATGTGCGCATCATCGCGGCCACTAATGTTGACCTGAAGCAGCAGGTAAAGGAAGGCAAGTTTCGCGAGGATCTTTTCTATCGCCTGAACGTCATCACCATCGATCTGCCGCCGCTGCGTCAGCGCAAGAATGACATCCCGCTCCTGGCCTATCACTTTGCCGACAAGTTCGCGCGCGAAAATGAGAAGCCGCCCTTGCGCATCACGCCCGAGGCACTGCGTCCGCTGATGGATTACGACTGGCCAGGCAATGTGCGTGAACTGGAAAACGTCATAGAGCGCGCAGTGGTATTGGCGAACGGCCCCAGCCTTACCGTTGACTTGCTGCCTGACGACATCGCCGGGCGGGCAGGGCGGCTCGCACTGATGGAACATCGTCCCGATGCGTCCCTATTTGAGATCATCGAAGACTGCGAGCGACGCATCATCGGTGACATGCTGGAAAAGTGCAACTGGAACCAGACCGAAGCCGCCGATCACTTCCGAATTCCTCTCTCTACCCTGAACCAGAAGATCAAGCGCCTGAACATCGAAATCAAACGAAAAGGACGCGAAGGCAACGGGTCCGGCAACTAGCTGGCGCCCATCACCAAGTACCTAACGCAGTGTTGGCGTCATCCGGGCACCAGCGCCTCCTGTCCGATGTTCTCCGGCGTATGGGCGATCGTGAACCAGAAGAGCCAGCAGAAGAACGGGCACTCCGCTGGTTTAGCGGCGCCGTATATGTATTCGTTGCCCAACAACGCGGTGCATGACGTCGTTCAGACAACGCCGTTCAGCCTCACCAACCTGGCAGGCAACATCTTCACCGGCGCAGTGAAGCCGATGTGTTGGTCGCCGGTAGCATTGGTTGGTCCGGATGTGCCGACGGGGTTTACCAGCGCCTTCTATCAGAGCGCGTCGTCGAAGCGCTGGTATGACCTTGGCTTCAGACTGGACAGCACCTTGACTACAGGTCCTGGCTGGGACAATGTCACGGGAGTGGGCGCGCCGAACGGTGCGAACTTCATCAACGCGATTGTTCCGTAAGGGCCGATCGCACTACGCCTGACGAGGCTTGATCAACTGGGCGCGCCCCGCCAGGGACGCGCAGTTTTAGTGTGCCGAGACATGTTCAACAGCTGGGAGGTGGAAGTCCTCTTCCCATCCTGGTGGAGGAGAAGGGATAGCGAAGCGCAAGGGCGTCGTCGCGAGGCGGGGTCTGAAAGCAGCATGCGGAGCTTGACCCGTTTCCTGCGGCAACGACTCAAGCTCAAGGTGAACGAGGCGAAGAGCGCCGTGGCCCGAGTGCAGCAGCGGAAGATAGGGGAACTGACGCGCCGGACGCGGAGCATCAGTTTGCCGCAGATGGTGAAGGAACTGGCCAGCTGCTTGCGTGGCATCCCTCAGTTCCGCATCCGTAGCGTGCAATCGCCGATCGCCCAAGGCTCTCAGCCGTGCAGGATCCGTTTCGCCGGCTGCGATCGCGCCCAGCATACGTCGGCCACTTGCGCCCAGCAGATCACTGACTACGCTGGACAATTTGATCCGACACTCTTCGAGCAGACTTTCCAGTTGGCTCTGCAGCCGCACCCGATCCCGCCTCAGTTGAATATTTTGTGCGAGTCAAAGTGCGCCAACTCCGTTGCTCCATAGCGGGAACGTAACTCAGAATCAGATCGTCGCTCAGCAGTCGGCTCACACTGCGTTTCGCATCGCGGAAATCGGTCTTCCGCCCGCGGGGACCCCGGTTCGATCGCGCTTGTGCCAGCCAGAGCTGAAACTGTCCTTCCAGCGCCAGCCACACCGGTTTCCAGTACTGCGCCGTCGACTCCATGACCACTTCCTGCACGGCGCGCTCTCGCAACCATGCCGACAGATTCCGAAGTTCGCTGATCGTTGTACCGAACCGCCGGCACTCGAAGTGCAGCTCCCGCTCTCTGGCGTTGGCGACTACTACGGCTAGCATCTTCTTGTGAACGTCAACGCCGGCTACGTAATATGCTTCCATCTTCCGCCTCCTCGGCTCGAAGCGGAGAACGCACGTAGCAGTTCAAATGCACCCTCACGTGCTACCCCTGCGAAGCAGCGGCGCACACTCATCGGCTCAATCATGCGTTCCGGATCAAACACCACCACGGCCTCGACTCATCCAGTGTGACAACGACCTCTGCCGCTTCAGGCCTGGTTGCCATCATACGGTTGCTCGAGCCCATTTTCATTGCTATTGGCGGGCCGCTGCGGCCCATAGAAACATCACCGTACATGCGGGTCCTCATACGGCGGGTCGGTTGGTTGAGTTACAGGTCCGACAAGTGTGGTAAGCCGAGCGAGTCGAGGTAGACAATGGGAAACGTGGCGTGCAGGAGCGGACGATAGACCGCGCTCCAGCCAGCACGTCGCTTCCGTTGTTTCCAGATCACGGATCGCAATCTGCGTCGTATCCACTGATCCAGAGCCTGCAGCACCGAAGGCGTTTCGCAGAAGCCGAAGTAGCTCTTCCAGCCAGCCGCAGCCACTGCACCGAAAGCTGTTGCTGCTGTATCTGCAACGGCTGGATGTGATCGAGGCGCAAATCGCCGAACTGGAGAGCATGATCGCGGAAGCCATGAAGGTGCATGAAGATGCCGTGGTGCGCTTGGCCGAGCTACCCGGCTTGGGGGTGGATTCGGCGCAGCAAATCATCGCCGAGATCGGCCCGGGTGCGGAAGCATTTCCGTCAGCGCCGCAACTGGCGTCGTGGGTCGGAGTCTGTCCGGGACGCCAGGAGAGCGCGGGCGAGTCCACCAGCAATCGGTCCGCGAAAGGGAACCGCGCCATGCGGCGCCTGCTGAACCAACTGGCCCACGCGGCTGTCCGCAAGCGGGACTGTTACTACAAATCTTGTTCCAACGCCTCTCCCCTCGCCTCGGGTATGCGAAGGCGGTCTGGGCAATCGCTCACGGTCTTTGCCGATTGATCTGGAAGGTATTGCATGAAGGCGTCCAGTACGTCGAGCGCGGGCCTACAGTCAGCGCCCTCACCCTGAAACGCCGGAAGCAGAGGCTCGTCACGCAACTGAAGAAGCTCGGATATTGCGTTCAGCTAACGCCGCTCTCCGAGACAGTGACGGAGACCTAGGCTTGGTTTTCGAGGGTGTGGCAGGGGAGGACGAGTGACCGTCCCCCCCTATACCGATTCCTGCGGCGCTCCGGCGCCGTTTTTTCTTGGCTATCCCGGGCGACGATGCGGCTTGTCGTTTCTCAACCCAGCCACTCGAGCCTTAAGCCGGTGCGCCGGCGGATTGCGGCAAACTGGGCAGGGCCTGCACAGCCGAGCAGCACATCCTGTCCGCCGAGATCGAGGTAGGTGAAGCGCCTCTCGGTCTCCTGCGCCTCCAGCAGCGCCACAAACCGGCTGAAGATCGTAGGATCGATCCAATGCTCGCGGAGGCGGGCCGGCCATGATATCTCCTCGCCCCGCAGACGGAAGATCAGCCACACCAGGGCTGACGCCCACTCAAACTCATCATGGACATCGCTGATGGGAAGATCATCCCTGGCAAGGATCGACATACGTTGAGCTATGTGGGCGTAGTCTCCTGGGCCGACAATGCAGTCGACGCACAGATGCCAGACGCTGTCACAGAGAGGTGCCCGCTTCAAATCGTTCGATTCGTCCCCCAGCACTTTAAGCAGCAGGCGAAAGGGATCGGTCTCATATTGCCGCTCAGGGTGACGGACGAGCAGGTCTGCAACACCAACGCCTGAGTTGGGCACGATCCCGCAACGCTGCAGTTGATCAAGCTGGGCGTACAGGGTCATGTTGCGGTTTACCAGTCGGCGCAGGAAGAGCACAGAAGATCTTCGCACGAGAGGCAACGCTTTGCAGGTGTACACTCTCGGCAATGGCTCGAAACTCACACGCCGATGCGGGCGAATCGCCCAAGGATCCCAGCGCTATGGGAACCCTTTCCCTGGTAGGCACTCCCATTGGCAACCTGGAGGATATTACCCTGCGGGCGCTGCGCACGCTGAAAGAAGTTGACCTCATCGCCTGTGAAGACACCCGCCACACGCAAAAGCTTCTCGACCACTATGGGATTGCGAAGCGCACCATCAGCTACCACGAACACAACGAGATGGAGCGTGCGCCCGAGCTGATTGTCCATCTGGAGAATGGAGACAACGTCGCGGTGGTCAGCGATGCGGGAATGCCGGGCGTGAGCGACCCCGGATATAGGCTAGTGGCACTGGCGGTGCGTCACCACATTCGCGTGGTGCCCATTCCCGGCGCGGCAGCGTTTCTCTCGGCACTGGTCGCCAGCGGCTTGCCCACGGATTCGTTCTGGTTTGGCGGGTTTCTTCCGGCCAAGGCCGGAGCCCGTCGCTCGGTGTTGGAATCTGCACGGTCCTCGCCTCGCACCCAGATCTTCTACGAAGCGCCGCACCGTCTGCTGGACGCCATGCAGGACATAGCGGAGATCTTCGGAGCAGACCGCCGGGTGGTGGTGGCGCGTGAGGTCACCAAGCTGCACGAGGAGTTCCTGCGAGGACGCGCGGCCGAGGTACTGGCCGATCTGAAAGGCCGCAGCGACATCAAGGGCGAGATTACCCTGCTGATTGCCAAAGCAGACGAGAACGCTGCGATGCAAGCAGCAGCCTCGCATGGCGTAGCTGCGCGCATCCGCGAACTGATGCAAGCCGATCAGATGGAAGAAAAGAACGCTCTGAAGCAAGCAGCTAAGGAGTTCGGGCTATCGAAGAGTGAAGCCTATCGCGAGTGGCAGCGGGTGAAGTAGCTTGCAGCAATGAGCGAACAACTCGGCCTATTACATCTGTTGCGCGCGGCGCATCCTGCGGCCTTCCACCACCAACGCCATGCTGTGCGTCAGGTTTTGCAGGGTTACGATGCCCACCAACCGCAGGTCGTCAACCACCGGGATCATGGTCAGCCCTTTACTGCCCAGCTTGCGGAATCCCAGGGTCAGCGAGTCCTTGCGATGTGCAATTTCGAAGTTGCGCGTCATGGCTGATTGTACGTAGCCATTGCCTTCGCGCCGAAGGGCCTCAAGAATCCTCTGCTTGTTGATGACGCCTACCATTTCGCTGCCGCGTACGACAGGAAAGTCGTCTTGCAGCGTATGGACCGCTTTGCTCAGGGCATCTTCCAAAGTATCGGCAGGAGATAGAACGCTAAAGCCGGTGAGCATTACATCTTCCATGCTCACGGTCTCCAGCAGCGAATGGAAGAGGACCGAGCGGTCCTCCATCTGCGCGCCGAGGAAAAGGAAGAATCCGATCAGCACCAGCCAAACATTCCAGGCGAGGCCGACAAGCATCATCACCATGGCCATGCCCTGTCCTATCAGGACCGCGCGGCGCGTAGCCAGAACGTAGTCCATGCGTTCGGCGAGCACGGCCCTGAGGATGCGTCCACCGTCCATGGGATAAGCGGGAAGCAGGTTGAATGCGCCGAGGAATATGTTGCTCCAAACCAGGCTGCGGGGCAGGTTCCCGGCATCAACCAAGGGCTGCTGCCAGAGCTTCACCTGCGGCGCCACAGCGACGATCACAAGTGCTGCCACGCCAGCGATGATCAGGTTGATGAGAGGACCAGTGATAGCAATACGGATATCGCGCCCGGGGTTGGATTGTTCCGGCCCCGGTTCCTCCATTAAGGTCATGCCGCCGATTGGCAGCAGCAGAATCGAGCGCACCACCAGCCCGCTCCGGCGGGCGACGAGGGCGTGGCCCAGTTCATGCAGGACAACACAGCCAAAGATGATGCAGACCAGCACCAGCCCGCGGCCTGCGCCGCTGGCGCCCAGGCTCGCCGACTCGGTAAACCACACAAAGGCCAGCAGGAACAGGAAGGTGAGGTGGATGCGGACATCCACGCCAAACAACCGCCCCGCCGGAAATGACCAGCCTCGAAACACGTACGCCCTCTAATACAAAATTCTATATCCTTCGGAGGTGCGAATCATTGCCGGACAATATCGCAGCCGGTCCTTGGGCTCACTTCCGGGACTCGATCTGCGGCCGACCAGTGACCGTTTGCGGGAAACCCTGTTTAACGTACTGGCGTCTGCGGGCGGACTGGAGGAGAGCGTCTGGCTGGATCTGTATGCAGGCACAGGCGCTGTAGGGATCGAGGCCCTTAGCCGTGGAGCGAGGCAAGTGTATTTTGTCGAATCGGCGAAGAAACACGCGCGCCTGCTGCGCGCCAATCTGACCGCGTTGGACATTGCCTCTGGTTTCGAGATTCAGGAGCACGAAGTCGCACACGCGCTGCCAGTGCTGGAATCTGCCGGGGTGGTTTGCGATTACTGCTTCCTGGACCCGCCCTATCGCATGCGCGGCAGCTATGAGCGGACACTGCTGCTGCTCGCGCAGTCCCGGTTACTGCAGCCGTCCAGCGTGGTCATCGCGGAACACGAGAAGCGATTCGATCCGGGAGAGCGGTTTGGGACCCTGCTTCGGTACCGCAAGCTGCAGCAGGGCGACGCCGCGCTGAGTTTTTACAGGCTGTCGTGAGCCTCATGTACAATGCCGCTGGATTCCAAGATTCTGCAAGGCGGCCACTCTGGATGCTCGGAACGGATTTCATTCTTAACGCGCTGGTGTGCGAAGGAGCGGACCATCTGTTTATGGTTCCTGGAGGTTTGATCGACCCCTTCCTACCTGCGATCGCTCGCCAACCCGCACTGAAGCCGATTGTCGCCGCTCATGAAGGTGGTGCAGCCTACATGGCGGACGGGTATGCGCGGGCCAGCGGAAAGTTCGGGGTCGCTCTCTGCATCGGCGGTCCCGGACTCACGAACACCGTCACGCCTGTCGCTACAGCTTGTACTGACGGCTCGGCGCTGCTGGTGATCAGCGGCGAATCGCCTACTGCGCTCGAAGGCATCGGCCGGTTTCAGGACGGCAGCAGCGAGGCGATCGACGACGTCAGCATGCTCAAGCCAATCACCAGGCTTTCCACTTCTGTGGACAATCCGAAGAACCTTCGGCATCTGCTAAGCCATGCGATGACGAAGCTGCGCTCGGAACCGAACGCGCCCGTACACCTGTCCCTACCCGGCGATTGTCTGACCGCTGAGATCGGCGCTGAATATGAACCGCTGGATATCGAAGTCGTCCATCCCAGGCTCCTCTCCATGGCGGCCGCGGAGGCATCGCTCGAACACTTTCAGGCAGGCGCTGATCAGAAGGCACCGGTGCGAATTACCGTTCTCGCGGGGGCAGGCATCGAACATGCCGGAGCTTCTGCGTCCCTGCTGAAATTCGCCGAGACCTGGGACATTCCGGTAGCCACGACGTTGCGTGCGAAGGGAGTCTTCCCTGAGGACCATCCTCTGGCCCTAGGCGTGTTCGGCTATGCCGGAACACATCACGCCCGCATTGCGCTACTGGACTCACCGCCCGACCTGCTGCTGGTGCTGGGCTCTGGACTGAACCAGCGCGACACCCTGTTCTGGACCCTGCGGTTGTCACCGGCGCATGCAATCTGCATAAATCTTGAGACCTTGCCCATTGCGTCGCACATCGGTGCAAGCAGTGTGGTAGGCGATGCTGGTACATACCTGGAATTTGTCCTCAGCAATGCCGACAAGATCAGCGCATCGCTTGAGTCTTCGCGGAAGGCGCGAAGGGATTGGCTGCAGAACATCCGCTCGCAGCCGCGCCTGCAGGAGCCGGAGAATCAAAGCAGTACCGCGGTGCCGATTCATCCGGCGCGCATCGTTAGCGAGTTACGCCAAGCATTGCCACGAGATGGGATTGTGCTTATCGATTCCGGGGCGCACCGCGCTTTCGCCGGTCATTATTGGGAAGCGTACGCTCCGTTGACCTACATCTCCGCCACCAATCTTGGGCCTATGGGGTGGGCGATTCCCGCCGCTGTTGGCGTACAGTGCGCACAACCGAACAAGAAAGTTGCCGTGATTACCGGCGACGGTTGCATGCACATGCATGGGATGGAAGTGGCGACGGCAGCGCGGTACAAGCTTCCAATCGTGTACGTCGTGGTCAACAACGCTGCGCTCGGGAACATCTGGCTGCGGTCGCACACCATGGGAGCCATACCTGGGGAACTTGCGCTATTGCCGGATATCGACTGGGCAGCTTTCGCCCGGAGCGTAGGGGCGAACGGCATCACCGTGACCGACCCGGCGGCCCTCAGCAAGTCCTTCGAAGCGGCGCTCGCGAGCGGCGGCCCGACGGTCGTGGACGTGAAGGCCGACAAGAAGTTCGCTACTCCGGTGCATGATTGGGCCGTAGCAGCGGCGGCGTGGTCGTATCAGGAGTAGCTCATTTCGGAGGGCAGGTTGGCTGAACTAGGTTTTGATTCCGCAGGGTTGAGTGCCGCTGATCGGGCGATCTATGAATCGATGGTGTTGCGGCGGAAGAATCAAGGTGCGCCATTCGGTGGGCCATACGCTGCTTTGATGAACCATCCTCAACTTTGCCAGAAAGTTGAGGACTTAGGCTATTACTTGAAGTTCGAAGGCCACCTGGCGCGAGACGTGTATCAATTTGTGGTGTTGTCCGTTGCCCGCGAGACCAAGACTGCATTTGAGTGGATTGACCACATCGACCACGCGCGCGCCGCCGGCGTTCCCGACGCGGTGCTGGAGACGCTGCGGGTCAATGGCATTTCGGACGCAGACTTTCCCGAGCCGTATCGGCTGGCCGGATTGCTGCTGCGCTCAACCCTCCATTGGCAGAACATTCCCGCAGACATCCAAACCCAGGCGATTGCGGCCTATGGAAGGTATGGACTGATTGAGATTGTGGTGCTGTCGGGGTTCTATCAGATGTTTTCGGCCATCAACCAGGGATTCGCGGTGGCGCTGCCGCCAGGCGTAGACGTGCCATTCTAAATCTCATACCTTCCAAAGAATAAGGCCCGACTCACCGCCGGGCCCTCTATCCCCTAGCCACGGTTCACTTACTTTGTTCTGCCGCCTTCCATCTTCAATTCTGCGCTGGCGCCGGCCTGCGCCGCTGCCAGACGGGCGGTCAGCACGCGGAACGGCGAGCAGGAGACGTAGTTAAAGTTATTCTGCGCGCAGAACTCGATCGACGAAGGATCGCCACCATGCTCGCCGCAGATGCCGATCTTGATAGTCGGTCTGGCTTCACGGCCTTTCTGCACGGCGATCTTGATGAGCTGGCCAACGCCTTCGCGATCGAGCGTGGCGAACGGGTCCTGCTTCAAGATGCCCTGCGCCAGGTAGGCCGTCAGGATCTTGCCCACGTCATCGCGCGAGAAGCCGAAGGTCGTCTGGGTGAGATCGTTGGTGCCGAAACTGAAGAACTCGGCCTCCTTCGCGATCTCATCGGCTACCAGAGCAGCGCGCGGCAGCTCGATCATGGTCCCGACGAGGTACTCAACGGTTGTCTCCTTCTCGTTGAACACCTCCTCGGCGACGCGACGAACGATGGCCGCCTGATTGGCCATCTCCTTCGGGCCAGTCGTCAGCGGAATCATTACCTCCGGCTTAACCTTCACGCCTTCCTTGGCCACCTTGACTGCGGCCTCGAAGATGGCGCGCACCTGCATCTCGGTGATCTCAGGATAGGTGATGCCGAGCCGGCAGCCGCGCAGGCCGAGCATGGGGTTGACTTCATGTAACTGCTCAACGCGATTCAACAGCGTGTGCAGTTCCTTGAGCTTGGGCGACTTCGGCTTGGTGATCTCCAGTTTGGCGATGTCGACCAGCAAGTCTTCGCGACGCGGCAGGAACTCGTGCAGCGGTGGATCGAGGGTGCGGATGGTGACCGGGAAGCCGTCCATCGCACGGAAAACGCCAATGAAATCTGCCCGCTGCATGGGCAGCAGCTTGCGCAACGCGGTGCGCCGGTCCTTCTCGTTGTTGGCTAGAATCATGGCCCGCATGTGCGGCAGGCGGTCTTCGGCAAAGAACATGTGTTCGGTGCGGCAAAGGCCGATGCCTTCTGCTCCGAAGGCACGCGCCTGAAGTGCATCCCGCGGGATGTCGGCGTTAGCGCGCACACCCATGCGGCGGAAGGGCTCGGCCCAGCTCATGATCTTCGTCAGCTCGGGATCGTCGGGGGAAGCGGGGACGGTGTTGAGCTTGCCATTGATGACGCGGCCAGTTGTGCCGTCGAGCGAGATCCAGTCGCCCGCCTTCAGCACTTTGCCTTTCGCGCGCACTTCACGCGCCTTCTCGCTGACCTCGATATCACCTGCGCCGGCGACGCAGCATTTGCCCATGCCGCGTGTAACCACGGCAGCGTGGCTGGTCATGCCACCGCGCGAGGTGAGAATGCCGGCCGCGACTTCCATGCCATGAATATCTTCCGGAGTGGTTTCACTGCGGACGAGGATCAGCTTGGCCTTGGGGTCCTTCTGGAACTTCTCGACGGCTTCGTCGGCGGTGAAGACGATTTGTCCCACAGCAGCACCGGGCGAGGCCGGAAGCCCAGTGGCCAACACTTCGATCTTCGCGTTCTTCTCGTCAAGTCGCGGCACCAGGAAGTCATAAAGCTGATTGGGCTCGACGCGGAAGATAGCTTCTTCTTTGGTGATGAGGCCCTCATCCACCATCTGAATAGCGACACGAACCGCAGCGCGCCCGGTGCGCTTACCGTTGCGCGTCTGCAGCATGTACAGGCGGCCGTCCTGGATGGTGAACTCGAAGTCCTGCATGTCGCGGTAATGTCTCTCCAGCCGCGTAGTAATCTCGCGAAGCTGGTTGTACACATCGGGCATGACCTTCTCGAGCTCCAGGATGGGTACCGGGGTACGAATGCCGGCGACCACGTCTTCGCCCTGCGCGTTCATGAGGAACTCGCCGTAGAACTCCTTGACGCCGGTGGCAGGGTTACGCGTGAAGCCAACGCCCGTGCCGCTGGTCTCGCCCAGGTTGCCGAAGACCATGGCCTGCACGTTGACGGCGGTACCCAACATGTCATCGATGTTGTTCATGCGGCGATAGTGTTTGGCACGGTCGTTCTGCCAGGAGCGGAACACGGCGTCGCGCGCCATCACCAGCTGCTCGTGCGGGTCTTGCGGAAAATCGCGCTTGGTGTGATGCTTGACGACCTTCTTGTACTCGGCGATGACTTCCTGTAGCGCTTTGGCGTCGAGATCGGTGTCGAGCCTGGCTTTCTTCTGCTTCTTCTTGCCGTCGAAGACTTCCTCAAAGGCGATGCTTGGGGATTTCGAGCACTACGCTACCGAACATCTGGATGAGACGGCGATAGGAATCGTAGGCGAAGCGCGGATTGTTGGCGCGCTGGCCAAGGCCCTTTACCGACTCGTCATTCAGGCCAAGGTTGAGGATGGTATCCATCATGCCCGGCATGGAGAACTTCGCGCCGGAGCGCACGCTGACCAGCAGCGGATTCTCCGCTCCGCCGAGCTTCTGCCCCTGTAATTGCTCCAGGCGAGTGAGCGCTTCGTCCATCTGCTGGGTTACTTTGGCGGAGACGTTGTCGTTGCGCATGTACTCGCGGCAGGCTTCGGTCTGGATGGTGAAGCCCGGAGGCACCGGCAGTCCGGCGTTGGTCATCTCAGCCAGGCCGGCGCCCTTGCCGCCCAGCTCGTCCTTCATCTTTCCGTTTCCTTCGGCACTCCCGTCACCGAAGAAGTAAATGTACTTGACAGGCTTCGCGCCGCCAGCTTGCTTGTGCTCAAGATCGACAGTATGTGTGCTCATGATGAAATCCTTTTCAGTACAGAACTGATGTTAAACCTCAGCGGTGGTTTCGCGCCTCTGTCGAGCACCGCTTAGGCCGCGGCTTGAACGGCGCAGCTTCAGCTGCGCGGTTCGCCGATGCTCATCCCTTCGCCTCGGTTACGATCTCGCTGAAATCGGCAATGGTAGAGAATTCGCTCAACAGATCGCGCAGCAGGGCCAGGCGGTTGGAGCGGACGCTTTCGTCGTCAACCATGACCATAACTTTGTCGAAGAAAGTGTCAACCGGTTTACGCAACCGGCTGATCTCGGCCAGCGCCGAAGCGTAGTTTTTTTGCTCGCGGAGTTCGCGCACTTTTGCCGCGATGACCGGAATCTCGACGGCAAGCGCTTTCTCGGCGTCGTCTTCAAGGGTCGATGTGTCCAGCTGCGCGGCGATGGCTTTGTTCGTCTCCCGGGCCTGACGCAGGATGTTCTTGATGCGCTTGAAGGCGATAGAGATCGAAGCGAAATCGTCCGAGCCGCGCACTTGCGTCACCGCTTCGGCACGCGCCATCGCGTCCACCACGTCATCGCTATCGGCGGCGAGCACGGCGTTGACTACGTCATAGGCGAAGCCGTGAACGTCGCGCATGTAGAACTCCAGGCGCTCGCGCATGAAGTTTTTGGCGGCCTCACTAAAGTCGATCTTCTTATCGAAGCGCCGTTCCGCCTCCGAGCCAACGTATTCGGCACGGGCATCGTCGAACAGTTTTTTCATCGACAGCGGAAGCTTGTGCTCGGCGATGACCTTCACGATCCCGTTCGCGGCGCGCCGCAACGCAAAGGGATCTTTCGATCCCGTGGGCTGAAGGCCGAGAGCGAACATCCCGGCGATGCTGTCAGTTTTGTCCGCAATCGCCAGCACGGCGCCCTCGATGCTGCGAGGAACGTCATCATCCATCGACTCAGGCTTGTATTGGTCGTAAATCGCGTCGCCAATGGCATCAGCGGTCGCCCGCGGAAGAATCGGATCCAGCTCCTGCACCTTGGCATAGAGGCCGCCGACAATGCCCTGAAGTTCCGTGAATTCCTTGACCAGTTCGGTGGTGAGGTCGGTCTTGGCCAGCAAGGCCGCCTTGAAAACCACTCCCGGGCGGATCGATGTTCCGGCCTCGCGCAGCACTTCGCAGATCAGGCTCCCGAGCTTCTGCACGCGACGCGCTTTGTCGTAGTAGCTGCCCAGGTCTTTCTGGAAGGTGACCGACTTCAGGAGGTTCACGCGCTCGCGCAGCGAGATTTTCTGATCGGTCTGCCAGAAAAAGCGCGCGTCATTGAAGCGGGCACGGAGCACGCGCTCATTGCCGTGGCGGATGAGGCCATCGGGATCGCCGCCGGTGTTGAGCACCGTGAGGAAGTACGGCAGCAGCGTGCCTTCCGCCTCCTCCAGCGCGAAATACTTCTGATGATCGCGCATGACGGTGACCAGCACTTCCTGCGGCAGGGAAAGAAATTCGGGATCGAAGCCGCCGAGAATGACAGACGGAAACTCGGTGAGATTGATGACGGTTTCGAGCAGCGGCTGATCTTCGCGCCAGCGCGCACCGGCGATGGTGCGAGCCGCCGCGTCCAGCGCCTTGCGAATACGCTCCTCGCGCGCGGCAGAGGAGGGAACGACGGAGGCTTGCGCGAGTTTGTCGATGTAGCCGGTGGGGCTGCCGATCTCGATCGTCCCCGATGAGAGAATGCGATGGCCCTGGCTTACTTTTCCTGCGCGCACGCCGGCGAACTCGACCGGCACGATTTCGTCATCCAGCAGCGAGACCATCCAGCGCAGCGGACGCACGAATCGCTCCGCCGACTTGCCGCGCCAGTACATGTTCTTTGCCCAGTAGAGGCCGGCGATCTCTTTGGGTAGCGACTCGGCAAGAATTTCTGATGCCGCCCGTCCCTTCTTTTGCATCGTGGCGGCGAGGTACTCGCCCTTGGAGTTCGTGATCGTTTCCAGTTGGTCGACGGAGACTCCAGCTTTGCGTGCGAAGGCTTCTGCCGCGGGCGTGGGCTGGCCGTCCTTGTAGGCGACTTTGAGCGAGGGTCCGGTAAGCTGCTCGGTGACGTCGGGCTGCGCGGCAAGAATGCCGGGGACAATGACGGCCAGACGGCGAGGCGTGGAATACGCTTGCACGTCGGGAGCATGGGTGAGGCGCTCACGTTTGAGCAGTTCGCCCATGCGCGTGGCAAGTTCCTCGCGTGCGCCATCAATCATGCGGGCGGGAATCTCTTCGATACCGATCTCTAAAAGGAAGTCAGGCATTTCTTTAGCAATTAGCAACTAGCAATTAGCAACTAGTAATTAGCAATGAGCAATGAGCAATTAGCAATTAGCAAAAACCATTTCCGCCGAAGACTCATGTGCATCATGAACCGATACTATGAGCCAGCGGCGACTTGTTCCTTCTCGTTTTCAGTCTCATTTGCGGGCGCCTCTTCCGCCTGCTGCTGGTCCACATAGGCTTTCGCAACGCCAACGGCGAGGGCACGGATGCGAGCGATGACGCCGACACGCTCGGTAACGCTAATGGCTCCGCGCGCGTCGAGAATGTTGAACAGGTGCGAGCACTTCAGGCACAGGTCGAACGCGGCGAGTACCGGAAAACGCTTGCGCTCCGACAAACGCCCTGCGCTCTTCGCCTTTCGCTCTTCGCCCGAATCGGAGGAAGCGGGCTTGCCCTTGCTGGAACGCTCTAAATCGCGCTCGCCAAATTGCGTAGCGTACTCATCCAAGAGCGCCCGGCACTCGGATTCATAAAGCTCCAGGTGCTTCCATGCTTTTTCGACGTCGGCGTACTCGAAGTTGTAGACGGAAAACTGCTGCTCATCCTGAAGACGAATTTCGCCGTACTTCACAGGACGGCCATCCGGGCCGATGACCCAGGTGATGTCGTAAATGCTGTCCACGTCCTGCAGGAAGGCGGCGATACGCTCCAGGCCATACGTGAGCTCAGCCGAGATCGGATCGAGGTCGATGCCGCCGCACTGCTGGAAGTAAGTGAACTGCGTAATCTCCAGACCGTCGAGCATTACCTGCCAGCCGATGCCCCATGCACCCAGCGTCGGTGACTCCCAGTTGTCCTCTTCGAACTTGATGTCGTGCTTGCGCAGGTCGATGCCGATGGCGCGCAGCGAGTCCAGGTAGAGGTCCTGAACATTCGCCGGCGGCGGCTTCAGGATGACCTGGTACTGCATGTGCTTGAATAGGCGGTTGGGATTCTCGCCGTAGCGGCCGTCAGCCGGGCGGCGCGAAGGCTGCACATAGCCGACGCGATAGGGCTTGGGTCCGAGCACGCGCAGGAATGTTTCGGGCGCCATGGTTCCCGCTCCAACCTCGACGTCGTAGGGCTGTTGCAAGACGCAGCCGTTCTCCGCCCAAAACGTCTGCAGGCGGAGGATGAGCTCCTGAAAAGTCAGCGGATTGTTTAAGGCAGCCATTAGCAATTAGCAACTAGCAATTAGCAATTAGTCAAAACGGCAAGCTGTTAGCTATCGGCTGTCAGCAAAAGCTTGTCATTCTGAGCAACGTGGGTCCGGCCTGCGGGACGAACGTAGTCAAAGGGCCACTACTTCAACCCAAAATCTCGCGCAGGCGCCGCATCCCAGTGTTTTCTGCTCGGGTGCGGATTTTCCTGCCGCTCCGCGGCCCAGCTCCAAGAAAGCGCTCGCTGACGCGAACCTAAAGGTCGGCACTACCCACGCTACAGCCTCTCCAGCATGGTCGCGGTCACCAGCTTCTTTTCCAGATGCCGTTCCACAATGCGCACCAGGAACTTTCGCAAGTCGGCATGCAACGCGCGCGCGCTCGAGCCGGCGCCGTTTGCACTCGCCGCCGCCGCAAACTCTTCGACCGGAGCGCGAAACATCTGCGCGGCCATCCGGCGCGATTCGGACGTAAGCTCGGATGACGCCAGCCGCTTGTGTTGCAGGCACATCACGCCATCCACCAGCGCATGGTAAAAAGCGCGATCGCCAACCAGGGAGCGGCCGCACACAACACATTCATCGATCTCCGGCAGAAACCCGATCAGCCGCACCAGCCAAAGCTGGAAGTAGGTGAGCGGCACCCAGATCGACCCAGCCTGCAGGCAGCGCAGTACGGAATGCGTCAGCCGAAAGATTGCGTCATTCGCCTCGCGCTCGGGCAACAACTCGTCGAGCATCTCGGCCACATGCTCCAGGGCCGCGACCCTTGCGTAGTCCAATTCATGCGACAGCGGCGAGTCGAGGATGTCACACGAATCGAGCCGTGCCAGCTCCTGCCCCTCGCGATCGTCATAATAGACTCGCACCAGTGTCAGCGGCTCAAGTGCTCCGCCGAAGCGCCGCTTCGACTTCTTGGCGGCGCGCGCCACTCCCTTGACCTTGCCTTCAGCGCGGGTAAACAGGGTCACCAGCAGGTCGGACTCGCGCAGCGGATAGGTCCGCAACACAATGGCTTCCGATTGCTTGAGTGGCATGGTTTCCAGCCTGAAAGCCCCGGACCCACACAGAGGAAGATCGCGTGAGAATGCCGACGGACCAACAGAAAGGCTCGCTTCACTGCCGTAATCCATGATTCTAACGGGAGGCAGTTGAGGAGCGCAAAGAGAAGCTGCCAGCCGCCAGTTACCGGCCACCGGTCGCCCGGTCCTACTCAACCCCCAAAGTGCATCGCTTGAGGGTTTATCGTTGCGAATAAAGGAAGAGGCTGGCGCGTTTCGTCTGGTGGCTGATGGCCGGTAGCGGGTGGCTATAAATACACGCGCTCGGCCGCGCGTATCGCCTTGTAGCGGGCGAACACCTTCCTTTCGCTTTCCAGCCCGAGCAGGGAGCGCAAGCTGGTGCCGCGGAAGGTGTGGGCCAGCATCTTCGGCCAGTGGCGCAGCACAAACCACGGCTCCTTCATGATCACGGCGGGGATATGCGCGGTCTTCATCCAGCGCTCCACGCGCCAGCGCTCGTATTCGATCTCTTCCGGCTGAAGGTGTTGAGTGGCCACCACGGCTGTCGTCCCGTCGTATTCCTCGAGGTTCTCGATCCTGATCAGGTTCCGCGCCTTGAAGTCCTTGGTCATGGGCGTTCCGGGATAGGGCGTGGGATGCTGGATGTAGGGCCAGTCCACATACTTGCGCGCAAAGTCCAGGTTGGCGCGAACGGAGTCGAGTGTGTCGTCGGGATTGCCGACGATCAGTCCGCCGACAACATAGATCTTATTCGCGTGCAGCGCATTGATGGCGCGCATGGTGGCGTTTTCGGTGCGCTTGCCATTCTCGCGGTAAGCGTTCTTGGCGGAAGCCTTGAGGAATTCAAGGTCGTCCTCAAGAATGTTTTCGATTCCCAGGAATACGTAGCGGAAGCCTGCCTTGCGCATGAGCGGCACCAGGGTGTCGCCATGCATCGCGATGGGCGAGGTCATGGCCTGCACGGTGTAGGCGATGTCGTTCAAGCCGGCATCGATAATGGCCTGGCAAAGTGCCTCAAAGCGCTTTACATTGAGCGAGATGTTGTCGTCGACGATGAAGATGGCGCGCGCGCCATGTGCCTTGGCGTCGCGAATGTCGGCCAGCACGCGCTCGAACGAGTAGGTGTGAAAGTTGCGGCCGCGCATTTCGATGATGGAGCAGAAGCCGCAGTCGAAGGTGCAACCGCGGGAGGTCTCCACAACATCGACCGGCCGTCCAAGCATGGTGTAACCCGATAACACCCGCGCGCCTCGCTGGGGAAGGCGAATACCGTCGCCTTCGAGGCTGTGTACGGGGCGCGCAGGATTCTGCTGCCAGCCCGAGGCTGATCGGTAGTTGAGTCCAGCGATGTTCTCGAGTCCGTCGCGACTCTCTACCGCCCTCAATAGCTCGCGGAAGGTCAGCTCACCTTCGCCGCGAACAATGAAATCCACCCCGCTGCCTTCGTGCATATATGCGTCAGGGGCGAGGCTGGGATCATAGCCTCCGCAGGCGATGCGAGTGCTGGGACGCAGCGCGCGAATCAGCTCGATGATGCGAAACGCCGTTTTGCGCTGGAAGGTCATCACCGACAAGCCGACGATATCGGGCTGTTGCTCCCGAACCAGTTGTTCGACGGTTTCGCGAACTTTGTCCTGGCGGAGGATAAGGTCGGCGGCGGCTACCTGATGGTGTTCATCGACGTTGCCCGCCAGGGACGCGAGCGCTCCATTGGGCATGCGCACGGCGACCGTGGGCATGTGCTCGAAGGAGTCCGGCATGGCCAGCAACAGAACTTTCACACAGCAACTCGCTTGGCTAAATTACGGAAGGGCCCACATCCTGTAGGGAGATGTTACACCTAATTCGATGCTGAGATGTTTCGAGATCCGGCGGGGCAGGGAATCGAAATCGCACTAGAATGAAAGTCGACCCCATGCAAATGAGTGCTCCCATCTCGGCCCAGCCGGAAAAGAAATCGGGCCTTCTCCACTGGGCGAAGCGGGTGGTGGAGGAATGCGAGAAGGCCAGCCACGACTTGGCCGCCGACCCGGTACATGATCTTCGTGTGGCAATTCGCCGATGCCGTTCGATGGCCGACGGATTTCGCTCGGTCGATCCGGATCACGGCTGGAAGCAGATGAAGGCTATGGCCAAGCCGCTATTTTCTGTTCTGGGCGACTTGCGCGATGTGCAGGTCATGATGGAGTGGGTCAGCAAGCTTTCTGTCGAGGATGACCCGGCGCGAGCGATTTTGTTGCAGGAGTTACAGGCTCGGGAAGAGAAGCTCAAGCAGGCAGCCAGGCAGGCGCTCTCCGGGTTCGATTGCAAGCACTGGCTGTCGCTGAATGAGCGGCTCAGTGAGCGTGCGGAGAAGGTGCCTCTGGACGGAACGGTTTTCCAGTTACTCGCGCTTGAGCGCTGGAGGGAGGCGCGGGAGCTTCATCGCAAAGCCCTGCGCAATCGTTCAGGAGCGGCTTATCACCAGTTGCGCATTGGGATAAAGCGGCTGCGCTACACGGTGGAAAACTTTCTGCCTACGCTGCACGACAAGTGGTCGAAGGACCTGCGCAGCTTGCAGGATGCTCTGGGCGACGTGCACGACTTCGACGTGCTTTGGACCATGGTGCGCTCGCACCATGAGGTGTCGCCCGAGGTGCGTGAACACTGGCACACGGTTATCCAGACGGAACGCAACCAGAGGCTTGCACTTTACCGCGAGCGGATGGTCGGACGGTGGTCTCTATGGAGCGAGTGGCGTGCGGCGCTGCCCTCCGCTGACGACGTGAGGCACGCCGGGATTGAGAAGCTGCGCCTGTGGGCGTCGTTTCTCGACCCTCACTTCGAACGCGCGAAGAGCGTGACCTCGCTTGCGCTGGGTCTTTATGACGGGCTGGTGGAGAACAAAGTTCTCCGCACCGACAGCAGACAGCGGTCCTTGTTGGAGGCTGCTGCTCTTACCCATCAGATTGGAACAAGCAAACATGAGCACGGCTATCGCAAGCGTTCCTCGCGGATGATTCGTAAGATGGCGCCGCCTCTGGATTGGTCAGCGCAGGACATGCAGGCGGTGGCGATCATCGCGCGCTATCACCGGGGTGGTCTCGCACCGGCAACGCACCCTGTGTTCAGTGGAATACCTGCCAGGTCGCGCGCGCAGATTCTGCGGCTAGCGGGGATTCTGCGTCTGGCCGTTGCTCTGGATGGCGCGACCGAGTCATGCGAGCTTCAGCCGCTGGTCTCGCGCAAAGATGGCATGGTCATCATCGCGGCGGATGGGCTGGGTACTCACGTCGGTCCGGTGGGGGAGGACCTGGCACGCGCCAAATATCTGCTGGAAGCCACCTGCAAACTGCCGGTAAAGCTGGAGGGCTCGGCTGACTCCCTAAAAAACAATCAGGCCGGAACATAAGTCCCGGCCCGGAGGATTGAGCTGACGGTGCCCTACTTTGCGATCTTTTCGCCAATCGACTTGGCCTGGGTGAACAGGTAGAGGTAGTCGGGGCCGCCCGCCTTGGAGTCAGTGCCCGACATATTGAATCCGCCAAAGGGATGAGCGCCGACCATCGCGCCCGTACATTTGCGATTGATGTACAGGTTGCCAACGTGGAACTCACGCTTGGCGACTTCGATCTTGTCGGGCGACAGGGTGTAGACTGCGCCGGTTAGACCGAACTCGGTGTTGTTGGCGATGGCGAGGGCCTCTTCGAAGTTCTTCGACTTGATCACCGCCAGCACCGGGCCGAAGATTTCTTCCTGCGAGATGGTGGCTTTGGGATCGACGTCGGCGATCACGGTGGGCTGAATGTAATAGCCGTCGCCCATGTCGGTGGCTCGCGCGCCTCCGGTGATGAGGCGTCCGCCTTCGGCGATGCCCTTTTCGATGTAGCCCAGAATGGAGTTCATCGACTTCTCGTTGACGACGGGCCCCATGTCCGGGTTGTCGGTCGGCTCGCCCACCTTGATTTTTTCAACGCGCTCGCGCAGCCGCTGCAAGAAGCGGTCGTAGATGCGCTCGTCGACGATGGCGCGGGAGCAGGCCGAACACTTCTGCCCGCTGAAGCCAAAGGCAGCCGCTGCGACGCCCTCAACGGCAGAATCGAAGTCGGCATCATTCTCAACGATGATGGAGTCCTTGCCACCCATCTCGAGGACGGTGCGCTTGATCCACAACTGGCCGGGCTGTTGCTCGGCAGCACGCTGATTGATGTGCAGGCCGACCTCTTTGGAGCCGGTGAACGCGATGTAGCGGGTCTTGGCATGGGCGACAACCGCTTCGCCGAAGCTGGAGCCGCTGCCAGGGCAGAAGTTGACCACGCCATCGGGCAGGCCGGCTTGTTCCAGAATCTCCATGAACTTCGCGGCGATGGTCGGCGAATCGCCCGAGGGCTTCAGGATCACCGTGTTGCCGCTGACGATGGAGGCCAGTGTCATTCCGCCCATGATGGCGGCAGGGAAGTTCCATGGGGAAATCACTGCGCCTACGCCGAGCGGGATGTACCAGAGATGATCGTGCTCGCCGGGCAACTGCACGAGGGTGGTGGCTTTGGAGAGCCGGATCGCCTCCTGCGCGTACATCATGCAGAAGTCGATCAGTTCGGCTACATCGCCATCGGCCTCGGCGAAGTTCTTGCCCACTTCGAAGACCAGCCACGCCATCAGTTCGAACTTGCGTTCGCGCAGAAGCTGCGCCGTCCGGAACAGCAGGTTGATGCGGGTGTCCCACGAGGTACGGCTCCAGCTTTCGAAAGCCCTGAGAGCGGCTTCCATGGCGGGCTCGACCTCGGCAGCCCCGGCTTCCTGATGAATGCCCACAACCTGTGAGGGATGCGCCGGGTTGATCGACTCATGCTTCTTGGCGGTCTTGACGCGGCGGCCGCCGATGACCAGGTCATACTCGCGTCCGAGTTCGTTGCGGACCTTCTCAATAGCAGCGCGCATGCGGCGCTGGTTCTCGGGGTTGGACCAATCGACTGAAGGCTCGTTGACAAACTTCTCGGGGACTTTTATGTCGATGTGTGTGTCAGTATTGACGCGGTTCGCCTCGCGGGCAGGATGGGTCAGTGTAGCCATAAGTGCTTCCTTTCGGATGGGGTGGCGGCGAAATGACGATCCGTCGGGACCGAAAACGTACAAGTTCTAGATGCTGTAAATCACGGCTGGACTCAGCGCAGTATCAGCAAACCCCTAATTTTACACCTGCCGGGGAATCCTGAGGACGGGGCGGCAGCCCGTGGCGCGGTCGAGTACTGTTAGCGCACTGAGCAGCCGGTTGTCATCGTTGCGCAGGCCGGGCTCAGCCGCCCGCAAAACGCTGATAGACGACGATCGCGGCAAGGACCAGAAACAGGAGCGCGGCGACCACGAACGGAGCGAGATACCAGGCGCGCCGACGCCAGACACGCGTAACCAGCTGCTCTTCGCTTGCCAAAGCTGCCGGCGGCTCGGCCGCCGCTATGGGTGGAATTTCGTTCTCTGTGTCGGAAACTGCCCGTCCCCTCTCCGACTCCGCGGCTTGCAGGGAAAGCTTCAGGTATTCCAGGTCGCTGCGGACGTCGGCGGCACTCTGGTAACGGTTGGCCGGGTCCTTCTCCAGCAGCTTAGCGATGATTAGTTCGAAACCTTCGGGCACTTCGGGATGCAGCGAGCGCGGCGATGCAGGATGAATGGTGCGAATCGCTTCCATGGTGGCGAGGCCGCTGCGCCGCTGGAATGGCCGCTGCCCGGCCGTCATCTCATAGAGCACGATCCCGAAAGAGAACAGGTCGCTGCGCGCGTCGAGCGCTTCGCCGCGGGTCTGCTCCGGCGACATGTACTGTACGGTCCCACCCACTGAGCTGCTAGCGTCGACTTCCTTCTCCAGCCCTTCATGGTCGCCTGATTTGGCCAGGCCGAAGTCGAGGAGCTTCACCTGGCCGCGATCGTTGAACATGATGTTGGCCGGCTTGATGTCCCGGTGCACGAACCCCTTGGCATGGGCTGCCTCAAGTGCGCCGGCGATCTCGATTCCAATGTCGATGGCGTCGGCAAGCGGGAGCGGGCCGCGGCGCACGGCGTCGCGCAGGCTTTCGCCCTCAATCAGCTCCATCACGATGACCGGCCGCCCCTTGTACCTTGTCAGTTCATACACTGTGCAGATATTGGGATGATCCAAGGCGGCTGCGGCACGGGCTTCACGCTCGAAGAGTGCGACCGCTTCCTCGTCACGCAGAAGGCTCTCCGCGATCACCTTGAGCGCCACGTGACGGCGGAGCAGGGTGTCTTCCGCCTTGTACACGGTTGCCATGCCGCCGCGGCCGATCTCACGCAGCACGCGGTATTGCGAGATGGTTTCGCCGACGAGGCTGTTCTGCGTTATTTCCGTGCTCATCGTAATCTCGCAAGCGCGAGCTTTGCTGCATTGTAGCCGCACATGCCGTGGACCCCGGCCCCAGGCGGGGTGGACGCCGAGCACAGATACATGCCGGGGGCCGACGTGGCGTATCTGCGCCAGGTTGGGCGGAAAATGAACTGCCGCAGCGTCGACGCTCCACCGGCAATATCGCCGCCGACCAGGTTGGCGTCCATCTCTTCCAGCGCTTGCGGAGTGAGAACCCTGCGGGCCAGCACGCAATCGCGGAACCCCGGCGCGAAGCGCTCAATTTGCGATTCCAGGCGCTCGATCATGTCGAAGGTCGAGCCGTTGGGAACATGGCAGTATGCCCATGCGATGTGCTTACCTGCAGGCGCCCGCGATGGGTCGAAGAGCGTAGGCTGCGACAGCAGCACATATGGGCGCTCGGCGGGTTCCCCATGACGCACGGCATACTCTGAGGCAGCGATTTCTCCCAAGGCGCCGCCAAGGTGGACCGTTGCCGCTCGGAGACACTCGCGCGCCTTCCAGGGGATTGGTTCGGAGAGGGCATAGTCGACCTTAAATGCCGCCGGCCCATAGCGATAGCGAGCAAGGTCCTTCCTGAATGCCTGCGTGAGCTCCTGTCCAGCGATGGCCTCGAGTTGTTTTGGTCCAATATCCCACATTGTGATATCACAACGTGGTAAGTCATTAAAAACGCGAACTCGACGAGAGGTTGTAACTTTACCGCCGAGGTTTCGAAGGTGGCCGACGAGCGCGTCGGTGATGGACTGAGCTCCACCATGAGGAATCGGCCATCCCACAGCGTGGGCTGTAGCACCCAGTAAGACCCCAATGGACGCGCTAAGCGGTTCATCAAAATCAAGAAATGAGTGGGCTGCCAGCCCAGCGAAAAGTGCTTTAGCCCGAACGCCGCTGAAGGAGCGATTGGCCAGGCCGTTTGCCGAAGAGAGAGATATCATGCCCAGTCGTGCGAGCAGCCACGGGGTGTGTGGCACGGAGGGGATTGGCCGCAGGACCTGCGGCGCCAGACGCTTCCAGTTGCGTGCGAACGGTTCCATCAGGCTGCGCCAGGCAGCGCCATCTGCCTGCAACTGGCGCGCCGTATCACCAATGTCGCGTTCCAGGATCACCGCCGTACCGTCATCCAGGGGATGAGCCAGGGGGGCAGGTGGATGAATCCACTCCAGCCCGTACTGCTGAAGAGGCAGCGACGAGAAGAAGGGCGAGCCTACCGCCATGGGATGGACGGCCGAGCCAAAGTCGTGGCGAAAGCCGGGCAGCGTCAGCTCCATGGTGCGCGCGCCACCGCCGGGCTGAGCTTCGGCTTCGAAAACCTCGACCTCCATGCCCGCCTGCGCCAACACGATGGCCGCCGCCAAGCCGTTGGGACCGGAGCCGACAACGCATGCCTTACGGCCGGCAAATCGCGTTGCTACAGAGGGCATGGCGCTCAAGCTGCTTTCTTTCTGCCAGTCGATTTCTTCTTTGACTCCCGTTCCACCCTTTTGTGAAGCAACTCCTTGGCCTTTTCCAATTCCGCCAGCTGCTTGTCGTCGAGATTGTGGCCGGCACGGTTGATGTAGAAGGACAACATGCGCATTCCGGAGCCAGGACCTTTCGGCGAGACCTTCGGCGATGCGAGGGTGCGTGCGATAACAGCGGCGCTTTTGGTGAACAATCCCTCGGGCGGATGGGTGGAGTCGGTATGTACTTTCGCCGACCACTTGCGGCGCGGGGCAGTCTTCTTCTTGTTGGTCATGGAAGCCTCCGTCTTCATAGATGCCTCCTATCCATGGGGCAGCAGCGGAGCCGGCCATTGCACTACTTGCAGCCTGCCGTCCGGGCCTATCTGTAGAACAGGAGCATACAGGCCCATGAGTTCGCGGCGCCACAACATTCCGGTGCGTCGTTTTTCCGCCCGGGAGGTGAACCAATATTGCCAGAGCACGGCACGCACCTGCTTTGGGGGAGCGTCAGGAAAGGGGTTGGCGGCGAACAGTCGCACAACATCGTGGCTGCCGGAGAGCAGGCGCTCCTCGGTGCTGGGGACAATCGAGTACTCGCGCCAATTGCCGAGTGATGCGAACCACAGGTTCCACTCGAATCGCGGCTGATAGGGCGCATAGATCCCCGGCGCTTTTGCCGGATCCTGCGGCTTGTAGCGAAACGGATAGGGTGTCCAGTTCTGGCCGTCGTTCGAGCCCTGGAACTCGATCTCGTAGCGGCCGCGCGTCATCACGGCAAACAGGCCGTAGCGATTGGTAATGCGAAACGGGTCGAGTGCCGCAACCGGGACCCTGGGCAATGGGAAGCCGGGTGAGAGAGTCCAGATCAGCTGCGCGGTTGTGGAGTAGAAAATCCAGCCCAGCATCACGCTGGTGAGCGCCAGCTTGAGCGCGCTGCTGTGCCGCCGGCGCAGTGGCATTACAGTTGGCGGTGGAGGCGGTGGTGGAGCAGTGCCATCGACGATCGACAATGCCGGCTCAGGTGTCGGTGGGAGTGGCTGGGGACGCTGTGCGACTGCGACGGCGGAGGCCCGCTCGAAGCCGGCACGCCAGCGCTTCGGCAGCACGCGTACAAGATAGATGTCATCGACCAGCAAAATGCCGAGCGAAAGTACGAGATAGTTGAGGAAGGCATAGTTCGCGGTCAGGATGATTCCCACCTGGAGCGCAGTAACAATAGCGAAGCAAATTAGCCGCCATCGGCGAGGCAGAAACATCATCCAGACGATTCCCAACTCGACCGCGAAGGTAATGAACACCGTAGAAGCGTGAAACCAGTGCGGTAGCTGCTGGGCGTAGTACCCGATCCAGGTCGGCAGTGGGCCATTCTGGTAGTACTGATCCATTGCCGTCCAATTGCGCCACTCGGGATCGCCGCTCGCCAGCTTGACGATGCCCGACTCGAAGTAAATGCGAAACCACTCCCACTGCAGCAGGAAGAAGCTGGCGCGCGAAGACGCATGGGTTTCCCCCCATCCTGGGCGGATGCCCGAAGGCGCGAAAAACAAGGCGATGAAGCCGGCTTCGAGCAGCATCCCATCCGACTGATAGCCGGAGAAGTCTCCCGCGACGGCGACGAATGAAAGAAAGCAAATGAAGCAGATGACGAGCGTGGCGCGCGGCCACAGATTGAAGAACAGGAGGACCGACGCGATCAGGCCTACCCAGCAAATCGCCATCAGCCAGGCGTCGCTGGTCGAGTACCAGAAGACGGAAGGAGCAAACCAAAAGCGAGCTGCTCCATAGGTGTGCGCAACCGCTTCCAGAAACTCCGTGGCCGGAAGAATGCCGTTGTTGCCGATGAGTCCGCGAATCTGAAAGAGCAGTGAGTAAAAGGCCGAGAAGTAAATGACGCTGAGAGCGCGCAGGAACAGCCAACGCGCGATCAGACGGTTCGACACGCCGCAGCGAGAGTCAAAGAGGCGTTGGATGATCGAACCGGGAGACATTGAAATATCAGGTATCAGTGAACGGTTGCCAGTTCATTACGACAGTCCATGATTCTCCCGCTTGGAACTAGTAGCCGGCAACTGACGGCTATTTTCCCTCCGGCTTGAAGATAAGTCCCTCGCCGGTCTTGCCGTTCATGATGACCGAAATCGGTGCAGCAAACTGCAAGTGGCGAACACAACCGTCTTCATGCAGCGCCGGTTGTTGGTTCAGCCATTCCCAATCGACAAAGCCCTCGCCGGCATCGGGATTTACCGTAAAGTAGCCGATCTGGAAGGCCGTGAGGTTCTGGAAGAAGTGGCTGCCCTGCGAGGGCGTGACCCGAAAATCGCGAAAACCCGACTCCACAATCACGCGCGCTCCTGAAATCTGGTCCCAGGCTACGGGAATGCCCAGCCACGGTTCATTGGAGCCCCAGCGTCCGGCGCCGATGAGAAGGTAGGGCTTACCGCTATCGGAGAGCTTCGCGTTGAAGGTGGCCACGCTCTGAGCCACCTCATGGCTGCGCGCCCTTTCGAACCGGTGGAAGTCGACCACCACAGCGTCACGCAAGGTGTCGATGCGCCCATGTCCCAGGACTTGCGTACTCTGGCACAACAGCTTTTCGCGGTCGACGACCTCAATCCGCAGGTCTTCGCCCTCGCGCGAGACCACCAGGGGCCGCATCTGCAGGAAGCCGAACTCGCTGACTTCATCGCTTTTCTTCGCCAGACGAACGGCAAACTCGATCTCCACCGGACGGCCCAGCCCCTCCTCGCCGATGGTCATGAGCTGATCGAGAACAGCGGACAACGCGAACATTCCATACTTCAGGATGGGCGCGAAGCTTACGATGCGCGTTCCCCGGCGGCTCAGGCCATCGTAGATGGCGTGGTTGTCGGCGGAGTAGGTCGAGGCCAGCAAGTTCAAGGTGCCGTCCTCTTCCGCTTTTGGAATCCCGAATGGCGCTTCGCGCAAATCATCCTCCGGATTTGGCGAGTGCTCATGGTGGTCCATCGCCAGCGCCCAGAATTCGGTCTGCGAGTTGGCGAGGATGTCTTCCACCGAGGAAAACTGCACCAGATGGCGCGGATAGCGCGGGCTGAAGGTCAAGCACTTGCCTCCACCGACAACGGCACGGCCAAGGCCAAGGGCAACGGCAGCGAAGCCATCGCGTACCGTAACCGGGGCGACGGGATAGAAATTTCGCGACCGCACCACACCGGAGAAGTCCGGATAGTACCTGCCGTTGTAGGTCGCCCCGACAACTTGCTGAATGAGCACCGCCATCTTCTCTTCTTCCAGGCGGTACGGCGTCGCCCGCACGTAAGCCTTCGCATGGGCGCTGAATGTGGAGGCGTAAACCCGCTTGATGGCTTCCATGAGCTGATCGAGCCGCACTTGCAAGTCGGCGTCTCGATTCGCCAGCATGAAGGTTTCGTACACGCCCGAGAAGGGCTGATATTGCGAGTCTTCCAGAAGGCTGGACGAACGCACCGCCAGCGGGCAGCACATCTTTTCCAGAAACGCCAGCAAGTCATCAATCAGGGTGGCGGGTAAACGCGCTGCCAGAAATCGCTGGACGACTTCTTCGTCGTCCGGACAATGCATGGCGAAGTCCAGCAGATCGTTGTCAGTAACGAAGCGGTCGAAGATGTCGGTGGCGAGAACCAGTGTGGGCGGCACGGCGATGCGAATGCCAGGGAAGCGACCAGTAAGCCGCTTCTGATGCAGAAGGCTGCGAACGAAGGCCAAGCCTCGCGCTTTTCCGCCCAACGATCCGTCGCCGACGCGCAGGAAAAACGACTGTTCCGGGAAGAAGTTGCCGGGGCTGAAGTCTCCCACCTGGGTTTGACTCTGCTCGTCGCGGTATTCGTCGATGGAGTCAATGATGTTCTGGCGAAGGTCTTCGACCGAGACATAGTCGGATACCTTGCGTGGCCGCAGCTTCTGCGCCAGGGCAAATTCCGTACGGGTCATGAACCAGTGGGAGAAGTGGTTGCGCTCAGCATGATAGGCGATGGACTCCGGGGGAACGGTACGCAAGAGCTGTTCGATCTGGTTGAGGTCCGAGGCCCGGCCAACGTCCGTTTGGTCCGGCAAGCGGAAAACAAAGTCGCCAAAGCCTACATCTTCGATTAGAAAGCGGCGCAGGTCAGCCAGCAGGGTCGGCGAATTCTTTTGCACGAACGAGAAGCCATTATCCAATGCCCGCTCGGCATACGCGGTGCGGCTTGACTGCAGAACAATCGGCACGTCGGGCACGACATCGCGAATGGTGTGTGCCAAAGCGAACCCAATCTCAGGTTGGATCGAGTCTCCGCGGGGGAACTCCACGTCCAGAATTGCTCCCAACAGATGATCGCGGTAGCGTGATGCCTGCTGCTCGGCCTCCTCGT
>CAWFIB010000015.1:0-107367 GCA_963815775.1 uncultured Acidobacteriaceae bacterium | reverse complement strand
TGCGGGTTGGCTCCATCGCCTGCGGTGCCTGTGAAGTGATGAATTACGGTGAAGCTTTGGGCCTGTGCTGCCGGATTGATAGTCAGTATGGCTACAAGAAGGATCGCGAGAATTGTGACAGTGTTGAGTTGTTTGAAGTTTATGAGGCTCATTCGTTCCTGGCAGGGGTTGGAAACCGAGACTTCAGATACCGTTCTGATATCGCCGAAATCATCCTGTAGAGGTAGTAGAGAGTCTATGGAAAAGTGACTCGATCCATGAATGGGCTTCTTGGGATTGGCAGACGAGGTATTCCCGGTGGCCGGCGAAGAGCTCTATACAACCATCAAGTTTCCGGCCGCAGGGACAGATCCTCGGGTCTTCCACTCATCCTGCCTTGACCAAAAGAAAGGCCGCTAACAGCCCGATAATGGAAGGCAAAATTATCCCACGAGCCATGGAGAGAAACAATCCAATAATAGCCTGATTTCTCAGAAGTTCACAATATTCAAGTCCAGCGGAAACTCTTTTTTCCTCGGGCTAGGCTTGGTGGCCAGGCCTTCGCTCCAGTCACCTTCCACGCCGGGGGCGGCATCGAACTGCGCCCGGGGAACTTCTCCTGCCAGCGCGAACGAGTCGATCTCATAAGGGAGGCCTTGCGCGGCCAACGCCGACGGGCCGTCCATCAACTGAAAATGCAGGTGCGGGGCGGAGGTATTGCCGCTGTTGCCCAGCTTGCCCAGCAGTTGCCCGCGTTTCACGTGCTGGCCGTCGTGTACTGCAACCGAGCCTTTGATCATGTGGGCGTAGAAGGCGTAGACGCCACCGCCTAAGTCGAGAATGACGTGGTTGCCGTCGACACTCTCGATGGTGATGGTCTTGGGATCGGGTAGTTTGCCGGGCGTCTGATCGTCAAGATTATTCTCGGTCTCAACTACTGTCCCATCGGCGACGGCGATAATATCGGCGCCGTACGACGTGTAGTTGTGTACGTTCGAGGCATCGCCGCGGACGAAGCGGCCGCCGTCATCCATCTGCATCCAGTCGATGGCGAAGCGCTGCGCGAAATAGATGCCGCCATTGATGGCCAGCCCGGCGGCACGATGGACCGAGCCCGCGGCGCAGCAGCCATTGGTCGCCACCCAGAGATTGCCTTTCAGCGGCGGACCAATCACGCGCAGCGCGCGCGAGACTTGTATGGGCGCAGCGACATAATTCAGGGGCTCTGCGGGCTGGGGCGCCGGCGAGGGGCCGCCCAGCAGATCGAAGCGATGAATCAGGCGCGCCGGAATCGCGGCATTGCCCGGCAGGGCGATGTCAATGAGGAAAAGGCGCGTGGTGCTCTGCTCGATGGTGGCATTCTTCGCGACTCCTGCGATCACCGAGCGCAAACGCGTAAGCAGCGCGTCACCTTCGAAGGTCGCGATCACTTTGTCGGGGTTGGACGCATCAAGCACGGTGATCTTGTTCAGCGTCGCCGGGGTGGCGTTGGTGTTGGTGATGACCAACTCATAGACAAGATGCTGCTGGCCATCGGTGCCAACGACCGGGGTGACGCTTGAGGTCAGCGCCGAAGCGATAACCGGGGTGAACTGATCTTTGGCCGTCGCGGCGGAGGCGGCGAGCACGAGCAGAAGGGCGCTCTTTATGAGCGCAGGGAGGAGGCTCTGTTTTTGCATCGCAGAATTGTACAAGACCATGTTTCGAATTAGCTTCTATCAGGAAGTCAAAGTCAGCGCCGGCCCGGGATGGTAAGCTGTGGCACCATGATCACCAACCTGCTACGCCGCACGGCGCTCCTGGCCGTTGTCTTCTCCTGCTTCACGGCTTCTGCCTCGTTCACCATCGAGCAAGTCATGAGCTCGCCGTTTCCGTCTGAGCTGGTCGCCGCCCAGCACTCGCCGCGCATCGCGTGGGTGTTTAACGACAAGGGCGCGCGCAATGTGTGGATCGCCGACGGGCCCAACTTCGCAGCGCGCCAGGTGACGCACTTCACCGGCGATGACGGCACTCCCATCGCCAGCCTGCGCATCACGCCCGACGGACGCACCGTTGTATTCGTTCGCGGTTCTGAGACCAATGAGGCGGGGCGGGTGGCCGCTCCCACTGATGATGTTTCGGCGCGCAAGCAGATGGTCTGGGCGATGGACGTCGACGGCGAGGCTCCGCGTGCGCTGGGAGAGATGGGCTGCGGCGAAGAGGGATGCGAAGATGTCGAGATCTCAGCCGATGGGCAGTTCGCCGTGTGGGCGGCGCGCAAGCAGTTATGGATTGCGCCGGTGTCGGGCGCGACTCCCGCACATCAGTTGACCGACTTGCCGGGAAACACGGTCAGTCCGCAGTGGTCGCCCGACGGGCGCGAGATCGCCTTCGTCAGCGATCGCGGCGATCACAGCTTCATCGGCATCTACGACTTCGGCCACGACGAAGTACGCTATCTCGCGGCGGGAGTGGATCGCGATGTTTCTCCGCGCTGGTCTCCGAACGGCAAGCAGGTGGCGTTTGAGCGGGTTGCCGGAGCAGAGCAGAAGCAGACGCTGATTCCGCAGCATCCGCTGCCGTGGTCGATCTGGGTCGCCGATCCCGCGACCGGCAAGGGACATTCGATCTGGCAGAGCGGCACCAAGCTCGACGACTCGTATCCCGAGCTGACCGCCGATGTGTCGTTCAAGTTTCCGTCAAACGACCGGCTGGTCTTCGCCTCCGAGCAGGACGGTTGGAACCATCTTTATTCCATCGCGGTGACCGGCGGCACGCCGGTCCTGCTGACACCCGGCGACTATGAAGTGGAGGATGTCACGGTCGCGACCGACAGGAAGTCGGTGCTCTACACCTCAAACGAGAACGACGTCGACCGCCGCCACATCTGGCGCGTTGCGTTGCCCGATGGCAAGCCACAGGCGGTCACCAAGGGCGAAACGATGGAGTGGTCGCCGGTTGAGACGGGGACGGGCGGCTACCTTGCCTGCCTGAGTTCGACGGCGACCTCGCCTGCCATGCCCTATCGGCTTACACCGCAGGGGCGCGAGATGATCGCGGCATCGGCGCTACCGGCGGACTTTCCTTCGTTGCAGTTGGTGGTTCCCAGGCAAGTCATCTTCGATAGCGAAGACGGGCTGAAGATCCACGGCCAGCTCTTCGTTCCCGCCGGACGCACGCAGGCGGGGCCGGCGCTGATCTTCATGCATGGCGGCCCGATTCGCCAGATGGTGCTCGGCTTCCATTACATGGAGTACTACCACAACGCTTATGCCATGAATCAGTATCTCGCCAGCCAGGGGTACGTGGTGCTCTCGGTGAACTACCGGCTGGGCATCATGTATGGACGCGCGTTTCGCGAGCCGGCCGACGGTGGCTGGCGCGGAGCCTCGGAATACAAAGACATCACGGCGGCGGCGAAGTATCTGCGCTCGCAGTCTATCGTCGATCCCAAGCGGCTTGGGTTATGGGGCGGCTCGTATGGCGGGTATCTCACGGCGCTGGGGCTAGCGCGCAACTCCGACCTCTTTGCCGCAGGTGTTGATTTTCACGGCGTGCACGACTGGTCGTTGTTCCTGTCGGATTGGAGTCCGTACGCTTCCAAGGCACCTGATCTGGAACAAGCCAAGAAGCTGGCCTACGAATCTTCGCCCAATGCTTCCGTCCAACTTTGGAAGTCGCCGGTGTTGCTGATTCAGGGTGACGATGATCGCAACGTTCCCTTCAGCCAGACCGTCGATCTCGCGCAGCGACTGCGGCAGGAGCATGTCAAGGTCGAGGTGCTGGTGTTTCCCGACGAGATTCACGACTTCCTGATGTACAAATCGTGGGTGAAGGCGTACACGGCGACGGCCGACTTCTTTGCGCAGAAGTTGAAATGAGCAAGTGTTGACTAACGCTCTTGAGAAAGCTCGTTATGTGTGTAATGGCGATTTATCGCCAACCGATCGTTGTCTAGCGCAGCGTCTTCCGACGCTTTGTGACCACACCCTTGGCTGCCGCCTTGCTCGCCGATGGGGCGCTTTGCTTCGCCCTCTGCGCCTGCCCTGCCTTGGTCATCAAGCGCGATTGTTCGTACATCTCAATCCACTTCTCGCTCGAAATCGCTGAGATCAGCTTGCCAATCGCTTCGAGCGGCAAATCGTCCGGCGACTCGAAATGAACGCAACACTTCCCCATGTCGAGCTTCTTCCCCGCCGCCTTGAACGCCGCTTTCAGTTGCTCGAGCTGACTCGCACTCCAAAACGCACCCATCAGGTAGAGCGAGCAGTAGTCCTTCTGCGACGAGAGCGCGACGTAGCATATCGGTTGCTTGTTGTAAGTGTCTGGATATCGGGACAGGGGGATCGTCCAGCCGATGGTGCCCCAGACCAGGCACTCCTCATAGCCGCGGGGAATGTGCTTGTTCACGAGTGCGCGCACCGTCGTGATCGTCTTCGCACGATCGGCGGGGAGGGAGGCGATGTATTGCGCTGGCGTCTTGACGTTGGATGGTGGTTTCACAGATTCGTCGTCTTCCCGAACGAAGTGTATCACCGAGTATTTGAAAACAACCCAGCGGCAAGGCGGTGCGGCCCGCCTGAAGGCGCGCCCTTTCGAAGCGGGACGCGCCAAACCTGGAAGCACTCTAAGCTCTACCTTTGGCGCGAGGTTCTCGGGTTGGGAAGCGTCTTGGGGCTATGGCATGGCCACAATGCGTGCCATGATAGAGACGTGCCTGCAGCGGTTTTGAAATAATCAGGAAATCCATGCCCATTTCACGAGAAGAGGCGCTCGCACTATTCAATCGTCTGGCGGATGCCGTCAACCGGCACGACGCGGCGACCATTCTCTCGCATTATGCAGAGGACGCAACGGTCATCAGTCCGGCATTTCACGAAATGCACGGACGGGAGGCAATTGCGGCCTCCTGGCAGAAGATGTTTACCACCTTTCCCGACTGGACGGTGGGCGGTGTGGATGTCATGGTGGACGGCGATCGCATCCTCGGGATCGCCTTTAATTCCTTCACCGATAACAAGGGCTGGTTCGGGCTGCCGCCCACGGGCGAGCGGGTCACCTATCGCAACCTTCTGCTCCTTACGTTGGTTGACGGAAAGATCGTACGCGAAGAGCGGATGTATGACATTAGCGCGGTGGTTGGAGTTTTGGAAAAGGCGCGTCTGGACCAGGAGCTGAAGACCGCGGCGACGGTTCAGTCAGCACTGTTGTCCCGCACCCTGCGAGCGGGAAGTTTCTACGAGGCAGTGGGCGACTCGGTTCCGTGCCGCACCATCGGCGGCGACTTCTTTGAGTACATGGAGTTGCCTTCCGGCGCCCTCGGCATCGCGCTGGGCGATGTTGCCGGCAAGGGCCCGCCGGCGGCGCTACTTGCCGCCATGATCCAGGGGATGCTGGCCGTGGAAGCGCGTGCGCTAACCAAGCCCGCCGCCTTGATGGCGCGATTGAACAGCGCCTTGCTGGCTCGTGGGCTAGGCGTGCAGTATGCAACTCTCGTCTATGGAGTGCTCTCAGCCGACGGACGCTTCGTTTATTCGAATGCCGGGCATAATCCCCCGGTCGTGATCTCTCAGGGACAAGCACGGCGGCTCACGCGCGGCGGCCTGGTTGTGGGCGCCTTTAAAGAGGCGATTTTCGAAGAAGAGACCTTACAGCTACGCGATCAGGACATGGTTGTAATGTTCAGCGATGGAGTTACCGAAGCACGCAACATGCAGGACGAAGATTTTGGCGAAGCGCGTCTGATGGCTTCTCTGGCGCAAGCGCAGAACGACCCAGCTCCCGACGTGGTCCAGTCGGTGCTGCGGGAGGTGCGCCAGTTCTGCGGGGAAGCGCCTCCCGCCGACGACATTACGCTGACGGTGACGCGCTTCCGGGCAAAACGATAAAACCTTAAGGCGTCAGCTCTACCGGTTCAGCTTCTTTGCCTGGCAGGCCTCGACCGTCTTTGTCGGGTCAATGGCATCGCTATCGAGCTTGATGTCGGCAACCTTTCCGTCTTTATCGATCACGAATGTAGCCCGCCGCGCTGCCTTGTACTTCGGGTTGTAGAGCCCGTACTCTTTGGTGACATCGCCGCCCCAATCACTCAGCAAGGGGAAGGTGACGCCGAGCTGTTGTGCCCACGCTTTGTTGGAGAAAGAAGAATCCATGCTCACACCCAGGACCTGGGTATCGGCAGCTTCCAGCTTCGCGAGGTTCTGCTGGAAACCCTGCATCTCCTTGCTTCAACCACCGGTGAAGGCGAACACGTAAAAGGCCAGGGCCACGTTCTTCTTGCCCCGGAATTCGTGCAGCGAGACCTTGTTGCCGTTCTGGTCGGTCAGGGTGAAGTCGGGGGCGACCTCGCCGACCTTGACCTTGGGCGTCGGCGCCGTCTGATCGGCAGCGTGCAAGGCGGGCAATAGATTGACCACCAGCAGCGCAGCCAGAAATGCGTGTTTCATGGATCTCTCCTCTCCCACTTGCGGAGTATCGACATTGTTACACACCGATCGAAGCCTCCCATAACGGGCCATGAAAGCTTCCCAATACCCGCGTTTCATTGCGAATTGCGGCCAGTGGTCTTAGAGTGAATGAGGGTTCATTCGGCGGAATATGACCGATGGAAGTCTGGCCGCCGGGACCTATTACGAGGTCTGACTTTGTCCAAGCGCGAACTGTCACCATCATCGGACGCTGCCGCGCCCGTGCCCCGCAATCCGGAGAAGTACGACCGGATTCTCGAAGCGGCCATGGCGGTGTTTGCGGAGAAGGGCTTCTTCGTATCGCGTATCTCCGACATTGCCGACCGCGCGAACGTCGCCGACGGAACCGTCTATCTCTATTTCAAGAACAAGGACGAGATCCTCAATTCGGCGATCAACACCGCTTTCGCCACCTTCATGAGCAACGCTCGCACCGAACTGAAAGAGATTGCCGGGCCGGCCGAACGCCTGCGGCGGCTGGCACGCATGCACCTGGAAGCGCTGGGCGGCAATCGCAATGCAGCGGTCGTCTTTCAGATGGAGCTGCGGCAGAGCACGCGGCTGTCGGAGTTCTCGCGTCGTCACCTGATTGAATACTTCACCCTGGTGCGCGAGGCGATTCAGGAAGGGCAGCGACGGGGAGAGTTTCGTCAAGACCTGCCTGACAAGATTGCGGCGAACTGTTTTTTTGGAGCGCTGGACGAAATGGTGACCTCGTGGGTGCTCAGTGAGCACGACTTTCCCCTGGCCAATGCGGCGGACGCCATCGTCGAAATTCTGCTGAATGGAATACAAAGCACTCCAGGCTCAACCAGATCGATCGAGCCCGAAAGAAGGGAGGGACCACAATGACCCTCAACACACTGAATGACGTTTTCTTCACGATTGCGGCGCGGGGTGACAGCCGGGTTGCACTGACGCGCCAGTCGGGGGTGTGGGAGCCCATCACCGCCGCGCAGTTGCAGGCGCGAGTGTATGCCACAGCGCGGCATCTCAGGAGCTGGGGGGTCGGCAAAGGCGATCGCGTCGCCATCCTGAGCGAGAACCGTCCCGAGTGGGCGATTGCGGATTTCGCCACGCTGCTGATCGGCGCCATCGATGTACCGATCTACGCCACACAAACTGCGGAGCAGTGCCTGCACATCTTGCAGCACTCGAACGCCAAGGTGTTCTTCGTCTCCACGCCTCAGCAATACGAAAAAGTTTCGGCCGTCATTTCGCTGACCAAAGTGGAACGCGTGGTGATGATGGATTACACCGGAGGACTGCACGACGTGATCCCCATGGCCGAATTTCTGAAAGACGCCAGGATGGGCGCCGATCGCGAGGTTGAGGCCCTTGCGCACAGTGTTCAGCCGGACGATGTCGCCACCCTCATCTACACCTCCGGCACAACGGGCACGCCGAAGGGGGTCATTCTGACGCACGGTAACGTCGCCTCGAACCTGAGCATGACGCGCCACCTGGTCGATGTTGGCCCAGACGACCTGTGCGTCTCCTTTCTGCCGCTGTCGCACATTACAGCGCGGCATCTGGATTATCTGCTGTACTACCGCGGCGTCACCGTCGCTTATTGCCCGGTGATTGATGAGCTGGCGCAGGTCATGCCTGAAACGCGGCCGACGCTGTTTGTGGGCGTGCCGCGGGTCTACGAAAAGATGTGCAACCAGGTGCAACTCAAGGCGCAAGGCCCGAGGAGACGCATTCTGGAGTGGGCGCTGCGCACGGGGCACAAGCATCGCCAGACAATACTGTCGGGCCGGCGTCCGACGGCACTGGATTGGAAGATGGCGGACCATCTGGTGTTCTCAAAGATCGTGGAAAAGATGGGCGGCCGAGTGCGGCTGTTTCTCTCCGGCGGAGCGCCGCTGGGCGTCGACCTGGCGAACTGGTTTGCCGATGCCGGCATTGTTATCCACGAGGGCTACGGCCTGACCGAAACCTCGCCGGTCATCGCGATCAATGTTCCGGGGAGCCACAAGATCGGAACCGTGGGCAAACCGCTGAAGAACCTTGAGCTGCGGCTGGCCAGCGATGGTGAGTTGCTGGTGCGCGGCCCATCAGTTTTCCGCGGCTACTGGGAGATGCCCGAAGAAACGGCTGCCGCCTTTGAGGGCGATTGGTTCAAGACAGGAGATATCGCGAGCATCGACAGCGACGGATATCTTTCGATCGTCGATCGCAAAAAGGACTTGATCAAAACTTCGGGCGGGAAGTTCATTGCGCCGCAGCCCATCGAGAATGCGCTCAAGGTGAACATGTTCGTGGGCGAGGCCGCTATGCTGGGCGACCGGCGGCGCTTTCCCGCGATCCTCATCGTTCCCAACTTCGCGGTTCTGGAAGACTGGGCAAAGGGGCACGGAGTGCAGGTGGCGTCGCGCGCGGAGTTGATTCGCTCGGCGAAGGTGCGCGGCTTGTACCAATCGATTGTCGATGAACTGAATGAGAACCTGGCGCAGTTCGAGAAGATGAAAAAAATCCTGCTGGTCCCTGATGAGCTCAGCATTGCGGACGGGACGATGACTCCCAGCATGAAGTTGCGCCGGCGCAAGGTCGAGGAGCGCTACAAGAAGGAGATCGAGGAACTGTACGCCGAGAGCGAGACGGCGATGGTGGGGAAGCGGTGAGAGGGATGGCTCATCTTCTTTACGCTGAACGGCCAGTTGATTCGATGATCAATGACTAGTGAATCGTCATCCTAAGCGCAGCGAAGGACCTGCTGTCGGTGGCGCAGCCATCACGTCTGAGAAAGCCAAATAGTTTTGAGTTGGACGGCCCCGCCCACCCACAACCAGATCGCAGTTCGGCGAAAGCAGGTCCTTCGCTGCGCTCAGGATGACAAGTTACAATTTGGGCCGCGACTCTCAGCGCGGTTCCCTCCCGAACTTGTTAGCGCTCTCAAACAATTCACGCAACGCAGGCCCACGCAGGTTTTCCCGTAGATAAGTCAACTGCTGTTCGAAGCGAAGCAGCACGTCTTCGATGTTCTGGCTGTTCGTCAGCGCGATGTCCCGCCACATGGAATAGGGACTGTGGGCGATGCGCGTCATCTCGCGCAGTGCGCGCCCGCCGATCTGCAAGACCAGGTCGTCGTCGCCCAACTCATCCCGCAACACAGTTGCAAATGCGGTGGAGATCATCTGCGGCAAATGGCTGACCCAGGCGCAAAGGCGGTCGTGACGTTCGACGTCGAGGGTGATCAGGCGAGCGCCGATAGAGCCGAGCAGGGCAAGCCATTCTTGCTGGCGCTCGGTATAAGGCGCGTCGGAGTCGATGGGAGTGATGATCCAGGAGGCGTCGCGAAACAGCTCGGCGTCAGCGTACTCGATGCCGCCGTGTTCTTTGCCGGCCATGGGGTGCCCGGGAAGCACGCGGGCATGGGCGTCGGCGCCGTAGAGCAGGCGAGCGCGCTCAGCGAATTGCTGCTTAGTACTGCCGACATCAGTGATGAGGGTAGAGGGGGACAGCAGCGGGGCGATGGCCTCTAGTTGCGAAAGAATGCAACCAACGGGCGTGGCCAGGACAATGACCTCGCTGCCCTGGATGGCGCGGTTAAGATCGGGCTCGGCGCGATGGATAGCGCCGCACTGCTGCGCCTGGTCCAGCACCGCGTGCTTGTCGCAGCCGATGATGGAGCCCTCGAATTTGTTCGCACGCAGGGCCAGCCCGAGCGAGCCGCCGATCAGGCCGGTGCCGACGATCGTGATTTGGTGGATGGGCATTATTCGCTACCAGGACATATCCGCAAATGAAAGCAATGGTTAACCACAGAGACACAGAGGATTTGAAAATCGAGGATTCTGAAATAAGCTGATCTCGGCGACGAATCGAAGGTGCGCTACGAGTCTTGTTCACTTCTCCTCTGTGTCTCAGTGTCTCCGTGGTTCCTTAGCGCCTTCCTGATCCCCCGTGATCCCCGTACCTACGTGGTGAAGCGATCTTCATCCAATTGTTCTTCCCACCGCCGGGGCGATCATGCGCAGCTGGGTCATCAATTCGGCAAACTGCTGGGGGAAAAGCGACTGCGCGCCGTCCGACAATGCGTGATCGGGGTCGGGATGCACTTCGATGAGCAAGGCATCAGCGCCTGCCGCTATAGACGCACATGCCATTGGGGCTACCTTGTCCCGCAATCCCGTGCCGTGTGATGGGTCGGACGTGATGGGCAGGTGCGACAGCTTATGCACAATCGGAATGGCCGAGATGTCAAGCGTGTTGCGGGTGTAGGTCTCGAAGGTGCGAATGCCGCGCTCGCAGAGGACGACCTCGTAGTTGCCGCCCGACATGATGTATTCGGCCGAGAGCAGCATCTCTTCGATGGTGGCGGCGATGCCGCGCTTCATCAGTACCGGCTTGCGGACCTTTCCCAGTTCGCGCAGCAGATTGAAGTTCTGCATGTTGCGCGCGCCCACCTGGAAGATGTCGACGTAGGACATCATCATCTCGATCTGCGAAATCTCCATGACCTCGCTGATCACCATGAGCCCATGCGCGTCACCGGCTTCGCGCAATAGCTTGAGCCCTTCCAGGCCCATGCCCTGAAAGGTGTACGGCGAGCTGCGCGGTTTGAAAGCTCCGCCGCGCAGCACCTTCGCTCCTGCTTTGGCGACCTGTTCGGCAGCGTGGAAGATCTGCTCGCGCGACTCGACAGAGCATGGTCCGGCCATCACCACGACTTCTTTGCCGCCGATTTCGGTCCCATTGGCGAGCTTGACGACGGTGTCGTGTCCGCGGAACTGCCTCCCGACCAGCTTGTAAGGGGCACTGATGCGATGGACGCGCTCCACTCCGGGCAGCACTTCCAGATCGCGCGTGTCGAAGTCGATGCGCTTGCCGACGGCAGCTAGGACCGACTGGCGCGCGCCGGTGGTGCGATGCACGGCAAAGCCCATCCGCATCAGGTGATCGGTCACATCCTGAATCTGGTCTTCGGTGGCGGACTCCAGCATCGCAACAATCATGGGTTTGTGGGGTCTCCTGGTTCTTGCGGCTCTCAGCTATCAGCCGTCAGCTCTCAGCTCCAAAGCTGCCGGCTCCCGGCTACCAGCCGCCAGCTCGCCTTGCTGATAACTGAGAGCTGATACCTGACAGCTTTTTTAGCTCGTAGCTCGCAGCTCGCAGCTATCTTTCAATCCCTCGGCTCCAACTCGCTGACGCCGTTCTTCTGCTGTTGCGCCTCGGCCGGCGTCATCTCTTCGCCCTGAATCTGGCGCATGACGTCGACTAATCTCTCGAAAATGCGGCGCAGATGAACGTCGGAAAGTGGGCCGGTGTTGTTACGCGCAATGTTTTCAAAGATGATGCGTTCGCGGTCCGGCTCGTAGACCGGCATGTCTGAGTTGCGCTTGAGCCTGCCGATCTCCAGGGCGCACTGCGCACGCTGGTTGATGAGCGCGACCAGCTGACGGTCCAACTCATCGATCTTATGACGCCAATCCGCGATGTCCATACCCGCTCCGCGCTCGCACCTTTCCGTACTTCAGTTATAGCCTAACCTGGAGCTCCGGTCTGCTGCCGTACACCGGTCACGGAAGAGAGAAACTCGGCAACGGCTTCGGCCTCACGTCCCGGATGGTTCTCTACTTGTTGCACGATGGCGCTGCCCATAACGGCAGCATCGGCGTACTGTCCAACTTCAGCGAACTGCTCGGCATTGGAGATGCCGAAGCCGACGGCGATGGGAAGCTTGGTGAAGGCGCGAAGGCGTTCCACCAGCTTGCGCGCGTCGCCGGCAACTTCCTGACGAGTGCCGGTCACGCCGGTGCGCGAGATGGCATAGATGAAGCCGCGCGAATGGCGGGCGATGTTACGCAGCCGCTGGTCGGTGCTGGTGGGCGCGGCGAGGAAGATCGGCGCCAGACGGCGCGACTTGATGGCGCGAAGATAGTCCCCAGCTTCCTCCACGGGAAGGTCCGTAACCAGAGCTCCATCGGCGCCGGCCGCCGCCACCGAGGCGCAAAAACGGTCGATCCCGAACTGCAAAATGGGATTCATGTAGGTGAAGATGATCAGCCCGGCCTTTGACTGCTCGCGTATCTCCTTCGCCACTTGGAGCACGCTGTCAAGATTGGTGCCCTGACGGAGCGCCCGCTCGCTGGCGCGTTGAATGACTGGGCCGTCGGCGACTGGGTCGCTGAATGGCACTCCGAGCTCGACGACTTCTGCGCCCGCCGCGATGGCCGCCAGGGCGACGTCGCGCGACACCTCGAGTGTGGGATCGCCGCAGGTGATGTAGGCGACCAGGCCGGGTTTGCGTTTGAAGGTTAGGGGCATAGGAAAACAGTTGTCAGTGATCAGTTGTCGTCGAATCTGATACCCGAACCCGACACCTACCCTCAGGCGAGTACGGTTTTTCTGGCAGGGAACTCCTCAGTCTCAAGGGTCCTCAAATCCATGACCTCGGAGGCGTGCTGGATGTCAATTCCTACAACCCTGCCTTGCTCATCGAAATCAATCACCAGCCCGTCGCTGATCTCGCGCGAATCAGCGCTCGGCCTGGCATTCAAGTCGATATACAAGGAATCAGTTTCGGCATAGTAGTGCAGCTTCATCGGCTACTCCTGTTTTCCTTTCGTAAGACGAAAATTGCGATCAGGAAAGGCATTATGCAGGGTCTCCCCGTCTTCCAGTGTTACTACGCGGAGTATCCGCCCTTCTAATTCTGGCACAGCGCCCCAATATCGCATGCGGCCATCGGGCTGCACCGCTCGCACCAGCGGGTCTCTGACAATACGTTCGCACCACTCCTGTTTGATGTACGGACGCTTTCGAGTACCTGCTCTCTGAAATAGCGGCTTGTCTTCATTGCACTGCCGTACAGCTCCGCATGTTCTTCTAGGAAGCAGGCTCTTCTTCAAAACTCCAGATTCTCCCGCAAGATGCCGATGTCCTTGTCGCCGCGGCCGGAGATGTTCACGATGACGATGTTGTCTTTCGGCATGTGCGGCGCGCGCTTGATGACCTCCGCCACCGCATGGGCCGATTCCAGCGCGGCGATGATTCCTTCCGTCCGGGCCAGCAATTTCAGCGCGTCAAGGGCCTCGGTATCAGTGGCGGAAACGTATTCGGCGCGGCCCTGATCGTGCAGCCAGGCATGCTCGGGCCCGATGGCGGGATAGTCGAGTCCGGCCGACACGGAATGCGTGGGCGCGATCTGGCCGGCCTGGTCCTGTAGCACCCAGGAATAGGTTCCCTGCAAAACGCCGGGACCTCCACCCTCGAAGCGAGCGGCATGCTGGCCCAGGGCGCGACCGCGACCGCCTGCTTCGACTCCGATCAGCTTCACGTTGCGGTCCTTGATGAATTCGTAGAAGACGCCGATAGCGTTGGAGCCGCCGCCTACGCAGGCAATGATCGCGTTGGGGAGACGGCCCTCCGCGCGCAGGATTTGCTTGCGCGCCTCCTGGCCGATGACGCGATGAAAGTCGCGAACCATCGTGGGATAAGGGTGTGCACCCAGCACGCTGCCCAACAGATAATGCGTGGTGCGCACGTTGGTCACCCAGTCGCGCATGGCCTCGTTGATGGCGTCCTTCAGGGTGCGTGAGCCTGATTCCACCGAGCGCACTTCCGCGCCCAGCAGGCGCATGCGAAAGACGTTGAGTTCCTGGCGGCGCATGTCTTCGGCGCCCATGTAGACCACGCACTCCATGCCGAAAAGAGCAGCGACGGTGGCGGCGGCGACCCCGTGCTGGCCCGCGCCGGTCTCGGCGATGATGCGGTGCTTGCCCATGCGCCGTGCCAGCAGCGCCTGTCCAATGCAGTTGTTGATCTTGTGCGCGCCGGTATGCAGCAGGTCTTCGCGCTTGAGATAAATCTTTGGGCCGCCCAACTCGCGGGTGAGGCGCTCGGCAAAGAACAACGGAGTGGGCCTCCCGGCGAAGTCATGAAGCAGGCGGTGGTTCTCGCTGCGAAAGGCTTTGTCGCGGCGCGCCGCTTCGTAGGCTGCCTCGAGTTCCTGGAGCGCAGACATGAGCGTCTCGGGAACAAACCGTCCGCCGTAGGAGCCGAAGCGACCAGGAATCGAACGGGCGCGGCGCGCCTTGGGAGGGCGGGGTGCCGGCGGTGGGGATTGTGGTTCGGAACTGTGCTCCATAAAAACGCTCTTCGCTTTCGGCTCTTCGCCCTTGGTTAGCGGACCGACGACCGGGCTTCCCTCAGGGAAACGGCGGCGTCCGGCGCAGAGTGGGGAGAATCTGCCCGGCGGACTGCTTCCATAAAATTATGCAACCTGGCTTCGTCTTTCTTGCCCGGCTCGCTCTCCACACCTGAGACCACGTCCACGCCCCAGGGCGCGAACCGCTGAACCGCTTCGGCGACGTTCTCCGGAGTCAATCCACCGGCGATGATTACGGGCATACATTCCTTAATCCGCGCGACCAGCGGTAACACAGCACTCCAATCAAAGCGGGCACCGGTTCCACCGCGCTGACCGGGCACCCCGGCGTCAATCAGGATGGTGTCGAAGAATTCCCTGACGCGTAGATATTGATAAAGATAGTCTTCGCCGCCCGCCAGCAACTGCTGCGCCTGCAGCGTCTTGATGATCTTGCGCGGGGCGAGGGCCGAGCGGTAGGCGCGAAGTTTGTCGGCTGGCTCGTCCCCCTGTAGCTGTATGCCGGAGAAGCCGACATTCTGCGCGAGCCTGGCTGCGCTCTCCGGCGACTCATTCACAATCACGCCGATTTTTTCGATCCCGGCGGGCAAGGCGGCAACGATCGCAGCGGCTGTCTCTTGCTGAATCTGCCGCGGACTGGCCGCAACGATGAAACCCAGCGCATCAGCGCCGGCGGCAATCGCGAGGTTGGCGTCACCCAGGCTCGTCGTGCCGCAAATCTTGATCCAGGTCATACTGCCGCCGTATCCCGCGATAGCAGGTTGGCCAAAGCCTCACCGGGACGCGGCGCTCGCATCAGGGTCTCGCCGATCAGGAACGCGGCGAAACCAGCGGCGCGAAGTCTAGCAATGTCGTCGGCGGTTTCGATGCCGCTCTCCGCGACCTTAAGCACAGTCCCCGGCATCTTGTCGGCAAGATCGAGTGAAGTATTTAAGTCGACGCGGAAGGTATGCAGGTTGCGATTGTTCACGCCGATCGTGTCGCATCCGGCGTCGAGGGCACGCTCGAGCTCGCCTGCATCGTGCACTTCGCACAACACGTCGAGTTCCATTGCGCACGCGCGGCGTGAGAGGTCGAGCAATTCGCTTTGACTGAGCGCCGCAACGATCAGGAGTATCGCGTCAGCGCCATAGGCGCGGGCCTCGGACAACTGGAAGGCATCGACAATGAAGTCTTTGCGCAGGCAGGGAAGCGAAGTCGCGTTCGAGGCCGCAGCCAGATTATCCAGAGAGCCCTGAAAAAACTGCTCATCGGTGAGGACGGAAAGTGCCGCCGCGCCTGCGTCCTGCAACTCGCGCGCAAGTTCCACCACGTGAAAGTCGGAGCGGATCAGACCCTTGGAGGGCGAAGCCTTCTTGAGTTCGGCGATCACTGCCGGACCCGAGGCGGAGACCTCTGTCAGGCGATTGCGGAAGCCGCGTGGCTGGTGAGCGGCGGCGCGTTGTTCCAGAGCGCGCACATCGCCTGTCGCCTTCGAGGCCTGTACACGGGCGCGGGTGACAGCGACGATCTCATCCAACTTGCCGGCCATGGGAATGTCTTGAGTATACCTGCTCAATGTTGCAATCCTTCGCTCGCAGGCGTGCTCGCAAAGGCCTGTTGGCCGAGGGCGGAACTTTGATACGCTGGGTGACCGCTGCGCAGCAAACGCCGAATGACAGAGTCAACGACCATCTCTATCGAGTTTCGCGATGTTGAGTACCGGCTGACGCCGGACCGTCTGCTGCTGCAACACATCGACCTGCAGATCAGCAGTGGCGAGACCTTGATGCTGTTGGGCCGCAGCGGTTCGGGCAAGACCACCTGCCTGAAGATGATCAATCGTCTGATTGCGCCGACCGGCGGCGAGATCTATGTGGAGGGCAGGGCGCTGTCGCAATGGGACGTCATCCGCCTGCGGCGCTCGATAGGCTATGCCATTCAGGATGTGGGCCTGTTTCCTCATTACAGCGTGCGTCAGAACGTCGCGCTGGTGCCCAAGCTGGAGGAGTGGGAACGCTCCCGCGTCGAGGCACGAGTCGACGACGTGCTCGCCCTGGTCGGCCTGCCGCCGCGAGAGTTTGCCGGCCGCTATCCCAACGAGCTTTCGGGAGGACAGCGGCAGCGAGTAGGACTGGCGCGAGCGCTGGCGGCCGAACCGCCAATCCTGCTGATGGACGAACCCTTCGGCGCGCTCGATCCCATTACGCGCGCGGAGATACAGATGGAGTTTCAGAAGCTGCAACGGCGGCTGAGGAAGACGGTCGTGTTTGTGACTCACGACGTGGGCGAGGCGCTGTTGCTGGGCGACCGCATTGCCTTGATGGACTCGGGACATCTGCGCGGCGTTTACAGCAGAGAGCAGTTCCTGCGGTCGGAGGACGAATTGGTGAGGTCGTACATGGACGTAGTGCGGGCCGGGAGGGAGAGGTTCGGAGCTTAGCGAGAGCTTCTGGATCACGATGAATTTCATCCTGACACATCCGCGCGAGGTGGCGACGCTAACGGCCGAGCACCTGTGGCTGGTGGGCGTCTCCATGCTCATCGCAGTGGCCGTCGGGATGCCGCTGGGAATTCTGCTGACGCGGCGCCCGAAGATGAAAGCGTTTGTGCTGGGCAGCACGAATGTAGTTCAGACCATTCCCAGCCTGGCGCTGTTCGGGCTGCTGTTGCCGTTGCCGTGGTTGGGCGCAAGGGCCGACCGGCTGGCTATCGTCGCGTTGGCGCTCTATGCGCTCTTGCCTATCGTGCGCAATACCTATGTGGGCATCGCGGGCGTGAGCGCTCCGGTGCGCGAGGCCGCTCTGGCGATGGGGCTCACATCGCGGCAGTTGCTATTGATGGTGGAGTTGCCGCTGGCGTCGCCGGTGATCCTGGCGGGAGTTCGCACTGCGGCTGTGATTACGATTGGCGTGGCGACCATCGCCGCCGCGATTGGCGCCGGCGGACTGGGCGAGTTCATCTTCCGCGGAATCGCCATGGTGGACAATGGTGTGATCCTGGCGGGCGCTCTGCCGGCGGCGGCCATGGCCCTAGTCGCTGATCTTTCCCTGGGCGGCCTGGAAAAATGGCTCGCGCGCCGAGGGAACTGAGATGGACCGCCGTCTGTTTCTTGCAGGCAGTGTGGCGATGCTGGCGGCCGGCTGCACCCATCGGCAGGATGAAATCGTCGTCGGATCGAAGAACTTCACTGAACAGCTCATCCTGGGAGAGATCCTCCTGCAATACCTTGGGCAGGCGTGCTCGGCTCCCACCGACAGCAGGTTCTACATGGGGGGAACATACATCTGCCAGCAGGCGTTGCTGGCCGGGCGGATCGATACCTACGTGGAGTACACCGGCACCGCAGTCGCCGCTGTGTTGAAGGAGAAGTTTTCCGACAATCGCGCCCAGGTTTATGAGCAGATGAAGGCGGGATACAAGCAGCGCTTCAACCTGGGCGTGATGGCTGCGCTGGGCTTCAACAACAGCTTTGCCATGATCGTGCGGGGCGATGACGCCCGGCGCATGGGAATCACTAAGCTGTCGCAGCTTGCCGGCTACGCGCCGCAGATGACGTTAGGGGTGGGGTACGAATTTCTGGAGCGTCCTGACGGCTTCAACGGACTGGTGAAGACCTACGATCTGAAATTCCGCGGCTCGCCGGTGGTGATGGACCTGGGTCTTCTATACAACGCACTGGAACATAAGACAGTCGATATCATCGCTGGAAATAACACGGATGGTCTGATCGAGGCGCTCGGGCTGGTGGTCCTGGAAGATGATCGGAAATACTTCCCGCCTTATGATGCGGTGCCTGTGGTCAGGCCGGAACTGCTGCAGCGGTTTCCGGCGGCGAAGCCGGCTTTTGAGCGGCTCGGGGGCAAGATAAGCGCCGAGGGGATGCGGAAGATGAACTATGCGGTGGATGGCAAACGCGCCGACGTCAACAAGGTGGCCCAGCAGTTTCTGCAAGATATGGCGCTATCGGGGCGGATCCGGTAATCAAAAGTAACCGTTGGATATTAACCTGTGGAGCGGGGAGCGGCGGGGCAAGATTTTTCTTTGAAGCGCGCAACAATATTGTTGCTAACGATTCTGATCAGTTATAAACTTCCGACGCTTAGCTGTGCAGCTACTTTGTGTGCGAATAGGAGGAAACCTTGTCCCGCAAAATCACAGTCCTTGCTTTTCTTGCCGTGTTCACCTTGGCGCTCTGTGCCACGGCAAGCGCGGATATTCTCTACACCACATTGGGTCCCAACGGCGAATATGACACCGCCAGTGGCTATTTCGTTGATGGGTCCAACTACTTCAACCAGGTGCTGGCGTTGCCGTTCACGCCGAACGCCACCACCACGATGACGGATGCCGTGTTGGCGCTGGGCAACTACGCCGGCGGCAACAACCCCGTGAATGCGTATCTGGCAGCTGACGACGGTCTCAACGAGCCGGGCACCATTCTGGCGACGTTGACTCAGCAGGGCACCATCCAGCCGTTCAATAGCGGTGGCAGCCTGATTACGTTCACTTGCAACGGTTGCGGTACGGTGAATACCGGCACGCAGTATTGGATCATCGCCCAGGAACCCGATCCGGGTACCGAGCAGGCCTGGATGTTTGCTTATCAGGACCAGCAGGGCCACCTGGCCTTCGATCAGACCGGTAGCATCAACGGGCCGTGGAGCCAGTTTGACGGAACCACTTCGGGATTCCGCGTGGATGGCGGCGTTCCTGAGCCGGGCACCCTGGTTCTGTTGGGAAGCGGCCTGATTGCGGCTGTCGGCGGCATTCGCCGTAAGTTCGGTGTGTAGTTCTTTCCGCTTAGTTTCGTAAGCACGCCGGGGCGCAATGCTCCGGCGTTTTGTTGTATGCCGTGCAATATCATCTTGTTTAATATTTTTCTATAAGCACCACTAAAGTGTATTGTCCAGAGTGCCATCCGAGGAGTAGGCTTGGCAGCCTCGGCGCTTTGCAAAGACTGATCGCGCCCTGTGGGGTGTGCCGAAGGACGTAAACCCAGTGGTGTGCGTACACTGCATAAACCGCATAACAGGAGGAGTGACACATGAGTAAGCTTCGCGTTTTGACACTTCTTGTGCTGGTAGGGCTGTGTGTCTGCAGCCTGCCGGCAATGGCTGATAGCGTTGTCTACAACAATTTTGGTTCGGGCTTTAGTTACAATTGCTGCACCGGTGGGACCCTGGGTGGATCAGGCTCGCCAGTGGGGTTGATCGACCAGGGCGTTCTGTTTACCGCTCAGGCTACTGGAAACGTTTCCGAAATCGACGTTGCCATCGGCTGGGTCGTCGGAACAAATGGTGCAACCGTACAGCTATGGAACGCCGACTCTAATGGCCTCCCGAGTACGATTGCTAGTCCCGCGTTTGACATCAACAACCTGCAGCAATTCGGCAACTGCTGCGCTTACAGCGCAATCACGGGGATCAGCGGTGTAAGTGTGACACAGGGGCAGCAATATGTCCTCGTGGCCTCTACCCCGAACGATACCTGGGATGCATGGAACTGGAACAGCATCAACGACATCGGGCAAGTGGACTACACAACCGACGGCGTAAACTGGAATGCGGCCCCCGGTTCAACCCTGTACACCTTCCAGATTCTTGCCACCGGAGTACCCGAGCCAGGCACGTTCGTCATGCTGGGCAGCGGCGTTCTGGCGATAGCTGGAGTTTTCCGCCGCAAGCTCGGGCTCTAGATCTATCCTGTGCAGTTTGAATCCGTAAAAGCCGGGGCGCAATGCTCCGGCATTTTTTGTGTGCCGAGCATGTTCAACAGCTGGGAGGTGGAAGTCCTGTTCCGCGATGCGAAACGCAGTGTGAGCCGACTGCTGAGCGACGATCTAATTCTGAGTTACGTTCCCGGTGGGGAGCAACGAGGTTGGCGCACTTTGACGCGCACAAAATATCAACTGACGCGGGATCGAGTGCGGCTGCAGAGCCAACTGGAAAGCCTGCTCGAGGAGTGTCAGATCAAATTGTCCAGCGTAGTCAGTGATCTGCTGGGCGCAAGTGGCCGATGCGGAACTGAGGGATGCCCTCAACGGACAGCCGCAGCCACTGCACCGAAAGCTGTTGCTGCTGTATCTGTGAAGGGTCTTTGCAGATTTTGTCGGTTTGACAGTCACTTTCAACTGCGCAACAGCGTCTTTAGCGCGGCCTAACTGCTGCCGGACTTTCCGCACTCTCTTTTTGGATTCTCCTTCGGCTTTCAAAGCGCGGTCATTGGTAGCTTCCCGACCTGCTCCTTGAAAGTGCCCTTTATTGAATGGAAGCTCGCCTCGATCTTGTCCTTCGTGCTCGTCTTCCTAATCTCCTTGGCTCGCGTAAAGCTCGGGTTGTGCGACTAGTGAGCTTCTTCGTCCTGGCACCTTTGTAATGTCGAGGCGTTCGGAGGTCTGAGCAGAATTGAACATCTTCGCGACGAACTGCCGGGTCGTTCCGAAAAGGAAATCAATCGAGAGATTCGTGGAAGAGCCGATATGGGGCTGCCTTGCGCGCGGGTAATGGGCGGACATTCATGGCGTGACTGTTGTCGCGCTCTGCAGAGAAGGCTGTATCAGCGGCTTCGGGTGGTCAAAACAATACAGAAATTCATTCGTTCGAAGCTCAGGCTTTGAATGAGGCAACAGATATGAAATACGTTGGAGTCGTCCCCATAGCAGTTCTGTTCTGCATTCTCGGAGTCGCGGCTCCGGCGTACACAGCGCAGGAGGAGCAAGGCGCCAAGCAAGACAAAACTGAAACGCAACAGGGCAAGCAGCCGCAGGCCAACCCCAAACAACAAAAGCAGCAGCAGGCTGAGCAGAACAAGCAGCAGCAACAGCATGCCCAGCAACAGCAGCAGGCTGAGCAGAACAAGCAACAGCAACAGCATGCCCAGCAACAGCAGCAGGCGGAGCAGAACAAGCAGCAGCAACAGCATGCCCAGCAACAGCAGCAGGCTGAGCAGAACAAGCAGCAGCAACAGCATGCCCAGCAACAGCAGCAGGCTGAGCAGAACAAGCAGCAGCAACAGCATGCCCAGCAACAGCAGCAGGCTGAGCAGAACAAGCAGCAGCAACAGCGCGCCCAGCAACAGCAGCAGGCGGAGCAGAACAAGCAGCAGCAACAGCATGCCCAGCAACAGCAGCAGGCTGAGCAGAACAAGCAGCAGCAACAGCATGCCCAACAGCAGCAGGCTGAGCAGAACAGGCAGCAGCAACAGCATGCCCAGCAGCAGCAGGCTGAGCAGAACAAGCAGCAGCAACAGCATGCCCAACAGCAGCAGGCGGAGCAGAACAAGCAACAGCAACAGCGTGCCCAGCAACAGCAGCAGGCGGAGCAGAACAAGCAACAGCAACAGCGTGCCCAGCAACAGCAGCAGGCGGAGCAGAACAAGCAGCAGCAACAGCGCGCCCAGCAACAGCAACAGGCTGAGCAGAACAAGCAGCAGCAACAGCATGCCCAGCAACAGCAGGCGGAGCGTCTTTCACAACAGCGTCAGCAGCAGCTGGTCGCGCAGCAGCAGCAGCGCCTGACCCAGTACCGTCAACATCTGGATCAGCAGCAGCGTGTCCTGCAACAACAGACAGCCCAGTTACAGCAACAGAAGCGTATGGCGCAGTACCGCGTTCAGGAAGAGTATCTGGGGCGCCTGCAGCAGCAGCGGGTATTTCTTCAAAATGACCGGCACCCCGATTACGATCGTGATCCTTACTTCTACACAGCTCCGATCTATCGCTACCAGCGTGGCGGCCACTACTACGAGACGAATCAATATGGCGCGGACTCGCTCCGCCAGGCAGTGAACTACGGTTACCAGGAAGGCTTCCAGTCCGGAGCGGCAGACCGCCAGGATGGCTGGCGTTCCAACTACCGGGGCTCGTACGCCTATCAGGACGCGAACTACGGCTACAACGGCTATTACGTTGCGCAAGACGACTACCACTACTACTTCCGCCAGGGATTCCGTCGAGGCTATCAAGACGGCTACAACAGCCAGTATCAGTATGGCGTTTATGAAAATGGTTCTTACAGCATGCTTGACGCCATCTTGTCCCAAGTTCTTGGCTTCCAGTCGATTCGCTAATGCGACTGAAAAGGACAGCGGGTGAACGGGGCGCTCGTATTCATTGATCGAAGGAATCGGTGAAGCGAGCGCTTTTTCACTCGTGTTCCATGAACAATCTCCGCAGCTGCTTCAAGACATTTCCTGATCAAGAAGGCCACCACAAATGCCTGCGAGCAACTTCGAACAGCACCGCACACAACGTATTGGCTGGCTGCGGGCGGCGGTACTGGGAGCGAATGATGGCATCCTCTCAACGTCGAGTCTAGTGCTCGGAGTCGCCGCTGCGCACGCGAATCACCATAGCGTATTAGTCGCAGGGGTCGCCGCCCTTGTGGCGGGAGCGATGTCGATGGCTGCCGGTGAGTATGTGTCTGTCCACTCACAGGCGGATACCGAGCAAGCCGACCTCAGGCTGGAACGCGCCGAGCTCAAGGCAGACGACAAGGGCGAGCACAAGGAGCTACAGGCAATCTATATTGAGCGCGGACTCGGACCTCTGCTTGCGAAACAGGTTGCCGAACAACTGATGGCACATGATGCAATAGGCGCGCATGCCCGAGACGAACTCGGCATCTCCGGGCCGCTTCTTGCGCGTCCGATTCAGGCGGCATTGGCGTCGGCCGGCAGCTTCGCCATTGGAGCAGTCCTGCCTCTGTTGGTCACTGCCACGGCTCCGGAGGCAATCTTGATCCCTCTTGTGGCCGCGACTTCACTGCTGTTCCTCGCGCTTCTAGGAGGGTTGGCTGCCCACGCGGGCGGTGCCAGAGTAATGATGGGCGCAATTCGCGTCACATTCTGGGGTGCGCTGGCCATGGCGATCACTGCAGGAGTCGGCTGGCTGTTCGGGACAGTTGCGTGAGTGCAGACAATCGGAAGCAAGGACGATTTTGGCCGTCTTCAACCTGTGCCATCTCCACTGTTCGAACAGTTCGCCGCAGCGGCCCGTCCCAGAAGCCCTCGACAGAGGTTGTTGGTCTGCCCATCCATCCAGGGCCCTCTGGTAAACGCCGGCCGCAAAAGTTCGTTTGTCCCTTACGCCGAAGTGGTCCGCCAAAAAACTGCCGCGCCGTTATTCCTGCAGAAAAATGTTGAGGAGGGTGTTGTGAATCCGAATCTCTCCGTTGTATTCGATGAACCCCAGCTTCCTGAAGCGATTCATGAAAAAACTCACGCGGGATCGGGTTGTGCCAATCATTTCAGCCAGTACCTCCTGGCTGATCTTAGGAACCACCGTCTCCGGTTTGCTCTCCTTGCCGAACTGCGCCAGCAGTAGCAGAATTCTGGCAAGCCGCTTCTCGCTCGAGTTAAAAAGCTGATCGACCACATCGGCCTGGATACGAGCATTCTTTGTCAGAAGGAAGGAAACGAACATGTCGGACAATTCGTGCTGTTCGTGAAGAACGCGAACCATGTCCGCTTTGCTGATCCTGAGCAGTGCACAGTCGGTCATCGCGGTAGCCGTCGCCAGCCGAACAGGATGAGCTGAGACCATGCAGTTCTCGCCCACGAATTCCCCGGCACCTACCAAGGCGATCGTCGCTTCTTTTCCGTTCGCGGAGGTGACAGTTACTCTCAGCTGGCCCCTTTGCACGTAAAAGAGGGCGTCGGCGGGGTCGCCTTGCGCGTAGGCCACCGCATTCTTCTTCAGAGTGAGGACCCTCCTGCCTAACCCAGTCGTCGCCAGGAAGATCTCGGGATTGAAACCCACATCGCGATTCTTTGGTTGGGTCTTGGGAGTTGGAAGCTGGGAAGGCTTTGCGGTGCCTCGTGGGGCGGGCTTTACAGATCGCCGCGGAACAATAGATAGAATTCGCTTGGTGGGACGGCTGGAGCTACCGGTTGGCATGGCCCTCGCGCTCATTGCGCACCTCCGAAGGCCGATTTCCTATACTTCGACATGATATATCGTAAAACCCGCCGGTCTGCCATGCCTGTTCAATTTTGCTCACTTTACTACCTGATAACCCGATACTCTTGAGCGATCTTATGCAGTTGCCCTCCACTTCTCAACGGTAAGCGCTGGTTATGAGGAAGTTACGCGGGCACGCATTGGCGATGTCTTTCCGGAGAGAGCATTGTGACGAGGCTCGTTGGTGTCAGGAAACAGTACGCCTCGAGAAATAGGTTCAACCTGCCACCTGCTGATACCGTTCGGCGGATGGACCGGTTATGGTGGACGCGATGCGCAGAGTCGCACGAGGCGAGCTGTTCCGTTCAAGACCGCAGCTCTGACATGAGTAAAGACCCACCCGAAGTTGCATGACGGCGCCGTAGATAGAGTCACGGACGCTTAACTGTTCCCCATGGCAACGCTGGTGTGCCTTCTTTCATTTCGTTGCAAACGCGATCATAGGTTTCCGCTGGCGCGAATCGGACTGTTGACGGGCGTTGGGACACCCCTCGTCATCCATTCGCGAAGAGGCCTGTTCGTCGCGGACTCGCTCTTCGCCTGCTTTGCCGGATTGGAGGCCATGGCCCGACTCTGACTGCTCGAACTCGGCCTTCATGATCTTCATCTTCTGCCAGCATTCGCCAATGAAAGAGCTTCTGAAAGTGAACATTGCACCCTCCTTCAGATGTCGCGCTGCGAAACCTCCCACGAGCGCCGATCTACTTCCAGGCTATCAAGGCACACTCAAGTGTTCTGAGCAATAAGGCTCAGCTGCCCCACGTCACCCGGAGCGAGTGGTTCAAGGCGTGTTGATGCGCGGCCCGGCATCCCCGTATGCAGCTTGAGTGCGGAGGACTGACCGTGCTCTTCAGTAATCCCAGGAAGCGGAATAGCCAGAACAAGCCACAGTGTTCCTCGTTTCCGCGTAGGGATCACACTTGTCTGAGCAGTGTGGTTCACTGAGCAATGTTGACCAGCCTTTCCTGACTCATGTGAAGGACAATGACAGAGCGCATAGCGGCGGCTTCAGTTTGCCGCCCTTAAAGGGCGGAAGAGTATGAATACTTGGCTTCGGGTAATTTGCATGTTACTGGCCTCGTTCTTGATCGGTCACGTAGCTTTGGTCGAGGCGCAGTCGTCCGATGGACAACAGAACCGGTTCGCTTGCGAGAACGGCTGGGATTCTTGTAATGGCGCTGTCTTGACCCCGTTCGACAAATACCAGGTGGCTGCCGCCAAGCACGAGCAAAATATTGCGAACTGCAAGAACGCCTTGTCGATTTGTGATCGCTCGACACTCAGCCGCCCGGAACTGGCCGAAGTAGCGACCGTTATACACCAGAATATGGTTGCCGATTGTTGGAGCGGGTTGACAGCATGCGACCACGGAAAGTTGACGGCGGCCGAAGCGGCAGGCGTTGCCGTAGCAGAGGAGCAGAGGAACCTCTCTGATTGCTGGAACGGCTGGTCTTCCTGCAACCTCGCCAAGCTGAGCCCATCCGAGTTGAGTGAAGTGGCTGTGGCCCAGCACCGGAGAAATGTCTCGCAGTGTTGGGATGGCTGGTCGACTTGTGATCGCTCCAAACTGTCCGCCACGGAGTTGGAGGCGGTAAGGGTCGCCGATCATCAGCGCGATTACCTTGCGTGCGCAAATGGCTTGGCGGGATGCGATCTCTCGGGCCCGCCGCCGGCGGAGACTGGTGCCATCAGTTCCGGAATGAAGACGGCTGCACAGTGAGGAGTTCCTGGCGTCGTTGGATTGGGCTTAGCTTTAAGACGGTATGCCGTCTTCCCCGGCACAATCAAATGCGCAGAATAGGTTGCTGTCTCAAATTTGGGGCAGCGTTACATCTCGAGAAATGAACTTCCTGTCTGCCCATTGCTGTGTGCGTAAAAGCGATCAGTTTAGACCCTTGCCTATGGAGGGTTGGGTTGAAAGACTCATTCTGCCGCGGCTCTTTCTTTGTCCTGGGGTATGTGTTGTTTGCCATAAGCGCCGGTACGTACCCATCTTTCAGCGATGAACGCTTTTGCCAAGTACGTGGCGGTGATGCGCACCTCACGGTTGGGTGTTCCTGGCTCCCGCGCACTCGCAATACTAAAGTGTGCACACCGCTTTAGAACATGAGGAGCAGCGCGCTTGTGGTAGCTGAGGCGGGATTGCAACGGATTTCATATCCGTCGCTTGTACCAAACGGATCCGAAGAAAAGGAGTTCACGCATATGACAACAAAACTCACGCCACTCGCCGACCGCGTCCTGGTGCGGCGCATAGAAGAATCCGGCACCACTCGCGGCGGGATCATTATCCCGGATACGGCCAAGGATAAACCCCAAGAAGGCGAAGTCATTTCAGTTGGCAAGGGCAAGACGAATGACGAGGGCAAGGTGTTCCCTCTGGCGCTAAAGGAAGGCGATCGCATTCTGTTCGGTAAATATTCCGGTACCGAGATCAAGATTGACGGAGAAGACCTCCTCATCATGAAAGAGGAGGAAGTCCTCGGCGTCATTACCGGTGCGGCGACTATGAAAGCCGCAGAGAAGAAGAACTAACGTCGCGCATTTTCTTTTCTGGTGGTAATCGCATCGCGCGATTGCGAGCGACGGCGACAGAGCCCCGACCGTTAACAGCTTCTGCTCGCAATGACAACAGATTCGAAGATAGGAGAAGGTCCTTATATGGCAAAGCAAATCGTACAAGGCGAAGAGTCGCGGCAGGCCATCCTGCGAGGAGTCAACCTTATGGCTGACGCAGTGAAGGTGACGCTCGGCCCCAAGGGCCGAAATGTCGTTATCGAGAAGAAGTTCGGTTCGCCGCTCATAACCAAGGACGGCGTCACAGTAGCAAAGGAGATCGATCTGCCGGATGGACTCGAGAACATGGGAGCACAGATGGTACGGGAGGTCGCCTCCAAGACCAGCGACGTAGCGGGCGACGGGACCACCACTGCCACCGTCCTGGCGCAGGCAATCTATCGCGAAGGCGTTAAGACGGTTGCTGCCGGGGCCAATCCTATGGCGGTGAAACGCGGCATCGAGAAAGCCATCACGGTGATTTGCGGCGCCATTGACAGCGAGACCGGCGAGCGCTCGAATGGCGAACTCGATAAGTTCTCCAAGCCCGTCAGCGGAGCCATGATTGCCCAGGTAGGCAGCATATCTGCCAATAATGATGAGACCATTGGGAACATCATCGCGGAAGCGATGAAGAAGGTCGGCAAGGACGGCGTGATCACTGTAGAAGAGTCGAAGACGCTTGAGACCCAGCTCGAGGTCGTGGAAGGAATGCAGTTTGACCGCGGCTATCTTTCTCCCTATTTCGTCACCGATCCAGAACGCATGGAAGTTGCCTTCGAGAACGCCTATATCCTGATCAACGAAAAGAAGATCAGCTCCATGAAAGACGTACTTCCCTTGCTGGAGCAGATCGCCAAGAGCGGGAAGCCGCTGCTTATCATTGCGGAAGATATTGAGGGCGAAGCGTTGGCGACTCTTGTCGTCAATAAGCTGCGGGGCACACTGCAGGTTGCTGCCGTAAAGGCACCTGGCTTCGGCGATCGCCGCAAGGCGATGTTGCAAGACATCGCAACCCTCACCGGAGGGAAGGCCATCACGGAAGATCTGGGTATCAAGCTCGAGAATGTGCAAATTGATGATCTGGGCCAGGCCAAGAAGATCACGATCGACAAGGACAACACCACGATTATCGAAGGCAAGGGCAAGCCCGGCGATGTAGAAGGCCGGGTGAAGGAGATTCGCGGCCAGATTGAGAAAACAACAAGTGACTATGACCGGGAGAAGCTGCAAGAGCGGCTGGCCAAACTGGTCGGCGGCGTAGCGATTATCAAAGTTGGCGCGGCTACCGAGACGGAAATGAAAGAGAAGAAAGCACGGGTTGAAGACGCCATGCACGCTACCCGCGCGGCGGTCGAAGAAGGTATTGTGCCCGGCGGTGGCGTGGCTCTCGCCCGCTGCATCCCGGTGCTTGACAAGCTAAAACTTGAAGGCGATGAGCAAATCGGTGTGAATATCGTGAAGCGTGCTCTGCAGGAGCCGCTGCGCCAGATTGTCGAAAATGCCGGCGAAGAAGGTGCCATCGTGCTGGGCAAGGTCAACGCAGCCAAGGACAATAACTTTGGCTACAACGCGCTCACCGGCGAGTACGAAGACCTGGTCGCGGCCGGCGTGCTGGATCCTACCAAGGTAGTGCGCACAGCCCTGACCAACGCTGGCTCGATCGCGTCGCTGATGCTCACTACAGAAGCATTAGTTGCGGACATTTCAGAGGAGAAGAAGGATGCTTCGGCTGCAGGCGGCCATGGCGGCATGGGTGACATGTACTAAGAGCAACACATCCAGGAGTTTACTTATCTGATCGAAAACCAAGGTTCGTGTCCGTGCGGTGCTTGATGGTTCGTTACGGCCCATCCAGACCGCATGGGCCCTTCTATGTAAGCCTTCCAGGTGGGGACACGTAGGTATACGCGCGGGTATCGCCGCGAGGTATGAGGACGCTGCCGGTGCTCGCTGAAAGCTTCTCGATGGATCTCAATGAAGCAGCCAGCGTGTTTAGCGAGGGCGAGCAAATGGCGGAAACTATGCGCAAAGCAATTCACGCGGGCCTATCATGGCCGCAGACCGGGTTCGAGTTCAGATCGTGCTCCGCCCGGGCCCCAATTCCATGATTTCCCCCTTGATGGTTATTCCAGGGTGGAAACTTCTGCGGAGTCTTGGAGGGCCCGGCCTGGTAATACTGGGGATTGCGGACAGTTCAGTGATTCCCACGTTCGGTAGCCTGGATATTCTCACAGCAATACTGGCAACTAAAAATCATGAGCTTTGGCCATACTATGCCGCCGCCAGTACCGCGGGGTCTTTGGCCGGCGCCTACTTGACTTATCGAATGTCTGTGAGGGCAGGCGATCAGTGGCTGGAAAAGCGCATCGGTGCGAAACGCTCTCGTCAGGTTCAGGGCCTGATTAAGCGATGGGGATTTGCGGCTGTATTCGTCTCGTGTGTTGCACCGCCGCCGTTTCCCACCTCGCCATTCTTCGTAGGAGCGGGAGCGCTTCGTTATCCCCCAGGGAAATTCATATCTGCCGTTATTGCCGGCAGAGCTCTTCGATATGTTGCGATCGGCTTTCTTGCCGCGAAGTACAGCCATACGGTACTGCGGTTTCTGCGGCATCCGCGAGGACCTGGAACCAATGCTGTGCTGATCGGCATCAGCGTCGCGGCCTTCGCGATTGTGGTCTTGTTTATTCTCTTCTTGCGGCAGTCCAGAATATATTTTCAGCGCACCTAGGACAGAATTGGTGCTGACTAAATCTTAGTCCTTTTTGGCTGCGGAACGTCGAGACCGTGAGCGACGCGTCGAGCTGTCCAGACTGAAGAAGACTTCCTCGATCACCTCAAATCGAGTGAGAAGCGGCTGGACCGAACTCTTCGGTCCCCGTTCCAAAACACAAACCGTCACGCGACTAACGCCGCATTCTGCGGCGTAGCCCGGCAAGTCCGGCCAGCCAAACACCGGTAAAGGTTGAGGGCCAAGCGGTCGCGCCCGCTGCGATGATACCGCTGCCAACGAGCGACAGCGTGGCCGGCTCTGGCACCGCACCCGCACAGCTGCCGGTGTCGACATTATTTGTATCCATAGTGACGGCGCCATTCAGGGCTATTGCTCGGCCGCAGTCGATGTTGGCACCGGTGTTGAGCGTGATGCTCTGGTCCGCGATAATGCTTCCGTAAAAGTCGGTGGTTGTTCCCAAGGTCGCGGAACTACCAACCTGCCAGTAAACCTGATCATTCATCCCCGGGTTGATGATGTTCACCTGCGAAGCGCTGGCCGTGGTGAGCGTGCTCCCAATCTGGAAGACAATCATCATGTTGCTCTGGCCTTGGAAGTCCAGGGTCAGCGTTCCTGTCATCTGCGCTGATGACGCGAAGAAGTAGACGCCGGTGTCAAGCGTTAGTCCGCCGAGATCCTGCCCGGTCAAGATCTGTGTAGGTGCCAGGCCGGCGAGGTAGTTGTATCCCGTGAGCGCATCGGCCTGCGCCTGCATGGCAACCGCATCGTCATTATGGATGGTGCCCAGCACTATACCCGGGGGAAATCCAGTGATCGAATTTCCGGGCCAGATACCCAAGTCTTGATACACCACACTGGGGCCGGTATTTGTAACCGCTGACGCGCCCAGAATGCCGAAAGCATCGGCACTCCCGAGGACGCTGGCGTGAGCACTCAGGGCCAGAAGAAGAGGAAAAACCAACAGAGAGACGACGCGGAGCAATTTCATGAGGCACCTCAGGCGCACTTCCAATTTGAGGGCCCAGCAAAGCTGCCGCCGAAAGGCGCTAAGAACGGCGCACGAAGTGTAGCACGATTGTCAAGCAAAAATATGTTCTAAATGTGCCATTATATGGCGCAATATAAGCACCTTTATGCCATTACTGACCAGGCGATAGGTTTGCGGCGCGCTGCCGCTCACCCCCCTAGAATCTGCCAGTGGAGCGTTTTGCCGCTTGCTTTCTGTGCCTTACCTAGGAACTCTGGAGTAAACTTGTGTCAACGCCATCCCCGAAAACCTTGGGGGACGGAGATCCGACTCGGGCGCTCGGTTAGGACCTGCCGGGCTTCGTGCGTTTGCTGTAGTGCCCTTAAAGCCCACCCACCGTTCACCCCCTGGATAGGTAGTTGAAGATGAAAGCGAAGAGCGTGCGAAGGTTCGACCCTAAGGCATTCCTGGCGACTATCGGTAACGGCCGGAAGATCCTGGAGTTCAAGAAGGGGGGAACCATCTTTGCTCAGGGAGATACGGCGGATGCCGTATTCTATGTCCAAAAGGGCAAGGTCAAGCTGACCGTCGTCTCGCAAACCGGAAAAGAGGCCACGGTGGGGATGCTTGGAGAAGGCAGCTTCTTTGGCGAAGGTAGCCTCGCAGGCCAGGTCCTTCGCATGGGGTCGGCCTCGGCGATGACGGAGTGCACGATTCTGAGAATCGAAAGGGAGTCGATGGTTCAGTCTCTACGGCGCGAGCACTCGTTTTCCGACCTCTTCGTGTCGCATCTGCTGGCTCGCAACATTCGCTATGAAGAAGATCTGGTGGACCAACTCTTCAACTCCAGCGAAAAACGACTAGCCAGGATACTTTTACTGTTGGCCCATTTCGGTAAGGAAGGCAAGCCCGAGCAGGTGATTCCCAAGATCACCCAGGAGTCGCTCGCCGAGATGGTTGGAACCACACGTTCCCGCGTCAGTTTCTTCATGAATCGCTTCAAGAAGCTCGGATTCGTGGAATACGACGGCAGTGGAATGAAAGTGCACAGCTCCTTACTGAATGTCGTGCTTCACGACTGACCCCGGTTCCCGGACCGATATCTTCTGTTTCGGAGTGGGCTCGCGCGACTCCCATTCCAGGGGCGCAAGATGGCGTACAGTACGTGAAGTCGGAAGCGAACTGAACTGCCTCCTGCAACATAGACAAACCCCCAATCTCCCGGATGTCGGTCTCTTGTTGAATTTCAGTTTCGCGAGTCGTGAACGATCCCGAGATGACTGGGCCATTGCATGCGCCACAGGTGAATGCGGCGAGGTGGAGGTAATCTGTTGGCATAATGGCTGTTCCGCAGCCCGACTGGCCAGTTCACTCATCGTACCTGTATTTGCCTATGGCAGGTCTGTCCACAATGGCTCACACGTGCCGATCCGCCGCAACAGTTTTCTTTGCCAGTCACCGGGAAGATCCTCTGCAAGTGACCTGATCTGTTTTGACCAGACGTGCTGTCGCAAGTGTGGCATCGTAAAGGTGTCGCATTTCGTTCAATCAAGTGTGGCCAGGTGGAATATGCCCAACAGTATCAAACCTCAGATTTTAATTGTGGACGACGATCCATGCATTCGAGAAAGTTTGCGAATGCTGTTGATGTCGGTTGGGTATGAAGTGGGTATGGCGAACAACGGCGCGAGCGCTGTGTCTTACCTCAAGGGAAGCGTCCCGGATCTCATTGTCACTGATCTCAATATGCCGGAGATGTCCGGTATGGAATTGATCTCACACGTACGCAGCCAGTGTCCGTCAATATCGATTGTAGCCATGAGCGGGGACTACCAAGGGGAGGCGGTGCCAGCCAGCATTATTGCTGATCGGTTCTACCCCAAGGGACAGCACCCTCATCATCTATTAACTACGATCGCAAGTTTGATCGCGTCCAAGGCGGCTCGCGGTAGTACGGACGAACGGCGCGCCAGCCTGGCGCAGGATTCTTAGGGACGAGGAGGAAAGTATGCTCGGAACCATCCTGATCATCGTTTTGGTGTTGTTTCTGATAGGCGCTCTGCCGACGTGGAATCACAGCCGCTCCTGGGGATATTTCCCGAGCGGGGGCCTGGGTTTGCTCCTCGCCATTGTGGTGATCCTGCTGTTGCTTGGGCGGATCTAGTCAATCGGCCTTCAACATCTCAACCCAGCCGTGCTGCCGATGACAAGCGGTGGCTTATCCTGAACGTCGCTTGGAATAGAACACGTCCGGCTTAGCTACCAACCGCATGCTGTAAGGGGTATGCAGCCGGCCTACGGGAGACATACATATGCTCTGGACACTTTTGATAGTTCTCTTGGTTCTGTGGCTGCTCGGTTTCACGCTTCACGTAGGAGGCGGCCTGATCCACCTTCTACTGGTCGTTGCCGTGGTGGTCCTGGTCTACAACCTGATCACTAGTCGTCGCACAGCCTGACCATCGGGCGAAATTCGCCCTTCACAAGCTTTTCCACAAGATTACCGTGGAACGAAAAGGAAGTATTCCGATGAAGAAATGTGTAATTGCTCTACTCACGTTGCTTTTGTCCACCTTCGCCTTGGCTGGTCCGGGTGAGCAAGACACTACTGCGCGCTTACAAGCGGCCGGCCAGGTCATGAACGAGATCATGGCGGCGCCGGATAGCGGCATCCCCAATGAAGTGCTGAATGATGCCAAATGTATTGCTGTGGTACCAGACATGGCCAAGGGCGCATTCCTCGTCGGCGGAGAGCATGGGCGCGGTGTGGTTACCTGCCGTACCGCCCATGGCTGGAGCGCGCCGGCATTCATTTCGATCGGTGGAGGCAATTTTGGTTTCCAGGCTGGCGCTCAGTCAGTCGATCTCATCATCCTGTTCATGAATGATAAAGGTGTGCAAGGGCTGCTCTCGAGTAAGTTTGAACTCACTGGTGAGGCCTCCGCCACAGCCGGTCCGGTTGGAAGGCATGCCTCGGCAGGGACAGACTGGAAGATGAACACGGAAGCTTTGAGCTACTCGCGCACCAAAGGTCTGTTTGCCGGAGTCGCCGTGGATGGCGCCAAGATCCAGCAAGACAACGACTCAACGGTCGCAATGTATGGCAAGAATGTTTCCTTCCGCAAGACGCTGTCCGGCAACGTCCACATCCCAGCCAGCGCTGATACGTTTATCGCAGCGGTCAATGCGGCCGAGAAACAGGCGAGCCAGCACGAAGCTGCCGAAGGCAAGTAACTGACCTCCCGCCGGTGCGTCCCTATCCAACAGCGGTGCACCGGCATTCGAGGACTGCGGCTTATTGCCTGGCGGCAGTTTCTTAGAAAGGGCCGAGACAGAAAACACCGTCACGTTCACCAATCTCCCGGTGCGTTGTACGGACAGGAATCTCATGTCATTATCCAAAACGCTGCCATTCAGAAAACCGTCGGAAATCGCACGCCCGGTCAGTCGTGTGTCTGAAATTAAGCCCGTGAACCCATCCGTTGCGATGGTCAATCTCTCTCTTCCGACCCGCATTGCTACCATCGGCAACTACCTTCCGCGACAATGCGGGATTGCAACGTTCACGACGGACTTGTGCGACGCCCTTGCCGCTGAGTACGGAAGTGAACGCTTATTTGCACTGCCCGTGAACGATCCGGAGTCCGAATATAGCTATCCCGAGAGAGTTCGATTTGAACTGACCGAAGAAGAGCTGGCGTCCTACGAACGTGCAGCCGAATTTCTGAATTTCACGAACGTTGATTTGGTTTGCGTACAGCATGAATACGGAATTTTTGGAGGGACCGCCGGAAGCCACATTCTAGAGTTGCTGCGCAATCTGCGCATGCCGATAGTGACTACGCTTCATACTGTGTTGCGTGAACCAAACACAGAGCAGCACAGGGTGATGGTCGAGCTTGCAGCGTTATCCGATCGCCTCGTCGTAATGAGCGAGCACTCTTCGAAGTTCTTACAGGAGATATTCCGGGTTCCCGCGGCAAAGATTGACGTGATCCCGCACGGCGTTCCCAATCTTGCGTTTGTAGATCCGAACTTCTTCAAAGACCGATTCGGCGTGGGGGGCAAGCCCGTTTTGCTGACCTTCGGCTTGCTCTCGCCGAATAAGGGGGTAGAGACAGTCATAGAGGCGATGCCGCACATTTTGTCTCATAACCCCGATGTCATGTATGTCGTGGCAGGGGCGACCCATCCCCACATCAGGCGGCGCGAGGGAGATCGATACCGGGAATCGTTGCAGTCGCTGGCGAAGAATCTCGGAGTCGAGAAGAACGTCATATTTCACAATCGGTTTGTGAGCCCCGAGGAGATGATGGAGTTCATTGGCGCAGCCGACATCTACATCACGCCTTACAAGAATGAGGCTCAGGTCGTATCCGGCACGTTAGCCTATGCCCTTGGTGCTGGTAAGGCGGTCATCTCAACTCCATATTGGCATGCGCTCGAGTTGCTCGATCAGCGCCGCGGAGTGTTGGTCCCATTCCAAGACCCAAAGGCAATTGCTGATCAAACCATTTGGCTTCTGGAAAATGAAGCCGAACGACACGCCATGCGCAAACGGGCGTACCTGTATTCACGAAACATGGTCTGGAAGAGCGTCGCCCAGGACTATATGCGCAGCTTTCAGCGAGCCCGAGCCGAGCGCTTGTGGAACCCTCGCCTGGCGAGCCCAAACGCAGGATCCAATAGTCTCCTGAGCCTGCCCGCAGTGAAGCTGAACCATCTCAGTCGAATGACGGACGATACCGGCATATTCCAGCACGCCGTCTTCACGGTTCCGAATCAGCACGAGGGTTACACCACGGACGATAATGCCCGCGCCCTGATCGTTTGTATCTTGGCGGAGCAGCTTGGAGTGAAGTGCGAAACTGAGGCCAAGAAATTGTCATCGCGATACCTGGCGTTTCTCTGGCTCGCCTTTAACTCCGCAAATGGTAGATTCCGCAACTTCTTGAGCTATGAGCGCCAGTGGCAGGAGTCACAGGGCTCAGAAGACAGTCACGGACGTGCCTTGTGGGCCCTGGGAAGCGCAGTGAATCAGGCGGTCGAGGAAGATTTGAGAGGTCTTGCGGGACGCCTCTTTGAACTTGCGCTCCCTGCAGTGCTGGGCTTCACCAGTCCGCGCGCCTGGGCATTCTCGCTGTTTGGTCTCCAGCAATATCTCGATCGCTTTCCCGGGGACAGGTCGGCTCAACGGCAGAGGGATGCCCTTGCCAGCAAGTTGTTGCACATCTATGAGGTTACTCGCACGCCAGGGTGGAACTGGTTTGAAGAGGGTTTGGCCTATTGCAACGCGAACTTATCCCACGCACTGCTGCTGGCCGGCGCTCGGAGTTCCAACAAAGAGTGGCTCACGGCAGGTTTGCAGTCAATCGAGTGGCTGGTAGCCCAGCAGCGTTGCAGCATGCACGGACACTTCGTTCCTATCGGCTCACTAGGGTTCTACCCCAAGTCAGGCGACAAGGCTCGCTTTGATCAGCAACCGGTAGAAGCATGTGCAACGGTGTCTGCTTGTCTTGAAGCATATCGCGCCACTGGAGATGACTGTTGGCTTACTCAGGCTTGGACGGCTTTCAACTGGTTCCTAGGGGACAACGACCTGAAAACCGCTCTATATGACGCCAGCAGCGGGGGCTGTCGAGATGGTCTTCACCCTGACCGTGCGAATGAGAACCAGGGAGCAGAGTCAACGTTGTCCTTCTTGATGGCACTTTTGGAGATGCAGCAGCTTCAGCATATCGGCCCCACGGCGGGCACTCCAAGCGGAATCAAGATGGGCTCCATTTAAGTCCGAACATTATTCGATTGTGAGTTTAGTTCTTATGGCATCACCAATGAACCTAGTCATCGACGCTTGCGACACTCTCCTTCAGCGGCAGCCTTCCAATCCAATCCTGTCCAGCAAAGACTGGCCCTATCCAATCAACAGCGTATTCAATGCCGGAGCAACGCTGCTTCCGGATGGTTCCACGCTGCTGCTTTGCCGGGTGGAGGATCGTCGTGGTCTCTCCCATCTCTGCTCAGCGCGTTCGGTGAACGGGGTGGACAATTGGAAGATCGATCCAGAGCCAACCCTCATGCCGGATCCAATTGAATATCCAGAAGAGCTTTGGGGAATCGAAGATCCCCGCATTACCTACGTTCCCGAATTGCAGCAGTATGCGGTCGCGTACACGTCGTATTCCAAAGGCGGTCCCGGGGTTTCCCTGGCGCTGACCAGGGACTTCCACGCATTCGAGCGATATGGCGTCATTATGTCGCCGGACGATAAGGATGCGGCCCTTCTGCCGCACAGGATCAATGGCCGGTGGGCACTCATACATCGGCCGATGACTCCCTTAGGATCTCACATCTGGATTTCTTACTCCCCTGATCTGCGGCATTGGGGGGGGCACCGAATCATGATGGAAGCGCGGAAAGGCGCATGGTGGGACGCAAACAAGATTGGTCTGTCTTCCCCGCCCCTCGAGACCGAGAGAGGTTGGCTGATGCTTTACCACGGCGTAAAGCAGACAGGGTCCGGCTGCCTATACAGGATCGGCCTTGCTCTCTTCGATATCCAGACGCCGGATTTTTGTTTGTTGCGAGGTGATTCCTGGATTTTTGGTCCGAAGGCCGATTATGAGCGCGGAGGCGACGTCCACGATGTTGTGTTTCCGTGCGGACACACCGTGGCTGCTGACGGAGACACATTGAATATCTACTACGGGGCAGGTGATTCCTGTATTGCCCTGGCCCAAGCGAGCGTGGGCTCGCTGCTCGGCTGGCTAGACGCTAACGGCCAAATAAGCGATGCGGAGCGCAATCTTTAGGGGGATGACAAGTTGCGCAAAGAAATCGTCAACCAGGTGTACCTCTAATCCATTCAATACACCTCACAATCTTGCCGAGATAAGACTCTCTTCTCGGTTTCCGAGAGATACGAATGAAGTCATTTACACGTATCCTCAAGGACATATATGAAAAATCTTTACGTCGGCAACATGGAACCCAGCACAACGGCAGAAGATCTCCAGACCGCGTTTGCAGCTTACGGCCCAGTTGAAGTGGTCACCATCATAATGGACAAGGCGACCGGCGTTTCTCGCGGATTTGGTTTTGTAGAGATGGCTATCGATAAAGACGCGCAAGAAGCAGTCCTAGGCCTGAATGGTTCTCTGCTAGCAGGCAAAGCAATCATCGTCAACGAGGCGCGCGCAAAAATGAAACATGCCGGGACAGCAACTTCGCAATAGTCGGCCAGCGAGTGTCCGAGGGCGGGCATCAATTGCGGAAAGAGCGGGCGATCGAGTTCGGACTTCAGGATTGTGATCGCCGTAGGCCAAGGCTTCCAATGGCTATTAACCAGTGAAAGGACCTATGGCGTGAGAATCCCTCATCCCGTCAGCAGGGTCAGTTATTCGGTAAGACCACGAAGGGCGGCGACTCATTGTGATGCTCGTTCCGCAGAGACCCAGGACGATGCAGTTGCGGCGATACAGGCCCAAATTCCCAGGCAGGTGATTGCAGTTCCGGCATAGGTTTAGCCTGGAAGAGCTTCCTGCACTGTCTGGCTGTCCACCGGGCCCAGGTCTTGGACTTCTTCCTGCGGGCGGTGTCGGTCGAAATTCCAGTGCCGGCATACATCTGCCGGTAGAGCTTGGACAGAAACATAAATGCGATCCTGGCCCGCAGAGTGGGAGCGCAGGCTGACCTTTGCCAGATGGCGGGCCAAGTATAAAATTTATCCCAAACCTTCTGTGTGCGGTGCCCGATCTCAGCCGAGCTCATGGAGGGATGTGGCGTGAACATCTTGGGTCGAACTTCGGTGGGAATAAGCCAGTAGCGGGTGATCGGCACGGTGCCGACCAGCGTGGGATGTCGAGCTTGCTCTTTTTCCCAGCGTATAAAATCCACAGTTCCCGGAAATGGCGTCATCATAACGAACTGAGCAAAGGTGATGTCCGCCTTCAACGCCATTTCTACCGTCGCATCGAAGGTTGCCGGTGTATCTGTCGGGAGGCCGAAGATGAAAGAGCCGAGCACGTGGACGCCGTGCTGTTTGAACGTCAGCAACTGTTTCGTCAAAGCTTCGCCTGAGTAGTTGAAGTCTTTGAAGATCGATTTGAGTCCTTCCGGGGTTACTGCCTCGACTCCCACCAGTGCCCCCTTGATATTGGCCTTGCGCATGGCATCCAGATACTCGCCGTCTTCACCCGCTTCCATGGTGATCTGGGTATAGAACACCATGTCCTTGGGCAGCTTTGCCAGTTCCTCCATAAGTTGAAAACGCTCTGCGCGGATCGCCACCAACTCGTCCAGCTTGGCGTTATTGTTTTGCTCGCGGGCCAGTCGGAGATCGGTCAACGTAACTGGATAGAAGTTGTCATCGGCCAAGGCGATAAAGCGAAAACCCATCCGGCGCAGATCAACGATTTCATCGATCACCTTCTGATGTTGGCGCTGCCGTGGCTTTTGTCCATCGGTTCGCCAGACGCTACAAAACGAGCAATGCTTGGGACATCCGCGAATCGTCTGTACCGAGGCCCACATGTACTTGTCACGTGGCATCAGGTCCCATCGTGCCGTCAAGAACTGTCCGCCTTCGATCCGTCCGCCCTCATACACCCGTTCCAGTTTGCCGTTGAGAATATCGGTCACGGCCTTGCCCCACGCGAGATCGCCATCACCCTTCACCACGGCGTGGGCGTCACCGCGTTCAAAGGCTTCTTCAGGAAACAGCGTAGCGTGAATACCGCCGTAGACCACCCAAGCGCCCCGTTTGCGCGCCATGCGGCCGACCTCATATCCGCGTAGAGCATTGCCGGTATGTACACTGATGCCGACAATATCGTTCGGCAGGATGCTCTCCGGCACAACCTTCTCCAGCGATTCGTCGACGAGAATGGGATCTCCGACCGTATGCGGCGTGGCGGCCGCAAGGACGAAGAGCCACCTTGGCGTGATGACAGCCGTACCGAAAGAATGGTCGCTGGGATTTACGAGATGAACGCGCATGAAATCGGGCCTTTCCGGTGCGAATCCCGGCCGGTTGTGTCCACGAATGGCAAATAATGTACCGAGTTGCCCTCAGGCTGATCAGCAGTCGCGAGCTCCCGGTCGGGCGGACGGATTCTCATCGCTTCTGCCGAGTTGTGCCCGGCATGACCATGGGGGGCCGGTTCTGGCACTTTCCCGGGGCCCCGGAGCATGAGTCGGCACGGATTCGCAACCAGACAATTGTGCCAGCCCGCGAAAACGGTAAACTGAGCAAAATTGCACACTCTTGAAAAAAGAATGGCTGCGCCTTCTAAAGGACACCACTGGTTCATTGCTGCGGAGGGGAACGGATTAGCCGATTACTGTCTGCTGGCTAACTGGGTGGCGCCGCATGAGCACTTTTGACCAGATTCGCCAGCCGCTAACCGGTAGGGTTTGTCGAAGGAGCTCGCGTGGATGCATAGCTGTGAGCTTCCGGAGGGAGCATCCTCCGCGACGGGCCTCGTTATTGGGCGAGGTCGCGCCGCGAGCGCTGGATTCATGCGCCACTAGCTGACGGTTGGATCCGTGTCACAGCGGGCGAGATCAAATTGGTGGGAGACGCTGATGCCAAGCAAACGCGCGCTAGTTGTTAAGTCCGAGATGTTTCTCAAGAGGATAGGTAGTCGGAGGACAAGCCGGGAGTACCGGAACAAACAGCCTATTTTTTCTCAGGGCGATGCAGCCGATGCGATGTTCTATGTCGAGGCTGGTAATGTGAAGCTGACGGTCCTATCCAAACGCGGCAAGAAGGCTGTCATCGCTATTTTCCGGCAAGGCGACTTCTTTGGTGAAGGCTGTTTAGGAGCGCCGTCGTTGCGGATGTCCACCGCAACAGCAGTGCAGCTGTCAACTATTGTGCGAGTGGAAAAGGCGATCATCGTTCGCATCATCCACGACGATCCTGTCTTCGCAAGGCTCTTGATTGCGCATCTGCTTTCCCGTGTGGTCCGAATTGAAGAAGACTTTCTCGATCAACTCTTCAACTCCAGCGAGAAGCGACTGGCCCGAACTCTTCTGTTGCTGGCCGGCCTTGGAGCGCAATCGAAGCCACATCCTGCCGGCTTGAATGTGAGCCAGGGGACCCTGGCCGAGATGGTTGGCACCACTCGATCGAGGGTCAGCTTCTTTATGAACCGGTTCCGCAAGATGGGCCTCATCGAGTACAACGGCAGCTTGCGGGTGCACGAAGCGCTGCTGACCTTTCTTCTGCACGAATAAGCGCACACGTAAGGAGCTGTATATGCCCCCTCCCACTAAAGCAGTAGAGTGTGCAATTTTGACCAGATTCTTAAAAACTGCCGCATTACCGTGAACAGTCCCCCACCTCAATCACGAGTTCGGGCGGACGGGAGGTGCAATGATGATCGACGTCGTCATCGCTGACCATCAGGAGCTTTTTCGTATTGGGATGACGGAGGTAATGGCGGCCACGGGCGACGTTTGCCTCGTAGGCCAGCCACAATCCGCCGAACAGTTGCTGAGCACGCTGAGAGAGGTCCAGCCTCACGTATTGATTCTGTCGACGAGCTTTCTGCCCGCGTTTTCGAAGGTGGAGCGAATGTTGAAACGGCGCCAGACTGCACTTCTGGTGCTCACCGAGGAGGACGACCGGGTCGCCTATATGCGCTGGTTGCCGGCCCAGGGAGTCGTCTATCGTTCCATGGATGGACCTACCATCGTGGACGCGATGCGCCGGGTGGCACGAGGTGAGTTGTCTGTTCAGGATCGAAGCTCCGACGCAAGAGAGGACCAGTCATAGCCGCCCCAGGGCGAGGGGAATTTACAGCACGGCTAGCAACCGATTCGACGTCGCGGCGACGCCGGGTTCCTCATAGCCTGCCGCAGTTTCGGAGAGCATGTCGGTCGCTGACGTGATGACGCTCCTGCCTACGCGATGTTCTTCGCAATTCGGCCTATACTCTTACCCCAATCCCAGACTTGCTTGTGACCTTGTCTTCCTATCACATCCATGTCGGTCGTGAGTTTTCCTTGTAATAATGTCTCTGGGCTTCCTGGCATTCATGCCGGACCTGAGCGATGGCTTTGTGAGACTGCTTAAAAACATGGGCTGCCCCCTTGCGGCTGTGCGGAGTCGTCCGTGCGGTTCTGGCCGGACGGTTATGCTTTTGTCAGGGTGAGTGATTTTGAACAAAACGACCCAAGAATCGTCTTAGAATTTGATTGATAGGGTTAAGGCCGAGCGTTCTTGGGTAAATGTTGGCCACTCGGGAGTGCAGAATAGAAATTCTGGCTCAGGTGTCGTTGGGGTGCGCAGCTACTCCGTTCCATTCGTTTTATGCTTGAGAGAAGGTGACACACTGTCGTGACTGTTCGTCGCAGGGCGGCCTTCGTAGTAATATTGGGCTCCGTTATTCTCGCAGGCGCCACAGTTGCGCTGTTTGTCAATCCTGACCGCTACAAGCCAGAGGTGATTGCCTACCTGCAAAAGAAAACCGGAAAGCAGATAGAAATCGGGCACCTGGGAATGAGCTTGTTTCCCAGCCTGACGATTAGACTCTATGACTTAGGTGTTAAAAATCCCGACCCATTTCCGCCCGGATACGTTTTCACGGCGCCTGTTGTCGATGCTGAGGTCGAGGTCGGCGCACTGCTGCTCGGCCGGCTCGCAATCAAACTGCTCGTCCTGAACGATCCTGTCATTCATATCATTAACGACCCTGATGGTCTGTGGAACTTTGAAAATGCTGCCGTACCGAAAGGTTTGAAGCAGCCCGGTCGGAGCCCTGCGCCCTTCTCCTTGGGGGTGATCTCCAAGGTAGAAATCAAGGGCGGCCAGTTGTTGGGGTCGAGCCTTATCGACCCTTCAGACAGGCCTGGCCCTATCGTCTTTGAAGCTACTAAGATTTCAGCTGGACTGAGGCAGGTTGACGTTGGCGCATCGACCGGTGCAGCTTCGTCGTTGCAGGGCGGATTTAAGGCCGCCTCGCTGCGCTTCGGATCCATCCTCACCACCAATGTTAAATCGAAGCTGCGAATCGTGGGCAAACAAGTGTTCTTTGATAGCTTCCGCGTAGAAGCTCATGGCGGACATGCCGTCGGCGACTTTGCCTTCAATTTGGCGGGCGCCAATACCAGCTTCCGTACCAGCACGCAGTTGAACGACGTCGACGTCGCCTTTCTCCTGGCGCAATTCCCCGGTGGTCGCGGAAAGATGACCGGCACAATGCAAGGAGCCCTAAAGCTTGAGGGAGAAATCGAACACACCTCCGATCCGTTACAGCATATGCGCGGAAGCGGCAGCTTGGGGGTTCGCGATGGCGAACTGCCTACGCTAAATCAGAACAAGGACATGCAGAAGCTGACCCGTTTCAGAGATCGTGCTTTCGCCTCGCGGCCTCCCGCTGCTTTCTCCTCGTTCTCTGCCGACATCAATCTGGCTAACCGCCGGATATCCAGCCGCGAGATTAAAGTTGCCTTCTATGGAACCGACATCCAATGCTCAGGAAGCTTGGGCCTGACGGGCGGAGGCGGGTTGGACTACAAATGCGTCGCCAATGTCCTTAACAAACAGGGATTCTTCACCAACATCCTGGGCAGAATGGCGGGGGCCAGAGTTGAGAAAGGTAAGCTCTCCTTCCCAGTCGAGATCGAAGGAACATTGGATAGCCCGAAAGTTACCGTAGTGAACTGAGTCTTCGAAGAGCATCTACGGTTCTCGGGCATCGCATCCGTGAGCGATCGCCGTTTCGTAGCTGCGAACCCTCGCCGAAGGTCAGAAGGCGTAGCGGCCCTGGCGTGCGGGTGCTAAGCAGCGACGGTAATTTCTACGGGACGACCTACGGAGGCGGTGCTAACAACCACTGTTGCCCAGGCTGTGGCACGGTGTTCAGGATCGCCCTAAGCGGCACGCTGACCACGCTGCACAGCTTCGACGGCTCGGACGGCGAGGACCCCCTGGCGGCCGGCTGGTGCAAGCTGGCGACGGTGCTTTCTACGGCACAACCTGCTCATGGCGGGACCTACAGAGATGGCGCAGTCTTCCGCTTGGATGTAGTTCGCGAGTGTGCCCAACCTGTCGTCCCGGGGAGATCCTGTAATTCCGATGCGCGAACTGGTCTGCTTGGTCTTGAGGGCAGGAATGGTGTTTGGGGGTGAGAACGATCTCTGACTCCCTCGGGCACTACTGGAAGCGAATTTCGGCTAAAGCGATTCGTTGTGTTAAGATGAAACTCGCATGAGCGAACAGTTATTTACTGGCGGTTCATGGGCGGTTTTGCCAGGAAGAAGCGCCACCGCAGGCAATCTCGGCGGACTGTGCACTGCATGCAAAACCTGCAAAGCCCTTATTCGACTTGGGTTTGCTGTATCGCGTTGATTCTAGACGCGGGGTCGTAGTTCAGTTGGTTAGAACGCTGCCCTGTCACGGCAGAGGCCGCGGGTTCGAGTCCCGTCGACCCCGCCATTTCCTTTCAAATACTTACAAGGAAATGGCAACCCTAAGTAGTAGATGCTTCAACCCACACCTCATTGGATTGCCTCCGATCTCATTCCCAAGGCTGCCAGGAACTCACCCTGAGCAGCCTGTGTTTCATCTCCGTCCTCCTGCGTGAAGAGCCCGAGCGTTGTTCTGATCTGCGCGTGGCGTAATAGCGATTGAACAATTTTGCATGAATCTTCGCTTCCGGCAAAAGCTGGATGTGGCTGAATCTCAGTCAGGGTGAAAGCCGCAGATTCAGCCAGTACCCAAAAGCTGGTAGTGGCTCAAGCCAAATTGAGCCAATACACCAAAGATACGGTTCTCGTCTCGATGAGATGAGAGAGCGAAGGAGATGAAGCCGGAGGCCCCATCCCCGCAAAGCCCCCATTGCAGTGTTGCCAGGAGAACGCCAGCTTACATTACCTTCTGATAGTTCGAGTTCTGGTCCGTAACCGTCAGGTGTTTCTGCTCGCCATTAATTGTGGTCGTTGTTACGTGGTTGGTGCCATCCGGCAACTGTGCAAACTGGGCACTGATGGTAACCACATCCTTGGGGTCATTCAGATAGGAATTAACCTGAACGCTCACCGGCGCATGGCTCTGCTCGCTGATGGTCATTGTCACCTGGTCATTAGGCTTGACGAAACTCTTGATGACCAGGCTCACTGTGCCATTGCCGGGCTGAATCGAAAGATTGCCCTGCTGCTTGGCCTGCATCAGGCGGTCAGGATTGGGCGTGGTGTACTGCTTGGCCAGCGCGCCAACCGCCTGCCCATATTCCTGGTACTCGGCCTTCTTCTTGTCGACAACGCGCTCTTTCAGCCGGCCTTCACGTCCGCCTGACTGCGCCTGCTGATTGTTGACCAGCGTCTTCTGCTGCTGGCCATTCATCATCCGTACCTGGTACGTCTTAGTGTCTTTGACCTCGCCCTTGATGGCGATGGTCTCAGTCTCCGTCCACATATACTGCGCCAGCTTCTGCTTGTTCGCGACCATATTCTGCCGGATGGACATCAACTTCTCTTCCATCTGCGGGTTCTGCGCCAGGCTGAGGGCTGCGCTCAGAGCCAGCGCACCCACAGTCAGATACTTAAGCCTCATACGTTCTCCTTGATTTGCGTTTAAGCACATCCCACTGTACTACCAGACGTGGTTTCCAACTATTGCGCCACCATCACCGCCGGCGGCTTCCAGGTTCCATCCCCCGGAGGCAGGATCGACGGACCGGGTGGCTCCTTCGGCCAATAGAGCCGCATGACCATATAGATGGGGCCGTTGGGAGCGGGCAGCCAATTGGCTTTCTTGCCGGCTGCGGGCGCGTCCTTCTGAATGTAAATCGTCAGCGACCCGTCCGGGTTCTTCTTCAGGCTGGGCAACATCGGCGAGTTGACCAGATAGCGGTTGATTGGATTGTCGATCAGCAGCTGCGTCTTGCCGTCATACATCGTCACCGACCAGAAGGCATTCACCGGAGGCAACTCGCCTTTCGCGAACGTCAGCGTGTAATTGTGTTTGCTGCCGTCAAGCTCCGCGCCACTCCCGTCTTTTTTGGTCAGCGGGTACATCGCTTCTTGCGGATCGTTGCCATAGATTCCCGCCTTCGCAGCGGCTGCTAGCAGCAGGTAGTCGCCCTGGTAAAAAGATCGGTCGCCCTGCGCCGCGCCGACCTGCCAGCCGTTGATGTCCTTGCCGAGATTCGCTACGCGCTTCTCGATGGCGTCATAACCTTCTTTCACGCCGACCGCGAGCTCAGCTTTTTGCGTCTCCGAGAGTTTGCTCGCATCCCAGGGCTGCCCCGGTGCAATGCCCACCGTAGCCATCCTGGAGCGGACCGCCTTGTCCTGGTCCACTTCGGGGCAGAACTGCATAAGGAAGCTCAGGTACTTGGGAAAATCCAGCTTGAACCCATCCTCCGTCATCGCCGGCCAATCAATCGCCGGAGCCGCCGCCGGAGCTGGCTGCTTCAAGTACGCCGATAGCGGCTGCGCGGAGTATCCCTTCTGTACCTTGATGACGTTAGGCATGTCAGCCGCATTGAAGAGCTGGGTGCGGAAGATGGCAATGGCAAACTGCGTCTCAATAGGAAAGACCTTCTTAATGCCCTTGGGCGCCTCTCCCTTCCAGCTTGGCCCGGCCACCAGGTAGCAGCCCCCGTCGTTTCCCGTTGTACGGCTGCCGATGTATCCCACATTGTAGGAATACAGGTCCGAAAGCTGAACGGTATAGTACCGGCGCTTTTCGATCTTCGGCACGCAGATAACCAGGGGCTCCGCGCGCAGATCCATCTCCAGCAGAGAGTACGGAGTATCGGCATTTGGGGTGACGATGGCCGTGTCTTTGGGAGTAGAGGTCTTGCTGTCGTTCCAAATCTGATTGAACGGCGCCTTGAACTGCGAGTTCGTTTTGTCGATGCTGAACTCGTACATGGCCTTGTAGGCCGCGATCATGGGAAAGCCGTAGATGTAGGCCTGCTGGTACTCATCCTTGTGAGAGACGGCCTCACGCGCCGGGCCCTGCTTGTTGCAGGCAATGTTGCCCAGCAACACTGACGCCAACACGGCAAGAATTGCGGACTTCATCTTCATCATTCCTCCAGTTACAGACGATGCATTGCCGGAGCCGCTTGCGAAGACGTACCACCCGAAGTTGAACGAAACTTACCGCGAGTGTACGACGCAAAGACGACCCGTCGGACATTAGCACTGTTACTAGCTCAGCGTAAGACAGTTTCCAGGGGAGGAAGGGAAGAGCCGCCCCTCAACTAGGTTTAAGCGGTTCTCCCTTTGCGATGCGCTTGCAGATGTCCTGGGCGTCCTGGTCGATGTGCTGCCAGAACTTCATCAGGCCGCTGCACAGGTAATTCAGTCCAACTTCGCCTTCGGGAGTGCGGACCAGCCGGTTCTTGGGGCACTCGCCATTGCAGGCGAATAAATATTCACATTCCCGGCAGCGTTTAGGCAGCGTATTGAACTTGTCGAAGCCGAATTGCTTTTGCCGCTCCGAGAAGACCATGCGCGAGCTGGAGTTCCCCATAATGTTGCCCAGCTTGTATTCGGGATAGACATAGTGATCGCAGGAATACAGGCTGCCGTCGTGCTCCAGGGCGACGCCTTTACCGCAGAACTCGTGATAGATACAGAGTTGCGAGGGCTGGCCCATCCACTGCGCGACTGCGGTTTCGAACAGGTTGACGAAGACCTTGCCCATGTCGCGGCGATACCATTCGTCCCACGTCTTACAGAGGAAGTAGCCCCAGTCGTCAGGATCGATCGACCAGTCGGTCACGACCGAATCAGGATTGCCGGGATGCGCCGCGGGCGAATCATAGATAGGTAGAGTGGCTTCATCCCACATCTGCGGAGCCACATTATGAAACACCTTCGGTTCCACGCAGGGAATGAACTGCATCTCGCGCGGGCGGACCTCGTTGCGCAAAAAGCGATACACATCGAGCGGCTTCCTGGCATTCAGGCGGTTGATCACGCTGAGCGAGTTGAACCGCACCCCGTGGCGGTGCAGCATCTGCGACGCGGCAAAAACCTTCTTGAACGTAGGCTTGCCGTCTTTGGTGACGCGGTAAGTATCGTGAAGCTCTTCCGGACCATCGATGCTCAGCCCTACCAGAAAGTTATTGTGCTTGAGAAATGCTCCCCAGTCGTCGTTAAGCAGCGTGCCGTTAGTTTGCAGATCGTTTTCGATGTGCTGGCCGGGCTTCTTGTACTTTCGTTCCAGCTCGACTGCCCTCTCAAAGAAGTCCAAACCAAGCAGGGTAGGCTCTCCGCCCTGCCACGAGAAAACCAGCTCGTCACGGTCCTGGCCTTCGATGTACTGGCGGATATGGGTTTCGAGGATTTCGTCCGTGATCTGAAACTTGCTGTTGCTCCCCAGCAGCTTCTCTTTGTGCAGGTAATAGCAATAGGTGCAGTCGATGTTGCAGATCGCGCCTACCGGCTTGATCATCGCGTGATAGGTGCGCGTCGCCCCCGCCTGACGAGGGAACGGGGAAAGATCGCCAATCTGCACCAATTCATTCATTACGCCCATAGTCGTGTTGCAGTGTAGAACGAGGTGTGCATTATGCACACCCCGTCCTGTGAAAATATCGCTCAGCCGATTAGTCGCTCATCGGTGAGGCCTTTGGCATATTTTGGGGATCCAGCAGCGGCAGCGGGTTCTTGGGATGCTGCAGGTCGGGTATCAAGTCATTCGATGCCCCACCCGGGTATCGCGTGAGGCTGGGATACTTGATGATGGACTCATCGAACTCGCGCAATGCCTGGGAGAACAGCGCCGCCGTCCAGCCATTGTCCTGGCCTGAGTACCTTCCCGGCGATGTGGTCATTCCGCGAGTCGGCGCCGCACCGTTGAAGACCATGTCGTACCGCTCGTAGGGATCCATGGTGAGGTTATACACGGCGGGAATGGAACCCAGATTTTGCGAGGGTCCCAGCCATTCCGACTTCGCCGTCCACATGAACTTCCATGCAATATTCACCCACGGCTCGTTGGGATCTCCGCTAATGTCGGCGCGGATCGCGTTCAGATACTCGCCGTTGACGTAAATCCACGACTTGCGCGCAGAGTGCTGCGCCTTGCCCAGGATGTAGGCGCTATTGTCGATGCTGTCGAAGTAGATTGGCTTGCCGTTGTTGTCCTTCCACGCCCCGTACGGGGGCGGGGTAATTCCTGCCATAGTTGCCAGCGTCGACCAGCAATCGATGTGCGACATCATCTCGCCATAGTTGGCGCCCGCGGGAATGTGCCCCGGCCACCACATGATGGCGGGTACGCGCCAGCCGCCTTCAAAGGCCGAGCCTTTCTCGCCGCGGAACGGGGTAGTTCCGGCGTCGGGATAGGCGTCGAGCCAGGCGCCGTTGTCGGCGGTCAGAATCACGATGGTATTAGGTGCATTCTCGCGAATAGCATCCATCACCTTACCTATGTCGGCGTCCATCTCCATGAGCGAATCGGAATAGTCGCCGAGGTGCGACTTGCCCCGGAAATCGGGGGCCGCATTGGTCGGGTTGTGCATCTTGATCCAATTCACGTCCATGAAGAACGGGGTGCCACTTTTAGCGTGGGCTTTGATGTACTCAACCGCGTAGTCGGCCTGCCGTTCGTCCATCGTTGCCATGTAGTCGTAAGTGATCTTGGCGACCTGCTTGGCAGGCTGACCAGCCACGCCTTCCCACTCGTACAAGTTCACGATGGAGTCAAAGGCTTTCTGGAATTCTGGGTTGTACGACGGAAACCAGGGGTGAAACCACTTCGACGTGTCGGGGTAGGAGTAGACGCCGGCGTAATAAGCGGCAAACTCTTTCATCTCATCGAAGCCATGCGCAGTCGGATAGGCCGCTGGCTTATCACCCATGTGCCACTTGCCGGAGAAGTAGGTTGAGTAACCATTCTTCTTGAAGAACTCGGCAATGGTTGGGGTTTCGGGCCGCAGGTAGTTTTCATCTCCTGGCGCAACCACAATTGATAGCGCTGTGCGGATAGGTATGCGCCCAGTCATGAACGAGGCACGACCGGCGGTGCAACTGGCCTGACCATACCAACTGGTAAAGACGGCGCCCTCTTTGGCCATCTTGTCGATGTTGGGCGTGGGATGGCCGAGCGTTGCGCCTCCCCCCGAATAGGCGCCGAAATCGTTCCAGCCGGTATCGTCGGTCATGAGCATAACAATGTTGGGTTTCTCTGAGGATTGTGCAGCAATCTGGGCCCCGCCGCCTGCCAGCACCAAGCCTGATATGGCGAGCGCCCCCACAGCCAATTTACGGACACTTGCTCCTAGATCCATTACCTTTCTCCTCTCAACGTCCTAGTGATTAGGGTCCCCCCACGGAAGCCGCATGCTAAGTTGGTCGCACCCGGGATTTGAGCAAGAGGGTGGACCTTAGACTTGGACCCGGAACGGGCTCATAACGACCCTGCAGCACCACGACGCGACCTGCGGGGGAACTGCAAAAGCACGAACCGGTAGCTCTGTTGAGAGCAGTGTAGACATCAGACATCAATACGTCCAATGCTTTTCTCGCATGGAGCTGATAGCCCCGACGCATGGACTTCTGAGATCTTCTCGCTGGATGGCCATTCGCAGTCAGTGTTTGTCCCGTCACGTTAGTGTCGGAGGCTTCCAGTTCCTATTCCTGATATCTTACTTACGCTACTTCAAGAAACGTGCCACGGTCCGCGCCGCCGACCCGGCTGGGTGCGAACCTTTGATACGCTACTGCAGCGATTGCCCCTGCTCTACCACCAGCTTGTATGCGACGTAGTACTTGTAAATATTGCTGACGTACTGGACGGTTACCGGGCCTACGCTTTTGGCCACCAACAATTCGACGTTGCCAAACCACACGTCTGGATCCAGCCCCTGTGAGGGCGCTTTCTTGCGAAGTTCCGCAATGCGATTCGGGCCTGCGTTGTATGCTGCGAAAGTGAAGAGTAGGCGATTCTTTGGATCAATTTTTGGATCGCTAAAATAGTTTTCCGCGATACTATTCAGCACCTTTATGCCGGCGTGAATATTGTTTTCGGCGGTACCTATGTCGGGGATGCTAATGGGCGGAGCCGCCGCGGTCGACGGCTTGACCTGCAGGATTCCGACCGCACCACCGGGGCTCCTGGCCGCTTGATTCAGCATCGATTCCTGATAGCCTTGGGCGACTACCATCAGGTAGTCGAAGCCGTACTCCGAGGCATACTTCTTGAAGAACGCAACGGTCTCTTCGAATTTCTTCATCTGCGCCGCGGTGGTCGGATTCTTCACCCATTGATTGCTTTGTAAGTAGCGCCGCCACAGGGTGTTGCCAAACGATGTACCGATTCCATGCGTGCTGACGAATTCATCCACCAGTTGCTTGAGTTGCGGATTGTTTTTCCGCATCGCGAATGCCAGGTCCCCCTCGTCGCCGACGACAAGTTTTGGCTGCGGAGCAATACCGGGAAAGACGCTGGCCCAGAGATTAGCGCGCTCGGCAAGGGTGACGGTCGCAGGAAGTATGCCCGCGTTCACCATTTCCAGCAGGTCTTCATCGAGCAGGCTCGGGTCGGCCTTTTCAATCAGGATTTCCGGCTTTCCTTGCTTTCGAAGCGACTCGTTTACCTTCTCCAGATTTTCGTAATACGTGGTGAGTGGGTTGACAAAAACCTTTTTCCCGCCCAAGTCTCCCAATGACGAGAGAGGGCCGAAGTCCTTTCGCGTCACGATGATCTGTTTCACCCCAGTTTGTATCGGAACGGAGAAAGCGACTTTCTGCTCACGCTCCGGGGTCACCACCAGTCCGTACGCAACCAGATCACCCACGCCCTGGGTCAGGGCAGCCTCAATCTGGTCGGGCCGGACCGGAATAAACGTTACTTGCACGTGTTGCTTGGTATGCAACTTCTGATTGAGGAACTGCTCGAAGTATTGCAGGGCTTCGTAATAAATGCCCTCAGGCCGCCCGTCCACGTAGAAGAAGCCGGAGCGGCTATAGAGGACCAAGGCCCGAATGCTTCCGCGCTTGACCATGTCATCGAGGTCGCCGGTATGGCGCTCGAAGCTCAGAGGCAGTCCGGCATCAGGCGACTGCGACGCAGGCCTAGACTCTGCGGGCTGGCTCTGCTGCGCGAACACCAGCATAGCTGAACATAGAACACAGGCAAGCGATGAGAAAAGAAAGCGTTTCATAATGTTCAGCTTCACGACTTGCGGTCGGCAGCCAGCCCTCGTTTGTTGTGGATTTGTCAGTGATTCGGCCAGCGGCCCCTGGGAGAAGACTTGCCACATATAAACCGCATTGCGAATATAGCTGCGTCGTTTTCCCCTGCAGTTGGTCCTCTGGTTCGAGGGGCGACCCATTATACGTGCGAACAACCGGTTCGAGTGAGAAAGAAGTTGGAGAGAAGTAGCTGCCTGATGAGAGCCGATTCGCCGCTTACTTTTCCCAGGCAAAAATACGCTTCCAGTCGTGCTTCATGCTAATCACAGTCCAGCCCTTCGACTTGGCTTCGTCATACAGGGCCTGGGTAAAAGTTCCGACCTTCGTGGCCGGTAGTTTCTGGGCCGGACCATAGGCATATTCGCGCTCGGCATCGTCGTGGAGCACCAGCATCATCAGGGGAGCGCCGCCGCCTGCCTGGGTATACTCCAACATCTGCTGGTCGCCGGTTGAATTGCCAAACGCCGCCTTCGAATGCCGCCCGGTAAACAGATAAATGTCTTCCGGCTTGCCGGAAAAATTGTCATTGAGGAGCAATTTCGGCGGGCGCACCAGGATGCCTTGTCCCTGCTGGTTATAGGCGTACTGGGTTTCGAAGGCCGAGCCGATGATCTGCTCGGGAGGAATGCCATATACCGCTTCGGCGTAGGCGCGGACAAAATCCTGCCCTCCGCCGGTCACGATGTAAGTCTTGTAGCCGTTTGCCCGAAGATATTGCATCAGCTCCAGCATGGGCTGATAGATCAGCTCCGTGTATGGCCGGTGCCAGCGCGGGTCTTTGGCTTCAGTAATCCACTCCTTGACGATGTCGTTGAACTGCTCCACCGTCATGCCGGTGTGGGTTGCCATCACGATGGCCTCAAGGTCCTTGGTCGTAAACTTTGCCATCGCGGCCTTGTCGCCGGCGAGCACAGCGGCAAAAGGCTGGGTCGTCTTCCATTCAGGATGTTGCGGCGCCAAAGCCACCACCCGGTCGAAGGCGAAGACGACTTGCGTATATATGGGGTGCTCAACCCATGTGGTGCCGTCCTGGTCAAACGTGGCGATGCGTTGAGCCGGAGGCACGAAGTTCGGGCTGGCGGACTCCGTGGTGGTCTTTACGAAGTTGACGATCGCCTGCTTGGCAGGGCCGTCATTCCATGATGGCAGTGGGTCCTGTGCGGGTGCCGCGACAGCCAATAAGCAGGTCGCCAGCAGGACGAACCAGTGCTTTGTAATGCTTCGGCGGGGAAGATGAGTAAGCGGTGTGGCTACCTGCGAGCGTCTTGCCATTGCTTCCCCCTCTTAGGGAACGATGAGTTTACTACTTCCCTGCGACCTGCTTCTGTCGCTCCTCGCTGCAGACTGCTTCAATACCTGGGCCAAAGCACCTGTCGCAGCATGTAAGCCCTACCCGGCCAGCGGCCAAGCCTTGTTAGACTGGGCCTCGTGCGCAGGCTGATCGTAAATGCCGACGACTTTGGTGTGACTCCCGGAGTCAACCGGGCCATCGTCGAAGCCCAGCAGCGGGGCATCGTCACCTCGGCCACCATGATGGCCGGTGGACGTGCCTTTGATGACGCAGCGCAGCAGGCTCAGTCGCTGGCACAATGCCAGGCCCATTTCAGCCTAGGCTGCCATGTGGTCCTGGTGGACGGTGTGCCGCTGTCGGCGCCGGAGCGCATTTCGTCTTTGCTGGAGCGGAGCGAATGGAGTTGCAAAATTTCGCGACAGCTTGAATAACTTCGCCCTGGCGGCACTCACCGGCAAGATCAACGAACCGGAAATCGAAGCTGAAGTGACAGCTCAAATCCGGCGCATCCAGCAGGCCAATGTTCCTTTGTCGCACCTCGACACTCACAAGCACGCCCACATGTTTCCAGCGGTTTTGCGGCCTTTGCTGCGGGCTGCGACGGCCTGTGGGATTCGCGCCGTGCGTAACCCATTCGGACGCAGCTTGTCTCTGCCGCTGGCACGCGTGATCGGCGACTTCAAGCTCGCTACGCGCTTCGCCCAGATGAGCGTGTTGCGCAGCTTTGCTCCCGGATTCCGCCGCGAGGTCGAGCGACACGGAATGCGCACGACCGATGGCGCTCTCGGCGTACTGGAGACAGGGGTGCTTGATCTCGAGCTCTTCGTCGACATCGCCTCCAATATTCCTGACGGCACCTGGGAATTCGTCTGTCATCCCGGCTACAACGATTCCGACCTCGATCAGGTCCGTACCCGGCTGCGCACCTCGCGTCAGCAGGAGTTGCAGGTCCTGACCTCATCCGCAGCAAGGGAAGCGCTGGAGCGGTGTGGGGTCGAGTTGATTACCTATTCCGAGCTATAGACCCGATACAATGTCGATTCCGCCTTCACTTGCGGAGATCGCCCATGAATCCGCTCTCGCTCTCTGACGAACAGTACAAACAGGTCTACCAGCGCATCACCAAGATCGCGCTGGACTATCTGCGTTCGGTGAATGACCTGTCGACCTTTCCCAACCTGACCGGACAGGAGAGCGAAGGAATGTTCTTCGGCTCCATCCCCGAGCAGGGATTAGGCATGGCGGCGCTCGACGATCTTCCGCACGTCATCGGCGGAGTGCGTCCCGGCAGCCCGCGTTTCTTTGGATACGTTCACGGCTCAGGCGAGCCCGTTGCTGCGGCGGCTGATCTGCTGGCCAGCGTGCTGAACCAGAACGTCACCGCCTGGCGGTCCTCACCCTCGGCCGCGACCATTGAACGAACCGTCGTTCGCTGGCTGGCGACCATGATCGGCTGCCCGGCATTCAGCGGCAGCCTGTGCGGTGGCGGATCGTCGGCAAACCTGATGGGGTTGGCGATGGCCCGCGAAGCCAGACTGCCGGCCAATGAGGGCGGCATCACCAAGCCCGGCGCGGTGTATGCCTCGACGGAAATCCATATGTCCATCGGAAAGGCGGTCGCGTTGCTCGGTATTGGGCGTGATCATCTGCGGCTCATTCCCTGCGATGACAAATTTCGTATCCGCACCGATCTGCTCCGCGAATCGGTTCGGCGTGACATCGATGCCGGCATCAAGCCCATCGCCGTCGTCGGTTCGGCTGGCACCGTGAATACCGGCAGCATTGATCCGCTTGGGGACCTGTCGCACATTGCCAAGGAGCATGGGGCGTGGTTTCACATCGATGGCGCTTATGGAGCGCTCGCGGCCATCGCCAAGCCGGAGCTATTTCCCGGAATCGATGGCGCTGACTCCATTTCGCTCGATCCGCACAAGTGGCTTTACCAGCCTATCGATTGCAGTTGCGTGCTGTATCGCGATTCAGCCCGGGCCAGGAAGACGTTTTCGCATTCCGGCGATTACACCAAGTCGTACTTCGATGATCCGATCGAGAACTTCATGTTCTTCGACGAGACCATTGAACTTTCGCGGCGCTTTCGCGCCTTGAAGCTGTGGCTGTCGCTGCGCTATCACGGGCTGGCGAATTTTCGCGAAGCCATTCGCAACGATGTGGAACTTGCTTCCTACTTTGCCGATCGCGTGGATGCGGAGCCTGAGTTACAGCGCCTTGCCCCGGTTCCGCTAAGTGCCGTTTGCTTTCGCTATGTTCCCGCGGGAGAGTTATCGCACGACGGGCTCGACGAGCTGAACGCCCAGATTCTCCCTAAGGTTGTGCGGCGGGGGCGCGTGTATCTCTCCAACGCAACTATCAACGGTCGCTTCGCACTGAGGATTTGCCTGGTGAATCATCGCTCCACGCGCGCCGACCTCGACGAGGTTGTGAATGAGGTGCTGGCGGTGGGCAGAGAACTGGCGACCGGGAGCGTAGCGTGAATGTTTGACGACTCGGGTTCTGCCAACCAATCGAGCGAAATTCTCGCCCAGGCTCCCTGCCGCGCCGATCTTGCCGGCGGTACTTACGACATCTGGCCGCTGTATCTCTTCCATCCCGGGGCGGTCACCGTCAACATGGCGCTATCCATCCTGACGACCTGCAAGCTGACGCCGCGGCGGGGAAGAGAGATCTCGCTCGTCTCGCATGACACCGACCGTTCCGAACGCTTCGCCTCGCTCGACGCCCTCATGCGCGCCAAAGTCTACAAGCACCCGTTAGCGGCATATCTCATCCGTTTCTTTCAACCGCAAGGCGGATTCATCCTGGAGACGAACTCCGAGTCCCCGGCAGGCGCCGGAATATCCGGCTCGTCCGCGCTGATGATTGCGACCACCGCGGTATTGGCACGCTTCACCGGGCAACTCCTCGACATCGAGCAGATTCGGGTCATCGCGCAGAACGTCGAGGCGCAGCTCATCAAGGTTCCCACCGGTTGCCAGGATTACTACCCCGCAATGTACGGCGGCGTAAACGCCATTCACCTCTCGCCGGCAGGCATACGGTGCGAGCCGCTCGCCATCTCTGCCGACCAGATGACGCGCCGCTTCGTCCTCTGCTACACCGGAGCGCCGCGCCAGTCCGGCATCAACAATTGGGAGGTCTTCAAGCAGCACATCAACGGCGACAGGAAAGTGATTCGCAACTTCGAGGAGATTTCGCAAATCGCCCAGCAGATGCGGCGCGCGCTCATGGCAACCGCCTGGGAGGATGTTGCGCGCCTGCTGCGCGAGGAGTGGAAGCTGCGCCGCAGCAACGCTCCCGGCATCACTACGCCGCTGATCGATTCGCTTATCGCTGTCGCCCGCAAGCATGGAGCGCGTGCAGCCAAGGTTTGCGGCGCAGGCGGCGGAGGCTGCGTCATCTTCCTGGTGGAAGAGGGTAGCCGCGAACGCGTGCAAGAGGTAATCCGCAGGCACGGCGGCCAGCCTCTCGACTTTCATGTGGCGCGCGAGGGTCTGCGTTTTCACCCAACTGCCGAGAGCCAGCCGAACAAAGCCGTGAAAAGCGGCCACCCCAAGTCGTAACCATGTTCACCTCTGCCAGTGGACGCGTACGGCCAGTGTGGAGCTTTCTACTTTCGGTGGCATTTTCAGCCGCCGCATTCGTGGTCTGCACGTTTGTTGCAGGCGCGCTCACCGGCAACCATATCCTTCGCTTCGAAGCGATCTTCCGGCCATTGCTTGCTGCCGTGCTCTTCGGTCTGTATCTCTGGCTACTCACCATCGCCGATCACGTGGAAGAACATCGCGCCGCAATCATGGGATTTCCAATCGTCGTCGGCTGGCGGCGGCAATTTGGCGCCGGGTGCCTCCTCGGGTTCGTGCTCCCCATCATCGCTTTGATCCCGGTGGTGATATGGTCAGACACTATCATTGATGTGCACTTGAATTCGCACACTCTGGCGCGCGTGCCCGTGATACTCGTTGTGCTCATCTCCGGCGCGCTTGCAGAAGAGCTGATGTTTCGCGGATATCCCTTCCAGCGGTTGGAAGAAGCTGTTGGCCCGCTGGGCGCGATCGGCGTTTTCTCCGTTCTCTTCGGCGCCGTGCACCTTACGAATCCCGGCGCCAGCGCCTTGGGCCTGCTGAACACCGTCCTCATCGGAATTGTTCTGGCAATTGCCTACCTGCGCACGCGGGCGCTTTGGCTGCCCTTGGGTCTGCACTTTGGCTGGAACGCAACCTTGGGGCTGCTCTTCGGCCTGCCGGTTAGCGGCCTGCGCATCTTCAATGTGGTGATCCATACGTCTGCCAGTGGGCCGCGATGGCTCACCGGTGGTACCTATGGCATCGAGGCCAGCGCTCCCGGTGCCCTGGCCATTGTTCTCGGACTGCTTGTGGCCTGGAAATGGCCGGTCCAGCGTTTGGCGGAACCTTTTTCAATTTCGCGACCAGACTCCGATAACTCCGGCCAGCTTCCCGGTGTCTAAAGGGAATACCCGTTCGTGATTCTCCTGATGGGCATATAATCTCTGACAACGGGGTTTCCATGGCTCGCCGTCGTTTCACTGTGGTAGGCTCGGCAGCGCTCCTGCTTTGGCTGTGCATTTGCGCCGAGCCGCTTGCCGCGAGCGATACCAAGACACAGAAGAACCCAGCCTCCGCATCGCCCTCCATTGTTAGTCCCAACGCGCCCAAGCTCACCACACAAACCCGCTTGGAGATCATACGCAGCCTGCAATCGGAGCGGGTGTTTGCCAAGGTCCTCTTCCCCCAGGGTAAATCGGGATTGAAGATCAAGGACGGCGTCGTCACCCCCAGCCAGCAGGGCGTTGCGCAGATGGTCGCCGAAAATGGCCCTGCTGCCAAGCCGGGCGATCGTTGTGTCATCACCAATGTCGAGGTGCGTGACAAGGAGATCATCTTCGAGATCAACGGAGGCCCAAGGAAGGGGCCGAAGTGGTATCAGCGCATCGAACTCGGCACCGCGGGCGGCACCTCGTCAATACCCGCGACTGGAGCTCCCCAGAGCCTGGATGCGCACGGCTCGATCGTGAAGCTCGAGTTCGACAAGTACGTTCCCGAGATGACAGGCGACCAGGTACGCGCCATGCTCGCACCCGTGTTCGACTTCCATGCGCTCACTACCGAGGAGGCCTATGAGAAGACCCTGCCTCCCAAGGTTCGGGAGGCCATCAAGAACCACCAGGTTCTTGTCGGCATGAATAAGGACATGGTCGAGTATACGCCAAGGGCCGGCCTCCGCAAAAGATTCGCGAAAAAGACGACCAGGGTCGCGACTACGAGGAGTGGATCTACGGCACTCCGCCGGAGGAAGTCGACTTCGTGCGCTTCGAGGGCGGTCAGGTTGCTCGGCTGGAGATCATGACCGTTGATGGCCACAAGGTCGTTCGTACCGAGAAGGAAGTCGACCTGCAACCCAGCGAATCCGAGGTGGCGGACAACAAGCCGAAGGCCAAGCCCGCCAATGCTCCCACGTTGATGCGTCCCGGCGAGCAACCCGACTATAGCTCACCCATCCCCGCGGACCAGCGTGCCCCGAGTCCGCAGGATCGTAGCGCCCCGCCCGATAGTACGCCCTATCCGGATGGCACCGGCAACCCTGGCAACGGCCCGCAGCCCATGCCTGTACCTCCACCACCCGGCCCCGGCGGACAAGTCCCGCCGCCGCAATAATTGATGGTTCAGCCCAAATACCGCAAGAATCCCGCCGGAGAGTTGTCGTATCCCGGAAACACAGCATTCAGATTGGGATTTCCTATATGGCGGGTCACCGCCTCGCTGAGCACGCGACGGAAGTCGGTGGTCAGCGCCAGGTCGCGGCCTTCGTTGAGTTGCGCCGGGTCAAGTCCCGGCCAGCGCCCGTAGACACGGCCTCCACGAACCGGGCCGCCGAGCACGAACATCACGTTGGCATGGCCATGGTCCGTGCCCCGATCTCCATTCTCGCGTGCGGTTCGCCCGAACTCCGACATGGTGACAATCACCGTGTCCTCTGCCAGCGGGCCGAGATCGATCCAGAACGCAGAAATCGATTGGCCAAACTCGCGCAGGATATTTGCGAGTGATCCTTCCGCAGCGCCCTCGTTTACATGGTGGTCCCATCCGACGAGGTCGGTGAAGGCGATCTGTACCCCGACGTTTGATTTGATGAGCTGCGCCGTCTGGCGTAGTGCATCGCCAAAGCCGCCTGGCGGATAGTCCGCACCCGGCGCCGGCGAGTAGCGCTTAGGGTCGGCGGACTTCAGCATCTTCACCGCTTCGAAGGTTTCCTGACCGGTCCCATGCAGTACAGCATCGACCGACTGGTCATACATCGCCTCGAAGGTGTTGCTCAGCGGCGCTGCGGCCGGATTTCCGCCGGCGATGCCGAACGAATTTACGTTGCTGACAGCAACCGCCTCTGCCTTTCCCGAGAGAATACGCGGCAGGGAGAAGCCGAGCGCGACTGCTGAGAACGGACTCTCCTTGGTCTGCCGCTCGCTTTGCAGCACGCGATTCAGCCAGCCGTCGGTCGTGCTCTTCACCCCGGGCGTACCGGATTCCATGTAATCCTGAGCGTCGAAGTGCGAGCGTGTCGTATCGGGCGAGCCCGCGGCGTGCACGATGGCGAGGTGACCCTGGTCCCACAGCGGCTTGAAGCTTGCCAGCGAGGGATGCAGTCCGAAGAAACCGTCGAGGTCGATCACCTGATTTTGCTGGATTGCGATGCTCGGCCGCATGGCGTAATACGAGGGCTCAGCGTGCGGGATGACGATGTTCAGGCCATCGGCCGCGCCGCGCTGGAAGATGACGACCAGCCGCTTGTTACGGCCCGACGGCGACACTGCGCCGAAGGCGGCGCGGGTGAGAAACGAGGGGACCGCAGCGGTGCCGATGACCGCCATCGCCCCGCCTTGTAGAAATGCTCTTCGCGTGATGCTCATACTGCCTGACCCTCGTGTTAGTGCCGCTGAAATTCGGGCGAGCCGAGCAGCAGCGCGGCGATAGCGTTCAGGCTGTTTGCCTGGGCGGCGCCGGCCTGATCGCAGGGAGTGGAAATCTTGTCTTCAATGGTCTTGTGGGTTTGTGCCGATACCTCCCCGTTCAGCAGCGCCTGCTCCAGTTTGACTTGCGTCTGATAGCAATCGTAGCCGCCGGGCACGCCTGGCGGTGAGTGGGTGAGCTTCGCAAGGTCAAAGCTGATACCGTAAATCTTGTTCCCGGTGAGTCCAAGGGCGAAGTTCATGCGCGCCAGCAATGCGGCGGAACTCACCCACTCCTCCGCCTTTGTCGAATAGCCCGTGGGCGGCTGCATGCCATAGAGCGGCATTCCCATCTGGCCGAGCACGAACATCAAGGGCCGCGGGTCGGTTACTTCGGCCTCTGTCGCACGCAGCGACGAGATGGCAAACTCCAGCGGCGTCTTGACCTTTGCCTTGTAGCTCGCGGGCGCCCAGAATTCCGCAGATCGGAACATGGTGCGCATTACTTCGCGCAAGTCGCCGTCGGTCCTCAGGAACGTCTTGCTCATCGCGTCGACCAGAGATGGCGGTGGATTGTCGGAGACGAACCGCTCAGCCAGTTTGGTGGAGATGAACCGCGCTGTTGCCGGCGAATGCGCCAGGATGTCGAGTACTTCCATCCCTTCGTTTTCGCCGCCCTGCTTGATTTTGTGCCCAAGCACAATCTTGTCGCCGGGCTCGTGCAGGCGCGGCTTGAAGACAAAGCCGCCACCCTCACGTGGGTCCTGTAGCGTCCAACCGGTGAAGACGCGCGCGACCTCCGTCACATCCTGCTGTGTGTATCCGCCGTTGACGCCCAGCGTCTGCAACTCCATCAGCTCACGGGCGTAGTTCTCGTTGAGCCCATCGCGCTTCCGATTCTGGTTCTGTGGCGCGCCGCTCCCCAGCTCCTGCTCCGAGTGCGGGCCCACGTTCTGCCAGTTGTCGAGATAGAACAGCATAGCCTGGCTCTGGGCGGTGGCGACCAGCAGGTCCTTGAACTTCCCCAGCACGTGCAGGCGAATCACGTCACGCTCGTATGGCGTGATCAGATAACGGTCGGGACCCTTGCCGATGAAGACATTGAAGTGATTGAACCAGAAGTCGGTGAGCACTTCCTCGAGTTGCCGATCGCTGTAGACGGCGCGCAGGATTTTCCCCGATTGCAGCTCGTCATTCACCACCGCGACCGGGTTTGTCAGCGCGAGGACCGTTTCCCTCTGCTCGGGCGAGAGGCCCTCCAGTAACGACTGCCGCATGGGCTCAGGCACGCCCTTCATCAACTCGCTCTGCTGATCGGCAGGCAGGGCCAGTATCCGCTGCATGCGAGTGGCAGGATCAAGCAATGTCAGTTCTTCGACCATCTGAATGCGCTGGCGGCGCAATGTCTCCTCCACCATGTCGACCCGATTTGCCATGCCCTGGCCCGGCTTCGATAGGTTGGGGTTTGACGCCGTGTTGTTGGCTGCAACTCTGGTGAGCCCCGCCTGCTCCTGCTTTGCTTCTTTCTTCTCCTCTAATCGCACCAGGTTCGCCGAGTAGACGGCATGGAGATACGGATCGCTGGGCATGGGCAGCTTGCCCTTCTGTACCGCCTGCAGCACTTGCGGAGGCGGAAAGTCGATCGCCATCTCACGCGGGCCCATGCGCAACGTGCGGTACTGCGCGAGCCTGGCGTCCAGCGCCGAGGCGTCGATTTTATCGGGATGTAACTGCAGCTCGATCCACTGGTCGACGCCCATCGCGCTGACGGCTTCCACATCGCCGGGACGTGGGCCGAACGTCAGACGGTCAAGCGCGTGCAAGGCGCGTTTCTGCTGATCGGCTGGGTCGTTCGTGCCGGCCTTCTTCTTGGCAGCGACTAAGGCTACCGAGAAGAAGCTGATCGCAAGCGATACGGCGATGACCTTAGATAAAGCCTTCATATTTACCCCATGCGCGAAAGGGCAATCACAATAACACCGGGCAGCGGCGGAAAGTTGTTCACAGAAGGGCCAAGACTAGAAGATGTCGCGCAACCGCCCGAAGCTTTCCACGTGCAGCAGCTTGCAGTCGCCGTTAACCGGAAGGATCTCTCCGCGCTCCAGTTCCCAGGTGTTGTGATAGGGAACGAAAACTGCGTGCAGTCCGGCCTCAATTGCCGGATTGATGTCGGAGCTGGGGCTGTTGCCGATCATCCAGGTGTTCCCTGGAATCAGTCCATACTTCCCCACGATCTCGCGGTAGGCCGGCGCATTCTTCTCGGCGAGCACCTCGACGGCGATGAAGTGCCTCTTCAGTTCTGAGCGCTCAAGCTTTCCGGTCTGCTCGGTGATATTCCCCTTAGTAACCATGAACAGGCGATGGCGCTGCGACAAATGCATGAGCGTTTCCGGCACCTCGGGCAGGATCTCCATCGGATGCTCAGCGATTTTGTAGGCAATGGCCTTGATCTGGTCGTGCAGCGCAGGGGTGACCGCCTCGACCGACAGCCGCTCGAAGCATCCGACCAGAGCGCTGGCGAAGCTCTGCATGCCATAGCCGTGTTCAAGAATGGTGTCGCGTTCCACGTCCCACAGCACTGCGCGAACTTCGTCTGGCGTATGGGTTTTGTGATCGAGGAAGGTAATGAAGTCAGCGATGGCCCGCTCGAAGTAGACGTTGTTTTCCCACAGCGTATCGTCGGCGTCGATCAGCAGGTTCTGGCCGGGCGAAATCTTCATTTCGAGCGCAACCGCCATGATTTTCCCGCGCTAGTATCGTGTCCCGCAAGTCATTGACATAAGCTCAAAATGACTTTGAAGGGGCACGGCTTCAGCCGTGACGGCCCTGCTGTGGTGAAACGCCGGGCTTTAGTCCCTGAGGGGAGCGATGTCAAGAATCAGGGCGTGTTGTTGAAAGTTATTCAACGAACTCCCGGGACAACTCGCTACGCTGTCAACAATGCGGCATCACCCGCAAACGCGACGTTTGGCTTGTGCGGAATGATTCCCGCTTCGTAGCCCATTTCGAGCAGCTTCACGATGGCTTCGCGTCCGTCTTTGCCATAGTCGAGTGTGCGTTCGTTGACGTACATGCCGACAAACCTGTCGGCGAGTTGCGGATCCAGCTCCCGGGCAAACTGCATGGCATATTGCAGCGCCTCTTCACGATGGTCCAGGGCGTATTGAATGCTGTCCCGCAGGGCGCCACAGCAGGCGTTGATCAGCTCCGCTCCCAGGTCGCGGCGGATAACATTGCCACCCAGCGGCAACGGCATGCCGGTCTTCTCGCGCCACCACTTGCCCATGTCAACAATGCGGTGCAAGCCGGCGCGGTCAAAAGTGAGCTGCCCTTCATGAATAATGAGCCCGGCTTCGTACTTTCCCTCCAGCACCCGGGGAATGATCTGGTCGAACGGAACCACTTCCGTAATCACGTCCGGCGCATACAGCTTCAGCGCCAGGTACGCCGTGGTCATCGTTCCCGGCACGGCGATCTTCACTTCCGTCAGTTCGTCCGGCGCAATCGTCCGCGAGGCGACGATCATGGGTCCGTAGCCTTCGCCTACACTGCCGCCGCTGGGCATGAGCGTGTACTTGTCCTGAATGTACGGATAGGCGTGGAACGAGATCGCCGTGATGTCGTAGAAGCCTTCCAACGCCTTGCGATTCAGGGTCTCGATGTCGCAGAGGGTGTGCGTGAACTTGACCCCGGGAATGCGCACTTTGTTGGTGGCCATTCCATAGAACATGAAGGCGTCGTCCGAATCGGGACTGTGGGCGACCGTGATTTCGCGGAGCTGTGGGCCTGTGTTGCTATTCATAATGATCGACCGGCTGTTGCCAGAGACAAGACTAGGAGGAGGTCCAGTGGAACTCCAGATAAAGCGTGTTAGAAGCGTGATTGTAAGCGGCGGGCCGCGGCGGCCGCCACCATCACTTTCATTACTTCCGCAGCGACGAACGGGTAAAGCCCGAAGATGGCCGCGTGTTGCCAGCTATGGGTGATAACCGCAAGCCATGCTACGCCGCCGGCAAACAGCACCAGCTCACCGAAGATTCCGCCGACCAGGTTACGAGTAAAGCTGCGCGCGCCACGTTCCGCGATCCAGCCTGCGACGAAAGCCATCACGGGATACGCCCACAGATATCCGGCGGTCGGGCCGAGCAACTCCGCGATGCCACTGGGCCCCGCGAATACCGGCAGACCCATCGCGCCCCAGCCCAGGTACAGTGCCGCCGCAGCGAAGCCGCGCTTGCTGCCCAGGGTCAGTCCCACCAGCAGCACGCCAAAGTTTGCCAGCGTTAGCGGGACCGGAGTGAACGGCAAGGGAAGCATCAGCCTGGCGCAAACCGCGATGACCGCGCTGGCGCACACCACAATGGCAACCTGGCGCATCCCGCCGAGCGAATGCGCGGTTGTACTCTCACCCACTCCCATTACCTTTGCCATGACTTGCTCCTTATTGGGCGGGCCCTCGGTCCTGGACGGATGCTTTGCTCCCCGAGGGTGTCTCGGCATCCGACTTTGCTACGTGCAGGTGTCGCCGGACCCGGACGAAGATTGCAATGCCTACGGCCACCAGCGCTGCGGTGCTCAGTATAAGTGCGACAAACAGGACCTTGATCACCACAGACAGTCAGCATACCAGAGAGGCCGGCCTTCAGCAGCGTCAATTCGAGCTCGGTGGCTTGTACGTTCCCATAATGGCCGCTTCCACCTCATCCGCCGTATGCGGCAGCGACTGAGTCAGGTCTACCAGCTTGCCGCCGGGATCGACCCAGAAGATGTCTTCAATGCGAACGCCGATCTTCTCTTCGGGAATATAGATCCCGGGCTCGATGGTGAAGACCATGCCCGGACCAAGCATGGCATTCGCATCTCCTACATCATGCACGTCGAGTCCAACGTAGTGCCCCAGACCGTGGATGAAGTACTCTCCCAGCGGCTGGCCGTGCAGGTCCTTGCCGTGGGTGTTGATGTAGTCATAGGCAATCTTGTAGAGCGAGTTCGGGCCTCGCAACGAGTATTGACCCGGCTTGAACGCTTTGATCGCCGCTTGCTGTGCGCCCAAAACGATGTCATAGATCTCCCTCTGCCTTGCACTGAACTTGCCGCTGGCAGGAGCGGTGCGCGTAATGTCGGAGGCGTACATCGCATACTCACCGGCAACGTCCATCACCACCACATCACCGTCCCGGATGGGCTGATCGTCGGCGGAGTAGTGCAGGACGGTCGAGTCGAAGCCGGCCCCCACAATGGGCGCGTAGGCCGGACGCTCGCATCCCCCCTTCATGAATTCGTAAATCATGCGGGTGGCAACGTCGTGTTCATTCAAGCCCGGTTTGATCATCTTCAGCGCCGCCATGTGCGCTGCCATCGACGCCTCCGTCGCGTGCCGGATGCGTTCGATCTCGCCGGCGTCCTTGATTACCCGCAGCTCTGCCAGGGCCGGCTTCGCATCGGTGACCGCGGTCCGCATCGGCAGCGTGTTCGCACGATGCGCCCATTCCAGAAATCGGGACGCGGCATTTTGCTTGCCGCTCTCCGGCATATCCAGATAGATCGCCGGGCGTCCCGCTGCCAGCAGCTTGGCGACCTCGGCAGACAGCGTATCGAGGCTGGCAACATGATCGAAGCCGGTAATGGCCGGCGCCTGTGGATCATTCGGCCCGAGCTTGGGGCCGGTCCATTTCTCCTGTGTCAGGTTGCGCGCCGGAAGAAACAGGATCTCGGTGTAAGGCCGCAGCGGGTTTTGGTTGAATGCGGGCGCGATGACCAGGGCCGCTCCCGGCTCGGTGGAACCGGACAGATAAAAGAAGTTGTCGTCCTGTCGAAAGCCGGAAGTCGCGTCAGGCCCGTCCGCCTCGGTTCCCGCGAAGATGACGGCCACTCCGCCATCGAGCTTCTGCGCCAGGGCCAGACGGCGCGCCCGATAGTCGGCATTAGCCTGGCGGTCGAGGGCCAGGGTTTGAAGCGCCAAGAGGACAAACAGAGCAAACCACACGTAATGGAAACAGAAGCGCGATCGCATGAATGGATTTTAGCCTTGTCACCAGGTTCTCTTGGTCCCCTGGCTTCGTGGGCGGAGTTTCCTGTTAGGCATAAACGAATCTATTAACACTGCTGTCGCCGTCAATTCTCTGGAAATTCAAGCTAGCCTGACCGCTGCGTCTCTATTATCGAGAGGCTTCGCTCATTTCTCATCGAGGAGAAAACATGCACAAGAGGCCTGTGTGTCTCAGTCTTTTCATACTTGCCGCTGTCGTCGTTGCAACTGTGCAGGCATTTGCTGCCGGCCCCATCCTGTTGGCCAACGGAACCTTAACCGGCTCGCGCGCCGGATACTACACCGATCTGTCTGGTCTTCAAGGCACGATGGAGAACGGCGTGGCCAAGACCCTGCTGGGTGGACTAGGCTCCGGCTTCGCATGGGCCTGGGGCAACACGTTTATCGCGGTACCAGACCGCGGACCCAACGCCCTCAGCTATGACAGCCTGATCGATGACACGGTCACCTACATCCCGCGCTTCCATACGGTGACGATGGATCTTGCCCTCAACCAGCGGCGGGCCTTGTCCCTGACTCCGAGCTTGCCGTTCACGCTGACCCCGACCTTGCAGTCGACGACCCTGTTGTACAGCTCTGATCCGCTCACCTACGGAACCGGCGACGGTTTGGGCGTTGGTCCCGGCGCTCCGGAGGAAAACGGCCCCAAAACCTACTACTTCTCCGGCCGCTCCGATAACTTCAATCCCGATACAACTTCGGCCGACCCGATGGACGCTCGCTTCGATCTGGAGTCGGTGCGCGTCTCGAGCAACGGCCGCGCGGTTTATATGTCCGACGAGTACGGTCCGTACGTCTATGAGTTCGATCGCGCGACCGGCCGCCGTCTGCGCACCTTCACCCTGCCTGCCCATCTTTTCGTTGCCAACAAGTATCCGGTTGGCAGCGATGAAATCGCCAACAACACCAGCGGCCGCACTGCCAACAAAGGCATGGAAGGCCTGGCGATCACCCCTGACGGCCGCACTCTGGTTGGCATGATGCAAGCCGCCCTGATTCAGGACAAGGCGTTGGGAGGCGACGCCAAGAACCTGCTTCGCTTCGTGACCATCGACGTCGCCACTGGACTGACCACTCACGAATACGCCTATCTGTTGACCACGGGCTCCGGCGTGAGCGACATCGTTGCGCTGAATGACCACGAATTCCTGGTAGATGAGCGCGACGGCAAGGGCCTGGGCGACGGCTCCAATGCCAAGATCAAGCAGGCCTTCAAGATCGATATCTCAAACGCCGTCGACGTTACCGACATGAACGGCACCGACGCCGCCAAGAACGCAGTGCCCAAGACCCTGTTCCTGGACATCGTGAAGGTGCTGAACGCCAACGGCATCACCTCCGACAAGATTCCTGCCAAGCTGGAGGGATTTGCGCTGGCTGGCGATGTCGCTTACAACGGGACGACCTATCACACCCTGTGGGTCGCCAACGATAACGACTTCCTGCAGGACTACGACAACCAGGAGAACAGCAATCCCAACCAGTTCTATGTCTTCGGATTTACCGACGACGACCTGGGCGGATCGAAGTATGTTCCCCAGGTTCCCTCGGTTGCCCGGCCGTAAGCCGAATCCGTCAGCAGATCAACAAAACCGTTCAGGCGTCGCGCTTGAACGGTTTTCTCCCTCGGCTCATCGACCCTCGGCGACCGCTCACGGCCTGGTTTTGGCGATTTCCGGTTCTTTGTCGCGGTGGTTGTGCTGCTCCAGGTGATGCAGCTCGAGATGGCTGCGCAACTGCTCGAACGCCTCCTGTGGCGAGTTCACAAAGTGAAACAGATCGAGATCATTCGGAGAGATGGTTCCGGCGTCGACCAGGGCCTGGAAATTGACCACACGGTCCCAGTACTCTTTGCCGTAGACAATGACGCAGATGCGTTTCGCCAACTTTTCGGTCTGCGCCAGGGTCAGCAGTTCGAAGAGCTCATCGAAGGTGCCGAACCCGCCGGGGAAGACTACCAGCGCCTTGGCCAGGTAAGCGAACCATAGCTTGCGCATGAAAAAGTAGTGGAACTCGAAATTGAGCTCAGGCGTGATGTAGCGGTTGGGAGTCTGCTCGAAGGGCAGATTGATGTTCATGCCGATCGACTTGCCACCCGCTTCGAAAGCGCCGCGATTGGCCGCCTCCATGATTCCCGGGCCGCCGCCCGTGCAGACGACGAAGCGATGACGCGACTGGCTTAGCGTCTTGGTCCATTGGGTAATCTTGAAGGCCAGTTGGCGGGCGTCTTCGTAGTAGCGCGCCATCTGCACGTCCGATTTGGCGTGACGCATCCGCTCCTGTTCATCGGGAGGGGCCAGCTTCTTCGAGTGCGACCGTTCCAGCAGCGTGATGGCTTGTTCGGCATCCGACTGGCTGTGAAATCGCGCCGATCCAAAAAAAACGATGGTGTCCTGAATACGCTCGCGCCGGAAGCGCGACAGCGGCTCCTGATACTCCGACAGGATACGCAGAATGCGCCCGTCGGGGCTGTCCAGAAACCTCTTGTTCTCGTAGGCCAGCGGAGCGCGATGGCTATGGTGGGAAGGTTTGTTATCGTTGTCGGCCATGTTGGGAGTTGGTAGAACTTTGCGATTTGCTTGGGAACCGGTAGTTCTTGAATTAAGGAACTGTTTCTCGATAGGTGACTGCCCGGGCAATCCCTATCCAGAAATCTATTATCCCAATCCCGGTTACGGCGCCTCGAACGAAGCCGTTCATGAGAAATTCGCGAAGCGCCGGATAGCTCATGGTAAGTGAGTTCTCCGTCCAGGCGCGAGTCCAGGGCCCTACGATGAGTACGATGCCGATTTCCAGGCAGAAGAGGACGAAAACCACCAGCCAGACACGGTTCATCCAGAGCTGCGAGCGCGAAGGGCGCTCCGGCGGTGGCGCCACCAGCACGGGCCCTGGGTTGTTGGGCTCGTCAGCCTCGCCAGGAAAATCGGAGAAGGCACTCATGAGTACTGAAGTGATTCTACAGGTGCGGAGAACAAGTTGTCGGTCGTCGGTTGTCGGTTGTTAGTAAAAACATAAGCTCTCCACGCAGGGCATAGAGCCCGAAGGGCGTGTGATCACAACCGTGGAAACGACAAGGCACGGATTGCACGGTATAAATCCGCCTGCCTCCGCGCCTCGGTGGTGAATCTTCGGTTTTGCTGACAACTGACAACCGGCGATCGACAACTTCCTACAGGATCTCCTCGTTCCAGTTCTCCAGATACTTCTTCACGTCTGCCATGAACTGGTCGGCAACCGCGCCGTCGATGATGCGGTGATCGTAGCCGATGCTCAGGTGCATCATGGAGCGAATGGCGATCGAGTCGGCGCCGTCAGCGTCGGTCACGACCACGGGCTTCTTGACGATACCGCCCACGCCCAGGATGGCCACCTGCGGCTGATTGATGATCGGCATGCCGAACTTGGCGCCGAAGACGCCGGGATTGGTAATGGTGAAGGTGCCGCCCTGTACCTCGTCCGGCTTCAGCTTCTTGGAGCGAGCGCGCTCGCCCAGGTCGGTGATCGCCTTCTGCAATCCGACGAAGCTGCGCTCCTCGGCATTCTTTACCACCGGGACAATCAGTCCCCAGTCGAGCGACACGGCGATGCCGAGGTTGATGGAGGGATGATAGTGAATGTTCTCGCCTTCGACTGAGGAGTTGATGATCGGCCACTTGCGGATGCCGTGCACGGCGGCGCGTGCGAAGAAGGGTGTAAAGGTCAGCTTCAGACCGGTGGCCTTCTCGAATTCGTGACGCCGTCTCTCGCGGATCTTCACCACGCGGGTGATGTCGACTTCGAAGACCCCATGCACATGCGCGCTGGTGCGCTTGGACAGGATCATGTGCTCGGCAATCTTCTTGCGCATCACCGACATGGGCACGATCTCGCCCGGGGTAATGCCGCCAACCGGCTGCATGGGGCCTGTGGGAGTCGGGACGCTGGGCGCCGGAGCGGCCGGAGGTGTATATGCCGGAGCAGGCGCGGCGGGCTGCGCAGCGGCAGGCTGTGCGGCGGGTGCTGCTCCTCCCTTGCCGTACTTGGCAACGAAGGCCTCGATGTCCTCCTTGGTGATGCGGCCTCCGAGCCCGGTGCCGGGAACCTGCGCCAGGTTGATGTTGTTCTCTTTGGCGATCTTGCGCACCAGCGGGCTGGAGCGAATGCGGCCTTGCTCGCCGCTTTCTGCGACTGTGCCCTGCTCTTGTCGCTCGATGCCTTCCTTCTCGTCTTCCGCCAAATCCGCCGGGACCGCGGCGGGAGCCGGGGCCGCTGGCGCAGCTTGGGCCGCCGGAGGAGCCGCTTGCTTCGCCGGAGCCGGAGCCGCTGCAGCAGGAGCCGCCGCGCCCGCGCCATCACCGTCGCCGATGACCCCCACGATCGTATTTACCTGCACCGTATTGCCGGCCTGCACCTTGATCTCCTGCAACGTGCCGGACGCGGGTGCGGGAATCTCGGCGTCTACTTTGTCGGTCGAAATCTCAAACAGCGGCTCGTCACGCTGCACTTTTTCGCCGGGCTGCTTCAGCCACTTGGTGATGGTTCCTTCAAAAATCGACTCGCCCATCTGGGGCATGACTACATCTGTCGGCATAATGTCCTTCCGAGGGATTAATAGCTGGACTGCGGGACGACAACGAATCTTTCATTATATCGGCTGCGGAGGCGCAATCGAAAACGCGGCCCGGACCGCGGCCAATTCCTGCAACTGAGAACCGGCCGGCGCTAAACTGGCCTCCTTTGATTCATTTCATCTCCAGGCTTGTTGCGAGGTTTTCTCCATGCTCCACATCGATCCCCTGCTAGCCCTTGGCGTCGCGGCCTCGACCGCCGCCACGGACGCCGTCTATGTGATGTTCAACGCCGCCGTTTCGTCGCGTCGCCGGGTGCCGGCTGCCACCTGGAGCAGTGTCTGGTACCTGCTCTCGGCATTTGCCGTAATCAGCTACACGCGGAATTGGGTCTACGTGGGCTTCGCCGCGTTGGGCTCGTGGATCGGCGCGTATGTGTCGATGACGTTGCTGCGCAAGCCGGGCCTGCATCCCGGAGATGCCCCGGAATGATGTCCTAGAACCACGTATAGCCCAGCATCAGCTGAATCGACAGCGGAACTCCGGGGTTATAGCGTCCGGTCTCGGCATTGGAAAGATGAAAGAGGCGAATGCTGGTGTCGAAGGACTGCCTGCGTTTGGTGAAGATATGAGCGCCCATCTCGAGCGCAGCGGTGAAGTTGGCCCTTGCCGTATCGCCGGGAGGAAATTTCTGCGGCCCAAGGAGCATGCCTCCATCGAAGCCGAAGAAGGGCACCATCCGCCTGCTGATGCGAGTGAAGTTCCAGCGCGGTGCGATGGCCTCAAGTCCGCCCATGTAGTATTGCCTGCCATTGACGAAGTACAGCACCACCGGGATGACATTGAAGTCCCACTCGAAAGTGCCGCGCCGCCAGCCCTCGCCGTGCTCTCCAGTGAGCACGCGGCCAAAATGCAGCTCCGCGCCAAAGCTGCTGGGATAGCGTCCCGGAGCATGCGGAATGTGGGGAGTGGCCATCGTGGCCGTGCCACCGTAGACCTGGAAGCCGTAACTCCAGGAAGGATCGCGCAGCGCATTCCAAGCCGGTTCGCGGCGCCTCCTGCGCGCACAAGGCGACCGCTGCGGCACAGAAGAGGGCAGTGCCCAAGAGCTTTGCTGTCCGTTGGGCGCGTGCGGAGCGCATTCCACTTGGATGCGGCACAGCGTTACGGGCTGCTGAAACTTAGCAGGGCGAAGCTTCGCGTCAGGGCACGAATTCATTCGTGCCGAACGGAGCACTCCTTTTTGTTTTGTCATCCCGAGGCGGCTTCAGCCGTCGAGGGACCTGCTCTTGCGCGCAGAAGAACAATCAATGCGCAGGAAGCAACAACGCGCTGCCACAAACTCTTTGTCAACATGATACGAGAGCAGATCCCTCACTGCGTTCGGGATGACAAGTACTCAAAGGGAAGCCTTTTCGGCACGACCGAGGTCGTGCCCTGACGCGAATCATGTCACCACGCGAGTTTTCAGCAGCCTGCTAGGTCGTGCTCTGACGCGATGAGGGAACTCGGCAACCTAGAACCAGCTATAGCCCACGGTGAACTGCACTGCTCCGTTGATGCCGGGATTCTTGTTGCCGATCGATGCGTTCGACAGGTGATAGATCTTCACCGCCAGGTCGACGGATTGACGGTTGGCGCGGAAGAAGTGAGATCCCAACTCAAGCCCGCTGGTGAAGTTGACGGTCGAGGTGTCTCCCGGAGGCAGATTGCTGGTGCTGAAAACGATTCCGCCCACCGCCGCGATCCAGGGAGCGATGGTGGAGCCTTGGGTGAAGTTCCACTTGGCGATGAAGGGATTGATCGCCGCTGCATACTGCGCGTTGCCGCCATACCAGAACTCGTTGATGGGAATGACGTCGAGGTCCATCTCGAAAGTGCCGCGCAGGAAATTGCTGCCGACCTGATGTGTCAGCACGCGCCCCAGACGCGCGCCGACGAGAAATGTTTGCGCGCTGGGCGTATTCGCGAACGAGGTGCTGCCACCCAGGAAAATTCCCTTGCTCCAGACCGGCTGGCGAATCGCCTCAACCGGATCATTGGCGGACGATTGCGCCAGAAGTGGCGCGCAGAGCAGCAACAGAGCGCAGAGGAGCCGAGCAGAGATCTTCATATTCTTTTAAGAGAAACGATGAAAGTAACAGGTAGGGCAGCGGGAGGCAAATCCCTCCATACTCCTCCCGGCAGCGGGCACTTGTTCTGCGTCAGCGCAGGTTACTTTCGTGTTGTCTGGGGTGTGCTTTTGGGTGCTGTAGCCTGGCAAACGCCCTAGACTATTGTCAGGGAGGTGGGTTTCCGCTCCGCAGCCAGGCTAGCGGTAAGTCCTTTGCTATGAAGATTTTGCCTATAAGCCACGTGTTATGAGGAATTTATGTAGCATTTGTAGGCTAAGTCTATGATTCTAAAGATTCGCAACTTCAAGTTTTTTTAGGTTGCTCACGCGAAACGACTACCAGGCATCCCGTCCTGGATCTTGCCCGGCTGCCTTCTTGATCGGTGGGGACGGAGAGTTCCTACAGGTTCTTCGGTCGGACGCGGGCGTAGCGCTCCATTCGGCCGGTCCACTTGAGGAAGCGCAGCAGCTCGCCCCGCTCGTGCCACAGGAAGCCGCAGAACTCGGGAAATCCGATGCTCTGCATCTTGACGCCGCTGTAGGTCTCGATGCGCCAGCGGAGGTACGGGCTGCGCCATGGCGCCAGATGATGGCCGCGGGTGGCATTCCATAGAAAACGCAGGATGTAGCGCATCTCTAAGGCAGTATAGCTGCACCCGTTCGCCGGCTGGAGCAACGTGCTAACCTTCCGCTATGCCCGAGGAGCAGGCGCGGAGAGCCGCCGAAGATCATTATTACTGCGCGCTCGATCACTATGCGGAAGGGCGGCACCGGGAGGCCATCGCCGAATACGAAGCCGCGATCGCAGAGGACGGCTCGTTTCTGGACGCCATGCACGGCCTGGCCCGCGTCCTTCAGGACACCGAGCAGTATGATCGGGCCATCGTCGTGGCGAGCCGGATTGCCGAATTGGACCCCGATGACGTGTTGGCGCACACCAGCCTGTCCATCCTTTATCAGCGCAAGGGCATGGTTCCCGAGGCCGAAGCCGAAGCAGCCAAGGCGCGCGTGCTGGGCTGGAAGCAACAACTGAAAGGCAAGGAAAGTGGTTAGTGGCTAGTGGCGAAAGTGAGGGTTTGCGAGAAATGCACCCTCAGGGGCTAAAGCCCCGCTGATGTTGCGGGCTTTACGGCACGGCTGAAGCCGTGCCCCTTCAAACCGGACTTTCACCACGGGCTGCCAGTGGCTGGTGGATAGTGCTGCTTCGTAGTCTCTAACCACTAACCGATATGCCGTGAAACTGCGACATCACAAACAAAGCAAGAGTCGCCCTGTGCGTCCCGGCGCCGACGAGCAAGTCCGCGAGATCTATCGAAGACTCGCGCGGGCATGGGGCCCACAGCACTGGTGGCCGGCCGAGAGCCCGTTCGAAGTGATGGTTGGCGCCATCCTTACCCAGAACACCTCGTGGACCAATGTGGAGCGCGCCATGGCGAGCCTGCACGAGGCCGGCGTGCTGACCATGGAAGGAATTCGGAACATTACGGTCGCGAAACTGGAACCTCTAATAAGGTCTTCCGGGTACTTCCGGCAGAAGGCGCAGCGGCTGAAGGACTTCGTTGGCTTTGTCGACGCAAGATACGGCGGATCGCTGAAAACGATGTTTGCTCGGCCGAGCGAAGAGTTGCGCTCGGCGTTGCTGGAGCAGAAGGGCATCGGCATGGAGACAGCCGATTCCATCCTGTTGTATGCCGGATTGCATCCGGTATTCGTGGTCGACGCCTACACGCGGCGCATACTTGAACGGCATGAGGTGGTGAAAGCGTCGGCGAAGTACGACGACATTCGATTGCTGGTGGAGAGTGCGCTGGCGCAAGAAGACGTGCCTGCTTTGGCGAGTGAAAGCCTCGATGCTGGTGCACGGCCGAAGGCACATACGCCTTCGTCCATGAGTACGGCACAACAATCGGAGCGAGCACGGGTCTACAACGAGATGCATGGCCTGGTGGTGCAGTTGGGGAAGCACTACTGTCACAAACAGCGTCCCGAGTGCGACCGGTGTCCGCTAGGAGACTTGTTATCGGGCAGGCAGCGGGCGCGGGTACAGGCGGCCGGGCGGGCAATCGGACGCTGAGCATAGTTGAATGCAGAGTCAAATTCCGCCGAATTGCGGCTATAATGAGGTGTCTGCCCCGCTGTCCCCGCGCCGCTTGAAGCTTTGTGAAATCCGGAGCACGAATTCCGGAGGATAGACGATTCATGCCATCAGCGACGCCCTCCAGTCCGGCCAAAAAGCGGAACCGCACACCGGCGGTCATTGCGCTTTCAATTGTCACCTTCTTCCTGTTTGCGGTCATCTTTGCTCAGGCGACCTTCAAGCTGACCCTGCTGGACCCGGACACTAGTGAAGAGACACTGATCTTTGCCGCGCTGTCGGCCCTGATCTTCCTGCTGTTCGTGGCCCTGGTCTTCGTCCTGATTCGCACCCTGTTGCGCCTGTACGCCGAGCGCAAGACGGGCATGCTGGGGTCCAAGTTCCGCAGCCGCATGGTCATGGGGGCGCTGCTGCTGTCGCTGGGACCGGTCATTTTCCTCTTCATGTTCTCCTACGGGCTGATGAACCGCTCGATCGAGCGCTGGTTCTCTCGACCGGTGGAGGATGTGCAATATCGAACCAGCACGATTGCATCCCTGATCACCGACTACGCCTCCGCCAATGCTCACGCCGAGGCGGAGCGGCTGGCGGCAACTCCGAGCGCACAGAAATCGTTTCAAAGCGGAAACTTCACCCTGATCATGGATGAGTTTCGCAGCAGCGAGCTTACGTTGCAGGGAGGCTTCGCGTTTGCCGTCGAGGACGATCGGGCTGAGGCCACCTTCCATTCTCCGGAACCTTGGCCGCTGGTGCGCGACCGGCTCCCTTTGGATGCGACAACCGGCCAGGCCAGGACTTTCGATGTTGATGGAATGCTCTACGTGCTGGGCCAGGCCAAAGTTGTTCCCAGCGGCGAGATCCTTGTCGCTATGCCCCTGCCGGCGAACTATTCGGCGATGCTGCGGGACATCGAGAAGAGCCAGCAGCAGTACGACAACCTGCGCAAGCAACGGCGGCGCTTGCGGCGGGCCTATCTGGGATATCTGCTGTTCCTGACTGTCGGGGTCTTGTTTGCCTCGTTGTGGCTGGCACTGTTCCTGTCGCGGATGGTGACCCGGCCCCTGGTGGCGTTGGCGGAGGCGACACACGAGATCTCACGCGGAAGATTGGATGTTCGCGTAGACGTTACCGCCGACAGCGAGATCGGCCAACTGGTGCAATCGTTCAACCAGATGGCGGAAGACCTGGAGTCGAGTAGTAGCAAGATTGAGGCCTCGCGGCGCGAGCTGGCGGACGCGAACGTCGAGCTCGAGCATCGCAATCGGAACATTGAGACCATCCTGGAGAGCATTCCCAGTGGCGTTCTGTCGCTGGACTCTTCCCGGCTGATCACGCGCATGAACGACGCCATGCGCCGCCTGCTTCGCCAGGAAGACGAAGGGGTACCGGGCGAGTCGCTGCATGAGTTGTTCCCGGAAGACGTGGCCGCCGAGTTGGACCACATGCTGCGCCGCGCGGACCGCATGGGTTCCACCACCAGCCAGATGGAGATTTCAACCGCCCGCGCCAAGATGAACGTGGCGGTTACTGCGGCCACGCTCGATCCACCGCTGCGTTCCTCAGACCAGGCCACGCCACGCCTGGGCTATGTCATGGTGTTCGAGGACCTCTCCGACGTGTTGCGCGCTCAGAAACAGGCGGCGTGGCGCGAGGTGGCCCGGCGGGTTGCGCATGAGATCAAGAATCCGCTCACGCCGATTGCGTTGTCGGCGGAGCGCATCCGGCGTCATCTGGAACGGGGCATGCCTCCAGATGCAGCGTCGCTGGGCGTGATCGCCACCTGCGCGGAAACCATCAGCTCCTCCGTCGAGACGGTGCGAACGCTGGTGGACGAGTTCTCGCTGCTGGCACGCTTCCCCGCGTCCCGGCCGGAGCCAACGGACATAAACAGTGTCATCGAGAACGCACTTGGCATGTTCAACGGACGGCTCGATGGCATTCACGTTCGCAAGTACCTGGCCACGGACCTGCCGCCTGTGCTGGCGGATGCGGCGGCAATGAAGCGCGCGATCGCCAATCTGGTCGACAACGCTGCCGAGGCGATGCAGAACTCGCTGGTGAAAGAGATCCAGATTTTCACAGGCGTCGCGGGCGAGCGCGACGTGGTCGAGATTGTGATAGCCGACACCGGGCAAGGGGTCACACCCGAAGTGAAGGAGAAGCTCTTCCTGCCTTACTTCTCCACCAAGAAGCGCGGAACCGGATTGGGGCTGGCCATTGTCAGCCGCATCATCGAAGAGCATCATGGCTCTATCCGGGTGGAGGAAAATCGTCCTGTGGGCACCCGATTTACAGTAGAGTTGCCGGTGCTACCGGAGATGGCCGCCGCAACCGCGCAAACCAATGCACACCATACTGATCGTGGATGACGAAGCCGACATCCGCACTGCCCTTCAGGGCGTGCTGGAGGACGAGGGCTACGAGACGCTGCTGTCGGACAGCGGCGAGGACTGTCTGGAAACGCTGCGGCGCAAGCCGGTTGACGTCGCGCTGCTCGATATCTGGCTGCCCGGACGAGATGGGCTGGAGGTGCTGGAAGAGATCATGGAGGCCAGCAATCCGCCGGAAGTGATCATGATCTCCGGCCATGGCAGCATCGACGCTGCGGTGCGGGCGACCAAGCTGGGGGCCTTCGACTTCCTGGAGAAGCCGCTTTCTGCTGAGCGAACCCTGATCGTGCTGAAGAATGCGCTGGAGGCGAAGCGGCTGCGCAGCGAGAACCTTGAGTTCAAGCGCCAGTTTCAGTCGCGTAGCGTTCTGGTTGGCGATAGCGTGCCGGTCAAGGCGCTGCGACAGCAGATTGGGCTGATGGCTCCCACCAATGGGAGAGTGCTGATCTATGGCGAGTCGGGAACCGGCAAGGAACTGGTGGCGCGCGCGATCCATGCGCAAAGCCTGCGCAAGGATTGCATGTTTGTTGAGGTGAACTGCGCGGCCATTCCCGAAGACTTGATCGAGAGCGAGCTCTTTGGCCACCGCAAGGGGGCCTTCGGCGGAGCAGCGGCAGCCAAGGAAGGGAAGTTCCGCAAGGCCGATGGCGGGTCGCTTTTTCTGGACGAAGTCGGCGACATGAGCCTGAAGACCCAGTCGAAGGTGCTGCGCACGCTGGATGAAGGGCGGTTTGCGCCGCTCGGCGAGGATGAATCCGTCACGGTGGATGTGCGCGTGATTGCAGCCACCAACAAGGACCTGGAAGACGAAATCTCGAAGGGAAATTTTCGCGAGGACCTGTTCTACCGGCTGAATGTGATTCCCTTCTATGTGCCGCCGCTGCGCGAACGGAAGGAAGACATTTCTGTGCTGGCGCGCTTCTTCCTGAAAGAGTTCTCGCACACCTACCAGCGCCATCCGAAAGAGATTACCGACGATGCGGTGGACGCATTGCTGCGCTATTCGTGGCCAGGGAATGTTCGCGAGTTGCGCAACGTGATTGAGCGCATCGTGATCATGAATCCGACGACGGGCCGGTTGGAGCGCAAGCATCTGCCGACGCTGATCTTTCGCGATGGCGCCCGCCGTCCCTGGGCAGAGTTCACCAGCTTGCACGAAGCGCGCGCGGCCTATGAGCGCGACTACATCCTGAAAAAGCTGGATGAAAACCATGGCAACGTCAGCCGTACCGCCGAAGTGCTGGGCCTGGAACGCAGCCATCTTTACCGCAAGATGAAGGCGTTGGGGATTGCGGTGAAGGAGTAGGGTTTCCCCAACATCACAATTTCCCTGTGACGCGCGTCATATCTCCCTGGTACGGCTAAAGCGTAACGTGAAATGTTTGCGGTGAAGCGGCCGGTGGAGTGCCGACTGGCGGCGCGCTCCTGCGAACCTGAACGGGAGAATCAAGTTGCGCGACGCCGTACTGAAGTTGTGGCCCGAGATGGCATGGATCTCTGATCGCGGGCTGCGCGAGCAAGTGATCCAGACCTGGATGCGGGCCCTCGACCTTAGCCCGCTTACTCCGGACGACCTGAACCAGATTCCTTTCACCCTGCTTATTCCCGGCTGTCCGACGACCTTTATGGAGCACAAGCGCTGCGTGGTGCACATCGCACGCAGGAGCGCTGAGAGCATGAAGGAGTTCATGGGAAACGCGCTTCGAATCGATCTCGACACCGTCATCGCGGGCGCGATTCTGGCCGATGTGGGCAAGTTGCTGGAGTATGAGCGAGTCGATGGGAACGCGCGCCAGAGCAAGCGGGGCGAGATGTTGCGCCATCCTTTTACCGGGGTTGCGCTCGCCTTGCAGTGCGGAGTCCCCGACGCGGTGTGCCATATCATCGCAGCGCACGCCGCGGAGGGAAACCTGGTCAAGCGTTCCAGCGAAGCTTACATCGTGCATCACGCCGACTTTATGGCCTTCGAGCCCTTCAAGAACCTCGGCAAATAAGGAGACGACCTCGATGCCCACGCTCACCGAAAGGCCTGCCGCCAAAGCGAACCCTACCGTCACCGCGACCATGTCGCAATGGGCCGCGGGCCTGCGGTTCGAAGACCTCACGCCGGAAGCGGTGTATCAGGCCAAGCGCTTCCTGCTCGATAGCCTGGGCTGCGCGCTAGGCGGCTATCAGCAGCCGGACGTGATGATCGCTCTCGAAGTGCTGAACGAGATTGCCGGCCCGGGAAGCGCGAGCATCATCGGAACCGGGCTGCATGTCGATGCGGTGTCGGCGTCGCTGGCCAATGCGCTCATGATCCGCTGCATGGACTACAACGATATTTACTGGAAGCAGGACCCATGCCATCCCTCCGACATTTTTCCTGCAGCTATCGCCTGCTGCGAACGTGCGGCGGGTGATGGCCGCGAGCTGATCGTTGGCCTGGTGCTGGGCCACGAGTTCGAAATGCGCATGTGCGAAGCGGCGTTTCCTGGGATTCGCGAGCGCGGCTGGCACCACGCGACGCTGACAGCCTTCGTTGCGCCCATCGTTGCCGGGCGCATGCTGCACCTGGCGTGGCAAAAGATTCAGCACGCCATCGGCATCAGCGCCAGCGCACGCGCCACTTTTGGCGCGGTGACGGCCGGCAAGCTGACGATGATGAAGAACACGGTCGATCCGCTGGCGACGCAGAGCGGCGTGCTGGCGGCCCTGCTGGCGGAAAAAGGCTACACCGGACCTGAGCACGTGATCGACGGCAAAGAGGGAATCGTCCACTGCTTCGGGCCGGAGTGGAAGCTGGCCGTTCTCACCGAGGGTCTGGGCGAATCGTGGCGAATCCCACAATGTGGGATGAAGGCGTTTCCTACCGAGGCGCTGACCCATACCCCGATTTCGGCGGTGCTGCAGCTGGTCAAGGATAACAATCTGGAGCCGGAGCGCATTGCGCGGGTACATATCCGCACGACGGCGCGCGGCGCCGACATCCTGAGCGATCCCAGCAAATACGATCCGCATAGCAAAGAGACCGCAGACCACTCGCTGCCTTACGTGATTGCCGCGGCAATCGCCGAACGGCAGGTGACGCCGGTGCAGTTTACGCCGGAGAAGATCAACGATCCTCGCATCCGCGAGCAACTCAAGAAGGTCGTGGTGGTGGCTGATCCGGAGATCGAGAAGGTGTTTCCTGCGCTGCAGCGCGTGATCGTGAGCATTCGCACAACCGACGGCAGCGAATTCATGACGCAGCTCGACTATCCCAAGGGCGATCCGCGTAACCCGCTTAGCGATCAGGAAGTGGAAGAGAAGTTCGCGGCGCTGGCGGAGCCGGTGATGTCGCCTAAGGCGCGCCGTCGCGCCATCGATGCGATCTGGAACCTGGAGAAGCAGGCCAGCGTGACCGAGTTGCTGCGGCTGTTCCGTGATGAACGGGGAGGTCAGTGATTATGGGACAAACCATCGTTGAAAAGATTGCCCAGGCCCACATGGCCGAAGGCCCGAAGCGTCCGTTGCGTGCGGGAGACTTCCTCTCGATTCGTCCGGCCCATGTGATGACGCACGACAACACCTCGGCGGTAATGAAGAAGTTCAAGGCTGTCGGCGCGACCAGGGTGCATGACCCGTCGCAGCCGGTGTTCGCCGCCGATCACGACATCCAGAACGTCGAGGAGTCAAATCTTGCGAAGTATCGCAACATGGAAACCTTTGCGCGCGAGCAGGGCATCGACTTCTATCCTCCGGGCACGGGCATTGGACACCAGATCATGGTGGAGCAAGGCTACGTGCTGCCGGGCAGCTTCGTCGTGGCCTCGGATTCGCATTCCAACATGTACGGCGCGCTGGGCGCGCTTGGCACGCCGGTTGTGCGCACGGACGCGGCTGCGATCTGGGCGACGGGCGAGTTCTGGTGGCAGATTCCGCGAACCGTCCAGGTGGTGCTGGAGGGCAAGCTGCAGCCCGGGGTTACCGGCAAGGATGTCATCATTACCTTGTGCGGTCTCTACAACCACGAAGAGGTGCTCAACGCAGCGGTTGAGTTCAGTGGCCCGGGCGTAGCGTCGCTCAACATGGACGCGCGACTGAGCATCGCCAACATGACGACAGAATGGGGCGCGCTGGCGGGTTGGTTTCCGGTGGATGCAGTGACGATTGGGTACCTGGAAGGCCGCAATCTGGTACTGCGGAAGCACGACATCCGCCGTATTTCCGAGATCAAGCTGCTGAAATGGCGGACGAATCCGCCGAAGCCCGATCCAGATGCAGTCTATGCCGGGCGCATTGTGCTGGACCTCAACGATGTGACGCCGCATGTCTCCGGGCCGGACAGCGTGCAGGTCATGCAGTCCTTGGCGAAGATTGAGCAGAAGAAGATTGCCATCCAGAAGGCGTATCTCGTGTCGTGCGTCAACTCGCGCCTGGAAGATCTGGCGGCGGCGGCGCGGGTACTGCACGGAAAGAAAGTTGCGCCGAGTGTGAAGTTCTATCTGGCGGCGGCGAGCATGGAAGTGGAAGACGAGGCGGTGAAGCTAGGCCACTGGCGCACGCTGCTCGATGCCGGCGCCGAGCCGCTGCCTCCCGGATGCGGGCCGTGCATCGGGCTGGGAACCGGGCTGCTGGAGCCGGGCGAAGTGGGGATCTCGGCGACCAATCGCAATTTCAAAGGCCGCATGGGATCACGCGAGGCGCAGTGCTATCTCGCCAGCCCAGAGGTGGTCGCTGCTTCGGCGGTCGCCGGCTATATCTGTGGACCGTCTGCCGCGGCCGCCAAAGAGGTCAGAAGACAGTTTGAGGAATTCACCATCCCTGCTGCGGCGGAAACGGTCGAGATCCTTCCCGGATTTCCCGATGTTGTGCGAGGCCGCGTGGTTTTCCTTCCTCAGGACAACCTGAATACCGACGGCATCTACGGCAAGGACTATACCTATCGCGAAGACATGACGCCGGAGATGATGGCCCGGGTTGTGATGGAGAACTACGACCCGCAATTCGCTTCGCGCATGGAGCCGGGCGACATTGTGGTGAGCGGATTCAATTTTGGCACCGGCTCAAGCCGGGAGCAGGCGGTCACGGCGCTGAAATTTGCCGGCATTCCACTGGTGATCGCCGGAAGCTTTTCGCAGACTTATCTACGGAATGCGTTCAACAACGGCTTCCTGTGCATTGAAGCGCCGGGGCTTGTAGGGTATCTGCGCCAGCAGTGGGAGAACGCGATTGCCGAGAAGAAAAAGACCATCATCTCGGGAGACAGCATCGAAGTCGATTTCGCGAGCAGCAGGATCCTCTACTGCGGCGAGACATTCCCGTTTCCGGCGCTGGGTTCGGTGCCGCAATCGCTGGTGGTTGCGGGTGGGATCGAAAATCTTCTAGCGGAGAAATTGAAGGCGAAGGTGGAGCCGGCGGCGGTCTTATGAAACACACAGACGCACAGAGACACTGAGAAAGATTGTTGATTTTGAGTGTCAGAATCCGCTTCTCTGTGCCTCTGTGTCTCCGTGGTGAATTCCGAAGATCAGGAGTTTGTCATCATGTCGAAACACACGATTGTCACCATGCCGGGAGACGGCATTGGAAACCAGGTTTTGCCGGAAGCGATACGCGTGCTCGAAGCCGTGGGCTTTGAAGCCGACTATGTGCATGCCGACATCGGCTGGGAATGCTGGCGCAAGCAAGGGAATGCGCTGCCGGAGCGCACCGTCGAGTTGCTGCGCAAGCACAAGGTCGGGCTGTTCGGCGCGATTACGTCGAAGCCAAAGAAGGAAGCGGAAGCCGAACTCGATCCGGCGCTGAAAAGCCGGGGCCATCAATACTTCAGCCCTATTGTGTCGATGCGGCAGATCTTCAATCTCGATATCTGCATGCGCCCGTGCTTGTCGTTTCCCGGCAACCCGCTGAACTTCATTCGCAAGTCGCTCAGCGGTGGCTTTGAAGAGCCGCACGTCAACGTGGTCGTCTTCCGCCAGAACACGGAAGGGTTGTACGCGGGAGTGGAGTGGACGAATCCACCCGAGAAGGTGGTTGAGGCGCTTCGCCTGCATCCGAAGTTCAAGCCCTTTGACAAAGTTCCGGGCGACGAGCTGGCGATTTCGGTTCGCGTTATCACTCGCCCAGCAGCGCGGCGCATCTGCCAAGCGGCCTTCCGGCACGCGGTGAAGTTCGGATACAAGTCTGTCACCATTTGTGAGAAGCCGAATGTTCTGCGCGAGACCTCAGGCATGATGGAAGAAATGGCGAAGGAAGTACAGCGGCAATATCCCAGTGTCCAGCTCTGGTCCACCAACATCGACGCGCAGACCATGTGGCTCACCAAGAACCCGGAAGACTACGGCGTGATTGTGGCCAGCAACTTGTTTGGCGATGTGATCAGCGATGCCTTTGCCGGTTTGGTCGGCGGGCTGGGATTCGCCGCTTCCGGGAACATCGGTGAAGAGGTCGCGGTTTTCGAGCCCACGCATGGCTCGGCGCCCAAGTACGCAGAGCTTGATCCTCCCATCGTGAATCCAATTGCGATGATTCTCTCCGCGGCCATGATGCTCCACCATCTGGGCGAGAGCGCCAAGGCCGATCGCGTTCGCCAGGCAATTGCCGCCGTGATTGCGGAAGGCAAAGTCCGCACCTATGACATGATGCGGCTTTCCGGCGGAGCGAAGTCCATCGCCCAGGGCGCGGCGTCGACAACCGAGATGACGGATGCGATCCTGGAGAAGCTGGGAGTTGCAGTGGAGGCCTATGCCGTCAGCGGCCGCAACTAATCTGCGTCGGGGAGAAGCGGGGCGCGCCGGAGCGGATGTACGCTCCGACCTGCACGTTGTCTTTGAGGAGCGCGCCGGCGGTGGCATCGAGATCGAGCTGCGCTCGCGCGTCGAGTCGTATTACGGGGACGACATTCGTACCCAGGTTCAAGCTGCACTGGGCAGGCTAGGTGTAGCGAATGGTTATGTTTCTATCGTCGATGAAGGCGCGCTGCCGTTCGTCATCGATGCTCGACTGGAAGCGGCGGTTCGCCGAGCCGGTATTACTCCCAAAGCGGCTGCCCTGCCGGAGATGTTTCCGCTGCCCCCGCCTTCCGCTCGCGACCGTTTGCGGCGCTCGCGGTTGTATCTTCCCGGCAATGAGCCGAAATACTTCATCAACGCGGCGTTGCATGCGCCGGATGGGATCATCCTCGACCTGGAGGACTCGGTCCACCACGCGGAGAAAGACGTGGCGCGGCTGCTGGTTCGCAATGCGCTGGGGGCGGTGGATTTCGGCGCTTGCGAACGGATAGTGCGCATCAATCAATCGCCGCTGGGACTTGCCGATCTCGAAGAAATTGTTCCGCAATGTCCCGATCTGGTCTTGATTCCGAAGGTCGAAACCGCGGAACAGATTCGCGAGGTCGATGCAGTGATCAGCGAGATCCAGAAGCGCCTGGGATTGATGCGTCCGTTGTGGCTGATGCCTATCGTGGAGTCGGCGTTTGGAGTTGAGAACGCGTTTGCCATTGCCCATGCTTCGCCTCGCAACGCGGCGATCACTATCGGACTCGAGGACTACACGGCCGATCTCGGCGTGGTAAAGACCGCGGGCGGCAACGAGTCGCTCTATGCCCGCATGAAATTGGTGAATGCCGCCCGTGCCGCCGGGTTGCAGGCCATCGACTCGGTCTACGGCGACGTGGCCGATGACGAAGGCCTGCTGCGCTGGGGAGAGGCGTCGCGCGCCATGGGCTTCGAGGGCATGGGCTGCGTCCATCCGCTGCAGATCCAGACGATTCATCGGGCATTCGCGCCGTCGATGGTGGAGATCGAAAAAGCACAGAAGATCGCAGATGCGTTTGCCGAAGCTCAAGCGCACGGACTCGGGGTAGTAAGTGTTGGTTCGAAGATGATTGATCCTCCCGTGGTGCAGCGCGCCCTGAAGTTGATTGATCGCGCGCGGCGGATGGGGCTTTTATCTGAGCCGGCGTCGAGCCCAGGAGAGGCGCAATGAGCAAAGCCCTGGCCGCTGATCTTGTCACCAACGCCTTGGGTCGCCGCGTTCCAACCGTTGTGAACGGCCGCGAACAGACGCCCTTCGTCGACATTGAAGGTCATCCGCCCAGCGGGGGTAAGGCGGCGCCTCCGATTCGCAGCAACAGCGATTATCCGCTCAACGGCGATAAGCGCGCGCCCGATCTGGAGACTGCATTGCGCCTCTGCGACCTGCGCGACGGCATGACCATCAGCAGCCACCATCACCTCCGCAATGGCGACCAGGTGGCGCTGACGGCGCTGCAAACCGCGGCAAGCATGGGCGTGAAAGACCTGCGGTGGTTTCCCAGCGCTTCGTTCCCCTGTCATGAGCCGGTGATCGAGTTGATGAAGTCGGGCGCGGTGCATCACATCGAAGGCAGCCTGAATGGGCCGCTGGGCGACTTCTGCTCGCATGGGCACATGCGCGGAACGGGCGTGTTGCGCTCGCATGGCGGCCGCTGGCAGGCGATTCAGGATGGCGAGGTCCACATCGACATTGCTATCATCGCCGCCCCCTCGGCTGATTTCTTCGGCAATGCGAACGGCTCGCATGGGCCGTCGGCTTGCGGATCGCTGGGTTTCGCGCTGGCCGACTCGATCTACGCCGACCGTGTCATCGTTGTCACCGATAACCTGGTGCCGTTCCCGTGCGTGCCCTGGCAGATCCAAGGCAATAACGTGGATTACGTCGTTGAAGTGCCGTCGATCGGCGATCCCACCAAGATTGTCAGCGGGACGACGCAGATCACGCGCAGCCCCGACCGCCTGCGGATTGCCGAGTTGGTTGCACGCTTCCTGCGCGACGGCGGCATCATGCGCGAAGGCTTCTCGTTTCAGGCGGGCGCCGGCGGCATTGCCCTGGCCTTTGTCGATTACCTGGCGCGCATGATGGGCGAGGCCAACGTGAGGGCCAGCTTCGTGCGCGGCGGCTCGACAAAATATCTGGTCGATCTGCTGAAAGCGGGGCTGATCGGATACATCCTCGACGGCCAGACCTTCGACCTTGACGCCGTGCAATCGATCGCCAGCGACCCAAGGCACGTCGCGACCTCGCCGTTTACGTCGTACAACTTCCACGGCAAGGGAAACTTCGCCTCGATGGTGGATGCCTGCGTGCTGGGCGCAACGGAAGTCGACGTGAACTTCAACGCCAACGTGGTTACGCATTCCGATGGGCGGCTGCTGCATGGAATCGGCGGCTGGCAGAACTGCCTGTTTGCGGGCTGCACCATTCTGGCGGTGCCCTCGTTCCGCGACCGCATTCCGGTGATCGTGGATGAGGTCACGACCATAGTTGGCCCGGGCGAGTTGATCGACGTGGTCGCGACGGAGCGAGGCATTGCCATCAATCCCCGGCGTCAGGACCTGCTCGACGCCGTGAAGGGCAAAGGGTTGCCGATTCGGCCGATTGAGGAGATCAAAGCAGAAGTGGAAAAGATTTGCGGCGGCAAGCCGGTAAAGCCGCGCCTGGGAGATCGCCCGGTGGCAGTGGTCAAGTGGGTGGATGGAACGCTGATCGACACGGTATGGCAGGTGACGGCGGAAAATCCTTATGCCTCCCAAGCCGGCGGAGCAGAGTAGGCCCTTTCGTTATCCCCTCAACAAGGGCTTTCCTTCAACAATCGCCTGTGGCGTGTTGTGCACGAGATCCTCGGCGGCTTGTTCCCCAAGCATTCTTGCTACCGTGGCTCTGGCTTCGGACAAGACGGGTCGGCGCCGCCTGGGATCGTGAGCATCGCTGGCGATCACGTGCACGGCCCCTTGCAGCAACAGCCATTCGGAGACAGACCGCGCTTTCTCTCCCCAAAACCCGGTGATGGAGTTGGCCGTGACTTGGACCAACGCGCCAGCGTCCACCAGTCCCAGAATCCTTTCAGGCCGTCGTACCAGGAGAGGATTGCGCTCGGGATGGGTGACGATAGGCACCATGCCGCGGCTGGTGAACTGGAACAACAATTCGGCAACGTTGGGCGGAATGCCGTAGTCGCTGAATTCGATCAACAGATATTGCGTTCCGTTGATGCTGTAGCGCTTCGGGTTTTCGATGGCGTCGGTGATGTTCTCGTAGGAGAAATGGAAGTCACAGCCGACGCTGAACTCGATTCGTCCTTCGGACGCCTGCTCTAGCTTTTCCTTCAGTGCCTCGTATTGGGCGCGGTCGTAAGGGTACTCATTATTGCAGTGGGGAGTGGCGACGATGTGGCGGATTCCGTCATCGGCGGCGATGCGGCACATCTCTTTTGTCATCTCCCAGGAACGGGAGCCGTCATCAACCCCGGGAAGGATGTGGCAGTGAATATCCACCATGTGCGATTCCGGTCAGGCAACTGAGACCAGCATTTCTGTTTTATCAGAATTGTGGAAGCGGCTGTTGCGGACGATGGGCGGTCTCTGTTTGGCACAAATCGCGCCACGGTGCATAAGTGGTGAGACTTATGGGCTAACCACGGGATCGAATAAACGTCAGTATTTGACAGGAGATGGTGTAGATTAAAATTCTCCCATGCAATCGTGGTTCTGATGGTAGCTCGGTTGCGATTGCTCAGGGTTAGGAGCTTGAGCCGTAAAAGCTTGAGCAGGTGATAGGAGAAAGCAGTCTTGCTCCCGCCGATTTCAGAAACGCAACTGGTGATAATCTCGCTGGTCGTGCTGCTCTGTGGCTTGGGGATCGGCTTTACTGTGGGCAGCCTCTGGATGGAGCAGCGGTTCAAGAAAAGAGCCGCTGCTGACAATGAGGATTCCCCGTCCGCACAGGAACGTTCCTCCGACCAGGACCAGCGCCGCGACACAGACAATCCCTCGGGTAACGCCCGCATCTCGGCTTAGTCGAGTTTCCTCCGATACTACCGACGCGAGCTCTTGTTCTTAGCCGATGCCGCCGGCAAATGGGAAACCGGAGGGCGCTGGCCAATTCGTGGTGTAGTGTTTCCGCATGGCTGCGTCGCAGATCGCGTAGCCCCAGTTCATCAGCTTCTGTTGCAGAGCATCGTCCACGGGTCAAACGGAGGAAAGTTGTCGATCACATCGACTCGATGAGGGAATTCACCGAGTTCTAGCGGGTGTAGCTATCCGGCACTGCTCGGGTCCGCAATGCCGCAGTGTACGCATGACGAAGATGATGAGTTTGCTTGTAGGCGAACTGTGCGGGGTCCATAATTCTCTCTGTGAGCTTCGAAACACTGCAGTCACCGCTCCGCTTTCTGCAATCCACGCTGAGTGATTTTCGTCCACCCGACTGGCTGCAACAATACCAATGTTGGTGGGAGAAAGAAGGTCAGGCTATTTCTGACCTTACCGATCGTGTAGGTACACCGCCGCTGCGAATGTTTGATCTTTCCGGGGCGCGAGTAGATGAGATTTTGTACTCGCCCGAGTATTGGAGGATGCTGAAACACGGTTATCAGACCGGTTTGATCTGGCGTGTGTCCGAGGAAAATGCAGTTTATCCGGCCGCTTTGGGAATTTATGTAACGTCGTTTTACGACCCCGGGCTGGCCTGCCCCTATACCGTTTCGCTGAGCACCTTCGTTCCCCTCTTGAAGCACGGCGATGCTGAACTTCAGGAGCGCTTTCTGCCCAGGTTGTTGCAGAAAGACGAAGCAGTTTGGCAAGGGGCAACGTGGATGACCGAGATCAAGGGCGGCTCTGACCTGGGCGCGACGGTTGAGACCATGGCTCGCCCAGCCGGAAATCAATGGCGGCTTACCGGCGACAAATACTTTGCCAGCAATGCCGGAGCGGAACTAGCGGTAGTGGCGGCACGGCCTGAGGGCGGCGCCCGAAACGTGCGCGGATTGGCTCTGTTCCTCGTTCCCAGATATCGCCGTGATGGCCAGCTCAACTACTCCATTCGACGCCTCAAAGACAAGATCGCAACCCGCTCCGTGCCGACGGGAGAGGTTGAATTGCGCGACAGCGAGGCTTGGCTTCTTGGCCGGGCCGAGGATGGGATCTATCTCATTCTGGAAGTCCTCAACATATCGCGCGTGGCGAACAGTATGGGAAGCGTGGCGCTTGCTCAACGAGCCATGGCAGATGCGGCTTCCTTTGCTCAAGGCCGGATCGTCTTTGGCAAACCTCTGATCGAACAACCGTTAATGCGGCGTCAATTTGAGGATCGGCTGCGGCAACTGCGAGCAGCCTCAAGGTTGGCCTGGAAGGCAGTTGTGCTGTTAAACCAGGTGTGGCAGGAAAGGCCTCCGTATTCAGACCGCTATCACCTGTTCCGGTTGGTTGCCCACTTGGCAAAGTACTGGACTGCGGAAGTCGCCGTGCAAACCGCCAAGTGGGCGATGGAAGTGCATGGCGGGATGGGCACGTTGCACGAGTATCGTGCAGAGCGCTGGCTACGAGAGGCGATGATCCTGGCAATTTGGGAGGGACCCGCGCATCGCCAGATTCTGGATGGCCTGGAGGTCATGGAGCGCAAGCATGCCCACCGCCTGCTGTTTCAATCGCTGGCCGCAACCGTGGATGCTTCTGCACTGCAACAAATGGAAGCGAGGGTCGAACAACATCTCGCACTACCTCGCGAGGAAAAAGAAGCTGGGGCCGAGGCCCTGTTCACTGATCTCGCTGTATTCACGGCAGATGCCTTGTTGCAAGCTAAGGAATGAGACTTGGCTTGGGGGTTGTAATTCTCGCAATCTGGGGGCTGGGGCGAAGCTCGGCAGAATGACTTACGGCGGCGGAGGATCGTCGGAGTGGTGAGACGACCATTTGGGAGCCCGGATCGCTGTATCAGTTGCCGACCGCCTCTTGAATGTTTGCCTCAGCCACGCTCTGCAGCAGCCAGGCCATGTTTTGCCCCAGCACCTTCATCGTTCGGATTCCCTCGGCATCATTCTCGACCTCGCCGGGTTCCCAGCCGATGCCGATATTCCAATACGAAGAGCCCGGGATAATCATCTCGTTGATGAGGAAGAAATGATTCAGGGCGTCGAAGGCGTGAATCGCTCCCGCCCTGCGAACGGCCACCACCGCGGCTCCGACTTTGCGACGAAGCATGCCGCCGTTCGCCCTTGCGACCAGACAAGCACGATCCATCAAGGCTTTGATTTCCGGCGAGACATCGGCCACATAGGTTGGCGAACCCAGCAGGATGCCGTCCGCTTGCGCCATCTTTTCGATGTAGACGTTCCCCATATCATCGGCCTGCGAGCAGCGCCCGTCCTTCCTGGTCGAACACTTACGGCACGCAAGACAGCCATGGATGGTCGCTCCGCTCATCTCCACCAGTTCGGTTGCGATGCCTGCCTTCTCCAGTTCGTGCAGAACGTAGCGCAGCAGGATCGCGGTATTTCCGTTTTTCCGGGCGCTGCCATTAAACGCGACAACCCTCAGGGCGGCCGGCTGTTCCTTTGATTCGTTCATGAAGCCTTGTCCTCGTATCATCGGGCTGCATTTGGTTTAGCACGCCCGCGGCTGCCATTGCAGTGACGTAAAGCCGCTCTCCGTGGTCACCTGCCACTTCTCTCGACAGGCGGGAATGCCAGTCTGGGCGACTAGCAGCGTCACCCTGCGGGCCGACGGGTAAACGCGAGTCTGTTTAGTCTAGGAGTTGGAAGCTGATCGCGCCGTCCTCTGCCACGGCAACGCGAGAGGAAGCCGGGCACGGTGGTCTCCGACTCGGCCGATCAAGGGTGCGACTGCCACTGTTCCACCAGTTTCCACCAAACGTACTTCTGCCATTCCTGCACGGCGATCTTGGCCCGCTCGCGATAGCCCGATTTCTCGGGATCGCTGAAGTCGGGGTCCGGGGCAGCGGCGACAGACCAGTGATATTGCGGCAGTCGTTTGCGAAATATTGAGAGCGCCCGGCGAGTATGGAAGTCCGAGGTGACGAGCAGTACAGAGTGGGGATTCAGGCGAGCAAGGCAGGGTGCGGCCTCGCGCGCTTCGATATCGGTGGAGTCTCCGGTGATCGGACAAACGGAAGAGTAACCGGGGGCAGTTCGATTCACGAACTCGGTAGCCAGTTCGACCCAGGATTCCCCGTACTTCTTGTAGGCGGCATCGGCATCCAGGACGATGTAGTGAGCGTACCCTTCGTGCAGTAGGTCGAGGCCCTCTTGGTAGCGCCAGTCGCCCCGATCGCCTGCCAACACGAGGATGACATCCGAGCGTTGCGGCGCGTTGACCACCAGCAATCGAGCGAGCAAGACGGCCCCGATTGCACCTAAGATAGCCAGCGCCCCCAGAATAGTAGCGGTGCCGATGAACCGCATGACGACTCGAGAGCAGGACTTAGATGAGTGAACGGTCAAGCGGTGGCGGTGCTGCCGGCGAGAGATCCAGCTTCGTCGCCGAGGCTACTGACACGTCGATCCAGACGCCATGATCTGTCAGTCTTCGCTACCGTGGGAAGGACGCCGAATTCGAGCGGCATGTGCATGAGCGTCTGACGCGCCAATTCGTCATCGCGCGTGAGCGCGACCTGCAAAAGGTTGGAAAGATGATCGGAAAAATCAGACGGCGGCGGGGAGGGCTGAGCGGTCAAGACCCGAGGAAAAGCCGTGGGTGTAATCTTGGCAGAATCTCCCCAAAGTTTCTCGTGCAGTTTCTCGCCCGGGCGCAGGCCCGTGATGCGAATCGGGATATCGAGTTCCGGCCGGAGCCCTGACATCCGAATGAGCCGGCAAGCCAGGTCTTTGATCTTCACCGGATCGCCCATATCCAGCATGTAGATTTCGCCGGTCGAGCCGATCGCCGCGGCTTGCAAGACCAGCTGTACCGCTTCAGGGATGGTCATGAAGTAGCGAGTCATTTCCTCGTGAGTGATGGTGATCGGATCGCCCGCGGCAATCTGTTTCAGGAAGATGGGGATTACGCTTCCGTTGCTGCCGGCGACGTTGCCGAAACGCACGCAGGTGCAGCGGGTGTGATTGGGGTGACCATTTTCGCGGCGGGCCAGATCCTGAACCAACAGCTCGGCAACTCGCTTGGTCGCGCCCATAATGCTTACGGGATTGACCGCCTTGTCGGTCGAGATCATAAGGAATCGTTCGGCTTCGAACTCGATCGCTACCTCGGCAACATTTTGCGTGCCGATGACATTGTTGAGAACGGCCTCGGAGCAGTTGTGCTCCATCACGGGAACGTGCTTATAGGCGGCAGCGTGGAGTACGACCTGCGGACGATACTTCGCGAAGATCGCCCGAAGACGATCCTGGTTCCGAATGTCTGCGACCACCGGCACGAGAACTGTCGATGGAGCGCTGCGCGACAGCTCTGTCTGGATGAAGAACATGGCGTTCTCGTCCTGGTCGAGCAGCAGCACTTTGCTTACCGGAAGGCGTGACACTTGTCTGCTCAGTTCAGAGCCGATCGAACCGCCAGCCCCAGTAATGAGGACGCAGCGCCCACAGAAAGCTTCCACGACCAGCGGATGAGGCGCAAATGTTGCCTCTTTGCTGTGGGCCAAAACGAGCTCTGGCGAGGGAGTGGTTGATATCCGGACATCGCCGCTAATAATCTTTTTCGCTGAGGGCAACAACCTGACCTCAACGCCGAACTCCATGCAATCGGCCACGGTTTTGCCCATGGAGTCAACATCACTGTCTGCGATCAATACCAGATCTACTTCTCCAGATGCCAGGTGTTTATCCAGTTCGTCCGGCGTGCCAATGACGGCAAAACCACTAATCCGGGAGCCTTTCAGGTTTCCACCCGCTGTCAGCAGCCCTGTAATGCGTACTTCAGGGTGCAGGTTGATCTGCCGCAATCCCGAGGCCAGCCCCTCTTCGGTTCCAACCAGCAAAGTCCGTTTGCAGGCGCCCTCCCTTAGGGATTCCTCGTAAAGAACCCGCCGCAGGCCGCGTACGCCCAAGCCCAAGAAGAGGAAGCACGTGCAATCGACGACAATCACAATTAACGGAACCTTGATTCCGAAGATCGCTGGCGACCCTATGCGCATTGACAGCATCAGCGCGGTTGCGGGTAAGGCCCCAAGAGTGAATGCCCGAGCGTCGTTGAAGTTGAAATACCGCCACGTGCCGCGATAGCCCCCCATCCCCAATAGACAGAGCGGACGAAGGAAGAACAGCAGGAGCGCCCAAGTCCACATCACAACGCGGTGTTGGTTGGGCACATTGAAATCGAATCGAAGCTGATAAGCGAACCAAATCGCCAGCGTCGACAAAACGGCATCGACGAGAATTTGGAACCTGCGTCGAAAAAGAAAGCGCGGCAGGCGCTCGACCACCCAGCCAACGCTACTTAGAACGGACCTGTTTGACTTTGAGCCGACCCGAGCTTGCACTTTAGTCGATCCCCAATTCCGAGGAGTTCTTACTATCCTCACCGAGCAATGACTAGAGGTTCCATCGTAGGGCAGAGAGCCGGCACTTTCAAGGTAAAAATTCCGCAATTCTTTTTGTCACTAAAGTGCTATAGATGCAGCACTCACCAATTCCTAGGTGCCAGCTACAAGTCGGTATGTTGCCTCGCATGTAATACTGCCCGACCTCGATCAACTCGATGCCGCTGGATTAAAGGCGCCGATCCCTCTCGCAGCACGAAGCAGGAAAAAGCATTGGCAGCTTCCCATGCCACATCCGGCGTCGTCGGATCAACCGAAATGGTCTTAAGTATCCCATCTTGCTGTTCATGTTTTACCCCGGTCCTGTAGTATGCCGGTGCAAGATGCAGCCAGTATGCAGACTGGAAGGGGTTTCAACTCGGTCGCATGTTTGCAACGCGGAACTGCCGCACCCGCCTCTTGTCGATCGAATAGCAGGTACCTACAGAGCAAATCCTGGTTGGCTGCATCTCGATGTTCCAGCGCGATGGCGCGCTCCAGAGAGACCACGTCGAGACTGGAGGAAAGCCCCGAGATGCCTGGTACTCTCGCACAGCAACCAGCCATAGATCACAGCAGCCGCGACGCATCCCAAGGCAAGCGCGACTTCTGTCCTTCTGCGTTGTGCTGATGCGATGGCGATCCCCAGACTCTCCTGCGTCAGACTTGGGAATTAGTGGCACTCGGCTTTTGCTGTTCGTCGTTATCGGTGCTTTGGGCATTGCCGTTTCGGCCTTCCTTCAGCTTAGGAGCATCCTTATCGGTGTAGTACCCGCGGTACTTCGAACCTGAGTAATAGTAGTAGTAGTGATCAGGCGACTGAATATCAACGGCATTCAGCACGATGCCTCGCAGTGGTACCTTCAATTGCAGCAGCAGGTCACGAGCGCAACGGACGGCTCCCATCGTTGTCTGACCGGAACGAACCACGAGAGTTACCATATCCGCCTGCACCGCTAACAGAACGGCATCGGTAACCGACAGCAGCGGAGGCGAGTCGAAGAGGATGTGATCATACTCTTTCCGCCATTCACCGATCAGATCCTGCATCGCGGTGGAACCGAGTAATTCGGACGGGTGTGGCGGCAGCGGTCCCGAAGGTAGGAGGGAAAGGCCCGCATCCATCGTGGGCTGAACGGCGTCCTTCCACTTGGCTCCGCCGCTTAGAACATTAGAAAGACCCACTTCCGGCCGCAGTTCAAAAATCTTATGTAGGCTGGGCCTGCGCAAGTCGGCGTCGACGAGCAGTACGCGTTTTCCCTGTTTCGCCATGACAAAAGCAATGTTGACACTGGTCATGGTCTTGCCCTCCTGAGGCAGGGCACTGGTGAAAAGGACAACTTGCGGCGGACGCCCAGCACTCGACAGCAAGATCGATGTACGCAGTGTTCGGTAGGCTTCTGAGATCTCCGACTGCGGATCAAGGAAAGCCACAAGCGCCGCTGGGCGTGCACTGGCGGCACGTGGCGCCAATAGAAGGCGCGCGCCCACGCCTGGGTCTTTCGCCGCACTTATATTAACTTTCAGAGGAATGGCTGCCATTACAGGCAGACCTAACCCCTGGGCCTGCTCGGGCGTGCGCACCGTGGTGTCTACTGCCTCCAGCGCGAACGCCACGACGACTCCGCCGAATAACCCCAGTAGAGCTGCGAAGAGCATGTTACGCGGCACGTTTGGCCGTGCAGGAACCAGGGGAATCCGAGCCTTGTCCACAATACGGATGTTGCTCGAGTTCAGACCCGCTGCCAGGCTGGCTTCCTTGAGCTTTTCCAGCAGTCCATCATAAAGCTGCCGATTGGAATCGGCCTCTTGCTTTAGGATCCTGTATTCAATGGCATTCTCATCGAGCTGGTTTGCGACGGCCGTTTGCTCATCCAGGGCCGCTTTCAGCATCTGCTCACGCTTTACTGCTGTGTAATAGTCGTTTTGCACTCTGAGTACGCCGCTTTGCAGTTCTTCTTGGTATGCCTTGTTGATCTCATTGAGTTGATTCTGAATTTCAAGGGCCTTCGGGTACTCTGAGCCAAACTGTGTTCTCACCTGGGCGTACTGGGTTTGCAATTGCGTCTGCTGCTGGCGCAGGCTGGCCAGAGCGGGATCTTGCAAAACGCTGGCAAGGGCATCTGGGTTGGTGCCCTTTGCGATCTGGTACAACGACTCCTTTTGAATGCGGTCTGCCTGCGCTTGGGTTAACTGTTTACCGAGCTCGTTCAGCTTTTCGAAGGTCAAGTTCTGCTTGTCATCGGTGCCAACGATTCCATGTGCCTTCTGGTAGTCAACCAACCGGGCCTGCGAAGTTTCCACTGTTATTTGCAAGTCGGCCAATTGCTTGGAGAGCCAATCGGCAGCTTGCATGGTGCTGTCGAACCTAGCCTTGATGTTCTGTTCAATGAACGTATTGGCAACAGAGTTGGCGACCTCCGCTGACAGCCTAGGGTCTGGGCTCGAATACTTGATCTCAATGATCGCGGTGTTCGGAACCGGGAGCACCTTCAGGTTGGAATGAAATACGCGGATCAGTTGATCTTCACGCTCCAAAGTCTGGGCAGATGATCCAGATACAGGTATACCTCCGGTAGTGGTTGACCGCTCCTTTCCAGCAAACTCGGTACGGTTGTTGAGTCCCAGGTTGCGGATTACCAGCAGGGCGAGGGTATTTGACTGCAGAATGTTTACTTGGGTGCCGATTGACGACCCCTGGTCAATGGACTCGCTGGATTGTTGATTATCTTTGAAGTTGAGAATGTCGGGCGCCTGGCTCAATATCGAGACACGTGCGACGGCGTCATAGATGGGGGTCATGCGAAGAGAAATTAAGGCCGCAGCGGCCGTCACTACAACTAGCGACACAATGAGAGTCCACTTCCGTTTTCGCAGAACACGCCAATAGTCACCCAGTGTCCGCTCCCGTCCAGCGAATCCGTACGAATCCTGGAAATCCTGAGAGGCAATCGAGTCCCCGGAAGGGACAAGCCCAGCACCACCTCCAAGCAAGCGACTGGAGTTCATGTTCATACCTGTTGCACCTGTGCCTTACAAGCGGCCCAACGGCGAAACCGGATCTCCGGAGCCTCGATGAAACTGAAATTCAGATTGGGCATCTTTTTGAGGATAACCAGAGGCGCGAAGCTCTCTGAGGCTGAATCCTAAGCGACTAAGAGACTTAAGATTAATCGAAAGTAGCTCGACAATGCTACCCTTTTTGGTGGATTATTGCCCCCTCGGTGCCCCAACAAATAGGCACTAAAGTGCTAGCAGTATCCGGTTTCTGGGTCTCGACCTTCATGAACTGGATTCGGATTTCAGAGCTAAACTGGCCGGGAATGCACAACTGCGAATCGGTCCTTGAGACGCAGAAACGGAGATTCCAGCCAGCGATAGGAGGCGCTTGCCAGAGCTATGGTTAGGGTGAGACCACCGCACCAATAAATCAGAAATCGCAGCGGGCGTCCCAGCTTTCCCTCCCAGCGCGAACGGGCTACGCGCCGCCTTTCTCTAACTCTAAGGATTCAATCCGCGTGTGTCGCGGTCGTTGCGAATCTCAAGTCTGGGCGGAACTCGCCGATTCCGTCGTAAACGCCATGATCTGGCAGTTTAAGGAAGCGAAGTACCTCTTTTACGATGCGAGCGCTGGCTTTTCCATCTCCATATGGATTTGTTCGGTTTGTGTGTTTCGCTGTTGCGGGCGCGGTGAGTACTCGGACCGCATGTTCGACGATCGCGCGCCGGTCGGTACCCGCCAACTGGACTATGCCAGTTGCTAATCCTTCCGGACGCTCCGTCTGGTTCCGCAGCACAAGTACGGGTACACCAAGCGTAGGGGCTTCCTCTTGAATGCCGCCCGAATCTGTCAGGATCAAGTGAGCGCGCGACATTGCATGTACAAAACTGAAGTAATCGAGCGGCTCCGTTAACACGATGTTCGCCGAGCTCCCCAGAATTTCCTGCGCCGGGTTCCGCACACGTGGGTTCAAGTGAACCGGGAAGAGAATCAGCACGTCGGGTACAGCACCAGCCAAGTCCCGCAATGCATAGAACATTTCCCGTATCGCTTCTCCGAAAACCTCGCGTCGATGCACGGTGACCAGCACCAGGCGCTTGCCCTCGAGCGCTGGCAGTGTCGAAGCCGGAGAAAAAAATCGACATCCTCGACCAAGGGGAACTCCGGGCCGTAAGGCCCAGTGAGCGCGGCCCGCTTCCGTGCGGTAGAGGGAGCACGCCCAGGTGCGCCGGTTGTAAGAAAACGTTCTTCCCGCGTCGTCGATGATCAGGCTATCTGTGGCCAGTCGATAACCTGGTGCCAGCGCTTTGAGACCGATGGTGCATCGAATGCCGGTCCCAATCGAATCGACTTCAGCAAACGTGTTGGGGACACTGTATAGGGGTATGGTGAGCCGAGCGGCGGGAGAACCGGACAATATTACCGGTGTAAACGTCCGCAGTTCGCGGCACGGAAAATGGCCGACCTAGACCTTACCGTTTTGCAGGCGTCGTGTTTTGAACGGACGATGGTCGAGCGACGACGGTACGGCTCTTGGCGAATGTCTTGTAAGCGCGATTGCTATAATATCGTACTGTTGTTTTCTTTCCGCTCAGGACGGTACTCCATGGGTTTGACTAGAAGTGTATGGACTGCGATTCCGGACGGTAGAGTTAAAGAATGGTTGCAACTACTTATTAACAACTATCGCCAGCGTGGTGCCGCCCATTTTCGAAGGGAAAATGGAGCCTACATCGCCGAAACTGCAGGTCTTAAGGTGTGGACTGCCGAGCCGTTATTTGACCTTAGGCGGATCATGCAACAGTTCGAATCCCGACACGCGGTTTCAACGGGCGAAATTGTGGTCGACGCTGGAGCTTTCCGCGGGTTGCTTACGGTCGTATTTGCAGCTCAGGTTGGGCCTTCGGGCCGGGTGCTTTCCTTTGAGCCCGACGCGACCAACCGTGAAGGGGTGTTGCGGAACCTGAGATTGAACGGCAGTCCTGCTCATATTGAGTTGATTCCCTATGGTCTCTGGAACTGTGAAACCGAAATCGAGTTTTGTGAACGCGGAGCTTTAGGGTCCTCTGCTTTCTGGGACGGTCCGGGTGGACGCATGGTTCAGATTCACGTCACTACATTAGATCGAGTTGTTCGAGAGCGAAAGCTAACGAGGCTCGACTTCGTCAAAATGAATATCGAAGGTGCTGAGATCAAGGCACTTGAGGGTGCGGCGGAGACGATTCGCCGCTTCAAGCCGCACTTTGCAATCAGCTCGGATCATTTTGTAGACGGCAACGTTGCGGCAGGTGAGCGGACCTGCAGGAGGGTCGAACAACTGCTAAGGCAGCACGGATATGCAACCGTAACGAGCGTGTACGGCACAGAATGGGTAACATACGGTACTCCCCAATGTTGATCATGGGGCCGTCCAGCCAGAAAGTGGTTGAAGCATGATGCGCTAAGACATCGCCGGAACGCCTAAGGAGGCGGTAAGGTATTGAGCACAATTTGTGCTGCACTGATCGTCGCGTTCGCGGTGTTGCATGTTTCAGTTCCGAATCGCGCAGCGTCTCGAAAGACACCTTTAGGTTACGCAGTGCATTTCCGGCGGGTCGAGACGTGCACTGCATGACGCGCTCGATTTGGCCATTCGCTAGTGTCCCTACTTTCGCAGCCGGGGGTGCGCTCGCGGACCAAGACGATTACGGAGCAGGCTTCGTTGCGTCGGCAGGAAGCACAGCTTTGAAGCTTGCTTCCACTTCCGCAACGGAGGACGTGAATGGGGCGGGTACATAATACTCTCTCGACGGTGAAATCACAGCTACGAGGATAGGCGTTTGGATCGGCAGGTGTCGGCCGTTTGGTCCCTTGCAGTGCTAATCTCAGTTGCAGCGCATACGGTCGGAGTCAGTTGTGGGAGGCACAAGCGAACCCTTGGCGACGCGAGCAGCAACGGAACTTTCACCTGCTCCGACCGCGAGGTCTGTTGCAGTCCGCATCCTGCGCGCGTCCTCTGTTTATGGTCTGGCAAATTTAGGCATCCGCGCTCTAAACTTGCTGCTGCTGCCGGTTTACACCCGTTTTCTCACGCCATCCGATTACGGCATCATCGCGCTAGCTGAGACCCTCGCGCTGAGTCTTGTGACTGTGGTTAGCTTGGGGTTTAACGCTTCGATCCAGCGACTCTATTTTCAGCACATAGACGATCCTGCGATGCTTTCTGCTTATGTCGGAAGCACGCTGAAATTCGCCCTAGTCCTGGAATTTGGCTTCCTCGTGGTGGCGCTCACCGCTGGTCCTGGTCTGCAACGAGCCATATTTCCAAGTATAGCGGTGCCGTTTCGATATATTGCCATGGCAATGGTCACGGCAGCTGCTACCCAATTCTTCAGTTACCGCCTAATGTTGTGCCAGGTCGAACATCGGCCCTGGACCTACGCGACTCTTTCAGTTCTTTCGTTTGGACTAACCGCGTCATTGAGCATCGTGCTACTAGTTGTCGTCCGGCAGGGGATTATGGGGATGTTAGGGGGCAAATTAATTGCCGCAGCTATCTGTCTGCTGATCGCTATTTTTCTAGCGCGCCCAACATTTCGCTCGTCCTTCCAGTGGACATATGTGAGGGAAACCGTAGCTATGGGTCTGCCTCTGGTACCCCACATGCTCATGGCGTTAGGCCTGATAGCTGCCGATAGGTTTATCCTCGCGCACTATCGCGCTCTCGGCGAAGTCGGCCTATATGCCATCGCTTATACCTTGGGGATGATAATGTCACTCATCACCATGTCTTTGAATCAGGCGTGGGCGCCGGTTTACTACGACATAGCCCGAAAGGGCGAAGAGGGGAGACAAGTCCTGAGCCGGATGTGCACCGGGCTGATCGTGGCGTTGACCGCGGTTGCCTGTTTTGGAGCGCTGGTCGCACAGGATTTCGTGGCGCACTTCCTCGATCCGCGGTACGCCGCAGCCGGCCGCGTAGTGCCGTGGATCATCGGCGCTTATCTGGCCCACTCGCTGTTCTCCATGTTCTCTCTGGCTGCGATGCACTCCCGCCAGACGAAGCTAATCCTGTCAGCTAGCTTTGCGGCGCTGGTTGTAAACACGGTCTTGAACTTTGCTTTAATCCCGCGCTGGGGTATGTATGGTGCCGCGTATGCAACTCTGGCAGCTTATGCGGTTGAGGCATTGGTGATGTACTATCTCGCTCAGCGCAGATTCCGCCTGGAGTATGATCTGCCCCGAATGTTTGCTGCGCTTGGACTGTTTGCTCTGGTCTTGGTCGCGACGCAGGCTCACTGGAGTCCTGCATACCGGCCATTCGCCCTGGTGACCGTCGGATTTACATCTTTTGCAGCCCTGGCTGCCCTGGGTTTGAGTCGTTTCGCGCTATTGGGCGCTAAAGGGTCCGCTACGAATTAGGCCATATGATTAAATCACTCGCAAAACGGCTTCCGCATCCCCTATTGCTTCGCCTGCATTATGGCTACGATTTAAAACGGCAGTCCTCTCTAGTGGGGACGATATCTAAGCGAACCGGCATACCGCTGCTTCAGAATCTCAACCTCAGCTCATTGAAATCGAGCGACACCGTTTTTGTTCTTGGAAGCGGGCCCTCCATCAACGACATTCCTGACCAGCGATGGAGGACAATTGGGCGCCATGACAGTATCGGGTTTAACTTTTGGCCGGTGCATAGCTTCATTCCGAAAATCTACCTATTCGAGAATATCGATCGGGCCCGGGCCGGATTGGTGTACGACGCTTTGCACAGTCTGCTCCTTCGGCGAGCCCGCGACTACCGCAACACCAGCAAGATCATATGTACTTTGAGCGAACCGCGTCCGCTGGAGCAGGGCCAAATGGTATTAGACTTGCCGGAGGAGTTTTGCTCCCACTTATTTGTAACCTTTCCGGTCGGCGTGGTTGCGCGAGACGAAGAAGAGCTAAGAAAGGGAATGCGTTATCTTCGTCAGCATAGGGTCTTTGATCCCACCACTCACGTCGCATGGCACTTTATGTACGGAGGCTCCGTTTTTTCAGCGATGAGCTTGGCGGTCCGCATGAACTACAGGCGTATTGTGCTTTGTGGTGTGGATCTGGGGAATGCAGAGTATTTCTATCAGGACGCGCAGCGCTATCCTGAAACAAGTGAGTGGGAGTTCGCAGATCGCAAGCGAGCCCATCTCACGGCACGTCGGCTGCCTTGGCTGGTGCCTGCACAACAGGCGATTTACTGCTTTAAGCAGGAGATACTTGAACCGGCAGGCATCGAACTGTTTGTCGAGAACTGTAGCTCAACCCTTTTTCCCAAGGTTCCAGAAGCCCCAAAGAGCTTATTTGACGATCTCAACACGAATAATCGAGAGATCTTGTGAGCGCTGCAAACTCCCGCCCAACGCGAGTTGCCTTCTTTCACCCTTGCCTGATACACGGTGGCATCCAACGTGTGTTCGTGAATCTGGCGCGCGGCTTCTTGGAGCACGGCCTTGCAGTGGATCTGGTGCAAGCTACTCCGGAAGGTAACTTTCGCGATCAAGTCCCAAGCGGCGTGCGCCTGATCGATCTGAACGCGACGCGTGCGCTCACTAGTATCGTGCCACTGGCCCGTTATCTCAGGCGAGAGGTCCCGGATTTCATGATCTCGGGTGCCATTCAGACCAATATTGCGGCTGTCTGGGCTAAGCGCCTGGCCCGCGTGCCGACGCGATTGATTCTGACCGAGCACAACATTATTTCGCATATCGCGACTGATGCGCCGATGTTTCGGACACGTATTACTCCGTTTCTTGTGCGCCGATTCTATCCGTGGGCGAATGACCTCGTGGCGGTCTCTCAAGGTGCAGCTGAAGATTTGGCATTAACAATGGGTATTTCGGCCGACCGAATCCATGTTATCTATAATCCAATTGTCGGTCCGGAGTTCTGGAAATGTGCTGCTGAGCCTTGCGTCGACAGAGCCTTTGTCGCCGATACGCGCCCCGTTATCTTGGCCGTGGGACGTTTGCATTACCACAAAGACTATCCCACGCTGCTGCGGGCTTTTGCATCTGTTCGCCGGACTGCGGATTCTCGGCTTGTTTTTCTTGGAGATGGCGAGGAACGGGAAAGGCTAAGTGTCCTAGCGCGGCAATTAGATATCGGTTCGGCTGTTAGTTTTTTAGGAGATGTTCCTAACCCCCTGCCCTACATGAAACGGGCGGCGATATTGGCGTTATCCTCAGTTGTGGAAGCATTACCTACGGTCTTGATCGAAGCGTTGGCGGTAGGTTTGCCAATCGTCGCCACTGACTGTCCAACTGGACCTCGCGAGATCCTGTGCAACGGTGCTTACGGCACGTTGGTTCCGGTCGGCGACAGCGCGGCTCTCGGTGATGCGCTTCTGCGTGTGATTCAGTCACCAAGACGCGCGGTTGTTCCGAAGGAGGTGCTGGCGCGGTTTCAATACAATCAGATTGTTAGCCAATATCTACGACTGCTAGAGATCGGCGACGGTGTCCAGCAATCCCTCGCCACGAGCCGGGCAGAGCAAGGTTAGAAGGAAAACGATGCCGCGGTTGGCTGCCTGAGCCCCACACGGAACTACCGTTGAGTTTTTTGTTTGTTTCGAATCGGGTACGTCGCGGAAACATTCTGTGGAGGTTCCAATGATTGTCGGTTTTGGGCGTCGTGCTCTTGCGGCACTGTTGATGTTCGGATTTATATCAGTTGGAGTTTGGTCTCAGGAGCAGCGTGCTTCAACTGACGACCACAGCAAGCCGCAAGTTGACGTCTTGACAGACTGTGGCGTCCGGGGCGACGGCGCGAGCGACGACAGCGCGGCCATCCAGCATTGCATTGACGACCATCCGAGCCGTACGATTTTTTTCCCTAAGAGCAAGTCGAGTTTGAGTTGCGACTACAAGTTGAGTCAGACAATTTCGTTCAGTTCCTATAGCACCGCCCTACAAGGGGAAGGGGGCGCTGCAAACGGCAATACGACGCTATGTTGGACCGCCGACGTGAGCGGCGTGAGCATCAGCGGTGGCCAAGGCCAGGCGATCCGCAACATGAATCTTCGCGGTAGCTCGCTATTCAACGCCGCAAAACCAGTGACATATCGGCAGGGGATGGCAGATGGGATCCGTGTAAATGGTGGTCAAGTGTCCTTGCGTGATGTCCACGTCAACGGCTTCTCGCGGCATGGTGTAAATGTGGATTCCAAACTTGGAGGTGAACCGGATATCTGGATTTTCCAAAACGTGCGAACCGAGCTCAATAGAGGTGACGGGTTTCATTTCAGTGGACAGGATGCGAATGCCGGACTGTGCCTGCTTTGCATATCACGGTTGAACCAGGGTTGGGGTTTCTACGACGATGCGGTAATCCCGAGCACTTTCGTGGCGCCTCTCACGGATGCCAATCACAACGATCCCACCAACCCGACGATGACTGTCGAGATCAAACGAATCGTAGTAAGCCATCAGATCGCCACCGTCACGACCACCCGGAACCACGGCACGATTCCGGGCGACTGGGGCGTCATCCGTGGCTGTCCGGAATTTGCCAATAAATGGCCAATTATCAATGCCCCCAGTTCGTCCACCCTTCAATTCCGCACAACTAAACCTGATGGGACGTACTGCCAGTCCGGTTCTGCTAGATATGGATATCAGGCGGGGGCGCGGACTTGGGCTCTGGGTCGCAATGTCAACGACGCCGAAATGGCGGCTGGCAGTTACAATCTCACATCTCCTTCGGCGCACTGGACACAGAATGACTTAGGCACACTGGTCTGCATTGTGGGAGCCGGTCCAGGTCGGGATGAATTGTGCTCCACGGTGAAACTCATTACCGGAAACGTTGCGGTGCTGACCGATGCTGCAGCGTCAGATGTGCACAAAGGGACTGCGCGAATTGTGACTAATGGTGGCCCGTATAACACCAACAATTCGACCTTCGTGGAATCCTACGCTGAGGGCAACCAGGAGGGTTACTCGCAGCTCTTGAACAGCTTGACACTGGGAACGAATTGGGGAACGGTTGCAAACTGGGAGCTTGAAAACCTTGTCATTAATAATGGGTATGCTTCGCCACTCAAATTCACACGACGAAACATATTCGGGGGATATACCAACAGCATCTTCCAGGCGGGCCGTGCATACGGCTACGGCAGTGTGGCGCGTGACCCGAGCTACGAAGGCTTCTGGAATGTTCAGGAGACTGATAATCAGGGAACGGTATTGGCGAATTTAAGCTTTCGCCGTTCCAATATAACCGGCGCTGTAGCCAGCGGATGGACCTGCTTCACGCAAGACACGCGGTCTGATGGCACTGCCCTAGCCGCTAGCAGTTTGTGTCTGCCCGATGCGCATACCAGAGTGGCGGTTAACGGAAGTGCCTCCCCAACGCAGCTGCCCATGCTTCCAGCTGGTGGCTTCTGGGTGAAGGGCGAAGGAGTCCATGATGCCGCGACCAGCACAACTGGCTTGCGCCAGATCCGCTACGATCAGCTCGCCGTCCCGAAGTCCTGCAACACAGGAGACATTTTCTACAAGCCCGCACCGGTCGCGGGCGGCTACGTGGGTTGGGTATGCACTGCCCCTGATACTCCACTGCCATTCGGAAAGATTGCTAATACGAACGACAGTTTCCGCGACGAAAAAGTTTCAATACCGGTGTCGAGCGAACAGGACTGCCACCCTGGGCAGTGGGCTGCGGACAGCGCCTATTACTATTTATGTATTGCTAAGAACAGGTGGAGACGCTCGCCGCTGAATGCATGGTGACCGCAGAACGTATGTGGGCAAACCAGATGCTCCGTAGCGAACTTGGAAACTGCCAGGGGATCGGCGGCTAACATTTGCACTGATGATCATTGCTTAGTCTTGTATCCGACAGCGCACCAGAAGACTGCATCTCCAAAAATGATCTTTTCGAGACCAGCTCGTTCCATCATTTGCTGTATTTGCAGCGTCGTGAATCTCTTTTCCAACTGCGTACCAAAGCGGTCCAAGGCATCGGTGCGCATGGTGTAAAGGCTTCGGTCACGGTATGCGGATAACGGCAGGTGAGAAACGCCGACCCCGAGCTTCTCCAGAACCTTAGACGTGCGCGCCAGCGGCCAATAGATGGCAACTGCCAAGAAATCACAGAGTGGAGACTTGAGTGCAAATGGCAAACTGCTAATCAGTCGTCGAAGAAAGTCGGAAGCCGCCACAACAGCCGGAACCACCAGGGCCGACCGTCGAAGGCGTAATACAAGTAAACGAGAAATGGAGCGCCTGGTTTAAGCTTGCGCACGCATTCTGACATGCCTCGTTGGTGTCAGGCACGTGATGAAGAACACCGAGCGAGTAACCGAAATCGGCAGAACTATCGGGCAATGGAATCGAGTCCACCGAAGCGCAGTGGAAATCACAATTGTCGTAGGCAGCGAGGTTCTGTCGTGCCACCTCCAATGCCGCGGAACTGGCGTCTATGCAATGGAGCCGCCCCACTTTTGGCGCCACGAAGCGTGCCCATCGCCCACTCCCACAGCCCAAATCGAAGCCTGCCGCAGCAGGCGGCAGCTCTCCCCACGGGAAAATGGCAAAATAGGTGTCGAAAATTGCTTGGAGTTCAGCAGGAGAGGCCTCGCTCTGATCGAACTTCTCCCATTCCTGCCCGAACGAACCAACGACTGCCGCATTTGTATTTTTCATCGAGATTCTGCGCGGTGTTGGAGCAGTGAGCGATACATCTCAACGTGAGCATCCACCGTTCTTTCGATACTGAAGCGCCGTGCGCGCAGACGGCTGGCCTCCTTCATCCGATGTTGACGCTCTGGTGACGCGAGTAACCCTTGAATTTCAGAAGCCAGAGCCTTATCGTCTCCAGTAGGGAACAAAACTCCTGCTCCTTCAAGCACCTGCGCCAGTCCTGGAACATCGCTTGCTAACACTGGTAACCCAGGGCCATCGCTTCGCAGGCGGCGATTCCAAAGCCATCAGATGTCGTAGAGTGAACGTATATATCGGACGCCCTTAAGACTTGAGGGACATCGCTTCGCGTGCCAAGAAAAGTTACTCGTTCGACAAGCCCCAGGGAACGAACTCGACTTTCTATTTGTGGCCGCAACGGACCGTCCCCCACAAGCAAGAGATGAACGTCGGGAATCAGGTTAACGCGCGCAAGATGGTGTCATGATCCTTCTGAGGTTCAAAACGCCCGACAAAGACCAATCGAGCCACGCCTAATGGGATTGTAGCCAGTTCGGCGGGCTGAGCCGTTTCGAAAGTCTCTAGCGGAATGCCATTAGGGATCACCTGAATCTTTTGGGCGGTGCGCGGGCACCAACTGATAAGTTCTTGTGCCGTTGCTTCGCTGTTACAGGCAATGCGATCATAATGCGGGTACATCCACGCATCGAACGGACGCAGCCACCAGCGACGGCGTGCGTTCCACGTATTGTGCCTGGTTGTAACCAATATGGTTCTCGTCTTCATCTCCAACATCCCGAGTACCGCCCAAAGTTGGGCAGGAAAAAGGTGAACGTGCACAATGTCATAGCTCTGCATCAGTTTCGCCAACGGACGCACCTGGCGCGGAGAATAAAGGTCTGCAACGCCAGTGCTGTGCAGCGACACACCCGCCGCCTTCAATGAGGCTTCGAGCGGACTAGAACTCTGGAACAGCACGGCCACATCGCAGCCAACCCCCCGGCCGAGAAGCCTAGGGGCCAAATCTCTGACTAGAACTTCGGCGCCGCCTAAGCGAAGAGAGTCGAT
>CAWFIB010000014.1:0-52492 GCA_963815775.1 uncultured Acidobacteriaceae bacterium | reverse complement strand
CGCGAAGGCCTGCAGATGATGGTGCGGGTTGCGGTGATTTACTACCTGAGCCAGGAACCGGTGCGGGAGTGGTTCTCCGGCAAAGTGGAGTCAGAATCTCCACTTGCTTCGCCGTAGAGCGAGACGTACATTGCTTCCCAAGCAGGGTACACGCCCGAAAGCCCTGACGTGAATCGAAACCCGGGGAGAAACCATGTTCAAAGGATTCCGTGATTTTGTTCTGCGCGGCAACGTAGTCGACCTGGCCGTGGGTGTGGTGATTGGTGTGGCATTCGGCACCGTAGTGACGGCGTTCGTCAAAGACCTGCTCACTCCCTTGATCGCCGCACTGGCGGGCAAGCCGGACTTTTCCGCTTACTCGCTCGAACTCAATGGGGCCAAATTTCTGTACGGCGACTTTCTCAATGCGCTGATTTCCTTTCTGCTGGTGGCCGCCGCAGTCTATTACTTTGTGGTGCTTCCAGTGAACGCTCTCCTGGCGCGCTATAAGAAGCCGGCTTTGCCCGACAAGATGAAATGCCCGCAGTGCCTGAGCGATATTCCCATCGGCGCCCACAAGTGCGCGTTCTGCACGGCTGCCGTTTAGGGCGCTGTCGGCTGTGCGGTCCCTCGGCCCGGTTGTGGCCGGGGATATGTCTTGTGCGGGCGGTTGGAGTCGTCGGAGGCGCGGGCCCCCGGCTCAGCTCGATTTCCCTGCATTTCGTACCGCGCGCTTCATCGAACGGCAGAAATAGTGCACACAAATTGCTAAACTCGGTCGTGAGTTTCGTTCCCGGTTTCCTGGTATGAACATTTCCGAAGCCATCCGGATTGCTCTGCACTCCCTTTGGGCGAACAAGCTGCGCTCGTTTCTCACCCTGCTGGGAATCGTGATCGGGGTGTCGGCGGTGATCGCCGTCGTGACCTTTGAGAGCGGCATCAATGGCTACGTGGCGGAGAAGATCTTCAATCTCGGCGCGGACGTGTTCATCATCAGCAAGATGGGAAATGTAATCACCGACCCGGACCAGTTCATCGAGGGCAACAAACGCAAAGACATCACTCTGGAGCAGTACGAGGCAGTCGCCCAGGGGTGCGACGCATGCAAGGTCGTGGGGGCTTCGGCGTATAACTTTAGCGGTAAGGTCGTCTACGGAACGGAGAGCAGCACCGACACCCTGGTTCGCGGTTGGACGCCGGGCATGACCCGCATCTACGACCTCGACCTGGACATGGGCCGGACGATCAACCAGGCGGACATGGACAACACGTCTCCCGTGGCCGTGATCGGTTCGGACATCCGGGAGAATCTGCTGCCCGGCACCGATCCCATCGGAAAGGAGATTCGCGTCGACGGGCGTCTTTATCGTGTGATCGGCGTGGGGACAAAGCGCGGCAAGACGCTGGGCCAGAGCGCGGACAACTGGGTCATGATGCCGATTACGACCTGGTATAAAGCCTACGGCTCGCACAACACGATCAACATCTGGGCCAAAACCGATGAGGTGGGTGCGCCGATGGAGCAGGCCATCGATCAGGCGCGGGTCATCATGCGCGCCCGGCGCCACGACCCGGTCGGCGGCAAAGACAGCTTCGCCATCGAAACCAATGACAGCTTCATGTCGTTGTGGGCGAACATCAGCGGTACGTTTTTCATCGTGATGATCGTGATTGCGTCGATTTCGCTGATTGTCGGCGGGATCGTCATCATGAACATCATGCTGGTGTCGGTGACCGAGCGTACGCGCGAGATCGGGATCCGCAAAGCGCTGGGTGCGCGACAACAAGACGTGCTGCTGCAGTTCCTGATCGAATCGGGCACTATGGCATTGATCGGCGGGCTGATCGGCGTAGCGGGCGGCATCACCATCGCAAAAACCGTAACTCTGGCGATTGGAATGCCTTCGGCAATCAAGATCTGGGCGGTCGCCTCGGGACTAATTGTGGCTACGGGAGTGGGAATCTTCTTCGGCGTGTATCCGGCACGCAAGGCGGCAAAGCTGGATCCGATCGTGGCGTTGAGATTTGAACTGTAGCAACTAGCGACTAGCAATTAGCAACTAGCACTTAGCTTTTGGCCGTTGATATCGCAACTAAGGTACGAGTGTTCGGTTGCGACCGATATGTCGAGACTAAGGTGCTAAATGCCAAGTGCTAAATGCCAAGTGCTAAATGCTAATTGCTAGTTGCTCCTTATGAGAAGCAAAGATTACAGCCAGATCCTGCGCATGGCGTGGGACACGCTGCGGGCGAACAAGCTGCGGTCGGGGCTGACCATTCTTGGTGTCGTCATTGGCATCACCATGGTCATACTCATCTCGTCGGTGGTGCGTGGCTTGAACGCCAATGTACAGGGCATGGTGCAGGACCTGGGCTCGAACATTATTTTCGCTTTTCACATGGAACCCTTCACCTTTGGCCGTCCCACCACGGAGATGCTGACGCGCAAGGAGCTCACCCTCGACGATGCCCTGGCAATGAAGGACCTGCCGCACGTCGAGGCGGTGACCGCGGGCGTCCGGCTGCAGATTCCGCAAACCGGGACAGGCTCGTATGCAGTGAAGTACGAGGGACACAAGACCAAGAACACGATGCTGGAAGGCGACACTGCCGACGCTGCGAAGGTGTTTGACTTGAAGCTGGACAGCGGGCGCTGGTTCTCCGAGACCGAGGACGAGCATCGCAGTCCGGTGATCATCCTGGGGCACGACACGGCGGAGCAGCTCTTCGGAAACGACGAGCCCGTGGGAAAAGAGATCAACATCGAAGGCGAGCTGTTCACCGTGATCGGTGTGACGGCCAAGAGAAAGGCGGTGTTCGGCAGCGGATCGAATCCGGAAGACAACATTGTCTATTTCCCGCTGGCCAGCTTCCGCAAGCTGCACCCGGAGTTGAAGCAGCACTGGATCACGGTGAAGGCCACCTCGCAGGCCGACATGCCGCTGGCCATGGATGAGATGCGCGCGCTGCTGCGGCGCCGGCGCCATCTGGCGCCGAGCCAGCCGGATAACTTTGCGATTTTCAGCCAGGACTCGCTGAGCGATGTCTGGAACCAGCTCACCGGCGGAATCTTCATCTTCATGTTTGCCGTCTCCAGCGTCGCGCTGATTGTGGGTGGCGTGGGGGTGATGAACATCATGCTGGTATCGGTGACCGAGCGCACGCGGGAGATCGGGGTGCGCAAGGCGGTCGGCGCTCGCAAGCGCGATATCTTGTTGCAATTCACTTTGGAAGCGATCACCCTCACCGGCGCGGGCGGCATCCTGGGGATTCTTATAGGCGGATTGCTTACCGCGCTTGTACCGATAGTCTTTCCTGCCCTGCCGGCGACCATGTCGGTGCAATGGGTTGCGACCGCGACCATCGTGTCGGCCGTGATCGGGCTGGTGTTTGGAATCTATCCTGCCTGGAAAGCGGCAAACCTCGATCCCATCGAGGCGCTGCGCTACGAATAAGCCTGCACGAGATCAGGTCCTCTGAGTGGCGCTGCGGTGGCGCCGGATTGCCGGGAGCGACGTCTATTTCTTCTGCACCGCCGCGAGGCACTGGCCGTAGAGATCGATCAGATGGCGGGCATAGTCTTCCGCTTTGGAAATGGTATCGACCTGGAAACCCGCGCCCGGGGAGCCAGTCTTGCCGTACCCGGTGGTGACGGCAATGAACTTCATCATGTCGAGGGCGATGTCTTCGTCGCGACGGATGCCGGCGTTGCTGCTGATATTAGGTTCACTCATGATTGCTCTTCTCCAAGTCGGGTTATGAGATTCATGATAACCCGACCCGCCCACCTGCCGAGGGCCGCGCTCACAAGGCCATGGCAACGTGCCGGATGCGCCCGATAATGAAGTCGGCGGCCCTTCCGCTTGCGGGTACGGCGATCAGCTCCACCGGCGAGCTTGCGCTTTCCTGCAGCGGCCGCAAGATGAGGTGGCCGGGAGCCACCGTGAGGCGAGTGATAAGGTGCCGCGCGCCATCCCTGACGGCGTAGAGTTCTTCGGGGGAAAGATCGCTCGCTGGCGGAGGCGCGTTGTAGTGGCGGTCGATCAGCAGCCGGGCGTCGACCTTCAGCAGAGGAGCCATGCGTCTGGCATTTTCTTCATCCATCTTCGCCACTACGAAGCGCGTCCAATCGCGCCGATTGCCGACGGTCCGGGATTTCAGCCGCCGCAGAAAACTACGCCGGAAGCGGACCGTGTCCTGAATCTGGTCAGCGCTGAAGCGGGCGAGGCGGGCGGCATCGGCCAGGGTCACCACCGCGACCGCTTCGGTGTCGTCATTGCGCCGCTCCGAATGGAAGGCGTTCCGCATGGCGTCATCTACGCCGGCGAGTTGCAGAACGTCGAGGTGGAGCACGTCGAGCAGCCGGTCCATGGCCTGCAGGCTGAGTCCGCGCTTGCCGTTGAGGAAGTTGGAGAGATGCGCCTGCTGGAACCCTGCCTTGCCGGCCAGCGCCTTTCCGGTGAGCTCTCCCCGTTCCAACCGCGCCCAAATGGTGGAGCGCAGGCTGTCCTGCAGCGATTGAAACCTGGTTTTCATAAGTTTGCTAAAAGCTATACCTGTACTTTCGTAATATTCCTAGAGCTAATAGTCATTGACCTGGCATTCATGCCGATGCGATATTCAAGCTGCCCGAGGTGTTGGGGTAAGGATGAAGCAACCCATGCAAAACAATCAGCCCGAGGGCGACGATGGCTTCGCCGAACTGCGACGGAAGGTGCGCAGCGCCGAGATGTTGTCGTCGGCCTTCGAGAAGCTCCTGGGAAGGACGTATTTCACCGGGAGAATCAGTGTCGTTGTGCAAAACGGACGCATTTTGAAATCCGGCTACGAGGAGGGATATTTCACCCGCCGAGGGGAAGAGCGGATGATACCTTAGGATGCCGAACGCGGCCATGCGGAAATCATCCAATGATTCCGTCAGCATGACCGCGACTGCGCCGCTTGGCACGTAACTTAATAACCAAAGCAGGTCATCGTAACTAAAACGGGCCCTGTGATCCTGAACCCTGATGGTCAAGGGACAGGTCGCAGGGCCGTAGCACTTTTTGGGCATTTTGACTTGGAGAATCGCCACCATGACTTACAGCACTTATGAATTGAAGTATTGTGAACGCTGCGGCGGGCTGGGACTGCGCCGCGACAAGTCCGGCTTACCCTACTGCGATGACTGCGAGCAGATGATGCAGCGCTTTCTGGTCCAGCCTCCTTCACCGCCGCCCGGTTCCGGCCGGCTGCGGCGTATCGTCCTTCGCGTGGGCGCGCGCGCGGTAAGCCAGTCTGGTGCCGGTATCAGAACCGAGGAGGCCATCTATGCGCGCTGAACGCCGGGCTGCGCGTCCGCGCCGCAAGACAAAGCTCAACCGTCCTCCGGTGCAGGCCGTCGCCTTCGATCCCGAGCCCGAAACCATCTGCTATCGCGGACAGACGCTGGCGATCGTCCGCCACTTTTTCGAAATGTCCTGCCAATTGGGACGGCTGCCGTCGATCCTGGGGCGCGAATTTTTTCGCGCCAAGGTATCGCATCACGCCATTCCCAGCTTCGAAGACCAGGCGTTATTTGCGCACGACGTGCAGAAGTCGCTGTCGAAGCTGAAGCACGACGAGCTGGAGGTGATCACGCTCATTGGGCTGTACGGCCTGACCTACGACACCGCGGCGGAGATGCTTCGGCTCAGCACCGGCTGTATTTGCGAGCGTTACCTGGAAGCGGTGGCGCGGCTGACGCAGATTTTTCTTGATGCCGGAGTTCTGCGTCGCGAGCAGCCGGACCGCCGCCAGTTGCAGATGAAGGGGCTGAAGCGGCCAAGGGCCTTGTTCTCTGCCAAGAAACCGTGCGGCTCGGTGCATCCCGCCGCGGACCATGAAAGCTGGGAAGCGCTGTGCAACGCCTAGGAGACAGACACGAGCTGCGGGGCACAATCTGCGTCCCGCAGCTTTTTCGCAAGAGAAGGTCGGGCCGGATCCCTCACAGCCGCGTGGGCTCGGAAGGCTCCGGCTCGCGAACGGGATGGTCAGGTTCAAGGACCGGCTTGTCGGGAGGCTCCTTTACGGGAGCAGGAAGGTCTTCTCCCGGAGGAACCGGAATCGGGCCATCAACGTCACTGCGGAGATTGTCTGGTGCCTTGGGGAATCGCGCTCGCATGATGTGTGTCTCCTATTTGCTCGAAGGCCGCCGCCACACGAGGTGGTACGGTGCGCTTTTCCGCATAGGATGCAGGCTGCTCAGCGGGAGTTTGCGCCAGGGAAAGTGGATCCCGCGGGTGCCATCGCCGAATGCGATCAGGGCGCTAATGTTCTCTCCCGCATTTGCACGTGACCCCTACTCCGGTTCTCCGACCTTGACCTGGCCGAAGTTCAACAGGGTGACGATCATTACCCCGCCGAAGATATTACCCGCGGTGGCAATTCCCAGCCATTGCAAGTACCGGACAAAGGCAATCTGGGCATCAAAGACAGCCGACATAATTTCGCTGCTGTTGGCGATGCAATGGGCGAAGTGCCCGATGCCGACGAGAAAGGTCAGCGACCATATGACCGCGATCTGGCCGATGGTCCAGTGGCTGGCAGTGACCAGCCAGGCGACCAGAGCGATGATCCAGCCGCCGATAACACCACTCCAGAAGATGTGCCCCAGGCTGCCCTGCGACGCCAGCACGCCAAGGCCTACCAGCTCGCGATGCACCGCCGGCGGCAGGGCATCGGTGAGCGTTGCCAGGGCGGCAAACGAAATTGCGCCCAGGATGTTGAAGCAGAAGACAACGCCCCAGAGGCGCAGCGTGTCGCGAACGTGGCGATGCTCGCTGAGGATGAGCGCAATCGGGTAGAGTGTGTTCTCGGTAAACAGCTGGGCGCGTCCTATGATGACGGCCATGAAGCCGATGGGGTACACCAGGTAGGCCAGAAACTGACGCAGGGGGACATCGGGCAGCGCCGCCAGTGCGGAAGCCACCGCCAGTCCGGTAAGTCCCATGGAGAGACCGCCGGCAAAGCCAGAGAAGGCCAGCGCCTGGGGTGAGCGACGCAACTCCTCATGTGCGTTGTCCTCCACATGATGAAAGATCTCGCGGGCAGTGCGCCGCAGGGTCTGCTTCGCCTCGGGTTGTTCGATGCTTGTGGCCATTCGTGCTCCGTGTTGCGGGTTAGATGCAGGTTGAAAATGGGAAGGCGAAGCTTTTGTCTGCTAATCTGCGTCTCTGATGGACTTCGGATTGCAAGGCATCGCCCTGATTTGCACGTCGCTGGCGCTTGCGGGCGCGGCGTACTATGTCCTCTGCGCGTGGGCAGGTCTGCGGTTTCTTTCGCATCAGCGTGAAAGTGCGGCAATGACGCCTCCGGTCAGCATTCTGAAGTCGCTAAAAGGCGTCGACCCACACATGCGCAAGGGTTTCCGTTCGCATTGCCTGCTGGACTATCCCGAATACGAAGTACTGTTTGGGGTGAGTGATATGAGCGATCCGGCGGTTTCCCTGGTTCACGAAGTACAGCAGGAGTTCCCCAATGCCAAGCTGCGCGTGATTCATTGTCCTGAGGTGCTGGGCGCGAATGGGAAGGTCAGCAACCTGGTACAGATGCTGCCACAGGCGCAGCACGAGCACGTGCTGATCAACGACAGCGACATCCTGGTGGAGCGAGACTTCCTGCGGCGGGTGATGGGCTGCTTCGTCGAGACGAGGGTCGGGGTTGTTACCACGCTTTACCGTGCCGTGGCGGGATGCGGTCTCTGGTCAAAGCTGGAAGCGCTGGGTATCAGCACCGACTTCATGGGCGGAGTGCTGGTCGCACGTGAGATGGAAGGCGGGATTCGCTTTGCGCTGGGCGCGACGATGGCGACGACGAAATCGGTGCTGGCAAAGATTGGCGGGCTGGAATCGCTGGTCGATGTGCTGGGCGACGACTACGAACTGGGTGCGCGGGCCGCAGCCGCGGGGTATCACGTCGAGCTCGGGGACGCGGTAGTCGAGACAGCGGTAGCGGATTACACGTGGCGCGACTTTTGGCAGCACCAGTTGCGCTGGGCGCGCAATGTGAAAGACAGGCGTCCCGCACAGTACTTCGGGCTGATCGTGGCATTCGGGTTGGTGTGGGGCATCCTTGCGGCGTTGGCTGCACCCCGCGTGTGGTGGACGTGGGCGGCGCTGGTGGTCGTTCTGGTTGCGCGCGCTGCAGCGGCTGGCGTGATTGGAGGGAAAGTCCTCAGGGATTCGCAGGTCGCGCGAGACTTCTGGCTGATCCCGGTGCGAGATTTTGTCGCACTCGCAGTCTGGGTTACCAGCTTTTTCGGCAGCACAGTGGTGTGGCGCGGCAAGCGATTTCGGCTGCGACACGGGAGGCTGGAGTCTGTGAGTGAGAGAACTGCCGGCTCGCCGCCGTAATGTCAATGGGTTGGTGCCGTCCGTCCGGGGCGGCAGTGCTCCCCACCCGTCGTAACGCATGTGTTGTAATAGCTGTTCCTACAACACCGGTTTCCGAGAGCACCCATGAGACTCATCTCGCAACGATTTGCGGCTGCCGCTGTTCTGCTGGTTATGGCTTGCGGTATCGCGCAGGCACAAAAGATCAAAGTCGAGTTCGACAAGAATGTCGACTTCTCCGCGTTCAAGACTTACGCCTGGGACCCGACTCCGCAAGCGACCGGCAAGCCGGTGCTGGTTGAGGCCATCAAAGGGGCGATCAATCAGGAGCTGGCGAAGCGCGGGCTGAAAGAAGTCGCGGCCAATCCGGAGTTGTACGTGGCCATGTACGGAGGAATCGATTCGGACATGGCCGTGACATATTCGGACTTCTACTACGGCCCATACGGAATACCGCCGTTCGGGCAGAGCTTCGTGATGTGGGGCATGACACCTGGAAGCACGAACACGGCCGTCGTCCACAAGGGCCAACTCGTGGTCGACCTCATTGATGCCAGTCGCAAGAAACTGGCGTGGCGTGGTATGGCAACCCAGAACCTCAGCGATCAGCAGATGAAGCTGCTGGAACAGGTGAACACCGCGGTGGAGAAGCTGTTCGCGAAGTATCCGCCGAAGAAATAACAAATCCAACCACGGATTTTCACGGATGAACACGGATCTGGAACCTTTTATCCGTGAAGATTCTGTGCTAATCCGTTTGTCTATGTCTCGACGGTTGCGGGTTGGGCATTGCGCCGGGGGCGGCGATTGGCCTGCAGGATTTTCTTGCGCAGGCGCAGGCTCTTAGGCGTGACCTCGCACAACTCGTCATCGGCGATGAACTCGATTGCCTGCTCAAGGTTGAGGTTCTTGAAAGGCACCAGGCGGATGGCTTCGTCGGCGGTGGAGGCGCGCATATTGGTCAGCTTCTTTTCGCGCACGACGTTCACATCGAGATCGTTGTCGCGCGAGTTCTCGCCGATGATCATGCCTTCGTAGACCTCGACCCCGGGGCCGGCGAACAGCTCACCGCGCTCCTGCAATCCCCATAGCGCATACGCCGTGGTCAGGCCGGAACGGTCGGCGACCAGCGCGCCGGTCGGACGATGTGGGATATCGCCCTGCCACTCGGTGTATCCGGCGAAGAGTGCGTTCATCACGATGGTGCCACGGGTATCGGTGAGCAGCTCACTACGCAGGCCGATGAGCCCGCGGCTGGGGACCTTGAATTCCATGCGCACGCGACCGTAGCCGTGGTTGTGCATCTTCTCCATCTGCGCCTTGCGCGTGCCCAGCTTCTCGATGACGACGCCGACGAATGACTCAGGCACGTCGATGGTGAGCAGCTCGATCGGCTCCATCAGCTTGCCATCGAGGCGCTTGGTAACGATTTCGGGCTTGCCGACGGCGAGCTCGTAGCCTTCGCGGCGCATCATCTCGATGAGGATGGCGAGTTGCAGCTCGCCGCGTCCCATCACGCGGAAGGAGTCGGTGCTGTCGGCGTCTTCCACGCGCAGGGATACGTTGGTGAGCAGCTCTTTTTGCAGGCGCTCGCGCAGATTGCGCGAGGTAACGTACTGGCCTTCCTTACCGGCGAAGGGCGAGGTGTTGACCATGAACTGCATGGCGATGGTGGGCTCGTCGATGGTGATGATGGGCAGCGGGGCCGGGTTCTCCACGTCGGTGATGGTCTCGCCGATGTTGATGCCTTCCACGCCGGCGACGGCAACGATGTCGCCCAGCTCAGTGACGTCGATGTCGGTGCGCTTGAGCCCGGCGAAGGAGAACAGCTTGGTGATCTTCGTCTTGTGCATGGAGCCGTCGCGCTTGGCGATGACGACTTCTTCTCCCGTGCGCATCGTGCCATTGAAGACTCGGGCGATGGCGATGCGTCCGAGATAATCGCTGTAGTCCAGGTTGGCGACCAGAATCTGTAGTGCGCCGTCGGAGTCGCCCTGGGGTTCAGGGATGGTGGAGACGATGGCTTCGAAGAGCGGGCGTAAATCTTCGCCCGGCTTTTCGATGTTGGTCGTTGCGGTGCCTGTCCTGGCGTTGGTGTACAGCACGGGAAAGTCGAGCTGGTCTTCGGCGGCGTCGAGATCGATGAACAGGTCGTAGACCTCGTTGAGCACTTCCTGCGCGCGGGCGTCAGGGCGGTCGATCTTGTTGATGACAAGGATCGGCGGCAGCTTGGCTTCGAGCGCCTTGCTGAGGACGTAACGTGTCTGCGGCAGGGGGCCTTCACTGGCGTCCACCAGCAGCATCACGCCGTCGACCATCTTCAGCGCGCGCTCGACCTCGCCCCCAAAGTCGCTGTGGCCGGGCGTGTCGACGATGTTGACCTTGACGACGTCACTGGGATCAGCCGCCGGATGGTAGAGGATGGCCGTGTTTTTGGCGAGGATGGTGATGCCGCGCTCGCGCTCCAGCTCGTTGGAATCCATCACGCGCTCGGCATGAGCTTCGTTGGCGCGCCAGGTGCCGCTCTGGTTGAGCATGGCGTCCACCAGCGTGGTCTTGCCGTGGTCAACGTGCGCGATGATGGCGATGTTACGGATACGGGTGCTCAAAACTGCTGTTCCTTTCGTGGTTACGGCCTCGCCTGGCGGGCTACAGAGAGGGTTGGGAGTATCTTCAGTTTATCGTATCCAAGAGAAAAAGATTCACCACGGCGGCACGGAGGACACGGAGGGGATTGAAACCGGTGAGAATGTGGAGGTGAACTTCCCACCTTGAATCAGCTAGGCAGGCTCGCCGGGCGGCTGCGGGCCGGTGTGCTGGAACTTCTCCTCCTTAGAGGCAATCGGCTTCAACAGATCGAGGACCACCAGACAACAAAGAACAGCGACGGGAAAGTACAGGGCCCGCAGCTCCCATGTACGTATGGCAACGGTTCCCAGGGCGGCGCCGGTTATGTAGCAGAGCCAGATGCCAGACAGAAATGTCGCGGAGACGGCGTCAGGATGGCTGGGCAGAGCTCTGACAACGTCAGACCACGATTTTCCGCCCTTCAAGGTGTCGTGAATCCAGAACAGGGCTCGGGTGAAGGCTTCCGAGGCCTTGGTCAGAGTGCCCGTGACAAAGGTCGTGTACACGGTGAGTGGTCCGAGGTGGGTCAGCGTTCCTGTCTGTATCCCCATGGCAAAAGCGAGCATGGCGACCATGGCCAGGTAAACGAAGGAGGCCTGGTCAGGAACATGGCCGTTCTGCAGCGGGGCCGACACGGAGGTGAATGCCAGCAGAAATGCGGCTTCGACGGTGAAGGTAAGCGAGGCAATGCGGCGGAGGCCGACGCGCCCTGCGATCTCCAGCGCGATGCGCGCGATCACCAGCCCCAGAACATAGGCGGCGATGGCACAGGCGAAGCGGCGCAAGCTGAAGAAGTCCAGATTGCCGGCCGCCATGCCCACATGAATGCTGTTGCCGCTCATATTGGCAGTGAAGACTTCGAGCAGCGCGATCCAGCCGATGGCGTCGACGAAGCCTCCGACGGAAGTCAGCAGCAGGGCCGTAGTGAGCCGGTTCGCCGGGCTGCGGCTTATGGATTGCGGCATGATGAGTTTCGATGCTAGAACAGGGGCCTCCCGAAGGCTAGAACCTGAGATCCTGTGCAATGACGACTCGGACCCCTGCGGGAGGACTCAGAAGCTCACTTGCCGCCGGCGCAATCCTCTTTCTCGCCCGCCGAAACGAAGGTATCCTTAACTCTACTGAATCAGATGGCTACTAGTGCAGCGGGGAAGAAATCAGCGAAGAAAGCAGCTTCTGCTCCGCCCATCATTCCCGATAAGCTTTACTTCCGCATCGGCGAAGTGGCAACACTATGCCGACTGCCGGCCTACGTGCTGCGCTTCTGGGAGACAGAATTTCCGCAACTGAAGCCGGTGAAGAGCAGCACGGGACAGCGCATGTATCGGCAGAAGGATGTCGAAAATGTGCTGCGAATCAAGCAGCTTCTTTATGACGAAGGCTTCACCATCGCCGGCGCCCGCCAGCAATTGAAGACCGAAGCCAAGCCCGCCAAACGCCAGGCGGGGCTTCCGTTCCCTCCCGAAAATCGCAGGGAAAGACTGAAGAAAGTCCGCCAGGGACTGCAGGAAATCCTGGGGATCCTGTCCAGCAAGCGCTAAGCGCCCCACGGCTAATCGCCGCCGATTTTACCTGCCGAAAGCGCCGCTACGTTCCTCCTCGTCACAGCACGCTGTGATGGAGCGCACGGCGCTCCTGTTCGCATTTTTTGTATTACCCCAAGAGACACGGAGAACTTTCACAGTTATGAAAGACCTCAAGGATGCCGGACACCTGCTTCGCCTGGCAGCGGTCTTTGCAGTCGCATTTCTCGCTTTTCTGCTGGTTCGGAGCTCGCTGGTACCGAAGAGCTTCGGCCGCTACGGACACTACCGGGGTAATGCGCTAGCCGAGATCGCGTCGCGGCCCGTTGCCTATGCCGGCCATCAAGCGTGTGCCGATTGTCACAGCGACGTGGTCGAAGTAAAGAGCAAGGGCAAGCACAAGAACGTCAATTGCGAAGCGTGTCACGGCCCGCTGGCCAAGCATGTGGACGATCCGGCATCGGTCCAGCCGGCAAAGCTGGACACAACGTCACTGTGTCCTCGTTGCCACACCGCGAATGCGGCGAAGCCAAAGAACTTCCCCCAGGTCGTCCCTGAGGAGCACTCCGGGGGCGTGCCCTGCGACACCTGTCACAAGCCGCACAGCCCTGCCATTGAAGAAGCGGAGGCGAAACCGTGAGCATGACGCGCCGACATTTCATCCTGCTGACCGCTGCTGCAGCGGCGGCGTGGGACTGCATTTTGGCGGAAACGCCCGAGCTGGCGCCAAACTACACCGCTTCCAATCACTGGTACGGCATGTTGATCAACATCGAGGAGTGCATCGGCTGCGGCAGTTGCGTGCGGGCCTGCCAGTTGGAGAACGGGGTTCCCGACGGCTACTTCCGCACCTGGGTGGAGCGCTACCGGGTGGCTGACTGGACAGTCGAAAATCCCGAGGTCGACTCGCCCGACGGAGGCAAGAACGGCTTTCCCGAGCTGAAGGACCCCAGCGGGAAGAATTTCTTTGTTCCCAAACTCTGCAACCATTGCGCGGATTCGCCCTGCACCCAGGTTTGCCCGGTGGGGGCCACCTTCGACAGCCCCGATGGAGTGGTGCTGATCGATTCAACCTACTGCCTGGGCTGCCGCTATTGCATTCAGGCTTGTCCGTACGGCTGCCGGTTCCTCAATCCCAAAACCGAGACTGCCGAGAAATGCACGCTTTGCTACCACCGGATCACCAAGGGGCTGACGACTGCCTGCTGCGAAAACTGCCCAACCGGCGCTCGGCAACTGGTCGACTTCAAGAATCCCCAGGACCCCATCCACGAATTCCTGAAGACGCACCCCGTGCAGGTGCTGAAGCCCTACATGGCGACCAAGGCGAAAGTTTATTACTACGACCTCGATGGCTCGGTGCGATAGGAGACTCGATGTACGTTCCGGTTGAAGGCTTTATGTACCCCAACGAAGTGGAACTCCAGTGGAGCGTCCTCATCGTGCTTTATCCCTACATCACCGGCCTGGTGGCGGGCGCATTTATTCTCGCGTCGCTGGAGCGCGTATTTCGGGTGGACGCGGTGAAGCCTACGTATCGACTGGCGCTGTTGACCGCGCTGGCGTTCCTGATCGTGGCCCCTCTGCCGCTGCAACTGCACCTGGGAAGGCCCGAGCGCTCGTTCGAGATGTACTTGACACCGCATCGCTCCTCGGCCATGGCCATGTTCGGGTTCGTCTATTTGTGGTATCTGATGGGCGTGCTGGTGGTAGAGATCTGGCTGGAATACCGGCGCGACATTGTAGGGTGGGCGCAATCCAAGGCCGGTGCAACGAAGTGGCTTTACAGGGTGATGACTCTGGGCTCGTACAACGTAAGCGAGCGCTCCATGCAGATTGATGACAAGGCAGGATGGATCATCACCATCATCGGCATTCCTTCGGCCTTCCTGTTGCACGGCTATGTGGGGTTCATTTTCGGCTCGGTAAAGGCGAATCCCTGGTGGTCATCGCCGATGATGCCCGTGGTGTTCCTGTTCTCGGCCATGGTGTCGGGGATCGCTGTGGTCATGCTGCTGTATATGCTGACCTGCCGATTGCGCAAGCAGGCCATCGATATGCGCTGCGTGGACACGATTGCGAGATACCTCTTCTATACCTTTCTGATCGACTTCACGCTGGAGATGGTCGACCTGATCCACCGCATCTACGAGGCCGACGAATCCTTCCGCAGCCTGGACTTCATGGTCCACACCAAGCTGTACTTCTCCCAGATCCTGTTGCAGATTGGACTGGGGACCATCGCCCCACTCGCTTTGCTGGCTATGACGCAGCTCATGCGCCTGCCAGTTACGCTGCGCAAGTACATCTATTCCATTGCCGGGGTGCTGACCCTGATCGGCATCTTCGCCATGCGCTGGAATGTAGTGATCGGCGGGCAACTGTTCTCCAAGAGCTTCCTGGGATATACCACCTACAAGATGGCCTTTGTGACCCGGGAGGGATTGCTGCCGGCCATCATCTTGACGCTGCTCCCGTTCGTGATCTTGTATGTCCTGGTCAAGGTGCTGCCGCCGTGGCACGAGGCCGCGCCGCTGGAGAGCGCTGCGCACGGGGACTGACTTTACCCGGAACCGCGGGCAGGTGCGCAGTTTCGGGTGCATAACTCGTCTTGGCCCGGTTTTGCATTTAAACTAGGCATTTGTGCGCATTCTTACCCGCTACATTCTGAATGAAGTGATCTCGCACGCCTTGATTGGGCTTGCGGTGTTCACCTTGATCATTTTTATGCGGGATCTGGGCCGCTTGCTGGAGCTGATTGTGCGTAACAGTGCGCCGTTGCCCAGCGTAGCGGAGATCTTCTTCCTCACCCTTCCGACCACCTTTACCGTCACGTTGCCGATGGGCGTGCTGGTGGGCATTCTGATTGGCCTCAGCCGCCTGGCGGCGGACAGCGAAGTCACCGCCATGCGCACCAGCGGCATGGGGGTCGGGCTTTTCGTGCGCGCGGTGTCGGTGTTTGCCATTGCGGTGTGGGGGCTGGCGATGGTGAACAGCATCTCCATTGCTCCGCGATCGGCGGCAGCCCTGGTGGCTTTGCAGAACCGCCTGAAATCGTCGCAGGCGTCGTTCGAAATCCAGCCGCGCGTGTTCTACGAGGAATTCAAGAACACCGTGTTGTACGTACAAGACGCAATTCCGGAGGGCAATCGTTCGCTGTGGCGCGGAGTGTTCCTCGCCGACACAAGCGATCCGTCGGCGCCCAAGATTACGGTGGCTGATCGTGGCGTGCTGCTCAACGATTCTCCGGACAACCTGCGCCTTCACCTGGAGGATGGCAGCCAGCAGGAGCTGGTGCCCAAGGCGAAGGACCAGTACTCCATCACGACCTTCGAGAGCACCGACATTCCGATTGCAATGCCCAGCTCAGCCAGGCGCAGCCCCTACGATCTGCTGCCGGTGGCGCAACTGAGCCTGCACGACCTGCTGGCCAATGCTGCGCGCGAGCAAAAGGCGGCGGACGAGCTGCCCATCCCCGCGGCGCCCCCCGAGGCCCACGAGCTGGCGGTGAAGGCCCGTGCGTACGACCAACTGAAGGCCCGTTACTACGAGATCGAATTCCATCGCCGATTTGGCCTGCCGGCAGCCTGCCTGGTGCTGGCCATGGTGGGCATTCCGCTGGGACTGTCTGCCCGCAAGGGTGGCAAGAGCACGGGCTTCGTGCTGACCATCGGGTTGGTTCTTCTCTACTATGTGCTTTCGCTGCTGGGAGTGTCGCTGGCACGCCAGGGCAAGGTGTCGCCCTGGTTGGGAGTCTGGGCGGGAAACATCATCTTCTTCCTGTGCGGACTGGTGCTGCTGTGGAGGTCCGACCGGATGCCGGGCGAGGTTGGCACCCTCGGGGAGATCTGGAGCTGGCTGGCGAGCAAGTGGGAATCACTCCTGGCACTCCGCTTCAACCGCTGGCACCAGGTGGATTTCAACAACCGTCGCCAAGGCAAAAAGCGATTCAGCGCCCGCTTCCCGCTCATCCTGGATGACATGATTCTGCGCGACTTCCTCATGTATCTGGCGATGATCCTTTCTTCCCTGCTGATCCTGGCGCTGGTGTTTACCTTCTTCGAACTGTTCACCGACATTGTGCGCAACAAGGTTTCGGTGCTATTGCTGACGGAGTATCTGCTGAACCTGAGCCCTTCGCTCATCTATCAGATGGCGCCCGTCGCGGTAATGCTCGCGGTGCTTATCACCTTCGGCTTGATGCAGAAATCGAGCGAGCTGACGGCAATGAAGGCTACCGGCATCAGTCTCTATCGCGCAATCCTGCCGGTGATTATTTTGAGCGCACTTTTTGCCGGGGGATTATTCCTGTTTGACCAGGTATATATTCCGCATACCAACAAGCGGCAGGAGATCCTTCGCAATGAAATCAAAGGCCGGCCGGCGCAGACCTACTTGCAGGTGAACCGGCAATGGATTGTAGGCGACAATAACGACATTTACTACTACCAGCTCTTCGATCCCGATTCCGACACCTTTCACCAAATTTCGGTTTTTGAGTTTGACCCCAAGAGCTTTCAATTGACGCGCCGCATTTCAGCCGCCCAGGCGCACTGGGAGCCAGGCTTGCGCAAGTTCGTCTTTGAGAATGGATGGATGCGAACTTTGAATGGAGCTTCCATCCAGGACTATCGAACCTATGATGTAGCTACCTTCAAGGAACTCCACGAAGATCCGGGTTACTTCAAGAAAGAGGTCCGGCAGTCGTCGGAGATGGACTATCACGAACTGCACAATTATATAGACGATCTGCAGCAGAGCGGATTCGATACCGTCCGGCTGCGGGTACAGCTGCAAAAAAAACTATCCTATCCGCTCATCACGCTGGTCATGGCGGTCCTTGCCATTCCCTTCGCGGTAAGCGGCCGGACCGGCGGAGCATTGTCCGGCGTGGCAGTCGCGATCAGCATCGCAGTTGTCTATATCGGCATCGCAGGACTATTCGAAGCCATGGGAAATGCCAACCAGCTTCCCGCGGTGCTGGCAGCCTGGTCGCCAGACATTATCTTTGGACTTGCAACTGGGTACCTGCTGCTTCGAGTTCCCACCTAGTCTCGTACATACCTCTCACAAGATGCCGACTACCGGTTCTTCAATTCGTGCCAGCCAGCAAGAGCATAAGCCTAAGTTATCGCCAATGGGCCCGCAGCTGGCCGTCTGGGCTGCTCTGGCAGCCATCACGATAGTGGGGTTGCTGCTACAGCTTCACGCGATAACTACGAAAAGCCTGTGGCTGGATGAAGGTTCCAGCATTACGATGGCGCGGCTCGATTGGTTCAACTTCCTCCGCATTATGTGGCGGCGGGAGATGAATATGGTGCTCTACTATCTGTTGCTGCGCGGATGGCTGCACTTGGGGGATTCGGTAGCGTTCATCCGCGGACTATCCGTTGTGTTCGCGGTGGCGGCGATTCCAGCGATATTCCTGCTGGGGAAGAAAATACACGGGACTGGCCTCGGGCTGATTAGCGCCTTACTACTTAGCATTAATGCTTTCCAAGTGCGTTACGCGCAGGAGGCGCGAAGCTATAGCCTGCTGGTGCTGCTGGTCATCGTCTCGACCTATTGGTTCATTGCGGCGGCCGAAAGCGGACGCAAGCGAGACTGGAACTGGTACATCGTAACCAGCGCCCTGGCAATCTATGCGCATTTCTTTGCTGTGCTGGTTGTAGTGTCGCACTGGGTGGCACTTCGCGTTATGCGGCGGAGGGATCCTACAGCCTGGACCCAGGAGACTCAGACGCAATTTCGGCGGGCCGCCAGACTGACCGCGCTTTGGACCTTGCCCATCTGGCTGTTCATAGCGACCACGGGGGCGGGGCCGATTGCCTGGATTCCACGGCCACATCCTGGTGACGTAATTGGGCTGTTGAAGAAACTATCCGGCAACGCAGAAATAGCTTTGCTGACCTTGTACTCGGTGTGCGTGCTGATCGGGCTGATTGCGGGCTGGGTAGCAATCGCGCGCCGCAAGCAAGATGCAGCCGGTTATGCAGTTCTGGCCTGCTGGCTGTTTGTGCCGCTTATTATTGTTCTGCTGGTTTCCATCGCGCGGCCAGTGTTCGCTCCCCGATACCTGATTATTTTCATGCCGGCATGGATCCTGCTGGCGGCCGCGGGTATCGTTGCGTTGCGGCCACGACTCCTGGCAATTCCGGTTACGGCCGCCATCGTGTGGTTTGGCATTGTGGGAGTACGGTCCTACTACAAAATCGATTTCGACATTGGCAGAAATGATGTTCGCTCGGCTACGGCCTATATCCTGGAAAATTCCCAGGCTCACGATGGGATCGTGTTCTATACCGTATCGACCAGATTCCCCTATGACTACTATGCCGCGCACACGAATGGAGTAGTCAAGCCCGATATCCTCTGGCCGGGAAACAACGCAGGAGTAGGGTGGCATGACTTTATGGGAGTTCCTTCTCCCACGCGCGTGCCTGATTTCGCCGCAGGACACGATAGGATCTGGGTGGTAACCACGCCGATGCCGCCGAATGATCCGAAGTTTGCAGCGTTTGAGACAGCATTGAATCATCAGTACCGGCTCACGGAAACTCAGGAGTTTCCTTATATTCGTATCATGCTGTTCACGCGGCAGTAGTGGCTGGCTGAAAAACCTCCGTTAAGAGGTCCCTCGCGGGCTGAAGGCCGCCGCGGATGGGCAAAAATAAGGAGCTTGCAACGGCGCAGCTAAGGCTGCGCCCCTTCCATGAAGACCAATGCAGCACGCCTGCTCGATTCGCTTGGGATTACCTACGAGTTGCGGAGCTATGAGGTCGACCCCGACGATCTTGCCGCGGAAACGGTAGCGGCGAAGGTCGGCCTGCCTCCCGAGCAGGTATTCAAGACGCTGCTGGCGCGCGGCGATCGCCACGGCCCATGCTTTGCCGTGATTCCCGGCAACTATGAGCTTGACTACAAAGCTTTGGCGTCGCTGACGGGCGATCGCAAGATCGAACTCGTCCCCCTGAAAGAGGTGCAGCCGCTAACCGGCTACATTCGCGGCGGGGTGACAGTGCCGGGAGCGAAGAAGGACTATCCCGTCTGCGCCGACGAAAGCATCGAGCTATGGGACGTGATCTCGATTTCCGCCGGTGTGCGGGGAACGCAGATTCTGCTCGCGCCCGCCGACTATCTCCGCGTGACCCAGGCAACGATCGGCAACATCGCACAGGAGAAGCGAACTGAGCGTCGCTGAGCAGGGCGCGGGGAAGCGCGATTTACGCTGTTATAATCGTAGTTAACAATGCAACGCAAGCGCTTAATCCGCTCCACGACGGTACTTTGTGTGCGCCGTGACGGCAAGGTGGTGATGGCCGGAGACGGTCAGGTCACACTTGGCGAAGGTGTCATCAAACACTCCGCGCGCAAGATTCGTCGTCTCTATCAAGACAAGATACTCGCCGGTTTTGCCGGCTCGACCGCCGACGCATTTTCCCTGTTCTCCCGCTTCGAGTCGAAATTGGAGCAGTATCACGGCAACCTCGGCCGCGCGGCGGTGGAACTGGGAAAAGATTGGCGCACCGACAAAATGTTGCGTCAGTTGGAAGCTCTGCTCCTGGTGGCCGACCAGAGTCAGACCTTCCTTATCAGCGGGCAGGGCGATGTCATTGAGCCTGATTCGGGCATCGCGGCCATCGGCAGCGGAGGGCCTTACGCGACGGCGGCCGCAACCGCGCTGACCGAGCACACGGATTTGCCGGCGCGGACGATTGCCGAAGAAGCCATGAAGATTGCTGGCAAAATCTGCATCTATACCAACGATCACATCACGATCGAAGAGCTGTGAGTTCTCGCGCCTGGTTTGTATCCGGCAGGTTGTTTCATGCAGATCATCGAGATCTATAAGTCCTTGCAAGGCGAGTCTTCGTACGCCGGGATGCCTTGCGTCTTCGTCCGTCTTGCGGGGTGCAACCTGCGCTGTGTGTGGTGCGACAGCGAGTACACCTTCAAGGGCGGCTCGCGCATGACGCAGGAGCAGGCCGAGGCGGAAGTCTATCGCCTGTTGCCGAACCGGGGTCTGGTTGAGATCACCGGCGGCGAGCCGATGTTGCAGGAGCGCGAGGTGGTTCCTCTGATGGAGAGCCTGCTTGCGTCCGGCTATACGGTGCTGCTCGAGACCAGTGGGGAGCGCCCCCTTGCGAAGGTACCGGCAGCGGTGGTGAAGATCGTTGACGTGAAGTGTCCTGACTCGGGCGAAGGTGGGACCTTCCTGCCGGAGAACCTGAACTCGCTGACGGAGCACGATGAGCTGAAGTTTGTAATCGCCAGCCGTCGGGATTACGAGTTCTCGCGCGACTTTGTCCGCGAGTTATCTTGCACTCTTCGGGCCGGCGCCATCATCTTCTCTCCTGCCTTCCGTAAAGACGCCACCGGCAACCGCAGCGCCGACCATTGTCTGGTCGATCCGCGTGATTTGGCAGAATGGATTCTGGCCGACGACCTGAACGTTCGTTTAGGATTTCAGATTCACAAGTTCATCTGGGAACCGTCGCTGAAAGGCGTGTAGAGCTTGGCATCGACACAAACGAAAGCGGCAGCGGTGGTAGCGCTCAGCGGGGGCATGGATTCGACGGTTTGCGCAGCGCTCGCGGTTCGTGAGCATGGCGCGGACGCCACCGCCGCCCTGCACATCAGCTACGGGCAGCGCACCGAGGCACGCGAGCAGCAGGCATTCCAGGCGATCTGCGCGCGGCTGGGCCTTCGCACCCGGCTGACGTTTCGCACGCCGTTCTTTCGCGCCATCGGCGGCTCAGCGTTGACCGACGAGAAGCTGAACGTCCCCGAAGCGGGAGCGGAGATTGGGGCCGAGATTCCGGTCACCTACGTTCCCTTCCGCAATGCGCATTTTCTGTCGGCGGCCACGAGCTGGGCGGAGGTGCTGGGAGCGCAGCGCATCTACATTGGGGCGGTACAGCAGGACAGTTCCGGTTATCCGGACTGCCGGCCGGAGTTCTATCGGGCGTTCAACGAGGCGATTCGCACCGGCACCAGGGAGGGAGCGATCCAGATTGAGACGCCGCTGATTGGGTTGCGCAAATCGCAGATTGTGACGCTTGGCCTTGAATTGGGCGCTCCCTTCGATTTAACGTGGTCGTGTTACAGCCGAGTGGACCAGGCATGCGGTGTCTGCGAGAGCTGCGTTTTACGGTTGCGCGCTTTCGAAATGGCGGGCGCTCGCGATCCGATTCCTTACCTTTCGCCCGCCCCGGTCGGGGAGTCATACGGTCCATCGAAGTAACATATCGAGAAGCTCGCGCGGACGCCTACAGGCATATTCCGCGCTGGAGGCAGAAATGATGAAGAGGTTTCTTACCCTTGTTACATTCTTAGCGCTGCTAATAGGCTTGGGCGCAATTCCCGCCCTGGCACAGAATTTGGGCACGATCAAAGGCTCCGCCAAGGACGAGAATGGCAAGCCCATCGCGGAAGCTACGGTTGAGTTGGAGAATACCGACAACGGAAACAAGCAGACGCTGAAGACCAACGCGAAGGGAGAGTTTTTTTCCCCCTCTGTCGAGCCGGGAACCTACAACGTAATCCTGGACCGCGAGGGCAAGCGGGTGGACGCGTTCGGCAAGGTTGCTATCGCTGCCGGGCATGAAACCGCCGTCAACTTCGATCTAAAAAAAGACTTGGCCAAAATTTCTCCGGAAGAGCAGAAGAAGATCGACGAGATCAAGGCCCAGAACGAAAAGATCAAGAACCTGAACGCTTTGCTGAAGCAGGCGCATGACCTGGAGAAGGCCGGCAGCTACGACCAGGCGATCACGATGTTGCAGCCGGCAGCCGAGCAGAATCCCAAAGAGGACGTAATTTGGGGCATGTTAGCCGACAGCTACCGTGGCGCCAAGAAATACCCGGAGGCCATCGACGCCTATGGCAAGGCATTGGCACTCAAGCCGGATAATGCCGGTTACTTGAGCGGTTTGGCCGACGCGTACTCGAAGTCGGGTCAAGCTGACAAGGCGGTCGAGGAATACGACGCCGCGGCCAAGGCGGCCCCCGCCAACGCCGCCGTCTATTACTACAATGAAGGAGCGATCTATACCAACACCGGCAAGGTGGACCAGGCGATCGCCGCCTTCGATAAAGTTATAGCGGCTGATCCCAACAAGGCCGAAGCCTATTATTGGAAGGGCGTAAACCTGATGGGCAAGGCCAAGACCGGCAAGGACGGAAAGTTCGTCGCCGCTCCGGGAACTGAGGAAGCCTTCCAGAAGTATCTGGAGCTGAAGCCCGACGGCCCGCAAGCCGACGCCGCAAAACAAATGCTGGCCAGCATCGGCGCCTCCGTCCAAACGACCTACGGCAAGGGCAAGAAGAAGTAGCGGGAAGGGAATTTTCCCTCCGGGGCGGGCGCGTGCCGCCCCTTTTCTTGCTGGCCGAAAGGTGCCGGCTAGACGAAAAGGATTACACAGTCGTGAAATCCATGTTCTTTGATTGCTATGCCCCGGGCGCTCGTATAAGGTTGCCGGGCGCCTCAAAAATCTACACAACGACAATCGAGAAAGAGGAGAGGTAGGAAATGGCAGATCCGTTCGTAGGTGAGATTCGAATTTTCGGTGGAACTTTTGCCCCGGTTGGCTGGGCGTTTTGCCAGGGCCAGTTGCTACCCATCGCGCAGAACCAGGCGCTGTTTAGCCTTCTGGGTACAACATACGGTGGGGACGGCAGAACTACCTTCGCACTGCCGGACTTGCGAGGGCGGGTGGTGATTGGCTTCGGGCAGGGTCCCGGGCTAAGCAATTACCCGCAAGGGGAACAAGGCGGCGCCGAGATGGTCACGTTGACCATTCAACAGATGCCGGCGCACTCGCACACCGTGTCCGCGACCCAGACTCAGAGCACGACCGACCCTAAAGGCGCAGTCCCGGCCCAGACGTCGGGACCGACCCCGGGGCAGGCTCCTAAAGTTTATGGGGCGGTTCCCGACGCAACGACCATGAACAATGGCATGATTGGGCAGACGGGCGGCGGGGTGCCGGTCGGTGTTCGGCAGCCCTTTCTGGTGATTAACTACATCATCGCGTTGCAGGGTATATACCCGTCGCGGAGCTAATCAGGATGCCGGGCGCCATTCCAGTTCCAGGTGGGTGGCGCTTTCTGCGCACACGCAGAACCCGAGTTGGTGGTAGAGAGACAGGGCGGGAGCGTCGTGCCAGGCGCTCAATCGCAGGCTGATGCCTGCATCTTCGGCCTCGCAGATCAACGCCTTCAGCACGGCGGAGGCAATCCCCTGGCCCCGCCGTTGGGAAACGACAGCAATATCTACGACCCGAAGTTCGTCGGCTTCGCGATTCAGCAGAAGCCTGCCCACGGCCTCCCCGCTAAATTCGATGACAAAGTGCTCACAGCGCGGAAATCGCTCCCCGTAGTCGCGGGCCTGCGCCTGGTACTGAAGGCGTAACAGGGCCTCGCGTTGGGCTTGGGGCAGGGCAGCAAGTTCGGCTGCACGGGAGTCGCAGAAGACAGCGAACAGGAAGGCTTCGTCTGCAGCACGTGCGGGGCGGAGATGGATCACTTGGGGAACCAGCGTTTTCCGAGGGCCATTCTATCGCATGGTGCACGATGCGATGGGCGCAGGCAGATAGATTTTTCAACTCTGGCAGGAGCAGGAAACCAGATCACTCAGGCGAAAAGCGCGCTTTGTAGCTCTGCCGGATCGCTGGGCTGGTTTGACCCTGCAAACTTGCCCCTGCTACACTTTTCTTTCGCCTACCTGTCGGCAATTCCACCTGAGGATCACTCGTGCGCAGTTCCACTCGACATCAACTTAAGACCGATGACTTTAGAGAGACCACCGTCGTAACCCTCAACTGGGCCGTCGACCACCGCTCCACGCTCATCGCCAGCGGAATTGTCCTGGCCATTGTTCTTGCTGCCGTGATCGGCGGATGGGCGTATGTCAACTATCGCAACCAGCAGGCCCACGGTATGCTGGCGGCGGCCATTGACATGTACAACGCCCCGGTCCTGGCTGCGGGCCAGCAGGCCCCTCCCGGAACGCTGACCTATCCCTCAGCGCTGGAGCGCGCCAAGGCTGCCAACGCCGCCTTTGCCCGGGTAGCGAGCCAGTACTCGTTTACCCAGTCGGGGCGCATCGCGCGTTATTTCGACGGGATTACCTTGCGCAACATGGGCGACAATGCCGGCGCGGAAAAGCAGCTAAGCGATGTGGCGTCCAGCCATGACAAAGACATGGCCGGTCTGGCCAAGCTTGCCCTGGCCAACCTGTATCAGGACATGAACCAGCCCGCCAAAGCGATCGAGATGTACAAACAGCTCATCGAACACCCGTCCGCCGCCGTGGGCAAATGGACGGCCCAGTTCCAGCTTGCCGAGGTCTATCAGGCTAACAATCAGCTACAGGACGCCCGCAAGCTGTACGAGGATTTGCAGAAGGAAAGTCCAACCTCTCCGGTCGGTCAGGTCGCTACCCAACGCCTGCAGGCACTTCGCGCAGGTGCGCCGGCAATGCAGCCGTAGTCATGCCCGGATATCAGCCGGTCAGGCTTACCGGCGGCGCTCGTCCTGCGAGATATAGAGCTCGGCGACTTCAAGGTCAGCAGGGGTAGTGATCTTGATGTTGCGCGGCGAACCCATCACTACATGCACGGGTCCGCCGGCGCGCTCGATGAGCGAGGCCTCGTCTGTGCCGAGGAAACCATCCGCCAGGGCTTCGTCGAAGGCCCTCTTTAACAAATCGAAGCGAAAGCCCTGCGGCGTCTGCGCCATCACCATGCGTTCGCGGGGGACGGTGGCGACCACCACTGCCCCGTCCGCCGTCCGCTCAACCTGCTTGACCGTATCGATCGCCGGTATGCCCGCGATAGCCGAGCCATACTTCTGCACTCCCTCAATTACCCCTACGATGGTCTCCTGATCGACAAATGGCCTGACCGCGTCGTGCACAAGGACGATGTCGTCGGGGGCTGCGTCCAGGGAACGCAGAGCGTTGGCTACGGAATCCTGGCGGTGCTCACCGCCTTCCACGAAGCGAATCGGTTTGTGGAAGGGCTCCCCGGCGATCAGGGCTGAGAAGCTGGCAGTCTCGTTGGCTCGCAGCGCAACTACGATCTCACTCACCAGATCGCAGGCGTCGAACTTGCGCAGGGTGTGGATGAGGATAGGAGTGCCTTGCAGCTCGAAGAACTGCTTGCTCTTGCTTTTGGCTCCAGCCGGGACCGCTGACATGCGGGTACCCAGGCCCGCCGCGGGAATAACAACAAAGACCTTCATGATGGGGAAGGCAGTATAAACCTGGGTGGCTATCAGACACAAATTCCAGCAAAAAAGGCATGTGCAGGTTCGCACATGCCGAGTCGGGGAGTATGGAAAACTACGCTACCTTACGCAGCCGTTAGACATCACTTCGCCGGTTTCATGGTTGAGAATCAGTGTGCGGTAGCAGGCGCTGGGCAGCGTCCAGGTGAACATCGAGTCGATCGAGTTCGCGATCTGATCGAACGATCCCTGGCCGATGCGCTGGTTCCACAGCCAGTTGTCTTCGATGAAGCGGATCATCGAACTCTGGTCGGTGAAGGTGTGGTCCACGAGGTTAGGCCGCGTCCAGGGGGAGATCACGATCAGCGGCAGACGCGGACCGTATCCGCAACGGCCCTGAGCACTGGGCGCGCTGATACCTGACAGCACTGGCATCGACATGCCACAGAATCCCGCGCCATTCAGCATGTCCGCCGAGCTCTGCGACTGGTTGACGATGGGGCCCATCTGGTGGTCGTACCATCCGTCGGAGTCGTCATAGGAGATGACTACCGCGGTATCCTTCCACTCTGGCCGGTTCATCAGGAAGTTGATGGTATCGACGACGAAGGTCTGCTCGTCCAGCGGATCCGAGTACCCCGCGTGGCCGTCCTGATAAGCAGGGGCCTTCAGGAAGCTGACGGAGGGAAAATTCCCGGCATTGACGGCGTCGAAGAAGTCGTGGATGTCGTACTCATGGTTGCCGGCATCGCCCTGCTTGCCGATCATCTGTACCGAGGTCGGACGAGTATGCTGCAGGTTCGCAGTCGAGGGATAGTACTGGAACGGCTGATGGTGCGGGATGTAGTCGGCCGAAGTTACACCGGTGACCAGCGACAGCGTCGAGCGCTTGCATCCCGTGGTGTTGTTCTTGTTGACGATGGACAGGTCAAAGCCGCCTTCGAACCAGCCCCAGCTCACGCCGGCGGCATTCAGAAGGTCGCCAATGTTCTTGCCTCCCATCTGAAGTTGCGCGCTTCCGGAGCACACGTCGCCCACCGGGTCAGCGTCACTGACATCGGTAAGGCCGCCGTGACCGTCGGAAACGACGGCATAATCGGCATTGATATTTTGCGTAACGCCGTTGGTCTGGCCCGCAATCAGGTTGATCGCTCCCGGAGTGGACGGACCGAACGTCGTCCCGTAAGAGTTGTCACTTAGGACGAAGTGCTGGGCGTAGTTCCACAGGGCGGTTGCGGTGTTGCCGTCGTAGTAGCCGAGAACCAGGCCATTGGTGGTGACGATATTCGGTGGCGGGGTCGGCGGCGGACCGGCTTTACCGACCTTGGCCGGAAACAAGTCCATGACTCCACCATCGTAAGCTGCCTGCTCAGCGCCGTAACCGTGGCCCTGGTCACTGGTAGCAGACTGCGAGCGATCGAGGCGGAAAGGATTCCCGGCTCCGGCTCCGTTGGCCGGGTTCAGATTGGGATTGAAATTGAGCAGAGCATTGCTCAGGCCATTGACGGACGGCGTCCCGGGCGCAGCTACGAATCGCGGCTCGCCCGCAGGATTTAGCGCGTTAGGGTAGGTTCCAAAGTAGTGATCAAAGGAAACGTTCTCCTGGAAGATGATCACCAGATGTTTGATGGGTGTGGCCGGCTGGCCAATAGGGGGGCGCGCTTTGGACACTGGGTTGGCTGCATTCGCCAACTCGGAAGGCAGGATAGGACAAAACGTGATCGCTCCCATCAGTGCCGTAGCCAATATCTCCCGCATAGGTCACTCTCCTCGGCAGAAAAGCTTCTGCCCAGAGAACTTCTTAAACCTTGCTGGAACCCGAAAGGTTATGGGTCAGTGAAGATAAGGTGAATTACCGTTGAAATCGATAAACGTGCCACAACCATGTCGAAGTAGACGATGTCATGAAGCCTATGAAACCGCTTTTATCCCTCGCGACTACTGCGACGATGCTATTTCTTCATAGTTTCTTTACAACTGTCTAATAATCATGGTGCCCGTAACGGTTAGGGACTAGAGCTAGGTCAACCAAACCCCACTGTTGTAGTGTCCTACTTAGCCTTCCTGTATATCTAAAGCATGCGGTCCAACAATACAATTTAGATATGCTCCTCTACTACATCACTGACCGGCGAGCGTTTCCCGGAAACGAGGACCATCAGCGCTGGGCACTGCTGGAGCGAGTAGCTGAAGCTGCAGCGGCGGGCGTGGATTACATCCAGCTCCGCGAGAAGGACCTGTCCTCGCGCGAATTGGAGAGGCTGGCCAAGGACACGCTCTCCGCGGTGCGGGCGAATTCATCCGGCACGCGCTTGCTGATCAACAGCCGCACCGATGTTGCCCTGGCTTGCGGCGCTGACGGCGTTCAGCTGCCCGCCAACTCCCTGCCGGTGTCGGAGGTGCGCGCTCTGTGGATGCGAGCTTCGGATCGCGTTCCCGTGGTCGGCGTCTCCGCTCACTCGGTAGAGGATATAGTCGCCGCTGAGACCCAGGGCGCAGACTTCGCCGTTTTGGCGCCCATCTTCGAGAAGGCCGGAAGCCCACAGCCGGGACTCGGTGCGCATTCACTGGCGCTCATTCGAGGCCGCTTTCCCGTGCTCGCGTTGGGTGGAGTCACTCTCGCGAACGCAGTCCAATGCCTGCGCTCGGGCGCGGCCGGAGTAGCGGGGATCCGTTTGTTTCAGGAAGGTAATCTTCGCGACACCGTGCGCGTCCTGAGGGAATTGAGCTGATAATCCCGCAGGGAATTCAGGCAGCCGGAGCGCGCGCTGTTCTTTCCTCACGATAGAAGTGGATGTGACGGTCAATGGCATGCGCCGCGATGAGCAGGCTGAAGCGTACCTGATCGCGGCACTGGCGACACTCCGGGAATTGCTCGCCAGAACGACACGTCACCTCGTGATCGTGATGGTGGCCGCGGTGTGTGACCTTATAGATCCCTGACATAGGAACCTCATCGCCAGGGTGGAACGTCCGCAGTTCGGAGTTCTCGTGCATCGTAGTCCCCGTCTGGATCTATCGGCAGAGATACGAGAAAGCTCCAGACGCAGCGGCGAGATTCCCGGTCGATTGGTGACTTTTAGCCGCGTCCTGGCCGGTTTTCCCATGAGAACGCGCATCATTTAGGATAGCTTTCGCAACGGAGGAGCTGTGCACTGTTCGCATTGCGGATTCGAGAATCCGGTGACCCATCGTTTCTGCGGGATGTGCGGCACACCTCTGTCCCAGCAGCCGATTACGGCTCCCGGAGCACACAGCACTCTGAGCTTCATCTCTTCGACGCTGGAAGTCGCTCGCAAGACGGCGTCCACCTTGTCAAGTCAAGTTCCCTCAAGACCTGCGGCTGTCGAAGAGGCGCCGCCTTCAGGGCACACTACGTCGGATACGCACAGCGTAACGGCATCGGCGCATGCGCCAGTCTCAGCCGACCGCGCCGCCTCGGGCGCCTCCGAGCCGGAAACTGAGGCCGAGCCATCGGACCTCCCTGCGGCGAAGAATTACTTCACCGACGCCCAGGAGGCTGAATCGCTGGAGCAGTTTATCGCCCGATTTCAGTACACGCCGCCGGCGGAAGTGGAAGAAGAAGTCGACATGACTGGCGAGAAGCCAGTCCTCGACGGCAGCGGAGAAACTCAGCCTCCGGCGCCAGTTGGCTTGTCGGAGGAACCAGCACCCGTCTCCGAGCCGCCAGTTGGCTTGTCGGAGGAACCAGCACCCGTCTCCGAGCCGCAGGTGGGCATGGAGGAACCCGTCCCGACGGAAGCGGCGGCAGTCGGAAGCTTCTCTCTGGAGGTACCGCCTCCATTCGCAACCAAGTCATTGCGCGGCAAGGCGGCGGAGCCTCCTCGCGTTCTGGACTTGTCGGTACTACCGGCGAAAGATGCTGCCGGCGAAGGCGCCTCCGAAATCCAGGGACTATCGTTCCTGGGGCTGGACGCTCTGCCACCCGTCTCCAGTTCCAAAGCCGAGAGTGTCGCTCCACGCCGCAGGGGTTGGGTGCTTTGGGTAGCGGTCATCGTCATTCTTTCTCTGGCCGCTTTTGGATTCCTTGAGTGGCGGGCAGAAACCTACCAGATCAACGGTGGCCCGATCGGCATCTTGAAAACGCAAATCGGCCGGTTGAAATCGCGCATGAACGCCGCGGGCACGCATGCTCCCCCGACGCAGACTGCGCCAGCGGCTGCTCCTGCCAACTCGACTCCGCAGCCCAACAGCTCCGGCACCGGGATGCAGGCGGCTCCTTCTTCGAATCCGCACAGCAGCAGTCCCAGCAACAACCCGGCAGGTCAGAGCACGGCTAATCCTTCCGCGCCTGCCCCCCACTGATGGAGGTCTATGAGCAATCGTGTCAGCGGTCCGTTTGAAGTGAAGCTCACGCCGCAGCCAATGGCGGAGGCGGTAAGCGAATCCGGCCTGGGCCGCATGTCGCTGGCCAAGCAGTTTCATGGCGAGCTCGAGGCCGCCAGCCAGGGCGAGATGCTGAGCGCCATGGCAGCCGTTCAAGGCTCAGGTGTATACGTCGCCGTCGAGCAAGTCACCGGGACGCTCGCAGGACGTCGGGGCAGCTTCATGCTCCACCACACCGGAATCATGAAACGCGGCGCGCCGCAGCTCACCATCGCGGTCGTGCCCGACTCCGGCACCGAGGACCTCACTGGCCTGACAGGCACCATGAATATCCGAATCGAGGCAGGCGGGAAGCACTTTTACGACTTCGAGTACACCCTCCCGTCGGAGTGACGGAATTCGGTCAGCGGCAAGAGATCACTTCTTTTTTTGCAAAAAAAAGGATGGCTACTCTTCGCCCTTCTACAAAGAGTAGCCAATCGCGTGCGAAAGGAGGAGACAATGAGTTGCGGTGCCCGGGGCATTCTGTTCCAGCGGAAGGAACTTACATGCCCCGTTTAAGCATCGCTCCCTGCTTGCACTAAAATAGACGGGCCTATTAAAAACTCGTTAGCAGATACCAATCCCGGTTTAACAAAATCAATGGGGCTCATATATTTAGCGCGCATAGCGATTCAGCTTCTTCTCCGCGTGGCGCTCCAGCCCTAGCTGAATCAGCCGATCGATCAGCTCGGGATATTCAATCCCGGTAGCCGCCCACAGCTTGGGATACATGCTGATCGAAGTGAAGCCCGGCATGGTGTTGATTTCGTTGACAAACATCTTCCCGGTACGCGGATCCATCAGGAAATCGACCCGCGCCAGTCCAGCGCAATCCACTGCCTGAAACGCCTGCACCGCCAGCCGTTGCACTTCCTTCTGCTTCGTCTTGGGCAGCTTTGCCGGAATGATCAGCTCCGAGCCTTCCTCCAGATATTTGGCGTCGTAGTCGTAAAACTCTTTGATGGGCACGATCTCTCCAGGCACCGATGCGATTGGCTCATCGTTGCCCAGCACCGAGCACTCGATCTCGCGCGCTTTGCCTTTACCTCCGCCAACACCTTGCTCGATGACGATCTTGCGATCAAAGCGTGCAGCGTCGTCCATCGCTGCGTCCAACTCACCTCGGTCGTGTACCTTGCTGATGCCGACCGACGAACCGAGATTGGCTGGCTTCACGAAGACCGGATACTTCAGCGCAGTCTCGATCTGCTTGCGAACTTTCTTCGGCTCATTCCGCCATGCGCCACGCAGCACCGTGACCTGCTTGACGATGGGCAGGCCCGCATCGCGAAAGAGCTTCTTCATGATGTCCTTGTCCATCCCCGCCGCCGAGCCGAGCACGCCTGCGCCGACATAGGGAATGTCAGCCAGATCAAGCAACCCCTGAATCGTGCCATCTTCGCCGAAGGTGCCGTGCAGAACGGGAAAGATAATGTCGACGTCGATGGGCCTCGCAGTGGCGTTCATCTCGTGCGCGCTGGTCTCGAATGGCAGAAGCGCAGAATGGTTCTCGCCGGGAATCGGAGGCACCACCACAGCTTCGCCTTTGGCCAGCACGGCGGCAGCAGAGGTCGCCTCGGGATCTCCTGCGCGCAGGTGACGAGGCTCCACCGCCGGCGCCTTGTCGCCCTTCAGCAGGCGCTCGGCGTGTGTGGCCGAGAGCCAGCGGCCTTGCCGGGTGATGCCGATGGGCACCACATCATATTTCTTTTTGTCGATCGCGTTGAGGACCGACGCCGCCGACAGCAGCGACACCTCATGCTCGCCGCTGCGCCCGCCAAACAGCACTCCCACCCGGAGCTTCTTCATGATTGCAGTGTAAACTCAAAACCTTGGACGCTCTTCCACAGCGCATCGGTCTCATCGCCGGCAACGGCAGGTTCCCCTTCCTGGTGCTGGATGCTGCGCGCTCGGAGGGCATGGAAGTTGTCGTCGCGGCCATCAAGGAAGAAGCCTCGCCCGACATCGAGCAGCGTGGCGCGGCGGCCGTACATTGGCTGTCGCTCGGTGAGCTGTCAAAGCTGATCGAGACGTTCAAGAGCGAAGGCATCTCGCGCGCCATCATGGCCGGACAGGTCAAGCACAAGCGCATCTTCAGCAGCATCAAGCCCGATCGGCGCCTGGCGCAGTTGTTGTTGACGCTGGCCACGCGCAACACCGACTCGTTGATCGGCGCAGTCGCCAAGGTGCTCGCCGACGAAGGCATCACGCTGATGAGCTCGACCGCGTTGCTGGAGCCGATGCTCGCCACCGAAGGCGTGATGACTCGTCGCGGCCCTAACGATAGCGAGCAAACCAACATCACTTATGGGCGCGCGGTGGCGCATCATCTTTCGCGCTTCGATATCGGGCAGACGGTGGTGATCGCCGAGGCTGCCTGCGTGGCCGTCGAGGCCATGGAAGGCACCGACGCGACCATTCTCCGCGCGGGTGAAATCATGAGCTCGCCTTCGCTGGGCCAGGAGCCTTCAACCCTGAGCCGCGCCCTTACCGTGGTCAAAGTCGCCAAGCCCAACCAGGACATGCGCTTCGACGTCCCCGTGATTGGGTTGCAGACCATCGAAACGATGAAGCGGGCCGGGGCCGCGTGCCTCGCGCTCGATGCCGGGCGCTGCCTTATCTTCGATAAGCCTTCGGTGATCGCCGCCGCCGATGAGGGCGGCATCTGCATAGTCGCCGAGACGGTGGTTAGCCACATCCCACACCATGACATGTGACGCCTTGTTTTTGCGACTCGCACGCCAATGCGCGACAATCAGCTCATGCCTGACCAGAATGGCACACTGCGGGTAGGCGTCGTCGGCGCAGGCGCGTTCGGACGCAACCATGCGCGTGTTTATCGCGAGCTGAGCGGCGATCCCTCGCAGCGCATCGAGTTTGCCGGCGTCGCCGATACCGACTTTGCGCGCGCCCAAGCCGTCGCGGCTGAGTTCAAGACTCACGCGTTTCGATCCGCGAAGGAACTCATTCAGGCGGGGCTGGATGCCGCAACCGTCGCCGTGCCCACGGTATTGCATTTACCTGTCGCGCGCGAGCTGATGCAGGCGGGCGTCGATGTCCTCATCGAAAAGCCATTGTCATCCACGGTGGCCGAAGCCGACGAATTGATCTCCATCTCCAAAGAACATGGCTGCGTCGCCCAGGCCGGGCACCTCGAGCGTTTCAATCCCGCAGTGCGCGCGACATTTCCACTGTTGACCAAGCCCATGTTTTTCGAGGTGCACCGCCTCAGCATTTTCACCCCGCGCTCGCTCGATGTCGACGTGGTGCTCGACCTGATGATTCACGACATCGACATCGTGTTGGCGTTCGCCAGCTCGCAGGTCAAGGAGATCCGCGCGGTGGGCCTGCCCATCCTGTCGAAGAAGATCGATATTGCCAATGTGCGCATGGAATTCGACTCCGGGTGCGTGGCCAATTTCACCGCCAGCCGGGTCAGCACCGAGCGGGTGCGCAAGCTGCGTTTCTTCCAGCCGCGGCAGTACGTCTCGCTCGACTACTCGCGCCAGGATGTGCTGGTGCTTACGGTGGAGGACTCCGAGGCTGCGGCTCAGGAACCCGATCCCTTCAACCCGGCCAGCGTCGCCGCGAGCGCGTTTCCCGCTATCACCCCGTTCAAGCCCAAAGTCGATCAGCAGGAGCCGCTCAAGGCCGAAATTACCAGCTTTCTCGATGCGGTTCGCCGGCGCTCGCAACCTGAAGTGACGCTGCACGACGGCCGGCAAGCGCTCGCGATTGCAACCCAAGTAGTGGAGGCGATTGCATCACACAGCGAGCGGGCGCATCTTAACCAATTGACCCGCGCAGGGAATTGACGGGCGCGGTAAGCTAGACCTACGCTTTTCTCATCCGCATGCCCGATGAACTGATCACCATCGCCCGCTTTCACAACCTGGGCGAAGCCAGGCTCGCACAGGGCAAGCTGAATTCTGCCGGCATTGCCGCCTGTGTGCGCGATGAGAACATGATCAACCTGCACCTCGGCATTGCCATCGGCGGCATTCGGCTGCAGGTCCCCGATAGCCAGGTGGTGCGTGCGCTCGAGGTGCTCGACGACTTCACCCTCGAGCCGGTTGATGGCGACGAAGAAGAGGAGACTGACTCCGTTCCGTGCTGCCCGGAGTGCGAATCGCTGGAGATTCGCGAGATCGCCACCAGCGGCCCGCGGCAGATCGCGCTGTGGTCGGCGGCCATTCCCTTTCCCGATCCCCAGCAGGGCGAGCTGCTGCACCGCTGGAAGTGCCTGGCCTGCGGCTACCAGTGGGATGCAGCAGAAGAGTGAGGATTTCTCCGGGCTTGTAAGATAGAGATATAGCCCATGAGTTCGTCGATGGAATCCACGCCAACTTCTCTCGCAACCATCACCCCCGAACTGCTTCGCGATCATGGCATCACGCCCGAAGAATACGACAAGATCCTGAAGTCGCTGGGGCGCACGCCGACGCTCACCGAGTTGGGCATCTTCAGCGTGATGTGGAGCGAGCACTGCTCCTATAAATCCTCGCGCGTGCACCTAAAGCGCTTGCCGACGCGTAGCCGCCGCGTAGTGCAGGGTCCGGGAGAGAACGCGGGCATTATCGACATCGGCGACGGCTGGGCCTGCGCCTTCAAGATTGAGTCGCACAACCACCCCTCGTTTATCGAGCCGTTCCAGGGAGCGACCACCGGCGTGGGCGGCATCCTGCGCGACATCTTCACCATGGGCGCGCGACCGGTCGCGGTGATGGACTCGTTGCGGTTCGGACCGATCACGAACCCCATCCTGTCCCAACAAACGGGAAAGGATGGGGCACCCACTCCGACTTCGGGATCGACCAAGCCACGCTGCACAAAAACCACTCCGTCATGGAAGGCGTGGTCAGCGGCGTCGCGTCGTACGGCAACTGCTTTGGCGTGCCTAACCTTGGCGGTGAAACGAAGTTCGAGCCCTGCTACTCAGGCAATCCCCTGGTAAACGCGTTCGCGCTCGGCCTGGTGCGCCGCGACCAGATCTTCTATGCCAAGGCCGCCGGCGAAGGTAATCCCGTAATCTACGTCGGCTCCAGGACGGGCCGCGACGGCATTCACGGCGCCACCATGGCCAGCGAAGAGTTCAGCGAAGAATCGGAGGCCAAGCGGCCCAACGTGCAGGTCGGCGACCCGTTCATGGAGAAGCTGCTGCTGGAGGCCTGCCTCGAAGCCATGCAGACCGGCGCGATCGTCGGCATTCAGGACATGGGCGCGGCGGGCCTGACCTGCTCGACCTGCGAGATGGGCGCGCGCGGCAGCGTCGGCCTGGAGATCGAACTCGACCTCGTCCCCCAGCGCGACACTGGTATGACTCCCTACGAGATCATGCTGAGCGAGTCGCAGGAGCGCATGTTGCTGGTCGCCGAAAAGGGCCGGGAAGATGAAGTCCTGCGCGTCTTCGAGAAGTGGGGCTTGGACGCGATTGCCATTGGACGCGTGATCAACGAGCCCACCATGCGCGTGCTTGAGCACGGCAAGGTTGTCGCCGAAATCCCCAATCAGGCGCTCACCGACGAGGCTCCTTTGTACCATCGTCCGCTTCATCGCTGGGAGCCGCCAGTGCCCCGCGAGATGCCGGAGCGGGTTCGTCTTGGCCAGAACACCAATTTCACCGGCGAGCTCAAGCAGCTCCTCGCCAGCTCCAACATCTGTTCCAAACGCTGGGTGTATCAGCAATACGACTCGATGGTGCAGACCAACACGGTTGAAGGCCCCGGCGGCGAAGCAGGTGTAATCCGCATTAAGGGCACACAGCGCGGACTGGCCATGGCGCTCGACGGCAACGGGCGCTGGTGCTATCTCGACCCCAAGCTGGGAGCAATGCACGCGGTTGCCGAGGCGGCACGCAATGTCGCCTGCACCGGTGCAACTCCCATGGCCGCCACCAACTGCCTCAACTTCGGCAATCCCGAGAAGCCTCACATCATGTGGCAGTTCTCCCAGACCATCGACGGCATCAGCCTGGCCTGTGAGGAGCTGGAGACGCCCATCACCGGTGGCAACGTCAGCTTCTACAACGAGACGCTGGGCGAAGGCATTTATCCCACGCCCGTCATCGGGATCGTCGGCATTCTGGAAGACGTCCACAAAGCTGTTGGCCCGCACTTTAAGCAGGCTGACCGGGCGCTCCTTCTGCTGCGCGGCTCGGAGCCGGGCGACACCTATGATGTCGAAGCCGAGTTCGGCTCTTCGGAGTACGCGAAGGAGGTCTTGGGCGAGTTTTGGGGCTTTCCGCCGGCACTGGAGATCGAGCGCGAAGCCGTCCTGCAGAAAGCCATCCTCGAGATGATCGATGCCGGACTGATCGATTCGGCCAAGGACTGCGCGGAAGGCGGCATTGCCGTCACTCTGGCCGAATGCGGCTTCGAGCACGGCGTCGGGGCGAATGTTGACCTTGCGTCCGACGGGCTGGTTCCGGAGTTTGTTCTCTTCGGTGAAGACGCCAGTCGCATTCTGCTTTCCTGCGACCCGAATACTGTGGAACGAATCAAACAAGTGGCGGTAAAATACGCCCTCTCAGCGGAACACATCGGACACACGGTTCCTGGCCATTTGGAGATTCAGGTCGATGGCAAATTGGCCATTTCGGCAGGTGTCTCTGAACTGGGCCAGATTTGGTCTGGCGCCTTGGAGCGCGCGCTGCACTCCGAGACGGAAGAGGGCTTGGTTCCAGGTGTACTGCAAAGAAGCTAGGGGCGGTTAGCGTGACCGCTTAGGAATTGCTATCTGGCGGGAGTTTCGCGTCAGGGCACGACTTCAGTCGTGCCGAAGCGATGTTAGTAATGACTGGGCTTTAGCCCCTGAGGGGTTACGCCAGCGATGAAAAGAAGAAGTCCTTCGCGGACTTAAAGCCCGCTCAGGACGAGAGAACTAAACGAACTTTATTGGCACGACTGAAGTCGTGCCCTGACGCGGCTTACTGAGTGGCAAGGCTTGCAACACACAAGACACCGAGGAGGTCCCAATGCATTTTCTCCGTGTCCCTGTGTCTTTGTGGTTTTGGGAAATCTTCGATAGGTGAGCGATGCTGATCCAATCTGACAAACTTCGCGAAGAGTGCGGCGTAGCCGCCATTTATGGCCACCCCGAAGCGTCCAAACTCACCTATCTGAGTCTCTACGCATTGCAACATCGCGGTCAGGAGTCGGCCGGCATCGCTGCGTCGAACGGCGAGCGCCTTGAGTTGCACAAGCACATGGGCCTGGTCTCCGACATCTTCACCGCCGAGGTGCTGGCGCGCCTTCCGGGCTCTCTGGCAATCGGCCACACACGCTACTCCACGGCCGGCGATTCGGCCCTGCTGAACGCGCAGCCCATTCGTGTCGAGTGCATCAAGGGACGCCTGGCCCTGGCGCACAATGGCAACATCACCAACGCGCTGGAGATTCGCGCCAGTCTGGAGGCGCAGGGTTCGATTTTTCAGACCACCAGCGACACTGAAGTGATCGTCCATCTGATCGCCCGCTCGCGCGAAGAGACGCTGCCCGCGGCTATGGCCGATTCGCTGCGCCGCATTGAAGGTGCATTCTCGCTGGTCATGCTCACGCCCGACCGCATCTTTGCAGCCCGCGATCCGCGTGGCTTCCGGCCGCTGGTGATGGGACGCATCCCCGGCCAGGCATCCCACCGGGCCGTCGTCTTCGCCTCCGAAACCTGCGCCTTTGACTTGATCGGAGCCGTCTACGAGCGGGACGTGAAGCCGGGCGAGCTGATCATCGTCGGCCCCGAAGGCGTGCACTCGCGCTTTTACGCCCCACAGCAGCCCATGTCGAGCTGCATCTTCGAGCACGTCTACTTCTCGCGCCCCGACAGTCTGGTCTACGGCAAGCCGGTACAGCAGACCCGCGAAGCCATGGGACGGCAACTGGCGCTGGAGTCTCCCGTCGTCGCCGACATTGTGGTGCCGGTTCCGGACTCCGGGGTAACCGCGGCTATGGGCTATGCCCACGAGAGCGGCATCCCGCTTCAGCTAGGGCTGATCCGCAATCACTATGTCGGCCGCACGTTTATCGAGCCCGAGCAGCGCGTGCGCGACTTCGGGGTGCGCCTCAAGCTGAATCCCGTGCGCCACGTGCTGGCCGGCAAGCGGGTTGTGCTGATCGACGATTCCATCGTCCGCGGCACTACCAGCCGCAAAATCGTCCGCATGGTCCGCGATGCCGGGGCCAAAGAAGTCCACATGCGCGTCTCCTGCCCGCCCACCATCTCCTCCTGCTACTACGGCGTGGACACGCCTTCCAAGAACCAGCTCATCGCCGCCAACAAGTCGGTCGATGAGATTCGCGAGTACATTGGCGCCGACTCGCTCGCCTATCTATCCCTGGAGGGCTTGCGCCAGGCTGCTGGAGAGGGCGATGGCGTGACCTATTGCACCGCCTGCTACACCGGCAAGTACCCGACAAACGTGGTGGGTGTGGCTGAAATTCAGCCTGCACTGACCGTCCAAGACTGAGTCCTGCGACCTGCTCGTCTGCTTTCTTCTTACTCCGTCTGAGCCGTCCTCCGCATAGGCAAGCCCTCTACGCCGATGACATGTCCACTCAACTCATTATTTCTCAATAAGTTGCCCTATCACCCGAAAGTCACCTCCTTATCACCTCGCAAGTATTGATCGCCGAAGCCATCCGGCGCATTGTGCTGCTCACGAGAGCGAAACTGAGCACGCGTCGCCTCGGTTCTCTCGTAGGCCCACACCCGGAGTCGGGGCAACCAGACCGGCTCCGGATGGCAGGGTCACTGAAAGAGGCGCTTCACGGAGCGCCGCGACGCGAGCCGAACGAGAAAGGAGGCACCATGAAATCGCAGACTACGCTGGATCCATTCCTCTCCCTCATGCTGACACTGGCGGAGCAACAGAAGCAGACCGCCAATGTCGCTGATCAGACCCAGCTGGACCTGGTGCCTCTGCTCCCCCTGGTTCGACTCATGACGATGAATTTGGCCCGGCCTTCGGCGGCAGAGAGCAGCTCGCATTGCCGGGTGTTTCGATTTTGCAGTCCAAGCTTCAGTACAACTCCCTCCTCCTATCCCTCCTACTCCCCTCCTACTGCACAGGAGTGCTCGGGTAACGCACGCTCGGCACTCAAGCGGCGAGCGAAGTAAGCCGTAGCTGTACCCGGCGATGGCCCGCTCAGCCATCGCCATTTAATACAAGTTGAAGAAGGGCATCATGAAACCGCAATTATCAGGGAACCACACTATCGCGGCACCGGCAGTCTGCAAAATACCCGCCGAAAAGGCCGTCCACCCGGCGACCAGAATTCTTAGTAGAAATTTCTTCATAAAGCTGGTCATGAGTGGATTAGCTGCCGTGGTGCTGTTTCTGCCTGGGACGGCGCAAGCCTCCGTACGATTGCTGTCCGGCTCCGCGCTGGAGAGCCGAGTTTTTACCGTGAATTCCAGCGTGAACCTCGCAACGTCTCCCCAAAATGCGAATTTGATGGCGCTCATTCCCGGCGCCAAGGCCGGGGACTCGCTTGCCAGCCTGGTAAATCGCATTTCCAACGCCACCAATATCGATTATCTGTCGACTTCATTGATCGCGCTGACTAGCGGGCTGTTGGCACTGGCGTGCCGCCATGGCAAGGGAAGTACCTCCAAGTGGTGTCCCCACCCTGGCCCGCGAACCCATGGTTCGGAGGCAAGCGGCCGATCGTCACGACTGGACTAAAAGGTAGTTCGGTGAACGTCACGGATGCCGGACACTCACTACACAAGAAGGAGAAGGCTAATGATTGCGACGCAGCAACAGGATGCTCTTGGTACAGAGGCTATTTCGGAACGGCCGCCCGGCGGCTCCTCGACCCCACTCGAGAACCAGCCGCAGTGGAGTGTGGTGACGCAGATTCTCTTCCGTTTCGTCTTCGCCTATTTCTTCCTGATGTTCGGAATTCCAACCGTGCTCAGCCTGATACCAGGGCTGGGAGACAAGTTGCAGGCCCTTCTCAACAAGGTTGTGCCTTGGGTCGGCAGTCAACTCCTCCATGTCAGTTGCCCGATCGCGGCCTTCAACGGTAGTGGGGACACCACCTATTCCTATCTCGAGGTGTTCTTTTTTGTAGTCTGCTCGGTTGCCGCCACGCTGGTTTGGTCGTTGCTGGATCGAAAGCGTACCAACTATGTCCGGCTGCATCAGTGGTTAAGGCTCGGTGTCAGGTTGGTTCTGGGTTTGGCGATGCTCAGCTACGGGGCCGCGAAAGTCATGCCGGCCCAAATGCCCGCTCCAGAACTAGGAACGCTGCTTCAGCCGTACGGCGATTCCTCGCCTATGCGCCTTCTGTGGACCTTTATCGGAGCCTCGAAGGGATATGAGTTTTTCTGTGGTGCGTCGGAAATGCTGGGAGGCATCCTGCTCATTGTTCCAGGAGTTACCACGCTGGGCGCGCTGGTTGGCATCGCGGTCTTAACCAATGTGTTCATGCTGAACCTGTTTTACGATGTACCGGTAAAGCTTTACTCTTTGCAGCTTCTGTTGATGGCTGTACTCCTGGCGGCGCCGGATCTTCGAAAATTAGCCGATCTTTTCTTGTTCCAGCGCTCAGCCACACTCTCGGCCAATCCGCCTCTGTTTCAGCGCCGTTGGTTGAACTGGATCGTGGCGCTACTGGTGTTGCTGGCAGGCCTGACGGTCGCTGTAACCGGGATCATTGGTGCTCGCCAGGAAGCCAAACAGTACGCTGTGAGATCTCCCTACTACGGAGCCTGGTCGGTCGACGAGTATGTAGTCGACGGAAATTCACGGCCGCTCTCCTTTAGCGATACCACGCGCTGGCGGCGCGTGATCTTTGACTATCCTCAGCGGCTGACTGTGCAATTTGTTGACGCGCCCCAAGAGAAGTTCTGGCTTCAGTTGGACCAATCGAAGAAGTCATTCACGCTGAAGCGGCTCGGAGACGAGAATGCCAAAGCAGAATTCACGCTCCAGGATCCCGGTCAGGGTGTTCTGATACTCGATGGACAGCTCGACGGCCATCGCATCCATACCCAGCTACACCGCGAAGACGAGCGGAAATTTCTGCTGACCAGCCGCGGCTTCCATTGGATTAATGAGTACCCGCAAAACCGCTGATCAAGTTTTAGCAGCGCTAACATTTGGACGGCGCTCTGCGGCCGGCAGGTGACCGCTATTCGCCTTCCTTCAGCGAACCGGCGATCTACAATTGTGGGCGAGGAGGACCTATGGCGCTTCAGCCGGAAGTCAAGTCGCTGCTCTCTCGTCCTAATTTCGCCCACCTGTCTACATTGATGCCCGACGGCTCACCCAACAGCACGCCCGTATGGATTGGCCTCGACGGTGACCACATCTTGATTGGCACGGGTGAGGAAAGCCTGAAGGCGCAAAACCTGCGGCGCGACCCCCGCCTTTCGCTCTCCGTCGTAGACCGTCACGATCCTTACGAAGAAGTGCAGGTCCGCGGTCGAGTTGTTGAATTCCGTGACGACTCCAAGCTTGAAGTAATGGACAGAATCTCGCACAAATATATTGGCGCACCATTCCCCATGCGCGGTCACACAGGCCGGATTGCCATGGTCATTGAAGTGGTGAAGGCGCGCTATACCAAGCTGCCCTTCAAGCACACTCCGCCACAATCGTAGCCCAAATCCGTCACGAAACTAGGGATTAGAAGCAGCCACGGAGTACACGGATCTGAGGGATGTCGGGAAAGCCTAAGAGAAGCCACTGTGGCGTACGCGGATCATAGGAAACGTTCTCCAGCCGAAGTATTTCGCATTCCGATCGGTGCCCACCCGTGAAATCCGTGGCTCAAGCTTCTTCTTCTACTTAAGCCGCACCCATTCGCCCAATTCACTACAGCAAAAAACCTTCTGGAGCTAGAGGGCCCATCCCGCCGGCGATGATATGTGCCAGCAAGCCCTCTTTTCTCAATAGCTTGCGCTATCACCTCAAAGTCACCTTCCTATCACCTCGCAAGTATTGATCGTCACACGGAACCGGCGCATTGTGCCACTCACGAGAGCGGAACTCAGCAGGGTAGTTCAGCCGTTCTCGGCACCCAGGGCCCTGGAGAAAGGAGGCCACCATGAACACGCAAGACCTGCAGGGGTCCTTCATAACTCTTATCTGGACGCTCATCGCGATGGTGAAAGACATCACCAACGTCGGCATCACCAAGGCCGACAGCGTTCCCGTTCATCCCCGCGCTGACATGGTGGCCAACCTCCTTCTGCAGCCCGTGGTTTCTCGCAGCATGCATCGAGAGCTGGTCGAAGAGGCCCGCGTCAACCCCAGAGTCTATCGCTTCAGCAGTGCGGATAACGCGACTCCCCCATGTTGGAGGGGTAGGTCGTTGAAGTCTTCCATGCGGTGAGCGAAGCTACCGCAGTTTTCAACCCGGCGACCGGTCGGCTCAACCGGCGCCACAGACTAAGGACAAACGGAGGTCATCATGAGCTTTCATATTCTGTCTTCTCGTAAAAACCAGAAAGTAAAAAGTGCAGCGCGCAGCTTGTGCCTGCTGATCCCAGGCGGTGTGGTATTGGCAGCTTCGTTGGCCAACGCTTCCATTACTTATAGCCAGGACACCAACATTCACGACTTCACCAGCACCGTAAGCACATATGCCGAGTTCATCGCCGGCAGCGGCAGTCCTTATACGCCGACCTCCGCCGATATTGAGAGCTCCTCACCTCAACTGGTGACTGGCCATCTGACTCCCGTGGTCGTCGACTTTGGGGCCGGAAATCAGACATCACAAATCGTGATATTCAGCTACATCGACCACATAGGACACGCCTGGGATGCTTATCAGCCCTTTCAAATCTACGGCAGCAATAACAACGCGAACTATGTCCCCTTGACCGATGCCCTCACCGCCAGTCCCGCCGACGTCGACGGCGTTGACCAGCATTTCATGCTTGACACCTGGACAGGCATTGCACCGACTCTGGTGAACAACACCATCTCCTCGAACAATCTTGGCTATGAAACCTACTTTGACTTCAGCTCGGTCGGATCCTTCCGTTATTACAAGTTTCTCTACAGCACCCTGACGCAAAACGAGGCGCCCGGCCAGGGCGAATGGGAAGAGGAATTGGCAGGAATCGGCGCGGCAACCGCCCCAGTACCGGAACCCGCTAGCCTCATTCTTCTCGGCTCGGGCGTGGCTGGTTTGGGCGGCCTCCTTCGGCGTCGGTTCCTGATGTAACTCATCTCTTACCATATTTCCGGCGGCGAGCGACGTTGCCGCAGGCTAAACAGGCAATGGACAGCTCCGCCATTGCTCAAGACTACGACCCAACGGAGGTCACCATGAAGACGCAATCTATAACGACCGCTATCATTCGCTGTCTCCAATTCGCCCCTAGCGTGCGACGGCTTGCCAAGAGCAACGTCGTCACGTTTGGCTTAGCCGCTCTATTAGGTCTTGGCATTTTGCCGGGCGCTCATGCCGGCATGGTTAATGGAAGCTTCGAGCAACCCAACATCACAGGTATGTGCGTCGGTGGAGGCGATCCCCCCTGCTATGCACTGGTGAATGAATCTCTGGTCCCGGGTTGGAAGACCACTGCCACCGACAACCTGATTGAAATCTGGCGTCAGGGCTTTGGGGGAGTGTTCGCCTACGACGGCGACCAGCATGCCGAACTGAATGCTACACAGGTGTCCACGCTGTACCAGGACGTCACCGGCATTGCTGCGAACAGCATGGTTGGTTTCCAGTTTGCCCACCGCGGCCGCCTTGGCGTTGACACCATGGAGTTCACCCTGACCGATCTGGGTGGCGATGGCGTATTGGGCGGCGGAGACGACACCATCCTATTCGACCAGCAGTACAGCGATGACAAAAATGCCTGGGGTTTCTACACCGGTAGTGGCATCCAGGCGCTTGGCAACACCGTTCGCTTTTCCTTTAAGTCCGTCTCGGCCGCCGGTGGTGATCAGACCTACGGCAATTTCCTGGACGATGCTGATTTTGGCGTCGGCGTAGGCACTCCCGAGCCCAGCAGCCTAACTCTGCTTGGTAGCGGCGCTATTGGTTTGGGCGGGCTGCTGCGCAGAAGGTTATCGATCTGATTCTTCCTGACTTCATTCGTGCGGTGAGCGAACGTGCCGCAGCTTTCAACCGGCGATAGCCAGCTCAACCATCGCCCACGTCTAAAGACCAGAAGGAGGTCACGATGAACAACCTGATTCCTCATCAGTCGCTGCAATTATTCGGTACTCTCATCTCGAAGGGTTGTGGGGTGGTTCGCCGTTCTACTGTGATACGCACCGGACTGCGCTACGTCACGGGAGTCGCAACCCTCGGTCTGCTCGGCATTGCTGTCCTCGTCTCGTTCAACGCCGTCTCTGGCTCTGCCACGGCAACGAACCTGGTAAGCAATGGTTCCTTCGAGCAGACTACCTGTGGCTACAGCTGTCAATTCGGTTCGACGAACGTTACGGACTGGACAACTACTTCGGGATACGCATTTTTGGTCTATCCCGGGCAGGGGACTATAAATCTCGGTAACGGCGTCAAGCTCTGGCCAGGACTCAATTGTCCTACCACATGCTTTCCTGCTACCAGTCCTGACGGCGGTAACTTCGTAGCCCAGGATGGCGCATTTCTAAACGGCGCTGAGATGCAGACCATCAATGGCTTACAGGTCGGCCATTACTACAACGTCTCGTTTTGGCAAGGTGCCGGACAACAGATGGGCTATTCCGGGGACACTACCGAACAGTGGCGGGTTTCTCTAGGATCGGATATTCAATACTCCCACCTCATGCAGGATCTCAGCCACGACTTCGTTCCCTGGGAATATCAGACGATGACGTTCAAAGCGACGGCTTCCAGCGAAGTGCTTAGCTTCTTTGCCTTGGGAACCCCAGCCGGGCTGCCGCCCTTTGTGCTCCTCGACGGCATCACCATGGACCAGGTTCCCGAGCCGGGGACAGTACTACTGGCTGCAAGCGGATTCCTGACGCTGGGATCCAGTCTCTGGCGACGCCGCTCTGCATTCACCAAAGCTGGCAACACCGATCTCAATCAGTAGTGAGACTAGGGGCTTGATGAGACATCCTCGTCCAGCCCCTCTTTACTTCTACTGCAAACCTGATAGCTAGCAATTTGGGCCGTTATGCCCGAGGGGATGGTTATGGAAATTATCAGCGCGCTACAGCACCTTCCACCTTTCATCCTCGACCTGCTAAGACTGGCCATCTGGTTGATGCTTCTGGTCATCATCTTTGTGCCGCTCGAGCAACTCTTCTCTGTGCATCCACGAAGCGGCGCACACACCAATCTTGCAAGGGACATTGCCTACTACTTCATGAGCAGCATGGTTCCAAAGACCCTGCTCGTATTGCCGGTTGCAGTCATCGCGTGGATCCTGCATTTGCTGATACCGGCAGGCATACACTCAGCGGCTTCGCAGTTGCCATGGTGGGACCGTTTTGCCGCAGCTTTGGTCGTAGGAGAGCTGGGGTTCTATTGGGGACATCGCTGGTCGCACCAGGTCCCACTGCTGTGGCGCTTCCATGCTATCCATCACGGCGCTGATGAAATGAGCTGGCTGATCAATACGCGGGCCCACCCTATCGATATCGTCTTTATTCGCCTCTGCGGCTTGGTGCCGATGTATGCTCTGGGGCTGGCTCAGCCAACCGCAGGAACCAGGCTGGACGTGGTGCCGCTGATAATTATGCTGTGGGGGACATTGTGGGGCTTCTTCATACATGCCAACGTGAAATGGAGATTTGGTTGGCTGGAAGCGATCGTCTCGACTCCTGCCTTCCACCATTGGCACCACACAAACGACTCTCACATCGACAAGAACTATGCTTCGATGCTGCCTTGCCTCGACAGGCTGTTCGGCACCTGGTACTTGCCGGCCGGCAAGTGGCCGGATGTTTATGGGTGCGACCGGCCCGCCTCCTCAAGCCTTCTACAGGATCTCCTGCAGCCAATGCTGCTCTCGGGCAATGGCACGCCCGACAGCCCCCACGGCCGGCAACCTCACACTGGGAAGGCCTGATGGATCGCACATCTCGACGCTTTACGAGGTTGGGAGTAGCTTGGCGGTCTAGCTCCTCCAGTGTGGGTGTGCCTATTCATTCAGAGCTAATTGAGGGCCTAGCATGCCTTCGCCTACATTCAGCAGTGTTTTAGCGGAACCTATACCCGCAGACGACATACTAGTTGCCAAAGGCGATAAACCTCGTCCAGCGGCTGGATCCGCCTTCCTCTGTGGAAACCGCTGGTTCAAACCCGTCTCGCGTCTGTAACCGACCTTCGAAGGAGACTGGCGTTGGTAGGTCCCGCCGTGCAGTTTCCTTCGAATTCCCAGCCCCCTAATTGCCCACGGGAGGTGGTGTTTCGGACGTGCTCTTCGGAAGCTGCGGCTCGGCGATGTAGCTTCTTGGAATCTCCCCGGTCAAACACGTGAACCAGGTCTGGATGGACTTTACCTGTGCGTCGCTCAATCTTGCGCCGCTCTGGTGTACGGCCATATTGCGGATGGCCTTGTCGAGAGTCGGCACTGAGCCGTCGTGGAAATAAGGTCCCGTCTGCTGGATGTTCCGCAGCGAGGGCACCTTGAACACCATCTTGTCGTCATCGCTCTTAGTTACCGCGGCGCGGCCCAGGTCGCTTTGATCCGGCCAAGGCTTCATCACGCCAAGTTTCTGGAAGGTTTCGCCGCCCACATAGGGCCCGCGATGACAGACCGCACAACCGGCCTCAACGAACGTATTGAACCCGGCCTTCTGCGCATTGCTCAAAGCTGACGGGTCGGCTCTCAGAAAGCGGTCCCACGCCGAAGGAGTGACCAGTCCACGTTCAAACGCGCCGATTGCCAGCGCCATGTTCCCATAAGTCACCGGATCCTGGTCGCTGGGAAAGGCTTCTTTGAACAGGGCGACATACTCCGGCATCGACTTCAGCACTTTCACAGCAGCCGCCTCCGACGGCATCGCCATCTCCACCGGATTCAGGATCGGGCCTTTCGCCTGCTGCTCGACGGTAGGGACCCGACCATCCCAGAACTGCACGAAGTGCCCGGCAGCGTTATAGACGGTTGGCGCATTTCGCTTGCCTTTCTGTGCCTTGAAGCCGGTGGAAACTTTCTCGGATTCGGCGCCATAGAGATCGAGTGGATGACAGCTGTTGCAGGAGATCTTCTGATCGGCCGAGAGCCGCGGATCGTAGTACAGCATGCGCCCGAGTTTGACCTTCTCCCCGGTTGCCGGATTGTCGGGAGCATTCATCACCGCCGGCAGCGGCGCGAACAGTTGCAATGCTTTGTCATTGACTTGCACGGTACCGGCGTCCGAGAGCAGGTAACTAACCGGCAGAAGAACGACGATCAGGAAGAAGGCGAATAGTCCGAATGGTCGCAAGCCAGAGGTCGACATGGGCACCTCCTCAAATCAGTTGCTAACACAGGGGCCGGCACAGCTAGCATTCGGTTTACTAGTACGCTTTGCTCCCGCACATCTCAAGGAAGGCGGTCACGTTGCGGTGTGACGCGGCGAAGCCGTCGAGCCAGCGGCGGCCTTGGATGAGGGATCGACGGATGCTCTGAGATTTTGCAATGCCTGCCCGGGCCACGCATCAAGAAGGAGGTGGCCTCTCTAATCGCTTCTATCCGTGCTCAACTGTAAAAATTTGTGGTTCCAGCCCCGCTCCTTCGCTTCTCCGCTGCAACCCGCCGGTTGAACCGCCCTTTTCCTCCGAATCCACACCCTTCCACAGCAATGCACCAGGAAACGGGGTTGAAGCCTCCTGGGCGGCGACGATGATGTTTCGCAGCATCTCCCCTTTTTTCAATAGCTTGCGCTATCACCTGAAAGTCACCTCCTTATCACCTCGCAAGTATTGATCGCCACACGGAACCGGCGCATTGTGCCACTCACGAGAGCGGAACCAGCAGGGTGGTTCAAACACTCTCGGCACCCAGGGCCCTGGAGAAAGGAGGCCACCATGAACACGCAAGACCTGCAGGGGTCCTTCATAACTCTTATCTGGACGCTGATCGCCATGGTCAAAGACATCACCAATGTCGACATTACCAAGGCCGACAGCGTTCCCGTTCATCCCCGCGCTGACATGGTGGCCAACCTCCTTCTGCAACCCATGGTTTCTCGCGGCATGCATCGAGAGCTGGTCGAAGAGGCCCGCCTCAGCCCCAGAGTCTACCGCTTCAGCAGTGTCGCTAACGCGACTCCCGCATGCTGGAGCGGTAGGTCGTTGAAGTCTTCTATGCGGTGAGCGAAATAGCCGCAGTTTTCAACCACGGCGACTGGTCGGCTCAACCGGCGCCACAGACTAAGGACAAACGGAGGTCATCATGAGCTTTCATATTCTGTCTTCTCGTAAAAACCAGAAAGTAAAAAGTGCAGCGCGCAGCTTGTGCCTGCTGATCGCGGGGGGTGTGGTGTTGGCGGCTTCGCTGGCCAACGCTTCCATTACTTATTCGCAGGACACCAATGTTCACGACTTCACCAGCACCGTCAGTATGTATGCGACGTTCACTTCCAACGGTTTCACTCCTACTTCAGCCGAGTTAGAGGGCAGTAATCCGACCCGAGTCATTGGGAAAGGCCTTGACGGCCTGACCGTGGACTTCGGAGTCGGCAACCAGGTTTCGCAGATTGTGGTCTTCAACAATATTGACCACATCGGGTACGCCTGGGACGCTTTCCAGCCATACCGTATCTACGGCAGCAATAACAATGTCGACTTTACTCCGCTCACGGACGCATTCAGCGCAGACCGTCCGGATGTGCCGGGTGTCGATCAGCACTTCGAACTACTTTCATATAGCGGCGATCCTTTTTTTGTGTGGATCAATAACACGATATCGAGTAATAACCTCGGTTACGAAACCTATTTGGACTTCGGCTCGCAGTCGTTTCGTTATTACAAGTTTGTATATAGCACCTTGACCCATGACCACATCAATTCCAATGAATGGGAAGTAGAGCTCTCAGGCGTCGGGGCAGCGGCTGCACCCGCTCCCGAGCCGGGCAGCCTCCTTCTTCTTGGCTCGGGCCTAGCTGGCCTGGGCGGGTTACTTAGACGTCGGCTCTTCATTTAACTCATCTCTCACCCTATTCCCGGCGGTGAGCGAAGTAGCCGCAGAAGAAATCCGGCGACGGCCAGCTCAACCATCGCCCCAGTCTAAGAACAAAGAGAGGCCATTATGAGAAACCGTAATTCAAACCTACCGGCTGCAAAGTATCAACCCAAAGCAAGCATCTCTAGAAGGCTTGTACTTGTTTTGGCCCTATTCACATTGCCGTTCCTTAGCGCATTTGCACACGCGCAAGCTGAGCCATGCACCCCACCGGGAAGCGTAAATACGTTTGGCCTAAACTGCGTTTTCTATGGTGGCAACTTCGCTCCCAACGATCCCAACGCCAACGCTCTGGCCAACGAGACTGACCAGACAGTCAACGGGAGCCCCTACGGCGCGGCCACCTTCCAGAACTTCATCTGGGGCGGTGGTCAAATTGACGGCCTGTTCACCAACAACCTGAGCACCCTGAAGCCGCAGAGTGGCTACTGGGAAATCCGCACGGGCATGTCGCCGGGCAACGGCGGAACCCTGCTCGCTTCCGGTACCGGCGGGGGAGCTGGCTTCCGGCATACCGCGACCAACAACACCGCGTTCGGTTACCAGGAGTACACGGACGCGGTTCTGACCCCCGGCTTGACGCTGGGCCCCGGTCAGTACTGGTTCTCGGTTGTGCCTAACGATCCGAATACCCCTGACGGGCGTTCGTTCAACACCAACACCTTTGTCTCGGGCGGTGCGATCGGCACGGACATCGACAACCAGCAGCTCTTCGACAGCGCGTTCTTCGGAGCCAACTTCGACGATGCCAACAACTGGGGCGTCTTTCAGGACTTCTCCAGCGGCGTACTCCAGGGAAGCGTTCCTGAACCGTCCAGCCTGCTCATGCTCGGATCCGGCCTGCTTGGACTGGGCGGACTAATGCGGCGCCGGCTACTCGGCTAAATCATCCTCTGCATAATTAGCGGCGAGCCAAGGAACCGCATAGTTAAATTGGGCGATGGCTAACTCAACCGTCGCCCACCAAATATGACTTAGGAGATCGTCATGAAATCGCGCAACATTAAAATTAATGGCAATACGATGAACTGTCCCGCTGAGACTATCGGGCAGAAGAAGTTCCACTCTTCAATCCTGGCGCTGCTTACCTTGTCTCTCATTCTGGGAGTTGTTGCTTTGACTCCAGCAGTCGCCACCGCTACCCTCAGCACGTCGGGCCCGTTACTGCTCCCCAATTGTTCTAGTGGCGCCTGCGGCAATGTGTTGCCGGGCCTCTACCCCAACGTGGTTAACAATTCTGGCACTTTCACGGGAACGTGGCCATCGTCGGTCGATCCTGGCTACGGCGGACAATTCACCGGCACCGGACCTTTCCCCGCCAGGAACGGCACCAATAACTTCGACTTCACCACACTTACCCATGGCTCGTTGCAGTCGGGCACAATGATGGAGTTCGGTGACCTGGACGACGGGTCAGGAAACGAGAGATTCACACTCCAGGCGTTCAATGCCTCTCACACACTCATCACGTCCGCGTGGCTGGAGGATGCTTTCTATGTCTCCGGCGCAGATCCCTTAGATTTCATTCAAGCATCCATGCCGGAATATAACTGGAGCAGTCACCCCGGGACGTACGTGTTCGATGGCGACAACGTAAGCAATCCTTTTGGGCCGACGATCGGCGTCTGGCTCACCACGAACACAGATATTTCTTACCTGACGGTGACCAGCGACACGGACTTCGCCTCGTTCTCTATCGCAGCTCCGGTGCCTGAACCTGGCTCACTGGTGCTTTTAGGCAGCGGTGTTTTGGGCTTTACAGGACTGCGGCGTCGGCGTTTCCTTAGCTAGCTTTTCAATCTTTCATAGCCCGGGAAGGGAGTAATTTCGCAGCGCACTTGCTCCCTTTTTTGGAAGCTCTACCGTCTAGCCTGCAGCCTAGACGACCTGATAAGGACCCGAGGGGTTAACCGCCAAGGTGCCGATCTTGTTTGACTTGAATTGACGAGATAAACTGGGGGGTAGGGGGGACCTAAAGATCGGCGGTAACGCCTGGCGTTGCCCCTAGAATCCGTATCCCATAACTGAATGTACTTCGTAGTCGTCGTGGCTGTGGGAAAGTTGGAAAGCGCGTTTTGCTTTCCTGCTTTTCCATAGCCTGCTTTGATTGCCCGTGCGTTCAGTTGGCGGAGACCGCCGCGCTCAACGCCGAGTCTTGTTCGAACTGCATCGGACTTACGTATATCGTGGCCTCATTGAGCGTCGGGTAAGGTTTTGGGTTGGTCCAGCGGACAACGGCCGCTCCGCGCGGCTCTAGAAGAATATTCGATTCTGAGGAGCAGCGCCCCACCGCGCACTCGCTCTGGTAGCGTCTCGGCTCGAAAACTGAGACATTACCCTCCGTCCTCATCAATGTGATTGTCCCCTTTTGAAACTGGTCCATGCATCGATCTGAAATCTTTCGTACGGTGCTTCGTTCGGCGACATTCACTGCATTCCCGCCTCCTTTTCCTCCAAATCCACAGCTTTCCACATATATGCCCTATAAACGGGCCTTGTACCCGCTCAAAACCGGGTCTATTGTCCGAGAGTCGGGGGCCGTAACGCCCCGTTAACTTGCCAGGCGATAACCGCCCGGATGCCGCCTCAAGGGTGTAAAATAACAATATGTGGTAGTACGCTCTTGACAAGCACAATATGCAGGAGTAATGTTCCCTTCCACATGGTCGTTTCGCCGCCTTCGTTCAGTCTGCTCCTCCTGATCGAAGGTCAACCGGACGGCAGAGGTGATGTCAGGGACTTGCAGGTGGCCGGGCTCGTATCCTCCCGGGTTCGGCCAGGACCAAGGACGCAATTGGGCCAGGTAAGCGGTTACTCGCCGGACATGGGTAGACCGGCAAGCCGATAGCCAACGCCAAGACGATGGCCGCTCGGTGTTCCTTTCCAAGTCAGAGAACCAACGTTGCCGGGAGCGAGTCAGCTCCCGGCGGCATTTCACTCCATGTCCGGCAACTCTGCTCGAGCACTTCCGTCGAGCGGGAACTGGATTGGCGCGCTGCGCAGCGCCTATCCAGAAGATTCGCGGTGACACCGGACATGGCGAATTCAGGGGGCTGTCTTCCCAGCCGATCCGGCTGACGAAGCGGCCCCCGCAGCTTTGCGCGCACGATTCGCGCACTTTACTAGATCGTTTCGGTTTGGCTGGATGTATTCACCGCCGACGATCCAGTCTCGCAGGGACGACAGATCTTAGCCCAGCGCTTCAGCGCTGGGTAGGCGCGAGATAGAGAAACCGAGTCCCTTTAGAGACGACAGATGCATCGAGGGCTTCAGCCCGAGCAATCAAATATTAGGAGCCAA
>CAWFIB010000013.1:0-82320 GCA_963815775.1 uncultured Acidobacteriaceae bacterium | reverse complement strand
CTAAGCTAAAGTGCCAGCCGAATAGTTACTTTAGTTTCCCTTATCACACCTCCCTGTGACTAACTCGCTCCCGGGTTCTTTCGAAACTCATTTACTCTCGCCCTGAAGTTGGGGAGGGGGATGGTGTGTCAAAGGCCGCTATTCGCCGTTCGCTATTCGCGTTTGCCAGACCGGGAGCCAGCAGCCGCAAGAACGTTGCACGCTTTTATCCGGCGAAAAGCGAATGGCGAAAAGCGAACGGCGCACGCAAGCGCTTTCTTTCCAATATTTTGCCCGCAACCCTCACGGGCTCAAGATTTTACCGGGAAATTTTTTTCGCCGGCCCAATGGAATCAAGATTTTACGGGGTACCAGGGGGAGGGGGTACAGCCGCTATTCGCTGTTCGCCCTTCCTTCCGGAACCTCTGGCGAAGAGCGAACAGCGAATGGCGAAAAGCGACCAAGAACAGATCCCTCGCGCCGAGGGCGCTCGTGATGACAATTCATAAGGAAACGGAGCAATACTCATACCATGATTCGCCACTGCGAACACGTCAAAGCCAACGGCCACTTCTGCGGATCGCCTGCCATGCGCGACCGCAACTACTGCTTCTTCCACATCATCGACATTGGACGGCGGCTGCGCCTTGAGCGCTATGCCGCGCACGGCCTGCAAGCGCCGCCCATCGAGTTGCCGCTGCTGGAAGATGCTGCTGTCCATCCAGCTCGCGCTCATGCAGGTGACCGAAGCCCTGCTGCACGGCACGCTCGACCGCAAGACCGCCGGCCTGGTGCTGTATTCGTTGCAGACCGCCAGCTCGAACCTGCGCAACATGCAGAAAGAGGCTGAGGCCGACGCCGGCAACGCCATCTGCAATCGTTACGACAGCTTTGAGCAGGACTACGAGCTCGACGAGGCGACTGCCGCCAGCTTGCGTATCGAGGAGCCGGCGGAAGAAGAGAATCTGGACGCCAAGGCTGCCGAGATCGTCGAAGGCGCGAAATATGCGGGCCTGATTGCGAATCAGGCAAACCAGAAACGCGCTGAAGATGCTGCCACAAGCGAATCGTCCACGGATGAGGACAGCGAGGCCACGCCGACGGTCGGCCCAGTCAACTACCTCGACAGGGAGCCCATGGACCGCAGTGCGCGCATCCCGTTAATGCTCACGCCGGTGCAGTATGAGCAGGCCAAGGTTTCCATCTTCGGCTACGAGATGTTGAACGGCATCGACCGCGAGCATCGCGATGGCCGCAAGCCCGTCGCGCAGCGCGCCGCCATCAGCCAGAAGATCCTTATGGGCGCGCGCAAGCCACCGCAGCGGGCATGGGATGAATCCGGGCAGGATGTTCAGTTGCCAGTCGGCAGCTGCCAGCCGTGACTCGATCGCTGGACTGCGGTGGGAGCCCCCGCATTTATGCAGGAAAGACGGTCAAATGCGCTGGGTCATGGCAGTTCCCGCGCGTTACAATGGCAAGTCGAAGGAACTATAGGGTCGCAATCATGACTACCAATCGCATGGAATTACCGCTGGCTGAAATCGATCCTGAAGTAGCCCAGGCTATCGAGAACGAAGAGCGACGTCAGCATGAAGGGCTGGAGCTGATCGCGTCGGAGAATTTCGTTAGCGAAGCGGTGCTGGAAGCCGCTGGCTCCGTCTTCACCAACAAGTATGCGGAAGGCTATCCTGGCAGGCGCTACTACGGCGGATGTGAGTTCACCGATGTCGTTGAGGACCTGGCGCGCGACCGCGCCAAGCTGCTGTTCGGCGCCGAGCACGCCAACGTGCAGCCGCACTCCGGCTCGACTGCGAACATGGCTGCCTACGCCGCCGTCATCAAGCCGGGAGACACTGTTCTCGGCCTGAACCTCGCGCATGGCGGACACCTCACCCACGGCCACCCGCTCAATTTTTCAGGCAAGACCTACAAGATCGTTCCCTACGGCGTAACCAAAGAAACCGAGACCATCGACTACGACCAACTGGAACAGATTGCGGAGCGCGAGCGACCGCAGTTGATCATCGGCGGGGGCAGCGCCTATCCCCGCATCATCGATTTTGCCCGTATGCGGCAAATTGCCGACAAGGTGGGCGCTATTTATCTGGTCGACATGGCACACTTTGCGGGACTGGTTGCCGGCGGCGCGCATCCTTCGCCGGTACCGCACGCGCAGATCGTCACCAGTACCACGCATAAGACGCTGCGCGGTCCGCGCGCCGGAATGATCCTCTCGAAGCAAGAATACGCTGCGGCCATCGACAAGGTCGTCTTCCCCGGAGTGCAAGGCGGCCCACTGGTGCACATCATCGCCGCCAAGGCAGTTTGTTTTGGAGAAGCGTTACAACCCAGCTTCAAAGACTATGCGCGACAGATTGTTGCCAATGCAAAGGTACTGGCGCAAACGCTGGCGGACGAAGGTTTCCACGTCATCTCCGGCGGCACGGACACGCACCTGATGCTGATCAACGTCTTTGCCAAGGGCATGCTGGGCAGCGAAGCCGAAAATGCGCTGCACGACGCCGGCATCACGGTTAACAAGAATGCGATCCCGTTCGATACCAATCCTCCGCTGAAGCCGAGCGGCATTCGCATCGGCACCCCGGCGTTGACCACGCGTGGAATGAAGGAGCCGGAGATGCAACAGGTGGGCAAGTGGATTTCCGAAGCTCTGCACAACCGCACTGATAAAGCTGTGCTGGAGCGCATTCGGCGCGAAGTTCTGGAGCTGGCCGAGGCATTTCCGCTGTACGCCGCCAGGCGGGCAAAACACCGCGAGGCGGTCAAGGCGTAGCCTCTCCAGGTTCGCAGGCAAGCAGGTGGTGATGCCCGAAGAGTTAGCGGCGCGTTGCCGCTACGAGACCGCTGCTCGCCGCAAGAAGAAACCAATTATGGCGCGGAGCAGGCTGGGCCCGGATTGACGGTTTGCGGGATCTGACGATGGATCGTGCCTTTGGTTTGTGGAAGGGCCTGCAATTTAAGGTCGACCAGGCCAAAGCCTAGTTTTCGTACGTCGTCTATCAATCCTATTTCTTTTGGGCTAACTATTTGTTCCGGGCGCAACTCGATGTAAACTGTCGGATTTTTTGATCCTCGCGGCGGGATCTCCACTGAATACTCCCGATCTGCTCCGGGCGCAACATTCCATATTGCCGCCGGTTCACCATTCACGCTGACAACCACTCTTTGAAATGCTTTTCCACGAGGTGCAAGAGCTCGGGTACAGGCAGTGAACTGAAGAGGCTCCGCTGCTGGAGCCTCTGGTTGAAAAGCAATCTGAGCGACAGGGGCGTCGTTCCATATTCCCCAATCTTCCGCCGATGACCAGTAACCGAAACCAAGAACCGCGATGCCGGGCTTGCCTGCGCGGGTTTCGAGTGTTGTGCCAACTGAAACGACCGGGGGTTGGGGGACCGCCAGATCACTGCGTCCTCGCAGTTGCTGCGAGCACACCACCAGGATGCCGACCTGGCGGCATATATCCTGCCAATCCTTGACCGAGATGCTCATTGCAGGCGACCGGGGCGGAAGCAATGCCAGCAACTCACCATTCGCAACTTGGATAGGAAATTTTGGCTCTACACAATGTGTTTCGGACGCCTCTCTTCCTACATACATTGTGTTAATCGGGATCGCAGTCTCCGAAGCCAGCAAACCCAACTGCATGAATTCGGGCGCATCATAGTTTGTGACGCAAACAAGCTTCGGCAAGATCGTGAGCTTGGAATGCGTGGCAATCAAAGGACGAAGCTGTTGCGCATCGACAACCCACGAAGCTGGGGAGCGGAAGTAGTGCCGGACTGATCGGCGCACCTGACTGGCATCAACAAATTGCAATGCCGCTGCCACTATCAATACAACATACGCGACGCGCTTGGGCAAATACCGGCAAACCAGCACGATACTTCCGACCACCAGCACATACGTCACCGGCCAGAAGAGACGACCGGTTGCGCGAAATTGTACCAGCCATTCCTTGGGCCCTACACTAAGCAGCAAGTGATCGCCCACATAAATTTTGTTAGAGAGCGCTAACAGCGTCAGCGCTAAGCAAGCGGCAAGAATCCCTCCCTGTCGGATTAGCAATCGAATCTTCTCGCGCGGGCCGAGGCAAAAATCGCACAGCAGAACGAGAAGGATCACACCTACTCCCAGGTACTGATACCCTTCGTACTGCCCTCCCGTGGCATCCATAAGTGGGAACCCCTTGAACACAGCCGACCGGTAGGGATAGATAGGCGACAGAGCGTTCATGGAGTAATGTCCAAATCCAGGAACAGGCACTGCCTGTCCATAACCCAGCAGGACAGCTACGATTCCAGTAGCAGCTATGCCTCCAACGATCGCTCCGGCTACGGCCATCCATCCCGCCTGTCGTCGCAACAGGAGGGTCAGAGGAGCGGCCGCCAACACCGCCATTACCATGAGCATGATGTAGGGATGGACCAGTAATGAGCAGAGCATCATCACGGCTGCCGCAACCAGCAACTTCGCACTTGGATGTCTGACAATCCGAAAGTAGAGACCCAGTGCTAGAAGAATAAGGAAATGGCTGCAAAGCGCGGCGTGCTCAACCCGATTCAGGAGCGTAGGTATGCTTATGCTGATTACAGCTATGGCCAGACTGGGAAATGTTCTCCGTTCTCCCGTCCCTCGCAAAGCGAATACTGCTGCGACGGGTTGAAGGACCCAGCATAATGCGAGCCAGAAGTATAGCGGGTAGGCTCCCGGTGGCAGCAATCCCCGAATCAGTTTCATCGGGATTACCGCAAGTGGGATGCTGTCCATAAAAGCTACATTTACGCCGTTCGGCGGAACCAGATTCTTGGCAAGTAGCAGAGGCCACCGCCATGAGTCGGCTATAAAATAGCGCTGACCTATGATGTTCTGCGCAGGATCTCCATTGATAGGGTGCAAGAAAGGATGGGTGACGAACACCACTCCCAGTGGCATCATGTAAAGTGTCACTCCGACACCCAGAAGCATTGCAGCAACATAGCTAACAACCGCGCCGGACGGGCGTGGTAAAGTCTTGAGGTTCGCTGCAAAAGGCATTCTACTTTCGGCGACGGTTTCTGACTGCAACATTCACCTCTTGACTCTCACCGATCTGAAGTAGGCGGACAAGAGTTAGTAACGCTAGGCGAGATCTGTGAGACCTGCTTCCAAAAGCGCATTGCTTCGAACATCAGTGGCCCCTGCAGATTCCTTTTTGCCGCCTGGACGCCATTCGGCGTAAAACTTCTTGCCTAGGATACAGTCCATGAGTCGCCTGGCGCTTTCTTGCCATGTCAGCCACTTCATCTCCCGAGAAGATGGGGCCTTCCCGTGCGCATATAATTCCAGCCAGTAGCCAAGCGCTTCTTTGAGAGATGCCGGCTGCTTGTCGTTTTTGAAGTAGTACGCGTGTTCGCCTGCTACTTCGCGAAATACCGGGATGTCACGTGCCACGATAGGCACACCGTATCTGGCAGCTTCGATCAGCGGCAGGCCAAATCCTTCGGCCTCAGAAGCAGCTAGCAATCCGCTTGCTGCGCCATAGACTTGGGATAGAACCCGATCATCTGCCGCATTCAACCAGAACAGGCGCTTGCCGGCCTGCTTGTGAGAGTTCATCCGGCCAACCAGTGACTCCACGTGCCATCCTTCATGGCCAACGATAACCAGATTCACTTCGGTCCCCTCGGCCCACAGCCGCTCAAATGCATCCAATACCTGTAAGTGTCCTTTGCGAGGCTCAAGCGTCCCCACCATCAGGAGGGAGGGGCGTGCCTTCATGGCGGTGAGAGCTGCGCTGGCTTCCGCAGGAATCTCCCGGCTCGATTGGACTTTCTGCGCTAGAGATTTATCTATTTCGGCGCCATGATGGGAATATCCCACGCTCAGCGGCCGCAATCGATTCGGCGGCTCCCGATCCAGCCATGCCAATAACTGGTCAGCCACCGCCTGTGAGACACAAATCAGGCCGTCGGCGTACTGGCAGACAGTATCGAGCCAGTTGCGGAATGCAGGAACCGAGTTCGGGGGAAAAAGCTCTGGCCGAACAGCGGGCAGAATGTCATGAACCAGGAAGTAAATTTGCGTGTTGTGTGCACGCAACTTCTCAAAGAAGGCTTTTTGTGCGGGCACTCCTTCCGGCGAGACGTCCAACCCGAGCCACACGTCACCTGGTTGAGACTGAAACTCCTCGTCGGTCATAGGATCGTCGCGGTTTAGCATTGCCAAAGTGAATTTCCGCGCATAGGTGTATGTTCCATTTACATCATTTACTGGTTCTGGACGCATTCCGGCTGGTGGTTCTGCAATTAGAGCAGTGACCATCTGGCGCGCCACTCTCTGAATGCCAGTCTTAAGATCAATGCGAGCTGTACCGGAAATATCCAAAAGCAGACGGCGTGGACCCAGAGCTGGGCGATGTCCGGCCAACGCTTTGGCGACGGCCAGAGAGTCACTTTCGACCATATCGCCTACCAAACCTTTAGCTAGTAATTCGGTAATCGCTCTTGCTTCATGAGCTAGTACATGGGTTTGCCAGAAGCCTTCTATGGCCTGGTGATATTGCTTGGCGACTATCTCAACACTATGACTGGTACAGATGTAACTACGAGCACGCCGGGAGTACTGGATGGCATAATCCCGATCGCTGTAGAGCCGTTCCAAAGCGCAAGCAAGGTGGCCGTCTTCAAAGTGGTCTTCCAGCTTGATGACTACGTCGTGGGGCAACTCAGCCGCAGGGCCGTGTGCGTTGATGATGGTAGGAATACCGCTACCAAGACAGTCGAAAATGGCGGCGGACGTTTCACCCCGTGAGCGAGCCCTCATTTGCACCGCAGCGTCTGCCGCCTGCAAATAGAGCTGATATTGCGCAGACGAGGCAAACCCCGTGATTACGGCCCGGTCCTCCATCCCCGCTTTCGAGATCTGCTGCTGCAGGGCTTTGCCATACTCATCGCCTACCACCTCGCCAACAAAAACAAGCTTGCAGCTTTCTTGCCGGGCGAGCTCTGACCGTGACCAGGCCGAAAGCAGACGTTGATTCAGCTTGGCTGGTGTGAGCTGGCCAAAGGAGCACACCACGAACTCCGTCTCTTTCAGCCCAAGGCGCGACCGCGCCGCCTCCCTGTCAACTTTGTGTACCACTCGACAAAGGGGAATCTTTTGCCAATCCCGGGAGGCTCCAGCACCATACCATTGCTCGGCCAGCGATTTGGAGTATTCGGAATGGACGATGACTCCGATCGCGCCTTCCAATACGGAGCGATTACATGGAAACTGGGCAACCGCTTGCGCCCGGCCATTCTTTGCTTCCTGTAAGAGGGCCGGATATCCGTGAGAATGATAGAGTTCCCGGGAAAAATATCCCGGCAACGATCTGCTCCACTCCATCCACTCCAAGATATCGCTGAGGAAAAAATCATGTAATACTATCGTACCCGGATGCCGTCGCAGGAGGTCGAACATATGCGCATGGAAAGCCGAGTTTCCAAAGTGGTAGAGTATCCGGTCATAGCGCGAGGCGTTTAGTTTGAAATAAACGGTGTCTCGGATTGGGAAATTGGCAACCAGCCACGGATCCGAGATAGCAGAAGCATCGGTTACAAGATCGATATCATAGTGTCTTGCGAGAGAAGGCAGAAGCTCCCCACTATAGTCGGCAATGCCGCTGGCTTGCGGCGGCAGGGGGGAAATATAGGCTAAAGTCGGGCGCTGCCGGGACGGAAGATAGGTTACAGCGGATCGGTTATGGCTTGCTGCAAGCTCATCGAGCGCATGGAACGCCTTCTTGGCGCACGACTGCCAGGTGAATTTCCTGGCCTGCTTTAACCCGTGTTCCCGCAACTCCTGCTGGAGGTTTTCGTTGGTTAGAACCTGATGTATTTTGTCGGCAATGTCAGACGGACTGTCGGGGTCGAACAGGGCGTCGGGGCGCTCAACAACTTCAGGGATGCTGGTTGTATTGGAGCCAATTGCGGCTGCGCCGCAGGCCATGGCCTCAAGCAGGGGCAGTCCAAAGCCTTCGTGGAATGAAGGCAATACAAATAATGCACATAATCCGTAGAGTGCTATCAGATCCTCATTCGCCACATACCCGGCGAACACCAAATCATTTTTTTGTAATCCGACAGCTCTCGCTAATTCGTTCAGGTGCTGCAAGACGCCAGGATCGTGTCTGCCGGCCATGACCAATTGGTAGCGCTCGCGCACGTTCCCCGGGAGTAGGCCAAAGGCACGGATCAGGCCATCTAAATTCTTTCGGGCTTCCGCCGCACCAGAATAGAGGATGAAAGGCCGCCGTATGCCGAGACGCCGCAGCAGTTGCGTCTTGTCTTCCTTACTGAGCACAACCGGCTTGAATGAGGGATCCACTCCGCAGGAGATGTTCACCACCCTGTTTTCAGAAACACTGAGGTGGTCAATAGCTTCGCGCCTTGCTGATTCAGAAATTGCCAGCAATAGCTCAGCCCGCTTCAGGCTTTGTATTTTTCGGAAGTACCAATTTCTTACTAAGGGCTCACCAAGAAACTGTTCTTGCCGCAGCAGAGGAATCAGGTCGTAGAGCGTCACCGCAGTGGGAGTCGCCACCTCAGTAGCATTTACCGATGTGACCACTTCGTCAATGAAACCTTCGAACAAGCTTGTCACATAAATCAGGTCGGGATTGAGGCCGGCGACAAATTGCTCGCGTAGGATCTCGGCCATGCGGGCTCGTGGCACATTGCGCGCCTCAATCTCTTTGACCGGACCAGGCGCATCGAAAACCTTGATGCGCTCCTGCGGTACAAGCTGATCGAAACGACTGCGAACGGATTCCACGGCGTCCGGCACCAAGCCGCACAACAGAATCCACAAGTCGGTGTCACCAGCGGCACGCGCCATCGCCTCGGTCAGGTTCAGGGAATACCTACCGATCCCGCGAAAGCGGCTTTCGGTCTGTAGACTCTGGAGATCTAGGACGTACCGTTTATTCGACAAGAGATAGTCCTTACTAAAAGCGATGTGGCCGCTGGATCAACGATCGTGTCCCGCATACATACGTCTTAGCGTTTCCTGGATCGGACGGCTCGGAAAGAAACCCGTCAACTGCTTCAGTTTCCGATTGCTTCCCCGCAGCCGTGCCAGCTCGTTGCGCCGGAGCAACGACGAATCAGCTTCGACTTCCATCGTATATCCCGCAATTGCATTCATTTCGGTGACGATACTTGCGATACTTACGGTCCTGCCGCTACATATATTGACTACTTCCGATCGCACACCGTTTTCCAATAAACGCATATAGGCTTCGACCAGGTCCTCGACATCGGTGAAGTCTCTCTCCGCCGACGTGTCTCCCAGCTTAATGCTCTTCTCCCTTCGCCGGTAGTGTGCGACGATCTTGGGAACCACGAACTTTTCATCCTGGCCGGGACCTGTGTAGTTAAAGGGCCGTGTAATTACGATAGGCAGGCGATCAAACCAGGTGCGGACCATATGCTCCATGGCAAGCTTGCTTGCCGCATAGTGATTGACAGGCGCCGGACAGGTAGTTTCGCTCAGCTCCTGCGGATTGTTTCCATAGACATTGGCACTGCTGGCGATCAACACGGTGGAGGGGCCAGGCTTCTTTTCCGCAAGAGCTTCGATCAGGTTAAGCGTGCCAAACAGGTTGACGCGGTAGAAGTCTTCCGGGGCGCCTTCCGGCACAAAAGCTAACGCCGCGAGGTGGACCACGACATCCAGTTCAAGACCAGCAATCGCAGCTCTTGTCTGCTCTTTGTCGGTTAGATCGCAAGCAACCCAGTCGCCGGTTGACGGCTGACCCAGCCCAACGCCATATATGTGGTAGCCGCGACGCGCCAAAGCGTTCACAACATACTTCCCTGTGAAGCCTGCCGCGCCGGTAACCAAAGCGGTTCGCATGTCTAGAAGAGAGACTGCCCGGTGGAGACGCGCTGCAAGTCGGCTTCTACCATCAGGCGGCAGAGTTCCGGGAGCTGTGTCGTAGGCTGCCAGCCTAGCACGCGTTGGGCCTTCGCGAAACTACCCTGCAGAAAATCCACTTCCGCCGGCCGATAGTATTGGGGACTGACCTTGACCACGGTCTTGCCCGTCTTGCTGTCAATGCCGCGCTCCTCCGGTCCCGTGCCTTGCCAGGTGATTTCCATGCCGATGGCCGCAGCCGCCAGGCTGACGAAATCGCGTACGGTTGCGCTGCGCCCCGTCGCCAGCACATAGACGTCCGGGGTTTTCTGTTGCAGCATCCTCCACATACCCTCCACATATTCGGGAGCGTAGCCCCAGTCACGCTTGGCATCCAAGTTGCCTAACTCTACGACGTCCAGGACCCCCAGCTTTAAACGGGCCATTGCATCCGTGATCTTCCTGGTTACGAATTCCATGCCGCGCAGCGGCGACTCGTGATTGAACAGTATGCCGCTCACTGCAAAAATGTCGTATGCCTCACGGTAGTTGATGGTCATCCAATGGGCATAGAGTTTGGCAGCGCCATAGGGACTGCGGGGATGGAATCTCGTATCCTCGTCTTGCGGAGTTGCCTCGGCTTTGCCGAACATCTCCGAAGTCGACGCCTGATAGAACCGTATCCTGGGATTGAGGATCCGAATCGCTTCCAGAAGATGCACTGCGCCAAGGCCGGTGATCTCTGCGGTCGTAATGGGCTGATCGAAGGAGAGCTTTACGAAACTTTGCGCCGCGAGGTTGTAGATTTCCTGCGGCTGGCACCGCTCAATCAGCCGGATGCCGGCGCCGACGTCGGTGAGGTCGTAGTCCACCAGATGGAGGCGGGAATGATCACGAATTCCAAGCGACGCAATACGCCAGAAGTTTACCGAGCTGACGCGGCGAAACGTCCCGTAAACCGTGTAGCCTTTCTCCAGCAGTAACTTTGCCAGATAGGCTCCATCCTGGCCTGTGACGCCCGTAATCAGGGCAGTTTTTCCTGTCGATGAGTTTTGCATCAAGTCCTCGGCCCTATACCCGGAGCGGCAGCAGAAATCCGCCAGCCTCTCCCCGCCCCCAGGGACCATGAGCGCAAATTCAACACTCTTGTCAGTATTTGGTGGCGGCGGCTGGACTCGAACCAGCGACCTACGGATTATGAGACCGTCGCTCTAACCACCTGAGCTACACCGCCAACGGACTGGAAAGTTTTCGCTCAACCGAAATGCGCGACAGCGCCCGAGGGGCGCCTGCAAGCGAAAAGCTGGACATGTGGTCCAGCCTCTTCGATTCTAGATTTTCCGCCGAGACGCGTCAAACAGGAGTCGACGCTCTGAGGATGGCAATACCTAGCCCTTTGAGGCCCGGTGCTCCCATAACCCGGTGTCCGCATGCAGCTTGAGTTCTAGTCAGCGTGGGTCCAGGTTGCGGCCTGATTCTGGCTTTCGCCTGAAGTCAGCGGATCAGTGACCAGACCGGAGACCAGAATCTCCAGAACTTTGTGACCGTCATCGGCCAGATACTGCGGTTGCCTGCCGGCCGAAGAACCTACGACTTCCTCGAACAGCATACCTTCCACCATGCCGAACAGAGCGGACCGAGTTGCACTCACGTTCAGGTTGGGCTGTAGAAGCCCCTGGCTCTTCAGGTCCTTCAGTATGTTTTCCACCAGAGAGCCGAACTGCTGGCGTCCCCCGCCGGAGGGAACCCCCGAGTCATCTTTGGGTACCCGTCGCGATTCCATGACGAGCAGCCTCTTCATTTCAGGATCCTGCCCCAGCTCACGGAAGTATGACTCAAGGATATCAATGAGCACCTGAGGGGAGCGTACCGGTACACTCGCCAACGCATAGGCGTGATGTAGTATGGCGGACCAGCCTAGCTCAAGGATCGCGAAAAGCAAACCTTGCTTGCTGCCAAAATGCTTCATCAGTTGGGATTCACTTGTACCCGCCTGGCGCGCTATGGCAACGGTGCTGGTATTTTCGTAACCGTTTTTAGAAAAAAGATCTTTAGCCGCGAACAGGATTCGATCGCGAGAGGACAAGAGGGTGACCGTAGGCATACTCATGAATGATTCGAAGTGAGATCCAGAGCCTTCAAACACAACTCACGTTCAGGAGTCGCCAGGCTGAAAATCCCCATTTGTTCATAATTACCACCAGCAGCCTCTGTGGTTCCACAAATTTGCGTCAAGTATTGTTAACTATTGTTAACTATTGTGCCTTGGATGCCTTTTTAGAACTGGACTTGGTGCTGGCCGTCTTACCGGGAGAAGATTCTGCAACTTCTTTCTCCACCTGATCAATTAGTTGATAAAGCTGGCTGCGATCGACGACCTCGATAAACGGCTTTCCGCGTGTAGTGTCGCTTACTACATAGATAGTTGGTGTGTGATCGATTCCAACGCGCTGGCCAATCTGAAAGTCGGCGCGGACCTTTTCTGCCAACTCTCCATTTGGATCGATCACAAAGGGCAGCGGAACCTTGTGGTCGTCAGCAAAACGTTCGGTCATGCCGCGCAAATTGTCTTTTGTAATTTGCGGCTGGTTTTTGAAAATAAATAGCCGATATTCGTCGCCCAATTTCTTCGATTTCGTATCAAAAAAGCGGGCATTCACCGCTGCCTCGAAGGACCAGCTGTGCATCGGCAGAGGAAAGTCATACTGCACCAAGGGAATGTTGTACTTCTCCGCGGCTTCGTGAAGCATTGGCGCCGCCCGGGCGCAGTCCGGACACTGCAAGTCCTCAAAAACGATGAGCGCGACCTTGGAACCCTTGGGCGGACGCAGGACGGAGGTGTCGCCGGCCCAGCAGAGATTGAGCGCCGCGATCAACATGAGCGCAGGTAAAAACAGCCGAAGCATAGTACGTGTCATGGTTGTTCCTTCGCTAGGTATGGCGGCCCTGCCGCGTGAGTATCTCCAAATAGTACTTGAATAGACGCGCCAGAGTCTCGGGCGTACCGTAGCGGGAACAGACCGGCGATCAAATTGGCGCGCCTCCATGCGTTGAGGCCCCAAAAGCGCTTATGCTAGGATTGCAAATTTGTTCCAGCTTCACCATGCGCAGGCCGGCATGGTGCCCCGCCTTTTTGCCTCATCGGCAGCCCCGGGGAATCTGAGCACGATGACCCACGTGCTGCCGGGGAGCAACGCCTCTGAGACTGCGGAGTTAGCCGACCTGATGGCAAGCGTCAGAACTGTGTCCTCTGCCGGTTGGCGCGCATGACCGCGGGAACGCCCACAACTCAAGGAGTCTTACGTGAAGACTTACGAAGGCGCAAACATCCGCAACGTCGCCCTGATCGGGCACTCGCACTCGGGCAAGACCTCTCTCGTCTCCGCCATGCTGTTCACCGCCGGTGCCACGCAGCGACTGCTGCGCGTGGATGAGGGTAATACCGTCACCGACTACGACGAAGAAGAAGTGTCGCGCGCCATGTCGCTCTCGGCCGCAACCGCCGTCGTGGAGTGGGGCAAGACCAAGATCAATCTGATCGACACCCCGGGCTTCAACATGTTCATCCACGAAGCGGAGATGGTGGTGCCGTCCGTCGATTCAGCGCTGGTCGTGGTCGACGCCGTGAGCGGGGTCGAAGTGGTGACCGAGCGCATCTGGAATTACGCCGACCGCTTTGCCCTGCCCCGCGTCATCGTCTGCACCCGCATGGACCGCGATCGCGCCGACTTCGCCCGCGTCATGGACTCGCTGACCAACAGCTTCGGCCGCACCGTGATTCCGGTGCAGTTGCCGATCGGAGCTGAGAAGAACTTCACCGGCGTGGTCGACCTGGTGAAAATGCAGGCCTACACCTATGAGATGGGCGGCAATGGCAAGGCCACCGTCGGGCCCATCCCCGACGGCCTGCAAGCCGAGGCGCAGGCGGCCCACGAAAAGCTGATCGAGGCGGTTGCCGAAGGCGACGACGCGCTGATGGAGGAATTCTTCGAGAAGGGCACCATCGACTCCGAGCACATCATCAGTGGCATGCATAACGCCATTCGCGAAGACAAGATCTTCCCTGTACTGTTTGCCTCCGGGCTCGGCAACATGGGAACTGACGAGGTCCTCGACTTTATCGTCGACTACTTGCCGACTGCGGTGGAGCGCGGGCAGGTGAAGGCTGCACCCTCGGCGAACAATGGCGAGCCCGCAGTACGCAAGCTCGCCGACTCGGAGCCGGTCTCGCTCTTCGTCTTCAAGACCATCAGCGACCCCTTTGCCGGCCGCATTTCATTCTTCAAGGTCTTCTCCGGCGTGCTAAAGAACGATGCGACAATGCAGAACTTTACGCGGAACACCAGCGAGAAGCTCTCGCACATCTCCGCCATGCAGGGGAAGACGGCGGTGCCGGTCAATGAGCTGCACGCCGGCGACATCGGCGCAGTGGCAAAGCTGAAAGACACCCTCACGGGTGACACGCTGGGCGACAAGGGAGCGTCCATCCAGTATCCGCAGGTGACGCTTGCCGAGCCCGCGATCACCTTCGCTATTGAGCCCAAGACCAGGGCCGACGAAGACAAGCTGAGCAACGGCATTCACAAGCTGATGGAAGAGGACGCCATGCTGCGCTTCTTCCGCGACCCGCAGACGAAAGAGTTCCTGATCGCCGGCACCGGCCAGCAGCACATCGAGGTCATCGTTTCCAAGCTGAAGAACCGCTACCACACGGAAGTGAACCTGAAAGCGCCGAAGGTGCCCTACCGCGAGACCATTCGCGGCCGCGCCGACGTGCAGGGGCGGCACAAGAAGCAGAGCGGCGGTCACGGCCAGTTCGGTGACTGCAAGATCAAGATGGAGCCCCTGCCGCGGGGCGGCAACTTTGAGTTCGTCAACGAAATTTTCGGCGGCGCGATTCCCAAGAACTACATACCGGCAGTCGAAAAGGGCATCGTTGAAGCGGCACAGCGCGGCTACCTGGCCGGATTTCCAGTCGTCGACTTCAAGGTCATCCTCTACGATGGCTCCTATCACGACGTCGACTCGAACGAACTTTCGTTCAAGACGGCCGGCCGCATCGCCTTCAAGAAGGCCATGGAGCAGGCCAAGCCCACCCTGCTGGAGCCGATCATGAACGTCGAGATCACCATTCCCGACGAGTTCGCCGGCTCGATCATGGGGGACCTCAACAGCCGCCGCGGCCGCATCCAGGGCATGGACAACAAGGGCGGCAAGACCGTCGTGAAGGCCGAAGTGCCCATGGCGGAGATGCTGACCTACGGCACCGACCTGACCGCGATGACGCAAGGGCGGGGCAGCTTCTCGATGGAAATGGACCACTACGACGTCGTGCCGCAGGCGTCACAGGAAAAGATCATCGCAGCCGCCAAGGCAGCGGGTGGCGAAGAAGTGGAAGAGGAAGAGTAGAGGCGTAGGCTTACGAGCCGGGTTCAGGCTTATCTTAGCTGCTGATCGAGCGTTGTTGGTATGATCTGGTTGGCCAAAGCAATGGCCAAACTCGAAAGATCTCGAAATACGCGCGCCCCAAATACTGATTCTGCGCCCGCAGTGGCTAGTATTCGGGGAATCGAAGCTCTAAGGTTTCTGTAGATTCCGAACATCTGGGTTACGGTGGGCTGACGTTTCGATCGAACAAACGCATTTCCCATCTGTGCGAAGAGGCCGTTGAGGATGCCCCCGTGAATGTACGGGTCGGTGCCGTCCAAATCAGAGAGCGACTTGGATAACCGATGTCTTTTTGTCTCGAAGACAAAGAACGTGTGTTGTTGCGAACTCCACCTTGCCTGGGCAACAGATAATCCCAACTCGAAAGGCATATTGAAACGCGGGGTACGTGGGGCTCTGCGGTCGAGTTGCACCCGGGAGAGATCGTGCACCGAATAGCGGCATTCACCAATAAGACTTAGAATCCGGTCAAGCCTGCGTTCACCGCCGGGAATCTCTAAGGTGGTCCGGGGAAGCATCCCGAACGCGCTCACGCCGGCGATGTAGCCGAGAAACAGCCGCGCGAACTCGGCATCGTAAGGGACGTTGAGAAATACCGAATCCTCAGCTTGATTTTGAACGCTTAACTGCCCGGGTTGTGTGCTGGGCAACACGCGTGTTCTTTTTGAGTCGCTTTCCTGATTTTGCAGCAACAGCAGACAATTTGCGGCGCGAAGCCGAACCTGCCTTCGTTTTGACCGCACGACTCTTAGGAGCGAGTAGTTCGGCCGCGAGCTGTTTCAGTTCTTTCAGCCGCTTGGCCGGCACTCCCAATACGCGGGCTGCGTCTTCGGGTGTGGCGAACTTCCCGGTAAGTTGTGCTGCAGGTGCCATTTGCTTTGAGGATAACTCTTCTATTCGATGCCAACAAGCTACTGATAGATTACTTTCCGCTCGCCTTTCACGATCCGCCCGATGGTGTAGCCCTTCTCGCTGCAGCGGTCGAGAATAGTCTGCACCTTCTTGAACTTGGCGGCAGGCACCACCAGGACCATGCCGATCCCCATGTTGAAGGTGCGCAGCATTTCGTCCTGCGGAACGTTGCCGATGGCTTGCAGGTGCTCGAAGATGGGCAGCACCGGCCAGGAGCCGATCTCCACGATGGCGGAACAATTCTTGGGCAGTACTCGCGGCAGGTTTTCGGTGATGCCTCCGCCGGTGATGTGCGCCATGGCCGTCACGGCCTCGGCTTCGACCATGCGGCGCATGATCGGCCAGTAGCTTTTGTGGGTTTTCATCAGCTCGGTGCCGACTTTACCCTTGATCTCGCTGACGTAGCTGTCCGGCGTATAGTGCGCGGTGGCGAAGAAGAGCTTGCGCGCCAGTGAATATCCGTTGGTGTGCAGGCCGGTTGAGGGCAGGCCGATGAGCACATCGCCCGGCTTCACGTCTTTGCCGGTGATGATCCGGTCGCGATCGACGACGCCCACGATGAACCCGGCCAGATCGTATTCGCCATCGTCATAAAAGCCTGGCATCTGTGCGGTCTCGCCGCCGATCAGCGCACAGCCGTTCTGTTTGCAGGCATCGGCAATACCGCTGATCACCTTCTCGGCCACCTCGCCCTCAAGCTTTGACGTGGCGAAATAGTCCATGAAGAACATGGGGGCGGCACCCTGCACGGCGATGTCGTTGACGCAGTGGTTGACCAAATCGCCCCCCACCGTATGGTGCAGGTTCATCTCAAAGGCAAGCTTCAGCTTGGTACCAACACCGTCCACCGATGACACCAGCACCGGATCGCGATATTTGCGCTTATCGATGGAAAACAACCCGCCAAACCCGCCGATATCGCTCAGGACCCCACGGTTAAAGGTCTTCTGGGCGAGATACTTGATGCGCTGCTTGGTTCGGTTCGCGCGCTCGATGTCCACTCCGGCATCGGCGTAGGTTATGGGGCGATTCTCCGTCACGGATTGTGCCAAAGGTCGGAATCCATCCCGGGTATAGGCGTTCGCAGAAAATTCACGCGGGGAAGCGCAATTGTACCACTTGTATCCCACGATGAATGTTGAGGTTGCTTCGCCTGGTGACCGCAATCACCCGCAGCCGTGACCAGATGCGAAAGCCGCCGTAGAGTGCGAGACTAGACTGAGTAGAGCCAGCACACTTTCCTGTCGAGGAGCCATGAGCACCGCTTCCAAACCCGCTGTCTCCCAGATCAAGGCCGATCCGTCCTCCGACGTCTATCGCGCAGAAAGCAATCCGCTCGACCCCATTTTTGCCCCGCGCAGCGTGGCCGTGATCGGCGCCTCCGAGCGTCCCGGCAGCGTGGGACGTTCAGTGCTTTGGAATCTGCTTAGCAGCCCTTTCGGCGGTACGGTTTTCCCGGTCAATTCCAAGCGACCGAATGTACTGGGGATCAAGGCCTATCCCAAAGTCGCCGACCTGCCGGACAAGGTTGATCTGGTGGTGGTCACCACTCCGGCCGACACCGTGCCCGACGTCATTGGAGAAGCGGCTGCGCTTGGCATACCCGGAGCCATCATCATCTCCGCCGGCTTCAAAGAGCACGGCGAGCACGGCAAAGAGCTGGAGCGGCGAATCTCCGATCTCATCCGCGGGAAAATGCGGGTCATCGGCCCCAACTGCCTGGGGGTGATGAATCCCGTCAAGGGACTCAATGCCACCTTCGCACACAGCATCGCTCGCCCGGGAAATGTTGCCTTCCTCAGCCAGAGCGGAGCGCTGTGTACGGCAATACTGGATTGGAGCCTGCGCGAGAACGTCGGCTTTAGCGCCTTCGTCTCCACCGGCTCTATGCTCGATGTGAATTGGGGCGACCTGATCGACTACTTCGGAAACGACCCGCGCACCAACAGCATTGTCATCTACATGGAGTCGGTCGGCGACGCCCGCTCCTTCCTCTCGGCGGCCCGTGAGGTTTCGCTCAACAAGCCGGTGATCGTGATCAAGGCGGGACGCACCGCCGCAGCGGCGAAAGCCGCAGCCTCGCACACCGGCGCCCTTACTGGCAGCGATGAGGTACTCGACGCTGCCTTCCGCCGCTCCGGCGTGCTCCGCGTGAACAGCATCGCCGACATATTCTTCATGTCCGACGTATTGGCCAAGCAGCCTCGCCCACGCGGCAAGCGGTTGGCGATCGTCACCAACGCGGGCGGACCGGGAGTGCTGGCAACCGACGCATTAGTCGCTGGAGGTGGCGAGCTCGCGGAACTCTCTGCCGAGACCATGAAGGCATTCGACGAAATCCTGCCGCCGCAATGGAGCCATAACAACCCGGTCGACATTCTGGGCGATGCCGAGCCGGAACGTTATGCCAAGTCGCTGGAGATCGCCGCCAAAGATCCTGCTATTGACGGCATGCTGGTCATCCTGACACCCCAGGACATGACCAACCCGACCCAGATCGCGGAGAAACTCAAGCCCTACGCCAAGGGCTTTGGCAAGCCTGTGCTGGCGAGTTGGATGGGTGGCGCCGAGGTGGCTGCCGGCGAGCAAATCCTGAACCAGGCCGGCATTCCCAGCTTTCAGTTTCCCGACAGCGCGGTGCGCGCCTTCAACTACATGTGGCGTTACGCCTACAACCTTAAGGGCCTGTATGAAACGCCGTCGCTTCCACAGCATGCGGACTCGGCTCTGCAACGCGAGGCGGCGGAGCAGATTATTCACACCGTCAGGGCCGCCGGACGCACGCTGCTCACCGAGTACGAGTCAAAGGATCTGCTGAAGGCCTACGGCATTCCAACCGTTGAAACCCGCATCGCAAGCACTGCGGAAGAAGCAGTCAAAGCCGCCGAAGAGATCGGCTACCCGGTGGTGGTAAAGGTCTACTCGTTCACTATCACCCACAAGACTGACGTGGGCGGTGTGATGCTGAACCTGAACGATGCTGAGGCCGTGGGCCGGGCCTTCCGCCTGATTCAGTTGTTTGTGACCGACAGGATGGGCGCCGAGCACTTCCACGGCGTCACGGTTCAGCCCATGGTGACGCTGAACGGATATGAGCTGATCATCGGCAGCAGCCTGGATTCGCAGTTCGGGCAGGTCATGCTCTTCGGCACCGGCGGGCAACTGGTCGAGGTATTCCGGGACCGCGCGCTGGCGCTGCCGCCGTTGAACTCCACCCTGGCGCGCCGGCTCATGGAGCAGACTAAAATCTTCACCGCGCTGCAAGGCGTGCGGGGCCGTCGGCCGGTGGACATCGCCGCCCTGGAAGAGCTGCTGGTTCGCTTCAGCCAGTTGATCGCTGAGCAGCGCTGGATCAAGGAGATCGACATCAACCCTCTGCTCGCCTCGCCGGAGCGCCTACTGGCGCTCGATGCGCGCGTGGTGCTCCACGGGCCTGAGATGCAGGAAGAGGACCTGCCCAAGTCGGCTATTCGTCCCTATCCCCAGCATCTGGTCTCTACCTGGGTCATGAAAGACAGCAACAGCGTCACCCTCCGTCCCATCCGGCCTGAAGATGAGCCCTTGATGATCAAGTTCCACCAGAAGCTTTCGGAACGCAGCGTCTATCTCCGGTACTTCCAGCCGCTCAAGCTGACACAACGAGTGGCCCACGAACGCCTGTCGCGTATCTGCTTCATCGATTACGACCGCGAGATGGTGCTGGTGGCGGAGAAACCCGACGAGAAAGGAGAGCCGGAAATCCTGGCCGTCGGGCGGCTGAGCCAGTTGCACGGCCTCAATGAAGGGGAACTGGCTGCGGTAGCTATCGATGCCGCTCAACACAAGGGGCTGGGAACCGAACTCTATCGCCGCCTGATCGAGCTGGCCCGCAAGGAGAAGCTGGGCAAGCTGGTCTCGAACATGCTGCCGGAAAACAAGGAGATGCGCGCTCTCTGCGTGAAACTGGGGTTCAAAATGTTCTCCAGCCTGGAGGACAACATGATCCGTGCGGAGCTGAATCTGTAATCCCCGGCGGAGTATGCCGGACTGCCGTCTTCGGGCAACAATCACACAAGACGTTGCTAATGCACGAGTGTTATATTCGGGGTACTATTAGGGGCTTCAAATCGCTTCGGTCTAGCTGTGTGACCGGAGCTCGAAGGGACATTCGCTAGACCCGTGCCAAGCGAAAAACAGGTGAGATGGTCTCAGCTGCGGGTTGGCTTGACCGTCATCTTCGCCAGCGTAACGCTGGCCGTCTTGATTTTCGTGATGACCGGCACCACCGGTCTGTTCACTCGCAAGATCTCCATTCGCGCTTTCGTCGATAATGCGGGTGGACTTCGCGTTGGCGCTCCGGTGCGCCTGGAAGGCGTGGACATCGGCAACGTCACCCACGTTCGGGTAGTTCACAACCCAAAACATGCCCTGGCTCCGGTCGAGGTCACGATGAAGATCACGACCCGTTACGAAGCTGCCATGAATAATGCCTGTGAGGCGTCGCTCAACACCGCTGGGGTGCTGGGCGAGGTCTTCGTCGATCTGGATTGCCGCCAGGCCAAGGGCAGGCCGTTGCAGACGGGAGACGTGCTCCCCACGCGTGAGGTGCCGCAGTTGCAGGATGTGGTGCGCGCCACTCAGGGCACCATCGAAAACGTCAACGTTCTACTGAAGCGCATTGACGACATCGTTTCCTACATTCAGAACGGGCAGGGAACCATCGGCAAGACCATCTACGACCCGTCGCTCTACAACCGCGCCGACGAAACCCTGAAGCAACTGCAAGCCATCGCCCAGCAAATCAACTCACCCAGCGGCAGCATCGGCAAGCTGATTAACAGCGACGAGCTCTACAACAAGGCGAACACCGCGGTCGACAACGTCAACAAGATGATCGATGACATCAACAGTGGCAAGGGCACGGTCGGGAAGCTGTTGAAAGACCCGACACTGTACGACAACGCCAACCACACCATCAAGCAGGCCGACGATCTGATTTCCGGCATCAACCAGGGCAAAGGCACCCTGGGCAAGCTGACCCGGGACGAGGCACTGGCGAACAAGATTGACAGCACGGTCACCCGGCTGGACCGTATTGTCGACCGCCTGGACAAGGGCGAAGGCACCGCCGGCAAGATTCTGGTCGACCCCTCCTTGTACAACAATGCTGATCAGATGCTGGTCGAGATTCGTGGTCTCATCGCCGCCGTGCACAAGGACCCGAAGAAGTATCTGACCATTCACCTGAAGATTTTCTGAGCGATTGCTCACCGTCTTCCAGCGCTTCATCCGTACAAATCTGCAGTTCAGCACGAAGTCCTACGTGCGCAGCTTCATCGGCGACTAGGGTTTATATTTATCTGTTTGTCAAAGTCTGGCTGATCGTTCCCGTACAGGCCTGCGAGTCAAGTCTGGATTTGGAGCAAAGGGTTGCGGCCGGGCCAGACCATTATCAGTCCCTCGAGGCCTTCATGCATATCCGGTTTCTTCTCTTCTTAGGCTTGCTTTGTGCAACTGTGTGCAGTGCTCAGACTGCTTCTTCCGGCTCGGCGGGAAAGATCAAGGAAATTCCGGGCTTCGATCCCACCGCAATTGATAAGAGCATCAATCCCTGCCAGGACTTCTATCAGTACGCCTGCGGCAATTGGATGAAGACCAACGCCGTCCCTGCTGACAAGTCCCGCTGGGGCCGCTTCGATCAGTTGCAGGAACACAATTTCTACATCCTGCGCGACATTCTCGAAAGCGCTCAGTCCAAGCCGAACTCGCCCATCGAGAAGAAGGTAGGAGACTTCTACGCCTCCTGCATGGATGAGTCGGCCATCGAGAAGGCTGGTGCAGCTCCCTTGGAGCCGGAGATGAAGCGCATCGCCGCCATCAAGGAGCGGCAGCAGCTCGTGGAGCAGGTCTCCTCGATGCATCGCGACGGGTTGCAGGCGCTGTTCGCCTTCTACTCCCAGCCCGACATGCACGACGCCAACCAGACCATCGCCTACATCGACCAGGGCGGCATCACGCTCCCAGACCGTGATTACTACCTCAAGGACGACCCACGATCGGTCGAGACGCGCGAGAAGTATCAGCAGCACGTGCAGAAGATGTTCGAACTGGCGGGCGACTCGCCTGACATGGCGGCAAAAGAGGCCAAGACGGTACTCGCGGTCGAAACCGGCCTGGCTAAGGCTTCCATGGACCGCACCGAGCGCCGCAATCCCAAGAACCGCGACCACCTGATGACCACGGCCGAAGCCTCAACCCTGGCTCCGAATTTCGACCTTACGCAGTACTTCGCGCACAGTGGTGCACCCAAGTTCGCCAAGCTGAACGTCGGCAATCCGCAGTTTTTCAAAGATGTGAATGAGCAGCTCGGGTCCCAGTCCGTCGATGATTGGAAGACCTACCTGCGCTGGCGCACCATCGATAGTTATGCGCCGAGCTTGAGCAAGGCTTTTGTCGACGAGGACTTTGCCTTCAACGGCAAGTATCTTTCAGGGCAGCAGGAGAACGAGCCTCGCTGGGAGCGCTGTGTACGCTCTACCAACGGTAATCTGGGAATGGCGCTCGGCCAGCTTTACGTGGACCGCACCTTCGGCCCGGAGGGCAAGGCGCGGACTTTGAAGATGGTCGAGGCCATCGAGACCGCCATGCACCAGGACCTGCAGCAGCTGGACTGGATGTCTGACACCACCAAGGAGCAGGCATACAGGAAGCTAAGCACCATCGTCAACAACATCGGATATCCCGACAAATGGCGCGACTACAGTAGGGTGCCCGTAAAGCGCGGCGATTACGCCGGCAACGTTAAACGGGCGAGTACCTTTGAGACCCACCGAAGGCTGCAGAAAATCGACAAGCCCACCGACCGCAAAGACTGGAGCATGACTCCGCCGACAGTCAACGCCTACTACCGCCCGCCGATGAACGACATCAACTTCCCCGCCGGCATCCTGCAGCCACCCTTCTACAGCAAGGACATGGATGACGCCGTCAACTACGGCGGCATTGGGGTGGTGATCGGCCATGAGCTGACCCACGGCTTTGACGATCAGGGCCGCAAGTATGACGCCGAAGGAAACTTCCGCGACTGGTGGACGCCGCAGGACGCCGAAGCCTTCGAGAAGCGTGCTGACTGTGTCGCCGATGAGTACTCCAGCTTTGTTTCCGTGAAGGACGACCAGGGCGAAGTGAAGCTGAACGGCCGCCTGACGCTAGGCGAGAACACCGCCGACAACGGCGGCCTCAAGCTTGCTTATATGGCCTTAAGCGACATCATCGGCAACACCCCGGTTAAGGAGATCGACGGTTACACACCGCAGCAGCGCTTCTTCCTGGCGTTTGGACAAATCTGGTGCCAGAACGTGACCGACCAAGAAGCGCGCAAGCGGGCGCTCACGGATCCGCACTCTCCGGGACGCTGGCGCGTCAACGGCGCGGTGCAAAATTCGGCTGCCTTCGAGAAGGCCTTCGATTGCAAGGCCGGCCAGCCCATGGTGCGCGAGAATGCCTGCCGTGTCTGGTAGAACGGCCGGCTGCTTTCGCCCTGACTTTCACCCTGAGGCGCCTGAGGTGGGCCTCATCCTTTGAACGAGGTACTATGCGAAATCGTGTCCTGATCTTCTTGCTGGCGTTTCTTGCGGCCATTGCCGGCCGCGCACAGACCAACCCTGCGGTTGCGGACAACGGGCCGAAGCAGATTAAGAGCTTCGACATCGACGCCATCGACAAGGCGGTCGATCCCTGCAACGACTTCTACCATTTCGCCTGCGGAAACTGGCTGAAGCAGAATCCTATTCCGCCGGACCAGGCCGCCTGGGGACGCTTCAATGAGCTGCACGAGAACAATCAGATCATTCTGAGAACCATTCTCGACAAGCAATCTGCCGACAAACCTGACCGCAGCCCCGATGATCAGAAGATCGGCGACTACTACTACTCCTGCATGGATGAATCGGCGATCGAAGCGAAGGGGACCAAGCCGCTGCAGCCGATGCTCGATCGCATTGCCGCGGTCAAGGAGAAGTCCGAGCTTCCCGGACTCATCGGTGAAATGCACACCGCAGGAGCGAACGTGTTCTTTTCGTTCGGCTCCGAGCCCGACTTCAAGAACTCGACCATGGAAATCGCCAACGCCGATCAGGGCGGATTGGGATTGCCGGACCGCGACTACTACCTGAAGGACGATGCCAAATCGAAGGAGCTGCGCGAGAAATACCAGCAGCATGTGGCCAACATGTTCAAGCTGGCCGGCGACTCTCCGGACGAAGCCGCAGCCGAGGCCAAGACCGTAATGGAGATCGAAACCGACTTGGCCAGGGACTCGATGAAACTTGTCGACCGCCGCGACCCCAACAAGGTCTATCACAAGATGTCGACGGCCGATCTCCAGGAGCTGAGCCCCAGCTTCAAGTGGAACGAATATTTCACCGCCATCAAGACGCCGGAGTTCACCAGCCTCGACGTTTCCGTGCCCGACTTCATCAAGGGCATGAACAAGGTCATCGCAGACAACAATCTGGACGACATCAAGACCTACCTTCGCTGGCAGACCCTGCATGCCGCTGCTCCTATGCTGCCCAACGCGTTTGTCGAAGAGAACTTCGACTTCTTTGGCAAGACGCTGACCGGCGCCAAGCAACTGCGCCCGCGCTGGAAGCGCTGCGTCCAGTACACCGATTCCGACCTCGGCGAGGCCTTAGGTGAGGCATACGTCGCCGTGGCCTTCCCGCCGGAGTCGAAAGCCGCCACCCTCAAGATGGTGCACGAGCTGGAAGCCGCACTGAAGCAGGACATCACGCAACTTTCGTGGATGAGCGAAGAGACCAAGAAGCAGGCGCTCGACAAGCTGGAGCATATCCAGAACAAGATTGGGTATCCCAACAAGTGGCGCGACTATAGCTCGCTGAACATCGTGCGCGGCGATGCCTTAGGCAATTCCATGCGCGCGAACCACTTCGAGTTCCAGCGGCAGCTCAACAAGATCGGCAAGCCGGTGGACCGCCAGGAATGGGGCATGTCGCCGCCGACGGTCAACGCCTACTACAACCCGCTAGAGAACAACGTCAATTTTCCTGCCGGCATTCTGCAGCCACCGTTTTATGATCCGAGAGCCGACGACTCCACCAACTTCGGTGCCGTGGGCGCCGTCATCGGTCATGAGCTCACACACGGCTTCGACGATGAGGGCAGCCAGTTCGACGCGCAGGGCAATCTGCGCGATTGGTGGACGTCACAGGACCGCGAGCGCTTCGACAAGCTGGAAGACTGCGTCGTCAAGGAATACGACAGCTTCGTGGTCGTCGATGACGTGCACATCAACGGCAAGCTGACGCTGGGCGAGAACACCGCCGACAACGGCGGCTTGCGCATCGCGCACATGGCCCTGCTCGATGTGCTGGCTTCCGCACCGGAGAAGGACAAATCCGGCTTTACTCCCGACCAGCGTTTCTTCCTGGGCTGGGGACAGGTCTGGTGCGAGAACATGCGGCCGGAAGCGGCGCGCTTGCAGGCCCTGACCAACCCGCACTCCGATCCCCAGTATCGCGTCAATGGGGTTGTCTCCAACATGGAGGACTTCGCCAAGGCATTCGGATGCAAGCCCAACGCGCCTATGATTCGCAAGCCGGCTTGCCGCGTCTGGTAGCTGCGCGCTTTGCAATCCTTCGCCCGGTCCCTGCGGCCGGGCTTTTTTCGTGTGCCGTTGTACCGGATGGTTCCTGTTCAATTTCTATCGCAGGGACTCTGGCTTCAGGCACACCACCGTGAGCTATAGTGAAAGGTAACCTTCAGTTAAGGCGCCGTCTTTCTTGCCAAATCGGACAGCTTTCGATCACCGTTTTGTTCTGCCCCTGGTCGCGCTTTTGGTCCTTCTTCCGGCCTGTGACCGCGCCAAAATCGAACATCACGATTACATGTATGTCTCAGCGACTGAGACGACCCTGCGCGACCGCGTAGCCATCCTCTATGGCAAGGTGGGCGTAGTCCATAACGGCGACCGGGTTGAGGTACTGGAAAAGCAACGCCGCTTCTACCACGTGCGAACCGCCAACGGGCAGGAGGGCTGGATCGAAGAGCGCAGCCTGGTTTCGCAGGAAATCTACGACGCCTTTCAGAAGCTTGCCAAAGACAGCGCGAGCATTCCGGTGGAAGGGCACGCAACCACCCGCGCTGAACTCAACATGCACGTCGGGCCCGAGCGCGATGCCGAGCACCTCTATCAGCTCAAAGAAGGCGACAAGCTCGAGGTCCTGAAGCGCACCACTACCGATCGGAACGCAAAGCAGGTCGCCGAGGCGGAAGCCCGGGCGGCCAAGGCCGAGGCGAGCGGCGCAACCAGCTCACAGACCAGCGCAGCTTCCGGATCAACAACCCCGCCTTCTACCAAAGGGGCCCCGGAGACTAAACCTGCGCCTTCGGCCGAGCCTCCGATGCCGAAGTCGATCATGGAGGACTGGTACCTGGTGCGCGATCCGGCCGGCCATGTGGGATGGGTTTTGCTTCGCATGGTAGACCTCGACGTTCCTCTCGAGGTCGCTCAGTATGCCGAAGGCCAGCGCATCACCGGCTACTTTGTGCTGAACACGGTCGAGGAGACCCAGGACGACGTCACCAAGCAGGTGCCGCAATATCTGGTTTTGTTCAATGAGCCCAAGGACGGCCTCCCCTGGGACTACAACCAGATTCGCATCTTCACCCGCAATCGGGCCAAGCATCGCTACGAAACCGCCTATCGCGAGCGCAACCTGGAAGGCTACTTCCCGGTCGAAGTCGGCCATCAGACATTTGACAAAGAAGGAGACCTGCCGACCTTTACCATTCACAAGAAAGACGACGCGGGTCAGATCGTCGCCGTCACCTATAAGCTGAATGGCCCCATCGTGCGCCGTGTTCTTACGCCGGAAGAAGAAGCCGCAGAGAAGGCGAAACACCAGGCTGATCTCGCCGCCCGGCAAAAGGCCAACGCCCAGCGCAAACAGCACGCCACCTCCCACAAGAAGAAGCACCACTAGCTAGCCACGCTTAGACCCGAATTCTCTGTGTCCCCGTGTCTCTGTGGTGAAAGCCTTTGACGGCTAGCTAGCTGCGAAGGACCCCGCCCAGCTTTTCCAGCGTCTGCACGATCTGGGCCGACCACTGCGCAACTTCATCGTCGCGCAGCGTGCGCTCCTTCGACTGGAACTCGGCGTGGAGCAGTGCTGAATACTTCAGGTCTCCGACCTTCTCACCACGATAGATCTCGCGCGGGGTGAAGAGCTGCATGTCGGCGATGCCCAGCGCCTCAATAGCCGAACGGATGCGCTCGAAGGTGATCTCATCGTCAAATACGAACGAGAAGTCGCGCTCAACCGCCGGGAACTTCGAGATGCGCTCGTACTTTGGCTCGCGCAGCGCGTGCTTGTACAGCCGGTCGAGCAGCACCTCGGCGATGAACACATCTTGCCGCAGCTTGCGCGCAGTGGCGACTTCCGGATGCAGTTGTCCGAAGCGGGCCACGGTTTCGCCGTCGAGCACCGCGCGCGCCGAGCGCCCGGGATGGAAATACGGCGGCGTCATGGTGTCGAAGTACAAGCCCTGATGCTGGAACGCCGAGAGCAGCTCTTCGATGTCGCCTTTCATGTGAAAGAAGGTGTAGGGCTCGGCCGGGCGATGAACGTTGGCTGCAATCAGGTCGCCGGTCGCGGCGAAAGCCAGTGTACGGTGCTCCTCGTGGCGCTCGCCGCATTTGGCGAAGATCTCACCTGCCTCAAAGAGGCGCACATCGTTGTTGCCGCGGTTAAGGTTATACGCAGCCATGTCGAGCAGTCCAGGAACCAGTGAGCTGCGCATGTATCCCGCCTCCTCGCTCAACGGATTAGCCAAGGCCAGCGGCTCGGCGGTGCTGAAGGCGCGCGCGTCCTGCTCGGAGATGAAGGTGATCGCGATGGTCTCGTCGTAGCCCAGCGCCAGCATGGTCTCGCGTACCTTCGAGTTCTTCTGCTCATCGGGCAGCGCAACGACCGCTCCGGCGAACGACGGCAGCGTGTTGGGAAACTTGTTGTAGCCGTAGATGCGCGCCAGCTCTTCCAGAAGGTCGATCTCGCGCTCTACGTCGAGTCGCCACGTTGGGATGGTCACGCTGAAGTCGCCGTTCTCGCGGGAAACGGCGAAACCCAGCTTGCCGAGAATGCCTTCGATCTCCTGATCGCTGAGATCGATGCCGAGAATGCGCTTCACTTCCGACCGATGCAGCGCGATCGGCGGGCGCTGCAGCGAGCGGGCTACAACGTCAATGCGCTCGCCGACGAGTTCACCGCCTGCGCTGTCGAGGATCAGCTCGGCCACGCGATCGCAGGCCAGCGGCGTGATGCCCCAATCGGCTCCGCGCTCGAAGCGGTGCGACGCGTCGGTGTGCATGAGGTGCCGCTTGGCGGTGCGGCGAACTGAAGCTGGATCGAACCATGCCGACTCGATCAGCACGTTCTTCGTTCGTTCAGTGATCATCGAATCGAAGCCGCCCATCACTCCGGCGAGCGCAACAGGCTTCTTGGCGTCGGCAATCACCAGATCGTCGGTCGAGAGCTTGCGATCAAGTCCGTCGAGCGTCTTCAGGGTTTCGCCTTCGCGCGCGCGGCGCACAATGACCGTGCCGCCTTCCAGCAGGTCAAGATCGAACGCATGCGTGGGATGGCCGAGTTCGTTGATGGCGTAGTTGGTCGCATCAGCCGCGTTGTTGATGGCGCGCGAGCCCAGCAGCTCCAAGCGGCGAGCGATGTGCGGCGGGGACGGACCAATCTTCACATTGCGAATGACGCGCGCCGTATACCGTGCGCAGCCTTCGGCGTCTTCGATGACGATGGGGAACAAACCTTCACCGCCTGTCATCCTGAGCGAGCCCGCAGGGCGAGTCGAAGGACCCCTACCCGGCAAATTCGGCTGCACGGGTTTCAAATCAATCCCGTAGATGGCCGAGGCCTCGCGCGCGATGCCGTAGTGGTTCATGGCGTCCACACGATTGGTGGTCAGGTCCATCTCGTAGATGGTTTCGCCGTTCTCTTCAGCAACGGATTCGACCGCGATGCCGGCCGAGGTCAGGTCTTCGGCGAGTTGGCGGTCGCCCGCCGCGAGGTTGACGAACTCACGCAGCCATGTGGGTAGGATTCTCATGCGAGGCCCCGGGGCTGAAGCCCCTCTTCGTTGTTGAGCGCGCCTACGGCACGGCTAAAGCCGTGCCCCTTCAAAACCATCATGCGAACTGCTCCAGGAAGCGCACGTCGCCCTCGTAAAACAACTGGATCTCTTCGACCTCGTACTTCAGAATCGCGATGCGCTCCACGCCCATGCCAAAGGCGAAGCCAGAGATCTTCGACGAGTCGTAGCCATTGTGCTTCACGAATTCGAAGACGTTGGGATCGACCATGCCGCAGCCCAGCAGCTCGATCCATCCGCTGAACTTGCACTTGCGGCATCCCTTGCCGCCGCAGAAGATGCAACTCACTTGCATGTCGGCGCTGGGCTCGGTGAAGGGAAAGAACGAGGGATAGAAGCGCGTCTTCACCGACGAGCCAAACAGCGCCTTCATGGCGTGGTCGAGCGTGCCCTTCAAATCGCAGAAGGTGATGTTAGTGTCGACCGCGAGGCCTTCGACCTGATGGAAGACCGGCGAGTGGGTGGCGTCGAGCGGATCGTTGCGGTGCACCTTGCCGGGAATGACGATGCGCAGCGGCGGCGCCAGCTTCTCCATGCTGCGAATCTGCACCGGCGAGGTGTGCGTGCGCAGCAGCAGGCGGTCGCGCGCGGGCTTACGTTCCTGCCCGGCAATGAACAGCGTGTCCTGCGTATCGCGCGCCGGATGGTTGGGCGGAAAATTCAGCGACTCGAAGTTGTAGTAGTCGGTTTCGACCTCGGGCCCTTCGCCCACCGAGTAGCCCATCGCCTTAAAGACGGCGACGATCTCGTCCTGCACGCGCAGCACGGGATGCCTCACGCCGATGGGGCGGCGGACGCCGGGGAGGGTGATGTCGAGGCCACGTTCAAGTTCGCGTTTGACCAGGTTCTTGAGCGCTCCGTCGTGCGCCGCTGCGATTTCATCCGCGTGCTCCCCTCGATAGGTTTTTAGATAATCGAGATTTGCGACCCAGTGTCGACGCTTCTCAACCTCATGCTTGATCCTGTCCTTGAGATCGTTGACACATTGCCCGACTTCCCTCTTTCGGTCAGGGGGCGCGGGCTTCAGCCAACCTTCAACCAGTCGAGTCCCGACACCTGTTTTGCGGCCCTCCCATTCGTCTCGAAAGGCTTTCAGGTCCTGTTCGCTTTGAACGCCGCTTGGCCGCAGATTCGAGAGCAGTGAGGATGTCGTTGCAACGCGCGATCCAGTGCCGCGGGCGAGTAGTCGTCGAGTTTGGGAACGGTGTACATAAATGCCTCGCGGCTCACGCCGCTCGGTTAAGAGTGTCGTCCCTAACGGGACTCAAGCTCTATAACTACGCCTACCCAGCGCTGAAGCGCTGGGCTAAGCTATGTCGTCCCGCTTAGCGGGACTGCTGGGTCGCTGGTCCCTCCGCCTTGCAAGTCCGACAGCTCGTACAGCTCGTACAGCCCGGACTCACGTCCGAAGCTAAAGTTGTGCCGCCCCTAAAGGGGCCCTGATCAAATCGCCATGCGTAGCCGGACTCACGTCCTGGGTTACGGTTGTGCCGTCCTTAAAGGGACTCGGGATGTAATGATCGTTCTTTACCTTGCGCTCCCGCGCTGGGCTGGAATTGTCGCCCCGCCCTGCGGGATGCCCGTGATTCGGTGCCGACCATCGCCGCCTTGGCTAACAATCCCGGCAACTTGAAACCTGAAACTTGAAACTCGAAACTGCTCCTAAACCGCAACGGGCGGCGTTGCGGCCGCCCATCGGGTGAGATACAGATTGTTCCGGGGATGGGCGGCTAGGCCGAAGCGCAAGGCTTGCCGATCAACATCGGCTCGCAATGCCAAATCACAGACTTTGGCATGGCGGAGCTAAAGCTGCGCCCCTTCACGCCGCGGCGGCGTGCGCCGATTTAGCTTGCGTGCACAGCGCCGTAAATCCCGCGGGATCGTTGACGGCGAGGTCAGCCAGGATCTTGCGATCCAGTTCGATGCCGGCCTTCTTCAAACCGTTGATGAACTGGCTATAGCTGATGCCGTTGAGCTTGGCGGCGGCGCCGATACGCACGATCCAGATGGAGCGGAACTGGCGCTTCTTCTGCTTGCGGCCGCTGTAAGCGAACTTCAGTCCGCGCTCAACCGACTCTTTCGCCGAGCGATACAGTTTTGATTTTGTTAAATAATAGCCACTGGCGCGCTCTAATATCTTTTTGCGGCGCGCGCGGCGCTTGGTACCACGTTTTACGCGAGGCATTGCTGCTCCTTTTCGAATTCGTTAAGCGGCTGGAGGTAAGAAGCTTGGGGAAGCCGGCCCACGCCCGGGCTTTCGAGGGGGCCTGAATACCTCTTCACACGCTGTTGTCCGTCGCATTCCCGCCTTCGGCTTGAAATGTGGAATGACGCCGGCTGCCGCACCATGCGGCGATTTGCAGTCTAGTAGGGGATCATGCGCGCTACTTTATGCTGATCCGCCTTGTCGACCATCGTATCGGTGTCGAGCTGGCGTTTGCGCTTCGTACCCTTGGAAGTCAGGATGTGGCGCTTGAACGCGTGTCCGCGCTTGAACTTGCCGGTACCTGTCCTCTTGAAACGCTTGGCCGCTCCCTTATGTGTCTTCAACTTGGGCATAGCGGTCTTTCTATTACAACACAGAGTGGCGACTGATGGATAGAGGGCGGTGGCAGCTACATTCGAAGATCACCAAGGATGATGAGGAGTGTATTCGACCGCGACCGACCGGATCTTTGATTCTTTCTTGTATACGCGAGCATCGGGAGGGTAGTAGATCAGTAGATCAGAAGGCGACTCCCATTTAAGTTCGACGTCCATCAGCCCTCGCCCGTTCACCGGAACGGCACCGTGGTTTCCGTCAGCAGTGAATAGATTCCCCGGCCGACCTGTGGCGAGGAAACGGGATATGAGACCCCTAGCAGGGACCAGGGAGATTTGTGTGCTGTAGTCCGTTGTGGCGCCGCCGTTGCGGACCATAACCATTGCTATACATGTGCCGTCCGGAGAAGGGACCTCTTCAGCCATATCAGTGCCCGACCTCACGAACACGAATCTCAGGATGGCAAACATGCAGACAACGGCCGAGAAGAAGGCGGGCACTCCAGCGAATATCACAACAGTTCTACGGGCCATCAGTTTGTGCCGCCCCTACGGGGCTCAGATCCGAATATCTGCCCTACCCAGCACTCCGGCCAAAAGAAGGCCTGCGTGCTGGGCTAAGTTATTTCGCGCCTACGGCGCTGGAGTATTCGCTCGCAACGAGCTTTCGCGGGACGATGTGAATCTCCAATCCAGGGAACTGGTCCAGAGTATGCACCTCCGGTCTGTTCAGTGAATCGTGGATTTCAACGACCGATTGTCGGCACACTAACAACCGGCCACTGACAACGGCCAACTGATTTACTGCTGTTGCTGTGGCGGCGGCGCCGGCGCAGATTGCGGCGGCCGAGGAGCTGCGCTCTTCTCGTGCTTGTCCGGCTTCTCTGCTTTGGCAGCGGTTTTCTGATCTTTCGGCGGAGCCAGGATGAGGTGCAGCGTGTTGCCTTCCTGGCGCGGACGAAACTCGACGATCGCCTTATCGCCAAGGTCCTTGATGAGCCGATCGAGAATCCCGCGGCCCAGACCCTGGCGCGTCATTTCGCGTCCGCGGAAGAAGATCGTCGCCTTCACCTTATCGCCTTCGCCGAGGAAGCGCAGCACGTGGTTCTTCTTGGTCTCGTAGTCGTGATCGTCCACGTTGATGCGGAACTTCACTTCCTTGACGGTGATCTGGTGCTGGTGCTTCTTGGCTTCGCGCTCGCGCTTTTCCTGCTGGTACAGGTATTTGCCGTAATCCATGATGCGGCATACGGGAGGCTGGGCCGTGGGTGAGACCTCAACGAGGTCAAGGTTTCTTTCGCGGGCAATCTTGAGCGCTTCGAAAGGCGGCATGATGCCGAGCTGGTTGCTTTCGTCGTCGATTACGCGAACTTCGCGGACCCGAATACGCTCATTGATGCGGATAAAACGTTTATCGATACAATCCTCCGATTGTCAAATTTGATGCCAAAGTATAGCACGCAAGTTGCAGGTTCTTCAGTGACGCCAACCCACCTAAGCGAGCGCTCCGGCACTTGTTATAGATGCACCTAACAGGGCTTCATTCTTCACTTTTTCGATGGCTACGCGCATCCACTGGTTGGCCACATGCCGTCCAGGAAGCAGCAGCTTGAGGTAGTTGTCGGTGAGCGCTTCGGTGTATACGCCGTCAAAGTTGGTCAGAGTGAGGGCTTCCAGCTCGCGGCCGACGAATGAGTGCATGAACCAGCGCTTCTTTTCGGCGGCCAGCTCGCGCAGGATGCGATTGCGCTCACGCGCGAGCGGGACGGGAACCTGGTCGGGCATTGCGGCGGACGGCGTTCCCGGACGCGAAGAGTAGGTGAAGACGTGCAGGTAGGTGAAGGGCAGCGCTGCAATGAAGGCGCGGGTTTGCTCGAAGTCGGCGTCAGTCTCGCCGGGGAAACCGGCCATCACGTCGGCGCCGATGGCCGCGTCGGGCATGGCGCGACGAATGCGTTCCAGGCGATCGGCGTAGTGCCAGGGGCGATATTTACGGTGCATGCGCCGCAATACCTTATCGCTGCCCGATTGCAGCGGAACATGCGCGTGCTTACAGATGCGCGGTGAGGAGGCCACGAGTTCGATCAGCTCGCTGGTCCAGTCCATGGGCTCGACCGAGCTGATGCGGAGCTTCTCGATGGCGGTTTGCTCCAGGATGGCGCGCAGCAGCGAAGAAAAACTCAGGCGCGGATTCAGCTCGCGTCCCCAACGACCGAGATTGATTCCCGATAGAACGATCTCGCGGTATCCATTCTCGACCAGCGCGTCGACTTCGCGAATGACATGTTCCAGCTTCAGCGACCGGCTGCGCCCGCGCACGTAGGGGATAACGCAAAATGAGCAGCGATTGTCGCAGCCATCCTGAATCTTCAGATTGGGCCGCGTCCTGGTGCGGGGGTCGCCGGTATCAAACACGGGAGCGGCGAGCAACTCGGTGTGAGCGAAGATATCGCCGACCATCACCTTCGATTGCTGCGTGATTGCGAGATTTGCCAATGGCACAAAAGCGTTAGTCGCGCGTGGGGCAATGTAGTCGGCGATGCTGTGCTTATGCGAATTTCCGACCACCAGATTTACGCCGCCGATGGCTGCCAGTTCCTGGGGCGCACGCTGGGCATAGCAGCCGGTGACGATGATCTGCGCCTGGGGATTCTCGCGGCGAACGCGGCGAATGGTGGAGCGGGCGTCCTGATCGGCGGAGGCCGTAACCGTACAGGTGTTCAGGACCACGACTTCAGCCTCGCTGAACGAGCGGGCGGGGGTAAGTCCGCGCTCGCTCAATTGCCGCTCCAGCGCAGCTCCGTCGGCCTGGGTCGCGCGGCAGCCGAAGTTCTCCACAAAGTAAGTCGCCACGGCGTTATTATACTGAGCATAGAGATGCAGCCTGTCTTTTGGCATTGAACTTTGAATTTCTGCTGCATGCGACAGCGTCACTGCATCCCAAGTTGTTAATTCCTGCAGCTCACGTTCGCTGCGCGCAGCGATTTCCCCGGAGATAATGAATGAAACGCCGTATTCTGCTGGTCGATGATGAACTTGCCATCCTGCTCACGCTTCGCGCCATTCTGGAAATGAATGGTTTTGAGGTCGACACTGCAGCTTCGACCCGCGAAGCCGAACAAAAGCTGAAGAGTCACGCTTACGAGATGGTAATCACCGACATGCGGATGGAAACGTCGACTTCGGGATATGAGGTGATTCACGCAGCGCGGCAGCAGGCTTATGATCCGGCCACCGCGATCCTGACGGCATATCCTTCCATGGACGAGGAGTGGCGGGGCAAGGGGGCGCAGTCCTTGCTGGTCAAGCCGGTGAACACCCAAGAGCTGCTGCGGCAGATTGAGAAATTGCTGGCGTCGCACCAGGAGCACCGGCTGCAAGAGCATGGCAAAGCGGCTTCCAAGAAGGTCAGTCCACCGTCGGGTGTTCCGAGCCCATCGCAGGCTGCAACCAAGAAAGCCATCTGATAGCTGTTCGAAGTGCTCGTCCACCGACCGGCGGCGGCAAAAAGGCACACTTCACCGCCGGCAAGTGAGTTGTCCCGACATCTGACAGGACCGGGATGAGGTCAGGCAGTGGCAGCCGTATTACGGCGCTGCTGGAAGCACTCCCGGCAAAAGACAGGCCTGCCTTGCGTAGGTCTGAAGGGAACGGTTGTCTCCTTGCCGCAACCTGAACAGTTGGTGCGAGTTTCAACCCTGGAGTAGTTGCCGGTACTCGCGGTTGCTACGGAAGAGGACCGTTTGGATTTACACGCCTTGCAACGTTTGGGCTCGTTCTTGAACTGCTTGTCGTGAAAGAACAGCTGCTCTCCCGCTGTGAAGACGAAGTCGGCGCCGCAGTCAATGCACTTCAGAACCTTGTCCTGGAATTCCATGGAGAAATGCTCCCTTCAGTCCATGATCCCAAGCAATGAATAGGGTGATTGCAAAGCTCCGGAGAACCGGACTGAGGGTTCACGCCGGTTATGCAACTCCATTGCTGAGGTACTGCCCCTGGGTTCGGGCCCCCACGCGCGAGCGCATGGCACAACGGTAAAACTGCGGACCTGCTTGACTGCAAGCTATGAACGAACGGCTTGAATAAAAACAGAGGGCCGCCCCATGGATGGCGGCCCCCGGGTTGATGATTAGTCCTGTTCCTTGCGAGCCTTTTTTCGACTGCGCTTACGCGCCAGCGCTTCTTTGACGCGTTTTTTTTCGCCCGGCTTGAGATAGAAGGAGTGACGCTTTACTTCCTTGATGATGTCCTCTTGCTGGACCTTGCGCTTGAACCGTCGAAGGGCATTCTCTAATGACTCGCCCTCTTGAATCCGAACTTCAGCCAACCGGTACACACCCCCCGACTCGTCCCATGTGGACTCTTGTAGTTATCCCAGCCTTATCCAGCGAAGTCAAGCACAGACTAGGGGAATTGCCTACCATTTAAGCGCTATAGGGCGATTCACCAAGGTGCCTGCATGCTCTCATGTGCTTCAAAAATTTGCCCTTATCGAAAATTGCACCTGCCGCGGCGAATAGGCGTTGGTAGGGCGCAAGAAGTTTGAACTTTTTAAATATTGGCCGGGATAGACCTTGGTTCCGACCGTGGACGAATAGGCGACGAATTGACCGGCCGAGTTGAGGTATCCGTCGTCGCTGATCGTGACTTGCGCGTTGGTGCGATTGAAAGTGTTGAAGCTCTCCGCCAGAAGTTGAAGGTTGAGCCGATCTCCGATGTGCAGGTTGCGGGTAAGCCGGAAGTCGGTGGTGAAGTAATCGGGCCCGATGAAGGCGTTGCGCCGGTACCCCGGAAGCCGGTCGTTGTAGGTATTGCCGTCCTGATTGGCATCGCCGGCGACGGTGGCGTTGACCGGCCGGCCCGAGCCATAGGTCAGCACATTCGACAATTGCCAGCCATTCGCCAAGTGGTTTAGCCAGTCGTGGCCTGTCTGCAATCGCTTGGGCTGGACGATACCGGAAGCCACGAATCGATGCCTCTGGTCGGTGACGCTGAGCCCGCGCTCCAGCTTGACAGCATATGCGTCCTGAACGTTGCCCGGACGGCCCACCACCAGCGCGTCCTGCCCCTCGTCGATCGCTTTCGCAAATGTATAAGCGATACGCAGAAAGAGTCCATGGTTCATCTGGCGCTTCAGCGACAGAGTGAATCCGTTGTAAGTGCTGCTGGACGCACTCTCATACGAATTGATTTGATCGAGCTGCGCTATCGGGCGCTGAATGTCGTTGATGCAGGGCGGGTAGGGACAGGCCACCGTCTTGTGGGTTTGCCAGGTGGCAAACGATTCCACCGGCATGTAATCGCCCAGGAAGACCGAGCCATCGTCGCTGTAGACCGGATAATCGACGATGGTCGGCTTGGGCAAGTTCGCGTCGAGGGAACGAATCAGGTGCTCGCCATGTACATAAAGGTAGCTGGCGGTTGCGATGATCTTCTGGCCAAGCTCGCGCTCGACGGTGAGGCTGGCCTGATCGGTATAGGGGGTCTGAAAATTGCTGGAGAATGCCGAAATCGTGGTCGTCAGGTGGCTGGCCAGGTTGGCCGGCACGACGCAGTTCAAGGTCCCTGACGGGCAATTCACCAGCGGATTGGGGTAGGTGGGGAAGATCGCGGCGTCAGCGGGTTTCATAAGATCAAGGTACAAGTGGCTCTGCTCCATGCCATTGTCGGTCTGCACCTGCGAGGCGTAGATGGATGGCACCAGCGAGTAGAAGCGCCCTGCTCCGCCGCGGATGACCAGAGGATTACGATCGCCGATGGAGTAGGCAAAGCCGACACGAGGGGAGAAATTGTTCTGGTCCGACGGCAGCTTGCCGGACGGCGCATACAGCGGATTGCTCACCAGGCCGCTAATGAGAAACGTCTGCACATCCCAGCGAATGCCTGCGTTCAGCGTGAAGTGGCGGGTGATGCGAAAGCTGTCCTGCAGGAACAAGGCCAGGTTGCGCGAGTCCGGGTGCGAAGTCGCCGTGCCGAAGTCCTGGATGTAATAGCGCGGCACGTCATGTGCAAACGCCCGTAAGGGGGTCAAGGATTGCCCATAGCGCATGGGCGCAAACGTAAAGGGGTTCACCCGAATATCGTCGAAGTAGTATTCGGCGCCTGACATCGACGGGAAGTAGTTGTAGATCCAGGTGCGGATAAAGTCGACGCCGAACTTCCAGCTTACGCGCCCGGCTTCGATATCGGCAGTGTCGGCAATGTGTAACTTGTGCTCGCGGGTTTCTCTGGGAAGCATGCTGGAGCGCCCGGCGCCATCGAGCAGGTTGTAGATTTTGATCTTTGGGTCTTCGGAATTCGCCGACGACTGTTGCAGATCGCGAGAGAACTGCGCCCGCAGATGGGTGGCAAAGTTGTTGGTCCAGGACGAGGTCAGCGATGCCGCAATGCTCTCGGTGGCTACGTTCTCGCTGCCATTTGCGCTTTCCGCATAGGTGGTCAGCGGGCTGGATGAATTGAAGAACACATTGTTGGTTCCGTCGTAGCGGGAGGTGCTGGCGCGCAGGAAAATAAGCTGTTTCGACGACGGAGTGAAATCGAGTTTGCCGAAGGCGGCATTGCCCCACATCTTGGTCGGATATTCCCCAGCCATGTTGTTCAGCTTTTGTGCCGCCGCTTCGACCATCGCCTGGTCCTTGCGGTCATAGTCGACGGGCTGCGGCACCACGGTTGTGGCTCCGTTGGCGAACTGAAGGATGGCCGGCGCGTCCAGCCGGTTCTCATCGAAACCCGCATAGAAGAAGACGCGGTTCTTGCGAATGGGGCCGCTCAGGGTTCCGCCATACTGGGCCTGCCGATAGTCAGGTTTCTCGGGAGCGAAGGCCGGCTGGGCATCGAACAGCCGGTCGCGCAGATAGTAGAAACCGGTGCCGTGCCAGTCGTTGCTTCCCGACTTGGTAATGACGTTGAATACTCCGCCGCCGGCCCGGCCTAACTCGGCGCTGTACGAGTTGGAGGAGACGCGGAATTCCTTGATCACTTCGTTGCTGAACTGATAGGGGGCACGATAACGGCCGCGTGCCTGGGCGTAGAACGAGTTGTTGTTGTCGGTGCCATCGACCAGGAAATTGTTCTGATATCCGCGTACTCCGCCAAACGACAGGTCGCCGTTGGAGTCGGAGGTCTGCCCGCGCGGGTCCTGGGTGACGCCTGGGGTGAGCAGAGCCAGGTCGGTGAAGCGGCGCCCGTTGAGCGGAAGGCCGAGGATGGCGCGCTCCACGATGTCATGGGAGACGTCTCCGGTTTGGGTGTCGGCTGTGATTGCGGGCGCGACAACGTTCACCGTCTCGACTCGCGTTGCCGGCAGGAGTTGGAACTTCACATCCGTAGACGCGCCCACGTGCAACTGGATGCCGGGCTGGGTCGCCGTCTGCATGCTGGACGCCGCGGCCTGGACGTTGTAGCGGCCCGGCGTCAGCATACCGAGGCTGAAGTTGCCTTGCGAGTCGGTGAAGACGGCGCGCTGGAATCCGGTATCCGGGCTGGTCACAATCACCAGCGCGGCTGGGATTCTGGCCCCGGTCGCGTCCTCCACCATGCCTCGCATGGCGGCGGAGCCGTCTTGTGCATGGAGATGAGCGGCCGAGAGACAGACGGTCAGCAGGATGGATGTGAAAAGCGTAAAAAGAGCAGACGAAGATATTCCGCGAAATCGGCGCATGGGGGAGTGGCCTTTCTCACTGCTGGCTACCGGAACCTTGAAATTTCATTTTGGGAGAATTGTTCCTGTGGGTCAGTGATTTCGCCACGAATCATCAGCACGAAAGGGAATGTCCATTAGTAACCACGCCGGTGCCTTTTTGGGAAAGCAGGCTGGACAATTTCCATTTCAAGGTTGAAGAACCTCTCGTGATGTGCTGCGTTTCCCCGCTCGCAGCGCGCATGGTATGTTCGGATGGCTGAAAATTGGCGTCGCCCGAGTACTCCCTGGGCAGGGTGAGCGCGCTGGAACACTATGATTCGCTCGTACAAAGGAACCAGTCCCAAGATCCCGTCCACCTGTTACATCGACGAGTCGGCGCAGGTCATCGGCGACGTCACCCTGGGCGAGAACGCCAGCATCTGGATGAATGCCGTGGTGCGCGGCGATGTGCACTACATCCGCATCGGCGCTAACAGCAACATTCAGGATTGCAGCGTGCTGCACGGCATGTTGGGCCAGTGGCCGGTGGAAGTCGGCGATTGGGTCACGGTCGGGCACAATGTGACGCTGCACGGCTGTGTCGTCGAGGCCCGCTGCCTCATCGGTATGGGAGTGATTGTGCTGAACGGCGCGCGCATTGGCGAAGGATCGATCCTCGCGGCGGGCACATTGGTTCCGGAGAAGACCGTCATTCCGCCGCGCTCGCTGGTGATGGGCGTGCCCGGGGTGGTCCGCCGGCAGCTCGACGACAAAGATCAGGAGACGATCCTGCGTTTCGCCAAGAATTATCTGGGGTACAGGGAGACGTATCTGGCGGAGAGGAGAAGTGAATAGTGGATGGTGGATAGTCACCCCAAGCGGCGCAGGACACGATCCACTAACCACTGGCCATCATGATTCGCTCCATCCGCGGAACCCGTGACCTTCTGCCTCCCGACACCGACTTGTGGAACCGGGTGGAGGCGAAGGTGCGCGATGTCTTCGCGCGCTACAACTATCACGAGATACGTACGCCTGTCTTCGAGGACACCAGCCTGTTCGCGCGCGGCGTCGGCGAAGAGACCGACATCGTGACCAAAGAGATGTTCACCTGGCTCGATGGGGGCCGCGCCGCCAGCGAGAAGTCGCAGTCGCTGACGCTTCGCCCCGAGAACACGGCCGGCGTCGTGCGCGCCTACATCGAGCATGGGCTCGACAAGAAGGGTGCGCTGCAAAAGCTGTACTACATCGGGCCGCAGTTTCGCCGCGAGCGTCCGCAAAAGGGACGCTATCGGCAGTTCTACCAGATCGGGGCGGAGATTATCGGCCCGCCGAGCGCGGGCAGCGAATCACCGGCGCGCGATGCTGAAGTGCTGGAGATGCTCGCTACGTTGTTGGATGAAGTCGGCCTGCGCGGCTGGCAACTGCAACTGAATTCGGTCGGCTGTGCTGACGACCGGGCGCGCTATAACCAGGCGCTGCGCGAAGCGCTCAATCCGGTCGTCCACCTCATGTGCTCCGACTGCCAGCGGCGGGCGGAGACCAATCCGCTGCGCGTGCTCGACTGCAAAGTACCGGAAGACCAGCCCATCATCGAGAAGCTGCCCAAGATCAGCCAGTATCTCGACGAGCCGTGCCGCCAGCACCTTGCCGCGGTGCGCGCGATGCTGGACGCGGTCGGCGTGCCCTACTCGATCAACGAGCGCATGGTGCGGGGCCTCGATTACTACACGCGCACGACGTTTGAGTTCACGCATGGCGATCTGGGCGCGCAGAGCGCGGTGCTTGGCGGCGGACGCTACGACGGATTGTCCGAGTCGCTGGACGGGCCGAAGGCCCCGGGCATCGGCTTCGCTATCGGTGAAGACCGCTTGATTCTTGCGCTGCAAGCCGAAGGGGTCGGGGCTGAGGCAAAGCTCGATGCGTTCATCGCTCCACTGGGCGCGGGGATGAACCAGCAGGCGCTGAAGCTGGCGCGCGAGTTGCGTCGGGCGGGCGTCACTGCGGACATTGGCGATGAGACTTTCCGGTTGAAGAAGTCATTCGAAGCCGCAGACAAGGCGGGCGCGAAGTACATCGTGATCGTCGGCGAAAACGAGACTGCCTCAGGCGAGTTCGCGGTGAAAGAACTGGCGACGGGAAAGCAGGAGCAGGTGGCGAGGGCGGGGTTGGCAGGGTATCTGCGGCACTAAATCGCTGAGCTTAATCAACGGTTGCTCCGTATCCGAGCTTCCGTCCGCGATTAGATCTTTGTGGCGACACACACATAGCCCCAAGGGCGTGTCATGACAGCCCAGCGTGAAGCGCAGCGGAACGCTGGGTAGCCTGTCATAACGGATCAAGTGCCTCGGGCAGCTCACCCGAATAAATATCGAGGATCGTATTCCACGCCAGCCTTACGCACTAGCGTGACGAACTCTTGCTCGTACGTCCACTTCTTATGATGTTCGGCTTGCCTCGAGATGTAATCGGCAACCGTCACTCTCTGCGATTCGCTCACCCCGAATGCTCCATAACCTTCTTGCCATGCGAACTTCGGCACCTCTTCTTTCATCCAGCGTGAGGAGTGGGTTTTCAAGTTTTGCATCGCATTGGCGAGCGTCATGACCGGCGAGAGCGCGATCAGCAAGTGAACGGTTGGCCGTGCCACCTGCTGTGACGAGAGCAATGTTCTTCGCACCGGCAATTACGGTAAGACGTCTCCAGAGTGCTTCGGGTTCGTCAATCAGCGCGATGCGGCCTTTGGTACTGAAAACGCAGTGCACCAGCTTACGCCACAGGGTGTGCGGCATGCTTGGATCGTAGAGAGGACTGGGAGAATCATCGGTGACCGGTGCACAGCCGCGTTGTGACGTCCCCGGGGGACTCGGCAGGATGGGCCCAGCCTGCCCAGCGTTCCGCTTCGCTCCACGCTGGGCTATCATGACACGCCCTGCGGGCTCAGAAGAGCTAATCTGCCCGTCAAAACATTGCACTATGTGCAGGCCTGATGCACTGCGCTTGACTCCTGCCTCATTTAGAATCGTCCTTTCGCCGCATTTCTAAGGACATTCATGCTTGATTTTGTTGGTGACCTCAAACGTACCCACATGTGCGGAGCGCTACGCGCCACCGATGCTGGTTCCAATGTTGTGCTCATGGGTTGGGTCAACCGCCGTCGCGACCTCGGCAATCTGATCTTCCTCGACCTGCGCGACCGCACCGGTATCACCCAGGTCGTCGTGACCGCCGACGCCGGCGTCGAGCTTCACAAGAAGGCCGAAACGCTGCGCTCGGAATTCGTCATCGCCGTCGTAGGCCATGTAAAGCTGCGCGATACCAACACGATCAACAAAAACATCCCCACCGGCGAAGTGGAAGTCGTCGCCGATGAGCTTCGCATCCTGAACGATTGCAAGCCGCTGCCGTTTTCGCCGGCAGAGTCCGACATCGCGAACGAAGAGGTGCGCCTGAAGTATCGTTACCTCGACCTGCGCCGGCCGGAGATGCAATACAACATCCAGCTCCGCCACAAAGTGTCGATTGCGATTCGCGACTACCTCAACGCGCAGGGCTTCTACGAGATCGAGACGCCATTCATGACGCGCTCCACGCCCGAAGGCGCGCGCGACTATCTCGTGCCCAGCCGCGTGCATCCCGGCGAGTTCTATGCCCTGCCACAGTCGCCGCAACTGTTCAAGCAGATCCTGATGATCTCGGGCTTCGACAAGTACTTCCAGATCGTGCGCTGCTTCCGCGACGAAGACCTGCGCGCCGACCGCCAGCCTGAGTTCACCCAGATCGATCTGGAGATGAGCTTCCCGCGCCCGGAGACGGTCTTTGGCGTGGTCGAAGGATTTCTCACCGCCGCGTGGAAGACCATCGGCTTTGAACTCAAAACGCCGTTCCCGCGCATGAGCTATGACGAGGTGATCCGTAAGTACGGTATCGACAAGCCCGACCTGCGCCTGCCCGCGATGACCGACGTGCACGAGGCGTTCACGCCCGAGCAACTTGCCACGCTGAATGTCGATCCTGAGCTGCCGATGGTAGCGATTGTGATTCCAAAAGTCGGCGAGCTGTCGCGCAAAGAGCGTGACGACATCAAGCCGCTCTTCGCCGATCGCAAGGTAGCCAAGCTGTTTGAAGACATCAAGCGGCTGGAGAAGTCGTATCCCGAGACGGTGGCGAAGATTCGCGAGTTGGCAAAGCCGGAGGCAGAAGACTTGCTGGTGGTCGTTGCCGGAGCAAAGCGCGCGGAAGAAGTCAGCGCTGCCAAGACCCGCCAGCAGGCGTACGAGGTTTACGGCGCCGCGGGATTGCTACGGCTGGCGCTCGGACAGAAGTTTGCCGAACGGCACGGGGCATTCAACAAACGCGACTTCCGCTTCCTGTGGGTTACCGACTTTCCCATGTTCGAGTGGGACGAAGAAGACGGGCGCTGGAACGCGGCGCACCATCCCTTCACCTCGCCGCATGAGAATGACATGGACAAGCTGGAGTCGGACCCCGGCGCGGTACGCGCGCTGGCCTACGACATCGTGCTCAATGGCACGGAGCTAGGCTCGGGCTCGATTCGTATTCACCGCCAGGACATTCAGAGCATCATCTTCAAGGCGCTGGGCATGTCGAAGGAAGAGCAGCAGGCACGCTTCGGCTTCTTCCTCGAGGCGCTGCAATACGGCACGCCTCCGCATGGCGGTATCGCGCTGGGGCTCGACCGCATTGTGATGATCCTGGCCGGCGCCGACAGCCTGCGTGAGGTCATCCCCTTCCCCAAGACGGCGAAGGCCATCGACCTGATGATGGACGCACCGACTCCGGTGAGCGACAAGCAGTTGAAGGAGCTGAGCATCAGGGTGGTGGAGGGGAAGGATTAGCGGCTTGTTATTGGCATCGCAAATCCTCGCCCTCGGATTACTAACGCTTGACGTTACTAGTGCGTAGCGTTACCATCGGGAAGTGATCAAGAGCTTCCGCGATTCTCCGACAGAAAAGGTATGGAATGAAGAACACAACCGTTCGTTCTCACCAAGCCTTCAGAGACCGGCGCTCAGAAAATTGCAGATGCTAAACGCTGCAGCTGTTCTGGACGACTTGATCGTGCCGCCCGGCAATCGGCTTGAACGATTGCGGGGCGATCGAAAGGGTCAATACAGCATTCGCATCAACGATCAATACCGCATCTGCTTCGAATGGCGGGAAGGCAACGCTTACGCCGTCGAGATCACGGATTACCACTGAGGAGCATACATATGCCAGGAAAGCGAAAGACCATGGCGGCGCATCCAGGCGAGATTTTGCGCACCGAGTTTATGGAACCAATGGGAATCACCGCTTATCAATTGACGAAAGCGCTGCACTTTCCCGGCATCTACGAGATCGTACGTGGGCAGCGGGCGATCAGCGCCGACGTGGCGTTGCGGCTCGGCAAATACTTTGGCATGACACCGCAGTTCTGGATGAATCTTCAGGCCGACTACGACCTGCGTCTGGCGGCAACCAGCGCGCCGCTGAACAAGATCAAGCCTCGCGCCGCAGCCTAGGTCGTGGGGCGGAGCCGAAAGTGACTATTGCCTCTAACATCGCTGCGGTCCGCCAACGCATGGCTCGCGCCGCCAGCACCTCGAAGCGGAACCCTGATCAAATCTCTCTGATGGCCGTCTGCAAGACCTTTCCGCCTGAAGCCATCATCGAGGCCTATGCTGCCGGGCAGCGGCTGTTCGGCGAGAACAAGGTCCAGGAGTTCGGGGACAAGGCCGGCAAGCTGGCCCGGATCGAGGGCGCCGAGTTTCACATGATCGGACATCTGCAAGCGAACAAGGCGGCCAAGGCGGTTGAACTGTTTCATGCGGTCGACTCGCTCGACTCGGCGAAGCTGGCTTCAAGACTGAACGCCGTGGGCGAAGCGCTCGGCAAGACCCTGCCCGTGCTGATCGGGATCAACATCGGCGGCGAGCAGGCCAAGAGCGGCGTGGCGCCCGATTCGCCTGAGCTGGAAGAGATTGTGCTGAATGCACCTGAGTGGGCGCACCTGCGCATTCGCGGGCTGATGACGGTTCCGCCTTACACCGAAGATCCCGAAAGTGCGCGGCCCTACTTCCGCAAACTGCGCGAGCTGCGCGACCAACTGGCTGCCCGCAATCTGCCGGGGGTCGGCCTTGACGAGCTTTCCATGGGCATGTCGCACGACTTCGAAGTCGCCATCGAAGAGGGCTCGACCTGTGTGCGTGTTGGCACGGCGATCTTTGGCGAGCGGTCGAAGCCGTGATTGCCCAGCCGGGTGGAGTACGCCTTCAGGCGTACAGCGCACGTCTTTGAAGGGGCACGGCTTCAGCCGCGCCGATGCTCGTGTAGTCAGTTAAGAGGGTCTCGACCGGCACGCCTGCAGGCGTGTCCCTTCAAAACCTGTTCACACGGCACCGCTGAAGCGGTGCTCCACCGCTGCGGCCCGGGGTGTTATTTTCATAGCCGTGATTCCGATCCGCGACACAGTTTCCGGCGCCACCTTTCAGGTCAAAGTTCAGCCGCGCGCCAAGAAGAACGCCATCACCGGCGAAATGGGCGACGCTTTGAAGGTCGCGCTCACCGCTCCTCCGCTTGAGGGCCGCGCCAATGAGGCCTGTATCGCCTTCCTGGCAGAAATTTTGAAGGTTTCCCGCTCGTCAATTACCATTGCCGCCGGAGAAACCAGCCGTAACAAGCTGATTCGCGTGAGCGGGCTCTCGGCTGCGGAGGTCGAGGCGAGGCTGCGCAAGGCTTTGACCTGATCGGGTAGAGCGGCGCTTCAGCGCCGCGTCACGGCAGTTTCAGCTTTATGGGGATGGACGTCGATGCTAAACATCGACGTCCATCCCGAAGGATAAAAGGGCGGGCTTGACGCGGGCCTGAAGGCCCGCTCTGCCACCTGGCTCCACGAAGGAGAACACCTTTGAGCTTTGCGCAGCGTTGGCGCGACATTCGCACCGGCTTCGAGCGGCCCTTCTGGGTCGCCAACATCAGCGAGCTGTTCGAGCGACTCTCCTACTACGCGGCATTCGCGTCGCTGGCCCGATACCTGCACGAGGCGTTGCACTTTCCTACGGAGCGCGTCGGAGCCCTAGCCGGTTTTTTTGGCGGACTGGTTTGGTTCCTGGCCATATTCGGCGGAACCCTTGCTGACCGCATGGGTTTCCGCCGCGCGCTGTCGCTGGCATATCTCATCCTGACTTGCGCCTACTTTTTGCTGGGATCGATCGCCGCTCCCTGGCTCGCGCCGGTGCGCGACGCCGTGCCTCTGATTTTATTGGTAACGGTGGTGCTTGCCCTTCCCGCATTTGGAATTGCATTGGTAAAGCCGAGCGTGGTGGGAACGACCGCGCGCGCGTCCAACGAAAGGGTCCGTTCCGTCGGCTACTCCATCTACTACACGCTGGTGAACATTGGCGGCGCTGCCGGTCCGATTGTGGCTTCCTACGTTCACAGCCGCTTCAGCGTAGAGAACGTCTTTCGCGTCGCCGCACTCAGCGTTTTCCTGATGTTCATCGGCGTGCTGCTGTTCTTTCGTGAGCCTCGCCAGAGCGACGAAGTTCAAGCCACGACGCTCGGCGAGTCCGCTCGAAATTTCTGGACGGTGGTGACCAACCCGCGCTTCATGCTTTTTCTGTTGATCTTCTCCGGATACTTCATCGTCTTCTGGCAGGAGTTCATTACCCTGCCCATCTACGTGCATGCCTACATCGATCCAAAAGCTGATACGGAGCTCATGTTGGCTACCGACCCGCTGGTGGTGATCGCGTTCACCGTCGTCGTAAGTATGCTGACGCAGAAAGTGCGCGCCTTTACCGCGATTACCGCGGGCACGCTGATCAGTTCGCTGGCGTGGATCATCCTGCTCATACACCCAACTGTGCTCGGGGCGGTTCTGACGCTGGTCGTGGTGGCGTTAGGTGAACTCACGCAGTCGCCTCGTTACTATGAGTACATCTCCCGGCTGGCTCCCCCCGGGCAGCAGGGCACCTACATGGGATTTGCTTTCTTGCCCATCGGCATTGGCTCCATTGTGGGAGGCTATCTTGGAGGCTATCTCATCCATCATTTCGGCGAGGTGCAGCACCGGCCGTGGATGATGTGGTGGGTGATTGTCGGAGTTGGCCTTGCGACGACTCTGCTGTTGTGGGTCTATGACCGGTTCTTGCTTCCGAAGCCGGCGGCCAGAGCAGAGGCAGCATTGTAATGGCCGCGAAGACCCCAGCCTATATTGCCAGGCACATCAGACGGGTCTTGAAAGACGGCGGCTCGGCACCGCACACCGTGGAAGTCCAGCGCTTCTTCAAACACGAAGTGCCGTCGCGCGGCTGGTATACGGCGGAGTTGCGTAAGGTGGCGGTGCGGTTCCGGCGTGCGATAGCGGCCGAGTATGGCTTGCCATTTCTGCTGCAAGTGGCCGACCAGCTTTTCCGTGGCGAGGTTCTGGAGGAGAAGAGTTTTGCCGTCATGCTGCTGGAAGACACGACGCAGCAGTTTGGCCCTCGGGAATTCAGGCTCTTTGAAAGCTGGCTGGACCGCGTCGGCAGTTGGGCCGATCATGATGCCCTGGTCCACTGCTTGGTTGGCCCCATGATTGCCGCCGATGACAGGTATCTACCGCGGCCGTCGCGATGGGCGAAGAAGCGCAGCACCTGGCATCGGCGGGCAGCGGCCGTCAGCCTGATTCACAGCACGCGCCAGCATAAGAACTTCGATCACATTCAGAAGGTGACACAGCTACTGTTGTCGAGCGACGACGACATGGTGCAGAAGGGCCTGGGCTGGTTGTTGCGCGAGGCGGCGAAGGCGAATCGCGAACAGACGGTTGCCTACCTCGTGACGATTCGCGAACGGACACCCAGATTGGTGTTGAGGACCGCGTGCGAGACACTGCCGGCAGAGCTTCGTGCCAGTGTGCTGTCACCCGCGAAAACGAAAAGGGCAAGAGCCTGAACCACGGATCTTCACGGATTCTCACATTCAAGGCGGCCCACGTTGTGCCCTTGCGGCTGTCTTCATCGAGCGAGAGGAAGCGCCGCTCAAGTTCCGCCTGCTGTGCAGTGGTCAAAGGAAGTTGCTCGAGTTCCAGACTACCCCAGAGCTCGGCAATCAGCGCGAGGCGCTCAGATGGCGACAAAACGGACAATCTCATCAGGCGTAAGCAGTGCCATGGGATGGAGAATACGCAACCGCATAGGAAAGACAAGGGGCCGTTTCGATGCATTCTCAACTAGGGCTGGGCTATCTTCTAGCCGGCCCTGCGAGCCGCAGATTTTTAGCTGGTAGCGATCATCGCACTCACCCCAAGCTGGCCCTCCGTGTGCTCCGTGCCGCAGTGGTGAAATCGTCATTTACAATGAAATCCGCATGAATCTCGCTGACATCCAAGCCGCTCTGCGCGACCGCAAGCAGGAAGCGTGGCTCTTCTACGATCATCATCATCGCGATCCCATTGCTTACCACATCCTTGGCCTCTCGGAGACCATGATGGTGACGCGGCGCTGGTTTTATCTGGTTCCCGCGCAGGGCGACCCGGTCAAGCTGGTACACCGCATCGAGAGCCATCATCTCGACTCGTTGCCCGGCAGCCGGCTGGAGTACTCGGCGTGGGAAGAGCTGTGGCAGAACCTGCAGACGATGCTGAAGCCTTACCGCAGCATCGTGATGCAGTACTCGCCCAATAACCAGATTCCTTATATCTCGCTGGTGGACGGCGGCACGCTCGAACTCATTCGCAGCTTCGGCAAGGAAGTGGTCAGCTCGGCCAACCTGGTGGCGCGCTTCGAAGCCGTGCTCAGCGATGAGCAGATTGCGTCGCACTTCAAGGCACGTGACGCCATCGACAAGATCGTTCCGGCCGCGTTCCAGGAGATTGGGCGGCGAGTGCGCAACGGCGGAACAAACGAGTACGAGATCCAGAGGTGGATTCTGGAGGCGTTTGCGCGCGAGAATTTGCAAACCTGCGATCCGCCGAACGTCAGCGTGGGCCCGCACAGCGGCGATCCACACTACGAGCCAAGCGCCGAGAAGTCATCGCCCATCAAGCAGGGCGACTTTGTGCTGCTCGATATCTGGGCAAAGTTGAACGATCCCGACTCCGTCTATTACGACATCACATGGACGGGCGCGATCGGCACGCCAAGCGACAAGCAGCGCGAGATTTTTGACATCGTGCGCGCCGCCCGCGATGTGGGCATCAACACGGTGAAGCAGGCGTTCGAGGCCAGCCGGACGATTCATGGCTGGGAGGTCGACAAGGCGGTCCGCGAATTCATCACGGGCAAGGGCTACGGGAAGTACTTCATCCATCGCACCGGGCACTCCATCGGGCGCGACATTCACGCTAACGGCGCAAATCTTGATAATCTGGAAACCAAAGACGACCGCGAGATTCTGCCCAACACCTGCTTTTCCGTCGAGCCGGGGATTTACCTTCCTGAGTTCGGAGTGCGCAGCGAGATCAACATGATCACGCGCAAGGGCAAGGCGGAAGTCACCGGGCGGATTCAGGAAGAACTGGTACAGATTTAATGGCTGATGCGCGAAACACCAGTGCGGCCCAGGCGAAAGCTGCTGACACAAGCACGATGGTTTACATCGTTACACTCTCAGCATGGCTGGTGCCGGGGCTGGGGCACCTGATGCAGCGGCGATATGTCCGCGGGCTTTTGCTGATGCTGGCGGTGTTCGTCATGTTCTTTGCCGGGCTGGGCATGCAGGGCAAGGTGTATTCCTTCAACACCGGCGACCTGCTGGACATCCTCGGCTTCGTCGGAGACGTCGGCTCCGGACTGCTTTACTTCATTGCGCGCATGATGGACTGGGGGGCCGGCAATATCCAGCGCGCCGTGGCCGACTACGGGACCAAGTACATTGTCGTGGCGGGACTGCTGAACGTAATCGCGGTGGTCGACGCCTATCACATCGCGATCGGCAAAAAACAATGACCTTCGAGCTCAGTCAGTTCAGCGCTGCCCTGCTGTTTGCGGTTTGCGCCTCCACCGTCTTCGGCATCACCCAGCGCAACAATACCCGCGACATGGTGCGCTACGGCGCCTATTGCTTTACGCTCTTCGTCGTGGGCGTGATTGTGGCGTCGTGGGTGATGTGGTTCATCAAGCACTAGGAGAAGGGGACGGCCTTCAGGCCGTCCATACGTAACGCAAGAAAGTCCGTCGGCTTCAGCCGCTGCGGACTTCAGCCTGTGGCGCCCTGCCGCAATTATCCGAACTGGACTCGCCACCGTTGAACTAAACTCAACCTATGCTCGCCAGCTACGCCGTTCGCGTTGAAGACTCGCGTGGGCGCCGCTATCCGGAAGCATCGCATCCTTATCGCAACCCTTTTCAGCGCGATCGCGACCGCGTCATTCACACCCGCGCCTTCCGCCGGCTGGAGAACAAGACGCAGGTCTTTACCCGCCGCTATTCCGACCATTTCCGCACCCGGCTGACGCACACCATCGAGGTGGCGCAGGTTTCGCGCACGATTGCCGGTGCGTTGGAGCTCAACGTCGATCTTGCCGAGGCGCTCGCCCTGGTGCACGACATCGGGCATCCGCCATTCGGTCATGCCGGCGAGCACGCGCTCCACGCCCTCATGCGGCAGCATGGTGAATTCTTCGACCACAATCTGCAGGCGCTGCGCATCGTCGAGGATTTCGAGGTCCGCTATGCCAGCTTTCGCGGGCTGAACCTTACCTTCGAGGTGCGCGAGGGCATCATCAAGCACTCCCACGATTACTCGGCAACGGACCACCCCGAACTGGCGGAGTATCTGCTCGACCTGCGGCCTCCACTGGAGGCGCAGCTCATCGACCTGACCGACGAGATCGCCTACGACACCGCGGACCTCGATGACGGCTATGAGGCGAAGCTTCTGACTGTGCCGGCAATCCGTAAGGGAGTTCGCGTGTTCGACAACTTCTATCAGCAAGTTGAGGCAGAGTATCCCGGCGCGCCGGAGAAGTTGCAATTCAATGAAGCGCTGAAGCGCATGCTGAATCGTTTTGTGACCGATCTGATTGAGAACACGCGACGGCGCGTGATCAATGTGGGCGTCAGAACTGTCGACGACGTGAGAGGCTGGCCGGAGCGCCTGGCCGGCTTCAGCGCAGAAGTCGACGACGAGCGTCGCGCGGCGAAGGAGTTTCTGTACACCGCTCTGTACAACGTGAAGGAGCTGCAGCCGGAGAAGAAGCGGGCAGAACAGGTCGTGAAGGAAGTATTCACCGCGCTGGTCACACAGCCGGAGCTACTGCCTTCCGGCTATCGCGAAAAAGCGGAGAAGGAAAAACTGGCGCGCGTTGTCTGCGACTATATTGCAGGAATGACGGACCACTACATCGAAGACCTGCGCAAGAAGCTGAACTGATTCGCCCCACCCATGCCTGAACTGCCCGACATCGTTGTCTACATCGAAGCGCTGGAAAAGCGCATCGTCGGGCAGAAGCTGGAACAGATTCGGGTTCTCAGCCCGTTTCTGCTGCGCACCGCAGTGCCGCCATTACAGTCTGCCGAGAGGAAAACTGTTACTCAATTGCGGCGCATGGGCAAGCGCATCTGTATCGGGTTGGAAGGCGACCTGTGGCTGGTGCTGCATCTGATGATCGCCGGCCGCCTGCACTGGAAAGGACGAGGAGCGAAATTAGCACGGCCGCGTGGCTTGGCCGCCTTCGATTTTCCAAACGGAACCCTGCTCTGGACGGAAGCGGGCTCGCAGAAACGCGCCTCGCTGCACGTAATTGCCGGCGAGGAAAATCTGCGTGCTCTGGACCCGTGCGGCCTGGAAGTGCTGGAGGCGGATGCGGAGCAGTTTGCCGTTGTCCTCAAGTCAGCGAACCATACGTTGAAGCGCGCGCTCACCGATCCCCGGCTGTTCAGCGGGATCGGCAATGCCTACTCCGACGAAATTCTGTGGGAAGCACAGCTCTCGCCCATGCAGTTGACCCAAAAGCTCAAGGACGAAGAGGTCAACCGGCTTTATGCGGCCATCCGCAGCACGCTGACGAAGTGGGTGACGCAGTTGCGCGCAGAGTCGGCGGAGTCATTTCCGGAGAAGGTCACTGCGTTCCGCAAAGAAATGGCCGTGCACGGCAAGTACAAAGAGCCGTGTCCGCGCTGTGGCAAGGCGATCCAGAGAATCCGGTACGCGGGCAATGAAGCGAACTACTGCCCACATTGTCAGACCGGAGGCAAGCTGCTCGCCGACCGGGCGCTCTCACGGCTGATGCGAGGAGATTGGCCGAAGACGCCGGAGGAGTTGGAATTGATGGTCGGTAAACGGCGCAACGCTTAGTTCCATTCGACTTCTTCGGCGTCTTCGGGAACCCCAGCTTCGGTGAGAGCACGGCCCAACTCCGCAGGCGTATCCACCAGAATGTCGGGATGCACGCGCTCCAGGCTGTGTGGGGCGAACCCGTAGTTCACGCCGATGCTCCACATGCCGGCGTTGCGTGCGGTCAAGATGTCGACTTCGGAATCACCGACCATCACGCTTTCTTCGGGCTTGGCTCCCGCGTCCTGCATGATGGTTCGCGCTCCCAGCGGATCAGGTTTCTTGGTCTCGAAACTGTTGCCGCCGTAAATCTGGAAGAAGCGCTCGGCAAGCCCAAGTCCGGCGAGGATGTCGCGCGCCGGGCGAATGGGTTTGTTGGTGAGTACGGCCAGCTTGCGTCCGGTTCCGTTAAAGGCAGAGATCTGTTTGAGCAACGGTGCAATGCCTTCGTACGCGTAGGTGCTGTCGAGTTTGTGCTCGCGGTAGTAGTTGAGAAAAAACAGCACCGCCTGCTGCAGGAAGGCCTCGTCCTTGGGATCGCCCAGCGCCCGGCGCACCAACATGGGAGCGCCATCGCCGATGTAGGTCTTGATCACCTCCAGCGGCAACTCGTTGCGCCCGTACTGGCGCAACATGGCATTCACCGCTGCCGCAAGATCATATTCCGAGTCAATCAGCGTGCCATCCAGATCAAATATGACGAGCTTGATCTTGTCCAGCGGTATGGTGCGAAAGGTGCGAATCATTACTAGCAGTATAGAAAAGCATTCACAACAGAGGCACAGAGAACACGGAGGAAGACGCGAAATTTAAGCCAGATCCTTCGATTTCTCTGTTCGCTCCGTGTCTCCGTGGTGAGATCACATGGCCGAAAGCATTACAATAAATAGATTAACGTCTGAGCCGCACCGGGCTTACACTTCTTCCCCTGAGGACATGGATGGCAACTACCAAGGCACAACCGAACATCAAGACCGCCCAGAGCGCCTCGCCCGATAAATACCAGGGACTTACGCGCGACCAACTGATCGAGATCTATCGCCTGATGTATTTGTCGCGCCGCATTGACGATCGCGAGATCCTGCTCAAGCGGCAACAGAAGATCTTCTTCCAGATCTCCGGTGCCGGACATGAGGCGCTGCTGGTGGCGGCCGGCATGTTGCTGCGTCCTGCTTACGACTGGTTCTACCCGTACTACCGCGACCGCGCGCTCTGCCTCGCCGTGGGCATGACTCCGTATGAGCAGTTGCTGCAAGCCGTGGGCTCGGCCGAAGATCCCGGCTCGGGCGGCCGTCAGATGCCTTCGCACTGGGGGAGCGAGCGCCTGAACATCGTCACTCAGTCTTCGCCTACGGGAACGCAGTTCTTACAGGCGGTAGGCTGCGCCGAAGCGGGACGCTACTTCAGTCGCCATCCGGAAGCGGCGGAGAAGGCCGACGGCGATTATCGCCAGTTCAAGGACGTGACCTTCCACGGGGATGAAGTTGTCTATGTCTCGTGCGGCGACGGCACCACCAGCCAGGGAGAATTCTGGGAGTCGCTGAACACGGCATCCAATCTGAAGCTGCCGGTGCTGTACCTGATCGAAGATAACGAGTACGCGATTTCGGTTCCGGTGGAAGTGGGCACGAGCGGCGGCAACATCAGCCGGCTGGTGAAGGGCTTCCCCAATTTCTATTTGGCTGAAGTGGATGGCACTGATCCGCTGGCCAGCTATGGCGAACTGAAGAAGGCCATTGACTACATTCGCGGCGGCAATGGTCCGGCGTTTGTGCACGGACACGTAGTGCGTCCCTATTCGCATTCCTTGTCGGACGACGAAAAACTCTACCGGCCGGAATCGGAGCGCAACTTGGAAGTCGAGCGCGACCCCATCAATCGCTTCCAGCTCTTCCTGATTCGCGAAGGCATTCTCGACGAAAAGGCAGTCGATCAGCTTGAGAAGGATGTTGACGCCGAGGTGCAGGACGCCTCGGATCGCGCGGTGGCTGCAGCACTGCCGCCGGCGGATTCGTACCAGGACTTTGTCTACTCGCCGGACCTCGATCCGACGTCGCCGGCGTTTCAGAGGGAGGCCGTGCATCCCGCGCCTTCGAAGGACAAGGCTGTCTCGGCGGCGTCGGGCGATCGCACCATGGCTGACCTGATCAATGCCTGCATGCGTGACGAGATGAAGCGCGATGAGCGCATCGTGATGTTCGGCGAGGACGTTGCCGACTGCAGCCGCGAAGAGTACCTGAAAGAGAAGCTGGTCAAGGGCAAAGGCGGAGTCTTCAAGCTTACAGCCGGATTGCAGTGCGAGTACGGCAGCGATCGCGTGTTCAACTCGCCATTGGCGGAGGCCAACATCGTAGGCCGCGCTATTGGCATGGCCACTCGTGGCCTGAAGCCGGTGGTCGAAATCCAGTTCTTCGACTACATCTGGCCTGCCTATCACCAGCTTCGCAACGAGATGCCGCTGATTCGCTGGCGCTCGAACAATACGTTCTCCTGCCCGGCGGTGGTGCGCGTGGCAATCGGCGGCTATCTCACCGGCGGCGCCATCTATCACTCGCAGTGCGGCGAGAGCCTGTTCACACACAATCCCGGCCTGCGGGTGGTGTTTCCGTCGAATGCGCTCGATGCCAACGGACTGCTGCGCACGGCCATTCGCTGCGACGATCCGGTGATGTTCCTGGAGCACAAGCGCCTGTACCGCGAAACCTTCGGGCGGGCGCCGTATCCCGGGCCGGATTACATGGTTCCGTTCGGCAAAGCCAAGGTCGTTCGCCCCGGCCACGACCTGACAGTTATCACGTACGGTGCCGTGGTGCCGCGCGCATTGCAGGCGGCGCAGCGCATCGAACGTGAGCAGGAAGTCAGCGTGGAGCTGATTGACCTGCGCTGTCTCAGCCCGTACGACTGGGATGCCATCGCGACCTCAGTGGCCAAGACGCATCGCGTCATCGTCGCCCATGAGGACATGCTGAGCTGGGGTTACGGAGCGGAGATTGCAGCACGCATCGCGGATGAGCTGTTCGACGAGCTTGACGCGCCCGTGAAGCGCGTTGCTGCCAAGGATACCTTCGTCGCCTATCAGCCGATCCTGGAGGACGAAATCCTTCCTCAGGCGGAGGACCTGTTCAAGGCGATGGCCCAACTGGCGGAACTGTAAAAGCAGCCTCGGCCTCCGTTCCCTTGTGAGATTTTTCACCGAGGGGTCTGACACTTCGCGCGCACCGCTGCCGGCGACAGGCCCGACGCCCGAAGAGCGCGCAGACTTAGCGCGTCGTGCCGCTTGGCCAGGCGGACTCCGGATTCGTCGCGTACCAGATCGCAGTGGTAGTAGCCGGGAACCCGGTATCCGAGCGCGCGAATCAGCAGCAACTGCCGTGCGGTTGATTTCAGCAGGTCGGCGCCGCGCACGACTTCCGTGATCTGCATGGCTTCGTCGTCGACCGCGACCGCAAGCTGATAGGCGGGTACGTCATCGCGGCGCCAGACGACAAAGTCGCCGAAATCCTCTCCTGCGACATAGCTTTGCTTACCCTGGCCAGCGTCGTCGAAACCGATTGCCTCCCCTTCGGGAACGCGGAAGCGCCAGTTCACCCGGGCTGGTGACTCGTATTGCCCAGCCTCGGCGCTTCGATGGCGGCATGTCCCGGGATACATGGGCTCATCATCGCCCTCGTTCGGCGCCGCTGCGGCCCGGGCGAGGTCCCTGCGCGAGCAGGTGCAGGGATAAATGAACCCGCCGTCGCGCAGCTTCTGCCAGGCTTCGAGATAGAAGCTGCTCCGCCGGCTCTGCTCGTAGGGAGCAAATGGCCCGCCCACATCCGGCCCTTCCTGCCAGCGGATTCCCAGCCAGCTCAGGTCTTCGACCATCGCCGTCGCAAACTCCGGCTTCGACCGTTGCGGGTCGAGGTCCTCGTTGCGAAACACCAGCGTGCCATTGTGGGCCAGAGCGCGCTGATAGGCCGTCCAGAAGGTGCAGGCATGGCCAATGTGCAGCAGTCCGGTAGGTGATGGCGCTATGCGACCGCGATAGGGCATGGAGTTGTAAGTGGTCGGGACGTTACGATTTCGCTATCTGGTCAGGGGCCGTACGGATGTCGCCGAGTCCAGAGAAGCTACAACTCTTCGTATACCCATTGCCACGTCGGTCCAGGCTGCGTCCCGGTCGCTCCAGTTCTTGACCGGCTTGGAGCCGGTTGGCAACCACTGCAATCCCGCGAATGGCGCGCCCTGCAGATCGCATTTCCTGATCAGGATTGGAATCACTCGCGCGCTACCGATACCCTGCCGGTCAAGTGCACGCTTCATCTCAATTCCGAAGCAGTACTGGGAGGCCATAAAATCGGCACTCACCAGCAGCAGCACGATGTCGGTCTTCTCCAGATTGTCGTCGATCTCCTTTTGCCAGTTAGCGCCTGGCTCAATTCGCCGATCATGCCAGACGTGGATCGCGTCCTGGTGGCTCAAGAGGGCCAAGTGCTTCTCTAACTCAGAACGGAACCTCTCGTCCACGTGAGAGTAGGAACAAAAGAGCTTCGCTGGCCTCCTGTTCGGTGTGGTTGGGAACCCGCTCCCGCTACTTGGCAACTTGGATTTAAGCGGAGCGATGGTGATGTTGGATGGATCGGCCGTACCGGCAAGCAGAACAGGCTGATCCATCTGATCAGGCGCTTTCTGGGCCAAGGCTTGGCGGCCTTGCTCGAATGCCTCCGCCACTGACGAGCCGAACGCCAGGCTCTCGTAGAACTCCGTCGCAAACTCAATGGCCGCCGTGTCGTAAATGAGGTCCTTCATGCCGACCACCGACCCAACGTGTGGGACGATTGCTTCCGCGTGCTTCAGCGAGCGGCACGTATTTAGAACAACCAACGACGGAGCCGTGGCCTGGGGTAGGTCAAAGATCTCGGCGAACTTAACGGGGGAAACAAATTCTACCTGTCCGCCCCGATCGAGCATCAGTGCCCCATTGTCCGGATGCACCCCCGGCGACAACAGATGCACCACATCGGCTCGCTGCCCCGCGAGAAGCTTTTGCAGATCATCCGAGCTGACGGACCAGCGCGCTACCAGGCTAAAGCTTCCATCCGCTCGCTGGCGTGCGGCCTCAAGCCGCGCCAATTCCTCTGCAAAGTCAAACTTGATTGCGGTCGCGTTCGATGCAACAAATAGAACATTTTCCACGACCTTACTTTACTCCAAGCCGATCAAAGAGTAGCAAAATTGTCCGGCGCAGCGCTGTGCCGCCAACCTGATTGCGCCAGCTGCGTGCTCGTTGCTGTGCTTGGAATGAGTCGGAAGTCAAGGGGGGGCAGTCACCCCATCCACCCTGCCGCATCACCTTCTAATCCAGCGCTCCCACCAACTCGCGTTCCGGCTCAGGTCGCGCCACAACTTCCACCCGCCGCTTCACCTTCGGCTCGTGCGGATGCAGGTCTCGCGGGTTCCGCAACAGTAGCAACAACGGAACCATGCAGAAGAAAATTATTCCCATCACCCAGAACGCCTCGACGAACGACAGCATCATCGCCTGCTGCTGCACCATGCCGTACATCGCTGCCAGGGCCTTGCGTGAAGCTTCTACCGAGTTCGACCCTTGCAACTCAAACCAGCTCTTCATCCCTAGCCACATGTTCTGGGTGTTGTGATCGAACACGGTGACGTGGCTGACCATCTGGTTCTGGTGGACCTGGCTGCGACGTGCCAGGAAGGTGGTCATGGTCGCAATGCCGAAGCTGCCGCCGATGTTGCGCATCAGGTTGTAGATGCTGGTGGCGTTGCCCATCCGCTCTTTGGAAATGCCCGACATGCTCACCGCCATCAACGGGATGAACAGAAACGCCATGGCCGCGCCCTGAATTACCTGGGGCCAGAAGATGTCCCAGTAGCCGGTGTTCAGGTTGAGGTGTGAGAGGTCGATCATGGTCCAGCCGCCCACCACCATGCCGACAAAGATGAGTTTGCGCGGATCATAGCGGTTGGTGAGTTGGCCGACGATCGGCATCATGACAAGCGAGCCGATACCGCGAGGCGAAAGCGCCAGACCTGATTCCAGCGCCGGATAACCCAGCAGCGTCTGCAGGAAGATGGGCAAAAGCATCAGGCTGGCGTAGAGCACAAAGCCCAACATGGTCATGATGAACACGCCCGCACTGAAGGTACGGTCCCTGAGCACGCGCAGGTCGACGATGGGGTTCTTCGCGGTCAGCTCGCGGATCACCATGGCAACCAGGCCGACGACGCAAAGGAACGCCATGATCCGGATCTGCGTGCTGCCGAACCAGTCCTTTTGCTGGCCGCGATCGAGCACCACCTGCAACATGCCGAAGCCGAGCGCGAGGAACCCGATGCCCCACAGATCGACGCCGCCTTTGCCCTGCTTACGGATGTAGGACGGATCGCGTATGAAGGCGTTGATCATGAGCAGAGAGAACAGGCCGACCGGCAGATTGAGGTAGAAAATCCAGCGCCAAGTAAAGTTGTCGGTGATGTAGCCGCCCAGCGTCGGCCCGAGGATGGGCGCCAGGATGATGCCCAGGCCAAACGCCGCCATGGCTGTGCCGTGCTTGCTGGGCGGGAAGGTTTCCAGTAGCACCGCCTGCGACATAGGCTGAAGGCCTCCGCCGGTGAGCCCCTGAAGTACCCGGAAGAGGATCAGCATGTCGAGCGAAGTCGCCATCCCGCACAGCAGCGAAGTAAGGGTGAATCCACCCACGCACATCATCAGCATGCGGCGGCGCCCAAAGCGATTGGCTAGCCACCCCGCCATGGGCAGGATGATGGCGTTCGACACCAGGTATGAAGTGACGACCCATGTGCCTTCCTCCACCGTCGCGCCCAGATTGCCGGCCATGTGGGGGACCGACACGTTGACCACGGTGGTGTCGAGGATCTCCATGAACGTGGCCAGCATCACGGCGGTGGTCACGACCCACGGGTTGACGGGCTTGGCAGACACGGCGGACATGTCGGGAATCTGAGGCGATTCTAGGAAGTTCGGCGGGCGGAAATCGGTGATGCGCCGCACAAGCTGGGGGTTATCGCTGGCCGGGGGAATTTGCCTTTCAGGAAAGGCGAACGGGCCGCCTGTGACTCGAGTCACACCCCGACGTGACCATGTTTGCTACAGTAATGTTTCTATGGCCGCACCCGATTCGCTGTTTGTACGCGCCTGCCGCCGCCAGCCCGTGGAGGCGACGCCCGTCTGGTTCATGCGCCAGGCAGGCCGCTATATGAAGGAGTACCGCGAGGTGCGCAAGCACTACTCGCTGGTGGAGATCTGCAAGAAGCCCGAGGTCGCCGCCGAGGTCACCATCACCGCCGCGGAGTACCTGAACGTCGACGCGGCCATCATCTTTGCCGACCTGCTGCTGCCGCTGGAGGTCATGGGGATGGCGTTCCGCTTCGAAGCCGGCGAAGGCCCGGTGATCGAGAAGCCGCTTCGCACCGCCGCCGAGGTCAAGACCCTGCGCAGCGACCGGGCGGCCGAGCTTGGCTACGTGGCCGACGCCGTGGCGCTGGTGGCAAAGCACTTCGGCGAGAAGCTGCCGGTCATCGGCTTTTGCGGCGCGCCCTTCACCCTGGCCAGCTACATGGTCGAGGGCGGCGGCTCGCGGCACTACATCGAAGTGAAGAAGCTGATGTACAACGCGCCCGAGGTTTGGGAGGAGCTGGTCGACAAGCTGGTCACCGTGCTTGCCGAATACACGGCCGCGCAAGTTCGTGCCGGTGCCGATGTGGTGCAGATTTTCGATAGCTGGGCCGGTTGCCTCAGCGTCGAAGACTATCGCCGTTATGCCTTACTGCCCACCACGCAGCTCATCAAGCGCCTGCAGAAAGAAACCGGCGTGCCCATCATCTATTTTGGGACCGATAGCGCCACGTTGCTGCCGTCCATGTCGGAGACGGGAGCCGAGGTCATTGGGCTCGACTGGCGGATTCCGCTTGACGAAGGCTGGAAGACGGTTGGGCACCATCACGCGGTGCAGGGAAATCTGGATCCGGTAGCTCTCTTCGCCTCATGGCGCGAAGTGAAGGGCCGCGCCGAACACATCCTGCGCCTGGCCGATGGGAGGCCCGGGCATATCTTTAATCTGGGCCACGGAATTCTGCCGCACACGCCGGTGGACAACGTAAAGAACCTGGCGCAGTTTGTTCATGAATTCTCGGCCTCGGCCACACCTGGAGTTACGCTATGAAGCAGGCTGTGCTGGTCATCGCGCATGGCAGCCCGGAGCGGGTGGAGGACGTCCCCGAGTTTCTGCAGAACATCTCGCGCGGCCGCCCGATGGCGGAAGCCGTGGTGCGCGAGGTGCAGCACCGCTATTCGTTGATCGGCAGCTCGCCGCTCACCCGCCTGACACAGGCCCAGGCTGCGGGAGTCGAGCGCGAGTTAGGCGTTCCCACCTATGTCGGCATGCGCAACTGGCATCCGTTTATTGCCGATACCCTGCAACGCATGACTGCCGACAATGTGGGACATACGGTTGCGATTTGCCTGGCGCCACATAATTCGCGTACCAGCGTTGGGCTGTACAAGCAGGTCTTGTTTGGGCAGCAGGCGCCGTTCAGCATCGATTTTGTTGAGGAATGGCACGATAATCCGGCGCTGATTAAAGCGTTCGCCGAGAAGCTGCGCGCCGGTTGGACGCAGGCGCGGGCAACCGAGGGGCATGATATCCCGGTGCTGTTCACCGCGCACAGCGTGCCCAAGCGCACTATTACCGAGGGCGATCCCTACGAAGTGCAGACGCGCGAGACGGCGGCGCTGGTTGCGGCGCAGGTTCCCGAAATTGGCCACTGGCATTTCGCCTTCCAGAGCCAGGGGATGTCCGGGGGTGAGTGGCTTGGTCCCACAGTGGAGGATACGATTGTGGGACTACGCAAAGCCGGTCACACCACAGTCTTCCTGCAACCGATTGGCTTCGTCTGCGATCACGTCGAAATCCTGTTCGATGTTGATATCCTGTTTAAGGACTTTGCCGCCCAGCATGGCATGAAGCTGTATCGCGCCGAATCGCTCAACGACTCGCCGGCATTCATTCAGGCAGTAGCCGGGCTGGCGCGCGAGCGTCTGCGCCGCCTTTCCAGCGGTGTTTCCGTGAAAGTGAACGCCTGAAGCATGAAGCGGATTGCCATCATCGGCGGAGGCATCTCCGGCCTCAGTGCAGCCTATCACCTGGCCAAAGCTCGTAAAGACGGCGCGCCGATCGAGTACACGCTCTTCGAAAGCAGCAATCGGCTGGGCGGCTCGCTCTGCTCGGAGCGCGTCGAGGGTTGCCTGGTGGAAGCCGGGCCGGACTCCTTTCTCACCGAGAAGCCCTGGGCGGCGATGCTCTGCAAGGAGCTTGGCCTGGGGGACCAGATCATCGGCTCGAACGACGCGCAACGTAAGACCTACATTGTGGTACATGGCAAGCTGATCGCCATGCCTGATGGCCTTATGTTTATGGTGCCGACCAAGGTCGTTCCTACCGCGCTGTCCCCGCTGTTCTCCTGGGGCACCAAGCTGCGCATGGCACAGGAGCTGCTTCATCCTCCCCGCTCCATGGCAGGTGATGAGACGGTGGGTGAGCTGGTGGAGCGGCATTTTGGCAGTGAGGTGGTAGAGCGGCTTGCTGATCCGCTGTTGTCCGGCGTGTATGGCGGCGATGCCAACAAGCTCAGCGCGCGTGCTGTTTTGCCGCGCTTTGTCGAGATGGAGGAAAAGTACGGCAGCTTGAGCCGCGCCATGCTCGCCGCGCATAAGAAGATGGCGGCCGCCAGGAAACAGCCGGCGCGGCCACTGTTCAGCTCGCTCAAGGACGGCATGCAGCAGTTGGTGGATGCCATCACGTCGCGGCTTGATCCTGGAGCCATTCGGCTGCGTACGCGTGTGCGCAGTGTCTATCGGCCCAATGGCGGTTGGCGCGTTGCCATCGAGATGGGGGAGGACCAGTACTACGACGCTGTGGTACTAGCTACGCCGGCCAATATGGCGGGGGTGCTGCTTGAGGCGGTCGATGGCGAGTTGGCGGCCGATCTTCTCGGCATCACGTACAGCTCGTCGGTGACCGTCACGCTGGGATACTACCTGGAGCAGCTAAAGCACCTGCCTCCGGGGTTCGGCTTCCTAGTCCCACGGAGCGAGGGAACGCGCATGCTGGCCTGTACCTTCGTGCATAATAAGTTTCCGCACCGCGCGCCGGCGAAGAAGGGGATCCTGCGCTGTTTTCTGGGCGGCGCCCGCGATGAGGCGATTCTGTCGCTTTCGGATGAGGAGATAGTGCAGACCGTCCGCTCGGAGCTGTCGAAAATCGTCAAGCTCAGCGCGAGACCCATCTTTTCGCGCGTCTATCGCTGGCGCGGAGCCATGGCCCAGTACGAATCCGGGCACATTGCGCGCGTCGAGCGCATTGAAAAGCGTGTATCCGACATTGCGGGACTCGCCATCGCCGGCAACGCCTTCCACGGCATCGGCGTGCCGGATTGCGTTCGCAGCGGGCAACAGGCCGCGGCTGCGATTTTGGCCGCCCCGGTCGAAACGGCGGCCCGGAGCACTACCTAAACACGCCGGCCCCGTCTTCCCTCCCGGTCCGCACGGGCCGAACACCTGTGCGCGCCATCACTGCATTCCTCAGGCTATGCTCCTACCCTTGAATCAGGGCCTGAGTATCGGTCCTGAGGAACGATATGTGGATCGCAGGAATCGCAATCTATTGTGCCGCACTGATCGTGCTCTTGCTAAGCATAATCATTGACAATGAGCTGACGAACCGTCACCGGCCGCATCATCGTTAAGCAGGCCCGCAACCTGCTAGCATGTCTGTTCGCGTACTCCGCGAGCCGTGCAGTACGCGCAAGTCCACACAGGAGTCCTATACATGTCCGATGTCCGTCGCGGACTGATTATCGTCAACACCGGCCCGGGCAAGGGCAAAACCACCGCCGCGATGGGCACCGGCTTGCGTGCCGTGGGCAATGGCATGAAGGTCCTGATGCTGCAGTTTCTCAAAGGCTCATGGCATTATGGCGAGCTCGACGCGGTCAAAGCGTTCGGCGACAAGTTCGTGATGAAGCAGATGGGCCGCGGTTTCGTGAAGGTCGGCGGCGCAGAGACCGATCCCGAGGACGTGCGCCTGGTGGAAGAAGCCTGGACTGAGGCGGAGCAGGCCATTCTTTCGGGGCAGTGGGACCTCGTTATACTCGACGAGATCAACTACGCCATCGGCTACAAGATGCTCGACCCAGCCAAGGTGGTGGCGACGCTGAGCAAGAAGCCTGACATGGTACACGTGATCCTGACGGGACGCAACGCCCATCCCAGCATCGTCGAGATCGCCGATACCGTTACCGAGATGAAGGAAGTGAAGCACGCCTACACCAAGGGCATCGAAGCGCAACGAGGAATCGAGTACTAGACCTCCATGTTCACCAACGACCTGCTGAGACACAAACGCATCCTCATCACCGGCGGTGGCACGGGAATTGGCCGCGCCATGGCCGAGCGTTTCCTGCAGCTTGGAGCTGCGCTCTTCATTTGTGGGCGTCGCGCCGACGTCATCGAGAGAACAACGAATGAGCTGGGCGCGGCCACGGATGGCCAGATTGAAGGTTTCGTCTGCGATGTGCGCGACCGCGATGCAGTTGAGGGAATGATCGACAAGCTGTGGGAGACTGGCCCGCTCGATGTGCTGGTCAACAACGCGGCGGGCAACTTCCTGGCAAAAACCGAGGAACTGTCTCCGCGCGCGTTTGAAGCCGTGCTTGGCATTGTCCTGAACGGCACCATCAACATGACGATGGCCTGCGGGCGCCGCTGGCTGCAAGGCAAGCACAAAGGCGTCGTGCTCAACATCGCCACCACCTACGCCGAAACCGGATCGGCCTATGTCGTGCCCAGCGCCGTAGCCAAGGCGGGAGTACTGTCTTTGACCCGCAGCCTTGCGGTCGAGTGGGGAGGCCGCGGCATTCGCTTCGTCGCCATCGCACCCGGAGCCATTCGCACCGAAGGCGCCTTCTCGCGCCTGCTGCCCGTGCCTGCAATGGAGAAGGCGCTGCTCGATCACAATCCGTTGCACCGCCTGGGAACGCTGGAGGAGATTACCAACCTCGGCGCCTTCCTCATCAGTGATCAGGCGGGCTACATTAACGGCGAGATGGTCTACATGGATGGCGGCGAGATGCTCGCCGGCGCCAGCAGTTTCAGCCTGCTGGGTCGCCAGCTCCCTGATGCAGCATGGGAGATGATGAAGGCGAAGAAGAAGTAACCGTCTAGCATGCATCGCCAGCTGCGAAGCTCTGCCTCAGGTGAATACCCTATCTGCCGCTTTACCAATCTCAACAATTCAGCCGTAGCCATCCGACAACTTCGCCGCTACGAGAGGGTTCAAACCATCCAGATAGGGAGCGATGAGCAGGCTCTCGACGGAGGTGAATATGAAGCTCTCGAGCACGATATTGCTTTCAGTTCTGCTGTTTGGAGCTAGCTTTGCGGTAGCGCAGAACCCGAACCATGGCTGGAATAACCATGACGGCTCCTACAACGGCTACCCCAACGGGCAGTACGGCCAGTACAACCGCGCCAATACCAACGACCCCAACTACCAGCGCGGCTTCCAGGACGGCATCAACTCAGGCCGTGCCGATGCCAACCAGGGTAAGCGCTTCGACGTGGACGCGCATCCGTACTATCGGAACTCGAACAATCAGGCCTACCGCGAAGGCTTCATGCAAGGCTATCGCGGCGCCTATGGCCAGGGGCGTGGCAACAACGGTTACAACAACAACGTCTACAACAACAACGGTCACGACAACGACGGTCACGACAACGACGGCTACGACAACGACGGCTACCACAACGGCCCCTACAACACGGCCAACAATCCGAATTACCAGCGTGGCTTCCAGGACGGCATCAACTCCGGCCGGGCCGACGCCAACCAGGGCAAGCGCTTCGATGTGGACGACCACCCGTACTACAGGAATTCGAACAACCAGGTGTACCGGGAGGGCTTCATGCAAGGCTATCGCGACGCTTACGGCCAAGCCCGCGGGAACAACGGGAACCACCACGGCCACGGCTATGACAACCACTGAGGCTCTTTGAAACCCTGATTGCCGCGCGCTGAACGGGCGCGCGGCGTCGTATTTAGGGGCATGGGCCCGCCTTTCTAACAGGGGAAGTCGCCCCAGAGACGAGTCACATGATCCGCCCCATCCTTCATGTTCCATCCCAATTTGGGAACCTGACGCTGTTTTTATGACTCGGCGACCATGTGGCAGCAGTACACTATAGTGCTGACGAAATCCTAGCCCACCCAGTACGAAGTGGCAGCTGGATTTCGCGCACAGTCTCTGGGTGTCTTCCCATGCGCTTCTGAACCTGGAGCTTCGGTTAGAAGCATTGGCCAACTCCCAGCCCGGCGGGAACCTTGCCGGGCGACACGAAGGTAACTCGATGGGAACAGTCGCATCCAAGCTCGGCCTGGCCCGGCCTGCAGCGGTTCATCCCTGTGATGCAGACAGGCAAATCTCTGTTGGTTCGTTTATCGTTGATCTCTCCACCATGGAGCTGCGAAGAAATGGCGGCAAAGTTTGTGTTCAGGAAAAGCCCGTCCAACTCCTTGCCGTCCTGCTGGAACGGCCGGGGCAGTTATTTTCTCGCGCCGAGTTGAGGCAGCGGCTATGGCCGGCGGATACCTTTGTAGACTTTGAACACTCGATTAATACTGCAGTCAAGAAATTGCGCGAAGCCCTGGAGGATGACGCGGCACGGCCAGAGTTCATCGAGACCGTATTGCACCACGGCTACCGCCTGATCGCACCCGTCTCAGTGCTTCGCAGCCGGAAAGTACGGCCGCGTCTGGTCGTTCTTCCATTCGAAAACCTGAACGGAGCAGATGGTTGCTGCAGCAAGGCCCTGACGGAAGCACTGATCACCCAGCTTGGAAGGAGATGCAAGCTGCTCGATGTGATCGCGCCGCTGCCCATCCCGGGCGCCAAGAATCGGTTGGAGATGCGGCAGGAACTCTCCTTCGATTACCGGCTCTCAGGCAGCCTGCTGCACTCCAAACAGCTAGTGAGGATTACAGTGCGGCTGGTTCGAAATGAAGACCAGTGCTGCCTCTGGTGCGACAGCTTTACCAGGACACATGCGGAAAGCTTGCTGATACAGGATGAGGTGGCAGGCAGCATCGCGCAAAACGTGTGCGCACTTTTCGCCGAGAACGACTCAACCGCCGGGCTGGCGGAGGTAAATCAAAACGAAAGCGAGCGCTTTCCAGCGCCCGCTTCCGCTACATCAGGCTTTACAGCCTCGGCGTTGCGCCGTACACGTTCAGGTCGAAGAATACTACGTCCCCCTGAAACATTACCTGCGTAATGGCGCCCCATGCAGGTGGGAAGATCAACTGCTGCACATTGGTCGTCGTATTGTAAGTTGCGCTTCCAACGTACTTCCCATTGTTGTAGGCAATTACGAACAACTTGCTGGGAGTCGGCGCCGGATAGCCGGCAGCTACGTGTGCAAAGCGCAGCACGAATGGGGTCGGCGAGCTGATCGACCCAGCGCACAGGGCATTGACGCAAGTGTAGGGGATAAATGCTACAGCGGTGTTGCGAATGAACTCCTGGTGCTTGAACCCGGGTCCCGCTCCCGGCCACAGCCAGGGATTGACGTAGTAGATGCCACCCCAGTTGAAATTTCCCATGGTCGGCACAGGGGTTGGGGTGTCCACGCTTGGCAGGTCGCGGAAATCGATTAGGTTCTGAGCACTGAGTCCGAGAGTAAGAGCGAAAAGCACAAACACTAACCCTAATTTCTTCATGAGTGCCCTCCTACCACAGGCGATCTTTGCAATCGCTGTGGCATGACGCAAGTCTGCGGCGAGGGCCGGATGGATGTCGATACACTACAGATAATCAGTGGATAACTTAGAGATGTCCGGAGGGTGAGCGTGGCCGCACCGCGGCTGCCAAGAGATGGCACTGGAACATCAGCACGGCAGTTCGGTTTTGCGCGATTGCATCGGCGCCGCGCCGCCGGTGATGAAACTACGCTGGGTCCTATCGCCGTGGCTGACCTGGAGGAAATCTACGGCTATCGCCTCTCGGCAAGTCCCACATCGTGGGATAGCTTTTCAGCAACAAGACGGCCAGCATTACGCCGGCGAACTTGGCTACGTGCCCTTGCCGCCAGCGGTGGCAGAGAAGGCGCTGGCCGCGGTGAGCGGCATCTCGGCAGGCGGCTCGTAAACATTGGGGCGCAAGCGGAATTCCTCCAAAAGGATTTTGGCGTCGCATCCCTGTTTGCACGCGCACCTGTTTTCGCGTCAATATACTCTGCAATCACCGATACCGAGGAGAGGACTGATGCACCGAGAATTGAAAACCGTTAGCGACGCCGATGGAATCCCCGTTCTTGAGATTGTGAAAGAGGGCGACAACGTCACCATCTATGAAGCCGACGACATGGACCGTCAGATTCGCTTTCCCGTCGCGCTGCTATCTTCCGTTGCCGAACACCTCACGGGCCTGAAGTAGTCGCGCACAATCGCGTCGAATCGAGGGCTCCGCCGTAATAATCCGAGTGACGTCGATCGCGGAGCGCTCCTCTCACCTGAGTGGTGAAACGGAGGTTGAAGTCTCATGAGTCAGGATTCATTGCTGGACGAAATCATCCGGCACTTCTCGCTGAAGCCACTGCCCGGTGAAGGCGGCTGGTTCAAGGAGGTGTATCGCTCGGCGAATGTGCTCGCCCAGAACGACTTGCCGTCCGGATATTCGGGAGCCCGAGCATATTCAACGGCGATCTTCTATCTGCTGACGCCGGATTCCTGGTCTGCCTTGCACCGCTTGCCGGGCGATGAGATCTATCACTTCTACCTGGGAGACTCCGTCGAACTGCTTCAGCTTTATCCTGACGGCTCAAGCGAAGTCGTGGTGCTCGGCCCGGATTTTCGTACCATGAAGCTGCAGCATGTGGCGCCGGGCGGAGCCTGGCAAGGGTCGCGGCTGAAGCCGGGAGGGCGATTCGCTCTGATGGGGACGACTATGTCGCCAGGCTTCGACTTTGCTGATTTCGAGTCGGCCCAGTCGCTGGACGCTTCCCTCTATTCCCAACATTCCGAGTTGATCCGGCAGCTCTCGGAGACTCCCGCCTCAGCTCGAAAGGCGGAATAGCACGACCCCGGGCTAGGCCCGCAGGTCAGGCCAGCCAACTTCTCTTTTTCAGCGGCTTTGTCGCCAATGCCCGCCGAGCGAGTTATTCGTCCTGCTGATATATTTCTTCTCTTGTTTGGAATGCCGTTGCGTTTCAAGGCATAACCGCCGAGGCAAGCTAATGAGCGCTACTCCTTCGTCTCCTGATCAAGCTATTCTACAAGTACTGCTTGGCAGCCAGGTCGCTACGATTCCGGATGTGATCGGCGCCATGCAAGCCATCGACCATCTACTGCCGGACAATGACGGCCTGAAATGGTTCAACCTGCTTTATATGAAGGTTACGCAAGAGATCGATAACCAGCCTCCGGCCGGCGCATGGCAGGACCCCGCATGGCTGACGCACCTGGATGTGGTCTTCGCCGGGTGGTACTTCAAGGCCTTGACCGGCTGGCTGCAGGGAGCTGACGATGTACCGGGCTCCTGGAAGGCGCTGCTGGAGTCACGCTTTGCGGCAAACATCGATCGCATGCAGTTTGCCCTGGCCGGAATGAACGCACACATCAATCACGATCTGGCGCAAGCCTTGCTCCAGGCGGACGCCGACATGCACATCGTCCCGCGTAAGGGTAGTCCGGAGCACAATGACTATCAGCGGGTGAATGCAATTCTGGAGGGTGTGATTCCGGCAGCCTTGAATTTTCTGGCGACGGGAATTCTTGGGGTCGCGGCCCAGAGCACGGGAAAGATAGGGCGTCTGCTGGCGATCTGGAACGTTCGCAAGGCGCGCGATTTGGCCTGGGATTTCGCTGCCTATCTTCGTTCGGTCCCTGGCCTGAGCCGCGGCCTGGCTTTGGCCGCACAGGACCAGATGACAGGGGTGGTGGGCCGCAGCCTGCTGCTCCCGGTCGACCCTGCGCCGAGCGTGGGATAGTTAAACCGCGCTCCGTCCATCCGGGACGAACCAAACTGGCAGGCTTTGCGTACAAGCGCCTAGGAGAACTCCCCTTATGCGCCGAATTGCCTTTGCGCTTCTGCTGTGCCTTCCTGTGCTCGCCTGCTCAGCCCTGGCCGACGATTGGACCCGCGCCTACCAGGTGGGCGACAAGCCAAGCCTCCGGGTCGATAGCAACGATGCCGCCATTGAAGTTACACGCGGCCAAAGCCATGCCATTTCGGTCCACGTTATGACTGACGGGATCAACATTGGAACTGGTGGGGTAAGCATCATCGACCGGCAGAATGGCAATGCGGTTGAGCTGCAGGTGCACCTGCCTCGTGACTATGGCTTCCACATCTCGTGGCGGACGCGCAACGTGAGGGTCGAAGTCGAGGTCCCCCAGGAAACCGTGCTCGATCTGCACTCCGGCGATGGGCACATTCGCGTGGACGGCACCTCGGCAGCGGCCAAGCTGGATACCTCGGACGGTCACATCGAGGTGCGGGACTTCAACGGCTCGCTGCACGCTCACACCAGCGATGGACACATGACGATCGACGGCGTGTTCACCGACGTGGACTTGCGCACCGGGGACGGACACGTGGACTTTACCGCTCGGCCGGGCTCGAAGCTGAGTTCGCCCTGGATCATACGCACCAGCGACGGGCGGGTAGAAGCGCGCCTGCCGCAGAATTTGGCGGCCGAACTGTACGCCCATACCAGCGATGGCCACATCACGCTGGATTTTCCAGTGGCAGTGAACGGCTCGATCGAGCGCTCGCGAATCCGCGGCACCTTGAACGGGGGCGGGCCGCTGCTGGAGATCGCCACTGGCGACGGCAGCATCCGGGTGGCGAAGTATTAGTTCACCGGAGGGAGAGGCGCACTCGACTTCGAATCCGCGGCTCCCGTGATTTCCCACACTACCCCGCTGAGTCCATACAGGCCGCCATGGGTAGTGGTTCCGTAGAGATTGCCGTCCGAATCCAGTAACACATTGCCGTGGGGCAAGTCGCCATCGTCTCCTCCGGTGAAATCGTGCAGGTCGGTATAGGTCCACTGTTCATGTACAAGGCTTAGTTTGAAGGCGTTTCCCAGGCCGAGCGACCCACCCGTGTAGGTTGTGCCATAGAGATTCCCTGCGGCATCCATAGTGACTCCGCCATAGGGCCCGCAATTGGCGCAACCGGCAAAGACGTGCAAGGTCGTGAAGGTCCAGCCGTTGCCAGACGGCGACATCTCCCAGACCGTGCCTGTGCTGGTGTAGGCACCGGAGGTTGTGCCGTAGAGATTTCCGGCAGAGTCCATAATCGGAGCGGCGTCGGGCCAAGCTCCATCCATGCCGTCGGTAAAAACGTGGAGCGTGGTCTTGATCCATACCGAGCCCATCCGAGTCAGCTCGTAAATGGTTCCACAGCCTGTCCCGTCGCAGCCGTTACTTCCTCCACCATGGGTTGCCCCAAACAGATGGTCGAAGCTGCCATCACCAACTATGTCGTGAGGTCCCCAGCCGTCCGCTCCTCCCTGAAAGGTATAGAGAACATTCTCGGTCCAGTTGTTACCCGAAGGACTGAACTCGAAGATAACGCCATTTCCACTGGAACCGCCCCAGAATGATGGTCCATACATATTGCCTGCTTTGTCGAAGATGAGCGCGCCAGGAAACGGCCCACCATCGTCGTTGCCGGTGAAGGCATGCACCACGGCTTCGGTCCAGGATGATAGCGATGCCGAAACAATACTGCGCCCAGGAGGCGTCAGCTTAAAGACAGTGCCACAGCCATAGGGCGAAAACTGGCATGCGGCGCCTACCGAGGTAGTCCCGTAGAGAATTCCGCTGGTCCCGATGGTCACCGGAGTCATGGGATAAGCGCCGTCAGGTCCGTCGAACGAGAATATTGTGGCAAGCTGCCAAACCGAGTTGTGCTGGGACAACTTGAATACAATGCCGCATCCGATCGGGATGTATACATCACAAAAGGGTGGCTGGAGGAAGGCCCCGCCGCTGCGTGTGGTGCCGTACAAATTGCCGGCACGATCCATGGTGAGGCCTGCCTCAGGAACGTCTCCGTCGGGACCGGTGAAGCTGTGAATAACCGCGAAGGTTTGCGCCTGAACAGCGCTCGCGGCAAACACCAGCAAGATCGAGGCGGCAAGAAGCACAAACGCCTTCGGGATCGTAATTTGTCGGGGTAGGGTTGCAGGATTCATCGCCGGTGAGCCTCCGTCGGTTGAGTGCCGAGCTACCGATCAGGATTGGCAGTATAGCTCACGCCGTCGACAACCAAGGGTACCCCTCCCCCCGCCGCTCGTAAAATCTTGATTCCATTGAGCGGCCGGAAAAAATTCCCCGTAAAATCTTGAGCCCGTGAGGGTTACAGGCAAAATCTTGGAAACAAAGGCGTTATCGGCGATGAAGCTGGCACGTCTGATAACGCCGCAATAACAAATTGATTGCGTGATTCTTTGTTTTCAATGCTATAGCGCATTTTGCCTCGCAAATTCCTGAGCCGGTGAGGCTTACACGTAAAATCCTGCTATCAAAGAACTTAGCGGATTAAGCCCCGCTGGGACACCATTAGGGATCCTCGGAAGGAGTCTATGAGTTGCTGAACTGATTTGCACGCGAAGAATGCGGCGGAGAGGTTACGAAGGTGGCAGATCGTTCCGATGTTGGGAAACTCATCCGTGAGAAGTGAAATCGCCGCTTTTAGAGGAAAATATGATTCTTCACATCTGGCATTGCACAAGGCAGATTTCACTCTCGCGGACGGAAGGCGATGAGCGGTAGCTGCCGGACGAGCCGCCGTCGATCCTCGTCTCGGCTGCGATACGGCCAGCCGGCGACCCAGCTCAGCCCGGCACGAACCACAGGCGCAATGAACCGGTTGCGATACTCATAGCGCTCGATGGTGCGCACCGCCTCTTCTTCGCCCACAAAGCGGTGTGACGCCGCGAAGTGCTGTGAGCCGATGGTCACCTCTTCGTCGGGTTTGGCCTCGATGTTTTGCAGCCAGTCGGATTTTTGGCCGAAGGCGCTTGCCACCACAACCTCGGGCCCCGGCTTGCGATAGTCGACAACCTCGAGGACGGTGTGGCGCCGCAGCCCGCTGCGGCGGCCGGTGTGGGTGAGCAGCAGGAGGCGGTGGCCCAGCAGCCAGCCCAGATGCCAGCGGTAGAGATACACCGGTGCGCGAAAGAAATATCGCGTCGCCCTGGTCTTCTTCATTGGCATGTGATTCGCGGGGCACGAGTCCTGGCGCCGGCCCTCTTACTTCTGACGCATTTCCTTGCACAGGGTTGTCAATCCATTTCTGAGGACGGGTTATTATCACGCAGGAATGCGGGGGCTTCCAGGTATTTGCGGGCTCCCACGTGATCAGATGTCAGGGAACACAAATCAAGGATCGCAAAATTCACACTTGACATTGAGCAGACAATGCACAACCATATGGTTGTGGATAATCTGGGTACAACATTCGCGGCTTTGTCTGATCCAACCCGCCGGGCAATGATCGAGCGACTCTCCCATGGGCCTGCCTCCGTGCATGGATTGACGGAACCGTTTGCACTCTCGCAGCAGATGATTTCAAAACATATCGCCTACCTGGTGCGGGCGCGGATTGTAATCAAGACGAAGCGTGGACGAGAGAGTGTGTGCACGCTTAGGCCAGAGGCGATCAAGACAGTCAGCGACTGGGCCACTAACTATCGCCGATTCTGGGAAGAAAGTTTCGACAAGCTGGAGGTGGTGGTGAATCAAATGAAAAAAACGGAGATCAGAGATGACGAAAAACACGGTTAACCAGACAGAGCGGATGGTTATTACGAGAATTTTTGATGCCCCGCGCGAATTGGTTTGGAAGGCGTGGACAGACCCGAAGTACGTGATGCAGTGGTGGGGACCGAAGGGCTTTACGGCGCCGGTTTGTCAGATGGATTTTCGCGTTGGAGGAAAATTTCTCTGCTGCATGAAGACGCCGGATGGGCAGGAGTTCTGGAATGCAGGTGAATACCACGAGATTGTTCTGCACGAGAAGATCGTTTCCTCCATGTACTTTTCGGACTCGAAGGGAAACAAGGTTGAGCCTGCGACATATGGAATAGAACATGAGGCCATAGACGGTGCGTACGACGTGACCATCTTTGAGGATCTCGGGAACGGCCAGACGAAACTCACCTTCATTGGAAATGAACCCATGGAGAGCGCGAAAAATAGCGGTCAAATAGAAGGCTGGAACCAGATACTCGACAAAGTTGCTGCGGTTATTGCGGGGCTAGGGCAGGCGAAATAGAAAGTTGCAGTTTTGACGATCGTCTTGCGCGGGATACAGCTGAGGCTGGCGGCGAAGGCTTGGTTAGAACAGGTTGGGTGCCCCATCCTTTTTCCATCGGTTAGAAAAAGGGTGGGGTGAAGGGGTTGGGTTGTCGAGCGTGGGGTGCACTCCACACTGGTTCGATCGAAAAAACAAGAGGGTGGCCCCCCCGCCCAGACTATTTGGCGTGCAGGAGTTCCATGAGTTCGGTCTCGGCCTGGCTCCAATCCGTTTCCGGATCGTTGCCTTTTCTGTTGCCAGACTGGTAAATCTGGTAAGCACGGGTTCGTATCTGGTCTTCCGAGAAGATGCGCACTGGATCTGTCTTGTGAGGTTCTGAATGTTTAGAAGCAGGAGGATTCTGCATATTCCGGACTTTAGGATTGGACATTGGCAACTCCCGGGATGCACAACTAAGAGGAGAAAACTCCAGAACGGCTGACCTAGTTCAGGGGGTCTGAATGAGAGGAAAGCGCTTCCTCTGACTTGAATATACTCGCTCCGCAGGTATTATCCCAAGAATTGTCGGCTGGAGCCGAGGTAATTTTGGTTTGGGCAGGGAATCGCCAACTGCAAAAAAATCGCCACTCAAGTGATAGACGCTTGAGTGGTACGCTCTTGGGAGAGTATCGGTTAATACCTGCCAGGGGACATTAAGGCCTCTCACCCGCAATTATTAGCGCTGGGGGGTGATTGTGGTCTTGCTTGTGGTGTCTTTCTTCACTTCCGGCGGCGGCGCGGTTGTGGTAGTTGTGGTATCGGTCTGCTTCACCTGGGGTTGAGGCGTGGTTGTAGTGGTCGTCGTATCAGTCTGCTTCACCTGCGGGTCTGCAGGCGTAACCGCTACTTCAGTGGTCTCGGTGGTCTGGGCCTGCGGCGGATTGGCCTGATCGGACGAAGTCGTGGTGGTTGTGCTCTCGGTCTGAGCCGGAGCCGGCGTCTGATCGGTCGTCGTGCTGGTAGATTGCGTGGTGCTCTGTGCCACTAGCGGCAGCGACAGAACGAGCACAACGAACGCGCCCAGGACGACAACAAGTAGCTTCTTGGATTTCATTCGATTCTCCTCGATTTCATGGATCACACGTGATGGTATGACTTCCGGCATCGCTGAGTCTGAGCACAATTGCTCGCTGGCGGGAGCACTGATATCGCCCGGAGCGCGACGAGATCATTCCTGGGGCAGCATTATTCCCACGCATGAATGCGTGGGCTTCCACTTTGATGGACAATTCGAGCCCAGCGCGGAAGCACTGGGTAACCAGCTCATTTACGATCCCCGAGCCGGTTTCAACCGGCGACACTCTTATTCTGTGCCGCCCCTGAAGGGGCTCGGTCGGTTTCTTGATTGCCTGCCGCGAGAAAAGCGGCTCTCGAACGACTACAAGAACATCTGCGGTGGCAACCTGAGGCTATCGAATAGGGAAGGCAGAGGAAGAGTGTCGCCGGTTGAAACCGGCTCCGGGGTCGATGAACGGGGCTCATTACCCAGTGCTTCCGCGGAGACCGGGGAGCCCATCCAACCCAGGTTAGCCCAACCGAAGGGCGAACCTGGGGCACCCTCTATAACCGTGTCGGCGTTGTCAAGAGACACGTCGACCGGCGAAGGTTTTGCTTTTCCCTTCGTGGAGTTTTTGTTTTTTGTTTTCTGCTCATCAACCAAGGCTCGCTTTGAGAATCCTGCGGTGGAACTTCGGTTCCACCAACCATCTATTCGATCCTACTTTGTCAGACTCTTCGATCTGACATTGTCCGACCATGATTCGTTGTTCAGACTTCCCGGCTCTCCGGGAGGCAAGGCGCCCAATCAGCCCAACGATGACCTACTGCTGTCACCAGGGTGGCCCCCGGGCTAGCCTTGCATGCGAACCAGCTGCGCGTAACTGGCCTGGCTGCGCAGCATCCAATACATCCGTACCGCCAGTTTCCTAGCGATGGCGACTTTGGCCACGCCACTGCCGCGGCGCAGCTTCAGTCGCTGATAGTCTTGCCGTAACTCGGCATCCAGTCGCGCTGCCGAGTGTCCCGCTTCGACCAGCAGCGAACGCATCATGGGATTGCCTTGCTTGCTGATCGCTCCCAATCGCTGCTTGCCGCCGGAGGAGTGCTCGCGCGGATTCAACCCCAGATAGCTCACCACCTGCTTGCTTCTGGCAAAGCGTTCCACCGGTCCCAGCGTCAGCACGAAGGCCAGCGAGGTCACCGGCCCCACGCCGGGATGCGTCCTCAGCAGAACCGCCGCCTCGTTCTGCTGCGGATTGTTCTTCCACCGCACGATCTAACTTCTCGAGCGAGCCGTCGAGTTCGTCCAGCATGCGGAGCAGTTCTTGCCGGCGATAGCTGGCCCAGTCGCCCAGACGCAGGCCTTCCAGTTCGGCGCGGCCCTTCTTCGTCCACAGTTGCTTCTTGCGGCACACCCCTTCGCCCATGGCCAGCGCGTGCAGTTGATTGCCCACCGCATTGCGCATCCACACCAGCTTCTGGCGATGCCACACCAGTTGCCGCAGATCGCGCTCTGCCATGGTCGGCCGCCAGATGCGCGGGAAGCGGTCGTCTAACAGCAGCTGCAGCAGGTGCGCCGCGTCGCGCGCGTCGGTCTTCTGCTTGCGCACCATCGACGCCCGGATCTGCGCCGCATCGCCGATCCATAGCTCGTGTCCCAGCTCGGCCAGCAGGCGCTCGAACCAGCGGGTGTGGCCAGTGGCCTCGATGCCTACTCGCACTGGCCCCTGCAACCCTACGTAGAAGGCCCGCGCTTCTCCGTTGGCATGTTCCAGGCGACGCTCAATCAGTTCGCCAGTTTCCGTGTCCAGCATTGCAATCTGCTGGTAGCGCGTGTGTAAATCACAACCTACAATCTTCATGTGCTCGGCTCCTTTCCTCCGAGCCTTGGTGCTTGAGCGCACCAAGTTTACCCGGCGGCATCGGAGCCGACACGGTTATCTAATCAGGCAGATCGTTCCCGTTTTGGGAACTTCAGCCCAATCCGCCACTTTCTTGCTATTTACATCTGCATCTCATATCGCTAGTATGCGCAATTGGTTCCCCTGCAAAAAAGTCGACTCAGCTCACGGATGGAAGCAGTTGCGTCCTGCGCGCAAGGAGCCAACTATAAGCCCCCACTAGAGTTCGACCAACGCAGTTCACTAAGCTAGCTGAGGAGGAAGCGTGAGCAACAAATACTGGGTGACCAAACCTGACTATACAATTTCTCTTTCGAAATCAATAGGTGCGGTGCGGTTGGGACTCGGCGTGGACCTCTCAGACCCCGATAGCCCGCTATTACGCAATGTCACTGCTGTCCGGTTAGGTTACAAAGTGCTGGCTGCAAGTAGTAGCTGCGCAACAAGTTGAAGCCATTTCGGACTTGCCGCGATTTGAATGCGATAGAGCCGACAATGGCTCATGAATCAGGGCCGCACGGTCTTCTCGCAATTGATCAGCTTTCTTCCCGACCGGGAGTTCCGGCGTTGCGTCGCGCGTTATCAGGGCGACCTCCGGCTGCGAGGGTTCACCTGCTGGAACCAGTATCTGGCGATGGCCTTCGCCCAGTTGACCTATCGCGAGAGTCTGCGCGACATCGAAGCCTGTTTGGCTTCGTTGCAGGGCAAGCTGTATCACTTGGGATTCCATGGCAAGGTGGCGCGCTCGACGCTGGCGGACGCCAACGAATCGCGGGACTGGAGAATCTTTGCCGACTTCGCCCACCGACTGATTGCAACCGCACGCGGACTGTATGCCCGCGAGTCGATGGGCGTCCAGTTGGAGCAGAGTCTATATGCTCTGGATTCAACCACCATCGATCTGTGCCTGGCGCTGTTTCCGTGGGCCCGGTTCCGGCGGCGCAAAGCTGCTGTCAAGATGCATACACTGCTGGATCTACGCGGCAATATCCCTGCCTTCGTGCACGTCACGGACGGCAAGGTACACGACGTGAATGTGCTGGATCAGATCGTGCCCGAGGCGGGCGCGTTCTACGTGATGGATCGGGGATACATCGATTTCGAGCGGTTGTTCGTGCTGACGCTGAGCGCAGCTTTCTTTGTGGTGCGTACCAAGTCGAACCTGCTGTTGCAACGGCGCTACTCGCATGCGGTGGACAAGAGCACGGGTGTGCGCTCCGATCAGACGGTGATTTTGTCGTCCTTCGAGTCGGCCTCGGTCTATCCCGATGCTTTGCGCCGCGTAAGCTACTTCGATGCCGAGACCAACAAGCGTCTGAGCTTCCTGACCAACAATTTCACCCTGCCGGCGCTGACCATCGCCCAGATCTACAAGCAACGCTGGCAGGTGGAACTGTTCTTCAAATGGATCAAACAGCACCTGCGGATCAAAGCCTTTTACGGTACCAGCGAGAACGCGGTGAAGACGCAAATCTGGATCGCGGTGTCGGTCTACGTGCTGGTGGCGATCGTGCGCAAACGCCTGGGGCTGGAGGCCAGCTTGTACCAGATTCTACAGATTCTCAGCCTTACGCTTTTCGAGAAAACGCCCATTTCATGCGCCCTTCAGACCATCGAGGAGGACGCCAATTTCGCCGAAAACGCCAACCAACTGATTCTCTTCGACTTTTGACCGGACAGCAGTGACGCAATGTAATTCCCTTTCGCACTGTAACGGAGTCTCTTCCACCCGAGAAGAAACAAGCTGTCGTTACGAAAGATACTATCAACAATTCAAGTCGAAGAATTGAAGCCACAAGCGATTACGAAGAAGCGTTGGCTCTAAACGCCTACTTCAAAGCCAGCTTCGGCCTCTCGGATTTCCAAGCTGCGCTTAACTACGCCAGACATAGTCGTCAAATCGAACATACTGTTTATGTCATTATAGAGAGTACTGGAGACGACGATACATTTGAAGTGGATCAGATACAGTGGAGCCGGGAGCCAAATAGTGAAAAGATCGCCGATCCAGATGAGCGTTTACGTCAGTGTTTGATCACTTATGGCTCTCATTATATAGCGACTCTGCGTTACTCGCTAAGAATCTCGCTGAGGGGAGCCCTGCAATCGCTAGACCAATCTATGGTCGCGTCGTTTTCCGCTGCATATTCATCTTGGGGCGTCAGTGCTGGGGTTGACGCGTCGGCGGCACGGGCGCTCCGTCAGATGAACGTTCAGTTCGCCGCCGAGGTAGTAGCCGGCTCCATTGCGCCGGAACAGTATGCAAATCGATGGATCATGACGTCCTTTGATGACATCGAAGACTTCCTCGACAAGTTAAGGAATGGAACGATTACGGTGACAAGGGCGCCAATCCAAGCAGCGTTAACAAATTATTGGGGCACGTTAGTGGGATACCCAAATACTCGGCAAGTACTGGCATTTGACCCTGGGCAACCTCCGCTCGCCCCTTTTGGGGTTCCCCAGGGAACAATCCTTCCGTGGTGGCCGAATTCAGCCGATACGCAGGAGAAGGTCGATCCAACAACAGGTAATATTGTTCGGGCCATTGCGCCACCGAATGGGTGGGCAATATGCGACGGCACCGCAAATACTCCAAATCTAATCGGCAGGTTTCTGGCGGGGGTGGGTTCACTGGCTGAGGTGGGCAGGACGGGTGGCCGCAGCAGTCACGCGCACGGCGGTACAACCAAGGACGTATACACGGCTGACGGCCCCTACAACGTGGGTGATCGTCAGCCTCCAGGGTGTGTTGGATTATCGCACAAGCATTACATAGACACGGACGGAGCGGATCACACACCCCCTTTTGTGGGCCTACTTTATATTATGAAACTGTGACGACGGTGCCGGATGCCCTACACAGTCGCCGCTGCTAATGTGTGGGAGAAGTATGGGTGAATCGGACGCGACCTCGCCGAGAGCCGTCGTTACAAGAATTCATTCCCACTCATTCCAGCGTCAGGAATGAGTGGGGCACCCGCAGTGCCGATTCTAAGAACGAAGAAGAAAAATCCCCACTCAACCAAACGAAGGTTGAATGGGGCACCCGCAGGTGTATTGCTCGATCGAAGTGCTTGCCCGGGCCGCCCGCCCTGTACGACTTCTCGGTGCAAAACTAGGGAAACAGACAGCGGCTATCCGCAACTCCCTCTCAATCCCACAATTGCCAACCGAGGGCAATTGTGGGCCACCGAAGGGAAAGGATGGGGCACCCACTTTATTGGTGATTCAAACGGAAAGGGTCGACCACCCGCCCCGGCCGGTCTTTGGAGGATTAGATGAGGCCCGGAAAGTCCTTCTGAACTTGAGTTCGAGCATACTCCCGAGCGGAATGCTCATCTGGAAATTCCTTCAGAACGTCGAAGTCGCCCTCTTGGGGACCACCCGGCTTGTTCACCCTCGCAATCTGAAATATTCCCTCTGGAGTCTTGTTAAGCACTAAGTTAACTGGAAGACCAGCTGCAGAACAGTTCACCGGATATAGTGGGGCCGAGTCGAGTTTCGCCATTTCCCAATCTTAAACCTACCATGCGGTTTGGGGCCACAACTCTTTTGTGAACCAACTGGCTGCTCTCAAAATACGAGATTAGCGTCAACTTCAACCCCGGCGGCCCTAAGCTCCCTCACTAATCCGAGTTGCCAGTCCCCACCGTCCAAGGGTATGTAGATCAAACCGTGAATGTCTGAGGGTAGAGTCACGCCTTTCTCGACCAACGCAAACGTCCTTCCTCTGCCCAGCTTTCCTACAAAAAAGCCTAGTTCCAGAATAACGTTCTGTCTAGCTCGAAACTCCCTCTCCTGCGGGTTTGTTTTTGCTGTCGCAATATCGTCGGCCGTGAGAATGGCTACGGCGCATCGGGCATCCTCGGCATGTTCCTCAAACTTTTCCATGATCGTTCTGCCCATATCCGCTTGTTCGTGCAGGATTACTGGTTCCAGCCCTAGTCTGGAAAGAAACCTCGCCACCGTATGCTTCGTGCCTTGGTCATGCCCGTGGATGATAAAGATACGGCGTGTGTCACTTGAAATCCGCGAATCTCGGCGACCGACTGGAGGTGAGCCTTCAGAAATGGTCTCCTCTAGTTCCTTTATTCTGGACTCTAAAAAGCCAGATGCCTGTTCAATGCCGGAATTAAAGGCCTGCACAAACTCGTAATCTGGCTGCCCCGGATAGAATGCTCCAGGCGAGAACCAGATTCCGACGAATTGCTTAAATACTAATGAGTTTTCACCGTAATAGTCAGCCAGAACAATCTTCAGGTTTGTTTCCCACGTCGACAGCGCAGCAGAAGAATGGCCGCTCGCGCGGATCTGTGGAACCTCATCTAGCAGACCCTTCAAGCGTCTGAGCGCTACCGTCGCCGAGATCGTAGGCTGATGCAGTCTGCCGTTCGGGTTGCTACTCTTTCTTGCCATTCAAACTCCTCTCTCGCGCCGGTGGATCTTGACATAACGGCAGATTGATCTGAGACAGTTGATGCTCATGGACCAAGAAAGCCCGAGATACTCGACCATCCACCTCGCTGTGACTGTCTATTGAGCGTAGTGGGTAACACCGCACGTTGCACATCGATGGTTGTATGTCCAAGCGTCCTGAGCATTGCGGAGTTGGTTCTGACGAGAGCGGCTACGCCACACAGCATCGTCGATCCAGCTCCGGAGCTCTACAGCAGACTTCGGATACAGACGGAGAGCGGCATAGCCCATATCGTCCTGTCGCCAGTTTACTGCGAAGCGTTCTGGAAGGTATTCCCGTATTTTAGGTGGCAGAATGATGCCCAAGAGGCCATTACCGTTCAACAGACCCCTTTTTATCTCCCAATCGACAAACCGACGACTGTGAGTGCAGGTTCCTATTAGAACAATGCTTACGGAAGATCCAGAAATGTATTCTGCTCTGATTGTATCGATCACATAATCTGGTTTCGAGCTTTGTATCGCGTTATCTTCCAAGCCGAGTACTCGAGGAATGATGGTGCCGTTTGTCCCGCCGAATTGGTAGGCGAAATAACGTGCCCAGGTCTTGTCGCCGTGATAGTAAGAAATAAAACACTTCCTTCTGACTGGCTGCCGGATCTGAAGCCCAGGGAGTGTCGAGAAAGACCTCACCGTACTCATCTAAGCGTTCTCCTAACTACGAAAAGGGGACACGGCGTGCCATGTCCCCCTTCACAGTACGTTCTACGTGGGCCCGGTTAATTGTTGTAC
>CAWFIB010000012.1:0-26683 GCA_963815775.1 uncultured Acidobacteriaceae bacterium | reverse complement strand
AAACGACTAAACCGCGGATGTGAACGTGATTGAACATATGTCTGCTTCTGAGAGATCTGCCGCTGACTATTCACTGGGATTCCTCCCGACCGACGGACAAATCTGATTGTGTGATCCGCCACTCGAGCGCCAGCGGTGCATGAGTGGCTGAGAGCACGTCCATCACCCAAGCAGCGCCACAACGCCGTGAACTTCCACGGCAATCGGCACACACCGTGGTTCGAAAGTTCGCACGCCCGATGCGCACTCTACCTGCAGCCGGAATCGACAGCTGCGTTCATCAGATGCACATCCTTGTGCCACGGTCTCCGCACGTTAGCGTAGACCCACCACGCCATTTGAATCTCAATCAAGTCACATTCGCCACGTGTCGAGCGCCGGCCTCTTACTATCCGGCAACAACCCGCGCCCATTCGGCGCAAAAGATGCCGTAACTCGCGTACGCAAAGTTTCACGCAGCTGCCCGAATGCCCAAATATCCAGCCGCATCGAGCGCATGGTAGAAACAAGACCTGCGTCAACATGACTGCACACTCCGGATCCCCATACTGCGGCGCGACTGTCGCAACCGCTCGGTCGTTCTTCGTGCATGGCTGGCAGGCGTCAGGGGTAATCGTCCGCTAACACATTAACCCCAAGGTACTTATTACATACCCCGACACCGCAATGGTATGAAATGACACGCCTAAAGCCGCGCAATCCGTATAATCCGTCGTGGCGGTGGGAATTCTTAGCGCACTCGAAAGACGTCATGTAGGGTGGTGGTGGCTCCGGGGCGAGAGGTTCGCAGCGGTGCATCAAGCAGCCTGTTGAGGAAGTCCTTCAGAAGTCCAAAGTATATTGCCCGTCTGGAACTCTCAAACGACCGAATCAGGAAAGCCAGCATATCGTGGTTAGGAGCCAGATACAGGAAGCGGTCTACCAGTTTCTCGCCGTCGATTTCAGAGCTGATGCGCAGGTAGTCTTTCCGGGTTTTCGGTGTACGTTCGTATTCCAACGCAAATTTCCGCTCGGTTCCGTCTACGCTTAGGGTCACCACCGCGTCGTAGTCCTTGCTGTAACGCAGGCTGACCAGTTCGTTTCGGGAACGAATCTCGGTGTCCGAGGTCCAGTCGGTTAGAAGGGCGGAACGTCTTAGCGCCAAATGAATTTCGTTCAGGTCGACCGCATGGTACACCGCTCTTGGAAGTTTTCCGTCTTTGGGGCGTTGGGTCGGACTTGTGTAGCACTCTCCTAACCCAATGACCTCCGATGCACCCATTTCGGAAATGGAGTAGACGTACCCGTCTGTCTTAAACGGAACGTCATCCCGAACAAGATAATCGTGCCTCACCAAACGAAGAACGCGATTGTTAAACGAGTGCCGTGACCACGTGCAGTGCTCCAGTCGCATGAAGTCGTAGAGTTGCCGGTGCGTGACGAACGTTGACCGCAGCACTCGTCGCAAGAGCGGGTAATCCTGAGTTGGGCTGAGCGCAATAGAGCCCTTCCAATACCGCATGCCATCCTCTCCTACGCTGCCAACGTAAGAACGAGCCGCGCGAGCCAAGGTCGAAATCTCGACGGCTCGAGCGTGAACCTGCCCAGCTTGGTTTGTATCCAGCCGTACGCCGGTAGCAACAACATGGCCTCCTGATCATCTGCAGCTTCGCTGAAAGCTAGAAGCCAACTGTTGCTGGATCTCCAGCCGTCGACGCCCACCAACAATGTCCCGGTGAGTCCTGGTTGAACCACGACCAAAAACAGGTCCGGGGTTTCTCCGTGCGGTAGTGCCCGCTGGAATAACAGCTTGTTCGCGCCGTTCCAGACACATGGCTCGGCGCACTTGAAAACACGATTGATCATCCGAGAGGGGTAATTGGAATCGAAACCGCCAACTTCGTTGAACCGTGCGTAACCAAGAACCTTCGGCCGTTGTCGGACAACACCGTTTACGACTACTCCGGTTGTGTTGTAGTACGCTCCGAGAGCAAAGCGTCTAAGATTGTCGGCAGGTCTGGCAAAGCGTCGACGCCACACACTACCGAAGCCTGTAACTGCCACTAACATCGACTTGTTATGCACCTTTCAGTCGTTGGTTCTTCTGGCGTTCCGCATACAGTTGCTCTTGCAGGTTGTTGATGTGCTTGACTACGGCTGGGTCACCGGTGCGCAGGTCAGGTGATTGGCCCGCATCGCCGTTAGCGCCTGGCTTTGCACTTATGCCGTCCAAACGCAGAGACATTTGGGCCAGGGTTTTCGAGTTCGTCTCCAGTTCCAGTTTTGCTCTGTCTCTCTCCTGCGCATAGCGATCTCTCTCCTCCGTGACACGCCTTAACTCGGCATTGAGCGCCTCTGTACCAGGATCGGCCGCGGGCATGGCGGTTCCCTGTGTGGCCGCCTCGATTGCGCGGTTACAGCGTTCGATGTGCTGGTTGTACTTCTGGATCGCTTTCTCCGCCACATCCCGCGAGTAGCGATCGTGGTTGTACAAGTCCGCCATCATCTCCGCCGTAATCCACATCGCGCGCCGGTGGTCGATCCATTGCTTGGCGCAAATGACAGCCATCAACAGCAACGCAATCGTCGCGCCCGCGCTGTACTTGAAGTATGGGTTGCGCACGCTCTCGTTAAGGAACACCTGGCGGCGTTCCTCCATCCAAGCGCCGTAATCAAAGTTGGTCGGATTGAACTGCCTGAGCAGGAACTCGTACCACGTGTCACGGCGTTCGTAGATCGGACGCGATGACTTTGCTCGAACCCGTGGATCAGTCTTTGCTTGTTGCTGCTTGTACGGCATTACCTGTGCCTGCCGCGGTTGTTGCGCCAGTGCGCTGCCGGGCGCTGCAAGTCCAACGAATGCAAGTACGACGATCGCCAGTTGTCGTTTCGTGGTCATCTCAAGGTTGCCTATCCGCGCCGTGCAAAGCGTCTGGTCGCCGCCAGCTCAGGTGTTTTGAACCGCAGGTTGGCGCCGCCAGAATGCTCAACCGATTCCAGCAACCGTGGATACAGCTTCGGCTCGAATTTAGGGATGGTGACATCCTGTGGGGGACGAACGTGCAGCAACTGGTGCAGCGTGCCGCGTGTGTCATCGGTCATCAGGATTTCCATCTGTCCCTTGGGGAGGTTCTTGATGTGCTCATCCAGTGCGCGCGTCTCGCGGTCCTCCCGGTCCGTGGCGCGGTCGGTTGCCTCGTATTTCTCGTAGCCAAATAGCCGTCGTCGGTACATGGACACGCTGCGCCGGGTGACGGTATGTTCCGCCGAGGCACGCAGGAAATAACGCGCAGTCTCCTCATCCCGTGTGCGCAACGTCATGGTTGTGTTCGGCGCCGATGTGACGTCTTCCTTGAAGCCCCGGCCGACCTGCATGAGTTGTGGGAGGCTTTGCATGGAGAACAGGAACGCAGTGTGGGTACCGCGCGCTGTTTGCAGGATCTGCGCGAAGTTGCGGTAGCCGAATGGCGCGAATTCGTCCAGCACCACACTGAACATTGGCCGGTTGGTGCGCCGGCGCTGCTCCTCGCTTTCGTAGCGCTTGCCCACAACGAGTTGCAGGTTCTGCAACAGCATCTTCCCGAGAGCGCGTACCGGTTCGGTGTTCTTGTTGACGTTCAGGGTGACGAAGAGGATTAACTCCTGCTCGATAACTTCGTCCAGCGACAACAGCTCATCGTAAGGACCCGTGATAACGCTCAGCTCGTCGTCCAGAAACGTCATGCACTCGTTGACCAGCCCCTGGATCTTCGGCACACGCTCCCGGTCGTTGAATGACTGGTAGAGGTTTTTTACTGACATCTCGAAGTTCAGGCGGCGCTGTACAGGGATGGATGAGTCGTGTTCCAAGCGGTGGCGCGCCTTCTCGACCTGCTCGCGCAACACCTGTTCGTCGATGGCCATAACCAGCACGTCATAGAAGTTGAACTTCTGGCCGGTGTGCACCAGCACGCGGACGATATCGGCCAGGTAGTTCAACTGGTGCTTGGCGAAGAACTCGTCATGCAGATTGAAGGAGCCGAAGACCATGTTGACGACGGACATGTAGTCCTCGTCACTGCAGTAGAACGGGTTGTAGCGAACGGAGATGTCCGGGCGCGCGGGATTCAGGACTCGTAGCTGATGCAATCGTCCGGCACGGTGAACGTGAGGAAGAAGATCGTAGAAGAATTCGAGATCGCCCTTGCCATCAAAGATCACCATCGGCAAGCGGTGTGGATCCTTGGGTGTGCCGACGACTCGCGCCATGTCCTGCGTAATGATGTTCTTCAGAAGCGTGGTCTTGCCGGACCCGGTCATGCCCAGCACGATGCCCTGCATGACGCGGACTCTGTCTGGCCAGTACCACGGCGTGCCATGAATGTCATAGCCGAGAACCACGGCGTCTTGTTTCCAGCCATCGGTCGTGAACTGCTCGTCCCGCTTTCGGGAGACGACCATCGGTGGATGTGGCCACTGTTTCTCCCGCCGGGAACGAGCGGTGCCAATCAGGATGGAAGAGCCGACGATGGCCAGAGCGGCGAGAGCGAAGTAGCAGGCCAACTCGGCTATCTGGCGGTTTTCCAGATAGAAACGCTCGCGGGCGACGTACCAGATGAACCAGCACACTCCCATCAGAATCAGTGCAACGACGATCTCGACGCTTTCAAGAAGTGGTGGGTTCTGCGGGCGGGCATAGGAATCTCGCACCATTATTACTGTTGCCTCTTCGGGCTGAACACCCAACGCATCAGAAGACCCAGAGCACCGCAGAACACGAACCCGCAAGCGAGGCCAAGATGAAAGGCGGTGTGCTCCGGCCGGTAGAGATACAGCCAGACCAAACGGCCCAGTCCAAACAGCAAGAAAGCCCAGAAGAGAAACTCCCAGTCGCGAATCAACTCACGCGCTTCGCTGGGAACCGGGGGTGGAGCGGGAGGGGTTATGCCACCAGGATCAGTTTGCTCATCCATTGTTTTCGCCTCAGATCAGATGGTTGAAGTAAACGAAGCAGCCGACCAGCGATCCACCAAGCAGCACGAAGAGCACAAACCAGCGATTAGGTGCCCTCCTTGCTTTGGAATCAAAGGGATTGAGTGGTTCGAGAACAGAATCACCCACCGCGTTGCCGATACCGAGATCCGACCGTTCGCGCAGGTAGTGGCGCAGGATGTAGTAAACGGATTTGGTGGTTGTTGAATCATTCATCGCTCGAACTCCCAACTTGGCAGATTTCGCTAACGCACCAGAAAGGCAGCTATTTGCGCCTGCCGGCCCTCGTGTGGATCATCTCCGGATGGATTGAGGGAGGGAAAGTCCAGGCGCAGGACCGTGGGGCTTTGGCTTGCCGCCATTTGCAGAGCGACCACGCCAACGACTTGTTCACCTGGAGCAATCTGCCCGGACTGCAGATGCCCGTCGAGCACCTTTACTGGAGTTTCCTGTTTAACCTTGAGCTTGCTAACCTGCTCATCGCCGAGCTGCGAGTTGACGAAGGCATACAGCGACTGCGGAGAACGCACTCCGTCGAGTTGATAGACCTGCGGCGTATCAATGCTGAAAGGCTGCGAGCCGTGATTGCTGATAGCGTAACGGATCAGCAGGCGGCCATCCCTTTCATATAGGTCACTGATTGAAACCTCGACTGGCTTTGAAGCGTTCTTTTTCGAAGTCAGGACTCGAACCGGCTTTTCTGCAAGCAGCAGTTCGGTGACCGACGGTGGACCCGCTTGTAAAGTTGACTTCGCCGTTTTCATTGGCCCGGGGCTATGCACTGCCGCCTGGTCAACGGCAAAGTCCATGGCCGTCACCGGCCCGGCTGGTTCCAGTTCGAAGTTCAGGCGCTGAGTTGCCGTCCAGACGAACAAGTTGGTCGAGGTGTCTGCTTCCGTAGGCTGAACGAATACCTTGTTCTCCCGCCACTCGACCTTGAACGAGGGACTTCCGGCAGCAACCTCTACGACCGGCTCGCCGACCTCGATCACCGTGAGGTGGTTGAGTGCGGTCTTCAGATGCACGATGCGCGTGCGGTCGCTGGTTTCCGTTCCAATCTTCTGAGCCAACGCCGGAACCAGGGTTAGCGCCAGCAGTGCCAGTGTTATTAAGATGCGTTTCATAGTTCGCTTCCTTCCTTATGCCTTTGCTCCCCCTTCCTGGTGAAGCCCAGGAGACTTCGGGGGAAGAGTCTCCTGGACGGTTGTGGTCAGTTGGTTCCGAGCATCGGCGCAACGTTCCTCGCGGGAAGTTGCGGCCGCCTCTGGGTTTCGGGAAAGATCACTTTCCCGTCTCGCACTTCGCTTCGTCCGGTCCTGATCGGGAACTTCCGGACCCGATGTAGCACGACGGGCGAGCCTTTCTCATCGCGATCGGTGAACACCTCCCCGGTCTTCGTGACCTGCGCCATGAAGATGAGGCGTTCAACGACCTGTCCATTGGGTTGTGTGAGGGGTTGGACCAGGAAGATCCGCCCTTCCGAGTCGATTTCCACTTCGCCGTCGCACAGACCGGTAACTTCCACGGTGACCGGACGGCCGCCGGTTCGTTCCGCAATCTGGTTAACGACCTCCTGCGGAAAGCTGTAGAACACGATTGATCCCGTTCCCGCCACAAAGTTCGAGTCGGCAGTTACCCGTCGTTCCCGGCACACGATGGCGTGCAGGGCCGAGAGGTAGGACAATCTAGTTCCGTTCTTGCTGGTGCTCCATTTCTGAAGCCCATTGACCAGCGCCTTCAGTTCGTCTCCAGTGCGTTTTTCGTAAGCGTTCAACGCGGCAGAAGCCTGGCTGCGCCGGAAGAAAAGCTGCTTGCGAGCGTCGGCGTCATGCTTGTTCGCCTCGATGTCCGCATTGGCTTTCTCCAGATCAGCCAGAAGCTGTTGCCGCCGGCCCATTATCTCCGTAACGCGGCTACCGTAATAGCGGTTGACCACGAAGCACTCCTGATAGATCTCCGGGGTAAAGCTCTGTCCTCCGATCACGCCCCGAAAATCGCTCAACGGAGCCGTCGCGACGGGGCCAAAGAAACGCCCCAGCTCCTTGCGCACAAAGTTGTACAGTCTTCCGACCTTATCGTTGGCATCGACTTCAATATGCTGGTCCATGTCTTCGATCCGGCGCTTCTGTTTTAACTTCAGCCAAGGTGCTGTGGGCACATCGTTGCGAATGTTGCGTATCACCTCCTGGTCAGGCTGGGTGCCATGCTTCAACTGATCGAGCGCGTTCTGAAGCTGGTCCACCAACTCCCTCGCCAGGTCGGGCCTTCCCTTCGCCAGACACGAGGTTTTCAGGTCGGTTATGGCGCCGATCTGGTTACCGCGCGCTTGCATCGAAACTTGCGGAAGGTTCCACCAGGGACTGGGAGGTTTAGGATTCTTCTTCTTGGTGGCGGAGTGCTGTTCCTCGTAGTTGAACCGGTCGTTGACGAACCGCGGAAAGCGGCTGTCCTCGACCAGGCACACCATGTCGAAGTCAAAGTCTCCGCCATTTCTGGCAGCGGTTTCCGAATGAAGAACAAGCGTGCCCCTCAGTTGCAGTTGCTCGCGAGCAACGGCAGCGACACTTTCTGTCGGAAGCTGGCACCCAGACTTTTTCAGGTGTTCGGTTAGCAACAGAGCCGTGTCATTGGCTGAGAGGTTTTCGACCGGCAGAAGATCTTCCTTCATCCGGATGGGATAGCGAACGACCAGGCCACGCCGGCTAACTGATTCGGCGATGGTGGCGGTCTTTGGAATCCAATCCGAGCCGCTGACCACCTGTCCTTCATGCAGAAAGAGGTAGCCGTCATCCGCGAGTGCGGACCCGGGAAGACGGAAACCCCCACTGGTGCAGAGGCGATAGCCCCACTTCATCAGCACCTTTTGCAGGTGGTGCTGGATGAAGGGGTGTTTCAGCATGTACCCGGTAGCGTCGGCGATCAGAGCTGCCTGCGCCACCGTATATTCGTCTGAGGTATAGTCCGAGTTCGGTTCTTCGCCCTGCTCCAGGACTCGCTGGTTTTCCTTCGTGCCCAGCAACTCAAAAAGCTCGGTGAAGTTGTTCGCCTCGAACGCTTGCCGCACTCTCTCGATTTGTTCGAGAGCGTACGGTTTGATTTCCAGTTCAATCGAGTCTTCCGGCGCGTGCTCCAGCAAGGTGTAGCTCGAATTGAATTCAAGGTTGCGGGAGACGTCACGAAAGCCGACCATCACGGAACCGCGGAAGGTATGTGCCTGACGATCCCCAACCAGCGAGCGAATCGTCCGCAACATCCCTCCCTGGTACTTGGGCTTCACGCACGATCTGGGCAGGATGACGTCAGCCTCGAGATGCTGAGCGACTTCATCCTCCATGACCTTGAATGCGCCCTTGGCCTGGGTCTTGTCGAACGCCAAACGGAATTGATAGAAGCGATGCGCCCCGATTCGCTTGCCGTGAACCCTGCGCTTCGCCTGTTCAATCAACGCCGCCTCCTCGTTCTCAGTTAACGTGATTTCTGCCTGCTCCTCGGAGTGTGTTGCGATCCGCTGAGCCCGGAGTCTCTCGATCTCGTTGGCGAGAAGTTCGGAGTGGTGCTTTTGCTGAAGTTTCCGGAACAACGACTGCGAGATCCATCCCCGGCAATCGTTGGTGCCGAATTCATGGTCATCGACCACCATGACCCGGCAATCCCCGTCCTCGACGAGCACTTTGCACGAGGACACCAGGATTCCGAAGTAGGTGATCGCGGCTTGCGGGGAGAAGCGAAACCTCTCCGCCAGTTTCTTTTCGAAGGAGCTGCCGACCGCGTAGAACTTGCCATTCTTCGCGCTGCCGCTGGCCCCAATCAGGCTGTAGCGAATCCCATCCACCTCGATTCGGGTTAGTGCCTGCTCAACGATCGCCTGTTCGCAAGAATCCAGCGGTTCCGCCGGCACATCAACCGTGGCGACGTGAATCCCCGGATAAAGCCCCTGCAAAAGGCTGTTGGTGAGTTGCGCTTCCCGTCCCAGATTCATGGTCTTCTTCGTTACCTTGCCGTTTCGATCAAGTTCGAGCGCCAACACCGGATTGGCGCCGCAATTCGTAGCATCTGGCATTGCTGATCTCCTTTACGCTGTCGGACAAGGACAGCCTCGGGAGACGGCTCGTGCCAGTCTCTTCGCTGCCCTTGCCGAAAACCGAACCAAAAGATTTCGGCCAGGCGGCCAAGCGCCGGCCAACACGAGTTGTCGTTGCTACGTCTTGTTCGTCCTTACTGCCTCAGGCCTCCAGTAACTCCGTAAGCATTGCCGCGGCTCGCTCACAAAGCCTCGTAACCTGAGCAGCCTGGACCACATCCACTCTCCCATCGCCCCCAACCAACACAGCAAGGCCGTGAGCAGGAAAGCCAAGAGTGTACCCATCAGCAACTCTGAATAGCCGAGGGGCACATACTGAAAGTGCTGCCGGACCAACACAAACAGCTCGAACAACAGAATTGGTCCGCAGAACTTACCCACAGTGAAGAACCAACGCCGGAACAGAACCCGAAATCGCTGCTTCACCATCGTTTCCTCCTTTTCTGTCTGCAAAATGCCAGAACAGCAAGGAGGGCGCTTGCGCGGTTCCTTCGCTGTCCTGGCCGAAAACGTTTTCGGTTCCCAGCCAGGTTCGCGAACGAACCAGACCAGCACTCAACCGCAATCAGCTTGCGGATCGCTCACCACAGATCAACCTCATCTGTAAATGAAGCCCGTGCTACCAAATTCATGGGCGCTATCGGCCCTGAACCGCTTCTTTATTCAGCTGCGGCTTTCGTCCGGAAAAGTCCGGAACCACGCGAAACTCCTGCACGGCGTAGAAGGTCACGCCGAGGCGCAGCGCCTCCACCAGCGCCTCGCCCTCGTTGGCAACCTCCATATCCAAAGCAGGCGTGCCGTCGGTGCCATTGGTCTTACTGAGGAAATAGCGCGCGTTGCCACTGCTCTCCTCGTCGGAGTTCGCGCGTGACCGTCGTGTTCGAGTCACTGCCTTGTCGGTGTCACCGTCAGTTCTGGGCGATCTCGTTGTCGTGGCCGTTTCTGCTGCCATGCTCGTCATTCCGGAATCCTCCCCCGTCGCGAAAGCCTTTATTTATCGAGCTGGCTCTTCTGTTCGAGCCCGTTGTCCCGCTCGCCGACCATTTGTTTCTCGGAGTACTCGGCTACCAGCAGACCGCTGGGATTGAATTCGCTGCGCCGCTCCTCCACAAGCCGGACGTTGTACTGGCCAACGATGAGGTCTGTAACCTCCGCGCCGCTCTTGACTTTATGCACCTCCTTGACACCGAACACCACGTAGTCCCACGGGGCGTTCTTGGTCCGCTCAATCGAGCGAATGCGGAGGTCCGAGATGATGTGGTCCTGCTGGATCTTGCCCACGGTATCGTCGTCGCGCAGTTTGTTGAGGGTGAATGTGCGCAGGTTCGCCGTCATCATGTTCAGCGACTCGGCGAGATTGCGTGGCGCTGAATCCGGGGTGTAGGAGAGGTAGCGCTCAAGAAAACGCCGCACGACGGCTTTTCCTTCCAGGTCAGAGGGCGCGACACCGGGAGACGCAGGGTTGTCCGGCCCTGCCGCTTGCGCGAGACAGCATCATGGCCATCTGTGTGGTACGGTCCTGTCTCGAACTGCCACCCACGACCACGGCGTTACCATCCTTGTCGACCCGAATGACCGTTGGCGGCTGGACACGCAGGTAGATGGCGAAGCCGAGTGAGCTGAGCGCGATCACCGCAAACAAGATTGCCAGGAACATGGCGCGATTGGCGTAGGCGCGCAACATTCCATCGTGCTCGTAATACCGGGTGAAGCTGGCGATCTCAGGTAGCTCTGCGCGCGACTTTGCTGCCTTCATTGTTCTGCCCCCATCCCGACCCAACGCATGGTTCTGACCGATGGCATGCCCGGCTTGCCAAGCGGCAAGACCTGCAAGGCTACGGCCCCTGTAGTGACCCGCTGATTGGCTCACGGAGCGCGATTCGTCACCGATCTGCGAAGCAGAGGGAACCACACTGGTAGAGGCAGCGTCGCCACGGGTGGAAGAAAGCGTGTCGCTGCCTCTGTCGGCATTGAGATGTGTGGGCGCCCGCGAATCGCCCGTCACCGCACCTTGACTGGAACTTGAGAGGACCGCTCCCCCGCTTGGACCGGGGGCAGCGGAACCACCGGAGGAAGGAGTTGGCGCTGTTCCCGATGGGGCTGCGCGGCCTGCAGCCAGGCCGCTGCCGCCAGTGAACGCTAATCCCGACGCCACAGCTCCCGCCGCCATGACTCCACCGACCACAGTCATCAACGTGCTACCGACATCTCCGCGAACGATACGGCTGGCGATGAAAGGAATGAGGGCAACCATGATTGCCAACAGCACGCTGGCGACACTCATCACGATCATCTGGCTGGAGCCGGCAAACGCCTGCAGCCACGATCCGCTAAATTGCATAGGATCGGTGATCTGTAGCGCGGACATCAGCGCCTGCAAGATCGCGTACAGCAATCCCCAGCACTGGAAGATCATCATGTTCACGAAGAAAGTTCTGCCCAACTGGCCCAGCCCGCGGGAGGGGATCAAGGCCAGGACAAAGGGGCCAACCACATAGAGGATCGCCCCGTACAGGGCGTAGAAGAGAGTGAAAAGGGTATAGGTAAAGGGAAGGATCAAGTAACCAATCAGCGTGATGAGGCCAGCAACAATCGCCGAGGCGCCTCCGGTCACCAGGTTCCATAACGATGAAAACCAGTTGGGATTTGAGTTCCACGCCTGCGAGAGGCTGTTCAGCCAGGACTGAATTGCATCAAGGCCTCCGGAGAGGTTATAGATTCCGTCTGCCACACCGTTGAACATGCCGTTCACTGCGCGGAAGGCGCTCTGGTAATTCAGGAACACTAGACCTAGAACCAGATACTTGATGGCTGCCACGCCAAGGAGCCGCACATCGCCGCCGTTGGCATAGGCTTCGTAGACCGCCCACAGAAGACTGAGTATGAGAATGACCCCGGCAATCTGCAGGACCGCCGCCGTAATCCCCTGCTGGTCGATTCCGTTCAATCCGTTTTGTAGCAACTGCTCAAAGTAGAAACTTGGCATGACGTCTTCCCCTATTCATGACTCACTGGTGCTGGAGCAAATTGGCCAAAGCCTGGCGCAGGCTGGTGGTGTTCGTGGCCCCCATCTTGATGTCGGCGCTGGCGTTCGCCAGATCGATGGAGCGCAGGCGCATGAGATCCGCCGTCGCAGCCTGGGTGTAGGCGTTTGCCCGGATCAGCCATGCGTCCGCCTGCGCTTCAATGATGGGCGCGCTGCCGGGTGCGGCGGCCTGAATGCTCTGGTTTAGTTGGTTGGCCGCCTGGATTTCCAGGTCCGCCAGGGCATCAATCTCGATGGCTCGCTTCATCGACGCCTCGGCGGCGGCATCCGTCATGTCCACCATGTTCAGGACCTGCGGCGAAGCGCTCGTGGGCTGGGGCACTGGCCCATAGAGTGCCGTGTAGGCGCCGGATGTTTGCGCAATCTGATTCGGATTGCGTGATAGCAGAATCTGTTCCAACTGTTGCGAGACAGGCAGGGTCGCGCTGTTGACCGGAATCTTCATCAGGTTCTGGATTTGGTTGAAGTTTCCCTGAAGAGCACCCACGAGCCCCCGCGCCTGGTTGATCAGGTTCTGCGGCCACACTACCGCCTGCTGAAACTGCTGCATGGCTTGGTCCACGCCCAGGATCTGATTCAGGCCTCCTCCGACTACCTTGGTCAGGGCGGATTGGATGCTCGATAGCCCGGCGACAAGCAATGCACAGCATGGGGACAAGAATTGCGCTCTTGCCGGCCATGGTGCGGTGAACATCAAGACGAGCGCCAGAAAGATAGCGCGCAGTTTGTGGCCAGACATCCAGTCCTTGGTTGCTTTGAGCAGTCTTACAAGTCTCTCCATGTGGTGCCTTCCTTCTGCCTTACTGGTGCTGCAATAGGTTCACGAGGACCCCGCGTAGCTGCGTGGTGTTCGAGGCGCTCTCTTTGCGCAGCGTGTTGCGATGTGCGACACGAGCGGCTTCCTGCCGCAGTTCGGCGGCCAGAAGTTTCTGGGTTAGCGCCTGAGCGTTAATGGCAGACGTGATCGCCGTCGCGGTCAGAAACGGCGCAGAACCGGGCGCTGCCTGACTGGACGAGTTCTCGATCGCATCCGCCGATTGAAGTTCAAGGTCCGTTGCCTGGTCGCCGGCTTTCAACGTTTTCAGGTTGTCGAGCGCCAAGGCATCATCCATGTCCGACATGGCACGGTCTCCGGGATTCGCGGCGGTTGCAACCGGGATTGCGCCGTAGACATTCGCGAACGTCGCCGTCAAAGCGCGGAAGTTGTTCACTTGATGGTCCCGGGCGACGGCCTCAAGTGCTTGCGGGTTGGGCAGGGTGGCGCTGTTGAGCTTTATGTGGAACAGGTTGCTCATCAGGTTGCGGTACTGCCCGATCATCCGCGTGACCTGCGCTCTGGCTTGATTAATCAGCTGCTGCGGCCACACCACCAACTGCTGCAGTTTGTTGACTGCGGTCCGTACGCTGTTGATCGTGGTCAATGCGGTTTTAATGACGCCGTTGATCACATTGAGGACAGCCTGAATCGCTCCCAGGAGTCCCAGTTGCGCTAGCGCCGGCTGAGGGGCTCCCACTAGTGTCACGACCATGACCCCGGTCAGCGTCGCCGCCACCAGTCGCCGCTGGTTCGGAACCGTCATCACGAGCCAGGTCAACGCCGCGAAGAATATCGTGTACGCGAGAACATGCATTCCCTTTGCCCTCCAGAAATGGCTACAGCCTTGCGCGCTCTCCAATCGGTTTATCTGTTGCCGCTGTAATGCGACCTGCTCTATTGACCTCACCAGAGATCTCCTCCGGAAGTGGCGAAATATCCGCTAACCCCTGGGGAAACTGTTTCGACAGCTCCTGATAGCTCTCGAATAGCGGCCTCTCTTCGTGTTTCTGCAGGAACCAGCCGCGGTATTTCCTCTCCCGCGGGAACGTCGTGCAGATCCAGTAGGAGAGCGGCGTAGGCACAATCCGTATCGTTTGCGTCGTCTCGGCTTTCTCGCCGATTACCAGCAACACCTCAGCACTGCGTCCCTTTCTCGGCGCGCCGAATCCCTTTACCTGATGGACTGCCACTGGATTCAGGCTGAGGTGGTTGACCATCGGCGTAACGTCTCCGGGCTGCTGACCGATGATCTTCGTGCTGGCGTTCTTCAGGATTCCGGGCCCATGCACGCGGGGCTGAAACTCTGTGCCCACGAAGTCCTCCACCGTCTGGCTGATGCCCCACACACTCGAGTTCCGCTTGCGGGCCGTGCGATAAAGCTGGACTACCTCAGGGGCCAGCGATGGTGAGTCCAGCAGGAACCAACACTCGTCGAGCACCGTGATATTCGGACGCCCAGTCTTGCCCGTGGCGCGAGCGGTCATGGCATTGGCGATGAGCATGCTCATCGCTGTCTCCAGCCGGGGATCGGAGCTGAGTCCTTCGACGTTAAAGAACAGCCAATCGCTATCGAGGCGCATCGTTGTCTGCTGGTCGAACAGCTTGGCGTAGATGCCGCCTTCCGTCCACGACCGCAGCTTGATCGCCGCCAGGTGCGCCTCGTCGATGGTGCGCTGCATCTTTTCGGCGTCCCGCCAGTTGGCAAGTTCTTCGCGCAGATCGTTGAAGGTCGGGATCGGATTGGAATACCGGATTGAGCAGCGCTTGTAGACCCGGCCAATCGCATCCGTAAGCACGTTGTCCAGAAGCGACGTGTCGGTGTCACGGCTGTCGCCCAACATGTGTCGCGTGAGGTTCTTCAGAAAGGCCGTCTTTTCGTTGCTGGGTTCGGACTCGCCTTCGGGCAGGTCCCAGGGATTCAGGGTCTCTCGCCCGTCCAGATCGACATTGATTACCCGCCCACCCATCAGATCGACGAGCGGTTCGTACGAATCCCCGCGCTCCAGAATCGAGACCAGCGGCCGGGCACGCGCCATCATCAGCAGCTTGAGCTGCGCGAGGAACGTCTTGCCTCCGCCGCTCTTGGCCATGATCAACATGTTGGCGTCGCCCAGGGCTGAATCAAACGGTGAAAACGGTATGAGCTGCCGGTAGGGAGTTTCGAACAGCATCAACGGCGAATTAGGTGTTCCCCTCCACGGCATCTCCACGGGCAGCAAGTCGGCCGCGTGTAGTGTCAGAACGTCCTTTTCCCGCTTGTTGTTCTCTCCCAGCCCCGGGAGACTGGAAAAGAAGAAGCGCTTCTGCGCCAATGTCTCGGGAATTCCCCGTGCCCCATTCATCCGGGCGACCGCGTGCAGTATCCGTTGCCGCCGATCGGCGAGAAGTCGCTCCGCTTCCTCCGCCTCGAAGCGGTTGCGTGCTGGCCGTGAAGTGCGGACCGCAATCGTGAGGCTTACCTGACAGGATTTCAGCGAGCTGGAGATCAGCTCCTGCAAGACCTTAATCAGCTGATGTTCCGCAACTTGGGCGTCCACGTTGAGCCGGAAGCCGCCGTGAATGTCTTTCTGCGCTGCTGTCATCTTGCGCAGGCGGCTCTTGTACTGCTTCACCGCCTTGGCTTGATCGGGAAGAATAACCTCCGCGTTGATGATGATTGGAAAGTCCATCACCACCAGCTCGCGCAACACACCAGGAAAGGTGGCGTCGGGCAGGTCTTTCAGGCTGATAAACGAATAAAGCAACCCGCCGATCTTGAGGTAATCATCGAGTTCGTCCTCGATGTTGACGCTGGCCATCTGGCTGCGGGCGCTCTCATAGACCAGCGATTGTCTTGCAGGAAGAAATGGCCGTGTATCGGTGACCAGCGGATTAAGAGCTCGTTTGACCTCCAGGAAGATGTCATTCTGCGTCAGGCGTTCGATCTTCATGCCCGTGGCTTGCAGCGTGGCCTCGACGCCGGACATGAGGCTCATGAACTCGGCCACCAGGTCCTCATGCTCCCGCCGGCTGCGCTCGATACACTTGCTGGCCGACATGCTGAAGCTCCCGCCGCGCATCTTTTTCTTCCACTCGAACTCGGCGGACTGGTGGTGGATGCGCGGGTCCCAGATGAAATAGAAGTGCAGCATGTGCTGCAGGTAGTAGCCCTCTGCGTTCTTCTTCAACCAGGCGTTGGACTGCTCGCGATCAATTGCCTGCAGGACAGCGCTGGGATTCTGTTGTTCGCGGTTGTAGCGCGCGATCAGCCCGCCATCGCCCTCGGCGATCTCAAATCGTGCCTGGAGACGCATGGAGCGTTCGGGGAGTGAGCGGATCAGCGCCTCGAAAGCCAGCTTTGTCCGGTTCCGTTCCTCGTCGCTTGCGTAATAGGAGTGAATGCCACTCAACCTATATCCGGCGACGAAGGACCCATTAAGCTGGATCAACAAATCGTCGGTCAGATCGCGCACCCTGAGTTGCTCACAGAGCGGCGGCTGAGTTAACGACTTCTGATACTGTTCCATCTTTAGCGGCATCTCTCGTTCCTCAATCCTTGATGTATTCGCTAATCAGCTCCCGGTCCTGCTCCAGTGCCGAGTAGACGTGCGGCTTGATGTGGAACAGCAACCAGTCCTGCAGGTAGCCACGCTGCTTGCCATACTTGAAGAGCATCAACGCGGGAACGCTGAGGATCGGCACCAGATACTGCAAGACCATGTTCATGGGCAGGCCGAACATCTCTCGGTTGAGAAACCTGCCGCAGATATTCATCACGACAGCTACCGCGAGAATGGCGAACAGGTCTTCCGCTTCCAGGCCGAGAAAAGTAACTCTGGTTCGCAGGTTCCGGTATATCGGTGTCACATCGAGTGCCATCTCTGCCCCTACCGAACCCCGCCAGTCCCCTGGAGGACGAAGAATTCACCCAGACGAAGCAGGCCTGAGACCATCAGGCACAGAGCGGCAGTCACAAAGTGGCGCAGCCAGCCGCTGGTGGGATGGACCAGCGAGAAGATTCCCAACCGCAGGGCCATCGCCGCGACCTGGGCCGCCGCATAGACCGGCAGAATCACGTTCGCAACCCAATCGATCAGAGTCCGGATCGCTATCCAGTAGAGGTCGGGGTTGTTCCACGCGGCCTGCGAAGCGAACGTCTCAAACGCTCGCGTCAACCCTGAAACCAGCAGACAGGCCAAGGCTCCATACATGCTGTACGAGAATTCGTGGCCTTTCGAGAACTGCAAAATGGCGATAACGATGAAGGCGGCGGCGAGCGTAGGCATGATGACATTTCCCAGCCAGTTCGCCAGATGAAGGATTCCATTGTCGAAGAACATGTTCCCGAGATTCATTCGCACTCCTACATCATCGAAACCAGCAGCTTCCAGCTGGCGGAGACTGTCAGCAGCGCCAGGGCCACGGCGACCAAACGCAGGAAGGGCTTTCTCGTGGCAAAGTTCAAAATCGCGCCTACCAGCGCCAGCACGGCGCCGATCGGCATAATGGTCCCGGCCAGGTGGTTCCAGAGGCTGTCCAGCACATCGACTGTCGCGTATTGCGTTCCGGTGTTGTAGCTCTGCAGCAGGTTGTAAGTGGTCTGGGTGCCAAGCAGGAACATCGCCGCGAAGATTGACGGTAGCGGATGTTGGCCTGAGGCAGCGTCCAGAATGGCGCGTAACAGAAAATATGCAGCCAGTGTCGGCACCAGCCGCTGCACCACAAAGCTGGTTACGAACTGCGCCAAGTCCGCCTGAAAGTTCGCCAGCCATCCGGTGGCGATCCCTCCTCCGGGCAAGGGCACGGGAACTCCAAACGAAGTGAACCAGCTCAACAGTGGTTGTAGCGTCAGAAATACAATTGCCCAGAACATCCATTTGGTGAATCCGCCGCCAATGGCGAACGTCATCGTGCCCTCGCGGCGCAGGCTGATACCGGCAATCACCAGCGACAGCACTGCGGCTGAGGGAGCCAGTAACAGTAGGACCGAGATGATGTCGTTGAGCAGTTGTGGCGTTGCCATTTATCGTGTTCCCGAGACTTCCATCCCCAAGAAGCATTCTGGTTGTGGCAGCCCGCATGGCTTCACTCCGCCTTGCGGGCTGCCGGTTGTGGTGTGCGCCCCTTCGTGCTTGGGGCATGGTTAAGTTATCCCTCCGGTTCCGTTCGTGATCCAAAACTCGATCAGGCGCGTCACACCGGAGATGGCCAGCAGGGCCGCGGCCGCGAACAGCCACCGCCCAAAGCCGCGGCCCGTCAGCCACGACACGACAGCGCCTAGAACCGCGCCTCCTGCACCGACCGGTGCGATCACGTTGCCGATCCAGTTGATGAAGTTCAGGAAGGCGCCTTCTGGTTGTGCGCCGGTCTCGCCTTGCACAGCCACGTTGAATTGCGGGTTGTTGCCTAGGTTCTGGGCAACGACCAGTTGTCCAACGATCAGGAACATGATCGCCAGCACGACCAGGGATTTCTTCCATCCGGGTTCTGCCTCAAACTTGCTCACCTAAAGAACTCTCCTTTCCCAAAAGACTCCTCGATTACCTCGCCGAGCGCCGAAATCGGCGGCGGAGAGGTGATCGATGTGGGAGGGAACTTAGCCGGGAAACAAAAAGGTGTCAAACGGCCGCGAATTCAGCGGGGATCGGAGCCGAACGGATTTGTGAAATTGGTGAGAGCAACTAATATCGGGGACAGACCCGAGGTGCTGAGCTATCGGATCGAGGAATTGTTTGGCTAATCCATGTTCCCGCGGACGCGAGCGGAAGCCGCTTCGAAATCAGCCCAGATCAAGGGTGGAAGCTGATCGCTATTGACCATACGGTTGAAAGCCATCCGCTTGGCGGCAGTACAGAGCGCCTGCAAATCGGCGGGGGCTAGGTCGCCGAGGCGAGTGGCGACATCAGCGATGCTCAAACCATGCCCGAGTTGAGCGCCTCCCAGAAACCGGTTGAGAAGCTGCGCCCGATGTTCGGCATTGGGTAGCGGGATCACTAGTTTCTCGGAAAAGCGGCCGCCTCTAAGCACTCGCGGATCGATGTTCTCGGGGGAATTGGTCGTGCCTATCAAGAACACATTGTTCTTCGGCTGCAATCCGCTAATTTCAATCAGGAATTGCTCCACCAGTTGAACATCGTGCTGCGCGAGATAGCGGTTGTTCGCGGGCAAGAGCCCATCCATCTCATCAATAAAGATGAGTGATGGACTATGTTCCTTGGCGCGTGCGAATACTGCGCCGACGCGCTTGACCGAATCCCCAAGTCCTCCACCTAAAATGCTGGCCGCGACCAGCGGATAGAAGCTACGCTTGGTCTGGCTCGCGATCAGGCTGGCAATAAGAGTCTTCCCGGTTCCTGGTGGCCCCACGAGTAACAGGCCTGTCGGGACCTCAAGTCCTAAAGAACGGGTGCGCGTGGGGTCTTCGAGCAGACGGATGATGGATTGAAGATCGCGCTTGATCGGCTCCGGAATAACCACATCGTCCCACTCCAGCCGCTCCAGTTGTGGCCGGTCCCGTCCTCCGTTACCTTCCAAAGCGCGCTTCAAGTCCTGCGCTTCGATCTTGCGATTGTCCGCCAGAGCGTAGTTCGCCGCCTGATCAATCAGGGCACGGAGTTTCGCCGCGCTGGCTCCCGGCGTTTGCTGCGCGAATTGCTGCAAGTCAAAGCGTTTCCACGGTTTCTTGCTGAGCTGTGCTTCAAGAATCTTTACGCGCGTGGATTCGTCGGGAAGATCAAGACGCACTTTAATGTCAAATCGTCCTTCCCGGATCAGAGCTTCATCAAGGCCATCGAGGCGGTTAGTCGCGGCCATCAACACAAATCCGCTGATCGTGCGGTATTGGTCGATCGCGCTTATCAAGCTCATGGCGATGTTATTGAGCTCGCGTCCGGCGCCGCCGGGGTCGCTAATGGCGTCCTGCCGACCAGCTCCGAGTGCATCGATCTCGTCGAGAAAGAAAAGTACAGGCTTGCGGGCTGTGGCCTGCGCGAACACTGCATGTATATTTTCGCTGGTCGCACCAGTCCAGCGGTTCAGCAACTGCGGCGCGGAAACGTACGCGAAGTTCAGCCCGAACTCGCCCGCAGTCGCTCTCGCCAGGAACGTTTTTCCCGTCCCGCGCGGGCCGTACAGGAGGATGCCGTTCCGCGTTATCCCATAGCGCTGGTATTTCTCCGGGCTCAGATGCGCCTTCACTACCTGGCGTATTTGCTCCTTGGCTTCGTCCATACCACCGACGTCGGCATACTGTTCCTGAGGTATGTTGCCTACTATTGCGTCTGGCTTTGGCGCTGGACGCTGGACCGAGCCGCCAATCGCAGCGGGGACTGGGGCAAGCCTTCGTTTTGGTCGCGCCAGAAAAATCCAGAAAAATGAAACGATCCAACCGATTGACGTGATACCCAAAAGTAAAATCCAGAAAGGGCCCAGCGCCTTGTTTTGCTTGGCTGTTTGGAGAACCGGATTCCACATAAGCAGAATCAATGCCCCGAGCGCGACGCAGCTTGCCGCTACGAACTTCAGAGGCTTCCTCAACAGCGCCGGTGATCTTCGCAGTGGCCCCCGCAAAAGACCAGTCAACACCAATGCTGCCAGCCACAGCACAGGCGTGTTGAGGAACCATCCTTGAGGCAAACGAGCCACTTCATCACCAATCGGAACGGGACCAAAATCAAGCCTGCGTCCCCTGCTGTCCTGACAGAGCTTTAATTTAGCCCATCTCAGGGCTTGGCCGCTGGATGTTTGGGTAGATGTTGGAAGAGGCGGGGCGATCCAAATACAGAGAAACGCCGGGGCGACAGGCTGTGCCTGGCCTGTCTTCAGTGAATGTCTATGTCGTGGGGCTGGACCTCGATCGTCAGAAGCGAAATCCCTTGTTGCTGCAATGCGTTACGCTTCCTAGCGATGAATTCTCCATCATAGGGGGTGGCCAGGCTGGCACCCAGTCTGGCCAGGCAAGCCTCCATCTTGCCGAGTTCCACACCCCAGTTTCCCGGAATAAAGCCTCCTTTCTCTGCCTTGAGGTAACAGTTGCCTGCATCATCCAAGTACAAGTAAGTGCGGGTGATGCCATGCTTGTACTGATTGATCCCGTTGACGCGGCCCATGAACATGAATCCCACGCATCTGGTCGTGCCCAGCCGGTTTTCGAGAGGAGCCCAGTTTGGTTCCACTTTGCATCGCCTTTCATTGCGGCGGCTTCGTCTGAACCGCCGCTTGACTGCTGGCCTGGCTATAGAGCTCGTTGATTTCGCTTCTCAACTGCATCAACTGGCGAAGCTCTTCGAGAGTCGGCACCCCGCCAGTAAGGCCGGCTGTGCTGGTACCGGTGCTTCGCGTTCCGGATGTCGTGCCACCACGGTCCGAAGATGGTTTCTGGACGACGATGTAAAAACGGGTATTGCCCGGCAGCGTCACGACGATGTTTTGATTGAACGCCAAGCCGTTCAGCTCCTCCTGTCCCGCAGTCGCCACGTTATCCGCAAGGCGCTCACGCATGAGAGTGTTGGGCGAGATCAGGTCACCGGCACTTGACCCCTGTGGGCCGACCACATACGACGCAATTGTTCCCAGCCCCGTCAGCGATCGCACCAGAAACTTTGTACCCGCCTTCTTGCCCGAGACCTTGCCCTTCAGCGGCCCGAAATTGAGGCTCATGGCCGAGGCATCGATCTTCTCGACCATTCCATCCGGCGTTTCTACCCGGTTGAACTGGATGCCTACATAACCGGACGAATTGACCTGCGTCAGCCGGCCAAAGACCTTCGCCCCGGCCGGCAACACGATCTGACCGTCGTGCTCGTAGTTGTATTCAATGACCGCAACGACAGGCGTTGGAACGGCCGAGCTTACCGGGGTTTGCAGGCGCGCGACTAAGCGCGTGCCCGCCGTGAGTGCCAGGGTCTCTTCCGGGTCCTCAGGCGTACTTTGCTTCATCATCGGTTTGGCCGCATCCGCACGCACGAATACCAGCGAGGGCTTCTTGAGGTCAGCGGCCGACTCGGATGCAGATGGCGCCTGCACATTAGGAGTGGTGGTGCCCGTTCCCACGGTAGGGTCAGAGAAATCGACCTTGCTGAGGGCATAATCCTGCGGCGGGTTCGTCTTGCTCGCGATCACCGCAGTTGGCTTGGGCGCCATTGCGGTTCGCGACGTGCGGTCGATATCCTCCGCCGTTAATTGGCCGTCCACGGCGGGATCGGAGGTACGCAGATCCGCACTAAGCCTCGGCGTGACTGAGTTGTTGGGATCGTTGCTCTCCTGTCCCGGTGTAACTTTTCGGCCGAGACTGGCCTGCCCGCGCGGATTCTCACCGGGAAGCGGAATCTTCTTCTTCGGACGGGAGAAGACGCCAAAGAAAAGCAGTAGCAGGGCCACGCAAACTCCCGCCAGCAGGAAGAGCGACTTGCTTTTGTCGCGGCCTAATTCCTGCCGGCTCTCTTTGGGTTTCTGCTGCCGTCTGGCTACCTGGAAAGCAGCTACGAATGCTTCGCGCCAGTTTCCTTTGCCAGTCTCCTCCTCCACGGGCTCCTCAGCGGGCGTTTCCAGCTCAGGATTCGTTGGATCTGAAACGGGTTCTTTCTTCGTTTCCTCAGTGGGCATGATTCGCAGCCTCTCGCAGTGTGCTGACTCCAAAACCAATGGGTGCTAGGGCCGGTTTGTCGACCGCGCCCGACTCCGCCATTTGCAGAAATAACGTCTCCATCGAGCGCTTATAGGGCGGACGCTCGAACAGCACCAGCCCGTCGGCGCGTTCGCCCGGGCCGATCCGCCGCCGGCTCAAGCGGAAGTCGGCAACGGGCAGTTGTTCTGCCGTCGACCAGCGCTCGTGCTTGATGAGCTTGCCAGACTTCTCTTGGCCACCCAACTGGACTTGCGGAGGCATCAGCAAGATGGCGTGCTTGCTGGTGTTGACGACGGAGAACAGGACGATCACCTGTTGGCCTCCGTCGAGGACCTCGCTGATGCCCGCCCGCAGGCGATCGCCTTTCACCTCGTCACCTTCCGGATTTTCGCCATGAAGTTCGGGCAGAGGCGCCTGTTTCTGCCGCTCCAACAGGGAGTCGAGAGAATCTGAATCGGTATGGCCCGGAACTGGTACAGAGTTGGCGCTGGCAAGAGCCGATGAGACTGGTAGTGGAACTGGCGTCCTCGACACGCTCGCGGTTTGCGCTACTAATGCGAACGGGACGGCATCGGGTTCAACCAGGAAGCCGCCGGATGGCTGGTATCGAAGCAGAAAATCCACCTTCGCTGGATTCGCAGACCCTTTGCCGCGACTGACCAGCAGAAAGCTGAGCTGGCGCCCTCTGGTGGTGGAGATCAGCAAGTTGCTCTCACAAGGCTCGTTGGTCAAGGCCTTAACGAACACCAGCTCGGGCTCGTGTTCGGAGTGCTCCACCTGAAACAGCGCCGGGTCTCCCACCACGACCGAATTCACCGGCTCTGGCGCTCGGATCGTCGTAACGAAGTGCGTTTCAAGCTCGATTTCCGTGATCTTGTTGTCCGCTGTGGGTTTGGTGCGTACCTGCGGAGTGATATTTGCTTGTTGTGCCCCGGCCGTCGCGGTTAATGCAGTCAGCGACAGCCAGGCAAAAACCAGAGTGCTTCTCATCCTTCACCTCATCGTCTGCTTCTGCAGGCTGATTCGTTCCTTGCTCTGAGCGCTCGTCGCCTTCGGTATCGTTGCGCAACACGCTTCACATAACCCTGGACATCAGGCGAAGAATATTGCAGACCCCGCAGTGAGATCGTGGACTCGCCGACGTAGTAAGCCGCGGTAATTAGCCGGAGATCGCCGTTGAACCTCTGCTTGAGCCAGGCCAGATACGCCACTCCGCCGCGAATGTTCTCCTTCGCCACAAATCGGTTACGCACGCCGAACCGCACCGCTGTTGCCGGCATCAACTGCATGATCCCGGCAGCACTTTTCTTCGATACCGCGTACGGATTCCATCCGGACTCCTCGTCGATGATCGCCGCCACCAGTTCAATCGGAACCTGGTAGACGCCGGCGTAATAGTCAGCCCAGCGCGCTGATATGTCTCGTGCGGAACATGCATCGCATACTTGTGCTGTTGTCGTGCCCACTAGCAGCACGAGAAAGCATGCCCACCTCATGCGACAGCCTCAACGTTAGATGGTGGGCCATCTTCCGCCACCGCCATGATTTCGTCGCGATAACGTTTCGAGTCTGCGACCAGACCCTCGAACCCCGAGCGCAATAGCAATCGCTTGCGGTCAGCTTCGGTCTTCGCCAACAGCGGTAACAGCAGATCTCTTTGCTCGTGGGAGATCTCCTCGGTTCCCAGGATGTCCAGCGCCTGCGCGAGATCGAGCATTTCGGCGATCGAAGGCGGCTTTTCCATGTTCCAGCCGCGCAGAGCATGTGCCAGCCCCGCCAGCTGTCCGCGTAGTTGCAGGCTGTCGCCCTTGCTGCGGATTGCCAGGATCTCCTTCTCACGCTCGACGGTTGGATATTCGAAACGAAGGTAGAAACAGCGCCGCCGCAGTGGGTCGCCCAAGCGTCGTTCTTCGTTCGAACTCAGTACCACAAAGGGAATCGTTGTCGCCTGAATAGTTCCCAGCTTCGGGACCGTCATCTGCCACGCGCTCAGGATCTCCAGCAGCAAGGCTTCGATGTTGTGGTCAACCTTGTCGAGTTCGTCGACCAGAAGCACGCATGGCTGGGTTTCATAACGCAGAGCTCGTAACAGCGGCCCCTCCGCAAAGAAGTCCAGCGAATGCAGCCGGCTTCGTATCTGGTTCCAGTCCTGGCCGAGATCCGCAGCTTGAGTGTCCAGGAAGAGCTTCTGCAGCGCCTCGTCGAATTTCCCGATGACCTTCTCTTCGGTGATTCCCACGTAGCACTGAAGGCGCTCCACCACCGTATTGGCCGCCGCGGCTACCGCATAGGCCAACTCCGTCTTGCCGCATCCTGGCGGACCTTCCACCAGCAGTGGCTTGCGCATACGCGCCGCCAGATACACCACCTCTAGCGTGACTGGATCGATGATGTAGCGTGCCGCGCGCAGCTTCGTGGCGAGTTCGCTTGCAGACCAGAACACGTCGGCTTCCTTTCGTCGTGAAACCTACATCGGAAGCTTTGCTTTTGCATTTGTTGGTGCGCGGACCTTGCGGTAAATCGGCAGCCTTTTATGTTGCTTAGGTTTCATGTCGGGAGCGCGGGTTCGAAGCGGCGAATATATCTCCTTGGGTCTAAGCCCATGATTCTGTTCACTCGCCGTCTCATGCCGGCAGAGCTGCGGCTCCAATCAAACCGTGAAACTCAGAAGGCAGAGATTTATTTCACCGATTACACCTTGGCTGGGCAACCGGGGCTTAGTCGTTCTGGAAGTCAGACCCGGGTAGGCGGTCCGCAGGCCGGACAGTCAGTAGATAAGGTCGGCCGCGGGGCGCTTACCAACTTTATTTCACCGATTACACTTTGACTGGGCAACCCATAGGCCGGGCGTCGGGCTGACAGTACGGCAGCGTCGTTTCCAAGGCCCTCGCCATTTTTATTTCACCGATTACACTTTGACTGGACAACCGGACGGTTTCGCCTCCGAGAGTCAGGACCGCGAATGGGGGCGGGGTATCCTGTTGATGAAGCCTTCGCGAGGCGCTAGCCAACCTTATTTCACCGATTACACATTGACTGGACAACCAATTCTCCCCCTCCCGAACGGCACAATGGTTGGACTTGTAGCTGGCAAATCTCCGTCCTAACGCTGCGTTTTGACAGCAAAGAGATTCCGCACTACAAAGTGCCCACTGTGACGACCGATCCTATTGTGCTCAGCGACCTGTTGGCCGAACTTGCCCTGCGGCAGCTCCCGTGTGGAGGATGGGCCGCTCTTGCTTCGTCTTCGCAGCCAGCCATTGAGCCGACGTGCTACTCGGCGCTCGTCCTCGGCTCGGCGCCTGTAGGCAATATCGGACGTGCTCAGCAGTTTCTCTTGCGTAACCAGAATCCTAATGGCGGTTGGCCAGTCTTCCCCGGCGACGATCAAGAGGGTGGCTGGACCACCTCGCTGGCTGTAATGGCTCTTCGTGATCTAGCGTGGGCGATACCCGCAAGGATGCAGGGCATCCATTGGCTGCTGAACTTCGCCGGCCGGGAATCAAATTGGTTTTGGAAATGGAAGTTTCGCACCGCTGATCGCCACGTTCGTTTCGACCCCGACAAGTATGGCTGGCCATGGTTTCCGGACACAGTTAGCTGGGTTGTTCCCACTGCATTCTCGATCCTTGCCCTAGACCAGATACCGTGCGCTTGCGATGGTTTAGAACAGGTCGCTTCGCGCATTGATTGCGGCATCCAGATGCTTTTCGATCGTGCCTGCCCCGGTGGCGGATGGAACGCCGGGAACGGAGTCGTCTATGGAACTGCCCTCGCACCGCACGCTGACGACACGGCAATTGCACTCCTCGCCTTGAATGATCGAGTGCAGCACCCTGTTGTACAAAGCGGCGTTCAATATCTGGAACGAGTTGCTCCAACCCTGTCGGCGCCTTCGAGTCTCGGCTGGGCGATTCTTGCTCTCGCCGCACACCGTCGGCCGATTGATTCTCTTTGCAGCTCGCTTGCTGCTCTTCCCGATCTCCCAAGCATCGAGGACACAAGCACGCTGGCACTGGCCTGCCTTGCTCTGGACTACCGCTATGGCTTGTCAGCTTTCGGTGTGATCGCGTGAGCATTACTCGCCGAGATTTTCTTGTTGGGAGCGCGGCTCTCGCTGCTGGCGCGACGGTCACAGCTCCTTTTCTGCTGCCCAAATATCATTCAGATCAACGACGGAAACGA
>CAWFIB010000011.1:0-221098 GCA_963815775.1 uncultured Acidobacteriaceae bacterium | reverse complement strand
GAGATCAGCGTGCGCGGCCCGCAGGTCATGCGGGGGTACTGGAACCGGCCCGATGAGACCGAGAAGGTTTTCACCCTCGACGGCTGGTTGCGCACCGGCGACATGGGGTTCGTGGACGAGCGTGGCTACTTCAGAATCACGGACCGCAAGAAGGACATCATCGTGGTCTCCGGCTTCAATGTCTTCCCGAATCAGATCGAAGAGGTCGTCGCAATGCATCCCGGCGTGGCCGAGGTTGGAGCGATAGGCGCACACGACGACAAGTCCGGCGAGGTCGTCAAGATCGTCGTGGTGAAACAGGACCCGGCGCTCACGGAACAGGCCCTGCTCGAACATTGCCGGCAATACCTGACCGGCTACAAGATGCCCAAGATCGTAGAGTTTCGCAACGAGCCCCTGCCGAAGTCCAACCTGGGCAAAATCCTGCGCCGTCAATTGCGCGAAGCACCTGCTCAGGTCGGTGCCGTTCCGACGGGCAGTACCACAACACCTTGAGTGGAGCGCAGCCGACGAAACGGCCCATGCGTTCACCACGGTCGAGATGCCTCGAATCTATGGCTCGACGCAAAGCAGCGCAGCACGCGATGGTCCACTTCCCTTGAGCCCGAGCGGCAGAATTTAGTCAAGTGTTGGTCGCGTTTACTATTTCTTGCCAAACACCTCTTTGAGCAGGGCGGTTGTTTGCGCTGCGGGATCGGTGCGGATCTGCTTTTCCTCCTGCCCCAGTTCGTAGAACAGACCATCGAGGGCCTTGCCCACCACGTAGCTATCGAGGTTGAAGCTCTGGCCTCCCAGCAATGGGCCGGCCATGGAGTTCTGGGCTATCGCGTTGAATTGCTTGATGACGCCTACGTTCTCCATCGACTGGTGCACGATGGGAGTGAACGCCTGGGTCAACTCGGCGGTACTGGACTTCTTGAAGTAGTCCGTGGCCGCGGTGTCGCCGCCCGACAGAATCTTCTTCGCATCGTCAAAAGTCATCTTGGTAATGGCGTTGATGAAGATCTGCTGGGCTGCGGGAGCGGCTTGCTCGGCGGCGCGGTTCATGGACAATTCGAGTTCATCGAGCTGCGCGCCCATACCCATCATCCGCATTCCCTTGCCCACGGTCTGAAGTTGGCTGGGCAGCAGGATCTTGATGGCCTGGTTCTTGAAGTAGCCATCGACCCGTCCGGTAGAGGCCACTGCCGTTCCCGTGCTCTTGGTCAGCGCCTCTTTCAGGCCGCCGGCGATCTTGTCATTGCTCAGCGCCATTCCGGGCAGGTTGGTGGATTGCGTTGTACTTTGAGCTTTCTTCCAAAGGTCCTCCAACTGCGCCTGTGCGGTGCAGCAGGCTAGGAGGACTCCGCATATCAAGGTGATGGAGAATCCCCATCGTTTCATGGCTGGCCTCCGGGACACCTAAGCAGGGACAAATTTCAGGTGAGGCGGCTTAGTTCAGGATCATCTGAATGGGCGAGAGAACATCGCCCCCCGTAATTGTAAGCCCGCTCCGGAGTGCTGGGCTCCTCGCAGTCATTGCGGGTTATGTCGAACTTTCTGAAACCATATTCTGGGGACGTGCCGCAATCTTGAGCGCTTCCCGTTCGATGCCGCTTAGCATGCCCCTGAACACGATGGCGTGGAAGGGCAGCACGCTGTACCAGTAAACCAAGCCGAACAAGCCGCGCGGCCGAAATAACGCCGACTGGCGCAAAACGCATTGGCGATTATTGAGCGCTTCAATTCGGAACTCAAGCAGCGCCTCACCTGGCAACTTCATCTCGGCGCGCAAGGCCAACCAGCAGTCTCGCTCGAAACCCACGACGCGCCAGAAGTCCAACGCTTCTCCGTATCCGACGACTTCTGAATCCCTCCGCCCTCGTCGCAGACCTGGGCCGCCAACCAACTGATCCATCCATCCGCGGATCTTCCAGAGAATATCGGCGGCGTACCAACCGTTTCCACCGCCAACCCGGCACACGGATCGAAAGACCGCCCACGCAGGTGCTTCCACGGTGACCTGCCGAACGTCACGGAAAACGGTTCCTCCTGCCCAGTCTGGATCGCCTGGAATGGGACCAGCCATCGACCAGATGGTTTCCACGTTGTGTTCAGCCATCTTGTTGAGAGCTGCGTGTATGGCCTCGCGGACGCCGAGAAGTTCCTGCGGGATGAGACCACCGATGCGATTATCCCGACAGACCACCGGATTCTTAAGTCCTTCCGCCAACGGGCTCGCAATGGTATTGCTGAGAGGCGTGATCAACTGGATCCAGTAAGAACTCAAACGTGGTGTCAATACGGGTACGGGAATAACGAGTCGGCGGCGCAGTCCCAACTCTTCCGCCATGATGCTCATAATGTCGCGATAGCAAAAGACATCTGGGCCGCCAATGTCGAACACGCCACCGGCGGTCTCCGGTACTGCGAGAACACCGACTAGATACCCGATTACATTTCTGACCGCGATCGGCTGGCACGGGGTGCTCACCCATTTCGGGGTCACCATGATCGGCAATCGCTCCACCAAGTAGCGCAGGATTTCAAAGGATGCCGAGCCTGACCCAATGATCATGGCCGCGCGCAGGACCGTGACAGGCACGCCAGTTGAGGCAAGCGCTTCCTCCACTGCGCGGCGCGATGATAGATGTTCGCTCAAATCCGGGCCGGTCTCGCCCAGTCCACCGAGATAGATGATTCGTTTGACTCCGGCGTTCTTTGCGGCACGGGCGAATGTCAAAGCCAATTGATGATCGTGCTCGGCGTAGTCCGATCCCGCAGACATCATGGAATGGACGAGGTAATACGCTGCCTGACATCTTTCCAACTCGCGGGTCAGAGACGTTTCGTCGGCCAGGTCCGCCAGTCTGATTTGAACGTTTGGATCAGTGGCCCAAGGGCGATTCTGCAGTTTAGCTGGTGACCGCACCAGACACCGGATTGCATAGCCGTGATCGAGCAATCGAGGGGCAAGGCGGCCACCAATGTACCCAGTTACCCCGGCTATCGCTACGCGTTCAGAGACAGACACATAACCCTTTCGCATCCAAAGGTCCTGAGATGGCCCTCTGCAGTACCCAATTGTCGCCCAGCATGTCCTTCCCAGCAGGCAGACAAGCTCAAACTTTCGAAGAACCTTAGTTGTGAAGTCATTACGGTCCGCGACGACAAAAGCACTTACGGCCTGCCCAGCGCTGGCGGGAGGAGAACCCGAGTGAAATCAGTGAAAAGCTTATGGCGATCGGAGACGGGCAGAAATCCCATGAAAGTCGAGCGGTTCTGGATGAGAGCACCAGAAAGGCCGCCCCTCCCCCAGAAGCGGCCCATACCCGAGACCACACTCCACAAAATGGCGCATGTGAGAAAGGCGTATTAAGTATCTCTAAGGCTACCGCAAAAGCAAATCGATTCAAGCGGGACAGATCCACCCATTCAAGGTTTCAGTGTCCCGTATTTTCTTTGTGGGCTTTGCCAAGGTGGCGTAAGAACTCGTCGGTCAGGACTGTTCCCTTTTCTTCGGGGGTGGTCCCCAATGTCGGTTCCAGAAATATCTCGCCGCACCCGGAGCACTTCCACGCCACGACGATGCCTCCGAGTTGGCTTAACGCAACGAGATGCTCCACGCCGACAGTCTACGCTGTTCGCCTTTGCCTCAAGCCCGCGGAAATTGAACCAGCGACGAGGTGATTTACTCTTGACGCGCCTGCTTGACCATCTCGACGAACCCCTCTCTGGTTTGTGACGGGTTGCTCACTTCCCGCAAGAATGCGACCCGAGTTCCCTTCACGCCGTCCTGGGTCTTCAGGCGCAGGTGGAAGCCAAGGCGGTCGACCGAGGTCATCTCTGCTTCCTGTGCCTCAATGCCAGCAAACCGTTTGGCGAGCAGGATAAGCGCATCCTTGTGGTCAGAATTCATGTGCTGCATGATGTCGTTCTTGTGCTCAGCCAGCGGATCGGATTGCGCCTGGGAGTAAGTCCAAGGCCGCCACCCATCCCATTACTCCGAAGCCGCCCACGTAATAAACGTCTAATACGTCCATTCGGTAAAAGAAGAAATCGTCAAAATCGACCCAGTATTTGCTATCTGGGTAGCCACTCAAATAGGCGGCACGCGAGGCTGCGAGGTCTGGGTCCGGTATTCTGCTGACACTGCCTATCAAAGTGACCCTGGATGAACCGAGCGGGTCACCGCTGGATCCGGGCTCTGTCACAAACAGGCTGGCACGCGGGTCCGCTTGCAGATTCTGCGTATGCATGGCCATCGTGCTGATAAGGAAAATCGGACGTCCCTGACCGTCCAGCGCATACGGCATCAATGATCCGAAGGGGAAACCTGGTAGTTTCCGGGACAGGGTCGAGAGAGTCCCGATTCGGCCCAAATGCATCAACGTGCGTGCTCGCTCGGCGAACGAAGGCTCGGGAACGGCAGACTGGCCACTTGTGGCGCCGCTCGCGTGTTTTCCGAAGGAAGACATGTACGTTAGTCATTTCCTGGATATTCAGTCGATCATGTAATCATATCTTCCAGCACTACGCCCCGGCATCTCGGTGGAACGGCACGGCCGAGGCAAGTGGGGGCAACCCGATTCGACGACCAGTCCCGGCTTCCGGAAGGCCTACTTCCCGCACATTGAACTGAGCGAGAAACCGGCGAGAACCCAACGTGCCAACTAACCGACAGTCAGTCGGCCTGATCGATGGAACTTTCGAACAGCCGGCACCGAGCTGCTGGCCGCCGGCCAGCCCGCTTCCACAAAAGCGTCGAGCGTCTCGCGCAGCGTGAGCCGGCATTCTGCATCTTCTTGAAGAAGGGGTCGGTCGCTCGGGGACAGCGCCCCCGTCGGTTCGTTGTGATTGGTCTTGTCCCATGTGGCGCCTGGATCAGCCTACAACAGGGCAAGAGATCGTCGCGAGCTGTTTACACCTACTCTTTCCTACATTTCGCCCAGCACGTGAGCTCAATCACACTTTGACGGGAACACTCGGCTGCACTGCGCGACATGGTTTCTCGGCCTGAATAGCGGCGAGAATCACGCGCTTGCCCTGACGACATCTTGCGTCGTTCCCACGGCGGTTGCTTCGGCGTCAGAGAACTGCGAGTCGAAGTGAGCCAGCAGCATCTCGATAAACCGGCCGTGATAAACGGCGTAAATCTCCTTAGAGAGAGCGACGCCGCGCGGAGGTAGGGTCGTAAACGTCAGCACGCCCGAGCCGACGTGCGGCCGCAGCCAGCACTTGTTCGCCCACTGGGTCGGAGTGTGGGTAAAGTCACCGTCTTTGTCGTACGTCCAGGTCTCTACATGCTTTTGGTCGATTGCGCGCTTGATGGCCGCCAAGAACGCCTGCGGTTGCGAAGTTGCGATTCTAACTGCCATTTTTTGAAATCTCCTCTGTCGTAGTCGTTTTCGCGGCGTAGTGGCCGCTTACCCAAGACAGCGAACGAGCCGCGCCAATCTGGCCATCGAAAGAGAAAAAAAATACAATGGCGAAATACTGCCCACTCGTTCGCTGTCTCAGGTAGAGGACGTTCTTTGATCGTCGGCGGGAATATTCCTGATTTCCGGGCCCTTGCTGACCAACTGGCCGCATACGCCGTTCAGATATTTGCTGAGTACGGGCTGCGCGACCCAGACCTGGTCGTGTCTGGGACTGGCCGGTCTATCGAGGATTTTCTGGCCCAAGTTCTGGGCGACTACGCCACGGGGAAAATCAAGCACCACTCGTCAAAGGGCGAGCTGATCTCTCTGCTCGGGAAGGCGTTGAAGCGCGACGTGCATGACGCCCTCGTACGCAAGCGCTCGCACCTGCGAGAGGAAAACCGCGACGTTACGCCGGCATTTTCCGACGATAGAAAGGTTACCGAAAAAGCGCTTGACGGCCTTCCGCATCCCGATCCTTCCGTCGACGATCTGTTCGACGAACAGGAGTACAAAGACCGAGTTCGCGCGGCGCTGAATGCTGAGCCGGATCTTGTGGACTTGGCCGACACAGCGTTCGAACTCGACATCTACAAGCGTCAAGAGCAGGCAGAAGTTCTCAGCATAAGCCCGGAAGAACTCGACAACCGAAAAAAGAGGCTGCGGCGTAGATTGATTGAGTACGGTTTTTTCGACGCCGCTCGGAAACCATGAATAAGAAACCCAGTGCCGAAGATCGCCGGAGCAGATTGAACAAGCTGTCTGAAGCCGTATTTGGCGGCCCAGAGGAGATCAACCGCGAGGAGGCCCGAGAACTTCTCCGGTCTGCCGGAATTGACGCGGACACGATGGCCGATGCGGTCTACGCGAGGCTCTATAAGCTGGCGCAAGAGTACTGGATGGCGCAAAAACCTCTTCCACCGCTCTTGAAAGAAGCTATCGAGGACCTGCGGCCGGCGACCGCTCCGCCGCGAAACGAGAAGGAGATGGCAACACAGGCAAAAGCTAGGATCGAACGTGTGGTAGAACGGTCGCGCCATCCGTACGCCTGGATGCAGTCGACGACTCCCGAGTTCCGGCCCTCCGCATATCGAGGCAAGAAGAAACTCTCGAAGAAGGACGAGTCCGCGCTCGACGAAATCGCAAAGAAGCTCAACGACAAATTGAAGGGACCGCAGGGTTCATAGTTTTATGAAGCTGCCGACGGGCCAGATATACGCAAAGGCGATGCTCGACGAACTCGGCATCGTAGGATTGGTGGATGTTCTAGAGGTCACCTCACAACTCAAGCTCGAACTCAACGAGGTCGAGGTCGATGGGTTCGACGGAGCGCTCATCAGAGCCGAAGGCGTTTCGTTCGGGGCAATCGCCGTCCGGCGCGGGATCCTTGAGGAGGGCAGAAAAAACTTCACGATCGCGCACGAGATCGGACACTACGTTCTGCCGGGCCATGAGAAGTGCGACGAGGTGTGCCTCGACACAGATGTCGGCAACTGGTCGGACCGTGGAAAGCAGTTGGAACGCGAGGCCGACGAGTTCGCTGCGGAGTTGTTGATCCCAACCTCATACGCCCGACCCCGCTTCTTCGAAACGCCGCCGTCGCTTCAGACAATCAGCGCAGTGGCGACGGACTGTCGAGCGTCTTTGTCGGCGACGGCTTGGCGATATTGCGACCTCGCACCTCACGCGTGTGCGATTGTCTGGAGCAAGGAGTCGAGAATTGCGTGGTCGAGGGCATCCGGCGAGTTCGACTTTTTCATCGAGTGGGGAAAATATCTGGAGAAGGGCACATTAGCTCGCGCTTTGTTTGAGGGCGACAAAACCGAAGGCGACTCCCCGAGCCCCGTTCCAGCCGGCCTTTGGCTCGACAGCCGTCGTCTGAACGAGGGCGCCGAGATTTGGGAACAGTCTATTTTTCTCAGGAATTATCGGAGCGTTCTATCGCTGCTCTGGATCAAGGAACCGATCAGCAAGCAGGACGACGCCGAGGACTTGCTCCCGGAACTCGATCCCTTTGGCTTGGACTCTGTCAAACGGCGCCGCTAAAACGAAGAGGCATCACGTGAAGAAGACGATATGTCACAGCGAACCGAAATCGAACAGGCCCTAGACGAGATCATCTCCGACGAGATGGGGAATAAGTTTCAGGGCCTTGCCGTGGTCCGTGCCCAACAGAAGTGGCCGCGACTCATCGCCTGTGAGCGCAAATGGGACAGCGGGCTCGACGCGCACGCGGACGGAGCTTTGGAGCCGGACGGGAGTGGACTCGGCCTCGCCTGCTCGTGTGTTTTCGGCAGTGCTGCGTGACGCCGGGTATGTTGCATTGTTACGTTCAGATATCCGTTGAGGTCGGGTGAGATTGAACGACAAGAGCAACCAGCCTATTGCAGAGTCCATCGTGCAGTTGCAACGTCAGTTGGAGCAGTTTCGCGGTTCCCATGCGCATCGGGCCAGGATTCCGGAGGCGCTGTGGCGGGCGGCGGTGGAACTGGCGCGTCAGCATGGTCTGAATGCGGTGGCCCATCCGCTGCGCCTGGACTATATGGGACTGAAGCGCCGCCTTGCAGGCATTACAGAGATCCCGGAAAAGAGAGCGTCTCGATCGCCGGGATTCGTGGAATGGATTGCGCCTCATTTGGCGGCCGGAGGGGAGTGCGTAATCGAGTTCGAGTCCCAGAGTGGCGGCAAGATGCGCATTCAGTGGAAGGGATCCGGAGCACCCGATTGGTCAAGCCTGCTTCGCGCGTGGCGGGAAGCGGAGCGATGATTCATATCACCGCGCAGATGCGCGTCCTGGTGGCGATCGAGGCCGTTGACGGACGCAAGGGCATTGACTCTCTTGTTCGCGTTTGCCAGGAGAAGCTTTCTGAGGATCCTATCACTGGCTGTGTTTTTATTTTCAGAAGCCGCAGGGGAACATCGATACGCCTGCTCAGCTACGATGGCCAGGGTTACTGGCTGGCGCAAAAGCGACTGTCGCAAGGCAGATTCCGGTGGTGGCCGGAATCGAACTCACCGGCCAAGGCGCTGGAGGCTTATGAGGCGCAGTTGCTGATGGCAGCCGGGGATGTATCGCGGGTGCGCGCCGCGCCGATGTGGCGACGAGTGAACGCCGTCGCGTAGGGCTGCATTTTCCCCTTGCGTTCCAAAAAAGGCTGTTTCATAATGCTGGGCAATGGCAGAGCTCAGATATCGCGGCCGGGAGATCGATCAGGAAGACATCCTATATATACGCACGCTGATCGAGCGGTACCCCAACGAAAGCCGCCGCAAGCTGTCGACCCGGATATGTGAAGCCTGGCAGTGGCGGCAGGCCAACGGCGCGTTGCGTGACATGGTGTGCCGCGGCCTGCTACTGATGCTTGAGCGGGCCGGCCAGATCGCGTTGCCGCCGGTCAGTTATGTTCGGCATAATCCGCTGGCACACAGAGTCCGGCCGGAACCTGTGCTGATCGATAAGACTCTCCTCGAAGATCCGTTGCGTAAACTGCAGCCGCTCAAGTTCGAGCAGGTGCGGCGCACCGCGCAGGAGCCGCTGTTCAACAGCCTGATGGAGGAGCATCACTACCTTGGCTATGAACAACCGGTTGGGGAGCACCTGAAGTTTTTGGTGTGGGCCGAAGGCCGTCCCATCGCATGTCTGGCCTGGTCATCTGCTCCGCGTCATCTTGGCAGCCGCGACCGCTACATCGGCTGGGATGCCGCGGCGCGGCGCAGCCGCATCCGTTTCATCGCTTACAACACACGGTTCCTGATCCTGCCGTGGGTAAGAGTCGAACATCTGGCGTCGCATATCCTGGGCCGGATGGCGGCGCGGATCTCCGACGACTGGGAACAGATGTATGGTCATCCAATTTACTTCCTGGAGACGTTCATCGATCCGGAGCGATTCCGCGGAACCTGTTACCGCGCGGCCAACTGGGTGCTGATGGGCAGGACGACGGGACGAGGCAAACAATCCAACAGCTATGTGCCGAACCGTTCGATCAAAGAGGTACTCGGCTATCCGCTGACCAGACGGTTCCGCGAACTGCTGGGAGGCACGGCGTGAAGCAGCCCCGGCGCCGCATCGAGGTGAACCTGGAGGAACTGGACCGGGTGCTGGATGGAGCACGTCAGGCACCGCTGAGCGAAGAAGATCATCACAAGCTGCGGGAGGCGCTGCATGCCCTGGCGGCGATGCTGGTGCGGCCGCGCAACACGGAGAAAACCAGTTCGGTAGTGGAGAAGCCCGAAGATGAAGCAGGCGCCAGTGGAAAGCAGCCGGACCCAGATGCGCCTCCGCCACCGGGACACGGCCGCAACGGAGCCGCGGCCTTCCGTGGCGCTCGAAGAGTGGAGATCAAGCACCAGACGTTGACCCACGGCGATCGCTGTCCGGAGTGCAGGCAAGGCAACGTCTATGCGCAGAAGGAGCCGAAGCTGTTGGTGCGCGTCACCGGCCAGGCTCCGCTTGCAGTCACGGTCTACTCTCTGGAGCGTTTGCGTTGCGGCGCCTGTGGACAGGTGTTCACCGCGCAGTCGCCCGAAGGCGTGGGCGAGGATAAGTACGATGAATCGGCCGCGGCCATGATCGCTCAGCTCAAGTACGGCAGCGGTACGCCGTTCAACCGGTTGGAGCAACTGGAAAAGCAGTTGGGCATTCCGTTGCCGGCGGCTACGCAGTGGAAGATCGTCGAGAAAGCCGCGCAGCCGATCAAGCCGGCGCGTGACGAACTGATCCGCCAGGCGGCGCAAGGCGAGGTGGTCCACAATGACGACACCAGCATGCGCGTGCTGCGCCTCGAGCGCGATCCATCGGACGAGCGCACCGGTGTGTTTACCAGCGGGATCGTGTCCACTTGCGAGGGACGGAAGATCGCGTTGTACTTCACCGGATCCAAACATGCCGGCGAAAACCTTGCCGAGGTGCTGAAACAGCGCAGCTCAGAACGGCCTGGCCCGATTCAAATGTGCGATGCCTTATCGCGCAATGTGCCGCGGCTTGCTGCCGGCACGGAGATCCTGCTGGCCAACTGTCTGGCGCATGGACGCAGGCAGTTCGTCGACGTGGCGGAGAACTTCCCCGCCGAATGTCGCTACGTGCTGGAGATGCTTGGCCAGGTGTACGGCTACGATGCCGAAGCACGGGATCTCGGGCTGACGCCGGACCAGCGGCTGCGGCTCCATCAGGAACGCAGCGCACCTGTGATGGACAGGCTGCATGTCTGGCTCGAGTTGCAGTTGGCCGAACGCCGAACCGAGCCTAACTCTGGGCTCGGCCAAGCGATCAGCTATCTGCTGCGGCACTGGCTGCCTCTGACGTTGTTCCTCCGCCAGGCCGGAGCCCCACTGGATAACAACATAGTAGAAAGGGCCTTGAAGCGAGCGGTTCTTCATCGCAAGAACGCCTTGTACTATCGCACCCTGAACGGTGCCGAGGTCGGGGATCTGTTCATGAGCCTGATCCACACCTGCCAGTTGTGTGGCGCCAACTCCTTCGACTACCTGATCCAGCTTCAGCGCCACGCCGGAGAACTGGCCGCCCGTCCGGCAGAGTGGATGCCGTGGAACTATCGCGATACCTTGGCGCGAACTGCCGAGTTATGATGAATCCCTGATGGCCGAAAAGGATACTCTGCGGCCATGCGCGGGGAGCCTCGTGAAATGCCGGTAAAACAAGGGTCCGGTATCAGGAAATCCGGGAAGGTTTTCGGCCAGGGGCAAAAGACCGCCAAAATGGTTCGTGTCGGCCTCTATGCCCGCGTCTCCACTCAGGATCAGCAGACGCTGCCCATGCAGAACCGGGCTATGCGCGAGTATGCTGTCCGGCGTGGCTGGACCGTCGCCATGCAGGTGAAAGAGGTCGGCTCCGGTGCATTACAAAGGCAACAACGGGAGAAGTTGTTGGAAGCGGCACGGCGCAGGGAAATCGACGTGGTTGTGGTGTGGCGGCTGGACCGCTGGGGAAGATCAGTAACGGACCTGCTCGCGACTCTGCAGGAACTGGAGCATCTCGGCGTCGGCTTCGTATCGCTTACAGAGGCGCTGGACCTGACCACACCGGCAGGTCGTGCGATGGCTGCGCTGCTGGCCGTTTTCGCTGACTTCGAGCGCGAGATCCTTGGGGAGCGCGTGCGGGCCGGTCTCGCTCATGCCCGCCAGAACGGCAAGCGGCTGGGCCGACCCTTAACCGCAGGGCTCCATGCCGGCCAGGTCTGGAAACTACACTGCTCCGGCCTCAGCAAGTCCGAAATCTCCCGCCGTCTCAACATCGGTCGCACTTCCGTGCGTCGTATCCTGTACGAAAGGACTGGATCATGAGCAGTTCGACTACGGAGTTCCATAAAATCTGGATCGAGCCATGCGCGGCGACTGAAGACATCCGTGACCACTTCGGTCTGCCCAGCGCTCTGGACTATCTCATCGGTGAAAAGCTCTTCTCCTTCCTCAGGGCAGCGGAGCAGGATCCCCTTTTCGCTGCCGAGGTGCCGAACTTCATCAGGGAGATCCGGCGGCTTTTTGCGGCCGAAGTGATCCGCGATTATCTTGATCGCCTGGAGAAGGCAAAGTATCTCGCTCCCCTGGACCCTGATCTCGAAATCGACGATCTGAATGAACTCGATGACCCGGACGAAGACGAGCCCCAGCCTTGGCTCGAAAATCCGGTGATGGGTGCGGAAGAGTTGCTCCGCTTCGCACGTGTCCGTCAACTCCTTCAGTCGTAGAGAGCCATGGCAAAACCGAAGCGTGATCACGTCCGCGAGGAGCGCATCCACGAGGAAATCATCGTAGATGCCTATGGGCCCGAGGAGCAGGCCATGGGCTGGTACTACTATCTGGAAGATAAGATCCGCTTCCCGTTCAAGGCAAAGTGCGTCACTTTCAAAGTAATCTCTCCCCTGCGAAGGGGCGAATCTGTCGACGTTCTGGGTCTGGCACCTGAAGACACATGCTCGAGCGACATGCTCGTGCTGATCCAGTGGCAGGGCCGAAACATGGCTATCCCGCTCTCTCAACTAACTGCCATTAACCCGGATGAATCAACCTGCGAAGCTATCAAAGATCTGGCCATTCTGGCTGATGGCGCAGAGCAGCGTTGACCGCGAATGGGTTTTAAGCTGACCGTCAAATACGCTACGTCTACGTGACAGGCGCATCCCGAGCGCGGAAAAGACCAATGCGAAAACTCACCCTTTACTGCCGAGTTTGCCCGGAGGCTCCAGTCTCGCTGCCCACCATGATTGCGTGATTCAGAGTGGCGGATTATGCCGGGTTCACCATTGAAGTGCAGTGATCACGTCTGTGTCGAGCCAAGTCCTAGGCCTCTCGAATGGATCGGAGATTCCTGGAATATCCAGCACTTGCGATATGCCAAGGTATGCGCCAGCCGCAAGAACTGCGAACCGAGCACCTTGCTCCATAGCCGCTGCGACACCGCCACGAAATCCTAGTGAAGGTATCTGAATAAGGCTTAGCCATTGTTCGAATCCAGCAGTGCCTGTACTGTGAAACATGTCTAGTTCGTACTTCCGGAAAAAAGCAGCTAGAAGCTGCGCGTCATCGGTGCAGAGGTCCGAGATTACGCATCTTTCAACGTCTGTGTTGGCTTGGTATTCGCGGAGACTGACAATTAGCTTTCCAGAGACATTAGGTCCGTCAACCGCTAGCGTCGCATTTTCCGGCATCCACGTATCGTCTTGTTTCCCCCGACTCGGTGAAAAGGAAAGTTGCCCGCCTGCCAACCTAACTGCAACGGCTAGTGGGAAGTGCCCCGCATGAAGGTCCTCGACAGGCGATGGGCCAATGATCGCGTATAGTGCTCCGCGATACTGTTTTGTCATCCATTTCAACCCTGCAAGTCTTAACCAAGCGACACCGTAACGGCGATCTCTGACTGCGGCCGCGTGGTAGGCACCTTCGGCCTCGTCAAGCAAATCTGCGGACTCCTTTCTGATCCTCCGTGTTGCAAACTCTAGGCTGACGAGATCACCAGCAGACACGTAAGAGGTGACATCTTCAACGAGCTTTCGACGGCGACCATGCAAATCTGGGAAAGCAGGGGGAATCTCCATAGACTTTGCGCGCTCGATTAGAGTTTGCAAAACTCCCTTGTCGTTGCCCTGGATTCCGTCTTCAAGAATCCGGCGAAACGCCAGAGCAGCGTCTCCGAATGCGATGTAGTAGCAGACCAACTTCCAATCAGTGAAACAGTTCGGTGCGGAACACTTTTCTTGTTCGTCAGATATCGGGGGAGGGCCTTCGGAATCTAGGCACCGTTCGGCGTACGCTGCGTTCTTCGATCTCAGCAGAGCAAGCAGCGGGCCTAGCGGTTCTACCGGCTGTCCACCGCAGAAGTTTTTCAGGATCGCGTCAATCGCCTCCGCCTCCGGTCCCGCCGAGGCCGCCGCTCCTACAATCTGCCAAGGCGAGAACCCCTTCATACGCTTTACTGCTTCAAGGTTAAGATCGATCAAGTATGATGGAAGTAGTTGCTCAACATCGTACCTCGCAAGAGTGTGGAGATTCGCTTTCAGAAGCAACAGGGATTCATATTTGGGACTGCTTGCGAGATCTTCAATCCCGTTCTGGACAGCTTCGGCCATAAGGAAAAGCGCCCAGCCGAGGAAGTCCGGCACGGCCTTCTTCCTTCTACCCTCCCGTGCGCACTGTTGCGCGAGTGTCACAATATCGTTAATAGTTTTCACAGCTTGAAGTTTCTGCTGGAACTGGAATTTTAAAAAGGCGTCAATTTCCAGTGCTTCAGCTTGCAGCTTCTCAATCTCCTTATGGAGATCCTGCTTTTGAAGCGGCTCTGCAAGTTGACTCATGAGGCGATCTATCGCCCTGCCTGAATCCATTGACAGAGCGGTGACGAGATCCGGCCATCTCTGGGGAACTCTAGCCAGAGCTTCGTTCAAGAGTTCGATCGCATGAGCCTGCGCCTCGCGACCAGACTCAGATTTCTCGCGCCGCCCAGCAAATCTCGATCGGTAGAGTGTCACACCCGGCTTGGATAGCTCAGGAACGGAATCCACAGACGGATCCCAAATGTGGAGCACCCTGAGAGTGACCTTCGTGTTCGTCTTTTTGACCACCCGGAACAGCGTCTGTTCTACTGCGATGTCTGAGAGCGTAATCCCACATCTCCGCAGGGCACTGTCAAGAGCGTGGAGGGCAATCGGACGCCAACTTCGCTGCCAACTGTCATAAATCAACTTTAGGTTTTGATCCCGTTCGGGGAGGCATCGGCCACGCAGAAAAGCATCCAGGAGGCATGACTGCATCCATCTTTGGAAATCACCATGTTTGGATACAACCTCAATTCTGTGCTCCGCAAGGGCCCACCACGCAAGGTTATCGACGATGAATTTCGGCAGTTCGCCAAGACGATCTAACCCATTACGTCGTATAGGCGGATCAACACGTTCCCTTTGAGCAGTCTCGAAGTTGACTGTCCAGTGGACAAAAACCGTGTAGTTCTGTAGATCGTGAGAGTTCATTTGCTTAAGTCGACGCCACTCTTGGATCGACCCTGCATACCAGTCCTCATAGATGCGGCGCCGACGTTCCCATTCGTCAACCCGCTGACGCTGGACAGTGCGCGTGTATTCCCGAGCGACTCGCTCATAATCTTCGATCCCGAGGCAGACGGTAGTCAGTTCGATTTCGAGCGGTTCACCACGAAGGCGGTACTCGGCTAAAACTGGCATCGGATCCCGTGTCGCAGCTTTGGACGCGTGCAACAGGTCTGCTTCGGCATCGACAATGGAAGCCATATCAAACTCGCTGTTAGTTACAAACCCAGTCTCCTGCTCAAGCCGCTCTAATGCTTGCTTGGCTAGCCCTACAGTGGGGCGCAGGACCTGTGGGGCAAGTGTCTTTACGTATTCGGTGCCCACCAATTCAACCACATCCTGTGCACCGTGGCTGAGCGCTATCCTTTCAACCGCTTTGACGAACTCGGAAGCCGGCCAACGTTCCGATTGGTTGCCCGATTTTCCTTCATCGTTTAGATCAAAGCGACAAAAGCCCGTCACCACCAGATCGGAATCGGAATCGCGCTCGCTAGCTAGGTCGTGCACAATGGCGCTGACTTCCGAATTCAGGGGTTCAGGTCCCTCTCCGATGACAATCAAAACTCGTGGCTCACTGCTACTATATGGATACGAGTATTTTCTTTCAGAAAAACTCCACACTCCAATACGGGAGCCGTACATCCATGTCCGCGGACATTGGATCGCTTCGATGATCTGCGGTCGGCCGCGATCTCGACAAAATGGTTGTCTGCCCATTTTAGAGTTCGCGGCTGCTTTAAGGAGTTCGGGAATCACGATCACTGACCGTACCAGCTTCGGAAACACCTCCAAGTTGTCCAAGACAACTTCGATTGCCGTTCCAGAGTTGCCCTCGTGAATCTGACTGCAAGCTTCCAGTAGAGCTTCATCCCGCCGCATTCGATTGCCTCCTGCTCTGTCCCAATGAGTCGGATGGCGTCCGAACAGTCCTACCACGCTGCAGCACCAGCAATGCCAATGCTGCCCATGCGTCGTCGCTGCCACCGTGTGCCGATTCCCACAAACGAGTTTGAACCCCGCTGTCAGCGAGCTCAGCACAGTTGGCCCATGCATCGAGAGCAGCCTTGCTAATTTGGTCAGCGGTGCTTGCCTTCTTCAACAATCGCATGAGCCGCTCAAGACCGGTTGCTCCGGATTCTCGATGAAAGTCATCGTACGCAAGTACGATCTCCAGATCGGTGCAATTAGCCGATTTTGCCTCAATGCTCGAGCGAATTCGGTCGGGCAGTGGCGTCCTGAACTCACGAATTTCAGTTTCAATAGAGGCAAGCTCCGAGGCGCGTTCTATGCAGTGCGATTGCTTGATCAGAAGCTCCCGCAGACAACCCGCAAGCCGTATAAGATGTAGACTGTTCTTAATATCTCTTGAATTCGATTCGGCTGGCTTAGCCGTCGCCAACGCCTCATCCAGCAGCGATTTCGGAACTACATTGTGAGTCAACGCGAGCTCTGCCAAGGCTCTCAAACGGTGGGCTGCTCCAAGCAGGTCGCCAGTTCGGATATCATCACTAGCAAGAACAATGAGCGCTTCGGGGTGTGCTGTCGCGTGCTGTTCCAGTTCCTGTCGGCTGTCTGCCGACAAAGGATCAATTTGCGCCATGTCCCGCAAGATCTTCCGAAGAATCTCTGGATTTTGCGGAACTCCGCCGAGCAACGGTTCTACGACAACACGGTTCGTTTTAAGCCGGTGGACGACTGCTTTTAGCTGATCCGAACCCCTAACGTTAGCTTTTGCAGCCTCATCGACGATCCAGTCCGGAGGTGGTGGGTCGGTTCGCATTCGATCTGCCAACAGACTTAAGTGCGAAGAGGCCTCGTTTAGCCGCCCGCTCCGAACATCATCCTCGGCAAGAACAACCAGTACCTCGGGACGGTCGGCCTTATGACGCTCCAATTCCGTCCGGCTCTCCGGCGGTAGAGAACCAATTTTCGCCATTTCCGCCAGCGCCCTGCGTAGGGCCTCAGGCTTCCGTGGTGTGTCAACGACTAGCGGCTTCACAATCAAACAACTGACTTTCAAAGCAAGGACGGCGGCTCTCACTGCATCGGAGCTGTCGGTGTTCGCCTCGGTAGCTTTTAGGGCTTCATCCACAATCCATCTCGGGAATTCGTCCTCGGCGCGCACCCGTTCAGCCAAAAGTGCCAAATGCATCGCCGCTTGATCGAATTGGCCGATTCGAAAGTCATCGTTCGCAAGAACAACCAGTACTTCTGGGAGGTCGCCTATACGGCCTTCCAGTTCGTCCCTTCTCTCTCTCGGCAGCGGATCAGCTTGAGCCAGTTGCTCCAGAATTTTTCGCAGAGTATCCGGATTCCGGTTGAAGCGACGTTGAATGAGGGGCAGTACAATGCGCTTGTGGGGAGACCTCGACAGTTCCTCAAATGGCCGCAATGCATCCGATAATGTCGTTGATGCAGAAACCTGCGACATGGCAGGTCCGACGTGGGGGGCAATCCAAATGAGATCAGCGTCCGACGCGCACGCGTCCCAGAGCTTCTGAACGTGCGTCGCCGCTGTGGATGGATCACCTCTTAGGGCTGCGTCCCGGGCAAGGAGGAGGTGGGTCTCCGGTCTGCCGCCGGCACTGGCTTCGCGCTCGAGCGTCGCGCTTAAGGACTGAGGGAAGGAATAATGGGTTCGACTTACCAGAGACAATGTATCCGCAAGCGTTTCTTCACGGCTAGTACCTGGATGGAGGTAGGTTCGACTGACGCGGACGCTGAAAGGCGGGTGAATCCATCTGAAAAGTCTTGGAGACAACCAGACTGCGATCACAAGGACAAGAACTACGAAAACGAATCCGACGGGGGAAATCAGCCAAAAAGCCGTAGCTTTCCCCGCGAGTGAAGACGATAACCTCCAAACCGCAGTTTGAGCCGCCCCACGCACCTGGCTGTCGGGATGCGAAAGAAGGGGCTTAACGGTTGAGACGTCTTGTTCGGAGCCAATTTCTCCGATGACCCAAAGGGCATCCAAGAGTACCGTGTTGTCCACGGATCGCAAAGCCGACAAAACACCTGGACGAGCTGTCGAACCAAGCACAACAAGAGCGCTAACATTTCGGGTGACAAGCAAGAGATAAACCGAATCATCAGGTGTGCCAGGCTGGTAGTTGATCTTCAACAGAATTCTGGCGATCGCCAAGCCGAGATCGGGATTCCCACGATCTCTCATCTGATTCACCAAGAACGGGGCCGCCGGTGCTCCTATCTCAACTAGAGCCGCCGCCGCCTGAGTCCGCAAGTCTGAGTTGGCATCGCCGAGGCGGAGTATCCATGCCTTCGTCACATCGGCAATGAACGTTTCATCGCCTGCCGCGATTAATGCATCATAGATCTCGCGTTGAGACTGGCCCGTAGTCGAATTGTACAGTTTCCGCAGGCCGCCAAAATCCTTGTTTGTAATCGATTGTGCGATTTTTTTCTTCAGTTCCCTCTCTCGCGCCTCCTCCTCTATCTTCCTCTGTCGCTCTCGTGCCTCCTCCTCAATCTGCCGTTTCCTCGCGCGCGCGGCCGCCTCGAGTTCCGCTTGTTTGGCCTTCTGTCTTTCGATCTCTTCCTGTAGCCGCCGAATCGGTTCAGGAATCCGACTGCGCTCGTACGCCTTCACGACTGACTCGATCTCGGAGGAAGCACTGTATGTCAAACCCGCATGGACATCAGCCAAACGCCGTACGAGAAACTCCGACAAACTACTACCCGAGTACACTCGACGAGCGTCGCCGGAGAGAGCGGAGGAACCGTCCTTAAACGCATCGTAGAGCCTGTCCCTATCGACCTCCTCGAAGGTTTGAGAGAGCGCGATTGCCACTATCAGGTACTTGGCGCCGAGATCGCGGTCAGTCTGCAACTTATCTGCGGATTCCTGCAGGAGCTGAAAGAAATCAGCACTGAGTTCGCGATCATGATTCGCGACGATGGAGCGCATCTCACCCGGGCGATTTTGGACGAAAGCCTCCACATACTGCTCCAGCGGTCCCTGAGCGAACAAGCTCATGCTGGTTACTACGAGACACGCCAACAACTTCGCAATGGCCCGGATTCTCCGAGCAGATGTTCGCCACATGCTGTGCCCGGCCTTCGTATCGGAGTTGAGACTTGCTTCGCTCACAGGCTACCTCATCGTTAGCTCCTAGACAATTGCCCTCATCTTTCAACAGACGAGCCATTGTGATTAGAGGGAAAGTTGAAAGAACTTGCCCATGCTGCAGCTTGCCGCGCTATTCTGAACTGCCCGGGTTGCTACTCTATAGCACCCAGAGAACTCGGAGAGTCCGAGACATACACCTGCTAATCGAGTAAGCAAGCTGTGAAAGCACGATCGCTTGGAGCTTTTGCATCCTAGTTTTTAGGCCGAAATATGGAGTGAAAAATTCCCAGCACCTGTTCGGGATCCTTTTCGACCAAGTCTCCGAAGATTGTCCGAACGGATTCATTGTCGAGAAGATCTTTCATTTGAGCTCTGCTTGGAGCACCAGAGGGCATATCAACGGCCTCCTTGGCATCGAAGACTTCTTCAGAAGCCGCCTTCTTCGACTTAGCGAGTTGCGATAGTAGAGCCTGTGCTGGGATTTGGCTGGGTTGCGAAGATTCGGCAACATCAGCAGGCAGATCGTCGAAGTCCTCCTCCTCAGTCAAAAGCCACTCGGACGCCGGCATTCCAAGCCTCGCCACCAAAGGAGCAAGAACCTCGCGGTTTTGGAACAGCACGGTGGACAATTGATCCCCTGAGACAGCCGCACCCCGGACTGGGATCTCCCCGATTCGCGCCGCTAGGCTCAAGCCGCCTTTGCTAGGTATTCCCAGCCGCCCGTGGAGGTTCACAGAATCAATGACATTCACCTGTTCCTCAGGTTTGAGATCAGCCACAGATAGTGCTGGATGATCATCGAGCAAGACAAGTACCTTTCCTTCCCCTTCAAGTCTGGCTGAGAGGATGCCCTCAGTGACCGGGCATCCACCGGGGACTTCGCCGCAAACAAAGTCACGTAACCTTCTTTCTTGGCGAGGAATCTTCAGTATTCTCTCCAAGGCAGCGGCATAGCCTCTTCGCCAGCGCATCTCAAACGTAATTGGCACAATGATGGATAGAACGTCCTCGTGATAGGTGGCAGCCGCCAGTGCCGATTCTTCGGATGCCGCTTGCGCCACTATCTCAGAGAGGGCATGCAGCCGACTTTTTACGGAAGCGATGCCCCACGCGTCGACGAACTGGCTTGACTTCTCTTGTGCCTCAAGCTGCCGGGCGCGCACTACCACGAGCTCACTCGTCGTCTCGAGCGCCTTGACGCCGGTTATACCCCAGACAAGGCGATCAATACCCGCCTTCGTGATCCCGTCGCGCAAGTCGACCCACGTGAATTCACGTAGGAACAACGGCAGGTCGGGTCTCACAGGCGCGTTCGGCAAAAGTACCGGAATCACGGGGAGCGATCTATGCACGAATTCTTGCAGGCACGCCCGCATTTCTGGGATTTCCCATGGGCCCAATCCGTCCTTTCCAACAAGGATGGCAGCACTAACGGTCGTCTGAATAACGCGCTCCAACGCCTCTTGAAACGGACGACCAGGAATGAGTTGCTCTACATCGAGCCAAACCCTCAAGCCCCTAGCTGTCAACTGCATTGAGAGTTCAATGACTGTTGGCTTGTCCTTGCTGTTGTGGCTTAGGAACACATCAAACTGGTCGACTTTGGGCATACGATTCTCTGCATCAACTCTGGCCGAGCAAGCCGGTCAATTCTTCGATTTGCGGCGCCCCCGGTGGGTCGGCAAGTGGCATCGTTCGTGTGCGTGTCACGATCTCTTGCAGTTCCTTTCGCAGTTCACTGCTTGGGCGTCCCGAAAAAGGCATTGATCGCGCAACAGTCTTCATCTTTTCAGCGAGCGAAAGAAAATCAAGTGACGAGAGCGCACACATAGCCGCTCGGAGTCTCTCCTCTTCGGTCGGCGTGATGTTCAAACTTGCTGACTCAAGGGCCGCGATGTCCGCATTATCTTTCATTAACCCCTTAACGAAGGTGGCGTCGCAAGCACGCAACTGGTCCCAAAACACCTTGGCATCGTTGTCGATTGGTAGAGATCGCGCCATTGAACTCGCCGACAGCTGTTCCGTCAGGGTCTTACGCCCCTTGCCGCCCTTGGATGAATACACGTCTGACGATCCAGCAGTGCGAAGCGGCGCCTCTAGGTCTTGCATCCACAAGCCGGTATCAGCACGCTTAGGGGCTGAAGGCTTCAACGACTCGGTCAAGATATGCAGCGCCACGTTTAGCAGACGGTCCCGCTTTGCGGCCTCATCCAATTTACCTACGCCAATGAAATCCTGACGGTAGTCACGCAAGAACCGATATTCGTAAGCTATTGCGCCCCAGAAGTATACTGCCGCTAGATCCGACTTCCGAGCTTTCTCAATAGCATCTAGGCTTCGCTCAAGTTCTCCCCTAAAAAGCAGCCGTTTCGCTTGTTCGAGTAAAATTAGTCCGGCCTGCCTCTTCTCGCTCATGACCTTTTGCCGGAGGTTCGGGCCTCCCGTGGAGCGAGCATCGGAAATACACAAACGCGTCTGAACCCATTCACAGAATTGCCGATGCAGCGTCGAAGGATCTGCGATGCCGTGTTTTTGATCGGGAATGATGCGTTCCCAGAGGCTTGTAGTTCTCCCTCCCGGAAATGCGTACATCGTTCCAACCGCACCGTCAATGACGATCTCGAAGTCGTGCAAATCGATCATGACGTGAGGCTGAATCCAAACGGTCAGTCCGTCTGCGCTCTGTTTTGAGTTGAACAGCATATTGTCGGCCGCCATCAATTCGACCGGGTACTGCCGACGAATTGCCCAGTCTTCAAGGAGGGCCCAAACTGGTGCGGAGGTGTGATCGACCCAAATCTTGTACTCAGAACGAAATCGTGAATCAGCTATCAGTAGGGAATCACCACGGATTGCTGCGTCAATGAGGAACCTGAATGAGAGCGTATCCGCTATGCCGCCAGTCCTATTGAGTTTGTCGAGGGTGTCACACAAAGTCGCGAATTGTTCAGAATATCGCTTCGCGGAGTCACGTAGATCCGGCCGACGTTGGTCCTCGTACTCCTCCCGTGCGACCCTTTCGGGGGGCTCGACCACCGTAATCATTCCCAGTTCGAAGTTGTAGGATTGGGTAATCGTCACCCATGGCGCCTTTTTGCATTCCGCCTCCCTTTCCGACGCGCTTAGTGCTTGCCAGCGTTTGACAGCCCGATCATGCACATTGTACGCATTTTTGGCCATCGCTTCGCGCCGCCGTCCATTTGCGATCAGTTGGGTCATGTACGATTGACGAGCTGTGCGGATCAACTTGAGAACAAGGTCGGGATTGAGAGCACTATAAGATACTCGAATCTGAACCGGCTCGATCTTGCCATCGCTATTTCGATGTAGAAGTGGCATAACATGAATCGCACCGCCTTCCTCAAAATGGCTCGGTTCACTCCTCAATCGCCGAGGAGATTCGCTGCCGCTGCTCAGCGCCGCTCGGACACGTTCTTCGAGCGCCTCAATATCGGCTATTCCCCAGTGCATTACGCTCACTAGTCCAGTCGAATCCTTAAATCGCTGAAATAGTTCAGCAACTAGTCCGAATGCTTCGTCCGGATCCATTCCAAGTGATGGCATACCGGCCTTCGGCTCAATGGGCCGTCCATCAACCCCAATAGTTGCGCGTAAGACTGTTCCGCTGCCGGACGTAGTATTTCGATCGAGATGGAGGATTCCACCAACCGAGGTGAGGAAGGACCGCTCACTGTTGCTTGCGAGGGCGGTGGAAAAGAGACTGGAGAACATCTGAGCATTCAAGGTCCGATCACCAGTTATGCCGGCGTAAGCGATCCGAACTGGTGTACTCACTTGACCATCTTGGTACATTGTCACGCTTGCGCCGTTTGGAGACCCTACACCTCTAATTGGCGCTTGGTAGGCCTGCTCATCCGAAAAACTGGCCAAAGCACGAGGTCTCTGTTGAGCATGTCTCACCCACCTCTGTAAGATGGTCGACGAGTACTCCGTAGGGCCCAGTACTTGCGCAATTGCCGCAAACTCAAGCAGGATTGGAAGGGCAAACTGGCGGTCATCGACCCCAGATTGTTCCAAGATGTCACCGTATGCGCGCAGATAACAGGACAAGAGATAGTCGGAGTCTTCTTTTGGCAAATCATCGAGTCTGCGGTTTCTTTTCGCGTCGAGCAGACCTTGTGCGAACGCAGGCTCAGTGACGGTTAAGACTCTTCCAGCGACTCTCGACATCCTGAGCCAAGATCGCCAATCAGCGCTCGAAGTATGGGATGGTGAATTGAAAAGATAAGCGTCCAGCGCCATGAAAACGAGATCGCGATGAGCCGGTTCAAGCTGATCACAGCAATGCTTCCAATCAAGGCCGAACAACGACTCCCGAAGGTCATCGCGCTCAAGACCGAGACCCAGATCATTTTGCACGAGGAAATTGAGCAACTTCTGCAATGCGACGAGTTTTGGTTCTTTGACGAATTCCCGATAAAGTGCAGTCTCACGCCGTGAGATCGCCCAGCGATCGATCAGGTCGCGGACAGGGCCAAGATACATAGCACCTCCTTTCCGCTACGGAGTCCCGAAGCTGGACACAGTCTACAACTGCGGGACGTTACACAGGAATGTAAGCCGATTTCCTGGATAATGTCTAATGCTAAGCGGTTGATCCGTTGCGTCGGATTGCGGTCGGCCTCTCGCGCGGCGTAGTTTGACATAGAAACAGGTTAGGGCAAGTCGGTTAGGCCGAAGGTCCAAGCATCATAGTTGGTTGTTCTCACTCATTTCGCCTCTTCGAGCATGGGCTGCGACGGCGGTAGAGTGTACCAGCGGAGCTCTGCTCCCGCCGTTGAATCTGGGCGTGGATTGGCCTGTCAGAATAGCGACAGTTGGCCGGCCGCGACGCCTTTGCGCGAGGAACTGCGAGGCAAATTGGCAGCGTCCGCGAGGGCTGCGCTGGGAATTGACTCGATCGACAACGGCAGCATCGCAGGCTTCTCGACTTCCACGTGTTCAAATTGCCTATCCTCTGGTTCTTCATGCACGGGTGACGCCGACGAGGGCCGTAGCTGCTGGACGTTTCGCCAGATTGAATCTGCAGATTCCCCGATTCCCTTATTCTCAACCAGTTCACGCGCCATGGCTGTGAGCATATCGTCATCGCCGTCGATTGCCTGGAGGCCTTCGGAAGCAAACTTCCCTTCCATCGCTAACGCCACGAGGAGCTTCTTGCCCATCAGCCGAAGACAGACCTCCTGCATGGTTCCTGCATAGGCAAAGAACTTCACCTCCACCGGACGTCTCTGTCCGATGCGCCACGATCGGCGGCTGGACTGGCGTAACGTGTGCAGCGAGTAACCGGTCTCGTGAAACAGGATGGTCGGAAAGTCCAGAAGATCCAGCCCGGTTTCAACGATCTTGGGATGGCAGATCGCGACATCGATTCCGCGGCGCAACTGCTCCCTGTACCAAGCTTCACGCCTATGCGTGGGGACGCTGGCCCGCAGGATTGATGCCCGTATTCCCTCGGCCCGGAATATCTGTTCCAGCCTTTCGACAACGTCGTGCTTGTTGGTATAAACCGCAAAGACCTGGCATTTGCGGCCGCGCGCGAGCTGGGCTTTCACCTCTTCGATCAGTGCCCGCTCTTTTGCGTAGGTTTCGTTCTTGTCCAGATCGACCGTTTCGGCAATGACGAACGATTCGCGGCATTTGGTTTCCGGGTCAAATTCAGAACCGTACAGAGTGCCGAAACCATACGGATGGTCCGGCCATGCGAGCAGTGCGTTCAGCATGGTGCTCGCCACGCTGCTGTTGCCACGGTGCTCTTTCAGGCAGGCGGTGATCTCCTCTTCGAGCTCTTCATAAGCAGTCTTTAGCGGATCCTCCATCGCAACTGGGACGACTTCCTCCCGATAGCTTGGCAAACCGTCCGAGATGTCCTCCAGGCCAATGAACGCGCAGTGGTCCATCAGATACTTGCCGAACAGCAGCGGCGAGGCGCCGGGCTTGCGCTTGATCGTAACTGTCTTCTTGGTTTTCTTGGAGCAGGAGTTGTCTTCGACCGTGATTCTTTCAATGGTCTCGATCACGCCGAAGTCGCGGGTGAATCGCTCCCGTCCGGTTGAGCCCCATTCGTAACCGTCCTCGGTCATGCGCTTGGCATCGGTGCGGAACAGGGTGTTGAACAGATCATCCGCGTAGCCAGAAAGCAAGGTTCCCGTGAGTCCGAGGAACCGTCTTGCCGTTTTGTTGAGCACTCCAAGAGCGTTACCCTGGGCCGTGTCGCCAGCCAGTTGGTGAATCTCATCCGCAATGGCGTAGTCCCACCATTCCGGCATGAAGCGTCCCATGTATTCCGTCGGTGCCATGCGAACGATCTTGTTGCCGTCCGCCTGCCAAAGCGCGGAGTACTTGGTCTTGCCTGCCTTCGAGTCCTCCACGATCTGGTGCAGGCGCTTCTTTTCGAAATCGAGCGCGCTCAGCCGTACCCCATCTGTCTCCACAGGACACCCGGTGTCCGGGTTCGTAAGCGACCCGAGGTACCTTCCTGAGCGGCTTTTGCCGTAACAGTGCTTCCAGAAATAGGAAAGCTTGGCTTTCTCTCGGCCAATGCAGAAGATCGTGGTTCCGGGACAAAGCTTGCGCCAGCCTTTACGTCCCAGGCGCCGCAACTCTGCTAGCGAGGTGTGCAATCCCTCGCGGACGATTTCACCACGACGCAACCGGACTTCGTTGATGCCATGCGGCTCTTTCGGATCGCCGCCGTTGCGCATGTCGTCGATAAGAAACACCCGCACTTGAGGCAGCGTTAAGAAGGTCTCCCGCGCCCATTTCTCGACCAGGTGCGGTGGCGCCATCACCAGGCCCGAATATGGCCTGCCGGCGCTATGAACCAGCATGCTTCCGAGAGCAATGAGTGTCTTGCCAGAGCCGCACTCTGCCACGACATTGGCGTTGCGCGCAAAAAGCCAACGCTTGCTCACACCCATGATCGCCAGGGTTTGGGCCGGGTATGGTACACGCACCATCCGGGAAAGCAATGGAGTCGGAGTTTCGTCGACGCCATGCAGGGCGGGGTACGATGAGAGAATCCGTTTTCCGAGCTCCGCACTGTGGAGCTGCATATACGTGTAGATGTCGACAGGGGTCTGCATGAGTCTCTCCGGACAAGATCGGTGTGGCAAGTGCACTTGCGGCGGTCAGTTGTTTCGGTTCGGCCGTGTCGGCCATCGAACAAGGATTGAGTCAGATTGTTTGTCTTCAGGCACGCGCCAAGGAAGGGATGAGGAGAGGAGATGAATCTGGAGGTAGATTGCTATTCCGGTCGAACAGCGGAAGAAAGGCCGGTTCGTTTTCGACTTGACGGGATTCAGTACCTGGTCGAAGAGGTGCTGGACCAGTGGTACGGCCCGCAAGATGCCTTTTACAAAGTACGCGCGGACGACGGCAATCTCTACATTCTGCGCAGGGAAACGTCGACGCCCGATGGGCCTTGGCATCTGGTGTCGTTCCGGCAACTGCCGCGCCAGAGCTGATTTGGGAAGTTGATCGTCGTCGGCCGCTGCCAATTCGGCCGCTTCCCTCAGGATGCACGGCTTTCAATCCTCTTCCGGCAACATGACCGTCATCACAGGCTCGCCGTCATCGCCCGGCCCAGAAACCGCTTTCAGAGCTACGAGCCGCATCCCCTCTGGCCCGCTCCGAGCCGTCGCGTCGATCCTCTCGTTTGACGACAGTGCCGGATCAGCAACGATACAGTAGAAGTCGAACAGCAGGTTGCACGGGTCAAAGCGTCTGGCCGGGACTGTCCCCTTGACGGCAGCATGGAACATCCAAACGACATCCCAGAAGCGGCCTTCCAAGCTCTGGTCTGGCGGCAGGATCGCCTCCTCATCTATTGGCCATACGTATCGGTGAAATGCGGTAGCGGTCATAGCGAGCGGCCACTTCATAAGCTGGCGGCGCATCTCGCCCATTGGAGCTTGCTCGCAATCGACCAGAATGCCATCGTCTATCGCTTGCCGTCGGGTGTAGACGTTGAGTACGTCGATAGATTCGTCGCCTGAGCACGCTGCCCGGTGACGGCCGTTCATGCCTCCGCACGACGCACAAATGCGGTCGCCTGTATGTAAAAGCGCCATGGATTTGGACCTCCCAAGACTATTCAGAATGCGAGTGTGTAGGACAACCGCGAAGGGCCCGGTTCTCCGCAGCAGTCGGCGAAGGCCCTTGTTCACGCGGGAATCAAGCGGTCTTCTTGATGAGCTGGATTTCGGGCCATTCGACAGCCCCATTGTGGGCAGGAAAAGCGAGTCGATTGCTGCGCAGCCCCTTCCGAAGCAGCGCCAATAACTCTTTTCGCTTGGCCTTGACGGCCACTCCGGCATACCCAAACGCGGGAAGTAGCTGAATACGCTTCTGCTGCTGTAATTGCGAGATCATCCACGATCCCCATTCTGGTGCTGCCGGCAGGCCGTAATGACATACCAGCGAGGACCAAATGAACAAAGGATCGTCGCTGATCAGCGGTAGCTTTCCCATTCGAGGTGGTGTCCGCCAATTCCTGCGAGCAACTCACAAGATGTCGCAACGGTCGCTTCCGTCCGGGAACCACGATCGACCCTCGGAAGCACAGCGGCTTCTCGCCTAGCGAGACGATGCTCTCTTCACCGTAAGGATCTACCACGGTAAATGAGTCACCGTTGGCAAAAGCAGCAGCCAGGGCGCCGATCTCCACGTCGCCGCCAACTACCGAGACCAAATGGGCTTTACCTCTTTCCTCACCCACGAAGGCATCGAGGAAAACGCGAAGGTTGGTTGCCGTCTTTTCTGTGCGCCGCCGATAAACGAGTTTGCCGAAACGTTCATGAGCGTTCTTCATCGCCGTGTGCACCTCTTTCCCTGATTTAGTTCAGTGACTGGACCGGCTTGGCCAGCGCCGTTTATCGGCTAGGGTGTTCAAAGGACTGGAGGTTTGTACATCGAGGAATCTTGGGCGGGGAGGCGTCGAGATGCCCTATTACGGCGTGAGTGCTTATTGGGTGATCGTCAGGCGATGGCAGTCTTCGCAGCCGAGTTGGGGGAACAGGCTGGTGGCTAAAGTTGAGCAACCCTAGAAAAAGAGCGCTGGAGATACTCCGAATCGTTCGCTGAGTTTGCGAATGTGGTCCTTTGCCAGATCGCGCTTTCCTTTGTGTACATCGGACACGATGCTCTCCGTTCCAAAGACGTCCACCAGGTCTTTCTGGCGCAGATGGTTTTCCTCCATCAGGTGCCGTATGACATCCAGTGGACCGGAACCTTGAACCGGATAGTGCTTTGCCTCGAAGTTCTCGATCAAAATCGTCAAGAGTTCGATCAGCTTCTCTTCCGCCGGAGTGACGACTTGCTTGGACGTCAATTCCTCGAGTCGCGCCACGAACCTGTCGTTCTGTCCCTCGTCGTGAATGACTTCGGGCTTCGTCTCCGAGAGTAGTGCTCCATAATCAGTTGCCAGCTCGCTCATTTCTTCCAGCCTCTCCGTTCGTACCCGGTTCGACCTCACCATGGCACCAGTGCCTAAAGTCTTCCACGATCTCTTCCTCCGAAATTCCTACCTTTTTGCGCTTAGATGGTCTCAACGACCAGCTTCGGGAAGGCGGTCCGGTAAATCCGCTCATCCAGGGTGAGCAGGCGGAAACCGCGAGCATCTGCATGTGCGCCAATCAAAAAGTCCGCCAAGATCCGTCGAGTTCCTGGGTCGCGTTGCTTCCGGCGCCGCTCGGCGTGACGTTGGAATGCCCGACCAGCGGATCTCCAGACTATCTCATCCAGGTTCCAGTCGACGGAAATGCCGGTATCGTCCAGGAATGCATCCACGAACGCCTCGGTGCGGCCTGGCGCTGCCAACAACTCGGCGAAAACCGGCGCCGCAACAACCAAGCCTCCCCGATTGAACGCCGCCTCTAGCGCGGTCTGGGCAGCCGAACTAAAGGATGCGTCACGGTCCCAAAGCGCAATGATGACGTTGGTGTCAATCGCGGTTGTCATTCCCCACGCAGTCCGCGCAGCCAGGTACCGATGTTCTTGCGACCGGAGCCAATTCCGGGATTGCCGATGCCGCGATACTTGGAAAATGCGCTCTTCGTCTTAACCGCGCGCACGCGAACCTCCTGACCAACGCTTTCGAACACCAGGCGGTCCCCAGCCCGAAGGCCCAGGGCGCGGCGAACGTCGCGCGGCACGGTGATTTGTCCTTTGCTTGTGATTTTGGCCTGCTTCTGCATACCGACCTCATTCCTTACTCTATCACGATTTCCTTACTCCCCCAAAGGCTTGGCCTCCTTGCTTTCTTTTAATTCGATGATCTGGCCACTTTCGTAGGCGAGGGTCAGTTCATGGCTGAACCGTTCCCGTTTGCGAATGATGGTCTCGCCCTCGGCCTCACCTTCTTCGTTGAACTCGTCCACATACTTTACGGAGCGCCAGTGTGCGATGTGCCGCGTTTCGCCTTCCCCGAAGAAACCGTTCAGCATGCCGCTGCAAGCCAAGAGACCAACGTGGCCTTGGTGTAGCGGCGTCACTGGCCGGCCCGACATCTTCTGCTGTTTGCGTACAAGAATCCCGCGCGCATTCTGCATCGCGACGGACCGCTGCAGGGCATCCTCAATCGCATCCAGCGGCAGTCCCGTGTAAGTGATCGTCGCCGGAGAAGACGGTGGGACGGCATACCGTTCCGCAACCTCTTGGTTGAGTGCAGGGAGCAGCTGCGGCTTGTACGCAATCCGGAGCAACTCGTCTGCTCCTTTGGGCTCGCCGCGCAGATGCGCTTTCTTACGTCTGCCGAACAACGCGACCTGGTTGAAGCGGACGGATTCTGGATGTTCGAGTCGAAAAACGCAAATCCGATCAAACTGGCTGGCCAGCAGACGGGCGCATGTGCCCACAGCGGGAGCTGGAACAACGAACACCAGCACGCCTTCAGTGCTCACCCAGCGATAGCAGTGCTCGAGAAATACCAACTCCATCCTCTTATTACCGTGCGGCCCAAACTCGCTGTCATAGGGCGGATTCAGATACAGGAGCGAACAGGTTTCCGCCAACACCCGGCACTCAATTGCGCTGCCGTGGACGGTGACAACGCCATTGCGGTTGGCCGCTTCGGCACGATCGGCATCGAGTTCGATGCCGGTCAGATGGGCACCGGTGTCTTTGGTTATTTCGATCAACGCCGTACCGTCGCCGACACAGGGATCGATGGCCGCATATGGTGACGTCGGTAACAACAGGGCCCGAATATTCTTGGCTTCTTCGGCGGGCAAGGGAAAATATCCGAGCTTGAGTCTCGCGATCGGGCGGGCCATTTGTTCTCCAGAAGTCTGTGTTTAAGAGAGGAGAGGATGGTGTGAGAGTCAGGGATCCAAAGAGATAAAACGTTCAAGGGGCGAAACAGCGATCAAGTCGAGATTTCCGGTTCGCGTTCGGGATGACCGTCTCTCGGCTATTGCTTGGGAGTGCGTCGCGGCGATGGTGCCCGCGTGACGGCCCACGAAATGGCGATAATCTACAAGCTCTGAGAGGAACCTCTTGAAAACCAAGCCGCAGCGCTACCAATGCCCCCACTGCAAGTGGGACTTTGCCTTGAGGAAGAAGAGGTGTGGTCCTGGATGCGGCACGCTACTGCTGATTGCATCCGATCCGCTCTCTGATGCCGAATTTACCGCCCTCCACAGCTTCTGGATGTGGGACCCTTTGAAAGAGAGATGGATCTTCGTCCGCGACTGGGAGGAACACAAGCAGGAAGCTGGACGGAAGTTCGAGGAATACTTCCAATCGTCGCGCTCGGGCCCAGGTGAGACCGAGGAGACGCGCCGCCCGCTGAGAAAATGGATTCACTGACTTAACCACGTACTGCTTGCCGGTCATCGGCCAGCATGATGCGTGCTTGCGAGCCGCCGCGAACCCGGGAGATGTGTGCGACTGCCTTGATAGACACGTTGCCGACTCCGTCTGCTTTGTATGGAGGTTTGTTGCGGACGCCATTTCTGGCTGTGTCCAAAGGAGCGGAGGGCACACGTGTCCGCGTGTCCTCGCATTCGTCGCGGAGTAATTAGGCTGCGTGGTGTTGGTCGGAACCAGCGAGTTCTTCGAGGCCGAAGACCACGTTTTGCAAGGTCTTCATGTCCGAAATCTCGCCTAGACTAATGGCGGGGCTTGCAGCTTCGCCAGCAGCGCCTCGACGGTCTTCGTGTCGAGCCGTTTGGTGAGGGCTTCCAATCGCTCGATGCCGCGTGCTGCGGATTCGAGCATTTGCAGGACGGTTCGTTTGACGGCGGGATCACGAATCAACTTCGGTTGGTTTACTCGACCGTACTCACGCAGGATGTTGCGGTACAACACCGTACCGACAGACTTTTCCCTGCACAGAATGCGCGCATCGAGATCGTCGCCGTTGCCTCCGCTCGCGGTGGCTTTGCTGTCTCCGGCGTGAGTGTGGCCATTGCCGGAAACCTTGGGGAGTTGGTCCCGTAGGCTTGGCTTCGTCCATTTGCGCTGTTGGAGGCTGCGGCGGCGTTGCCGTTGCCATTCCTGGCGGAAGGCCGCATTCCTTTGCGCCAGTTCTCCGGGAGAGCCCAGGCGAACAATACGGGTGTTCTTACCGGCTGGCGGTTCTGGTCCAGATCGACCCAGACGGCTTGGATATCGTAGAAGTACCGGCCAAGGCCAAAGCACGAACACGCCCGCTTGAAGGCCTGTGCGTCGGCTGACGTCATACCGTTATCGTCATCGGCCCATTCTTCGCCGGTGCCTGAATGCGACCCAATGCCAAGGATGGTGACCGTGCAGGTAACCAGCACCTTGCCCGAGACGATGCTCTCGCCCTTCTTTACGCGGGTGATATTGGTCATCGTCTCTACCTTGTACTCACGGGTCCAGCCCTGTGGCGTGAACAGCGCGTTCAGCCGGTCAGTGAAGGCGCGGGAATCGGCGTACGGCACGATCTGACCGCGCTTTTTGTCGCTGCTGGTATTGGTGACTCGCCACCGGACCTGGTCGGGCGAAAACGGGACTTCGAGCTCCGCAAGAAGTTTGCTTACATCCAGTCCCGTGGGAGTTGTCATTGTGTCTTCAGTTGGCATGGCGAGGCGCCATCCTTTAGGTACCCGGGGTCTTGCTGAGGTTCAGTTGTGGTGTCTGAAATGCGAGTCGGCTGTTGACTGGGGTGCTGGGGTTCGGTTGATACCACGGGGCTGGCCGACTTAGAACGGAAGCTTATGGCACTTGCTGTGGATATTTGTCTCGGTCGCCAGTACCGGGCCGTGGCCGGGTCTTCCCATGATTACGGAATGGGTCAGTGGGGTGGAGGGGCCAAAGCCATGGCCGACGGAAAAGCCGGTCAGACGGTCGGGGATACCAAAGTTGACATAGACCACGGTCGCGAACGTGACCAGGTAAGCCAATCCCACGACTTTTGCAGCTTTGCGTTGTGACTCGTCGATGGTGGTGATCACCATTCCGTTTTCCCCTAGTTACAAATGCCCCGGAAACGGTGGCAGGTGTGTGCACCGGACGACCAGAACCTTCCGCGTCAGTATTTGCCTGCTTTTCTCAGCGCCACCTCAATCGTCGCAAGCGGCAGCAGCAAAGTTAAGGGCGTGTCCAACAGTGGTAACGCACCATAGCTGGCATACCATTCTGCCACCCTTTTATTCTTGGCATCGATGACAAGCACGACGCCGCCAACCTCCGACGCCGCCAACAGGCAGCGTCGGCCCGCCGCGAGCAGAAGTTGTCCGCCAAGTCCCTTCCCTTGCATCCTTCGATCCACAGCCAGGCGCGCCAAACGAAAGCCCGGCACGTCATGGCGTGCTAAACCGCGCCGCACGATCTCCGGGGTCCGGGCATAGTCAACCGATGCGGGGCTCAGGCTGTAGAAGCCGAGTATCGTTTTGTTGTCCGAATCGTCAATCGCAAGGAATGTCTTCGCCCCGCCCAAGTCGTGGCTCTTGCGCGCATAGCGACGCAAGTATTCATTCAGCGCTTCTTCGCCGCAGTCGAACGCTTCCCGATCATGCTTCTTGCTGATCGGCTCTTCGTGCCATGCCGTCACGACTAGGACCGCCTTGGCAAAGCCCGAGCGGCCGCCAACAGTTTTCTGTTCGGCGCCGGCGGGTTCTCCAGCAGATTCAAGACCCGCAAACTGTCTCGCCCGGTGAGTTGCACATGATCCGCCTCTTCGATGACGGCCTTGGCGGCACGTACGGCGTGACGAATGACAAAATCCGTCAGGTCGGTGTGATTCAGCGCCACCGCACGTAAGAGCAGGGCTTTTTCCTCAGGCCTAATCCGGAGGGACATCCGGCTGTTGTCTTCAACCGCTACTCTTGGCATCGTAGTGACTCCTCAAATTCTGTACGCATTCAATTAGTACATAAAGGCCCCTGTAAGTCAACCTCATCCTGGCTGGTGAGTCACGGACAATTGGAAAGTTATCGGATGTCGCCAAACACTGGCGGTTCCAGAAACGGAGCGTAGATCGGCGTCAACGATCTGCGCCAACACCCATCCTGAAACAAGCCAAGGCCCAGTCGGTGTAAAGCTGAAGTAGGCCGGCGATAACCGAAAACGCAGGGGGCAGTCGGGAGCCTCTCAACTGGCGAGTCACGGACCAACCGAAGGGCGCGCCGGGCGCGGTCAAGTTGACAGGTAACGGCTAGTCTAAGCTTCCCCCTGCCAGGCAAAGAACACTACGCCCAAAGGTGGAACGGTCAAGGCCACGGAATTAGGTCGTCCGTGAAAAGGGACCGGATCCGTTGCGACGGTGCCCATGTTCCCCTGTCCGCTGCCGCCGTACAACGTCGCGTCACTATTCAGGATCTCCTGCCAGACCCCGCTTCGCGGAACGCCAATGCGATAGTTGTGGCGAGGGACCGGAGTGAAGTTGCAGACAGCAACAATCAACTCATTCTCCTGGCTGCCGCGGCGTATGTAGGTGAGAATGCTCTCATCGGAATCGTTGGCATCGATCCACTCGAAGCCGGCCGGGGAGAAGTCTTCCTGGAAAAGCGCGGGCTGGGTGCGATAGGTGCGATTCAGATCCTCGACCCACCGTTGCATTCCGGAATGCATCGGCGAATCCAGCAAGTGCCAGTCCAGGCTGGTCTCGTGATACCACTCGTTCCGCTGCCCGAACTCTGCACCCATGAACAGCAGCTTCTTGCCCGGTTGGGAATACATATAGCCGAAGAGCAGCCGCAAGTTAGCGAACCTCTGCCACTCGTCGCCCGACATCTGGGTCAGCAGCGACCCCTTGCCATACACGATCTCATCGTGCGAGAGCGGGAGAACATAATTCTCGCTGAACATATACATCCCGTGAAAGGTCAAGAGATTGTGATGAAAGCGCCGATAGATGGGGTCCTTGGAAAAGTACTGTAAGGTGTCGTGCATCCATCCCATGTCCCACTTCAGCCCGAAGCCGAGGCCACCCAGATAGGTTGGACGCGACACCAGCGGCCATGTGGTGGACTCTTCGGCGATGGTTTGCACGTCAGGATGAGCTTCATAGATGTCCTGGTTCATCCGCTGTAGAAAAGAAATGGCATCCAGATTTTCCCGGCCACCGAACTTGTTGGGAATCCACTCACCTTCTTTGCGGCCATAGTCCAGATACAGCATGGACGCGACAGCGTCGACACGCAAACCATCTATGTGGTAAGCGTCCAGCCAGAATAGGGCACTGGAAAGCAGGAAGCTGCGCACCTCATTGCGGCCGTAGTTGAAAATGTGGGAGTGCCACTCAGGATGGAACCCCTGACGGCGGTCGGCATGCTCGTAGAGATGGGTCCCGTCAAAAAAAGCAAGACCATGTGCATCGTCCGGGAAATGCGACGGCACCCAGTCCAGAATAACGCCGATTCCGCGCTGGTGAAGCTGCTCCACCAGAAACATGAAGTCCTGCGGCGTTCCATAGCGGCTGGTGGGAGCGAAGAAACCGGTGCTCTGATACCCCCAGGATCCATAGAACGGGTGCTCCATGATTGGCAGGAACTCGACGTGGGTGAAGTTCATGCGCTGAAGGTAGTCGCCAAGTCGAGGGGCCAACTCGCGATAAGTGAGTGGCCGGTTATCTTCGTCGGGCACCCGCATCCACGAACCCAGATGCGCCTCATAGATGGAGATGGGAGCCTGCAACGAGTTCCGGCTGGCACGTGATTGCATCCACTCGCCGTCTGCCCATTGGTAGTTCAGGTCATGTATGATCGACCCAGTGCGGGGCGAAATCTCAGTACGAAAAGCATAGGGATCGCTCTTATCCATCTGGTACTTCTCGTAGCGGGAAGTAATAGCGTATTTGTAAGCGGCGCCCTCGCCTACGCCCGGAAGAAAGCCCTCCCATACACCAGAGTTGCCGCGCGCTCGCAGTGGACTGCGGTTGCGTTCCCAGTCGTTGAAGCCGCCGATGATTGAGACCTTCTCGGCATTCGGCGCCCACACCGCGAAGTAAGTGCCGCTGGTGCCATCGACTTTGGTAAGGTGCGCTCCGAATTTCTGATACAGGCGATTGTGACTGCCTTCGTTGAACAGGTGGAGATCGAGATCGCTCAAAAGCGTGAACTGGCCCTGGTTCGGAATGGGCACTGCCATCAGCAGCCTCCTACAAGTAATAGTCGAAGTCGCGCTCAGTGCGGACGCGCCGCCTGAGGGCGAAAATGTGTGCCGGCATTACGGTTGTGTCCAAGCGAACAAAGTTTCGTTCTCCTTGCCAAAAATAGCGCGCGTTACCCAGCAGGTCATGTGCCTGAAAGGTTTGCCCGGGAGCTATCCGCAACTCCTCTAAAGGAAGATGCAGCCAGCCGGACTGGGTGTGGTATGGATCGAGATTGACAACCACAAGAATCAGATTGTTGGAATCGGGTGTCGCCTTGCTGTATGCCAGCAACTGGTCGTTGTCGACCTCGTGAAACCGGAGATTATGGTTATAGTGCAGCGCCGGATTCTCGCGGCGGATGCGATTGACGCGCGCAATCAGGTCGGCCAACGTGTCGCTCTGGTCCAGCTTCCAGGCGCGAATCTCATACTTCTCGGAGTTGAGATACTCTTCGCGGCCGGGCTCGATTGGCTCATTCTCCAGCAATTCGAAGGCCGGCCCATAGATTCCGTAATTGGAAGATAGCGTTGCTGCCAGCACAAGCCGTGCAGCGAAGGCGGCCCGTCCACCGTACTGTAGATATTCCGGCAGGATATCGGGAGTATTAGGCCAGAAATTAGGCCGGAAATATTCACCCGTCTCACTTTGGGTCAGTTGAGTCAGGTAGTCCGTCAGCTCGGTCTTGGTATTGCGCCAGGTGAAATAGGTATAGGACTGATCGAATCCTACTTTTGCCAGCCTATACATTACTTTCGGTCGGGTGAAAGCCTCCGCCAGGAAAATGGCATCCGGATACCGTGCGCGTATTTCAGCAATCAACCACTCCCAGAAGGCAAACGCCTTGGTGTGGGGGTTGTCGACGCGAAATATTCGGATGCCGTGCTCCAGCCAGAAAAACACTACATCCTTCAGGGCTTGCCATAACTCTTCCCATTGCTCAGATTCAAAATCGAAGGGATAGATGTCTTCGTATCTTTTGGGCGGATTCTCGGCGTATTGGATGGTCCCATCCGCGCGATGACGAAACCATTCCGGATGTTCCTTTACCCACGGATGATCAGGTGTTGCCTGGAAGGCAAGATCCAAAGCCAGCTCGATACCATACTCCTGGGCCTTCGCTTGCAGGCTCTTCAGGTCTTCCAGCATCCCCAGTTCCGGATGAATTTCCGTGTGACCACCTTCTGCTGCTCCAATGGCCCACGGGCTGCCGACTTCGCCTGGCGTGGCTACCGGATTATTGTTCTTACCCTTGCGGTGGGTTCTTCCGATGGGGTGGATGGGTGGAAGATAGAGCACGTCGAATCCCATCCGCGCCACGTAAGTCATGCGTTCTTCGCAATTGCGAAAACTGCCGTGCTGCTGAGCGTCCGAGGTACAGGAGCGGGGAAACATTTCGTACCAGGAACTGAAACGCGCCCTCTCGCGCGCCACGGCCACTTGCAATTCTTTGTCGTACCGCGCGGCATAGCTCTTGTCAGGGTGCTGCTGCATCAAGGTCCGCAGTTCCTCGCTTAGGGCGCGCCGGGCGCGTTCGGTCGCAGGCTGGTCGGCGGAACGCAATATGGCGGCCCAGGGCTGCAGGCGCGACGCGTCGCCGTCGGCGCGCTCTGCTGCCCGTTCTATTAGCTCCGCGCCACCCAGCAAATCCACCTCAACATCTTGTCCGGCCTGAAGTTTCTTTTCCAGGTCGCGGCGCCAGGTTTTGAATCGATCCACCCAACCCTGCACCGTGTAGTAGTGCGGATGCAGAGATTCGACCGTGAATTCACCCGCCCACGCATCGTTTCCCAGGGGTTCCATGGCAACTTCCTGCCACTGTTTGCCAGGCTCAGAGCAATACAGCACCACGGCTTCCAACAAGTCATGGCCGTCGGCAAAGATATCGGCGGTGACTTTGACCGATTCTCCGACGGTGCGCTTGATGGGAAACCGGCCGTCGTTAATCGACGGTCCGACATTTTCGATAACTACCCGAGATGGTGGCGCAGCCTTCTTCACGCAGGATCATCCTCCATGTTCGCAAGGTCCCCTGGCATCATCGCAGCATGATATGCCCTTCGAGGCAGATGACTCAAACACCGGGTTGTGGGGATGTTACCGGGGCAACAGATACTGAGATGCGAACTCGGACAAAATTGATAACGCGGCATCGATCGGGGTGCATCTTTGCGACAAGATTTTTGGGCGCGTGCAAGCGATTGCAGACTTCGATAACCTATACACTCAGTTTCGCGGTGCAGGGGGCACACAATTGGCAAATACGGAGGGCCTCTGGTACAAGCAGGCGATCATCTACCAGGTGCATGTACGCGCCTTCTATGACAGCAACGGAGATGGGATCGGCGATTTCCAGGGCCTGACCGCAAAGCTGGACTATCTGCAGCGGCTCGGTATTACTGCCATCTGGCTCATGCCGTTCTTTCCTTCGCCCTTGCGCGACGACGGCTATGACATCGCCGATTACTATTCGGTACACAAGAATTATGGGTCTTTGGAAGACTTCAAGGCCTTCCTCAATGCCGCGCACCAGCACGGTATCCGCGTTATCGTCGAGTCTGTTCTGAATCACACTTCCGATCAGCATCCCTGGTTCAAAGAATCGCGCAGCTCGCGCGACAACCCGCGCCGGAATTGGTATGTGTGGAGCGACACTGACGTCCCTTACCATGGAACGCGCATCATCTTCCTCGATACTGAGTTGTCGAACTGGGCATGGGATCCAATATCGAAATCCTATTATTGGCACCGCTTCTTCAGTCATCAGCCCGACTTGAACTACGACAATCCCGCAGTACGTGAGGAAATGTGGCGAGTCATGAAGTTCTGGCTGGACATCGGAGTTGATGGGTTCCGGCTGGACGCAGTGCCCTACCTGGTGGAGCGCGAGGGAACCAATTGCGAAAACCTGCCGGAAACCCACGCGATCCTCAGGGAATTGCGCGCACGTCTGGATGCCGAATACCCCGGCAGAATGCTGTTGGCGGAGGCCAATCAGTGGCCGGCGGACCTGCGGCCCTATTTCGGTGAGGAAGACGAATTCCACATGGCCTTCCATTTTCCCCTGATGCCGCGCATGTTCATGGGGCTGAAGCTGGAAGATCGCAAGCCCATCGTCGAAATCCTGCAGCAGACACCGGAAATCCCCCCCAGCTGTCAGTGGTGTTTGTTCTTGCGCAATCACGACGAGTTGACGCTGGAGATGGTGACCGACATCGAGCGTGATTACATGTACGATGCCTACGCGCAAGACAAGACGATGCGCTTGAATCTGGGGATCAGGCGGCGCCTGGCGCCTTTGCTGGACAATGACCGCAAAAGTATCGAGCTCATGAACAGCCTGTTGATGTCGATGCCCGGCACGCCAATCATTTACTATGGAGACGAAATTGGCATGGGAGACAACGTCTTCCTGGGCGACCGCAACGGCGTCCGCACTCCTATGCAGTGGAACGGAGGATGGAACGCAGGCTTCTCCGAGGCCGACCCGGAAAGCCTGTATTCACCGCTGATCCTGAACCCGGTCTTCGGATATCAGGCCCTCAACGTTGAATCGCAGCAGCGGTCCCACCACTCCCTGCTGTCCTGGATGCGGCAGCTGATCTCGGTCCGTAAGTCCACGCCGGCGTTTGGCTCCGGCACCATCGAGTTTCTGCAGCCGGCGAATCATCGCGCGTTGGCTTACATACGTCAATCCGGCAACGACCGGGTGCTGGTTGTGAATAATCTTTCAAGCGCCGCCCAGGCCGTGGAACTCGATTTACAGCGCTACAAGGGTTATTTACCGATTGAGATGTTCGGAAGAAACATTTTTCCGCGCATTGGCGAGCTGCCCTACCTGCTTACGATGGGGCCGCATCAGTTTTATTGGTTCCGGCTGAGAAGGATCTAAGCCGGCCAACAACAACGCCAAGGAGAAGCGTTTTGGCTGAAGAAAGCGTGCTGTCGGATGAGTTTATTCGGCAGCTGATCAACGTGGGTGAGGTCGACCTGCTGGTCGCGGTGCCTACCCATAACGACGCCAAAACCATCGCCGGGGTCATACAGGCGGTACGCCTGGGGCTGCTGAAGGGCTTCCCGCGGGAGCGGGCGGTTCTGGTGAATGCCGACGCCGGCTCGCGCGACGGTAGCCGCGAGCTGGTACTGCAGGCTTCCAACAGTTTCCCGGCCGATGCCGCGGTGCAATCGCTCCGGACTTTTCATACCGTTACAGCCGTTTGCGGCAACGGCACACAAACGCCTTCGGCGCTGCGTCCCGTTCTTGCTGCTGCCGACCTGATGCAGGCCAAAGCCTGCGCCGTGGTCTCGCCATCCGAGCATGTGACACCGGACTGGGTGGAGCGTCTGCTGGCCCCGGTCTATCGGCGTGACTTCGACCTGGTGACGCCTTTGTATTGCCGTCACAAGTTTGACGGACTGCTCATCAAGCTTTTGCTTTTTCCCATGGTGCGGGCCTTGTGGGGCAAGCGCATCCACGAGCCCTACAGCAATAACTTTGCCTTCTCCGGCCGGTTGGGCGCCGACCTTTTCACCAAAGAGGAACTATGGCAGCCCGACGCGGGAGAGATCGGAGAACCGCTGCTGCTGAGTTTGTCCGCGCTCACATATGGCTACAAACCATATGAGGTGTTCCTGGGGCAGAAGGAGGTTGCGGCCCAGACCACAGACCTTGTGCCGGCCTTGCGGCAGACCGTGGGCACCATGTATCGGTTCCTCGAGACCGACGCGATTTGGCAGACCAGCATTGGTTCAGAGGCAGTGCCGTCGGAAGGTCCACCGGCAGAGATCACCTGCGATCCGGTGCCGATCAATCCGCAGCGCATGCTGGCGATGTTTCAGTCTGGTGTGGCTGACCTGGAACCGGTATTGGCTTCTATCTTGACGCCGGGCACACTTGCTGAATTACACTCGGCGGCCGCGCTGCGGGAAGATCAATTTCGCTTTCCCGACGACCTCTGGGGCAAGACTGTGTATGAGTTTGCCGCTGCCTATCACAAGTCCGTGATCAGCCGCGACCACATTATTCAGGCGTTGGCCCCTCTGTACCGCGGCAAAGCCTATGAATTCCTGACAGCCAACAGCCAAGCTGCTCCGACAGAGGTCGAGTCGCGAATCGAGGCGCTCGGCGCCACCTTTGAGCGCCTAAAACCCTACCTGTTGCAACTGTGGAACGGGAACGAGGGAGGTACACCATGAAGGACATGATCCTTCACGAACTGAGCAAGACTTGGAACGGACTGGCGAGCAGTTTCGCCCATTTCATCCCGCGATTGATTGTCATGCTGATCATCATCGCCGTGGGCTTTCTCATCGCCTGGGTGCTGAAGGTGATTCTGCGAGGTGTCCTACGGGTCGTGCGCTTTGAGAAACTTTCCGAAAGCGCCGGCACCGCCCACCTGTTGAGCAAGGCCTCGCTGCCATCGTCGAGCGAATTGCTGACCCGGCTCGTCTTCTGGATCGCCTGGATTGGGTTTATTTTGCTGGGCATCAGCGCCCTGGGTATTTTGGGGCTGCAGCAGCACATCTCACAGATTTTCCTGTACCTGCCTCATCTTCTGGTGGCGCTGTTAATCGTATTTTTTGGTTTCGTAGCAGCCAGTTTCTTTGCCCGAGCGGCGTTGCTGGCCGCGGTCAATGCTGACGCACGTTCGCCACGCTTGATCAGCGGTGCGGTGAAGTTTGTGATTGTCGCCCTGGCGGTGGCCATGGCCTTCGAACAGCTTGGCTTGGCTGAGCAAACGATTCTGGCCGCTTTCTCCATCCTATTTGGTGCGTGCATGTTTAGCCTTGCCATTGCCTTCGGCCTGGGCGGACAGGAATTGGCAAGACGTGCGCTGGAACGGCGATTCGAGCAGCAGCGCACCGAGGAGAGAGAGCGCGAGCCCTCGCCGCTTTAATTGCGGTTGCGCGATTGATTGATTCACGAACGGCCTCGACTGTCGGAAGCAAAGCCTTATGTCATCGACTGAAAATGTATTTCGTGCCAACCTTTCCCGGCTGCAGGAGGCGCTCACCGAGTTCCTGCGGGCGCGGCGATGGTTTGGCGGCAAGGCGCAGCCAATCCAGTCGATCGAGATACTGGATGTCGTACCGTTCGATACAGCAGCAACCGCAACATTCTTCCTGCTGGTGCGCGTCGCCTATCATGAAGGGCAAAGCGATACATATTCCATTCCGGTGACCCAGGCCGCCGATGCCTCCTCGATCCCTTCGGGAGCGGACGGTAATCCGGCGCCCCATCTGGAAGTTCCAGCAGCAGACTCCAATCGAATGTTTGTTTATGACGGCACGGCTAATCCGGCCTTCCTCCAGTTGCTACTCACCGCGATCCGTGATGAGCGGCGCTACCGCGGCGAGCATGGCGAAATACGCGCACTCAACACCACTGCGCTGGAGAAGCTGACGTCAGAAGCTGCGGGCGGGTTGACCCCCAAGTTGATGCGGGCGGAGCAGAGTAATACTTCCGTCGTATACGGCGATCGAATGGTGTTGAAGTTGTTTCGGCGAGTCGAGCAAGGCATCAACCCGGACCTTGAAATTGGGACCTTTCTCACCGAGAAAACCAGCTACCGCAACGTTCCACCGCTGGCCGGGTATTTGGAATACCACGGTGACAACGGCACCCGCATGAGTATGGCGATGCTACAGGGTTTTGTGCGCAATCAGGGCGATGCATGGGAATACACAAAGCGAAAAGTGGCGAACTATTTCGAGGGCCTCCGGCCGCAAGCGGGAAACCTTCCGAGCATGCCTTCTTCCTCCTTGATTGAGCTTGCCGCAAATCGCATCCCGGAGGATGCGAAGCAACGGATTGGCGATTACATCGGGTCGGCACAACTGCTGGGCAAGCGCACGGCGGAACTGCATCTGGCGTTGAGCAGCGGTCAGGGTGATCCGGCATTCGATCCCGAGCCGTATGCCACCCAGGATCAGCAGGCATTCTCGGAACGCGCGTCGGCCCTCATGCAAAGCAATCTTCGGCTCCTGCGAAGGCAGCAGCCAGGATTGCCGACAGACGTCCAGCCCCTGGCGCAGCAGGTGTTGGAGATGGAGCGGGAACTGGAACAGCGCTTCCGCAGCTTCGCGGACAGCCAACTTTCCGCGCTGCGCACCCGTATCCACGGCGACTACCACCTGGGACAGGTTCTGGTCAGCGGCGACGATTTCGTAATCATCGACTTCGAGGGTGAACCGGCGCGACCTCTCGCGGAGCGACTCCGAAAGCAGTCTCCCTTGCAAGACGTTGCCGGAATGCTGCGATCGTTTCACTATGCCGCCTATGCGCCGCTGCTGGGCGCCGCACCCGAATCCACAGCGGCTCCTTTGCAGCTCGAGACCTTTCGGCCATGGGCATATTTCTGGAAGACCTGGGTCTCTGCGGTGTTCCTGCATTCCTATTTCGCTACCGCTCAGTCGGCCCCATTTCTTCCCCGCGACCGACGGGAGTCAGCGACCATCCTCGAGGCCCACCTGCTCGAAAAGGCTGTATATGAGCTTGGCTATGAATTAAACAATCGGCCATCGTGGGTCCGGATCCCTCTCAGCGCCCTGGTACAGCTCTAGTCCGAAATGCCCAGAGGGAAATAGCGGACGCTGACACGCCGGGAGCCGGGGTCGCAGAAGGTCAGCGTCCCCAACCTCAGAACGAGGGCATTCTGCGGCTCCGGAAACGACGAGCGATTGCGTACGCCGGAGCAACGATGAGCCTTCGCGCCAGAGCGCGAAGGAACGAGCTCCTGCGTATCGCGGTCGCCAAGCAGGGCGAGATCCTTTCATAGAATGCAACGGCAGCTCGCCCCAGCGCGTTTGTCAACAGCGACTCATCGCGGAATGTTCGCAAAGTTGCGACTTCGAGCGAGTCGACGCCGTGCACCGCGGTGGCCACGAAGCACTTGGATTGTCCCGGTGGGCTTGTCGCAAGGAACTTATTGATAATCGAGCCCAAGGTCCCGATCGCCGGCGACATCACCAGATCGCCATTCGGCGCGACCCGGACACTACGTATCCCTAGTATGACGCCCGGTGGCAATCCGCCGGGCGCGCCGGCCATAGCCGCCGCACTCGCTCCGGCCGCCGCTGCCGCAGCATTCAGCCGGCTGGTGATCGTCGTGAGGACCTGACTGGTAATGTTGTTTACGAACAGAAAGGAAAACAGGTTGTCAATAAACGCTTGCAGCCCACCGCCGGATCCTGCTGTAAGAACAATAGAACCGGTACCGGCGGCATTGGCGCCCAAAACATGAGTCAAATCAAATTCGTCATCCCAGGGATCGATCGTAAATGAAAGCGTGTAGGTGTAGGTGGTCGCGCCATACGGGCCAGTGGCCACCAGCGTCAGCGATCGGGATGGAGGAGCTGAGGTAACGGTTACTGTTTTGACGACGGTACCGTCTTGCAAGGTCATCGGGGTCGGGATCATGCCGTTGATTTCAGCCATGGTGAATCGTTGCTGATCAATCAACATCACGTCGACCAGGGCATCGGGGTTGCCAGGAGCGCCGGCAGGAAGAGTGTTCATCCGTCCAGAACGAAACATAGGCCCTGGCGAACCGCTCTGGTAGGCGGCAAGAGAGATGTCATGATTCCGATTGGAGGAGAAACTCGGACCACTCACAAATGAGAACCCGACCGGAACGCCTCCGCCGGTGACTACGGAAACTGTTTCCTGATCAGTCTGGTTGTCATGGATACGACCGGCGCCATCTATGACATCGGATAGCTCCCACAAAGTAAGAGACACATTGAGCTGGCCATCTGCCCCACTGGCTTCTGTGACGCGAACCTGACTGGAGTAAGGCAAGTAACCTCCACACGAAGGGTTGAGACAGCGTCTCGGCAGCTTCCCCAAAGTAGCGGCTGCTGAAAATGCAGGTGTACGTTCTTGCAAATCAAAGACCACTTCCAGGCATACTCCTGATCGCCCTGTCGGAGCGCAGTAAGTAGTTGTCTTACTGCGCGATGTTGAACTTTATCTGAAGGTCAGGGACTTAAGAAAAAGGCAGGGTGAGGCATGCGGGCTATCCAAAAGTCTAGTCGCGAGACATCTTAACTATCCAAATAGCACCGGAGCCGGCTTGCAGCGCCATCCGGCGAATCGGGCCGCGGGCGGTGCGCTTAACTCCTACACCTGAAGCACATCTCCCTCACGGGCGACCATCAGGTACAACACTGGGTTGACGAAAAAGCCGATGAAGAGGCGAGAGATCAAACCTGCCACGATGACGATGGCGAAAGGCTTTTGCGTCGACGAGCCGATTCCGGTTGCCAGCGCGGCGGGCAGCAGTCCCAGGCAAGCAACCAATGCCGTCATCATGATGGGGCGAAGGCGCAGCAGCGAGGCTTCGCGGGTCGCGGTGCGAATGTCCATCCCTTCCTGGCGAAGCTTGTTGATGTAGGAAACCAGGATCACAGCCGTCTCCACTGAGACACCCAGCAGAGCAAGCAATCCCAGGATCGACGACACGCTGAAGGGAGTGTGGGTGAACTTCAGCGCCAGCAGCGCGCCTACGGGTTCGGTCAGAATGACTCCCAAAGCGATCGTGACCGGGAACTTAAAGTTGCCATACAAGGCGAACAGGATCATGAAGATGATCACCACCGCGATAGGGCCAATCAAGACGAGTTGCGCTTTGGCGTGCACCAGTTGGCTATACTCGCCCCCCCAGGTCATCCAGTATCCCTGCGGTAACAACACGGCTTGGTCCACGGCCTTCTGACCGTCGCGCACCGCGCGCTCCAGGTCGCGTCCCTCGATGCTGTATTGCACCCCGATGTAGCGGGAGTTGTTCTCGCGATAGATGAAAGAGGCGCCATTCCCCTGCTTGATGGTGGACAACTCGCTCAGCGGAATCTGTTTGCCGTCAGGTGTACCCACCAGCAACTGGCCAATCTCGTGAGCACTGCTGCGAAACTGCGGCTGCATGCGGACTACGAGGTCGAACAGCTTCTCGCCCTGAATTACCTCGGTCGCCGCCTGCCCGCCGACTGCTGCTGAAATCACTGCTTCCACGTCGGCGATATTGATTCCATAGCGGGCAATCTTGTCACGGTCAACATCGACCAGCAGACTGGGCTGGCCAAGTTCACGTACGACGGTCAAGTGGGTAAATCCCGGAACTTTGGCGAGGGTATTTTTGATCTGGACGGCCTTGTCCTGCAGCACGTTCAAATCGCTACCATAAATTTTCACCGCCAGCGAGCTCTTCAGACCGGTCAAGGCCTCGTCGACGGCATCTTCCGCCGGCTGGGTGTAGTTGAAGATGATGCCGGGGAACGCCGTGAGCTTTCGGTTGATGGAGGCGATCAGTTTGTCCTTGGTGTCGATATCGCCGCCCCACGCCTTGTCTTTGTAGGGCTTCAATCCGACATAGAATTCGCAGTTGAAGAAGCCGGTGGGGTCGGTTCCGTCGTCAGGCCGTCCTAACTCCGAACCCACCACGGTCACCTGCGGATACGACATAAGAATGGCGCGGATCTGCGGCGCAATCTTGCTTGCTTCTTCGAACGAGATTGTGTACGGCATGGTTGCCCGCACCCAGAGAGCGCCTTCGTCCAAATGGGGCATGAACTCTCCGCCGATAAAGGGCACCAGCAACAGGGTTGCACCGAAGATCAGGCACGATAGCAGCATGACCAGCTTCGGCCGTCCCAGCGCCCAATCTAGTTGCGTTGCGTATATGCGCTTCATCCATTCAAAAGGCCGATTGACGTGCTCGCGCACGCCCTTCTTGAACCAGTAGGAGGCCAGTACCGGGACGAAGGTCAGGGTGAGAATCAACGCCCCGATCAACGCGAACGACATGGTCTCGGCCATAGGATGGAAGAGCTTTCCTGAAGGTCCGCTCAGCGCGTAGATCGGGAGATAGCCGGCCAGGATCACGGCCACCGAATAGAAGATGGGACGGTCCACGTCCTTCGCCGCCAGGAGAATGACCTCGTGCAGGCTGTAGCTTTGCCCTTCGCGCAACGCTAGCTCGCGGTAAATGTTCTCCACCATGACCACCGTACCGTCGATGATGATGCCGAAGTCGATGGCGCCAATGGAAAGCAGATTGGCAGCTCCGTCATGGGCGTGCAGAACAATGAAGGCAAACAACAGGGACAGAGGGATCGTCAGAGCGACGATAACCGCCGCGCGAATGCTGACCAGGAAAAAGATCAGAACGATCAGCACCAGCACCATTCCGCGGAGCAGGTTGTCCTCCACCGTGTCAGTGGTCAACTTCACCAGTTCGCTGCGGTCGTAAAAAGGATGGACCTTGACGTCGGGCGGCAGCACCGAGCGATTCAACTCATTGGTCTTGGCTTCCACCGCCTTGAGGACATTCTGCGTCTGCTCGCCGCGCAGCATCAGAATCACGCCCTCAACCGCGTCATCGTTCTTCTGATACCCAAACTGACCCAATCTCGGCGCGTGGCCGATGGTTACCTCGCCGATGTCCTTCACGCGAATGGGCACGCCGTTATTGCTGCCTACGACGACGTTCCCGATATCCTCGGTATTGCGCACCAGTCCGAGGCCGCGTACGTAATAAAACTGTCCACCTTGGGAGTAGAAGCCGCCGCCGGCATTGGAGTTGTTGGCCGCCAGCGCCGACACCACCTGCGGGACGGTGAGGTGATATCCATAAATCCGCGCAGGGTCGAGCAGCACCTGGTATTGCATGACCGTGCCGCCGAATCCGGAATCGTCCGCCACACCATGCACCGAACGGTACTGCCGTGCCACCACCCAATCTTCAATGGTCTTCAATTCCTGCGGAGTGCGGTCGGGGCTTTCCAGCACGTAGCGGTAGACCAGGCCGCTTGGACTGAACAGCGGCGCCATCACCGGCGTCACACCCGGCGGGCAGCTCGGCTTGCGCCATTCGCTCGAAGACGACCTGCCGGGCGAAATAGTCGTCGGTACTGTCTTCAAAGGTCAGGATTACGTCCGAGAGACCGTAGAGCGAGATCGACCGCATGACGACCACATGTGGAACGCCGTTTAGCACCAACTCAAGCGGAAGCGTGACTAATCGCTCGACCTCTTCAGCGGCGTGGCCGGGCCATTGGGTAATGAGTTCGACTTGCGGAGGTGAAAGATCAGGATAGGCATCGACCGGCATGCGCTGGAAGGAAATGACCCCGGCGACCAGAATGAAAGCCGTCAGCATCAGCACCAGAAAGCGCTGACGAAGCGACGCTTGTACGATTCGATGGATCATTCAGCCGTGGATGCCGTGGTCATAGCTATAGTCAAGCCTCGCGATGGTCGATCGACAAAGTTGCGAACCGCTCTAGCGCTGCAGTGAGTTCGCAAACTGTAGAAATAAGCTGCCGTCTCCGATAATGCGATCGCCGGGCTTCAGTCCGGCGGTGACCTGGGTCTCTCCTTTCGAACTCTCTCCGACGCTGATGGAACGTCTGCCAAACTGATTGTCCTTCACTTCGACGTACACAAACGGCTGGTTCTCGCTGTCGCGCAACACAGCGGAGTCGGGCACAGCAATTGCGTTCTGGATGGTGCCTGCATCCACCGAAGCCACTACGTACATGTCTTTCTTCAGCTTGTACCCGGGATTACTGGTCTCGATGCGTGCCTGCAAAGTACGGGTGTTCGGATCCAGTGCGGCAGCCACATAGGAAATTCGCCCCCGGAACACGTCGGGATAGGAGTCGGTGGTGATGGTCACGGGGTCGCCGACATGCACGTAGGGCAAGTCTTTTTGATAGACGTTGACCAGAATCCAGACCGTGCTCATGTTAGAAATCACAAAGCACTGAGTAGCCCCGGGTTGCAGCAACTGGCCCACCGAGACATTTTGTTCGACGACCTGCCCATCGATCGGCGCCTTTACGGAGGCCTCGAACGAAGGCGGCGCCTTGACCAGGGCATCGGGATCGTTGATGCCCAAGACCCTTAGGGCGGCTTCAGCTGAGCTCAAATCACTTTGTGCCTGCATCTGAGAAGATTCGGACTGCTCCAGTTCCTGCTCGGAAAGCGCATGATGCTGGTACAAGTCCTGGGCGCGTGCATACATCTTCTGGGCCAGCGCATAGGCGTCCCTGGCCTTCAGATAATTCGAACGCAACTGCGAATAGTCGGGACTGGCCACGTACAACAACGGCTGGCCGCGCGTTACCGTCTGCCCGGGCACAACGACGATTCGGCTGACCGGGCCGCTGACCTGCGTGATGACCGGCGTAGTGTGAAAGCTGTCATAGGCCACCGCTCCGGTCAGGCGAAGAGTTCGCGTCAGCCGGCTGGGCTCGACAGTGAGCACCTGCACGTGCGCCATCTGGTCAGCCGGAACAGTGAACAGCGCAGCATCATTGGGATGGTTGCCACGATTTGCGGCATCTTCTGAACCGGCTCCGCTGCAGCCGGCCAGAGTGAGGGCGAACGCACATAGAAGCGACAGCAACATCAGGCGTATGCGTCGACGATTTCGCAGGTTCACGGCAGGTTCCTCGTTCCGACCGCTTCGCGGAGCTGCTCGAGAGCGGTCATATACGACGCCAAAGCCTGTCGATAAGCCAGTTGCACTGCCCGATTACTGCGTTCGGCGTCGAGAAACTCCAACACGCTGGTGGCTCCGCGTTTGTAGGCATATTCGCTGATATCGCGGGAATCCTGGGCCTCCTTCAAGTAGCCCGAGGTGTAAAGTTGGACCACTTCCTGGTTGCTGCGAAGCGCTTCGTAGGCATCGCTGACATCAGACAACACGGCATCGCTGGTTGCGGCCTGCGATTGCTGGGCCTGCGTGAGCGCATGTTGGGTGCGCAGGATCTCGCCCTGGTTGCGATCGAAGAAGGGCAAGCCGATATTCGCAAAGAAGGACGCTGAGCTCAAGCCGGACACGTGAGTGTAGCTCACCGACGCATTTACATCCTGCTTGGCATTGGCCTTGGCCAACAATATCTGGCTCTGCGCCGCCGTTACTCCCAGTTCAGCAGCGTGATAATCAGGCCGGTTCTGCAACGCCTGCAATTGCAGGTCCTCCAACTTCACATGGATGGGCTGATAGGACAGATCGCCGACGACGTCATAATCTGCCGGAACCGCATCATAGCCCAGAAACTGCCGCAACCCGACCAGCGCCTGCACCCTGGCCAACCGGGCTGACGAAACGTCGGTTTGAAACTGCAGGAGCTGCAACTTGATCTTCAGGTAATCCCCTTCGCTGATGTAGCCGGCCTTGTACTGCTTCTGGGACACGTCCACGGTGTCCTGAAAGCTCTTCAGGTCCGCAAGGGCTAATTGCAGACTCGACTCAGCCAGCAAAACCGAATCGAACTGCTGGGCCACATCGAAGGTCAGGACGCGTTCGTCATCAGAAACCTGCGCGGTGGTAACAGCGGTTGCATCTTTTGCAGCTTGCAAGCGGTGCTGGCGTTTGCGGCCCCGTTCAAAAAGATAACCGACTCCCAGATCGAACTGCTGCAGCTGGTTCAAATTGTCGCTGGAAAAGTCCGAGGGAGAAAAAATAGGCACGAACTGGGAATCGAAATTGAGCGTGGGATTAGGCCGCAGATTGGCCGTGATCTCCTGGGCGCGGCTTTGAAGGATTAATGTGCGTTCCGCCTTGAGCGCATGATTATGCGCGATGGCCAGCGCGATCGCTTGATCGAGGGTGATGAGCGTTGTGCTTTGCCCTTCGGCGGCAGACAGCAGCAACAACAGACTCAAAGCGACCAGGACCTTGATCCGCAAGTGCGCTGGATGCATAAGGCTCAATTTGGAGTGCACGTCCTTGCGAAAAGAATCAGGTATCTAGGGTCGGCGGATGACTGTCCTGGCACTTTCAATATTGCGCAGCGCTCCTCTCATCGTGCACCTCTTTGCCATTAGCAGCGGCTCTTGGAGGAGCGTGAGATATGTAAGCAAGCAACACATTCTAAATCAGGAAGTTGCGCAACGGGCAATCTCGCACTGCACGGACCCGAAAGCGGGGCGTTTTTTGGCGCGATACGCTCTTGGGTGATGCAACAACTGCGCATCACAAAGCGATTCCAATGCTGCCGGCTAATCGCGTCAACCGTCTCGTGCATGCCTGTAACAAAACCTTGCCCAGCCGCATTTATTCAATAAGGCTAATTTCAAAGGACGGCATCATGTCCGATTATCGTTATTACAGCACTGCATACTGGACCAAGGGACGAAATGGCCGGGTCGAGGCGGAGGCAGGCATTCCTCCGATCACGTTTAGTGCGCCGCCGGAGTTTCAAGGCGAACCCGGCATGTGGACCCCCGAGCATTTCTTTGCTGCGGCCCTGGGATCGTGTTTTGTGACCACCTTCAGGGCCATCGCCGAGTACTCAAAATTTGACTATCAAGACCTGCAGGTTGAGGTGGAGGCTATCCTGGAGAAGGAGCAGGGTGGGTACGCGTTTACCAAGGTCATTCTTCAGCCGACGCTCACCATCGCGGCCGAAGGAGATCGCGAGCGCGCGGCCCGGCTATTGGAGAAGGCCGAGCGAGCTTGCCTGATCTCACGTTCGGTGAAGAGCCAGATCGAACTACAGCCCGAGATCGTGGTTCAGGAACCTGAACCGATTGCCGCCACTATTGTGTGATCCACGGAGACCCTAGCATGGACAATTCAACGAAGACCTCAGCACAACCAGGCACAACCGCATTTCATTCCATGACGCGCGAAGAGTTGCTGCGCGCGCTGGAAATGTTCGCCAAGAACTGGCTTGCCCATGACGGCTGCTGGTTTCTTGCCGCGGAGGAGAGCCTGGGCATGGAAGAAGCCATGGACCTGGACGCGACCGCATGGCAGAGGTTCGCGGTGGCAGAGGCCAGCCGAATCATGAGCACCTTCGGGATCCCGGCCGGTGGCGGGCTGCAAGCGCTGGAGAGGGCCTTGAGCCTCCGGCAATACAGCCTGGTCAACGCCCAGCGCTTCGAGTGGTCGGAGGACGGCAAACGCCTGCGCTTCTTTATGGACGTGTGCCGTGTGCAGGAGACGCGCCGGCGCAAGGGATTGCCGGATTTCCCCTGCAAGAGTGTTGGCACCGTCGAATTTGAGATGTTCGCCCGAACCGTCGACCCGAGGATTCACGTCCGCTGTCTGCATTGCCCGCCGGAAGCTCCGGAAGGGAAGTACTGCGGTTGGGAATTCACGGTTGAAGCCAAGAAGGTAGACTGAGCGGCAGTCCCTCGCTCAACCAGAATCATTTCCTTCGAATTTCTCAAAGCCGCGGGCTCAAGCCCGCGGCGGTCCATTCGTTGCGCTTGCTGGGGCCTGCTATCTTTTGATGACCGGATCGCGTGTAGCAGACTCAGCGCACTGAATCCCAGCCTGCGACAGAAGTCGCCGAAGGGCATGAGCCCATTGGTTTGGCCGCGGACACGTACCGGAACCGATTCAGGTATAGTACTTAAAAGTTTGACATGAGGTTGATGCCGCAGATCGGACAGTCGCGGTTGTTGCGATGGACGGCCCTGTTCGCGGTGGTCGTGATCGCCAGCCTCGGCTTTGTGCAGGCCATCCACCTGCACCAGGACCTGACACCCACCAGCGCAGACCGTACGCATTGCGCTCTCTGCGTCTTCTCACATAGCCCGGCAGTGGTTACCGCCGCGCGCTCCGCCCCACTGCCAACCGGCATGTTTGCGGCCCTGGCTGTCGCTGAACCGCAATTGCATTCCCGGCTGCTGCCTCCTACAGTTTGCATTCGTCCTCCACCCGTCCTCTAGACCCACGCACAATCATGCGGCGCCGGTCGCATTTCGCCCCCCCCCCCGCGCAGTCAGTAATGGACACCTGTCGCGATCTCGTTTGATCGCCGACAGCGATTCGGGTTTGGAGGAATCATGTCTGGTATGCACATCGCGCTCTTCAAAGAGCGCTTCCACAGCATTTTGGATCACTGGGCAACTACACGTCTTTACCCGGCGAGATGCCGAAGGTGGATGGTTGCGTGGCTCTCCGCGGTTTCGCTCTGTGGCGGCGTCTGTATGGCGCAGACCACAGGAAGTTCGTCGCTGACCGGCATCGTCACCGATCCCAGCGGCGCGGTGGTGCCGGGGGCGACCGTCGAAATTCACAACCCCGTCAGCGAGTTCGACCGATCAGCCACCACCGACACGACGGGGTACTTCAGTTTCTCTAACGTTCCGTTTAATCACTATCACCTTACTGTCAACGCTACCGGGTTCGCTCCCTACGTCGAGGATGTAGAGGTGAAATCCGCTGTACCCCTCGCCCTGAAAATTGCAGTCCAGATAGCCGGGTCAGCGCAAAACGTCACCGTTACAGGCGAGGCAAGCGATGTTTTGGAAAACGATCCTACGTTTCACACCGACTTGGACCGCAGCTTGTTCCAGAAGGTTCCGCTGGAGAGTCCCTCGTCGCAGTTGAGTTCGCTTGTCACTTTGTCGTCCCCCGGGATCGCCGCCGATTCCAACGGCCTGTTTCATGGCTTGGGCGATCACGCAGAAAATTCGTTTTCCCTGGATGGCCAGCCCATTACCGATCAGCAAAGCAAGGTGTTCTCCAACCAGATTCCGCTGGACGCAGTGCAATCAATGACGGTCATCGGCGGAGCGCCGCCGGCCGAGTTCGGCGATAAGACCAGCCTGGTTATCGACGTGACGACGCGTACGGGACTGGCCTCGACCACTCCGCACGGTAACGTCACCGGCTCCTATGGCACCTTTGGCAGTTCGAACCTGGACGCAAGCTTCTCCTACGGCGGCAAGAACTGGGGAGAATTCTTCGCGGCTAACGGACTGAATAATGGCCGCTTCCTCGATCCGCCAGAGTTTGTGGTCTTTCACGCCCACGGCAATGAGGAGAACTTCTTCGACCGCGTCGATTACGTCCTCTCCGACAAAGACGCGATGCACCTCAACTTCCAATTCACCCGTTCCTGGTTCCAGACGCCGAACTCCTACGATCAGCAGTACCATGATTTCAACGGCGTTCCTGTACTCAATCCGCTGACGGGAGCGCAGCTGGGGCCGACCGATCAGCGCTCGAAGATTCTAACCTTCGATCTTGCGCCTACCTGGACACACACGATAAGTGCGAACGCGGTGCTGAACGTCACCGGCTATGTGCGGCGCGATGGCTACAATTACTACCCCAGCAATGATCCTTTGAATGATCTCGGTCCGGCGAACCTCCAGAGGGAGAGCGTTGCCCAGCAACGCTCCCTGCTCAACAGCGGCGTGCTCGCGAACGTCAGCTACGTCAAGGGTATTCACAATCTGAAGGCCGGAATCTCCTATGAGCAGACATTCCTGAATGAGAATGACCAGCTCGGGATCGTCGACCCCACGCTTAATGCTCCCTGCCTGAACATGAACGCCATACCGGTCAACGGCTTTACCGATCCCGGGCAGTGCGCAGGGGCTGGATACCAGCCCAACACTGCTGACAACCTGAATGCACCCAACTCCGCTCTCTATCCTTTGTTCAACAATGTTCTGTTGCCTTACGATCTGACGCGCGGAGGCGCCTTCTTCCCCTTTTATGGCCATACCGACGTGAAAGAGCTGGCGATGTATGTGCAAGACAACATCACGCTGCGCAATTGGAGCTTCAACCTGGGAATTCGCGGGGATGTTTACAACGGGCTGACGGTAGCCGGCCAGGCTGAACCGCGCCTGGGAGTCTCCTACAATATCAAGAAGACGAACACGGTTCTGCGCGTTTCCTACGCCCGCACGCTGGAAACGCCGTTCAACGAGAACCTGGTGCTGTCCAGTGTTGGCTGCGCCTCGGACGTGCTGAACCCTCTCCTGGGTTGCGCCTCGAACTTGCCGACGCCAGTTCAACCCGGCTATCGCAACGAGTTTCATGCCGGACTGCAACAAGCCTTTGGGAAATTCCTGGTGATTGATGGCGAGTACATCTGGAAGTACACCCGGGGTGCTTACGATTTCAGCGTATTGGGTAATACCCCGATCACCTTCCCGATCGAATGGCATAACTCCAAGATTCCGGGCTTCGCTTTGCGTGCCAGCGTACCGGTCTACCACGGCTTCAGCGCGCTGGTGGTAATGTCCAGCGTTGCCGCGCGGTTCTTTGAGCCGCAACTCGCGGGAGCCGGAGCCACACCGTCGGCCCCCAGCGGGGTGTTCCGCATCGACCACGATGAGGCGTTCAATATGACCGCTCACATGCAGTACCAGACTCCTTGGGCACGTGGGCCGTGGATCGGCTTCAACTGGCGCTATGACAGCGGACTGGTGGCAGGCGCTGTGCCCTGTTACGGCATCGGCGGCTTCAACGACTGCCCGCAATCGACCACGCTTAGCGGACAACCCGCCATCATGATGGTGGACGGCAGCGGGATCCCATTCACCGCCGACCAGGAGTTTCAGGCCGGCTTCACCTGCAATGGCGTGCATGCCACTCCCACCACTCCGCTGCCTTTCACTTGTCTGGCGTCGCAATTTGGCTCTACCCTCACCACCGTACCCGCACCGGGCACCCAGAACGACGACAAGAATCCGGCGCGTATTGCGCCGCGTAACTTGTTCGACCTGGCCATTGGCGACGACGACCTGTTCAAGACAGATAGGTACAAGTGGAGTGCGCAGGTTACGTTTATCAATCTGACCAACAGGTACACGCTGTATAACTTCCTGTCGACCTTCAGCGGGACGCACTACGTTTCGCCGCGTACGATCACGGCGCAGATTGGGTTCCATTTCTAAGGGAGGACAACCCTCTCAACCGTTGCCCCAGCCTTCGCAGTTTTGCATCATGGCGCCAACGGAACTGGACACGTAGGGCGGACCACCCCGGCAAGACCACGCAGGACTGGCCGCCCACCTTTCATTTATCGATTCGTAGGACTCGCTAGAAAAGGTCGGTGCGATAGATCACCCACCAACTGACAACCAGCGCGAGGATGGTTTCAAGAATCGCCCAGCCCAAGGGCAGCCAGACTGCCACAATGCTGAGAATCGTGAACAGGACCCAAAAGGATTTTGTTTGCGTATTCATTCGCCCGGCCCGCTCTCTCTAGAGTAGCCGATGGAGATGGTTGATCGGCCCGGTGCCCTTGCCGAGCGGATAGGCGGACTGGATCGCATCCCTTACAAAAGCTCCGGCCAGCCGGACTGCGGACTCCAGATCATGCTTCTGTGCCAGCAGGCAGGCCAGCGCCGTGGCCAGGGCGCATCCGGTGCCGTGGGTTGAAGGGGAATCGATGCGTCGGCCCCGGAACTCCGTCGTTCTACCGCCTGCTGAGCGATCGCAGGCCGTGGAGCTGAGAAAGTCTACCGGTTCGGCCAGATCACCGCCGGTAATCAGCACGCCCCGAGCCCCCAAGCCATGCAGCCTGTCGGCTAGCTGCCGAATCGCAGGCGCAGCCTCCTTCCAGGTGGTTCCGGGTAGGAGCGGCTCAGTATCGGCCAATCGGGCGGCTTCCATTGCATTTGGGGTGACTAGGTCGGCCAAGGGCAGCAGCCTGCGGCGAAGCGTTTCCAGCCCGGTTGAGTCGATCAGATCCGCTCCCGAGCTGGATCGAATCACCGGATCCAGCACCACGTTGGGCAACCGCTTCTGTTCCAGAAAGTTAGCCACCTCGGCGGCCACGTCCCCCGAGCCGAGCATCCCGATGCGGACGGCGGCGATCTCGAAATCTTGCCGCAAGCAAGCCAGGGTATCGCGAACGGTCTCCGGGCGGACCGGTTCGACCCCGAAAACACCCTGGCTGGACTGCACCGTGAGAGCGGTAATACAGGTCACGGCATAGCAGCCGAGGGCGGCGGCGGTCTTGATATCGGCCGTAACCCCGGCCCCCGAGGAAGGGTCATGGCCCGCGATGCTCAAAACTACCGGTGGAGCGGCCATAGGAAGAATGTAACTCAGACGGCCCAAGGTTTGCGTAAAAGGGCTTGTTGCGACTACAAGTCATTGAATAACAATAGCTTAGACGATTGAGGCGCTTTCGACCCGCGGAGCCGCGAACAGATGCACGTTTCTATATAAATGTCAAGAAAAAAATGAGTTCTACGACTCTTGCGGCCTTGACTCGCCTCTCCCCGCCCCGTACACTTTACAGAACCTGTCAGGGAGGACCCTAAATTACGAAGCGAGGTATTTGAATGCTACGAGTACTCAACCAGGCAGCGGTGGCTGTTGCTTTGGTCATCGCGCTGGGAGCAGCACCCGGAAACAGTCAGACACCGGACTCGAAACAAGGTATCCCAGGGCAGACTCAGGAAACTATAAAGCCGATCCGAACCAAGAAGTATCAGGTTGGGAGGGCTTCTTGGTATGGCCGCCTCTTTCAGAACAAGAGAACTGCGAGTGGTGAGCCCTACGATATGAATGATCTAACTGCCGCGCACCGAAAGTTGCCGCTCGGTTCCTGGGTCAAGGTCACTAATCTAAGGAATGCTCGTTCGGTTATCGTCCGCATTAATGATCGCGGGCCGGTGGCCAAGAACAGGATTATTGACCTGTCCTACGGCGCTGCCAAGATGCTGGGCATGCGAAGCAGTGGTATCGGCTCCGTTCGCCTGGACATCATCGAGACTCCGACCGTAGCCCAGAACATGGGACCGCAATTGCAGTAGCGCTCTCATATTGGGTTAAACTCGAGCCGATGCTCGACTCTAGAGATCGGCTCATCATAGCGCTGGATCTGCCCAGCGCTGTACAGGCCCGCCAAGTTATCAATACTATCGGCGAGGCTGTAACGACCTTTAAAATAGGGAAACAACTGTTTACGGCCGAGGGACCTGGGATCGTTCGCGATCTCCTGTCCTCCGGCCGTAAGGTCTTTCTGGACTTGAAGTTCCACGACATCCCCAACACCGTAGGCTGGGCTGTAAAGTCAGCTGCCCAGCTCGGCGTGAGCATGCTCACCGTGCACGCCTCGGGCGGCAGCAAGATGCTCAGGGCAGCCGTCGAAGCGGCAGAGCAGTCGGCGACCAAGCCGATGATTCTGGCGGTGACCGTGCTTACCAGCATGTCGGACTCCGACCTGCAGGACATCGGTGTCTCAGGCAATGTGCTGGCGCAGGTCTTACGCCTCGGAGCCCTGGCAAGAGCTGCCGGCTGCCAGGGACTGGTGGCTTCGGCCCTGGAGGCCCGGGAGCTCCGGCGGGAGCTGGGAGAAGGCTTCGAGATTATTACGCCTGGGGTTCGGCCGGCAGGGTCGGCCGCCGCAGATCAGGCCCGGGTGCTCACCCCGGGAGAAGCCATCCGCGCTGGGGCGACGAGGCTGGTGGTAGGCAGGCCGATCGTCGAAGCCCCAAACCCGGCGCAGGCTGCCAAAGCGATTCTGGATGAGATTGAGCAGACACTTCCCAAGAAGGCTTAACTGTAGGACTTTAGCGCTGCCGCCAGATCGTCGTGAGTGTCGAAAACGTTGTACAGCCTGGTCACCTGCAGCAGGTTGCGAACGTTCTTGTTCAGGTGCAGCAGCTTCAGCTCGCCGCCCTGGCTTTTCACCGAGGTGAAGCAGCCCATCAATTCACCGATACCCGAGCTGTCGATGTGCAGCACATTTTCCATGTTGATCAGCAGCTTCTTGTAGCCATCGCGCAGCAGCCCATTCACCGCCTCACGCATCTTGCTGGTCGCCTCGCCAAGTTGGAGCCGGCCAAACATGTCGATGATTGCCACGCCGTCGACCAGGCGAGTACTGATGCTGAAACTCATAGCGTTCGCTCCGTGAGCTCTAGAGCTGTCCTGACTGAAAGCTGCTACCAAATATAAGCCAAAAACAAGAAAAGCGGCCCGAAGGCCGCAGTGATCAAATCGAGACTGGGGTGAATTAGCGCAGGTTCGTAGCCAGGGGCGCGTTTTCGCGGACGGAGTAACCAGACGGTATCTGGAACAGGGCTTCGTTGGGCTCGGTACGTACGATGTTTTCCAGCTTGGTCACATGGTGATCGCCGTCGGAAGTCATGGTTTCCACCAGAACAACCACCTTTAACTCCGGCGAGGTCCAGGTATCGACCGTGGAGACAAACGGCTTTGTGTCTTTACCCGGGGAAAACGCCGTGTGAATCGTTCGCAGTCCCAGCACGCGCAAGCCCCCCATCTCTTTTGTGCCAAGAGATTCGGTTTTCGTGCTGGTTCCGGGAGGGGCGATGGCCGTCGCGCCTGCGGGTTTGCCATTCGCAGCAGCGGCGGCGGAGGAGGCGCCGGGAGTCAGATGCGGCGAAGTGCTCAATGCCTTGGCATTGACATGACTGACAAAAGCCGTCTTCGATTGCAGATCTAATGTGGTGACTGTCAGCTCTGCCGGGTTGGTAATGGTAACCCGCATCGGCCTCGTATGGTCTGCGTAAGGAGATATGTTCTCCATTGCGAAATACGTCTCACCCTGCGAGTTGCGTGCCACTTTGCCATGAAACTCGGTGTTAATCCCAGGCTTGCCTTCGGCATGGTTGTTGATGACGATCAGGTCGGCCGAAAACGCTGCGCCTGTGATCGCTTCCGAGTGCGGTGCCGGGCCCACCCCCATCCAAACCCCGGTTTGTGCCTGCGCCATCGTGGCACCCATGACCAGAATCCATACCGCCACGACCGTTTGCGCCCTTAACATAAGCATTCCTCAGTTCTTACAACCTTCTGACTTGTAAGCGCGCGGCTGCAAGCGCAAGAGCCCAAAGCCGGATACGGATACAGAGTTTAAGACGCTGCAAAAGCGCAAGAGTCATCCCTGAATCCGAAATTCATTGGCGGTTCATCTCGATGTCCTGCCCATGGAATCGAGCCCGCTTGCAGCCGACACGTCGTTTTAGCCAGCGGCTTAGGCGTTCTACGCCACCGCCAGCCCAACCGCATCGCCGCGAACCGCATAGTGCGTTTCCGGGACGGCAAATCCGGCAGCCGTAACCGTTTCCTTAATCAGCCGGTTGGTATCGAAGTATACCTGCCAGTAGTCCTTATTGTTGCAGTACGGACGCACCGCGAGCACCGGCCCGGCCAGCGTGAAGGTAAGGATCTCGACGTCCGGAGCAGGCATTGCTACCACGTTCGGGATGGTTTTGAGAGCATCCTTCAGTAGCGCGCCGTAAACGATCAGCAAAATGAATTCTGGAGTAAGGCTGGCAAAAGTGGAGTGACCTGCCCGGGCCCGCCAAGCCTTCTGGCATTTGTGACAGACATATTTTCTGCGGTTTGCTGCTATGGTATACCGCATATATTTGTGATGAAGTTCCCTTCGATTCTCGGCTTGTGCGCGCTGGTGCTCGGTGCGCTTGCTCCCGCCGGTCTCTGCCAGCTCGTCTACACCGGTGGCGGTCCCGGAACGATCGAGTCCCAGGTCGCGGCGCTGGACTTCGGCGAGTTGCGCATGCGCAACCAGGAAAAAGCCAAGAAGGATTTGGAGGATGCGCAGCGTAAGGCTGCGGCCGCCCTGGTAGATTCGGGCACCGCTTCGGTATACGATCTCGCGGCGCCGCCAAAGGCGATGAAGGAGTACAACCAGGGCGTCACTCTTCTTCGCAGCCAGCACTCTCCGGATGCCATCCCGCACCTGCAAAAGTCACTGGAGATCTATCCCAAGTTCGTTTCCGCGCTGAACGCTCTCGGCATGGCCTACAACGACACCGACGACAACGCCAAAGCCAAAGAGGAGTTCGAGCTGGCCGTCAAGCTCGACGGCCGCTTCCCGCGCCCCATCATGAACCTGGGGCGGCTGGCGATTGCCGAGAACGATTATGAGGCGGCCGAGAAGTACTTTCAGAAGGCTGCTTCGCTGCGTCCGGCGGACGTCAACATCCTCACCGCGCTGGCCTACTCACAGGATTCCAACCATCATTACCAGCAGGCGATCCAGACGGTGGAGCGCATCCATCAGTTGCCACACAAGGGCTCAGGAAACGCTCACTACATCGCCGCTGCCGCTGCCCTGGCGTTGAACCAGCCTGGCGTCATCGAGCGCGAACTCACATATTTTCTGCAAGAAGACCCCACCAATGCGCTCGCTCCCGACGCGCGCCATAACCTTCAGGTCCTGGAGCAAAACCAGAGAATCGTCGCCGGGCCGGCGGCTGCCGCGATAGGAAAGACAACCCAAGCGACCGCTGCAGGTTCGAACTCGCTGGCCAACAGTGCGAGGCTGAAAGCTGAGCTAAGTGCGCTTGGTGACGAAGCAGGTCAGCCGTGCTCCGGGTGCGAGCTTCAGGCGGCAAATTCCGGACCTCCAGGCATCGAGCCCGGAGCCGATGCTGCGGATGTCCCAAGTATTCCAGTGTCGTCCGCCGGAGATTCCTGGACCTTCCGCAAAGTTGTGGACGAGGTGGCGCTCTTTTTCGCGGTAAGCAGTCATGGACACATGGTCGACGACCTGACACTGTCGGATATTCAGGTCCGCGATGACGGCAAGCCTCCGGTCAAAATCTTGCAGTTCTCTCCCCAGTCGAAGCTGCCCTTGCGGGTAGGCTTGCTGATCGACACCAGCGGTTCCGTGCACGAGCGGTTTGGTTTCGAAAAGCATGCTGCGAGCAAGTTCCTGGAGCAATTGCTTACCAACCCGTCAGATCTGGCCTTCGTGGCAGGCTTCTCGAACTCTACAACCGTTACCCAGGACTTCACCTCAAATCATGACGATTTAGGCAAGGGTATCGATGGCTTGAACAATAACGGTGGGACCGCACTTTTCGATGCGGTTTCGTTCGCCTGCGGCAAGCTGGCTGCGTATCCTGAGGGGGAAAGAGTTGCGAAGGTGCTGGTTGTGCTAAGCGACGGTGAGGACAACTCCAGTCATACGACGCTGAGGCACGCTGTTAGCGACGCCGAGGCCAGCGGAGTCACCATTTACGCGATCAGTACCAAGGACAGCAGCGGACCCAAGACAGACGCTGATAAAGTGCTGCAAGCCCTGGCAGAGCGTAGCGGCGGAGAAGCGCTCTTTCCGGAGGATTCGGCCAACCTGCATCACTCCTTCGACAAGCTGCGCGACATCATTCGCAGCCGCTACTTGATTGCCTACAAGCCCGCCGACTTTGAGCCCAACGGAAAATATCGACCGATTAACGTGACGGCGACGAAGGATGGAACTCGCCTCCAGGTCCACGCCCGCAAGGGATACCATGCACGGGCCACATCGCCGGAAGCGTTCTAAACCAACACAGCCCCGACCCCTTCCACAAGCTCAGTGAGGCTCTGGGCACCAGGTAAGAATCCAGCAGCAGCAAACCTCCCGATAAGCCCGGGAATCTCACTGCACCAGAGATTCTGAACTGAAGGTGCCCGCCATGTCTCGAATCCACTCTGCCACAGTCAACTTCACCTGCTTGACTCTCGCCAGCGTGCTGCTGCTTCCCGGAGTCTGCTATGCGGCCAGTCCAGCGAACTCCGCTTACTTGTATGTCGGCTGGTACGTCGGCCAATGGCCAAACTTAACCGACTACATCGCCGGGTACAGCGTTGCGGCGAATGGCAGCATCCAGCCCCTGTCCGGGTTTCCGATGACTAGCCCAAGTTTCGGCCTTACGCCTGTTCGCAATTTCATTTTCGGCGATGATGGCCGTTACATCGCGACGTACACACGCGCAAGCGACGGATCACTGACCGAGACCTCTATCACGGATGACTATCGCTATGCCCAATACCCGTACGGCATGGCCATTTACGCGCTGAATCCCGACCGCAGCGGACAAACTCTGACCACGGTTTTGAGCTGTGGCTCATGCGACAGCTACACCATCCCGCTCACCATCGAATCCGGCGGCCAACTCGTGTTTCAGGGCGAGGCACTGCCGAGCCAGGGTGCTGCAAAGTGGAGGGGGACATTCTATTTCTCTCCAGACAACCGCTTTGCCTACACCGAATTTTGGCAAGATGGCGCCAGCGAGTTTCAGCGCAACCCTAATGGATTGTTTACCTATGTAGGGCCCACCGCCTCGGCCCCGCCTGATCAGAACCTGGACGTCGGCGTCTGCCTGCCCGGCGACATGGCGTCTTCGGTCCGCACCGGGTATGTAGCTGTGGCCTGGTGGAGCGGTATCTACTGCAGCGGTGGGTATGCTTACGAACTCGCCACTTACACCGAAGGGCTTGGTGGGTCCTTAAACTTAGTGCCGGGTACGCTGCTTAAGCCCCAAGTCGTCGAGAACAGCATGGCTTTCGATCCCACAGGGCGGTATCTCGCCGTGGCAGGCTGCACGGGGGTTAATTACTGTACCGGAAACGCCGCGCTCCAAGTCTACAAGCTGCAAAGTAATGGCAGTCTGACCCCAGTGGGCGACATGCAGAACGTCACAGCGACGAGCAGCTTCACTTCGGTGCAGTGGGACACGGCTGGCCACGTCTATGCCAGCGGCTGTTGCTCTGGGAACGGCCCGGATACCAGCAACTTGTACATCTACACCTTCGATGGGCAGAACCTAACGCTGGCCCCAGGGTCGCCGCACCCTTTTGCCAATCTGGTAAGCATTGCAGTCACGCCAAAGCTGTGAATAAATTTCACCTGGATTACACCTATAGAAGGTGAGTGAAGTGTTTTTGCTTGAAATCCTCTTTTAGAGAACCCGTCCAACTGCTGTTAACACGTCCTAGGACTGATGTTCGGAGTCGACGATCGCGGGCCGCTCGCCTTGATCGGGCTCGATGGCAAACTCCTGCCGCGGCTCTTCCGCCTTCGGCTCGGACTCACCCTCTTTCTTCTTGAGCCGCACCACGGTGATCTTCGCGAAACCTTCCTCAAATTTGGGCGGGCGCAGCTTGCTGGCCATGCGCCGCATGACGTCCTCCGGAACATTACGCTCGCGCCGCTGGTTGCGTTCCATGCAGACTTCAGCCGGAACGTCAAAGAAAACCGCATGCGCCTCATAGCCGAAATCGTGCGCCAGTTTTACCCAGCTTCGCCGCTCGTGGGGCGAAAGGTTCGTCGCGTCTACGTAGTTCCACGGCCGCTTGGCCAGCAGCCGGGCGCGCAGCATGGAACGCAAGGTGGAGAAAACCAAATCCTGGTAGCGCTGTTCAGTGACATCGTCGAAGAGCAATATCCGCACCATGTCACTGGAGAGCGGAAGGATATTATGCCGCTTGAACCACGTGCTCTTGCCGGAGCCGGGCAATCCGATGGACAGCACCACGGCGCCCTTTGATTTCGCAGGGGCTCCTGGCGCGCGAGCCGGGGCCGGAGCAGCAGACGGTTCGCTGACCTCAGAGGGGGCTTCCGCTTCGGCGGCTTCCCCGGTGGGACCTCCCGGCGTGGGCAAGGTCGGCGCCTGAGTCTGGGCTTGTGGACGGCTGCCCCGTCCCCGGCGGCCACGCCGTCGCGAGCGTTGCGAGCGTGGCCCGGAAGGCGGTTCTTCTCCGCCGCCGGCTTCCGCCACCGGCTCGTCAACCCCTTCCGGCTCGTCGACCGGCGGGGCTTCCAGTTCGGGCTCTTCGTCCCTCTCGTTCCCGTCTTCTCGATCAGGAAAGCGTGGTTGCAGGGGTTCCGCCTGTGCCTGCGGAGGCTGTTCTTTCGGCTGCTGTTTGCGCCGCTTGCCGCGGTCGCGCATCCATCTGCGCATGTTGCACTTGTAACACGCTTGCCGGTGTGGGAGCAATCCATTCGGCTGATTTGTCCGGGATTTGGAGCGGGCAGCAGTCTGTGACGTCTACTATTGGCCTTGCCCCGCTGGGGGTGCTAGTCTTTTTGGTTTGGGGCAAGTTCATGGTGGTCATCGGTGCGCCGCGGACGCATTCGCTATTGCGGGCCCAATCCTGTTGTCGCCGATAATTTCAAGCATTTATCTAGCGAGGTCATATGGCAATCAAAGTTGGTATCAACGGATTCGGACGCATCGGCCGAAACGTTCTCCGCACTGCTCTTAACGACAAGAACATTGACATCGTCGCGGTCAATGATTTGACCAGCCCTAAGACGCTGGCACACCTGCTGAAATACGACTCCATCCTCGGCAATCTGACCAACGACATCACGGCAACGGATGACTCCATCAGCATCGATGGAAAGAGGATCCAGGTTTTTGCCGAGAAGGACCCAGCCAAGCTCGACTGGGAAAAATTCGGCGTGCAGGTGGTGATTGAATCCACCGGCAAGTTCACCAAGGCTGAGCTGGCCAAGGCGCACCTGCGCGGCCCGGTGAAGAAAGTCATCATCACCGCTCCCGCCACCGGCGAGGATGTCACGCTGGTCCTGGGCGTCAACGAGGGTGCCTATGATCCAGCCAGGCACAACATTATTTCCAACGCCTCCTGCACCACCAACTGTTTGGGGCCGATCGCGAAGGTCATCAACGACAAGTTCAAGATCGTCGCCGGCACCATGACCACCATCCACTCCTACACCAACGATCAGGTGATCCTCGACTTCCCCCATAAGGACCTGCGCCGGGCGCGCGCTGCCGCCTTATCGATGATCCCCACGTCCACGGGTGCGGCCAAGGCTATCTACCTGGCCATCCCCGAACTGAAGGGCAAGCTGGATGGTTTCGCCATGCGCGTGCCCACGCCCAACGTGTCGGTCGTCGATCTGGTGGTCTGGGTGGAGAAGCCGACCACCGTGGACGAGGTGAATGGCGCGTTGAAGGCCGCGTCGGAAAGTGGCCCGCTGAAGGGCTACCTGGGCTATGAGACGAATGAGCTGGTTTCGGTGGATTTCCGGGGCGATTCCCGTTCCTCCATTGTGGACGCACCCATGACCCGCGTCGTGGCAGGCAACTGCGTTAAGGTGATCTCCTGGTACGACAATGAGTGGGGATACTCCTGCCGCGTGCGCGACCTGATCAACTACATCGGGCAGAAAGGCCTCTAATCAACGATCACCGGCTGAGCGCCGGGCGTGCTTTCAAACTTGGCGGAGTCGCCCTCCGTCGAGTGCGGTAATCTGGAATTTCGAATCCGGGCCCGGCCCCCACTTCCCAAGCAGCTTCGGGGCTTGAACCTGCTGAACAGTTGCGGTCAGAAAGGTGTCGTTCCTATGTCGAAATTGTCGATGCGTGATCTCCCCCTGAACAACAAGCGCATCCTGATGCGCGTGGACTTCAACGTCCCTCTCGACGGCGGCCGCGTAATGGATGACACCCGCATTCGCGAGACCCTGCCCAGCATCGAGTACGCCCTGCGCCACGGCGCGCGGCTCATTCTGGCCTCGCACCTGGGGCGTCCCAAAGGCAAGCCCAATCCCAAGATGAGCCTCAAGCCGGTTGCGGAGCGCCTGCGGATCCTGCTCGACGAAGTGCTGCGGCGCGGGGAGAACGTGGGCTTCTCGCCAGACTGTATTGGTCTTCAGGCGGAAGAAATGGCGCTCAAGCTGGAGCAGGGCCAGACCCTGCTGCTGGAGAACCTGCGCTTCCATGCGGAGGAAGAAGCCAACGAGCCGGACTTCGCCCGCCAGCTCGCGCAGCTATGTGATTTCTACGTGAACGACGCCTTCGGTTCGGCCCATCGCGCCCACGCTTCCACCGAAGGCATTACCCATTGGGTCGACAAGAGTGCCGCCGGCCTGCTGATGGAGAAAGAGCTGGAATACCTCGGCAAAGCCCTCACCCATCCCCAGAAGCCGTTCATCGCCATTTTGGGCGGAGCCAAGGTCAGCGACAAGATCGGCGTCATTCAGCATCTGATGAATAAAGTCGATGCCCTTATCATTGGTGGCGGCATGGCATACACCTTCCTGAAAGCCAAGGGCCAGGAAATAGGAAAATCGCTGCTCGAGGCTGACAAGGTCGATTTGGCAAAACAAATCATGGACCAGGCCAAAGCCCACCATGTTCGCCTGCTGTTACCCATCGACCACGTGGTGGCCGACAAGCTCGAACCTGGCGCTCGCTCCCAGTACATTGACGAAGGGCAACCGATCCCGCCCGACGGTATCGCCGTCGACATCGGGCCAAAGACGGTCGAGTCGTTTTCGTCCGAAATCGGCACCGCCCGCACCATCATCTGGAATGGCCCGATGGGCGTCTTCGAGATTGAGGCTTTCGCCAAAGGCACACGCAAGATCGCCGAGGCCGTTGCCGATAACGGAGCCGCAGTTTCCATCGTGGGCGGTGGCGACAGCGTAGCCGCAGTCAAGGCCGCAGGCGTGGCTGACAAGATCACTCACATTTCGACCGGGGGCGGAGCTTCCCTGGAGTTTCTGGAAGGCAAGAAGCTACCGGGTGTTGAGGCGCTGACCGATAAGTAGAGGAGAAAACTCCGCCTTGAGTTCCACTCCCAACCCGCTGCGCCTGGAGTTTCAGGGCGGACGCTCGCTCGTGGTCACCGGCCCCTCCGACATCACGCGCGAACAGGTGGATGCCATCGTGAACGCCGCCAACACTTATCTCGCTGGAGGAAGCGGCGTCGATGGCGCCATCCATGCGGCGGGCGGACCGGAAATAATCGAGCATTGCCGGAAGATCATCGCGCAGCAGGGCCCGTTGCCTGCCGGTCAGGCGGTTGCCACGCCTGCCGGGCGTCTGCCCGCACGTTACGTCATCCATACCGTCGGGCCGGTGTGGCAAGGCGGTCATCACGGCGAACCCGAAGCGCTGGCAAGCTGCCATCGCGAGGCCATTCGCGTGGCGGACGAGTTGCAGCTCACCTCCATCTCCTTTCCTGCCATCTCTACCGGCATTTTCGGATATCCGGTTGAACTCGCCGCCCCGGTGGCGCTGGGGAGCGCCCTCAACGCGCTGCGAAGCGCCGGTAATGTTCGCGAAGTTCGTTTTGTGCTGTTCGACGAGAAAACTCGTGAGCACTTTGCACGGGCCGCAGAGAAGCTGAAGGTATTTTCCGTCGACGCCCAAGCCCCTGACGTCTAATCACGAAGACCACTGATCTATGCCACGTAAAAAACTGATCGCCGCTAACTGGAAGATGTACAAGACGCCGGAGCAGACTACCGCTTTCTTTCACGAATTTCTTCCCCTCGTCGCCACTCACGACCGCGACGACATTGTGGTATGCACTCCTTTTGTCGATCTGCAGGCTGCGGTTGCCGCCGCCGCCGGCTCCAATGTCGCCGTCGGCGCCCAGAATATGCACTGGGCCAATGAAGGTGCGTTTACCGGTGAAATTTCCGCCGCTATGCTGTTGAGCCTCGGCGTCACCCACGTCATCCTCGGCCATTCTGAACGCCGGCAGTACTTCAACGAAACCGACGATACCGTCAATCGAAAACTGGAGCTGGCGCTGGAGAGCGGATTCACTCCCATCGTCTGCGTGGGCGAGGTCCTGGAAGAACGCGAGGCCAACCTGACCGAGGATGTGTTGCGCCGCCAATGTATGCGTGCCTTCAATGGAATCTCCGCGCGCAAGGCAGCCAAGCTCGTCGTTGCCTATGAGCCGGTCTGGGCCATTGGCACGGGGAAGACCGCCACTCCAGAGATCGCTTCCGACGCGCACCTGGTGATTCGCGGCGAAGCCGCTAAAGCGTTCGGCCAGGAGTTCGCCGACAATCTCCGTATTCTGTATGGCGGCAGCGTGAAGCCCGAGATCTGCTCAGCCATGATGGCGGAAGAGGAGATCGACGGCGCGCTGGTCGGCGGGGCAAGTCTTGATCCCAAGTCGTTCGCCCGAATCATCGAGTACTGATTGGGCTGCGCAAAGATGACCCCTGGTGTGTTGGGCAACTTTTCCGCCTCCAAGACTAATCTCAATACATGGTGAAGCGAGCTGGGGCCAACTGACTTTAGTTGGCCTTCTGGCTGTTTATCTGAGATTTCCATGTTCCATCGCAACTATTCGGAGGACCAGATATCAATGAACTCAGCAAAACGGATTGTGCTGGTCCAGAGTGACCAATATCTTATGGACACCAGAAAGGCCATTCTTGAACTGCAAGGCTATCAGGTTACGGCGGTGCAAACGGTTGAAGGCGCCCGCACAATATGCGAGGACCTCGCTTGCGATCTGGTGATCGTCGACACGGAACAGGATTATCAGGCAGCCATCGACCTTTGCGATGAGATCAAAGCCGCCCATGCCGAGACCAACGTTGCCGTCATGACTTGGAACGAGCCTACGATCGACTCCGAGTGTCCTGACGCAGTGATCCCACGCGATCGCGGTCCGCAGGATTTTCTCAACCGCGTGAGGCTGGCACTCGCCTGAGTAACTAGCATTGCTCAGACAATCTAACTTGCGTCTGGCCGGAACTCCTCCAGCAAGTTCTCCCAGGTGCTCAACGACTGTCCTCCGGGCGTGAATCCGATCTCCAGGAAGGTCTCGTCAGCGCCAAGTCTTTCGCAGGCGGCAAGGTCTTCATGTATCTGCTCCAGCGAGCCGACGAAAAGTGGGCGCGCTTTCTGTTTTGGCTGTTCCGTAATGTAGAGATTGGCGCGCACAATCATGCTCAGCTCCGATGGGTCGCGCCCCGCCTCTTTCGCCATCTGCTGCATCTCGGCGAACATCTGCCTCATGCCTTCGACCGGAATGCCTCCTGGATTCCAGCCATCGGCCAGCGTGGCGACGCGCTTCATTGCCGGTGGAGTGAAGGCGGCCAGGTAGATCGGCGGATGCGGTTTCTGCACTGGTTTGGCGCCGATGTACGACTTGGGAATCGAGAAAAATTTTCCCTGAAATTCGACTGGGTCGGTCGTCCAGATTGTCTTCAGCACTTGCAGGAATTCATCGGCCCGCGCCCCGCGCACTTTCATGTCGGCGCCGGCGGCTTCCATTTCGTCCGGTGACCAGCCCACGCCGAAGCCTACCCGCAGACGTCCCTTCGAAAGCACGTCGATGGTTGTCAGCCGCCTCGCCAGCACCACCGGGTTGTAGTAGGGAATATCGAGCACGCTGGTCCCCAGTTTGACTTTGCTGGTGCAGGCCGCGGCGAATGTCAGCGTATCCAGAGGATCGAGACAATACTTGTACTCCTCAGGCAGCGAACCGTCAGGGGTTGCCGGATAGGGCAGCCTGGGATTCACCGGCCACAACAAGCGCTCCACCGTCCACAGACTGTGATAGCCCAGCGCTTCGGCCTTCTGTGCGACAGTCTTCACAGCTTCCGGCGTTGCCACCGGCCCGATGTTGGGAACGGCGATACCGATTTTCATGGCAGGTCCTTTCAGTTTTGAGGAGTGGGGCTGGGGTATGTTTCCCTAGTCTTGACCCGAGACGGCAAATACCTCGTGCCGCGGCTCCGGCATGGGTACGTCTCCCTTGGATGCTTTCCACAAGATCGCGTTGAGAATGGTGTTATTCGCCGCATCGGCAACCGAGAAGTCCAGCTTGGAGCTTTCCTTTGCCATCGGTGAGGCAGGCGTATTTGCCCGGTAGATGGTTCCGTTGTCCCGGTTACGGTAGTCAGCCTCAAACGCCGGCTGATCGCCTTCCCCCGTAAACACGGGAGCCATCACGGCAGCATATGCATCGTTGTTGTTCATCGGTGGCAGGCCGAGCAGCGCTTCCATGCTGTGGATCATGTTCACGGTGGTGTAGAAGGTGTGGTCGACAAAAACTTTTCCCTGACGCGGCGAATACTTGCTGATGACCAGCGCGATGCTGCGATGTGCGTCGACGTGATCAGCGCCATTCTGCGCGTCGTCTTCAATCACGAAGATCGCCGTGTCACCCCAGTAGGGGCTGTGCGAAACCGCTTCCGCAATGCGTCCCACCGCCAGATCGTTGTCGGCGACGGCGGCATCGGGTGTGGGCGAGCCCGGGTTGGTTCCCGCGGTATGGTCGTTGGGCAAACGCACTAAGCAGAAGTTGGGAAGCTGAGTTCCTTTCCCGCTTTTCCGCGCTTCGACAAAGCCGGCGAACTCGCGCAGGAACTCGTCGGCGCGAAACTGGTCGGGATATTCAACCTTGAAGTCGGGATACTTTGGGTCCTGGTGATCGCGCAGCTCAGGCTTGGCTGGGGTATTTTTGGCGGGCAGTGGAATCGTGTAGTGATACGGGCTCTTGCCGCCGCCAAACTCCGGCGGCAGACTGTCGCCCGGATTGATTTGCGCCACCGCGCACCGCTTCGACCGTCCCGCAGGAGTTCCGCTGACCATCGGCGACGAACTTTTCTGCGCCCTATCCGTACACCAGCCAGTCTGTATGTATTCGCCGTAGTTGCGATAGCTCAGGTGGTGCCGTGCCAGGTTGCCCCATAGATATCCGGTCGAAGGTTCGTTCACGTCCGGCTCACCGTAGAGCAGCGGAAGAATGTCGCCGACGCCGCCTTCCGAGTCGTAGTCGCGCTCCAGGCTGCGATAGGCGATCTGCCAGGCGCGCTCGCCGTAGTCGGTCGTGATAGCCGAGGTTGACCACGGATGCCCGTCGCCCGAGACCTCGCCGCTATCGTAGAAGTTGTCCAGCAGGCCGAACTGTCGCGCCAGCGCGTGCTCGTTCGGCGTGATCGCTTCCCCGTACATGACCAGCGAAGAGTCGCCATTGCCTTCCTTGATGTCGCCGAAGATCTGGTCGTAGGTGCGGTTTTCCTTGAGGATGTAAATCACGTGCCCGATGGGATTCGAGCCGGCCTTGAACGAAAACTCACCGGTGCGGCCTTCCATGCGGTTGCTGCGCAGGACCTCTGCTGTGAGTTGCTCCTGCTCTTTCTCCGCCTGTGCAAGATCGATGCGCGCGATCGAGCCGCGAATCAGCGATGCGATGTACGGATGCCTGTTCCGGGCGTACGGGTCTTTGTTTATCCATGTCGCGTTGGGTCCGGTGCCGATGCCCTTGCCGGTGGCGACGAACAACTCATCGCCCTGAACCGCGACCGCCGTGGGATACCACTCGGTGGGAATGAGGTAGGTGGCGCGTTGACGGCCGCCGCTCTTTACGCTTTCGCGCAGGTCGAAGACCGCGACCGCATCCGAGGAGCCATCGGCAACAAACAGGCGCTTGCCGTCAGCCGATTGGGCTAAGCCCTGCGGATAATTTCCTCCGTACTTCTGCCCAGGTAGACGAGTGTCGAGATAGCCGTCAACTTTGTCTGCCCTGGCGTCGATCACGGCGACAGCGTCGCGGTTCGCCAGGGTCACATATAGCCAATGCTCATCGGGACTGAGCAGTATTGCCGTTGGATGCGAAGACGCTTCGGTCTTCACCTGTGGAGGCTCCAGCGAAATCCGGTCCACCACTTTGCCGGACCGAAGGTCGAGCTTTGCGACCGACGATCCATTCCACAGCGATATCCAACCGGTTTTGCCGTCGCGCGTCGCTGCTGCACCGTAAGGAAAGTCGCTGGGGATGTATTTATCAGTGCTGAGGTGGAAGCGCTGCAGCACTTTGCCATCTGCCGTGCTGATCAGGACGGCATCGTCGGCGAGATTCTCGGCAACCAGCAACTCCTCTTCGCCGCCGGCTTTTACCAGCGCCAGCCCGGCAGGGTAGGCAATCGCATTTCCCGCCGCGACATGGTGCTTTCCGTAGGTGACTTGCTTGCCGTTCTTGATCGGCGACAGCGGGAGCTTCAGAAAGCGTTCCGGCGCGAGGGCGCCGTCGGAGAATTTGTAGACCGCCACGCCATTTCCGATTCCACCGAGTTTCTTGCCCTTGGCATTGACCGCGTTACCCTCCGGGTCCGTCAGCGAGGCGATGGAAGCGTAAAGCTCCTTGCCATCGCTGCTCCACGTCAGCCCGCAAAAGTAGGTCTGACGCGCATTCACCTTCAGGCGGGGATCGGGAAAGTCGCGCAGCTCATTCGTGGTGAGGTCGAGGATTGCAATCGACTGGTCGTAATCTGATTCCGCCGCGCCTCGCCCGTTATTGAGCAGGGCGAGAAATTTGCCGTCAGGACTCAGCGCGGCCACGGTGGGAAAGCTGTTGGTACGCTGTGGCTGCCCGAGGATGGGTTCCTGCACCAGCTTGCTGGAAGGAAGATCGATGTCTTTCTTCTCAACCTTGTCCGCTGTCACCTGGGCGGAAGCCAGGCAGGCGGCCACAGGAAGCACCAGCAGTGCAGCAGGGAATCTCATTCCTCACCTCGGGGTCTACTTGCCGATCTCTTCCAGATACTTCTCCGCTTCCAGCGCGGCCATGCAGCCTGTGCCTGCCGCGGTAATCGCCTGCCGGTAATGCCGGTCGGCGACATCGCCGGAGACGAATACCCCCGGAACGCTGCTGCACACGTAGCTTTCGGGAACGATGTACCCGTCGCCATCGCGCGTGAGCTGCTCGCCGACAAAATCCGCATTCGGGGTATGGCCGATCCCGAGAAACATCGCGCTGGCCGGAAAATCGAAGACTTTGCCGGTCTTCAGATTGCGCAGCCGCAGGCTGGTGACCTCCTTTGCCGCCGGATCGTGAACCTCTTCGACCACCGTGTCGGTAAGGAATTCGATCTGCTTATGCTGGCGTGCGCGGTCCAGCATGATCTTGGAAGCTCGAAATTCGCTGCGGCGGTGGATGACGGTGACCTTGGTGGCGAAACGGGTGAGGAATAATGCCTCCTCCATGGCCGAGTCGCCGCCGCCAATCACCGTAATTTCCTTTCCTGAAAAGAAGAACCCGTCGCAGGTAGCGCAGGACGATACCCCATGTCCGATCAACGCCTGCTCACTGGGCAGGCCCAGCCACCGCGCGGAAGCTCCGCTGGCGATGATGAGGGTGCGCGTCAGCAACGTTTCCCGGCCCAGGTCTACCTCCATGGGCTTGGTGCCCATGTCGAGCTTCTTCTGGCTGAGATCGACCTTGGTCACATGCCCGCCGAGGATCTCCGCCCCGAAACGCATCGCCTGCTTGCGCATGTTCTCGATCAGCTCCGGCCCCTGGATTCCGTCAGGAAAACCGGGGAAGTTTTCTACTAGCGTGGTCATGGCGAGCTGCCCGCCGGGTTCATGCCCGTCGATCACGATGGGCTTCAAGTTCGCGCGGGCCGCATAAATGGCAGCCGTCAGCCCCGAACAGCCGGTACCGATAATCACTACGTTGTTTACATTTTCTGGCATATGAAAGGAGATAGATTCCCCTCCGCCGCCGAAGATGCAGCAGCGCTAACTACTACAGTCTGCCGTAGTACTGAGGCACTTGGATTCTAGCAAGCGGCGAGGCTTTTTGCCTTTAGCTCTCGGCTACTGGCGGGAACCCCAGGTGACCAACCGGAAGCGAATTGCCAACAGCCCAGAACCCAGAGCCCAGAACCAAGAGCGGCATTCCGGATAGAATCATTGCATGGCAAAGCTCACCTTGGTATACGGCATGCGTCTGCTACCTGCAGAGGAAGTGGCAGAGGTTGGGGAAGGCGCCATCAAGCTGAAGAACGGGCGCGAGGCCCACGTGACCCTGCACATCCTCGAAGGCTCCAAAGAAGACATCGAGAAGCAATTGCGTCAGAGCGTCGCCGCTTTCTTCGACCTCTACCCGGAAATCTGACAGGCCCTGGACCCCGTAGGAAGCATTGGCATCCTGCGATTCGTTATAGGATAGCGATAATGTGCGGCGGCGACCGCGCGCCGGGACCTTCGCTCAACCCATGAAGCTGCCAGACGCAGATCAGATCAAAGCCCGGTTGCGGTCCATTCTGCGACCGCAATCCAAGCTCGGCAGAACTACGCTCTGGTTTGGCATACTCGCCGGGGCCGCAGAGATTTTGCAGCTTATCGTCCGTCCTGCGCCCGGCACCATGCTCAGTGGCTGGGCACAATTCCTGTCCTTCGTCTTCGTCATTTGCCTGCTGCTGCTCGGCTTCCGCTGGGTCCGGCAGAGACTGATGTGGCGTCTGCGCAACCGCCTCGTCGTCACCTATGTTTTCATCGGTGTCATTCCCATCCTGCTGCTGGTCGCGATGGGCTTGCTGGCGGGATATCTTTTCGCCGGGCAATTCGCCACCTACATTGCGCTCTCCGACCTGCAAAACGAACTCGATCACCTCAAGGCGGCCAACGATACGCTCACCGCGCAGTTCCGTTCGCTCTCCCGCAGCGATCAGCTGACGCCGCAATTTGCCGCCGAGATTGCCAACGCCTCGGAAGAGAACTTCCGCCAGCGGACGGTCACCGTTCTCGACGGCGACAAAGCCTATGTCATCGGCCCGAGAGGGAGCATCGAGAACACTCAAGTGAAGCTCCCCGACGCGGTCAAGGGAGACTTCAGCAGCTTCACCATGGACAACGGGTCCCTCCACCTGCGCGCGGTGAAACACGTGGAAGCCGGTTCCAGGCACCTGATTGTGATCTCCAACGTGCCGGTAAACTCCGGGCTGCTCCAGCGCTCGGCTGCCCTGGTGGGCGCGATCTACCTCTACCCCCCCAAGCGGGAAACTCCCAAATCTAAGGGAGGCAAAGCGGCCGAGCCGCGCAAGCAACGCCCGGACGACAGCCTGAGCATTGATCTGGGCAACTCGCACTCGACCGTCACCCTTTCGGGGCAGGATCTGGACGAGCCTTCGCAAAATATCGAGGCAGGCAAAGTGCCGCCTCCGGTCAACCGCTTCGACCGCGAAGTCAGTTTCTGGACGCTTTTCGACGCCACCAACTGGAATACAGGTGAGCGGGAGACCGGCGCGGTTATGGTCAGCACCCGCCCCTCGCTGCTTTACAACGTGCTCTTCGGACGCCTGGGCGAGAAGGCGGGAATCTTTATTCAGGCGCTGGCCGCGATTGCGATTTTCTTTGGCTTCATCGAACTGATTGCGCTGTTCATCGGGGTCCGCCTTACCCGCAGCATGACCAAGTCGGTAGGCGAGCTCTACAATGCGACCGAGAGCGTCAATCGCGGTGATCTCACGCATCGCATCAAGGTCGAGTCCCGCGACCAGATGGCCGCACTTGAGCAGTCATTCAACTCCATGACCACCTCGCTTGCCCGGCTGCTGGCGGAGCAGAAGGACAAGCAGCGCATGGAAAATGAACTGGCCATCGCGCAGGAGGTGCAGGAGCTGCTGTTTCCGCGTGAGTCCTGCGACTTGCCGACGCTTGAGGTCCACGGCGTATGCCGGCCGGCTCGCACCGTCAGCGGAGACTACTACGACTTCATCCGCCTGGCTGATGATCGCATGGTGCTGGCCGTAGGCGACATCAGTGGCAAGGGAATCTCGGCCGCTTTGCTGATGGCCACCGTGCATGCCTTCGTGCGCGCCTATTCGCTTGAGCCGGAACTGGTGCAAACTCCCCTGCTCATGGCCGGGGCCGCCGCAGGCAACGTAGCAAGCGAGTTCTACTACCGGGAAAGCGGCTCCCGCGACGATGATTGCGCTCCCGGCCGTCTGATGACCACGCTTAACTATCAGCTTTTCCGCGCTACCCCCCCGGAAAAGTACGCCACCATGTTCCTGGGCTGCTATGACCCCGGCAGCCGCTCCCTGGTCTATTCCAATGGCGGGCACCTTCCACCCTTCCTCCTGTCGCAGGACCAGAGCATCGTTCGCCTGGAGGCATCGGGAACCGTCGTTGGCCTGTTTGACGGCGTTGGTTACGGCGAGAGCAGCGTACCCATGCGGCCAGGTGACATCCTCGTCGCCTTCAGTGACGGCGTGACTGAGCCGGAAAACGAGTTTGGGGAATTCGGGGAAGACCGCCTGATCGAGTTGATTCAGCTTCATCGCGACCAGCCGTTGGCGCGGATCAGCGAAGTGGTGACAACTGCCGTGGCCGACTGGATTGGCGGCGCCGAGCAGCCTGACGATGTGACTCTGGTGCTGGCCCGTGCCCGATAAGCCTTGGTAGGTCGCTGAAAAACTCGCAATCGGGAGCGTTTTGAAGGGGCACAGCTTTAGCTGTGCCGCAGAAGCTCTTTATTTCTGTCATTCCGAGCGGGCTTCAGTCCGCGAGGAATCTGCCTCCGACGAGTTTTTCAGCAGCCTCTTAGTGCCGCTCTGACACTTGCGGATTGGGCAGAAAGCGATAGCCAACTCCGCGCACCGTCAGCAGGTGCCGTGGCTTGGAGGGATCGGTCTCAATATACCTCCGCAGCCGCACGATGAAGTTGTCGATAGCACGCGTGTCGGTGTCTTCCTTCAGGCCCCAGACTTGCTCCAGAATTTGCTTGCGGTCGACATTTCTTCCCGCGTTGGCGATCAGGAATCGAAGCAGCTCCGCCTCCATCAGGGTCAGGCGAAAGCTCTTGCCTTCGCTGTGCAACTCCAGCGTGCCGAAGTCGACTTCCCTCCCACTGAAGCGATACACATCAAACTCGCGCGGCTGCTCGTGGTGCTTCGCGTCTGCGATTCGCGCCTCCGTCGGCGGGTCAGACAGCAGGGCTCCCGCCCACTCGCGCCTTCGCAGCAGGCTCCGGATACGTGCCAGCAGGATCGCCAGGTCGAATGGCTTGGGAAGATAATCGTCGGCCCCGGAGGCAAATCCCCGCAGCACGTCCTCCGGCCGGCCACGCGCCGTCAACATTAACAGCGGAATGTATTCGTTTTCCTTGCGCAACTCCGAGGCGACGGTGAAGCCGTCTTTGCCAGGAAGCATTACATCGAGCACCAGCAAGTCGAAGTTCTCGTGCTTGCCCAGCAGCAGATCCAGGGCCGTCTCACCGTCGCCCGCCACCCTGGTCTGGTAACCCTCCGCCTCCAGATTGAATTTCAATCCGGTGGCAAGATGTTCTTCGTCTTCGACCAGCAGGATGCGAGTGCTCATACGACATGCCGTGGAAGCTCGATAGTAACAGTCGCGCCTTTCCCGGTGCCTTCACTTTCTGCGTACGCCCGGCCACCGTGACGCTTGGCGATCGAGCGCACGATGAACAATCCCAGGCCGCTGCCTTTGATCTGCTGTGCGGGTGAGGCCACCACCCGGTAGAAGCGTTTGAAAATGCTCTTCAGCTCGGCGCGCGGGATGCCCACCCCATTGTCCTTCACCCGGATGCGCACGTGCTCCAGATCGGGCGTGACCACCTCGACGCGGATCTTCTTCTCTGCCGGCGAATACTTCACCGCATTGTCCAGCATGTTCGACAGTGCCGTTGAGAGCATGTCGCGGTCGCCAATCGTCAGCAGGCGCTCGGCAGGCTTGCCGTCCAGCTCCCAGGCCAGTGACTGTGCCGACAGGTGATGCCGTGATCGTGCCAGTTCCACCGCGTCCTGCACCAGCGGTCCTATCTCCACGTTCGTACGATTCAGCACCGCGTTCTTCTGCGTGACCCGCGCCGCCCGCAGCACCTGCTCGACCGTACCCATCAGCCGTTGCGTGTCGTCCAGCATCACCTGATAAAACTCCTGCCGCTGCTTGTCTTCCAGGGGCCGTCGTTGCAGTGTCTCCAGGTAAAGCCGGATCGAGGTGATCGGCGTCTTCAGCTCATGCGTAATGGCGTTCAGAAAGCTGTCCTGCTGTTCGTTGCGCCGCACCTCGCGCACCAGAAAGATGGTGTTCAGGATGACGCCCGCAATGACAAACAGGAAGAACATGATGCCCAGGACCAGTGGCACAACTTCCCGCCAGTTCAGGATGATCCATCCGATGTTGAGCACCATCGCCGCACCGGCGATTAGTACGCCGAGCGTAATGAAGAAGACGATGGTGGTGGTTCGGCTGGTAATGCGCATCATGCTCAGGAGGAGGATAGCACCAGCGATGGTGCAGGGTCGGTGAGCGGCGTTCGGTCACACCTTACGGCAGAGGGTGCTGTTGCTCGCTGGCCAGCGGCACCAGTTGCAAGTAAACCTGGCGCGGCAGATGGGTCTCCCAATGGCCGCTTACCTTGGCGTAGCCGACTAACGCGAGGAAGATTACGGCGACGCCGGCCGCGAAGGTCCAGGCCGGAATGCGCTTGCCTGGCTCGCTCGACCCGGTCTTTATCTGCATCGCAAGCGCATCCTTGGCCGGGCAGACCGCAACGCACTCCAGGCAGCCGGTGCATTCCGCTGAGCGTATCTGCACCAGCTTGTCGACCGGCAGCGCTGAGGGGCACGCCTTGGCACACTTCCCGCAATCAATGCAGGCCGTCTCGCTGCGGACGATTCGAGTCGGACTCAGAAGCGCAGCCCATCCCATAAGCGCGCCGTAAGGGCAGAGGTATCGGCACCAGAAGTTCTGCACGAAAATCGACGCCACTACCAGTCCCAGAATCACGAACGCCGCTGTCCCGCCGAGATAGCGGAAGAAGTTGAGCATCCGCACGTCGACGATCAAGCCGTAAGGACTGGCGATGAAGTTGGCGATCGCTGCCGCTGACATCGTCGCTACGGCATATCCGAAGAACGCCAGCAACACGTATTTCAGCGCGCGTAGCGGCAGGTCAATCCAACGCGGCAGACGGAAATTGCGGCGAAAGATGAACTGCCCCAGCTTCCACAGGTATTCCGAGAGCGTCCCCACCGGGCACAACCAGGAGCAAAATGACTTTCGTAACAGCCACGAAATGACCAGGAACGCGAAGAACAGGAAGAAGCCGGCGGCGTGTATCGAAGGCAGATGCCCGCTGCTGAGCACGTACTTGAGCTGCATCAGACCTTCAATCGGCAGCCAGCCCTCTACTCCCGCCGGTCGCGAAATGGCGGCGCCCTGGCCTCCACTCTCGGCCCAGCGCACCCACAGATAGAACTGCACTCCAATCCATACGTTGAGTGCCAGAAAGGCGAGTTGAAACCCCAGCCGCAGCGATTGCGAATAGTCACGCTCCTCGCGTCGCACCAGCTTCTTTCGAGCAGTTGCGCCCCCTGCCGGCGGGCAGGCGAAGCTTTGCGATGTGGCTTCTGTGAGATGCTGAGGAATCAAAGGTTGTGCGACCATGGCGTTCTCTTTCAACATTCAGGCTAACCGGGAGGTCGCCGTGGCAAGTATGACTTCCGTCACAACCGCTGCAGTTTTCACCTTGCCTATCCTTAGGGAAGGTCTGAAGGGGAAGGTTTGATTAAGGTCAGGGCTTTGAAAGGGACGGCCTTCAGGCCGTCCGTAAGTGCCTGGAATAAAGCCGGGCTTTACAGGCTGCTAAAAACTAACGTGAGGGGAGGCTTCGCGTCAGGGCACGGCCTTGGTCGTGCCGAAACGTGCCTTTATTTTTGCGACGCGAGCGGGCTTCACCCCGCGAGCGCCTTATTATCAGGGGTTTTTCAGCGGCCTGTTTAGCCCCTGAAGGTCTCGATGATCGGACTTTAATCAGGCTGTCCTTAGGGAACTTTTATGGCTTGCTTATTCAAGCTTTAGATTTGGTCGTCTCTAATCGTCAGTTGGAGGCGAGTGGGTGGACTGCTCCACGAAAGCGGCGAGAGTTTCGCACACTCCTGCCGAGAACAGGCAATGTCAAAAGTTAGCGTGACAAATCGAAAGTCTTTAAGCAAACTCGCCGCCGGCATCGTGTGCCTGCTGATTGCATCCGCCGGCGCTGCCGAAGATTCCCACACGACGCAGGCTGCCGATCAACCACGTGCTCAGATGAGTTCCTTGCCTGCCCCCGGGATGACGGGCCCGCTGAAACTGAATCCCTCAGTGTCGTTTGAAGCTGGACCCTTGGGAAGGCTTAACCTGAACGGCATCGTCAGCGGTATAGGACTCTTCCAGAGCAACTCCGTTCCCGGCAACGGCACCACACAATGGTCGATCAACAACGGGGAACTCTTTCTCCAGAAGGCCTCTGGCTGGTGGCAATTCTATGTACAGGCAGGCGCCTATAACCTGGTCGCAGTGGGATCGTCTTATATTTCCACGCAGCGCTCCATTGATGGCCTGTATGGGCCTGTTCCGGTCGGTTACTTGAAATTCTTGCCCGCCAAAGGCCTCTCCATCCAGATTGGCCAGCTCCCCACGCTCATGGGTGCCGAGTACACCTTCGATTTTCAAAACATGAATATCGAGCGCGGCCTGCTATGGACGCAGGAAAATGCGATCACCCGCGGCGTTCAGCTCAATCAGACCCTCGGCAAGCTCACCGCTTCGTTCAGCTGGAATGACGGGTACTATTCCAACCGCTATTCCTGGCTTAGCGGTGCGCTTGCCTACACCAGCGGCCCGCATACCTTGTCGTTCATGGCGATGGGGAACCTCAGCCACACGGCCTATCAGACGCTGGCTACGCCGGTACAGAACAATGGGTCGATGTATGCCGTCAGCTACACCTACAGCAAGGGAAGCTGGATCGTGCAGCCATATTTTCAGGTCGGAAATGTGCCCACCAATTCGCAGGTCGGAGTCGTGGATGGGGCGTCGACTTGGGGTGGCGCCGTTTTGGTGAATCACACCTTCAGCCACGGCTTCTCATTGCCCTTCCGATGGGAGTACCTTGCCACGACGGGCAGCGTCGCACAACAATCCGTGAACCTGCTTTATGGACCTGGCAGCGCTGCCTTGTCCCTCACCATAACCCCCACCTACCAGTACAAGCATCTCTTTACGCGCGGCGATGTCTCTTGGGCGCGGGCGATCGACTATACGCCGGGGAGCGCTTTTGGTCCCCAAGGCACAAGCTGGGACCAGGTACGCGGCGTTATTGAACTTGGTTTTCTCTTCTAGAGGGTGTTTCAGGAATAGTACTTTGAAAGCGCCCGGCTTCAGCGGTGCCTGAAAAACTCGTGTGAAGGAGTGATTCGCGTCAGGGCACGACCTTGGTCGTGCCGATAAGTCCTTTTATTCTGGTACCCCGAAGCGACTTCAGTCGCCGAGGGGAGCTGCTGTGTTGAGTTTTTCAGTATCCTCTTCAGCCGGGCCGTCCGAGGCCCCTAAGCTTTTTTCAACACGCTTTAGAGAACTCGACCTTACATCGCTCGCGGGAGCCGAATCAGCAGCCCCGTGCTGATCAACAGAAGCACAAGAGCAACTCCCACCACCGCGATGCGTGGCCCCAATGGCTTGAACCGCTGGCTCAGCGCGGTGAGCAATAGAACGGTCGCGAGAAAGACTGTGACTTTGACATACTGGTCGCCGGTCGCACGGCTGGCTATGGCTTTCTTGAAGTAACCTTTCGCTTCTCTGGTAAGCCGCACCGATTCCTGCGCGTTCACGTCTTTGTACTCGCGCATGAACGCGGGACCGGCCGGTGCATCTGGGTTGTGAAAGGGATCGAGCTTGAGCCAGGCTTCGAAAGCTACCCTGTATTCCGGGCGGAAGCGACGCAAGTAGAAATCCATCAAGGCATGATTGTTGCCGGTCTTGGCGAACATCCACCCGTTGAAGGTGGTCGTGTCATACAAGTGTTCCTGTCCGGCAAGGCCGGCTTTCTCCAGCGAGAGCACGACGGTGTCGGCGTTCAACGCATACTGTTCTGCTGACAAAGCGTCCCACTTTGCCGCCTGATAGCCGCTCCAGGCGGTGGCCACTGCAACGATGGCCAGCACAATTGCCTCGGCCAGCGCTACCCAGTCGTGATGACGGTCCGACGGCCCATGCTCATGTTCATGAGCGTGCTCGTGAATACGATGCGCGTACTCTACATTCGAAGTTGATTCAGGCAAGGCGTCCTCAGCGAGACCCCGGCCTTGCTGCAGACAGATCGGCAGGGCGACTCGTCAGGTTCTTGATAGCAGCTTCGTCGCCCAGCCGCAAGCAGGGAGCCAACATTCGAGAATTGCCGCGACAGTGGCGACAAGCCTATTGGGCCTTGGGCGCGGCGCTCCCGTTCGCGGCCGAAAGCCTGTCCAGCGCGCTCTTTACCTGTGCGACGTCGGGTCCGTTGGGACTTTCCTTTAGGTAAGTCTCATATTCCGCCTTGGCCTGCTGGTATTCGTGTTTGTCCTCAAGCGCCTGTCCCGCGACATAGTGGGCAACCGAGTAGCCCTGGTGTGGCAGATCATGCACCCTCCGTGCGTCCCGCAGCGCATCATCGACCTTGCCGTCCTCAATTTCCGCGATCGCCAGCATCGTCAGGGTGGCAGCATCAGCCGGTTGAACTGCGAGGCACTTCTTCAGCAACTCTTCCGCTTGCGGAAAGTTCTTCTCGCGCAGGAACATTCGCGCCAGGTTGCGGTCGGCATCCGCATTCTTGTCGTTCAGTTCCACCGAACGCTTGAACGCCGCCATCGCCTTGTCGTTCTGGTTCAGGTGCGCGTACATCACTCCCAGGTTGTTGTAGGCCGTGTCGTACTCGGGATAATCGGCCACTGCCTTCTCGAACTCCTCTGCCGCCTTTTGATAATCCTGCTTCTGCCACGCGGTCATGCCTTTATCGAATGCCTTGCGCGCGCTCTGTGGAACGCGTAACTCCGCCGCGGAAGTAACGGGCGCATTAGACGTCTCGCCGGTACCCGACGATGTTCGGCCATTTTGTGCGTCACCCCCTTTAGATTTTACGGTCAGGAAGACGATTTGCAACTCCCTGGGTGTGTGCTCCAGGTTCTCAAACTCGACCCTCTGGGAAGTGGCATCCTCGATTCCTGATCCCGACACTTTGACGTAGTACCCGCCATCGCTGGCAACGTGGAAGGTGACAAGCCCTCCCGAATCCGTGGAGAACCTGGCTACAGGCGTGGCGGGTTCCCTTACGAGCTCAGCCCAAAGTCGCATGTTAACTGGACGGTTATCCGTGCCTACAACGTGAATCTGGATTATGCCGTCGCCTGAGCGTGTGTCGTCGTGCTGCGCATACAGGGTGGTAACGACAACCGTGACAGCAAACAGCGGTGGCAAAACCTGGCGGAGAATGCGGATCATACTGCCCCCTGAGCGCGCTTGGGATGGCGCTCATTTGCCAGGATTTTACTCCCGTTGTGCCGTGCGGATGTCAAATTGTTGTCAGCAAAACGCGCCGCAATAGCTGACTTCTCGCTGCGACCTCCGCGCGCAAAGCAGGCGAGCGAGAGTGTGTAAGCCTGCCACGAATCGGGCCGGCAATATAATCGCACCCAATGCTTTATCCCAGCCTGCTGTTGAAACGCGGTCGTCGAGAATCTGCCCACCTGTTCTTGCTGCTTGTCTGCCTGATCGCATTGGCGTTGCCTGCGCAGGCAACGCAAAGCCTGCCGGAGCCACAGCCACATTCGCAGCCCGCATCGCGGGAAGACATCCTGCGTTACATCAAGAATGCCTGGAGCACGCTGGGACGCTCGATGAACGAATGTTCCTCGGTGGTCGATCCCAAGATCGCTCCCGGACACGTGACGGTTCTCTATCTCCCCCATCGCGGCGCTGTTCCTGCGGCAGTCGTTGCTCTGCAGAAGCAATGCAACGTTGAGGTCGAGAGATTGCCGCGCACGATTCGGCACCTGGGCGACGTGATGCCCGGCGAGTTGAAGGCCAGCGGCCTGCTCTATCTGCCCAACCGCTACGTCGTTCCTGGCGGGCGTTTCAACGAGATGTACGGCTGGGACAGCTACTTCATCATTCGCGGCTTGCTCGAGGACGGCGAGCGCAATCTGGCGCGGGGCATCGTCGAGAACTTCTTCTACGAGATCCAGAACTATGGCGCGGTGCTGAACGCCAATCGCACCTATTACCTCACGCGCTCGCAGCCGCCCTTTCTCACTTCCATGATTCTTGCGGTTTATGACGCCGACAAGAAAGCGGGGAAGGCCGACCCGAAGTGGCTGGCACGCGCTTACAAATATGCGGTCCGCGATCACGCGCTGTGGACGCACGAACCCAATCTCGCCGGCAACACACAGTTGTCGCGCTACTTCGATGTCGGCGAAGGCCCTGTCCCTGAGATCGCCGATCATCCTGAGTATTACGCCAAAGTCGCCGATTGGCTGTTGCGGCATCCTGAGGTGAAGACTGACTACATCGCGCCCAAGCTCGCCGACGGCATCGGCCCCGTGTTGATGGTCCCACTCTGCGATCAGCAGGCCTGCAAGGACAGTCATCCTGTGAAGTTCACCGCCAGTTTCTACCAGGGTGATCGCGCCATGCGCGAGTCTGGCTTCGACACCTCGTTTCGTTGGGGGCCATTCGATGGCTCGACACATCACTACGCGCCCAGCGGCCTCAACAGCCTGCTCTACAAAGAGGAGACTGATTTGGCCGAGATGGCGACGATGCTACACAAGCCGAAGCAGGCAAAGCAGTGGCGCGCGCAGGCCGAGCAACGCAAGCGACGCATGAACAAGCTGCTGTGGGATGCCGCGAAGGGCATGTTCTTCGACTGGGACTTCGTGACCTCGCAGCTATCCAGCTATGACTATCTCACGACGTACTATCCGCTGTGGGTTGGAATGGCAACGCCCGAGCAAGCCAAGGCCCTGATGAGCAACCTCAAGCTGTTCGAGCATCCGGGTGGCCTGGCGATGAGTGACAACGATAGCGGCGTGCAATGGGACTTGCCCTTCGGCTGGGCGCCGACAATTCTCATCGCGGTGGAAGGCATGCGCCACGCTGGCTACAACGCTGACGCCGATCGCGTGTCGGAAGAGTTCCTGTCGATGGTGCTGGAAAATTATGAGCGCGACGGAACCATTCGCGAGAAGTACAACGTGGTGGACCGCTCAACCGAAGCGAACGTCGTCGGCTATCATCAGAACGTAATCGGCTTCGGCTGGACCAACGCGGCGTTTCTGGTCCTGCTGCACGCTCTTCCTCAAGCCGAGCAAAACGAAATTTTGCATGGCGCGAAGACGCCGGCAGCGCCTTCGCATATTCACTGAGCCGCTGGCAGCGCCTTCGCATATTCACTGAGCCGCTTTGGCTGCCGCCGGCGCGGGCGCAGCCTTGGTCGCCGGCTCTTCCACGCCCAGTTGCGAAAGCATGAAAGCGTAGTCGAAGGCCACCTCATGGTAGCGGTCGTAACGTCCGCTCGATCCGCCATGTCCGCCGTGCATGTTGGTATAAAACACCAGCGGGTTCGAATCAGTCTTCAAGGTTCGCAACTTTGCAACAAACTTCGCCGGCTCCCAGTACATCACCTGGCTATCGTCGAACGAAGTGCGCACCAGGATCGAGGGATAGTTCTTCTTCGCGATATTGTCGTACGGCGAATACGACAGCATGTAATGGAATGCCGGGTCGTGCTCGGGATTGCCCCACTCCTCGTACTCCGGCACGGTCAGGGGCAGGGAAGGATCGAGCATGGTGTTCATCACGTCGACGAAGGGCACCTGCGCCACCACCACCTTGAACAGGTCCGGACGCATGTTGGTCACCGCTCCCACCAGCAGTCCGCCGGCGCTGCCACCCTCTATCGCCACCCGGTCCTTCGCGCCGTAGCCGGCGGCAACCAGGTATTCGGTCGCGGCGATGAAGTCGGTGAAGGTATTCTTCTTCTCCATCATTTTGCCGGCATCGTGCCAGGGCTTGCCCAACTCGCCGCCGCCGCGAATGTGCGCCAGCGCCACGATGACTCCACGATCCGCCACCGGTAGCCGCGCCGCACTGAAGCTTGCCGGCAGCGGATAGCCGTAGGAGCCATAACCATACAGGTATAACGGCGCCTTGGCTTTGTCCTTAACATCCTTGCGATAGAACAGCGAGATCGGAATCTTCGTCCCGTCGCTCGCGGTCGCAAACAGCCGCTCCGAAACGTAGTTGTTGCGATCGAATCCGCCGGGCACTTCATTCTGCTTCAGCAGCGCCGACCGGTGCAGGTCGACAAAGTAGTCGTAGACCGAAGGCGGCGTGATCAGCGACTGATACTGATAGCGATAGGCGCCGGTCTTGAACTCGGCATTGTTCTGCCCACCCGCAAAATACGCGGGCTCGGGAAATTCAATCTCCTTGCTGGAGCCGTCGGCGAACTGCACTACGTGAAACGCAGGATATCCGCCCAGCCGTTCCGTGACGACATAGAAGTCCTGGAAGACGTCGATGTCTTCGATGGGCACATCCGGCCGCGCAGCCACCAGCTCTTTCCAGTGCTCATGGTCCGGCGTCGCTACGGGCGCAGTGACGATGCGGAAGGTCTGCGCCTGGTCGTTGGTGCGGATATAAAACTGGTTGCCACGATGGTCGGCGTAGTACTCAATGTTGTCGCGCCGCGGCTCGAGCATCTTCCACTCGGCGTCCGGCTTCGCCGCCGGCAGGAAGCGCATCTCCGTCGCCGTATGGCTGCCGATGAACAGCGTCACAAATTCGCGGCTGCGGGTGCGGTCGAAGTTGATGTTGAAACGCTCATCCGGCTCTTCATAGATAAGCGGGTCCTTCGCAGTGTCTGTTCCCATCGTGTGGCGGTAGGCACGATACGACCGCTTCTGCACCTCATCCTCAATGGTGTAGAACAACGTCTTGTTGTCCGACGCCCAGACCGCCGAGGTCACTCGCTCCGCCGTGTCAGGCAGGTCCCGGCCGGTGCGCAGATCGCGGATGTGCAGGCGATACTGCCGAAATCCCACATTGTCGGTGGTATACGCCAGCCAGTTGCCGTCGTCGCTCACCGCCGCAGGACCGACCGACATAAAGGGCTGGCCTTCAGCCATAGCGTTCAGGTCCAGCAACACCTGTTCGGGCGCATCGAGCGATCCCTTCTTGCGGCAGAAAAAGACGTACTGCTTACCCTTCTCCGTGCGCGTGTAGTAGTAATAGCCGTCTTTCAGGTAGGGAACGCTGTCGTCCGTCTCTTTGATGTGGCTGATGATTTCGTCATACAGCTTCCGGCGAACCGGCGCCTGCGCGGCGGTCATCTGCTCGGCGTAGGCGTTCTCGGCGTCGAGATAGGCCTTGACGTCGGGATTGTCGCGCTCGCGGAGCCAGGCATAGTCGTCGACCAGCGTGACCCCATTCAGCGTGCGCTCGGTGTGGACCTTCTTGGCCACGGGTGGTTGATTGGTGGTGGTGGTCTGGGCTTCAGAGGCGGTAGCAACAAGTGTCATAAGCGCGATCAGTAAGACTCGGGACATTTGAAATTGTGCGGGCCCGTGGCCGGGTAACCGAGGCCGTAGACTCAAAACCCCACCCTTCGGCTCGCTCAGGGCAGGCACCCGGCGACAGATGCCGGAATGGGGCACCCGCGAGGGTTGATTATAGGCGAAGTGTGGTTCCAGAACGGGGCAGCGGCCTGCCTTAATCTGAATTGTCATCCTGAGGTCGCTCCGGCGACCGAAGGACCTGCTCTCGCTGGGTGGCGGGTGCCCCACTCATTCCATCGTTTGGAATGAGTGGGATATCAGACGGTCGAGCCTGCGAAATCACCGACACTGTGTCATGTCTCCGCTTATTCTCCCGGTGTGACGGCAGGCCTCAAGCGCTACTACCTCGAAGGTTCACTCCACTTCATCACTTTCACAGGCCGCTGAAAAAGGTCAAGAACAGATCCCTCGTTGGCCTAAAGGCCTCCTCGGGCTGACAAATGTGAATGACTTGGGACGGCGCAGCTTAAGCTGCGTCCCTGCAAAACCTCTCGGCACAGAGTTTTTCAGCGGCCGGGTGCCCGACTCATTCCATCGGTTGGAATGAGCGGGATCGAAGTGTATGGGAAGATGCGCGCCAGCTTTGATGACGTACTTGAGTGTCATCGAGCGTATGATGAAGGTAGCGGCAATGTGCTGCAGACCGACTTGTGCGGGAACGCTCGAGGATGCCTGCCGGAGTGATCTTTCACCCACGATCGCAAAGTCAGAGAGCAGGAAGTATTTGAAGAAGCCAGATGTCGATTCATTTGTCCTGTCGTTTGAAGAACAGTCCTTGAGAAACAAGAAAAAACGCCATCACTGGATTATTTGTTCAACAAGAAACCCCGACTTGTTGGTTTCGTGGGGGCATGCACTTACGCATGTGGCGGCTGAGTACGAGGCAAAGAAGGAGCTCGAGGAGCTAGTCTCCGGGTGCACTCAAGGCGGACCGGTGGCCAGCATCGCTCCATTTAATCGCCACATGATCATGCGACACGGAAGTATCGTCGCGCCCACATTTCCCAACTGAAGGGAAATGCGGGCCACCCACCTGACGCCTGAAACCTGACGCCTTGATTCACGCCACGGAACTACAGATCCCTCGGCTTCGCTCGGGATGACACCAGAAGAAAGAACAGGCCGCTCGACTTCGCTCGGGATGACAACCTTGGATGGGGCCGGGTGCCCGAGGTTCGCCCATCGGTTGGGTTACCCTGGGCCCCGGTTAACGTGGGGTCGTAGACTTCACCGCTGCTGAAGTTAGGTTGCCATCGATAACAACTGAAAGTGACGAAATGGGAGTGGCCGGATTGGTGATAGCGTCGCAGACCTCGTGGCACGAACTTCAACCTATACCATGCCCCTGTCGCGATGTCAGTGACGCCCAGGTTAGGCCAACCGATGGCCGAACCCTTCGGCAAACTCAGGGCAGGCTCTGGGACACCCCACATTTAACCATTTACGCCTGGGCACCAACCACCGTCAACCGTGTGAAATCCCACTCATTCCAACCGAAGGAATGAGTGGGGCACCCGCGGCAAATCGTCTGGCTACACACTACGTGACGAGGTTTTAGGGCATGCGTGCTACTACGATCCTGGCCACCGGGTTGCGCCAGTCGTAGGTGGCAGCCGAGAGGTCGCCGATGCCGTGTATCCCTGCGTGAATGTGGACGTAATTGCCGGCACCTTCGCGGCTGGGATTGAAGCCCTCTCCCATGCATACGTTGGGCGGCCCTGGAATATGAGCGCACGACTCGTCATCCGCCTCAGTTCCGGCATCATAGGCAGGGGAGTAGTAGGTAAGGCTGCTCGCCGCCGCCGATGCCGTCGGTGCCACCACATCATTCAGGGCGAAGAAACCGTCATTGGTTGGAACCAGCATGCCAGTCACACTAAGGTAATGGAACGCCCCACGGTCTTCGACCATCACCGTAACAGATTGTCCCGGAGGAAGTGGCGCACCCGAATCTGTGACCTGGTCTACGTCCGGGTTGGCCCTGAGACTGGCTTCCAGTTCGGAGAGGTCGCCTGCCTCGGCCATATGTTCCAAATCCACGCTGGCTGGCTGTCCCAGGCTGAAAAGCGTGACGTTTGCCTTGTGTGTTGCCACCATAATGGGGGTAAATGTCTGACCGCTTGTGAGGTTGGTGATCGTCACCTGAAGATGCTGAGCGTTCGCTGTGGCGCACAATGATAAAGCCGCGGCAAGGGTCACGGTCAGAGTGCGCAAAACTAGACATCGATTCATAAGGGAGTCTCCTTTTTCGACAGATTCTGGTGAGCGTTTTTCTCAAGCCCCACATCGAGGGCCAAATCTTTACTTCCATATGGACAGTCGCAAGCCATAAGCAAATCCCCCCACAAAAAACACAGCGCAAGCTAGTCGCAACTCCCGTCACCCCGGCGGGTGACCCGTATTTGCCTTCCGTCGGCAAATGTGGGGGCTACGCTGCCGCCGCATGGGTGCGCTCCATTCATTCCCGCATTTGGGACGCCTGGAATCGAGGGGTTGGCCACTCCAGCTTTGTATCAGGACGCGGTTTTCAGCCGGGCCGAAACGTGCCTTCTATAAATCAGGGAGCTGGAGCCGGTTTCAACCGGCGGCACACATCCTTGGTCAGTCTGGCAAGCGCCGCCCGTCACCACGCAGCGCCGCATTCTAAACACATAGTCGGGTTAGAAACGTAAGAATCAAAATCCCCACCCCGCCAAAACAAGGCGGGATGGGGCACTCTGGTGCGTTTTCTCTAGGCTGACTGCTTGGCCCGGCCACCCACGCGATGTATCACCAGCAATGGCAACGGGCGCCAGCGGCGGGAAGCGAAGCGAAAGGGCTGGCGGAAGGTGAGGTCAATACGGAGGTTTCCATACATAGAAATAGTCGTCGTCACTGGATGTGGCTACTACCAGATTTCGTTTCCGGGTTGCGCGATTGAGGGCGGAGCGGATATTGGCTTTCGAGCTGGACAATTCGGACAGCGGGACCTTGATGGCACGACCCTCCTCCAGTTGTTCGAGGTCGTCGAGCAACTGGTGAACGATCTCGTTGTGCTTGCCTTTGCGGCCCAAAGGCAAATCATCCTGGGAGACGGTCTTGAAATTTGCTTCGACGAGAGCGGCTCGGTTCCTGGCCATAGCGCAAATCCCTCCGTTATCCTATCGTGGAATCCCGTATCCGTAGCATCCCGTACCGTGCATCCCGTATCTGTAGCATCGCTATCGTAGCACAATTCTACCCACCTGCACCCGTCTCCTAGTCTTCACCGCAAGCTATGCCATTTCCATTTGTAAGCATTTGCAAAAGAGTTAACACGTAGCTGCGGGATGCTGGTACTGTCGCGAAATGAGGTGAGGCATGGCGCCCACAAAATTTGCTACTGTCCCGGTGTCCGAGCTGGCTGAGAGGGGCGTGGTCCCCGACCCGGATCCCCCTTTGCCCCTGGTTCTGGTGGTTGATGACGAGGCGACGATCACCGAGACGCTTAATCTGATTCTTCAAACGGCGGGCTTTGCAGCCCTGGTCGCCAATGATGGAGAGGATGCGCTTGAAATCGTGAGACTGACTCCGCCTGATCTGCTGCTGAGTGACATTGTGATGCCCGGCATCAGCGGCATCGAATTGGCACAGGAGGTAAGCAAGCTCGTGCCCGACTGCCGAATCCTGTTGTTTTCCGGGCAGGCCGCGACCGTCGATTCCCTGGTGGGCTTGCACGGCAGCGGGAAGCAATTCAAGATTCTTTCCAAACCGCTTCACCCGCGCGAGTTGCTGGCCGAAATTTCGCGCTTGCTGGCTCAGCCGTATCCTGAGCGCGCACCGGTTACCCGGCTTCCTTCATCGTCCGAGCAGGTTAGGGTCGAGGTTAGGGTTCAAGACCGCGCAGATCGCGCCACAGGAACCGGCGGGGATTAGCAGGCGCAACGGGCATGTCGTAAACGATCCGGGCCGAGCCGATCACTTATCTTATCGGGATACAGGTGCCGGCGCCTGGTTCGAGGTTGGCTTACTGGAAGAGTAAGGGGCTGCGGCCGGAGCCTCACTCGGTGCTGCATCCTTGTCCGGCCGCGCCTGCGCAGGCTGACTCTCTGGCGCCATCATCATCCCACTCAGATCGTCATCGGAGTTCGCCGGTGCAGTTGCGTTGGCAGCAGCATTCGGAGCTGTCGTCGCCGGCGTAGTGTCGGTCGTACTCGAAGGCCTTGTCGTCAGCGCAATCGCGCTAGCGCTCGAAGCCGTGGGTGCCGGCGCAATCGCGCTGGTCGTAGGAGTTCCATCCGCCGGCGCCGCCGAAGCTGTTGTCGCTACATGCGAGGGCGGAGTCGGCGCGTACTTCTCCACTGCCTGCAGGAACGGCTGGGCCTCCGGCGGCGCCGGCGTCTCACCGCTGAGGATCGTGCGGTAGCTGACCGGCGAACGATAGAACGCCATCGTGTCGCCATCCGCCTGATGAATCATTGCGCCGTTGAGTGAAACGCCCAGGAACAATCCACGCGCCCGCGAATAGGTCAGCACCTGTGCGCGCAGCGTAAGGTCGGTGGCAGCCTGCGCATCGCGGCCCACCGGTCCGGCGGCGGCGGAAGCATCACCGCCCAGCTTGAACTTGCTCGACAGCAGGTGCTGCATGCCATCTTCGGTGCGAATGATCAGCACCAGATCGCTGGCCTGTCCGCCGGCCTGCAGTCCAAAGCTGCCGCCCTCGACTTTGAAGAATGCCGGCGCGCTCCATCCATTGACAGTGCGGCAGGTCGCAACGCCTTTGCCGTAATTGGCGCCGAAGATGAAGCTGGCCTTCAGCATCGACGGAATTACCGCGATGCACTTCGCGCCGTCCATGATCGCGTCAGGAATGCCGCGGTCGGGTGCCGACATGATCTGCGTCAGAATCACCCCGGAAGTTTGCAGGCGCTCAATGTCGGCGGCGCGCTGGTCCGATGCATACATGGCGCTGGCGATAAGCAAGATCAATAGCAAGGCAAGCTTCTTCATAACCGCTCCCGGTTCGAAATCATTCGCGACCGTGTTCATCTTATTTCGATTTGTGGTGTCAGCGAGTCGCGATAACGATGCTGCGGGGTTACCTTCTAGTGACGCGCAGGAGCGCGGTTGTGAGAAAGGGCGCCGCCCAAGAGAACGCTTTTTGTAGTTTCTCTTGCTCGGCAAAAACGAAGGGCCGGATTCGGGGACCCTCGTACCCTTATCCAGCCCTATCTCCCAGGTTCTGTGGTAGGTGAGTACAGTTTCTCTCGAAGGTCACATCTTGGCAAGGTAACGAAGGTGCATATCAAATGTGTCCAAGTGGACATATAAAACACTTCCCTTTAGTAACCATCAAATAGTTACCTTAGGAGGGTTCCGATACCAGGCTCTACGAGCGGCTGAACAGCAGGTTGGTCACGGCATGGACAGACAGAGCGATACGATTGTGCACTCCGGCCTTGTGCATCAACCGGCTCACGTGCAGTTTGACTGTACGCTCTTCGATGCCCAGTTCGGTGCCGATCTCCTTGTTGGTGCGTCCGGCGACCAGGAGTTCCAGCACCTGCAGTTCGCGTTCGCTGAGAGATCCGCCGCCGGCGAACGCTTTGCTCGGGTCCGCGGTTGCCCGCTCGATGAACTTGCACAACACCCGTCGCGGTGCCCACATCGATCCAGTTTTGACAACGCGAAGAGCTTCCTTGTACTCCTCGGCGGGGGCGGCTTCGTCGATGTAGCCTTTCACTCCGGTTGAGATGGCCCTCAGGATCGCTTCGTCCGACGTGACCGCACTAGTGAGGATGATCTTCACTCCGGGCCGCAGAGTCCGGATGGTCGCGATGGCGTCATACACCGATCCCATGCCATGCGATCCCATCAACACAATCTCGCCAGGCAGTGGCTTAGCCATGTCCGGGGGATCCATCTTGTGGACGGTAAATTCTTTCTCGGCTTCGAGAACGGCACGTAGGCCAACGAGACGGAGCGGATCGTAACCTAAAACAGCGATATGAATAGTCTGAACAGCTTTCTTGGCCAACTGCACCACCGGGAACCCGAGGACATAATTTACAACAACCTAGGTGCGAAAGTAAGTAGCACTAAGGTGGATTTCTGGCGCAAGTGCTTTCATTGGTAACAAAAACCCGCAATAAGCAGTTGAATTTTTTTACGCACTCCTTCGACGTGGAGCTTTCGCAGCCTTCTTCACGGCGTGGATCTGCGAGTTCTTCTGTGCCTCTTCCACGCGTTGCGGTGGCTTCTTGGGTAGCTGGGCAAGACTCTCCTTCAACGCCGCCATAAGGTCGGTGACCGGAGCGGGCTTGCGAGGCTTCTCCACCTCGGTGACTTCCTCGCCTTCCAGGCGCGCCTTGATGAGGGTCTTCAGGTTTTCTTCGAAGGTGTCGTGATACCTCTCCGGTTCGAACTCGCCGGCCAGGGCTTCGATCAACTGGTGCGCCACCTTGACTTCCGCGTCTTTCAGTTCGACGTCTGGACGCCCGAAGCCCTCAAGCTGGCGGACTTCTTCGCTGTAATACATGGTGTGCAGCATCATGCCGCCGTTGTAGGGCCGCAGAAACACTGTGTATTCGCGATTGTGCATGGTGAGCTTGGCGATTCCCACATACTCCGTCTCTTCCAGCGCCTGGCACAGCAGGGCATAAGGACGGCGGCCGGCTTCTTCCGGCATGAGGAAATAGGAAGACTCGAAGTAGATGGGATCGACCTCCGAAGCCTTTACGAACTCCAGAATCTCCATCGCCTTGGCGGTCTTCGGCTCAATCTTCTTGATCTCTTCCGGTTCGAGGATGACGTACTCGCCTTTGCGATACTCGTAGCCCTTCACGATCTCGTTGCGCTCCACTACGCGCTCGTCATGCGGACACCAAAGCTGCTGCTTGATGCGCGTGTTGTCATCGCGGTGCAGCATGTGAAACGAGATGTGACTGCCGCGCGCCCCGGAAAACAGCCGCACGGGCATGGAGATCAATCCAAACGTCAAATAGCCGGTCCAGACAGAAGAAGCCATAGTGTTTTCTCACCTTGCGAGATTGGGGAATTGCGCCCTGCAATAATAGCGCGAAGCGATTGCACCGCCAATGGTGCAAATAACGCGGCGTCCCCAAATCTGTTAGGATGCGCTGCACAGGCCTGTACGCCGCTCGCGCGTCACGCACCCGGGAGTGCCACGCAGTTCGGGCCGCCATTGTACTACTGCAAGTGATTCCGAATGAATCTGTTCCACTCCAGGGGAGTCCCCGCCGCGTTAATAGCGCTGCTGTTTGCAGTGGTCGCGCGAGTAATGGGTTCGGTCAGCGACGGCGGCGCTATCGCCGGGATTGCGGTCGCTTTCATTCTGATGCTGAGCGCCGGCTTTGCCGGATTCGTGCCGCTGCTTACGCTTTTCGTGTTGACGGTGCTGGCCACGCGCTGGGGCTTGCGCCGCAAACAACGTCTGGGGCTGGCGGAACGCTCGGGCGGCCGTACCGGAGCGCAGGTGCTGGCCAACCTTGGCGTCTCAGCCTGTTGTGCGCTTCCTGTCCTGTGGTTTCCCGAGTTCAGTGACCTGCTTCTGGCCGGGGCCATGGCCTCGCTGGCGGAGGCCGCAGCCGATACCGTCTCCAGCGAAGTCGGCCAGGCGTCGGCGCGTCGCGCCCATCTCATCGTCGGACTTCGCAGCGTGCCGGTCGGTACCAATGGCGCCGTCAGCGTATGGGGAACCTTGAGCGGAATCCTGGCAGCGTTCGTGATTGCCTGGATCAGCGGCGCGTCGGCGGTCGTGGATTGGAACTGGGTGCCGGTGATCGGCGTTGCAGGCGCGCTCGGCATGATGATGGACAGCCTGCTTGGGGCGACATGGGAAAATTCCGGACGTGTCGGTAACAATGCAGTAAATTTCGCGAGCACCGCCTTCGCAGCGGACTTGGCGCTGGGGTATGGGCTGATCATGCAGCGGCTCGTGAGATGAGACGCCCGCCGATGGCTAGTGCGGTGTTTGGACGGCGACCGGCCCATCACTTGGCGGCATGATTGTCCCGGCACATACAAGATGCTTGCCCAGGCTGGGCCGGCAAGATAGAGTTTTTGAGTACTCGTTGACATTATTCAGGCGGCTGGCGCCGAATTCATATTCAACATTGAAGCAGTCTTCACGGAGTCTTTCGTGCAATTTCCACATCTGCTGACGGTACTGCTGTTCTTGCCGCTGGTCGGCGCCCTGGTGCTTCTCCCCTTGCGCGGCGACCGGGACCACCTGGCCATACGCTGGATCAGCTTCATCGTCACCTTGCTCGAGTTCGTGCTCTCCTTCATCCCCGTCTATCACATTCACCCGGGCTCCAGCGGATTCAAGCTCGAGGTCTTCCACGCCTGGATTCCCCAATGGGGCATGAACTATCACCTCGGCGTCGATGGCATCAGTATCTTCATCATCCACCTCATTACCTTGCTCACCCCGATCGGCGTTCTGGCCTCATGGAAGGAAATCAAGCATCAGGTCAAAGAATTCCACATACTGCTGCTGCTGCTCGAGATGGGCATCATCGGAGTTATGGTTTCCCTCGATCTGATGGTCTTCTTCATCTGGTGGGAGTTCGGGCTGATTCCACTGGCTCTGTTGATCGGTATCTGGGGACACGGCCGCCGCATTTATGCAGCCGTGAAGTTCGTGATTTACACCATGTTCGGATCGGTGTTCATGGTGGTCAGCATCCTGTGGCTGCACGCCAAGACGGGAACATTTGATTTCGTCGCAATCAGGCAGATGATCGACAGTGGGAAGCTAACGCTGAGTCCCAGCACCGAGATGTGGCTCTTCCTCGGATTCTTCGTAGCCTTTGCCATCAAAGTGCCGATCTTCCCTTTCCATACCTGGTTGCCCGACGCGCACACCGAAGCGCCTACCGCCGGATCGGTCGACCTGGCGGGCGTTCTGCTGAAGACCGGAGCTTACGGTCTGATTCGTTTCTGCCTTCCGCTGTTCCCCAACGCGTCGCATCGCGCCGCACCCTACATCGGAGTGCTGGCCATCATCAGCATCATCTATGGCGCGCTGGTCGCCATGGTGCAACCCAACCTCAAGCGGCTGGTCGCGTATTCTTCGGTCAGCCACATGGGATTTGTGGTGCTGGGGATTTTCTCGTTCAACCTGCTGGCGCTACAGGGATCGATCTACGTGATGCTGGCGCACGGCATCTCCACCGGCGCGCTGTTCCTGCTGGTGGGCATGTTGTACGAGCGCCGTCACACCTTTGAGATCAAGGAATTCGGCGGCCTCATCAACTCCATGCCCGCCTATTCGTCGTTCTTCCTGTTTACGATTCTGGCCTCCATAGGACTGCCATTGTTGTGCGGCTTCGTGGGCGAGTTCATGGTGCTGGCCGGTACCTTCCAGACCCAGCCTCACTGGGCAGTGTGGGCGGCGACCGGCGTCATCCTCTCGGCGTGCTATCTGTTGTGGGCCTATCAGCGGGTGTTTCAGGGCGCAATCACGCAGCCCAAGAACCGCGAGATACCAGACGTGGACCAACGCGAGAAGTGGGTCCTGGTGGGTCTGTGCGGAGTGATGATCTGGCTGGGAGTGCACACCACATTCTTTACCAGCCGCTTCGAGCGCTCCTGTGCCGAAATCCTGCAGCAGGCGAATGTCAACGTAACCCAGGTGTCGACGCTTCCGGCCACGGCGGAACAACGTTAAGAAGGCGGCCATATGGTGCGGTCGGATGGGGTCGCTACTGTCAGGCGGACCTTCGAGTGGCGGATTGTGAGTGCTATCGCCTGTTAACGACAACAACCGCAATCCCCGTTCGCTGACGTTTCAAAAACCAGCGTTTTTCAACATTCGCTCTGCGGAGTTGCGCCTGACTCGCAGAAGCCTGAGTTAACATGTATCGCTCGAATTGCCAGCCCACTCTGGAGCACGCCATGAAACGGAAGAGCCTCGTCTGTTTGAGCCTCATCACACTTCTTGCATCCCTCGCCCCACTGGGCCACGCGCAAATCTTCAGCGTGATTTACAACTTCGCTAGAAATGACGGCGGAGGCCCAGACGCGGGAGTAACCATAAGAGGGGGAAACCTTTACGGAACTTTGTATGGCGGTGGGCCGAACGGCGTTGTGTATGAGCTCACGCGTTCCGGGTCAGGCTGGGAGAATATGGATCTTTCCTTCCTCTCAACCGGGTTTGGCCCCGAAGCGAGAGCGGTCTTTGGCCCTGACGGCCACCTTTATAGCACTGCTGGCGACTTGCCCCCCAATCATGGCGTCATTTTCGATCTGATACCTCCGCTGTCGATATGCAAAGTCGTAAACTGCCTTTGGACGGAGAACGTTATCCATCGATTCCAGGGCGTTCCTGATGACGGGTCTGACCCTGGCTATGGCGACCTTATCTGGGACCAGCAGGGCAACATTTACGGGACAACCATCAATGGGGGTGAAAACGATCTCGGTACGGTCTACCAAGTCATACATTCGGGGAACCAGTACACAGAAAGCGTCATTTACAGCTTCTCCGGGCTCGATGGAGCCAATCCCTACCACGGAGTCATCTCCGATGGTAAAGGCAACTTTTTCGGCACGACTGTCGTGGGCGGCTTATACAATTTCGGCTCCGTCTTCGAGTTGACCTATAAGCCGGGGACGGGATGGGTAGAGACGGTTCTTTATAACTTTCAAGACACCAGTGACGGGCGCTTCCCTACTGGCGGTCTCGTGATGGATGCCTCTGGCAATCTTTATGGCACTACCAGTGTGGACGGCGGCCAAGGCGCAGGTACGGCTTTCGAGCTCTCGCCTTCTGGCAATGGTTGGACCTTCACGCTGCTCTACAGCTTTGCCGGCAGCGCTGACGGCGGGTGCGGCCCCCAAGCATCGCTAACTTTGGATGCCGCCCGGAATCTTTATGGCACTACGAAGTGCGGCGGCGCGCATGCGCTCGGTAGCATCTTTAAGCTGACTAGCACCGGTAATGGCTGGACCTATACGTCATTGCATGACTTCGCGGGAGGAGGTGACGGAGTGTATCCGCTCAGCAACGTCACCATTGACACAGACGGTAGTCTGTACGGCACCACCGCGCAGGGTGGCTCACAGCAGCTCGGCACGGTGTGGACGATCACGCCATAGCGGAACAACTGGTGTAACATCGCCATTACGCTCAACATCCCCATCACGCTCAACATCCCCCAATCGATACCAGTCTCTGTCCGACAAATGGAGGCTTGCTAACGCCGTCCGTAAGGTCGAGTTCAAGCTATTACAATTGCGGCTTAGAACGACGCGCCTCCGGCCATCCCAATCTCTGGCTACTTCGAATCTGCTGGGCTTGCCATCGCCGGTATACTGAGCCGACGAATGGCGAGCCGGCCCGTGACCTCGTCACTGTGCTCGGTTATCTCGGTCACATTTCGCGGGTTTCCAGGCCTCTATAATTCCTGCTGGCCAGTTTGTCAGGAGCTTTCTGCATGACCACTGTCGCGGTCAAACCACCCGAACCAGCCTTGTCTCTTCCAGCCAACGCCTACACTCCACTGCAGCCCGGCGAACAGTATTCGCCGCCGGTCGCGGCCTCCGCCAAGCTTCCCGAGCTGACCTGGCGCTCCGTGGGCTGGGGCGTGGTGCTGTGTGTGATCTTCAGCGTCGCGTCCGCTTATTCCGCCCTGAAGGTCGGGCAGGGAATGGAGGCGGCGATTCCGATCTCGATTCTGGCAATCGGTCTGGCTCGGGTTTACAAGCGCCGTTCCACGGTGCTGGAGAACGTGATCATCACCGGCATCGGTGCCGCCTCCGGCAGCGTGGTCGCCGGCGCCGTCTTCACTATTCCGGCGCTCTACATTCTTCACCTCGATCCGCATCCGGTGCAGACCATCTTCATCTGCCTCGCCGGCGGCTGCCTGGGCGTTCTCTTTCTGATCCCGTTGCGCCGCTACTTCGTGCAGGAGCAACACGGCAAGCTGCCTTTCCCGGAGGCCACCGCCATCACTGAAGTCCTGGTCACGGGCGAGAAGGGCGGATCGCAGGCCAGGCTTTTGCTGCAAGCCACCTGCATTGCCGCGGTTTACGACTTCTTCGTCACCACCTTCCACGTCTGGAAGGAGTACCTGAACTTTCAGTTCGTCCCGGTGATGAAGAACCTGGCCGACCGCAATCGCATGGTGTTCAACTTCGACGCCATCGGCTTCATCCTGGGGCTGGGCTACGTGATGGGCCTGCGGATCGCCATGATCTTTTGCGCCGGCGGCGTGCTGGTCAACTTCGTGCTGGTCCCGGCGATCTGGTTCATCGGCAGCCACATGGGCGATGTCATGGTTTATCCGGCCACGATGCCCATCTCGCACATGAGCGCCGCTGAGATCTATCGCTTCTATGTGCGCTACATCGGAGTCGGCGCCATTGCGGCTGCCGGACTGGTGGGAATCCTCAAGTCGCTGCGGGTAGTTGCCGGATCGTTCGGCATCGCGCTGCATGCCTTCCGCCATGGCGAAGCTCCGCACATGGAGCGGACCGACCGCGACATTCCCATCCTCGGCATACTCCTGGGCGTGGTGGTGGGTGCGCTCGCCGTAGCGATCTTCTACGGGCAACTGCACGTCAGCTGGAGCGTGATCGCCATCGGCCTGGCCCTGACCCTGCTCTTCGCCTTCTTCTTCACCACCGTGGCGGCCAACGCCATTGCCGCAACCGCCAATAACCCGGCGTCCGGCATGACCCTGCTGACCGTGATTGTCTCGGCTGTCGTGCTGCTGAAGTTCGGTCTCTCCGGCACCACTGGCATGTTCTTTGTGATGGCGCTTGCCGGCATGGTTTGTGTCGCCCTGTGCGTCTCGGGGCAGTTCATCACCGATCTCAAGGCGGGTTACTGGATCGGGTCTACACCCGCGGCGCAGGAAAAAGTAAAGTTCATCGGCGTGGTCGCCGCGGCCATCACCGCCGGCCTGACCATCGTGCTGCTGGCTAAGGCGTTTCAGTTCGGAGAGGCTGCCCCGGGCGACATGCGCCAGGTGCTGGTCGCGCCCCAGGCCTCTGCACTGAAGGCCATCGTCGAAGGCTTCATGAGCGGCCAGCCGGTTGCTTATGTACTGTTTGGCATCGGCGCCATGGTTACCGTCGTGCTGGAGATGCTTGGGCTTTCCTCCATGGTCTTCGCCCTCGGAATCTACCTGCCGCTGCAACTGACCACCCCGATTCTCGCCGGCGGCTTCGTCTCGCACCTGGTCAACAAGCGCGCAGACAAGACGGGCGGGGAACAGGGTCGCAGCATACGCGAGCGGGGTGTCATCGTCGCTGGAGGACTGATGGCGGGCGGCGCGCTGGGCGGTGTCTTCGGCGCGGCGCTGCGTCTGCTGCCGAATTATCGGGAGGAGCTCATCCAGACTCCCTTCTATAACAACGAACCCATATCGCAGACCGTTTCCGCCATCATGTTTGTGGCACTGTGTCTCTATCTATGGTTCAGCTCAGTTCAAAGAAAGAAGGTCGCCTAATGGATCAGGTAGGAAGGTATATTGCAGATGCCATCCTCGGCATCGATACACTTTGGGGCGGTGACGTGATGTGCCCCTCCGGCACCGGACGCTTCATCGCCGACTCATGGTTCTCCGATGAACCGCTGCCTGCTGCCTACACCGTGCCTGCGGCGGCACGCCTGCGCGAGACCGGAGGCGTCTCCGGCAAGAGCATTGATCGCAAGGCGGTGGACGAGTATCTGCGCGCGGTCGATATACCGGCTGCCATTGCCGGTGTACGTAAGAGCGCCGCTTCGCAGCCCGCTTTGGCGAAAGCCTACTTCGAAGGCCTCGCCGACTGTCTCGAAGTGATGTGGGACCTGGCAATGGAAATTCTGGGCAACGGTCCGGCGGTGCCGTATGAGCGCTGTGTGCTGGCCTCGACCGCGCGCGCTCCTGAGCCCTCCTCGCCGGAGAAGAAGCGCGACCGCGTGGCCGAACTATTGGGCAGGGCCGGCTATCCGTCGACCTCGCGCGAGTCGCTGCTGGCCAGCGTTGATGCCTGGCGCCACGAGCGCATCGTTCCCATGGGATCGGTGCGGGCGCTGGGAGCAGCCGTGATCGCGCAGTTCGATCAGCTCAGCGCTGCCAACGTCATGCCTCACTTACCAAGGGAATTTTCGCCGGTGCCGCGCGCCAACATCGACTTCCTGCCCATCAAGGAAGCGTGGTTCTCCGGCTCGATGAACTACGTTGGCCGTGCGCGCAACGCCGACGGCTCGCCGAAGTACGAAGCCACCTACGAGATCAATGCCTCGCTGCAGATTTCCTTTCCCGAGTTCCAGCAGCTTGTCAGCCACGAAGTTGTGCCCGGGCACGTAACGACGTTTGCATACTTGCAGAACTTGTATTTCCGCAAGCTGGCGGGCTTCGAGTCGACTGTGCTCACCATGAACACTCGCGCCGCGAGCCTGTTTGAGGGCATCGCCAACAACGCGATCCTCATGGCTTATGGCGTGAACGACGTGGAGCAGTTGCCCGACGAAGACATGCAGATCGGCGTTCTGCTGGCGCTATTGCAAGACGACGCCAAGAACCAGTCGTCGTACCTGACGTGGGGGAAGGGAGCTGCGCAGGACGAAGTTGCCAAGACGCTGCGCCGCGATTTCCTGGTCAGCCAAGAGCGCGCCGACAAACTGTCCGGCGCATGGGGCCGCCATCCTCTGCTGGGCCGCATGTATCTGCCTGCCTATCGCGCGGGCACCAAGAAAGTCGCCGACCTGCGGCGCAAGCATCCCGCGGCGGAGGTTATTCCGGCGCTGTACGGCTGCCGCGGGCTGGTGGATATACAGTCGGTGGAACAGGCACTGTAAGTTCGGAGTCGCGCCATACCGCCGTGAGAGAGTTTTGTTTAACCCGGCTTGGGGTTGCTAAATGTAGCTACGTTACTACATTAGGGGTCCAAATGAGCATTACAAAATTGTTCTCGCCAATCAGTGAGGAGATCGTGCGACGTCCCAGTTCCCGGTAGGTAACATCGCAGGCCCGGAACGTTCGCCTATCTCGGAGTGCGCCATGAAACTGAAAACCCTCGCTTCCTTGAGCCTCATCACGTTAGCCGCCGCGGTGGCTTTAGCACAGCAAGGTCCCTCCTCGTCCGGCCCACTGCTCAAAAGAGCAAGCGGCAATGTCAATTGGGAGCAGTTCAATTTCGACGCCGCACACGATGGATACAACCCGTACGAGACTATTCTCAGCCCGGAAACGGTCGGTAATGTTGCTTTGCAATGGTCCTATTCGTCATATGACGGTACCGTCGAAGGTGCGCCGGCAGTGGCCAACGGTATGGTGTATTTCGCCGCCGCGAATGGTTTTTTGTACGCAGATTTCTACGTGTACGCGCTCAAAGCGGATACGGGAGCACTTGTCTGGAGCTATGCGACGTCAGCTCCGAGTTTTGGCGCACCTGCGGTTGGCAATGGTGTGCTTTACCTTGTTGCAGGTCACGTCTACGCGCTGAATGCCAATACAGGGGCCCTTGTCTGGCAATCTCAAGATAACAATTGCCAATATGCTCCGACATTGGTGAATGGCGTCGTGTATGTTGTGTGCGACTTGAATGCCGTCTACGCCTTGAGCGCTGCCGATGGAACGACGATTTGGCAGTACTCGACGAAAGGCAAAATCTATGCTGCACCAACAGTTGCCAACGGCGCGCTGTATGTCGACTCAGGAGACGGAAATGTATATGACCTAAAAGCTGATACAGGAGCAGTTATCTGGCAGAAGCAGTTTGGAGCCAGCTTATCTCCTCCAGCTACCCTGCGCGCTTACGGTAGTGGCCAAGCCGTCGCCAATGGATTGCTTTATCTGGGGTTGCGGAACCACTTTTATGCTTTGGACGCCAACACGGGATCAATCATTTGGAGGCGCGACGGTTTCCTCGTCGCTTTTGATACTCCAGCAGTTGGCAACGGTAAGGTGTTTCTTCCAACCACTAATCCGATATACGCATTGGACGCCGGAACCGGGGCAACACTCTGGGAATACCAACTGCCCGACGGAGCTGCTGCATCCACGCTTGTGTTGGCCAATGGAGTTCTATATACAGCAGTCATTAAGGGCATCGGGGAGGGGCAAGGTTCTTATAACTTGACCGCCATAGACGCTAGCATAGGCCAACGGCTCTGGGAGTACGATTCGTTCATATCTTTTCCGCTCAGCGGTCCTGGACCTGCGGTGGTAAACGGTACGATTTATAGCCACCTCTCAACAGGATTCTCCGCTTTTGGTCTTCCGAATCAGTAGAGGCAGAAAGCAGGTATGCCGGGTTCCCACACATTCCTGTTTTCGAAAGTGTGGGACAGAGGCTGGTGATTAACATAGACACTCTACGGCGGTGAACGGTGTTTCTCCCACGCATTCCAACCGCAGGAATGAGTGTGGCACCCGGCGAGATGAGCGAGTGGCCTGGCCCTAGAAGCTGAACACCGCTTGAAAATCGATCCTGCGATTAGAGGCGGCGGCTGAGCCCGAGCTGTACGGTCCGCCCGCCAGGGCGTTGGCCTCGCCGAACAGCGGAGACGACAAGTTGCCCACCGGCGCCGCCAAATTGACGTGGTTGGTGACGTTGCGTCCGATGGCGCTCAGCGTCAGAGTGTAGCGTCGCGCGACTCCGCCGCTCAGTGACAGAGGACCACCACTGGCGCCGCCAAAGCCGCGCGGGCCATGATGATGGCCTCCCGGACCGCCGCCCATGCCTGTGTCGCTAGCCATGCCGCCGGTCTCCCGCCCGAAGGCAAACGACTTGCTCACCCGCAAATTCAGCGAGTACCGTCCCGTCCCATATCCGTAATAGGGTGGGATGTAGGTCTGCCCCGGCTGCGGAGCGGTGTTAAAAGTCCCGTACTTGGTTACGATGACGTTCGGCCCCGGAGCTGTGGCAAACGTCGGGCGATCGTTGAAGATGGAGTCGCCGTTGTAGTCCTGTCCGGTGGTGATGTTGAAGGGCAGGCTGGAGGTGGCGATGAAGAACGGGCTCACGCGGAAGCCCTTGGGCAGCGCGACCGTGCCGCCGATGAATAGCCGGTTGTGCACGTCATACGTGGTCGGGCCATAGCTCAGCGCCGGATCGTACTGGTCGAAGAGGAAGCTGCTGGCGCCGCCGGTGTTCGCGTTGACATAATTGAGCACGTAGTACCCGAACAAGGTGAGGCGGGCGCCCTTCCGCCAGTTGCCGTTTACGATGAGCTGGTTCTGTTGGAAGTCGCCCTGCGATTCGTACTGGTAGATATTGCCAATGTCGCCGTAGGGACGTACGCCGCTGTTGGGGTCATTCGGGTTGTAGGTGTTGGGAAACGGCGCGTTGATGTTGCGCGACCAGAACTGGTGCAGTCCGCGCGAGTTCAGATACGAGACGGCGACGTTTGCATCCCTGGTGATTTGCCGCTCCAGGCTGATGGCCACCTGCTCGGTATACGACGCTTGCAGGTTGGGTGCGAGGCTGTACACGGTAGGGAAGACCGCGTTCTGGCCGATCTCATTGGGCGGCGGAATCGCCGGGAAGAAGTCGGGCTGGTTGACGATGTACTGCGTCTGATTGACGCCGTTCTGGCGGTCGGCGATCAGCACGTACATCTTGTCAAAGCGCTCGTAGAACATCCCCCATCCGGCGCGCAACACGGTCTTTGGTGCGGCCCCGCCGATGCCCCAGGCAAACGCGACGCGAGGCGCCAGCGCTGACTTGCCGGCAATCTCGTTCTGAAACTCGTAGCGCAGGCCGGCGCTGATGGTGAAGTTCGGCTTCCACTTCCACTCGTCCTGCACATAGAGCCCGACATCCACCTGGTTCACGGCGATCGCTGGATTGCCGACCACGACGAAGAACTGGCTGGCTCCTCCGCCGGCTGCGCGGATCTGCTCCGGCGTCCAGCCATTGGCGATGCCCTGCTCGGTGATCTGGTACGAGGTCAGCGAGTCGAAGGTGTAGGTGCCGTTGAAATTGGAGCTGGCGGAGTTGGCCTCGCGGCCATCCCGCACCCGCACTCCAAACTTGATGAAGTGCTTGCCGCTCAGCACCGAGGTGTAGTTCTGGAGTTCGAAGGTGTCCTGGTTGTCATTGACGAACTGCGAGCTGTTGCCGCCGCCCAGAAACGCGCCAATCACATCGACGGTCGTCTCCGTATTCGAGGGCGTGATCTTACTGCGGTCGCGGCGATACTCAAAGCGCGTCTCGTTAACGACCTTGGCGCCGAACAGTTGGGTGTCGCCCAGCTGAAAACTCTGTTCGTTATCGACTTCGTGGTAGGCCTGGCTGGGCAGGGCAAATTGGCCGACGCCCGCGTTCTGGTCGGTATCGTGCCAGTACTGATACCGCACCGTGAGCGTATTGTTCGGCGTGAGCTGAAAATCAAAGCGCGGGCTGATGATCGTTCTGGTTCGTGGTACTGGGACCGAAGCGTTATAGGGGACCTGCTGGAAATCGGAGTTCAGCACATACGCATTCACCACTGCGACGTCGCCGATGTTGCGCCGGTCCACCGACAGAAAGAACGACGTCTTCTTCCCCAACGGCCCGCCCACGTTGCCGCTGTACAGCTCCGAGTTGTAGCTGGGCTCCTCTTCTGCGAAAGGGTTCTTGGTGTTGAAGCCGGCGGTGTTTCCGGTGACCGATACTTGCCCGTGCCACTGGTCGGTGCCGGGCTTGGTGAAGATCTCGATGCGTCCGTAGCCCAGCTTGTCGTACTCTGCGGAGAACGGGTTCTGATTGATGCGAATTTCGCGAATCGACGACTTGGGCGGAATCTGCCCGCCAGTGAATCCGTCAATATAGATTTGCCCGCCGTTGGGTCCGGCCGACGGCCCAGCCAGGGCTTGCAGGTCGGAGGCAAGGTCGTCTGGATCGTCGGGCAGCGCCGCCAGGTCCTCGCCCTTCAGGACCATCTTCGTAGCATTGCTGTCTGAGGAGACATCCAGGGTGCCGGCCGTGCCTCCCTCATCCGTGACCTTCACGCTCTGATTTTCGACCAGGATGGACAGCCCGACATCCATCTTTTGCGACTGGGCGGCGGCGACGTTGATCCCGTCAACCTCATACAACGCAAATCCCTTCGACTGCGCCTTCAGCGCATAGGTGCCGGGAGCCAGGTCCTTGAAATGGTAGGTTCCATCTTTGCCGGTCTTGGTGTCGAGCGAGGTCCCGTCGGCGGCGGTGAGTTGCACATCGGCGCCGACAATGGCTGCGCCGGAAGGATCGGTCACCAGGCCATGCAGCGCGCCGCCAGCGCTTTGCCCGTACGCCGTCCCGCATGCCAGCACACCGAGAACCAGCAGCAGGCACAGTACGAACCGGCGATGTAACTCCAGGAACATCGTTTCTCCAAGAAGCAATGCGAATGAAACGCCGCTTGCCTGCTAGCCTCCGCCTTCCGGTGCGGACAGGCTCCACGGCGAGATGACCATCTCCTTGCTGCCCTTGGGCGCGGCGGTCAGGATGGGCTCGACTCCGCCCAGGACCGTGATCGCGGTTACCTCATCGGCTCCGGCGCCTTGGGTGGAGACAATCATCACCGCATCGCCCTTCTGGAAGTCGCTGAGGCCTGATGCCGGCAGACGGCTCAATACCTGTTGCAGGTCGCCATTCGCGTGTCCGGACGCCGCTTCTCCAGGACCGTTCTGCGCTTTGGGCGGGGCGCCCCCGGCCCCTGCCGGCCGCCCACTACCGGAGCCGCCGTCGCCCTTCAGGCGCATCGCCAGCCGCTGCGCCATGGGAGCAGGCAGCTTGCGCAGCTTCGATTCAGAAGTCACCTTGACCTCGACCGTCTTTTTGGTGATGTTGTCGGCCACCGTCATCGTTCCCGCCGCGGCGTCAATCGTGCTGATCGTTCCCGCGATGTTGCGGAAGTTGCCGCTGACAATCTCTTCCGCCGTGAGCTGCGCCCCATCCTCATTGCGAGTGCCGCGGGCGCGCAGTTGATCGCCAGGTTGGATTGCCGCCAGAGTGCTGGGCTGGGCGTCGTCAAACTTCACCGAATCCGGAGCATAGCGGCGGATGACGGTAGCCTTCGTGGTGTGGACGGTGATCTCTTTCTTCTGTCCAGCCACCATCAACGAGATCGTCACGTCGCCGGTCGCGGGGTCCACCTTGTCCACCAACCCGCCGACGCCGCGCTTCTGCCAGTCCTGCTGCTCGCTGTGGTGCTGGGCCTCCAGGTCGATCTTCTTCATGACAATCACGTATCCTGCTGCGATCGTCCTGCCGTCCTCCGCGTTCTTGCCCAGCACCAGTACCCGGTCGCCCGCCTCCAGGTCCTGAAGATGAATCGGCACCGACTTTTTCAGGTCTCGTTCTCCGGGGTTGACTTGCAGGAAGTGGGTGCCGTCTTGCACGGCTACACTGCGGTCGGCTCCCTCGTCGGACTTCACAACCAGACTATTCGCGCTCAGCGACTGAATGGTTCCCACAACCTTGGCCGTAGCCGGTGGGGATGAATTCTGCTGATACGGAAACGGAGTGGCCGTCGCTGCCTGGGATAGGAACAGGCCAAACAGCAGTAGTAATGTGCATGTGTTATTGAACCGCATTCTTGCCACGTCAAACGAAAGGCTCTACTACGCAGCGTTACCCGCGGGATTCCTGAAGCGAAAGAGCCAGCTTGAGGTCAGGTTTCTACCAATCTACTCTTTTCAGACACAAAGGTGGAAGAGGAGCAGGGATAAGAATTGTTAATTGGTAATGGCACGAAAGGGGAAGGGCTGTTGTGAGAAGTTGCACCTTTCCCGACGAAAGCGCTTTCTGTTATCGTTTCATTCCGCTAAGCGGCGATGGGGCCAAACCATGGGACGCGTCGAGAAAACGGTTTTCATCAGCTATCGCCGGACGAACGTTCCCTGGGCACTGGCGATCTTTCAGAACCTTAACAACCACGGCTACGATGTCTTCTTCGACTACATCGGTATTGCTGCCGGCGATTTTGAGAGCGTCATACTGGAAAACATCCGCGCGCGGGCACATTTCCTTGTGCTGCTGACCCCTTCCGCGCTGGAGCGTTGCGGAGATCCCGAGGATTGGTTGCGGCGTGAGATCGAAGAAGCGCTGGAGAGCCAGCGCAACATTGTGCCGCTGATGCTGGAAGGTTTCGACTTCGGCACGCCCACCATCGGTAACCAACTCACCGGCAAGCTGGCGGTGCTCAAGCAGTACAACGCACTTAACATCCCAGCGGACTACTTTCTGGAGGCCATGGGCCGCCTGCGCGACCGGTTTCTAAACGTTGCGCCGGACGCTGTGTCGCGCCCAGCATCACCTGCCGCGCGTCAAGGCGCCAAGGAACAGAAGGCAGCCGCGGCGGAGGCACCCCCAGTAGGGGAAGAAGAGCTCACTGCGCAGCAGTGGTTGGAGCGAGGGTTTAATGCTTCCGATCTTGATGAGAAGGTGCGTTTCTACAGCGAAGCCATCCGCCTAAAGCCCGACTTTGCCAAGGCCTTTAACAACCGGGGCGTCGTGCGCCGCCAAAGAGAGGATGTCGAGGGCGCACTAGAGGATTTCAACGAGGCCATCCGCCTCCAGTCCGAGTTAGCGGAACCCTTCCTCAACAGGGGTTTTGAGCGTGTAGTCAGAAGAGACTTTGAGGGCGCACTAGAGGATTTCAACGAGGCCATCCGCCTCCAGCCCGACATGGCGGAAGCCTTCAATAATCGGGGGTTGATACGTCACATGAAAGGCGACCCGGATGGCGCGCTAGAGGACTACAACGAGGCCATCCGCCTCCAGCCCGACCTGATACAAGCCCTCGGTAATCGGGGGCGGATGCTTCACATCAAAGGTGACTTGGATGGCGCGCTGGTGGATTTCAACAAGGCCCTCCGCCTCCAGCCTGACGACGCTGACGCTTTCAGGGACCGAGGCAATGTGCGCCGCGCCAAGGGCGACTTGGAAGGTGCGCTGCGGGACTACGAGGAGGCCATCCGGCTCAAGCCTGACTATGCCATGGCCTTCAGCAACCAGCCCGACTTTGCTTATGCCTTCAACAACCGGGGGAGTACGCGCTACGACAAAGGCGACCTTCAGGGCGCGCTGGCGGACTACGACGAGGCGATTCGGCTCAGGCCCGACTATGCCGGTGCCCTGAAGAATCGCGATCTTGTGCGCAAGGCCTTGGCCGAGCGGGCGAAGAACTAATCCTGGCGGGAGGTGATTGCTGTTTCCGCGGAAACAGCGCGCGTGTGTTGGCGCTTTCGGAACGCCCGTTGAACTGATTGACTATCACTGACCAAGGAGAGCAAACCATGCCCATGAAGAACCCTGTACATCCCGGTAGCGTCGTCCGGCATGATTGTCTTGAGCCTTTGGGATTGTCGGTGACCGAAGGGGCGAAGGTCCTCGGCGTGAGCCGGCAGGCACTGAACAACGTGGTGAATGGTAAGTCCGGTATCAGCCCGGAGATGGCGATCAGGCTAAGCAAGGCGTTTGGCAGCACGCCGGAGACGTGGCTGCGAATGCAGATGGCTTACGATCTCGCAGAGGCCCGAAAATACGAAAGCAAAATCAAGGTCTCCCGTCAGCACATGCCGGAAACTGACCTTCTGGCGGGTTGAGTGTGCCAGTTGGGGGGCCCTGCTCCGCACGGTGACTACATCTCCCAAGGGAAAGTCCTTGCGCAAACTCACCAGCTTCGAACTAGCGGGAGACTCGACTATTGGCAAGGTGAAAGACCGCCGCTGGGGCCGCTGACAAAAGACACTCAGGCGTCCGCTCAGTACACAGAGAAAACCCCTGCCATCACATTCACGGGCCAAGTCCCTAGTTCGGCTCAGGAGGCCTTTTCTTCTCGTCTGGCTGTTGGCTCGCGGCAGCGCGGCGGATCGCGTCAACATCAGCCAAGTCTTGTGGACGTGCGGCGGCCAGTTTTGCGGCGACGAGATCGTCGCGGGAAATGAAAAATGCTTGCAGGCCACTCTCCGGGTCAATGGTGGTTTCCACACGCCGTTCCCATGCCGCGTCAAAGTCAACCCCGGGAATGTCAGGGAGAATATCGAACCCCCTCGGGTCACGTCCAAACCGGAAAAGACTGCTACGGTCTGTGAAGTCTTCCGGACGAATGCCTTCGAGCACTGCGCCGAAGTCAGCAAGTGCGGCATAGGTCGCTCGCGCATTGGCAGGGTCTGTTCTTATGAAAATGTCGAGGTCTCTGGTAAATCGCGGCTGTGCATGAAAAATAACGGCGTATCCTCCCACAACGAGGTACTTAACGCCATGGGCATGGAATGCGGACAAAAGGTCTTTGTAGTCTTGGAACATCGGGCTCTATCTTCCAGCCTTTGAGGGCATAGGCCGTCTGGATCATCTCCTCAACTGCATCCAGCCGCTCATGCGCGGGCCGACTTTGCCAGTACCGATATTCGTCAGCCTTCATCTCATCGAAACTGGTGTACTTGCGTATCGTTAGATCCATGCGTCCTTTTTAGCATAGCCCCGGCCTGGCAACAACACTCACAAACCGTAGGGCCAACGCTGTCTTACGCCCCTTTCTTCCCGGGCGCTGTCAATTCCGCTGTTCCTGTCGCTGAACCACGTCCATCGTTTTTCATCAGCGCTGTATGCTCTCCTGCCTCCATCCGCGCCACGCGTTCGCTGGCCTCCTCCATGTGCTGCAGGGTAGCGATGGGAATGATCTGCGATTCGCCGGTGATCAGGCGTGCCGAGCGCTGGTAGGTGAAGTAGCTCCACGCCCAGTCGAACATTACCGCGAGCCGGTTGCGGAAGCCGATCAGGAAAAAGATGTGGATGAACAGCCACGACAGCCAGGCGAAGAAGCCGGAGATATGAATCCCGCCGGGAAAATCAGCGACTGCGGCGGCGCGCCCAATGGTCGCCAGAGTTCCTTTGTCCAGATAGTGAAACGGCTGGCGCGGCTTGCCCCGCAGGTCAGCCTTGATCTGCCGCCCCACGTACCTGCCTTCCTGAAGCGCAGCCGGAGCCAGTCCGGGCACCGATTTGTCGTGGTCATCGGTGATCGACGCCAGATCGCCGATAACGAACACTTCCGGATGCCCAGGAATGCTGAGATCGGGTTCAACCTTTACGCGCCCGGCTCTGTCCGTCGGTGCGCCCAGAGCTTTGCCCAGAGGAGACGCCGAGACTCCTGCCGCCCACAAGATGACGGTTGCGGGCATGATCTCATCGCCGATATGAATCTCGCCTTCGCGCACATCGGTCACCATGGCATTCAGCCGCACCTCCACGCCCAGCTTTTGCAACTGGCGCAGCGCGCTCTGCTGCAGGTCCGGCGGATAGCTGGCGAGCACGCCGGAGCCTCCTTCCACCAGCAGAATGCGGGTCTTGGTAGGATCGATGTGCTTGAATTGCCTGGTCATGGACATGCGGGCGATTTCGCCCAGCGTTCCCGCCAGCTCAACTCCGGTCGGCCCCCCGCCCACCACCACAAAGTTCAGCGGCATGTGAGTGCCGGTCATGAGGGCTTCGCGCTCGGCCAACTCATACGCCAGCAGAATCCGGCGCCGCATTTCCAGCGCATCTTCAATCGTCTTAAGCCCCGGTGCGAAGGGTTCCCAATCGTCGTGGCCGAAGTAGGCGTGGCTCGAGCCCGCGGCCACTACGAGATAGTCGTAGCCGTGCTCATAGCCGTGGAACTGCACCTTGCGGTTGGTGACGTCAATGCCGATGACTTCGCCGAGCACCACTTCGACATTATTGTGGCGTGCCAGCACTTCACGAATCGGCGCGGCGATTTCCGCGGGCGACAGTCCTGCCGTTGCCACCTGATACAGCAGCGGCTGAAAGGTGTGATGGTTCTTGCGGTCGACCAGGGTAACCCGCACCGGCAATTTGGCCAGCGCCTCGGCAGCATTCAATCCGCCGAACCCGCCGCCTATGATCAAAACCTGAGGAACCTTTGCATTGGCCATACTGGTGTGATGCCCTTCCCCTGCGTTTTGCTCCAGGGGATTATCGATTGCCGACAGAGTGCTTTTCCAGTTGATTGACCAGCTCCCTGGTCGTTGCCGTCTTTGCACGCTTGTGGCGCGCGCCTGGCACACCGTGATCGGCCGCCGCGCACTCGATCGCCGCGTTTACCTCTCCGCCCAGCAACAGCATCAGACCGGTGACATAGAACCAACTCAGCAGGATGATCACCGCGCCCAGCGAGCCGTACGTCCGCGAGAAGGAATTGAAGTGCCGCAGGTAAAGACGAAATCCGAGAGTCGCCAGCACCCAGGTGATCATGGCGAACACGGAGCCCGGCGTCAGCCACTTCCAGCGGCGGCGTTCGAAGGCGGGAGCGAAGTTGTAGATGATGGCGAATACCAGCGAAAGAGAAAATACCGCCACCGGCCATTCGCCGGCCCGCCAGATGCGCCGCAAACCCTCGCCTAACCCGATCTGGTCGCCGACAAAATCCACCAGCATGGTGCCATACAGAAATACCGCCATCGTCAGCAACAGCAAAAGCGAGCAGATGACGGTCATGCCCAGGGCAATCAAGCGCGTCTTCCAGAGCGAGCGGCGCACTTTGATGTCGTAGACGACGTTGAGTGTGTCCTGTACCGCCGACATCGCCGAACTGGCGGTCCAGAGCAAAGCCAGCAGTCCGAAGGTGATCTTGCCGCCTCCGCTGGCAGCCAAACTCTCATCGAGCACCCCGTGCACCATACGGGCCACGGATGGCGACAACGCCTTCCCAAGGTAGTGAACGAGCATGTCATAGAGCTGGGTGCCCGGACCGGCCATGATCCCGAGAAGCGCGGTGAGCAGAATCAGCGCCGGGAACAGGGAGAAGAAGCCGTAGTAACCGAGTTGCGCCGATCGCCCCAGCAGATCGTCGTCGTTGGTTCCTCGCCACACGCGTTTCGCAAGTTCGCGCAGACTCAAGCCCCCGAGACGCCAGGAGGAATACTGCTGGCAAAGCGGTTGCGAATTGTTCTCAGTGCCGTGTCTGGGATGCCGCCAGGCCATTTACCCCCTCGGATCAGCAACCTTAACCGAGATTTATTTCCCCCACTGCTGCCGTAGCGGGTGCACGGCGACCGCTTTCTAATGCGTGCACCAGCGCGGGTGCGAACATGATCGCGCTTCCATTTGCGATCTGCCGCCCTCGGCAGTGAGCGGATTGCGCTACCCATCCTACTCGAATACGGGGGCAATTAAGAGCGTTGTTTGTGGATCAGGCCTGCAGGGTGACGAGCAATCGTCAGGCTGGGCCCCAAAGAAAAAAGGGTCGCGGAGGGTAGGCCCTCCACGACCCGAAGATGAGAAACTTCGTGGGACTATTTGCGACCTGGCGTACGGCCGAGACCGTTGTGGGCCACCGTGATCGTGCCGAACAAACCGTGCGCTTCGGCAAAATATCCAGCGGCGAAGTACAAAGTGTCGGTTGGCCCGGATGCCCCGCCGTTGCCAAACGCGAGACCCCACAGACCATTAATCCTGATGGGAAGGCCTTGGTCGTCCTGGAGCACTCCCAGGAAGAGATTGTTGGCGAGGTCATAGGCAGCGATGCCGCCGCTGCCGAATTGGCCGACCAGCAGTTTACCGCTCAGCTGGGCCCATCCACTCGGTGCAACGACCATCGCCCAGGGCGAGTTCAACGCATACACGTGCGGCAAGCGTTGAAGCAGCGTTCCCTGGCTGTCATACACGTCGATGTAGCCGTGCCCGATCCCGGCAACATCATCATGTTTTTGGTCGTCCTGCAGTGCATAGGTCACAATGATGTTGCCGTTGATGTTGGCGACGTTGAACGGGGCGTACCCGGCCGGCAGTGTGTTATCGACGAAAGCATTCTGGCCGAACGAATGGGGTTGGAAGGTCCCATCGAATACGTCTACGGTTCCTGCGTGGAAGTTCGCCGCATAGATGTAGTTGGCTCCGTTTGCGGAACCCAACGCCAAACCTTTATACACGGCATTGGGCCAGCCATTGACGACGATAACCGTGCTGGCGCCGCCATTCCACCCTTGAATGGTCCCGTCCTCAGTTGAGACGATAAATCGAGCGGGGCTGTTGTTGGGCAGCTTAAAATCCTGCGTGCTGTTGAATATCTGGCCGCTGGGATTGCCCCCGGGGCTGTTGTCCCACTGGGGAACATTGACGACCAGTCCCTGCTTCACTCCATTTCCGTCGTAGAGCGTCAACTTGCCGGTTCCGTTGTCTGAGACCCACCATGGGCTGTTGCTGCTGGACACAAAGCCCCACGGATTCACCAAGTCGGGATCGGTAGGTTGGGTTCCGACACTGTCTATATCAGACACCAGCCATTGCACTGTGAAGAGTTGAGCGGTTGCAGGAAGGCTTAGCAGTGTGATCGCAACCAGGGATAACACTGCCATCCGTACAAGTGAGGTGGCCTGTAGCCTTTTAACGCTGAGCATCCATTCCTCCATCGATCACTGAACATCACGTTCATGACGGGTTATTGTGGGCTTGTCAGTTGGAGGCGTTGTCTTGCGGCGGTCGTAAAGGTGTCAACTGATCGTCAATTCTTCTTGACAACTTCGTGAGAATGATTGCCCATGATCCTCATCGGTGGTTCACTGGTGGCATGGTAGATTAGAAAAGTGGCGGGCCCGTAGCTCAGTTGGTAGAGCAACGCACTTTTAATGCGTGGGTCGCAGGTTCGATTCCTGCCGGGCTCACCAAGAAGCCGTTAGCATTTGGCACTTCGCTGTTCATCCCATGCTCTTGGCTTTGCGTAAGTCTTCGGCAGCATTCTGCCCTCAAGACTAAATGCTAATTGCTAAGTGCTGCTTTTCTCCACGTACACCGCCGTCCCATAGGCCAAAACCTCGGTCACGCCCTGCATGACTTCGGTCGCGTCATAGCGCATGCCGATGACGGCATTGGCGCCGACTTCCCCCGCGTGTTGCAACATCAGGTCGAAGGCGTGCTCGCGCGTCTGCTCGCACAGCTTGGTAAACAGCGTGATGTTGCCCCCAACCAGGGTCTGCAGGCTGGCGCCGAGGGTGCCGACGATCGACCGCGAGCGCACGATAATGCCGCGCACCAATCCGAAGTTGCGCTTGATGGTGAAGCCGTCCAGCACAAAGGCCGTGGTGACCATGTTGTGGGGAATGGGAGTGGCGTAGCTGACATTGGCTTCCTGACTGCTCATGTTGGGTACCTCGTTTCGCCGTGAGCATAGCACGCACCGCGGCCTCCGCGAGCCCTCGGCCCGATCTCAGAATGGCCGCTCCTGAGCCACGCAGGAGCCCCGCATCGACTACACTGGCCTATTAGACTTTCATGGGCCTCCATCGCAACAAAAAGAACGACGCCTTCCTCATCCTGTTGTCGATTGCTTTTGTCGTGGGCTTGGGAATCGGCATAGCCCTGTGTGTCATCTGGCGCTACCACCCGGCGGTATTCAGCGCGCCGGTGCGATTTGCGTCCATTGCCATCTGTCCGCCCTTCCTGCTGGCCGGCATCCTCGAAGCTACCGCCGAAACCACGCTCACCCTGTTCATGACACTGGGAACCATCATCTTCGCCAACGGATTCCTCTACGCCGGGCTGGCCTCGTTTGCCTATTTCCTGATGGGTGTCTTCCTCGGGAAAGCGAACCCCTCGAAGTCATGAACCCGCAAGCTTTCTCCCTAATGTCGGAGTCCCCCGGGGACGATGTCGAATTGCCCGCTCTGTCCCGAACCGCAGGCCGCGACAATGGAGATTCGCTTGACTTCTCCACCGTTTTCTTCTGCGAATCACAAGGTATTCACACTCCCGGTCCGACTTTTCGGGATGCCCACTTGCCAATCGCCCAGCGCGTGACAACACTGTTGTAATGGCCAACCCCGGCGACTTTGCCTTCACCCTCAAGCAGCAGGCCGACATCGTCCGCATCATCGGCGAATACCTCAAGCTGCGCAAATCGGGAGCGCAAAATTACCAGGGTCTCTGCCCCTTCCATCAGGAGAAGACGCCGTCGTTCTCCGTCCACGCCACCAATCAGTTCTTCCATTGCTTCGGCTGCGGCATCTCCGGCGATGTCTTCACCTTCGTCCAGAAGATCGAGAACATCACCTTTCCCGAGGCGGTGCGCCTGATCGCCGACAAACTCGGCGTGCCCATGCCGAAGGTGCAGTATGCCTCGGAGGAAGAGGCGCGCCAGGCGAAGCAGCGCGGAGGACTGATCGACATTCACGAGCGTGCTTGCGCCTTCTTTCAGGAACAGCTTCGCAAAGCCGAGTCCGCCCATGCCCGCGAATACTTGAAATCACGCGGGCTCACACCGGAGGTGATCGCCGACTTCCGCATCGGCTTCGCGCCCGAAGCCGGCTTCCTGCTGCGCGATGCCCTGCGCGGCCAATTCAGTGAGGAGCTGATGCGCGAGTCCGGCCTCTTCTCCTGGAAGGAAAAGGAACAGTTGCCAGTTGTCAGTGGTCCGTTGTCAGAGGGCCCAGATGGGGACCAGCGACCGACAACCGACAACCGGCAACTGACAACTCTGTATTCCAAGTTTCGCAATCGCGTGATGTTCCCCATCACCAATGAACAGGGCAAGGTCATCGCCTTCACCGGGCGCACCCTGGCCACCGACGAGAAGGCGGGTCCCAAATACCTGAACTCGCCGGAGACGCCGATCTACTCCAAGTCGCGCGTGCTGTTCAACATCGCCAAGGCCAAGCAGGCCATCCGCCAGCTCGACTATGCCATCCTGGTCGAAGGCCAGATGGATTGCATCTCCGTCTACGCTGCCGGCTTTCACAATGTCATCGCCAGCTCGGGCACCGCCTTCGCCGAACCACAGGCGCGCCTGTTGAGCCGCTTCAGCAAGAACATCGTGGTGAACTTCGATCCCGACACCGCCGGCGCCGCCGCCGCCGAGCGCTCGCTGGCATTGCTGGTGAGCGAAGACTTTCAGATCAAGGTGCTCACGCTGGAGACCGGCTTCGATCCCGACCTCTACATTGGCCGCAAGGGCAAGGACGCTTACGCCGAGGCGCTGAACCATTCCGCCCGCTACTTCGACTACCTCATCGAGCGGGCCCGCGCCCAGTTCCCCTTTCGTACGCCCGAGGGCAAGGTCAAGGCCCTCAACTTCCTGCTGCCGCACATTCAGCGTGTGCCCAGCCGAATTGTTCGTGACGAGCTGGCCAACGAAATCTCGCATCGTCTGGGAATCGAGTCCAGCGTGCTGCGCCAGGAGTTGCGGCGTGCGGCGACGGCACGGACCACGCAGCACGTCAGCGCTCCTGCCAACGCCGCCTGCACCGACGCTGAGCGCGTCCTGATTCGCGCCCTGGCTTCACGCGACTTGGGACATGACCCGGTCAGCCGGCGCGAAGGGCAGGACCTCGACTTCGACGCCGCCCGTCAGGCGCACTTCGCCCTTAGCGAAGACCCGGTGCACGCCGGATGCGGCACCGAAGAGCTGATCAGCAGCCTGCTGAAAGCGCTGGACGACGGCGCCGATCCCATGTCGCTGCCCTTGGGCGACGCTCATCGCGCGCTGCTGGCTTCGTTGCTGATGCAGGATGCCGAAGAGCTGACCCCGGAACTTCTGGAAAGCGCGCTGCGCTCACTCAAGCGCCGCCAGCACCAGCGCGAGCTGGAGCAGCTGCAACGCCGGGTCAAAGAGCTGGAAGCGAAAGAAGACCTGGCCTCTCGCGCGCAGTTGGCCCAGGAACGCCTGCGCTTGAAACAGGCCGCCCGGGCCGCCGGAGACCTGGGCAGCGAGGCCCGATAAATCGCTTCCGTCAGGTGAAGCCATTACTCGACAAATAGCATCTAAATCTCTGAGCGCGATGGACTTCCCCATCTGCGCAGGCAACAGCGCCCGAGGGGCGCAACGAGTTATCGTTTTTTGCGAAAATAAGGCTAGGTGGGTGGGCCTGGCCTATGCTAAAATTCGAAGGTTTCTGCATGTGCCGGTACCACAGTACTGCTCCCACCCAACGTGTGCACCGTAGACGCGCGCCACTCCGGTAGGCGCTACGCAGGGGAAATTCTGCTTTGGCATTAGATGACAAGTACGACGACATTAAGAAATTGATCGATGTGGGCAAGGAAAAGGGCTACCTCACTTACGACGAGGTGAACGACCTGATCCCCCACGATGTCCATTCACCCGACGATCTCGACGATCTGATTACCACCATCGGCACCCAGGGCATCGATGTGCTCGAAGGCCCCAAGTCCGACAAAAAGTTTGACGGCGACATCGAAGCCGGCGAGGACATGGAACTCGACCTCACGCCGGGCACGATGGAGAAGACCAACGACCCCGTCCGCATGTATCTGCGCGAGATGGGTACGGTCCCGCTGCTCACGCGTGAAGGCGAAGTCGAAATCGCCAAGCGCATCGAGCGCGGGCAGCTTCGCGTGCTGAAGGCGCTGTCGCGCTCACCCATCGTGATCCGCGAAATCGCTGCCATGGGCGAAGACCTGAAGCGCGGCGTCCGCTCCATCAAGGAAGTCGTGCTCTTCGACGACGAGGAAATCACCGAAGAGGTGCTGGCCAACCGGCTGAAGGACATCACCGGCCGCATCGACGAACTGAACAAGCACTACAAGAAGTCGCTGCAGCTCGCCGAGAAGCTGGCCGCCACCCCGCAGCGCAAGAATCCGCGGGTGCATCGCCGCGTCCGCTGGCAGTTGGGACGCGAGCAGGTGGCCATCTCCAAGGTCATCCGCACCCTGGGCTTCACCAATGTCGAGCGCAAGCGGCTCATCGACCGCGTGAACAAAGCGGTCGACAGCATGCGCGGGCTCGACAAGCAGGCGATGAACTTCGACAAGCGCGCCGAGCAGACCCGCTCCGACGAGCAGAAGAAGGAATTCCGCCGCCAGGCGCGGCAGATTCGCTCTGACCTCGAGCGCCTGGAACAGGACGCCGGCGCCAGCTTCAACGAACTCAAGCGCACCCAGCGCGAGATCGTGCAGGGCGACGTCGATGCCGAGTACGCCAAGCGCGAGCTGATCGAGGCCAACCTGCGGCTGGTGGTCTCCATCGCCAAGAAATATACCAACCGCGGACTCCAGTTCCTCGACCTGATTCAGGAGGGCAACATCGGCCTGATGAAGGCGGTGGACAAGTTCGAGTATCGCCGCGGCTACAAGTTCTCGACCTATGCGACGTGGTGGATCCGCCAGGCCATCACCCGCGCTATCGCCGACCAGGCGCGCACCATCCGTATTCCGGTGCACATGATCGAGACCATCAACAAGCTGATCCGCACTTCGCGGCAGTTGGTGCAAGAGCTGGGACGCGAGCCTACGTCGGAAGAGATTGCCAAGCGCATGGACATTCCGGTGGCCAAGGTGCGCAAGGTGCTCAAGATTGCGCAGGAGCCCATCTCGCTGGAGACGCCGATTGGCGAAGAGGAAGATTCGCACCTGGGCGACTTCATCGAGGACCGCGCCGTAGTCTCACCGGCCGAGGCCGTGATCAACGTCAACCTCAAGGAACAGACGGCGCAGGTGCTGCGCACGCTGACCGCCCGCGAGGAGAAGGTGATCAAGATGCGCTTTGGGCTGGAAGACGGCTCCGAGCACACCCTGGAAGAGGTCGGCCAGTCGTTCGCTGTCACCCGCGAGCGCATCCGCCAAATCGAGGCCAAGGCGCTGCGCAAGCTGCGTCATCCCTCGCGCTCGCGCAAGCTGCGCGCGTTTATGGATGGCGTGCACGACTAGGAAGCTGTCAGCTCTCAGCCGTCAGCTGTTAGCAAAAAACTCCGCGTTGCGAGGATTCGAGTCAGGGCACGGCTTCAGCCGTGCCGGCAGCTGCCCAATAAGAACCCGGGGCTTCAGCCCCGAAAGAAAGGCGCGAGCAATCGCGCCTTTTGCTTTCGGACAACACCGACGGGCGCCTTTTCGGGATGCATCGCGTCAGGGCACGACCTCGGTCGTGCCGATGGCGGCATTAGAAAAAGAGAGGCTTCGGCCTCGGAGGCGCGAACAATGGCACCTTTCCTTTTTACCCCGGAGGCCACGTTAAATCGCGTCCGCCCAGCAAATGCAGATGCAGGTGAAGCACCGACTGTCCGGATCGCGGGCCGACATTAAACACCGTGCGGTAGCCGTCCTCGATACCGCGCTCGCGCCCAATCTTCGCGGCCACAAGCTGGCAGTAGCCGATGATCTCGGCATCCTCCGGCTTGGCCGCCTTGAGGTCAGCCAGGTGCCGCTTGGGAACAATGAGCACATGGGTTGGGGCCCTGGGATTGATGTCCTCGAAGACGTAAACCTTGTCGTCTTCGTAGACCTTCTTGGAGGGAATCTTTCCGGCAATAATCATGCAAAAGAGGCAGTCGTCGTTCATGAGGTGATCTTACATAACAGAAGCGGACGTTCGTCAGCGGGCGCTCGTCTCTGAAGAGCAGACCGGAGCGGCAACCGTGGTAAGATCGTCTTACCATGGTTACCAAGATTTCAACCAAGGGACAGGTAGTTTTGCCAAGCCACATTCGCCGTCGGTTTGGGCTTGAGGCCGGTGATCCGCTCGAAGTTAAGGCTGAAGGGGACAGCATCGTCTTAACTCCGCAAAAGAAACGACCTCGCCGGAAAGCCAAGATCATTATCGATCCGGTCTCCGGGTTGCCGGCTGTGACGCTGGGACCAGGTGCGCCAGTCCTGACGAGCAAAGAAGTCGAAGAGATGTTGTCGGATTTTCCGTGAGATTCCTCCTTGATGTAAACGCCCTCGTCGCGCTCGGAATTGTCGAACATCAGTTTCACGCCAGCGTAACTAGCTGGGTTCGCTCGTTGCGCTCACGTTCCGACGTCCTTTTGCTGACATGCTCGATTACCGAACTTGGATTTGTGCGGATACTTTCGAATAAAAAGCCGTATGGGTTCACAGTGGAAAGCGCCAGCGCCCTTTTGCATCGCGTGAAAACGCAAGATAGAAAGTTGTTCCTATTTGTCGCCGACGATCTCGATGCCTCGGCACTGCCGCTTTGGGTGAACTATCCGAAACAAGTCACCGACGGGCACCTTGCCGAACTCGCGAGGGCGAACGAGGCATCGCTGGCTACATTCGATCACAAGATCCCTGGGGCCTTCCTCGTTCCTGCATAACGCCGATTCTCTCTACCCCTTCTGCTCATTCCTCTTGGCCAGCAGATACCCCCGGATCAGCTCATTTAAATCGCCGTCCAGCACGCGATCGACGTCGCCGATCTCCACCCGAGTGCGCAGGTCTTTCACCATGCGATACGGTTGCAGAACATACGAACGAATCTGCGAGCCGAAATCGATGTCGAGCTTGGAGTCCTCGATCTTCCTGGTCTGCTCCTTCTTCTTCTCCAGCTCGTACTCATAAATGCGCGAGCGCAGAATGCTCATCGCCTTCTCTTTATTTTTGTGTTGCGAGCGCTCGTTCTGGCAAGCTACGACGATGCCTGTCGGGATGTGCGTGATGCGCACGGCCGAGTCGGTGGTATTCACGTGCTGGCCGCCCTTGCCGCCTGAACGGTAGGTGTCGATGCGCAGGTCGTCCGGCTTGATGTCGACCTCAATACTCTCGTCGATCTCCGGCGAGACGAAGACGCTGGCGAACGACGTGTGCCGCCGCTTCGCCTGGTCGAAGGGCGAGATGCGCACCAGACGATGCACGCCGATCTCGCTGATCAGCAGTCCATAAGCGTACTCGCCGTTCACGCCGAAGGTGGCCGACTTGATGCCCGCCTCTTCGCCCGGCTGATATTCGTACAGGCTGGTGGAGAAGCCCTCGCGCTCAGCCCAGCGCAGGTACATGCGCATCAGCATCTCGGCCCAATCCTGCGACTCGGTGCCGCCGGCGCCGGGATGAATGGTGACGATGGCGCTGCGGTCGTCGTTCAGGCCCGAGAGCAACGTCTCGATCTCCAGCTTGTCGACCATGATGCGCAGCGAATCGATCTCGCGGCGCAGATCGCCCGACACGTCTTCGCCTTCGCGCGCCAGCTCGAAGTAGGCGTCGATGTCGCCGGCCCGGCGCGCCAGGTCGTCGTAGGTGGCCAGCGCGCTTTCGAGCCGCTTCTTCTCGCGCATCACCTGCTGCGATTTTTCGGGATTCGACCAGAGCGTGGGATCGGCAGTTTGCTTCTCGATCTCGCTCAGCTTCTCGCGCAGACGGGGCGCGTCAAAGATACTCCTGTAGATCGTGCACCTTGCCGCGTAGCGCAGCGTATTCCTGTTCCAGTTCTTCGACCATGGGTTGTGGGTGACCTTTCTTTAGCAACTAGCAACTAGCAATTAGCAATTAGCAATTAGCGCTTAGCTCAAATGGCTTGAGGAAGTGTCTTTGCGGACCTTCGACATCAATCCATTCAACATTCGCCGCATATCCCCAACTTCCTTCGCTAATAGCTCGTGATCGTCAGAATGAAGATATTCTAAATCTCGCGCCAGCAGAAGGAAGTACTCCAACTCGCTGGCTGATCCCATCGCTATTCCAAGGAATCGAGCGAACTCGGCATTTCCGGGACGCCCGCAACCCTCGGCGATGTTTGCAGCCACTGACGAACTACAGCGCCGCATCTGCGAGCTGATTCCGTAGATCTCTTCGCGAGGAAAGTTCCGCGTGCAGTGATAAATGCCTAAGGTGACGGAATGAGCTCTTTGCCAGACACCCAACCCTCGAAAGTCTTTCAATCTGATTCTCCTTCCGAGGGTCTACCATTATTCTAAATGCTAAATGCTAAATGCTAACGGCTAGTCGCCCCTTCCTTCCATCCATCCAACGCAGAAGCATCCCCAGCAACGCGACGATCGCACACAGCATCGGAAACCAATCGCCATGCCGGGTATAGAACGTGGTGTCGCTCTCCAGGTTGTACTCGCCCTGCAACGCGGTTCGCTCGAAGCGGGGAGCATGCGCGACGATGCGGCCATAGGGATCGATGGCCGCGGTCACGCCGGTGTTGGTATCGCGCAGCAACCAGCGATGGTTTTCGATCGCACGCATGCGTGCCATGTTCAGGTGTTGCAGCGGAGCGCTGGTATTGCCGTACCACCCATCGTTGGAAATATTGACGAAAAGCTGCGCGCCGTTGCGCGCAAACCGCCGCACTTCATTGGGAAAGATCGACTCGTAGCAGATGAACACGCCAACCTGCGCGTCGTCGACTTGCAGCGGAGCGCGACTATGACCGCGCGAGAAAGTCCCCACCTCGCGCGTGAGCTTCTGGGCAAACACCAGCAGGTCGGCAAACGGCACGTACTCGCCAAAGGGTACCAGGTGAATCTTGTCGTACTCTTCCGTCCACGCTCCTGTGGGAGCGATGACGGAAGCTGCGTTGTAGATTTGCCGCTCGCCCGAGGGATTGCCGAAGCCGCGAATCCCGATGGTGCTGGCGATGATAGCTGAATTGGTATTGCGCGCGATGTCCGCCAATGTGGTACGCACATGCAGGTCGGTGGTGAAGAAGGGCGCCGGCGCCTCTGGCCAGATGATGAGCCCCGGCTCGCCGTCGGGCGTGGCCTTGGGACGCACGCTCAGCGCCGATAGCTCGTGCAGCGTTTTCAGTTCGTAATCCAGCGTCCACGGCTCGTCGAGGATGGGCACATTCGACTGCACCAGGGTCGCGCCTTGCGTGGTCGGTAGCGCCGGTGGCGAGACAAAACGCCCGGCCTGCAGCAACACAATCGCCACTACCGACACTGTCAGCAATGACGCTCGTTTGCGCTTCGGCACGAGGAACGCCGCCGTCACCACTGTATTCACCAGCGCGATCTCAAACGACAGGCCATACACGCCCGTGACCGATGCAATGCGCGTCAGGGGAATGTTATTGATCTGCGTGTAGCCCAGCAGGTCCCAGGGAAAGCTGGTGATGTAGGCGCGCGCCAGCTCGACGGCGACCCAGATGAACGGCGCAAACAGCAGAGCGCGCAGGCTGTATCCGTTGCGGCGAGCAGCGGTAAGCGCCAGCAGCAATCCGAACAGCCCGTGGTACAAGCCGAGGTAAAGCGCGTACAAAACCAGCAGCACGGCGGACGTGGGCACATTTAGCCCGCCATACTCGTGCATGGTGTTGAACACCCAGTAGCAGCTACCGAGATACCAGATGACGCCGCTGACATAGCCCAGCAGAAAGCCCTGCCACGCGGTGGCGGGTGCGAAGAATTTGCCGTCCTCGGCGATCGCCAGCAGGGCGTCCTGCTCCCGGCACTGAAGGATGGCATAGATAAGCGGCGCCAGCGCCACCCAGCTCAGGAAGTAGAGGGCCGGCTTGGGAAAGCAGAGGACCTGAAGAATTCCCGATGTGCAGGCGAAGATCCAGGCGTTGCGTCGGATTCGTCTCACTAGGCGAGTTTAGCAAAGAGTGGAGGGCCAGGATTACCGACCCAGAGGACGGGTAGCGGTCGGCGGTTCCAAGTGAAGCTCCAGCGCCTCTTTCAAATTTGCCAAGGCTTCTTCTTCGGTTTCGCCCTGGCTGGCGACATCGACGTCCAAGCATTGCGAGACGTACCAGTCGCCCTCCCGCCAAACCGATGCTGGGAATGAACGCTTCATAGAGAATTACGAATGGCTTTCCAGCCCGTCGAGGCGGCGTTCATGAGCCTCAATGTCCCGCGACAGTTGCGCCACGGTACCGGCAAGGGTTGCGACGGTAGAGACGAGACGATCCAAGCGGGCGTCCGTCTGCTGCATCTGCTGGTTGGTCAATTCCTGGGCTTCGCGTAATTGGGCGATTTGCGAGTCATGCTTCAGTTGCTGATCGTAAAGCCGCCCCATTGCCGCCCAGAAATCATCGAAGCTGCCGAAGGTGCTCATGATTATTGCGTGCCTGGAATAAGGGTAGCATGCTTCTGAAGTGCGCTGGTGGCGGTGCCGTCGGCTAAAGCCGACTCGCAATCTTCAAATTGACGCGTACCCAGCGTTCCGCCTCGTTCCACGATGGGCTGTCATGTTGGTCGCCCTCCGGGCTCGGAGGTTCGCACCCTGTGCATTAGGTCGCGGCCCACCGCCGGAACGGAAGCCTTAGGGAATGGAGAGAAGACGCGCTCACGGCTGGCAACCTGATCGGAAGTGCCCATGATGCACTCCACGCCTTGTTGGTAGTGTGTCACCCAGAAGCTGATAGTTCTGGTTGCGAAGGCCAGGGGACAGAGCTATGACTCGTCGGAGGCAAGATGGGCGAGGCATTCGTGGTTCTTTCTCTGTTGGTAGTGGTGTCCAGCAGTGGAGTCTGTCAGGTAATGTCATGCGAAACCGATTACGACGGGCCCGGAAAAAGGGTTCCCGGAACTCCGCCCGATTTTCGATTGAAGAAGCCATTTCCCACCCGGTTCCTTTGCCGAACCACGTACTCGCCTTGCTTCGCGCAGACGAGGCGAATGTTGGAAAGCTGGAAGCTTGTTCTCGGGGAAGTCTCTCTCAGATACCACGGGAATGGTTTACGGCTACCGAACTCAAAATCGCCGATAACGAACTGCCGGGCTCATTGTAAAGACTGCAAATGCCTGCCTGTGGAACTCCGACGGTGCGTCGGAGTCTGGCTTTTCTGGGTTTTCCGCCAAGCGCCTACGGGGTACCAGCTGTTGCTAAGGGAGCAGACGCAAGCTCTCCAAGTTCTGGCTACTCGTACCGCCGGATACCCGGATCTTCGTACGATTTGGGAGGGTACTGGCCGTATGGAGATCAGCCAGAACGTGTACACCTTTCGCGACGGAAAGTATGAAGAAACCGTGCTCACTTCGTAAACGTCGATTACTTTCCACCATCCCCGGGTCAAACGAAGATCACGGTGAAGCCCTCCCCGAAACAGCACTGAGGTTAATGGATACGGCGAAATACTTGCATTAGCGTAGTCGAATGCACATACTGGTCTGCGTGACAACCACTGCAAGGGCTGATTTCTTCCTGCAGTAGACGATTGCTGACGCTTCTCGGCAGGTACCACCGACAACTTACTTAATCGCCACCAGCTTGTTCATCAGCTCCGAGTAGTCCTTCTTCTCCACGCCGTGGACCTGCTTGTTGTACTCGTCCACCTTGGCCGAGTAGTTCATGGAGCAGAACTTCGGGCCGCACATGGAGCAGAAGGCCGCCTCTTTGTAGTACGCGTCGGGCAGGGTCTCGTCGTGCATGCTGCGCGCGGTCTCGGGGTCGAGCGAGAGCGCGAACTGCTTGTCCCAATCGAAGGTGTAACGGGCGTAGCTGATGGCATCGTCGCGGTCGCGCGCGCCGGGGCGATGGCGCGCGACATCGGCAGCGTGGGCGGCGATCTTGTAGGCGATGATGCCGTCCTTCACATCTTTCTCGTTGGGCAGGCCGAGGTGCTCCTTGGGCGTGACGTAGCAGAGCATCGACGCGCCGTGCCAGCCGATGAGCGCCGCGCCGATGGCCGACGTGATGTGGTCGTAGCCGGGCGCGATGTCGATTACCAGCGGCCCCAGTGTGTAAAACGGAGCGCCGTAGCAAAGCTCGACTTCCTTGTCGACCTGCTCCTTGATCTTGTCCAGCGGCACGTGGCCGGGGCCTTCGATCATGACCTGCACATCGCGCTCCCAGGCTTTCCTGGTCAACTCGCCCAACGTCTTCAGTTCGGCGAACTGCGCTTCGTCGCTGGCATCGGCAATGCAGCCGGGACGCAGGCCGTCGCCCAGCGAATAGCTCACGTCATGCTTGGCGAGGACCTTGGTGATGTCGTCGAAGCGTTCGTAGAGGAAGTTCTGCTTGTGGTGGTGCGCCATCCACTGCGCCAGGATCGCGCCGCCGCGGCTGACGATGCCGGTGATGCGCTGGGTGATCAGCGGCAGATACTCGACCAGCACGCCGGCGTGGATGGTCATGTAATCGACGCCCTGCTCGGCCTGCTCTTCGATCACTTCCAGCATGATGTCGGCGTTCAGGTCTTCAATGCGCTTCACCCGCGCCACCGCTTCGTAAATCGGCACCGTGCCGATGGGCACGGGCGAGTGCCGCAGGATGGCTTCGCGGATCTCGTGAATGCCGCCGCCGGTGGAAAGGTCCATCACCGTGTCGGCGCCGTAGTGCACGGAAGTGTGCAGCTTGCGCAGTTCTTCATCGACATTGCTGGTGACTGACGAGTTGCCGATGTTGGAGTTGATCTTGCACTTCGAGGCCACACCGATACACATCGCCTCCAGCTCAGGATGATTGATGTTGGCCGGGATGATCATGCGGCCGGCAGCAACTTCGTCACGAATCAGCTCAGGCGATACCTGTTCTCGCTCGGCGACAAAGAGCATTTCTTCGGTGACCAGGCCCTGGCGCGCGAAGTGCATCTGCGACATGTTGGTGTCGCCGGTCTGCGCGGCGTGCTCGCGGCGCTTGGCAATCCATTCGGCGCGCGGTTTGGGTTGGAAGGCGGCGCTGGCGTTCGATCCGTTGGAGCCGTTGGTGCCACTCATGATGGGAGTCCTCTCAGTGATGACCTCAATTATAGTGCCGCCGGTGCATGGCATTGCACTCTTCAAGCACAGATTCGCCGCAGAAAGGCTGCTCGAGGAAAAGGGAGGAAGTCCCGCTAGATGCCATAGGGGTCCTTCGACTGCGTTCTCCGCCTTCGGCGGACCACTCCGCTCAGGATGACAGCGGTTTAGAGGTACATCAACGGCACGACTGAAGTCGTGCCCTGACGCGGTGATTCGCAGAAACGTACCAGGCGATAAGTCAGCGGAGGTTGGCACGAGCAAAAGCTAATTGCTAATTGCTAGTTGCTAGTTGCTTGTCTCCGGCGCACTCAGCACCGTGCCCTTCGGATCGAGCACCAGCTTGGTGACCTGCGCCGGTACGCGCAAGGTGAATTGCGTGGTGTCGCCTTCCGCGAAAACACGTCCCAGATAAACCTGCTTCTCACCGGCAACGCCATAGACCGGCATGCTCGTCACCAGGTCCGACGGCGCTGAGGTCTGATGAATGGTTGCGCTCACGCGGCGCGAGCTTGCAGCTCCCGTGAACTTCACTCCGGTTAGCGCATATTTGGGGAAGGCCGTGCCGTTGACCCATCCGTCGAAGAACCAGTCCAGCGACCGGCTCCCTTCGAACCACAGCGAGCGCGGCAGGACCTCTTCGAAGGCCTTCTCAAACTGCGCATTGGTCAGCTCCTGGCCACGGTGCCGTTGGACCAGGTTCCGCAGTACGGTCATGAACAGCTTGTCGTCGCCGTCCGGATTTTCCGCCGTACGCGAAGCATCGCGCAGCATGGAACGCAGCATATGGATCAGCCAGGTGCCTCGCCCGTAGGTAATGATCTCGTATCCCTTGGGAAACTTGGACGACGATAGCCTGACGCCGAGCGTCACCGGCCCGGCTTCCACATTCGGCAGCCCATCCTTCGACTTCGTCGCCAGAAACGAGCGATACATTTCCAGCATGACTTGCACGTCTTCCGGCTTGCTGCGCTCCATCAGGAGCAATGCGCAGTAATTGGCCAGCGCCTCCATCAGCCACTGCTCGTGATAGCTGGCCCAGGAAACCTGATCGCCCCACCATTGATGACCCAGCTCATGCGGCATCATGACCTCGGCGAACAGCACATTGTCGCTGGGTGACAGCTTCAGCGCTTCGCGCTCTGCCGACGATAGATACACGTAACTGGAGAGAAAGATCAGTCCCGGCCAACCCTGGCTCTCCATGCCTGGGCGTTGGGTCAGCGACAAGGTGGAAAACGGATATGGGCCCAGCATCTGCGATAACGCGGTGAGCGTATCGGCGGCTTTGTCAGCAATCGGCTTCAGCTCGCGCGCGGGATCGAGGCCGGCGGCGTGCTCCCTGGCTACCTCTGACAATGGAGGAGTCGTGCTTGCGGGCTTCCCCGGGGTGGGAGGGCTCTGGCTGGTCCCAATGTCGCGTTCCACGCCGCGAGTTGCGTAGTCCAGCACTTCAATGTTGCCGGCTTGCGCCTTGGCCTCCATGTATTGGCCCAAGTTAAAGCCGGCAATGGGGATAGGCTGCTCGGTGATCCAGTGGCCAATGTAGTCGTCGCCCTCGCGTTCCAGCGAAACCTGTTTGCCAGTGGCCACCAGCGTCCATGACTGCGGAAAGCGGAAGGTCAAGTCGTAGTTGGCCATGGCAATGCCGCGATTGGGATACCAGGTGCCGCGCGCGCCGACGTACACTAATCCACCGCCGGCATCGGACAGCGCCGGGCCGGCATAGGTGAAATGCAGCGCGAAGTGCTCCCCAAGTTTCAAAGGCTGGGGAAAGACTACGGCGACCAGATCGTTTCCCCGGCGGGCCAGCTCGCTCCCCTCGATGGCCTCGTTTTGCAGGAACTCCAGCGGCGTGCCATCCATCGTCACCGATTTCACCAGCAGGTAGCGCGAGAGTTCGAACATCACGATGCGCGCGCCGCCCTGCCGGGCTTCCACCTCAAGCGTCGCTTCGGCCGACAGGTCGGTCGGTGGGCTGACCTTGCCGTTGACCGTGTACTTGGTGACGGTGATGGCGTCGCGCGTCCACGCGGGCCCGGTGGGGCCGTGAAAGCGCGACCCGCTGAGCTGCTGCTTGCGCAGCGATTGCATCACGAAGCTCATCCATAGGTCGTAATAGGTTTGGTCGTCCTTCGACGAAGCCTGGCCTACCTCAATCTGTTCCGGGTCGCGGGTGTCGAAGTAAATGTCGAAGGCGCCCAGGCGCTTGCCTGCGACGCGAACATGCAACAGACGATCGGGGAGCGGCGGCTGCTCTCCGCTGGCTACTGTAGTCGGTCCGCTGGTGAAGGAAATCGCCAGCCGCATCGCGTCAATCGAGGCCAGGTTGCGCGCGATGGGATCGTTGTGATCGAAGAATGTCTTGGTGTCGTCGAACGGCGGACGCAGATACTGCTGCAACTCCGACGCGGTGTCGTCGTTGAAGCGGAGGTAGGCAGTGGAGAATCTCTCCTCCAGCACGCCTTCGCCGGTGAACAGACCCAGCGATGCGCGCTCCTGCCGGTCCGGCGGGCGGACCAGCACCTCGCCGTCGCCTTCGAAGTAGGCACCGGTGATGTGTCCGTCCACCGCCTGCAAGAAGCCGATGGTGCCGTCGTTGAGCCAGAGGTGGATGTCTTCGCGATCGATCTCCGCCTCGCGAATCTTGTAGATTTGCTGCGGATTGAGGCCGACGCTTTGCAGGGAGCGGTAGAGGGGAATGACAGACTGCGGTTTCTCTGGCGATTGCGCCCGCAGTCCGGCGCCCGCCATGAGGAGCGAAACAAATAGAAGTACGAGCCGCCGGCCGGCATGGAGCCGCAAGATCATGGAACCTGAGTTGCTGGTATCCTACCGCGCGGGAGACAAAAAATACCAGCGGGGAGAACACTTGAGGCGTGTCCTGTATGGCCGACCGCTGCCCTCACGAGATGGGTTAGACTGTCCGCATGAGCCGCATTCCGGGCCTAAATGAAGCCGTGCAGGACACAATCGCTCCCGAGATTCGCGAGTTGAAGGCACGCATGGATGCACTGGAATCGCGCATCGATCGCAACGAAGCGGCTGCCGAGCGGCGTCATTCCGAGGTGCTTAACACCATTCGCGATGCGATGGAGATCACTCATCTGCGAGAGCGCATTGCACGTCTCGAGGGCGAACGCGAGCCCAAAGCGCAGCACACCGCCTGATTTCCCGCCGAAGCTACCACTCTGAACTTAGGCCAGCGTGGCCCAGGATCTGTACCATGTGCAAGCGCTCAGGGCGCACTCCTACCGCCACGACAAGGCCGCTTTCCGCCGCGAGGCCTTTGTCAGAATGCGGTAGGTGAGAGCTGCGGTTGCCGCGGCTATGCCAATTCCAACCGCAATCTTCACCAGGCGCTTGCCGTCACAGCCTGGGCGCGGTTCAGCACCTGCAACATGCTCCGGCCGCACTCCGAGTCCAATTACCCTCCCCAATGCGCGGTGCACTCCTGGGACCTCGACGGCGACTTTGAGTTGCCATGGCGCGTGCGCCGGTCCGGGGTTCTGAAACACCTTGGCCAACACCTTGTGCGCGTTGGCCTGCAATGCCTGGGTGACGCGCGTAGGAAACTCGCGGCGGTTTTGCACCGAGGCCAGCAAATCAGAGGTAAGACATTTCTGGCGCAGCGCGTCGGCCAGCAGGTTGGCAGTGGCAACAGCATCCTGGATCGCCAGATTGATACCCACTCCACCCGCAGGCGACATGGCGTGCGCGGCGTCGCCGATGCACAACAGTCCCGGCCGATACCACTGCCGCAGACGATTGAGCTGCACGGTGAGCAGCTTTACTTGCCCCCAATCGGTAATCTCGTTGGGACGGTCGCCGAGATAGGGAGCGATCTGCCGGAGGGAATCGCGGAATGCCTCCAGACCGCGCGATTTGATGTCGTCGAACGAATCTTTGCGAATGACCAAGCCGGCCTGAAAATAATTGTCGCGATCGATCAGTATCAGCGCCTTGCCGTAGTTGATGTTGCCCAGCAGCTGATCGGGATCGTTCGGCTGGCGACTGATGTGGAACCACAACACATCGATAGGCACCCCGAACTCCTGCACCTCAAGGCCGCCGGCCTGGCGCGTGATGGAGTGCCTGCCATCGCAGCCGACGACCAGGTCGGCGCGAATTTCGGTGTCTCCTGCCGGCGTCTTCACCTTCACCCCAGTGATGCAGCCGCGGTCGCTGAGCAGGCCGACCGCTTCGTGCTCCATGCGCAGATCGAAGCTCGGATACTGCTTCGCTTTCCCCGAGAGGAAGTCGAGGAAGTCCCATTGCGGCATGAGGGCGACGAACTTGCAGTGTGTCGGAAGGAATCGAAAATCCGCGGCCTTGAACTTGAAATCTCCAAACACGCCCCCGACATAAGTAATCTGCTGGTGCGGTATGCGCAGGAAGTCGTCGAGGATTCGCAGTTCGTACATCAGTTGGAGCGTGGAGGGGTGTACGGTATCGCCGCGAAAGTCGCGGAAGAAGTCCTTGTGCTTCTCCAGCACCATGACCTGCACGCCCTTGCGGGCCAGGAGGTAGCCGAGCATGACCCCGGCGGGGCCGCCGCCGACAACACAGCAGGTGGTTTCGAAAGTTGAGGGCATGGGCTTCCTCCGGGGCTTCGTATCAAAACGCAGTGATGCGGTGATGGTAGCTTAGTGGCAATCGGACGATTGGCTTGTGCGGCCGCTCAGCTTCATTCGCCTGACGACTTCGTCATGGCTTACAACCTTGCCCAGGCGTATTTCCTCAAGGCCTTTGCGGACCAGGGTGTCCTGGTAAGCGCGCACATCGTCGCGCGTGGTGCCAAAGTTGATGTTCTTGTCGGGGCACGACATAGTGTGAATACGATAGTGTGTATTTCGTTGTATGGCGACACTTTATTGCGCTTGCGATCATTGAGGGCGCGTGTATCCTGTTAGCTTTGTAGCGTACAAGCCGTGTCCGGCGGAGGCCTTATGGCAACCAAAGCTCAAACCGAAGAAGCCGTCGCAACTACTCCCGTCCTGAAGACCAACTTCGAATCCGACCTCGCGCTGGAATTCCTGCGCGTGGTGGAAGAGGCGGCCATCGCCTCGGGCAAGACCATGGGGCAGGGCGATCGCAAGCTCGCCGACCACGTCGCCACTGAGACCATGCGCACCGTCATGGATTCGGTGCCCATGGACGGCACCATTGTCATCGGCGAAGGCGAGCGCGACGAAGCCCCCATGCTCTACATCGGCGAGAAGGTGGGAAAGCGAGACGGCGGCGCTTACCCCGAGGTGGACATCGCGGTCGATCCGCTGGAAGGTACCAATCTTTGCGCCCTCGGATTGCCGGGCGCGATCACCGTGCTGGCAGCGTCGGAACGAGGGGGCCTGCTGCATGCTCCCGACTGCTACATGGAGAAGATGGTCGTTGGCCCGTCGTGCCGCGGCATGGTCGATCTGGAAGCGCCGGTGACGCACAATCTGGCGGTTATCGCCAAAGTGCTGGGCCGCAGGGTCGAGGACCTGGTGATCGTTATCCTCGACCGCCCGCGCCACGAGAGGCTCATTGCCGACGTGCGCAAGGCGGGCGCCCGCATTCGTCTGATCTCCGACGGCGACCTCTCGCCGGGCGTTGCTGCCGCCATGCTGGGCTCGGGTGTGCACGCCGTGATGGGATCGGGCGGCGCTCCCGAAGGCGTGATCACCGCCGCGGCCATTCGCTGCCTCAACGGCTACATGGTCGGACGCCTGACCGGCTACACGCCGGAACAGGCCGAGCGCATGCCGGACATGGGGATCAAGGACCCCAAGCGCATTTACGTCGCGGAGGAGTTGGCGCCGGGCAAGAACATCGTCTTCGCCGCCACCGGCGTGACGGATGGCCCGCTGCTGGAAGGTGTGCGCTTCTTCGGCGACGGCGTCCGCACCAAGTCGCTGGTGATGAAACTCAGCAATCGCAAGGTGCGCTTCATCGAGAGCATCCACATGCTGAAGGGCGCCGAGTCCAAGGTGAGAATGTCGTAGGAGTTGCGCCCCGGCATTACCGATTGTCATCCTGAGCAAAGCGAAGGCCCCCATGCTCACGAAACTTTTCGCGATCATAGAGGTCCTTCGACTGCGTTAAGGATGACAACAGCAAAGAGACAAGAGCGAATAGCGAATAGCGAATAGCGTCCCTACTTCGCCCCCTTCTCCAGCACATCCGCCGCGCGGTTGATGGCAGCGGTCAGCTCCTGTAATTGCTGTTGCGTGTTCGCCAGGTCTTTGCGGTCGATGGCTTCATTCACTCCCGGAATCACTACCGCGGCGTATCCGGTGTACTCGCCGGGAGCGTAGATGGCGTGCTTGAACCACTGGCGGCCTTCCGGCAGACCGTCGTCGAGGACGAAGGCGCGCTCGGTGTTGATCAGTGCCTCATTCATCGCTGCCGTGTTGCCGGTGGGGCTAGACTGGGCCTTTAGCATTTCGGCTCCAGCTTTCTCCATGCGCTGCGCCGCCTGCTCGGCTGCGGAAAACGATGGCGACTGCGCTGCAAAGACCTTCGCCGACTTCTGTTGCGCCACCTTCAGGTACGCCGCAATCTCCTTGGCATACTCTTCGTAGTCGAAGGGCAGCACGTCGGCGGACGCCATCCTGATCGCCTGAATCCCGAAGACCTGCGCCATCTCCTTTTCATAGACAAAGGTCGGATCGCCAAACTTAGTGAACCAGGCGAAGTTGTCGAAGACCGAGTGATATACGCCATACGGCCCGTGCGAGCCGATGTCAGTCGACGGCACGCCGAGGTGCTGCAGGAAGGGCGTGAAGTCCGAGCCGCTGCCCAGGTCGCCAACACTCACATCTTCCTTGATCTTGGCATTAGGCTCGCGCGGCGAACCTCCCAGGGCAGAATTGATGCGGTTCGAGCCGTCATGTTCTTTCTGCTCCTGGTCAATCTTCCACTGCTCATAGACGCTGCCGCCCTTGGGACTCGGCACCGCCTTCGCAATGTCGCGCTCATATTGTTTGAGGCTGGGTACAGCGGAGGCGCCATAGTTTGGCCCGGCTACCGCGACGTCCATGTTGAAGTAGGCGACGGCATTCTTCAGATCGTTGGCGTGCTGCTCGGCGAACTCCGTCGAGCCGATCAGGCCTTCTTCTTCGCCATCCCAACTGCAGAACATCAGCGTCCGCTTCGGGCGCCAGCCGGTCTTCAGCAACTCGCCGACGCCGTGCACCGACTCCAGCATCGCGGCCGTGCCGCTGTTAGGGTCGACCGCGCCATACACCCACGCATCGCGGTGATTGCCGGAGACGACCCATTCATCGGGAGCCTGCGTGCCTTTCACCATGCCGATGACGTCGTACATTGTGGCCCAGTGATAGTTCTGCTTCAGCAGCATGTGGACCTTCACCGGCCCCGGCCCAAGGTGATAGGTGAAGGGAAGCGCGCCCTGCCAATCACGTGGCGAGTCCGGCCCTCCGAGGTTGGCCATGATTGGCGCCGCATCCTGATACGACAGCGGCGTGGTCGGGACCTTGGTCAGATCGGTCGCCTTGTCCGGAGGCGTGCGCTTGCTGTCCGGCAAGTCGGGAAGGGAGGCAATGCCCGGCGTGGTTGGATCGCCCGGGTAGCGGAACAGATACTGGATCGAGCCGCGCTGCACCCCGCTTGGCGGCCGCATCGGGCCCTTGGGATACGGGTCGCCCTTGAAGTAGCCATCGTCCCAGGGATCGGAATAGATGATCACCCCGGCGGCGCCGAACTGCTCGGCAACATAAGGCTTCACCCCGCGAAAGTTCATGCCATAGCGAACAATCACGATCTTGCCCTTCACCTCGACGCCCATCTCCTGCAGCTTCTTGAAGTCCTCCAGGCGGCCGTAATTGGCGTAGACCACCTCGGCGGTGACGTCGCCCGATGGCGAGTACTCATTGAAGGCGGTGCTGACGCGCGGATCGTCCTGATAGGGATCGTCACTCACGTGCTCCGGCGAGGGCCCGTGCATGGTGACGCCCTCTGGCGCTACCACATCGACCTTGATCTCGCCCGGCAGGTTCATCCACACCTTGTATTCCTGGATGTAAGCGTCGAGCCCGGCCTCCTTGAATTTCTCGAGGACGTACTCGGCCGTTTTCTTGTCCTCAATCGAGCCGGCAATATGCGGCGCCGAGGTCAGGATTCGCAGATGCTCTTTCGCCAGCTCAGCACTAGGCACGGTAAGAAAGGTCTTCTCCGCCTGCAACTCGGCGGTCGCATCGCGATAGCCAGTGATGGAAGTTGGCGGAGCGAATGGCACCGGCGCCTGAGCTTTACCAGGCTGGGCGTATGTGGCAGGAATCAGGTTCAGGGCGCAGAACAGAACAACCGCAGATAGACGTCGCAATCTACAAGTCTCCTTCGCGAACTGCGAATTTACCAGATTACAACATTGCGAAGCGTTAAGAGCTTGACGGCGCGACTCCGGGTGGCGCAGCCGAATCAGACCGGAGGGACAGCAGGCCGGCTGACTATCAGTTCGCTGCCGCATCTATTTGATAGTTAATTTGATACTCTAAGTTCACATTCCATCAGCCGAAGCTGTGGAGTTATTTCAAGGAGAGTTTGAATGAAGATCCGATCCGTAGTGCCGGTGGCGCTGGCGTGCGCCCTGGTGTTTGCAATCGTCGGTTTGTCGCAGATGGCGATGGCCCAGGACGACCTGACCCACATGGTTAGCGGCGTGGTGAAGCACATTGACCATGGCACCAAGACCATGGTGGTGAAAGCCTCCGATGGCACCGAGCACACCATCAAGTACACCGACAAGACCTCATGGGAAGGTACCAAGGACGCAGGCAAGGGAATCAAGAAAGGCTCGCAGGTCACCGTGAACTACACCGAGAAGGGCGGCGAGAAGACCGCTGATGCGGTGAAGGCCGCCGGCAAAGATGTCGGCAGGGCGATGCAGTAGTAACCGAAATCCGCCAAATAATTTCAGCCGGGTGCCCAACTTAATCGCGGTTTTCGAATGTGTGGGAGGTGAACACTTCCACTCGTTCCAACGGCGGGAATGAGTGGGCACCCCAGCTTAAAGAACCGCCGTGAGGCGGTATTGGCGGGCCACAGGTTCTACGATTCTCACCCGTCCGTGGCCAGGATTGATCTGTTCGCGGGTTCGGACTACGCCCGCGCGCTCTAACTTCAGAACGTCTCTGCGCACCGACTTGGGATCACGCTTCAGCGCGACGGCAAGTGCCGTGATCGACGAGGATTTTGTCCGCACTTTCTGCACCAGCCGGAGACGCTCCGCCGTCAGGACCTCGACCATTGCAAGTGGATCCTCGAAAGTGATGGTAATCTCCGGCTTGATCGCTTCCCGTCGATCCAGCTTGCACGCCCGTTCCAGGGCACGCTTCGCGTAACCTTCAAATCCATCGGTAGTGATTCTCAACTTCATATCGGCTCCTTCTGCTGGCGGAGTTCACCGCGACAATTGTAATGCAGATAGGGCATATAAAGCCCTAGCTGTAATTCTGGGACCCGGCGGTCGCCCTAAAGGGACGCCAGCAAGGGGATGTGGCGGAAGAAACTATTGAAACTTCGGCCCGAGCTGACCGGCATTTAGTCCGCTGCGGTCTGCCCTGGCGCCAGCCCTTTCACCGATTCCCGCACCGGCCACGCGGCCGCAAGCGCTGCTCCAACGTACATCGATCCAACCAGCCAGAAGCCATACTTGAGCCCTTCGCGGTGCGCAGCTTCGCCCACCATCAGCGAGGTCACGATCTGTAGTGCGCTGGAGAGAAAGAAAAACGTGTTTTGCACCCGGCCCATGACGTACCTGGGCACCATCTCCATCATCTCGGTCGAAATGGCGATGCCACCCACGCCACGGCCGGATCCCATGACGAAGTAGACCAAGACCGCAAGCGCAAGCCAGCGCGTAGCCGGAAGGAAAAACAACGATAGCCCGATGATCGTCATGGTTACGGTGACCGAGCGGTTGGCGCCATAGCTCCGGATTACGCGCGAAGCATAGATCACGCTGGCCAACGCGCCAATCGCCCAACCTGCATTCATCCAGCCGTAGCCCACCGCGCCGCTGTGCAGAATGCGGTCGTTGAACGGGGCGGTCAGCACCTGATTGGTCATCATAGCCGCGATGAACAGCGCCCATGCTATCCCCAGCAGCAATGCCCGCCGGTGGGTGGCTACGTATTCGAAGCCTTGGTGCAGCTCGTGAAAGTAGCGGGCAACCGCCGTCGCCGGACGATCCGTCGCTGCGCCTTCGTGCTCCGGTTGGGCCACCGTAACCCGCCCCTTGCGTACGTGAAAGACACAGGCGATGGAGACGATGTAGCTGGTGGTGTCGATCAGCAGGACTCCGCCGAGCCCAATGTGGTTGTACATGAATCCCACCAGGGCCCCGGCGAGCATCCAGCCGCCCTGCACCGCCGCCAGCATCATGGAATTGGAATCGAGCAGCTTGTCTTCCGGCGCGAGCTCCTGCACCAGGGCATTCAAAGTCGGCCAGAACATCCAGAAGCCGACGGAAACCAGCATGGTCATCGCATACAACTGCCAAAGGTGGACGCGATGGGTAAGCGCCAGAATAGCGATGGTGAGAATGACCAGACCACGCGCGCCGTCGAGCCCCATCATGAGATGGCGGCGATCGCTGCGGTCGATGATGACACCGGTCAGCGGCAGCAGCACCAGGGAAGGCAGCGTCATGAGCGCGATCATCAGGCCGAGCGACACCTCGGAATGCGTGGCCTGCAGGATGTACCAGGTCACGGCGGCAGTGTTCATGCCGCTGCCGACCATGGAGACGAGGTTGGCGGTGAAGATCAACCGCATCCCGCGATGCCGCCAGATTTCGCGCATGTACAACTCTAGCGTATTACCCGCAGAGCACTGAGCCGCCGTTGATGTTCAGCACTTCGCCGGTGATGTGGCGCGCCCAGTCCGAGCTCAGGAACACAATGGCATTTGCCACATCGTCCGGCGTCGCCAGGCGCTTCAGCGGGATCGCTTCGATGGCTTTCCGTTTCTCTTCGTTTTCCTCTGCCGTGAACACAACGTGATTCAGTTCGGTGTCGACCCAGCCCGGAGCGACCACGTTCACGCGAATCTTGGGCGCCAGCTCGGTCGAGAGCGACTTGGCGAAGCTGATCTGCCCGCCCTTGGAAGCGGCGTAGTTGGAATAGTCCGCCTCGCCGCGCTGCCCCGCCGTCGAGCTGACGATGATGATTGAGCCTCCACCATTGCTCTTGAGTGCCGGCACCGCCGCGCGGCAAACCGTCCACGTGCCGCGCAGGTTGCAGTCGAGCACGCGGTCCCACACCTCGTCAGTCATCTCGTCGACGGGAGCGCCTTCCCAGATGCCGGCGTTGGCCACCAGCAGATCGAGGCGGCCGAACTCGTCGAGCGTCTTCTCGATGAGCGCACCGGCTTCGCGGCTGTTGCTCACGTCGGCCTGGATTGCGAGCGAGCGGCCGCCCTGTTCCTTGACCTCGCGCACGGCTTCACCGGCCTCTTGGGTGTGGCTTAGATAGTTGACGACAACGTGCGCGCCGGCCTCAGCCAGCCGCTGCACGGTGGCTCGGCCAATGCCGCGCGAGCCGCCGGTGACGATGGCCACGCGGTCGCGCAGCAGGTGTTTGGGGAAGGCAGTGAGCTTGGTTTCGGTTAAGACGGTCATTGTTTCTCCTAAAATAAATGCTGTCGCGGGTGCAGCCATGTTTGTCATCACGAGCGCCCTTGGCGCGAGGGATCTGCTCTCACGTACGTTACAAAAACCTTTGCCAACGTCGATTCCGTCCGCTTCGCCGCAGCGAGCGCCGTCGTCGCGGCCAGCGAGAGCAGATCCCTCGCTTCGCTCGTGATGACAAGAAACAAACAGCAAGGCATTGGCGCAGCTCAAGCTGCGCCCCTTCAGAGCGCCTTATCCGCCAACTCCCGGCGTGCTTCCACTTTTCCATTCACCACCGCGGCGATGGCGTCGACCTCGGCCAAAAATCCGTCGTGCCCATGCGCCGACTCGAACTCGGTATAGTCACATTGCACGCCGGCTGCGCGGATGCGCTCCGCCAACGCGCGCACGTCCTCGGGCGGAAACAGCCAGTCCGAGGAAATGCCAATCAGCGAAACCTGCGCCTGGATGCGCTTCAGCGCCTCCCGCTCGGAGGCGTAGCCCCGTGCCAGATCGAATGTGTCCATCAGCTTCGAGATGACCAGGTATGAGTTGGCGTCGAAGCGCTGCACAAACTTCTCGCCCTGATAGTCAAGATATCCAGCAACATCGAAACGTTCGTGCAGCGAACGCAGAGGGTCTTCGCCGTTGCGGTTGGGCTTGCGGGCATAGCGTTCGCCAAACAGCTCCGCCGACTTGTAGGAGCACATGGCGATGGCGCGTGCCAGCGCCAAGCCCTGCTCCGGCTGCTTGCCGGCTGGATAACGCCCGCCAGCGAACTCCGGATCCAGCAGGACCGCCTTGCGCTGCAGATGGTTCAGTGCCAATCCCATCGCCGAAAGCGGCGCAGTGCCGATGGCGATGCAATGTCCCACTCTGTGGGGATAGTCGACGGCCCACTGCAACGCCTGCATTCCGCCGATGGACGCGCCGATCACGGTGCGCACACGCTGCACGCCAAGTTCGTCGAGCACGTGCGCCTGCGTCCGCACGATGTCACGCACGCCGACGATAGGGAAGTCCGGTCCGTATGGTTTATCAGTTGCAGGATTGATGGAGGTTGGCCCGGTCGATCCGTAACACGACCCCAGTATGTTGGCGCAGATCACGCAATCGCGCGTGAGATCAAACACCGGACTTTGGGACACGCCGGCATTCGCCGTTTTTGCGCGTGCTGGGGCGGAGAACATTTCCGGCCACCAGTCCGCTACCCGTGCCGAGCCCGACAGCGCGTGACACACCAGCACTGCGTTATCGCGCTGGGGATTCAACTGCCCGTACACGGCGTAGCGGATGGTGGCTGGCCGCAATGCGCCGCCCGCCTCCAAACGGAACGGCGCATCGCCGGCGAAGGTGACACTACCTTCTCGCGTTGGTTGCAAACCTGCCCCCATCGCTCTTTATCACCTCGCCTCAGCGGTTGCTTTGTCGCAGGCCGGCGACTTGCCGGCTGCGGTCTGCAACGCCTGTTCGATGTCGGCAATGATGTCGCGCACGTCCTCGATGCCGACGGAGAGCCGCACCAGGTCCGGAGTAACGCCGGTTTCGCGCTGCTCCGCCTCGCTGAGCTGCTGGTGGGTGGTCGACGAAGGATGAATGACCAGTGACTTGGCATCGCCGAGATTGGCCAGCAGGCTGAACAAATGCACCGAGTTGATGAACTTCTTGCCCGCCTCGTATCCGCCGCGAATGCCGAAGGTCACCAACGCGCTAGAACCGGTCGGCAGATACTTCCTGGCCCGCTGATAGTACTTGCTGGTGGGCAGCCCGGGATAGTTCACCCACTCGACATCAGCATGTCCTGCCAGATACTCGGCGACCTTTAGCGCGTTCTGCGAGTGCCGTTCCATGCGCAGGTGCAGCGTCTCCGCGCCTTGCAGCAGAAGGAAGGCATTGAACGGCGACAAGGCAGCGCCGGTATCGCGTAGGCCCTGCACCCGCGCCTTGATGATGAACGCCAGCGGCCCGAAAGCGCTGGTGTACGACACGCCGTGATACGACGGATCGGGCCCGACAAAATCCTTGAAGCGCCCCGAGGCCGCCCAGTCGAATTTGCCGGCATCGACAATGACTCCGCCGATGGAGTTGCCATGTCCGCCGATGAACTTGGTCGCCGAATTGATGACGATGTCGGCGCCCCACTCGATCGGGCGGCACAGTGCAGGGCTGGGCGTGGTGTTGTCGATCACGAGCGGCACGCCGTTGTCGTGTGCGATCTTAGCCAGTTCTTCGATATCGACGATGTCGAGCTTGGGATTGCCCAGCGTCTCGGTGTAGAGCGCCTTGGTCCGCGGACCGATGGCCGCCCGCAGCCCGGCGAAGTCATCGGCATCGACAAACTTCACGTTGATGCCCAGCTTGGGCAGCGTGTAGTGGAACAGGTTGTAGGTCCCGCCGTAGAGCGAAGTGGTGGAGACGATGTCGTCGCCCGCCGAGGCCAGAGTCGTAATGGTGAGCGTCTCGGCAGCCTGCCCCGACGCCAGCGCTAATCCGGCGGCCCCGCCTTCGAGCGCGGCAATGCGCTTCTCGAAGACGTCGGTTGTGGGGTTCATGATGCGGGTGTAGATGTTGCCGAATTCCTGCAAGGCGAAGAGCCGGGCGGCGTGGTCGGCGTCATCGAAGACGTACGAGGTTGTCTGATAGATGGGGACGGCCCGCGATTTAGTGGTGGGATCGGCCGACTGCCCGCCGTGAATGGCAAGCGTGTCGAAGTGAAAGTTCGGTTTCGAGTCGGACTGGCTCATATTTCCTGCTCCTGATGAGATTGGGATGGCCCCGGATCCCGCGCGACGAACTTTTGACACAAAAGCGAAAAGCCCACGATCGCGGGACCGTGGGCTGTTTCGGAAACTTTGCGGCTGATTAGTCTATAAGCCGCTCCTCACGACAACCCACAGGCACTGTGCAACACAGACACATGGCCATGGCCATTGTGGTGATCGCATGCGCGCTGTAGGTCGGGTGAAACATTGTTGTGTCAAGGTACAGGGAGCGCGGAGCAGATGTCAAGTGCGGCGCTTAATCGCTGGCCAACGTGCGCTCGGGGCGATGTGATGGCTTAATGCTCTTGGGCCGTCCACCACGTTTGCCGTTGGCCCGTGCAGCACGCGTTTTCGCGCGGCTTTTTGCCGAGCCTCCCATTCGTCCGATTTCCGCCATCCAGCGGGCCGTACCGAAAACACGATTGAGCAAGCCAGGCACATAGTGATCGACATCGAGCTCGGGCCAATGGAGGCCGGTGCCGCGCCCCAGCAGTTCGATCTTCGCCAACTCGGACGGGTTTGCGTCCTGTAATCCCTGGAGCTTTTTTCGAGGAATGGAGACGCGGATGCCATCGGTGAGGTGGAGCGTGATGAGATCGTCCTTCCGGTTGTACTCGGCCTTGGTGGCGCGCAAATCGTGCGGCTCGAACTCGCCAGCGCGGGCCAGCATGGCATCAAGCTTAGCGTCGGTTGTGCGGATTGGATGAGTGTTATTCATGCATTTTCCCCCCACAGCTCAACCAGCGAATCGAAATGTTCCGCTGCGGCAATCAACATTCGCCGGACATCTGAGCGCTTGGCATCTGCCGGGCGGATGGCACCACGCCGATTTGCAATGGCCACGCTACCATCTTCGGCGAGTTGGATAATGACCTCCGCTTCACCGCGAAAACCGTGAACGTGGCGCGGAGTATGATCCTGCGGATAAGCAACGAAGAGAACTCCTCCCAGCCGCCGCGATGCCACGCCTGATTATAACCCAAGCTGCTTAGGTTATTCGGGCTTAGCTGACTTTTCTCCCTGTCCGGCGCTAGGCGCCTCCCTATTGGCATGCCGTAATTCGCATATCATGAAGTCAACAGTAATATTAATTATATTGATTTAGTACTTGACATATTTAAGTTACAGCACCATACTTACTCAAGTAAATCAATCTATGGCAATCTCCAGAACAACCTGTCCGGAATGCAATCACCCCTTCAAGATCACCCGATTAGCCTGTCCGACGTGCAATCTGGCGATGGAAGGTCAGATTGAGCTGTCGCCTCTGGACCAGCTTGAGCCTGCGGACCAGGCCTTTGTGATGGCATTCGTTCGCCATCACGGCTCGATCAAGAAGATGGAAGAGCTTTTCGGCATCAGCTATCCCACGGTGAAGAACCGTTTGAACGCCATCGCTGCCCGGCTCGACAAGAGCCTGCAGGCTCCATCACCCCGCGAATATGTGCTGGAGCAGCTTTCCCGCGGAGAGATCAGCGTGGACGAGGCGCTGGAGAAATTGGGCTAAGACCCAGGAGGAAACGAAGATGTCAGTCGAAACCAAGAAAGTGCTTGAGATGTTGGCTGCCGGCAAGATCACCTCGGAAGACGCGGAACGATTGCTGGACAAACTTAACGCGGTGACGGAATTTTCCACTGACAACGCGTCAGAGAATCACGACAGCGCGGGCCCAGCGCCTTCGCGGAAGTACTTGCGAGTTGTGGTCACCGGCGCCGGCAAGGATGTCAACATGCGCGTACCACTCAACTTCGTGCGCACAGGTGTCGGACTGATCGGCGTGTTGCCGGTGGATGTTGCGCAAAAGCTTAGCGAGCGGGGAATCGATCTCGATGCGCTTTCACACTTACGGGGCGACAAGCTGGATGAGGCACTGAACGCCCTTGACGTTGAAATCGACAACAGCAACGGCAAGCATGTGCGGATCTTCTGCGAATAGATGCGGGCCGGCTGGGCGATTCGGTAAAGCCATTTCTGGCGGCCACCGCTGCCTTTGCTTTTTATCGCAAGTGTGCGAACCTAGCCGCCGTGCGCGCCGTTGCCCTGCTGGGACCGATCGCTAACGAACAACACGTCCGCCGCTTTGAGCTGCCGGGCGTCAGCATCTTTTCGGGCAACGAGCTTGATCCCACGGACGATCCCGCTGCCGCGCTGGTGTTTGGTGGCGATGGCACGCTGCATCGCCATCTTCCGGTGCTCTCGCGCAAGCAAATTCCAACCCTGATCGTTCCTCTGGGCAGCGCCAACGACTTTGCGCAGTCGATTGGGATCCCGACCAGCACCCGAGCAATCGACGCCTGGAAGCAGTTCTGCACGTCGGGCGACAACGTAAGCTGCATCGATCTGGGCACAATTCAGCCGCTGCAAACGGCGCGGGAGGCGGAGCAACCCATCGAGCCCTGGTCGGGCGAATCGCTGGAGAACCTGCACTTTGTCCCCGCAGGTCCGCGGCGCGACCTGCCGCGGATGGGTCCACGTATTATGCAGTCGCAGCTTCGGCGCGCGACAGAGGCGGAGCGTGAGGCCACGAGCGAGAGGCTGTTCGCTTGTATCGCCGGTACTGGTCTTGATGCAGCCGTCAATCGCCGCACCTTGACACAGCCGCGCTGGCTGCGCGCTCATGGCGGATATGTTGCCGCTCTCCTGCAAGTGCTGCCGCGATTCCAGCCGCCGCTAATGAATATTTCGGCCGAGATCGATGGCCAGTGGCAGACCATCGCGAACGAACCGGGGATGTTGATCGCCGCCGGCAACGGGCCGCAATACGGCAATGGCATGCGACTCACGCATCAAGCCGACATGCAGGATGGCCGGCTTGATGTTTGCTTTGTGAGGAACATCAGCAAGCTGCGGTTGCTGCGCTTGTTTCACGTCGTCTTTCGCGGCGGGCATATCGGAATGCAAGAAGTCGCTTACGCCAAGGCCACGCGGGTCCGCATCGTGACCGATCCGGTCAGCGAAGTCTTCGCCGATGGCGAGCCAGTTTGCTCAACTCCGGTGGAGATTGGCGTCAAGCCGAACGCGCTACGGGTGATCGCCTGAGCGGTTGAAAACGAACCGATGCAGTGCCGAGCTCGTACCACTTTTTGTGCACCTTCGCCGACAAAGCCGGGTCTATACTTAAGGGAAGAAATGTCCACCCCTGTAGTCTCTAAGCCGCCCGATACGGTCCCCGAGCCTGCGGCGCAGCAGCATGATGTGCTGCCAACGCTGTTTGGTGAAGGCAAGGGACTGTACGCCACGCGCAAGGACACGTTTCTCTACTCCTTTATCGTGCATGTGATTGGCGTGGGGCTGCTGGTTTATTCGGGCCACTGGATGGTGAGTCACAGCGACGAGATCAAGCAGCAGGTGGTTGGACTGGTAGCCGATGTCAGCCCATATCTTCCGATGCCGGTGTCGAAGACCCGCGCCGGCGGTGGTGGCGGCGGTGGCGACCGCGACAAGCTGGCGGCTCCCAAGGGCGCGCTGCCGAAGCTTTCCAAGGACCAGATCGTGCCTCCGGCGATCGTGATCCGCAATCCCGATCCCAAGCTGGTGGTCAATCCCAGCGTGGTGGTACCACCGGAGATCAAACTGCCGACCATAGGCGCGCTGGGCGATCCGCTCTCCAAGGTGATCGGCCCGCCATCGAATGGTACGGGCTCCGGCGGTGGCATAGGTAGCGGCAGTGGAGGCGGTGTTGGTTCCGGCATTGGCCCGGGCGTCGGCCCCGGCCATGGCGGCGGCTATGGCGGCGGCGCCTATCGCGTAGGCGGCGGTGTGAGCGCTCCCAAGGCGCTGTACGCTCCTGACCCGGAATACTCCGAAGAAGCGCGCAAGGCCAAGTATCAGGGCACGGTCGTGCTCTGGATGGTGGTCGGGGCCGATGGCCGGCCGCAGCAGATCCGCGTGCAACGCGCGCTGGGCATGGGGCTGGACGAGAAAGCCATTGAAGCGGTCCGCCAGTGGAAGTTCGAACCCGCCAAACTCAACGGCCGCTCCGTGCCGGTGCAGATCAACGTAGAAGTCAACTTCCGGCTGTACTGATTCCATAGAATCCTCGTCCTCTCTCCCCATCCTCCTTTCTGCACGGCCCCGAAGTCCTCGCCGTGTGAAGTTCAATCCAGCGGAAGCCCTTGCCCTCGAAATCACTGCCGGGCTGGCGAATTTTTCCTCTTGACAATAAGGTAATACTTATATAAGTTATAGCTAATGAATAAAACTCTCAACCTCGACGCCACCTTTTCGGCACTGGCCGACCCGACACGGCGCGCGATTCTGGCTCGCCTTGCCCAGGGAGAGGCGACGGTGATGGAACTGGCCGCGCCCTTTGAGATGACCCAGCCGGCAATCTCGCAACACCTGAAGGTGCTCGAAGGGGCGGGACTGATCGTTCGTCGCATCGACGGAACCCGCCGCCCGCGCAGGCTGGCGAAAGCGGGTATTGAGGCGATGGACCAATGGCTGGCGATGCTGCGCCAGGCTCTGGAAAAGAATTACGACCGGCTGGACAACGTTCTAGCCGGGATGGAAAAACACAAGAAAGGAAAACTGCAATGAACAAAATGACGCTGACAACCGAAGGCGATACCCATCTCGTTGTAACGCGACACTTCGCCGCGCCTCCCGAAGCCCTGTACCGCGCGCACACCGAGCCCAGCCTGATTCAGAAGTGGATGCTTGGTCCGGAAGGCTGGACGATGCCCGTTTGCATCAGCGAGGCGAAACCCGGCGGAAAGATTCGTTACGAGTGGACGAATGGAAAAGGTGAGGGATTTTATCTGACGGGGGAGTACCTGGAGCTGGAACCCTATAGCAGGATCGTGCATGTCGAGCGGATGCACCTGCCTGATCCCACACCGGACAATCACGTGGAAACCAGTTCAATGCCGAAGGCGGTGGCACGCTGATGACCATGCGCATGACGTTGCCGGATGCCGAGACGCGGAAGGCGATGCTTGCGACAGGTATGGAGAGTGGAATGGAAGCCAGTTATCAGCGGCTGGAAGGAATCCTGTAGCCTAGCCATCCCAGTCAAGGGCCGGAAGACAGCTCGAGCTTCCGGCTACCCCCTAGCGTGCCTAGGTGTGAGCTAGTCCATTTTGTTTCCATTGCTCCCAACCTCTTCGCTCGGTTAGACTTTTAAGAATGTATGACGATTTTCGGGCGGTTGACCGTTGGAGCGGCCAACGGGTCCATTGCCAATACCAGGCATTGATTGTTGCCATCGCGACTCGCCACGCAGACGCGGTTGATATCAAGTTCCTGGTCGACGAGCGGCCGGTCTGGATTGCGCTTCCCCACCCCGCATGGGTGGAGTACAACCGGCAGACCGGCAAGGTCATCTCTGACGCTATGGCGGTACAGATCGCAGGCCACTACCTGAAGTGGGCCATCGAATCGGGGGAAGACAGCGGACGCGAGATGTACACGCTCACGGTCGAAGAGATGCTCGATCACCTGAATCAGATCATGCAGGAAGCAAATCAGGAAGCAGTCGCCCGCTAGGCCCCGTATCGGGCTTTTTTCGCGCCCCGGCCAGACCCTCCAGCTTCAGGCGGGATGCCGGACAGGGTAGCGTCATCTTAAATTTCTTAAGGAGCTCTCCTATGTCGATTGCGGTTCAGGCCCCTGCACTTTCCGAATTACTCGACCAGCCCAATGTCCATCGCAACCTGTCGCCCGCACTGCTGGTGGAAGCCGCCATCCGTCGCAATGAAGGAGAGGTGTCGGCGCGCGGTTGCCTGGTTTCGTCCACCGGCAAGCGTACCGGCCGCTCACCTAAAGATAAGTTCATGGTGAAGGACGTGATCACTGCCGACAAGGTGGCATGGGGCGCCGTCAACCAGCCATTTCCGGCGGACAAGTTCGATGCGCTGTATGAGCGAGTCATGGAGTACATGCACGGCAAAGAGCTCTTCGTGCAGGACCTGTTCTGCGGTGCCGATCCCCGCTACCGGCTGCCGATTCGCGTGATCAACGAACTGGCGTGGCAGAACCTGTTTGTCCATCAGCTCTTCATCCGGCCGACTGCGGAAGAGTTGGCCAGCCACAAGCCCGAGTTCACCATTGTCGCCGCTCCCTTGTTCCTGGCCAATGCCAAGCGCGACGGCACGAACTCCGAGGTTTTTGTCATCGTGAATTTCACGCGCAAGATCGTGCTGATCGGCGGAACGCAGTATGCCGGCGAGATGAAGAAGTCGATCTTCGGGATCATGAACTTCCTGCTGCCGCAGCGCGATGTTTTTCCCATGCACTGCTCGGCTAATATCGGCGCCGACGGCGTAACTGCGCTGTTCTTCGGACTGTCGGGCACGGGCAAGACGACGCTCTCCGCCGATCCCACACGCAACCTGATTGGCGATGACGAGCACGGCTGGGGTGCTGACGGGGTATTTAACTTCGAAGGCGGCTGCTATGCCAAGTGCATTCGCCTGTCGGAACAAAATGAGCCGCAGATCTGGAACGCGCTCCGCTTCGGAACGGTGCTGGAGAACGTGGTGCTCGATCCGTTGACGCGCTATCCCGACTTCGACAATGACAGCAAGACCGAGAACACCCGCGCCGCCTATCCAGTGGAGTACATCGACAATGCCGTGATCCCCGGATTTGGCGGGCATCCCAAGAACGTTGTCTTCCTGACCGCGGACGCGTTCGGCGTGCTGCCGCCGGTTTCGAAGCTCGCGCCCGAGCAGGCGATGTTCCACTTCATGTCCGGCTACACCGCGAAAGTGGCCGGCACGGAAGCAGGCGTGACCGAGCCGCAGGCGACGTTCTCCACCTGCTTTGGCGCGCCGTTCATGCCGCTGGCGCCCAAGGTTTATGCCGAGATGCTGGGCAACCGCTTGCGCCAGCACGGAGCGCAGTGCTGGCTGGTCAACACCGGATGGCAGGGCGGGGGGTATGGCGTAGGCAAGCGTATGAGCCTGCCCTATACCCGGGCTATGGTCGACGCCGTGGTCGAAGGCAAGCTGGAGAACGTGGAGTTCGAGATCGAGCCGGCCTTCGGGCTGAGCATTCCCAAGTCGGTGCCGGGCGTGCCTTCCGAAGTGCTGCGGCCGCGTGATTCGTGGAAGGACAAGGCGGCATACGACAAGACGGCGGCTGATCTGTCGGCGCGCTTCGCTAAGAACTTCGAGCAGTTCGACGCTCCCCCGGCGATCAAGAATGCCGGCCCGAGGCCGGTGGGGAAGTAAGGTTTCCAGCGACTAGCAATTAGCGACTAGCAATTGACGATTAGTTTGCTCGTTAGCTTTCGCGGTTGTCTGAATTTGCAGGGGCTGAAGCCCAGCTTTATTCGGGGCACTTACGGACGGCCTGAAGGCCGTCCCCTTCAACGCCCGGACTTAATCAGACCTTCTCTAATTGCTAATTGCTAATTGCTCTTCGTAAACTCCACCAGCAATTCCAATCGCTGTCTAGCGTGGCCGGAATCGATGGCATACGCTGCAACGGGAACCGCCTCCTGCATGCTATCGGTGTGGCCCGCTGCCACCAGCGCTGCTGCAGCGTTCAGCAGCACGACATCGCGACGGGCCGAGCGCTCGCCATCGAGAATGCGGCGAATGATCGAAGCATTCTCCTGCGCATCGCCGCCGGCGATTTCGCTCAACGGAGCGCATTGCAATCCGAACTCTTCTGGTGTGACTTCATAGGAACGTACCTGGGCATTGCGGACCTCGGCGATTAAAGTAGCGCCAGTGATCGTGATCTCATCGAGCCCGTCGCGCCCGTGGACGACCAGCGCGCGGCGCAGGCCCAACTCGCTTAACGCCTCGGCCAGCGTCTCGACCAATTCCGCGGAATATACGCCGACCACCTGCGCCGAAGCATGCGCCGGATTGGTGAGCGGGCCAAGCAGATTGAAGACGGTCCGCAGGCGCAACTCGCGGCGCGCGGGCTGCACATACTTCATTGCCGAATGCAGGGCCGGCGCATAGAGGAAGGCAATGCCGGTCTGCTTCAGGCAGGCGGCCACACGCGCAGCGGGCAGGTCGATCTTCACGCCCAAGGCTTCCATCACGTCGGCCGAGCCGCACTTAGAGGTAACACTACGGTTGCCATGTTTCGCAACTTTAACACCGGCGCCCGCGGCCACCAGCGCCGTTGCGGTGGAAATGTTGAAGGTGCCGCTGGTATCGCCTCCGGTGCCGCAGGTATCGACCAGGGCATCGCGCTCCGTACCGCTGAGGTCGAGGGCATGGCCGTCATCGGTCTCGAGCCCCGTTGCGGCCGCGCGAATGGCCTGGGCAAAGCCGACGATCTCCTCGACGGTCTCGCCTTTCATGTGCAGCGCGACCAGCAAGGCCGCGATCTGGGCATCGGTCGCCGCACCACTCAGAATTTCCGCCATGACCGCGCGGGCTTCCTCGCGCGTCAGTGGAGCGCGATGGTTGGCGACTTTGTGCAGGGCGTCGAGAATCATGGATAACCAGCCGGGGTCAACGCATTGATGAAAAACCCGAAAAGCAAGTCCCTCGGGGACCAAGGTCCCCTGGGGATGACAATATCAAATGGCTTAGGCCGGCGCAGCTGAAGCTGCGCCCCTTCAAAGCTCCGCTGCGCCAAGTCTTATCAGCAAACCGCGTCAATCGTGATAGCGCTGCTCGCCTGCGGGTAAGGCAACCTGCAAGCGGTTCTGCGGAGGCGGCAGTGGACAGGTTGCGTAGGGCGTGTAGGCGCACGGCGGGTTCTCCAACCGGTTGAAGTCGAGCCATATCACGCCCGGCTTAGTCAGCCCGTGATCAGGAAATGGTGTGTACAGGAACCGTCCGGCGCCGTAGGTTTTGTTCTTGCTGGTGGTGTCCCGGATGATGAAGAAAAGTTCGGTGTCGCCGGGCTCTTCGAGAATAGGTTCGAGGCTAAGAGTCTGGCCATCGAGCGTGAACGTCACTTTGCCGGGGACGTCGGCTTCGATCTCGGTGCCAAGGACGGTCGGCACCTTGCGCTTGAGCGGCGGATTATAGGGCGTCCATTCTCCCTTGACGCGCAGCGCCGGATTAGGGGCATACCATTTGAGGCCGTGAAATCCAGAGCGGATGGGTGATTGCGAATCGCGGATGCGCAGGCCATATTGCTGGCCGCGATGAATCACGGTAATTTGCAAAGTTGCGAAAGTGATTTTGGTCGGCTTGTTGCTGTCGTCGGCCACTAGCGGTTGCGGATTGGCGGGAGCTTTGCCGTCGGTCTCGAGGCCTTTTGGGTAGCCGCTCTTGGGAGGCAGAAGGTCGATCGAGTTGCTGCCAAGCTGCACGATGCCCAGGTTGGGCGGGGCGGGCGACTTGAGCACGATCGCATTGCCGGCGGCCGAGCCCACGGAATTGTCGCCCGCCTTGAGCCAGTCCAGACCAACCAGCGACAGCCATCCCATTGGGGCCTGCAAGTGTTTGGCCCGCTGCGCGCGCCACGCCAGCAGATTGCTTTGCCAGTTGGAAGGCGGCTGGGTGTCGGCGGCGATGGCGGAAGTGGCGATCAGCGCAAGACAGGCGGCGATGAGGAGGGTACGAATCGAAGGCTTCATGGCGGTCTCCAATTAGTGCAGTCTAGATTAGCACCGCCGGCCTGGTGAGGCAGCGGGCCGCTATGCTGCCACGCGGCACCTCGCAAATGCAAGCCCCGGGCTCGCCCGCCCGGGGCTTAAATCGAAGTTGCTGCTTCGCAGCTTGCGAATACCTGTTCAAACTGTCTTGCTTACCTCGGCGGGGTAGCGAGACCCAACAACGAACTGCAAACGCCGAGACCGAAGAGCCAAGTGCGAAATGAGCTTAGCTCAAGCCGCCAGCGATGACCAGGGTTTCGCCGGTGATCCAGGAGGAATCGTTGGAGGCGAAGAAGACCGCGGCGGGCGCGATATCCTCCACTTTGCCGATGCGGCCGAGCGGAGTGCGCGACTCGAGGTCCTTGCGGAAGTCGCTCTGATCGAGTCCGGCGGTTTGCACGCCCTCGGTGAGGACCATGCCGGGATTAATGGCGTTGACGCGGATGTTGCGCGGTCCCAGTTCCTTGGCCAAAGATTTGGTCACCGTATCGACGGCGCCCTTGGTGGCACTGTAGACCGTTGCGGTTGCCGGGGCAGCGGTGCTGGCTATGGAGCTGATGTTAACGATGCTGCCGCCGTTGCCGTCGATGTACTTGGCGGCTTCTTTCGAAGCCAGGATCAGTCCGAGCACGTTGAGGTCGAATTGCTTGTGGAAGTGTTCTCCGGTGATGCCGTCGATGGGGGAGAATTCGTACACGCCGGCGTTGTTGACCAGGATGTCGAGTTTGCCGAAGTGCTTTTTGGTCTCGGCGAAGACCCGCTCAATGTCGCCCTGCTTGGCGATGTCTCCCTGGACGGCGATGGCCTTGCCGCCCTTGCTGGTGATTTCCTTGACGACCTTCTCTGCCGCGTCCTTGCTGGACGCATAGTTGACGACTACGGTGGCCCCTTCGGCTGCGAACTGTTTGGCGATACCGGCGCCGATTCCCTTGGACGCTCCGGTTACGATTGCGACCTTTCCTTCCAGCTTGCCCATGTGCTTGCTTCCTTTCACTCCAAATCGGCGGTACGATTTCTGTACCTTGCGATACAGATATAGCGAGGGGCGGGAAAGTTTCACACATATTTACTGTCCGGTACAAATATGCCTAGTCTAATATGACAGAGTGATGAAACTGGCGAAATCCGGCGCAAGGGGACGGCCGCGGCTGTTTGACGAGGAGCGAGCGCTGGATGCGGCGCTGCAGGTCTTTTGGGAAAAAGGCTATGACGGGGCTTCGCTTAGCGATTTGACCGAGGCCATGGGCATCAATCGCCCCAGCCTGTACGCAGCTTTTGGCGACAAGGCAACACTATTTCGCAAGGTGCTGGAGCGCTACGAGAGCGGGCCCATGGCATACATGTCCCAGGCGCTGCAGGAATCGACCGCACGCCGGGCGGTGGAACTGATGCTGCGCGGTACCATCGCCACGCTGACGCGGCCGCACGCTCCCCATGGCTGCCTGCTGGTGCAGGGAGCGCTGGCGTGCGGCGAGGAATCGAGTGCCATGCGGGAAGAGCTGGCGACCCGGCGCGCGGCCGGGGAAGTGGCCTTGCGCAAGCGGCTGAAGAGAGCGAAAGACGAAGGCGAGCTTCCTGAGTCGGTGAATCCCGCCGACCTGTCGCGGTTTTACATGGCCATTCTGCATGGCATGTCGGTGCAAGCCGCCGGCGGCGCCAGCCGCGCGGCGCTGGAGAGCGTGGCGCAAACCGCGCTCAGGGCGTGGCCGGGGAAATAGGGCGTGATCGAGATCGGCCGCCTCCTTGTGTGCTTTACAATATGCTATAATGTAAAGTGATGACGACAGCGAAGCTTTCCAGCAAGAACCAGATTGTGATTCCGCGCGAGGCGCGGGAGGCTCTACACCTGAAAGCAGGCGACCAGATCTTAGTGGTGGTCCGTGGATCGAAGATCATTTTGCTTCCCAAGCCGAAGTCCTACAGCACTGCTATTCGCGGCCTCGCACCGAATCTGTATGGCCGGGACTACCTTAAGAAGGAACGTGAGAGTTGGGATTAGAGGCTTTGCGCTCATTCCTTCGGAGGAACCGACGTATAGCGCTGGACTCAAACATCTTCATCTACCAAGTCGAGGCGAATCCGCGATACGTCGCCATGACGGACATGGTTTTCTCCGCCCTGGAGCGGACCGGTATAAGCGGAGTTACCTCCACAATTACGATGGCCGAACTTCTTGTACCGGCATATAGAAACAAGAACGAGAGCCAAGTTGACGACTTCTATGCACTGTTTTCGAGGTATCCCAACCTGGAATGGATACCCGCAACTCTGCAGATTGCAGACCTGGCGGCGAGGTTGAGGGCGTTACACAACCTGCGAACCCCAGACGCCTTGCAGGCAGCTACGGCGGTTCTGGCCAACGCCACCGGGTTCATTACCAATGATCCGGTGTTAGAGCGGGTAAAACAATTTGAGACTCTCGTTTTGGACCGCATTGCTTAAAAGCGAATTCATTCAACCGTACCGATTTCCCGATTTGGAAAACGCGGTGTCAATGGCCCGAACGTGCCACAATCCGCGCAAGTGCTTGACGGCCATATAAATATAAGTTGCGCAACTGGTGAAGATTCCCCCCTCAAATTTGCTATAGTGGAAACAGTAGAGCCAGAAGGGCGAATTCCGCCGTCTGGCTCTTTTTGCGTTTCCGGAACGCGAAACCGGCTGGCACAATGCCCGCGCCGGACGACTCTTTGACAACTGAATAGAAAAAGCTATGGGGACGAGCGCTGATGGGGAGTGCGTCCGTGAGGCAGCACGGACTCGCTCCCGTTTTCTGCTCTCGCCTGGATGAAGCAAACGCTTTGAGAATGCAGGCCAGGGAATACTATGCTCGTTCATAGGGGTCCTTCGACTGCGCTCTCCGCCTTCGGCGGATCGCTCCGCTCAGGATGACAGGCGTAGATCAGGCAGCAATGATGCCTCTGTATAATCAGAGGTTTGCCATCCCCATCGCAGGAGGACCTGTTTGCAGCAGGCAGAGATAGGAATCATTGGCGGCAGCGGCCTGTACTCCATGCCGGGCCTGACGGAGGTTCACGAGGTCCCGCTGGAGACGCCGTTTGGCCAGCCGTCTGATGCGTACGTGCTGGGAACGCTGAGCGGACGCAGGGTGGCGTTTCTGTCGCGCCATGGGCGGGGGCATCGGCTGATGCCGACCGAGCTGCCGTATCGCGCCAATGTGCACGGTTTCAAGCAGCTTGGCGTCGGGCGCATCGTTTCGCTGTCGGCCGTTGGTTCGCTGAAGGAAGAGCACAAGCCGATGGATTTCGTGATCCCCGACCAGTTTGTCGACCGTACGCGCCACCGCGTGGACACGTTCTTCGGCGATGGTCTGGTGGCGCATATCGGTTTTGGCCATCCAATCTGCGCCGAGACGGCGAAGGTCGTGGAGCAAGCCTGCGGGCGCGCGGGGGTGAAGGCGAAGCATGGCGGAACCTATCTCAACATGGAAGGGCCGCAGTTCTCGACGCTGGCGGAGTCAAACCTGTATCGCAGTTGGGGCATGGACGTGATCGGCATGACCAACCTGACGGAAGCCAGGCTGGCGCGCGAGGCCGAGCTTTGCTACGTGACGGTGGCGATGGTGACCGATTACGACTGCTGGCATCCGGAGCACGATCATGTGACGGTCGAGCAGATCATCGGAGTGCTGGCCAAGAATGCGGAGAATGCAGCTAATGTGGTGCGCGAGACGGTTGCCCTGCTGCCGAAAGAGCGCGGCTGCAAATGCGGCTCGGCGCTGAGCCATGCCATCATCACTCATAAGGAATCGGTGCCGCCGGCGACGCTGGAGCGGCTGAAACTGCTGGTGGGAAAGTATTTCGAATCTGAAAAGAAAGTGGGAGCTTAGGCCCTTGTCTATCGTCGTGGTTGGTTCGGTCGCATTCGATTCGCTGAAAACGCCTTACGGCACGCGCGCCAAGATTCTTGGCGGCGCGGCCACGCATTTTTCGCTTTCCGCCAGCTACTTTACGGATGTTCGTGTGGTGGCGGTGGTGGGCGAAGACTTTACCTCGGAAGAGGAAGCGGTGATGAAGCGCCGCGGCGTGGATACGCGCGGCATCCAGCACGCGAAGGGGAAGACCTTCTTCTGGGCGGGCGAATACGGGGAGAACGTCAACGAGGCCAAGACGCTGGATACACAGTTAAACGTTTTCGAGAAATTCGACCCGAAGATTCCGTCGGAGTACGGCGATTCGGAATATCTGTTCCTGGCGAACATCGATCCGGTGTTGCAGGTGCGAGTGCGCGACAGCATGAAAGGCGTGAAGCTGGTGGGTGGCGACACCATGAATTTCTGGATCAGCAGCCAGCGCCAGAACCTGGGCGAGATGCTGAAGCGGGTGGATGTCCTGCTGATCAACGATGGCGAGGCCAAAATGCTGGCGGGGGATACGAGCCTGCCGCGCGCGGCGCACAAGGTGCTGGAGATGGGGCCGAAGGCGCTGGTCATCAAGCATGGCGAATACGGGGCGACGATTTTCTTCCGCGACGGCGAGTTCGCCGGCGGGCACCATCCGTTTCGCGCTCCCGCGCTGCCGCTGGATGAAGTGCGCGATCCTACCGGCGCGGGCGACAGCTTTGCCGGCGGCTTTATGGGCTATATCGCATCACAGGGCGAGATCACGCGCCGCGTGCTGAAGCACGCCATGTTCTATGGCAGCGTGATGGGATCGTTCTCGGTGGAACGCTTCGGAACCGAGCGGCTGCAATCGCTGACGCGCGCAGAGATCGACGAGCGGTTCAATGCGTTCCGCGAGTTGACGCATCTGGATTGAGACGGGCGCACCACGGAGGACACGGAGGTTCGGGGCCTGGCGATGAGGCCCGTGGCGATCTTGCAGTAAACTCCTGCTATGGCGACGACACTCAAACCTGAAGCAGAAGCCAAACTGAGCCAGCTTGCTGAGCGCACGCATCGTTCCAAAGACGAAGCGTTGGAGGAAGCGCTCAACCAGGCATTGGCCTACAATGACTGGTTCGAAAAGAGGGTCAAAGAGGGACTGGCTGCCGTAGAACGAGGGGAAGTCGTTCCCGACGAGGACATACTAGCGTGGATTGAGAAGAGGGAACAGAGGGAACGATCCTGAATGCGAGTACAGTGGTCGGCACCGGCCCTCTCCGACCTGCAAAACATTTCCAGCTATATCGAAGCAGCCAATAGCCTCCAAAGTGCTAATCGCATAACGCGCGCAGTCTACGAATCGGTACAGAGTCTTAAGATGCTGCCAAATCGCGGCCGTCCTGACCGCCTTCAAGACACGCGCGAACTCCTGGTTCCAAAGCTGCCTTATGTCATTGTGTACCGCGTGTTGCAGGACAGGGTGTCGATTGTCCGAATTCTTCATGGTGCGCAGCGGTGGCCGTAACGGAAGATCCCCGAATCAGAAGGGGCGGCATAACAGGCGAGCCCTTAGCCGTGGAATCGCTCGTTGGGATGGTCCTCGCCCTCCTGAGCGTCGCCGCTCTTCTCTGGTATTACGCGCATAATGAGCTGCTGTTGTATGGCGATGCAGTTGCGCACATCAACATTGCGCGGCGAGTGCTCGACAATCGCTCGTGGCTGTCGTCGTTCTTTCAATTAGGCACGGTGTGGTTGCCGCTGCAGCATGTCGCCATGCTGCCGTTTGTATGGAACGACCGGCTGTGGCAGAGCGGCATTGCCGGATCGATTCCCAGCATGGTCGCGTATGTGCTCGGAGGGCTGGGAATTTTTCGGCTGGTGAGTGGTTTGGGGACCGTATCCCCCACCCTTTCCCAAAAGCAGGGAAAGGATGGGGCACCCAAAGGGATGTTAGTGCCGGCAGTGCTGGCGACCGGGATTTATGCGCTGAATCCTAACCTGCTCTACATGCAGGCAACGGCGATGAACGAGCCGATCTTCCTGGCATTCTTCATCTGGGCAATCGTGTATCTCGATGCCATGCTGCGCCCGGGGGGGGCAGAGCAAGGGCGAGCAGGACTCTCGCGCGAGCAGGCGCTGGAGCGCTGCGGCATTTGCCTGGCGGGTGGCGCGTGGACGCGCTACGACGGATGGTTTGCCGGCGCAGTAATCGGCGCGATTGTCGTTGTGGTCGTTGCGCAATGGTGGCGCAGAGAGAGCGAAGCATCGCGCCGCCGGGTGCTGGCGAAATCGCTGATCGAGTTTCTGCTGATCAACGCGTTGGTGCCGGTGTTCTGGCTGGCATACAACCATCGCGTGTCGGGCCGGGCGATGGATTGGGCGAACGGGCCGTATTCGGCGAAGGCCATCGCTGGGCGCACGACCAGCCAGGGCGCGGCACCGTATCCGGGAGAGAATCATTTGGTCACGGCAGCGCGGTATTTCCTCAAGGCTGCGCAGTTAAACGTGGGCAGTGCGCCATGGGGGCGAGCGCTGCTGATTCTGACTCTGCTGGGAACCGCAGTTGCCGCCTGGCGTTTTCGCCGATACAAAGTCTGGCTGCTGCTGTGGTTGCCGCTGGTCTTCTACGCGATGTCGATCGCCTATGGCAGCGTGCCGATTTTCATCCCGGCGTGGTGGCCGTTCTCGTACTACAACGTCAGATATGGGCTGGAACTGCTGCCGGTGTTTGCGGTGTTTCCGGTTGTGTTAGCGGCATGGATAGCGGAGCTCGCGCGCACGCGCAAGCGCGAGTGGACGGCATGGGTGTTGCTGATGGTTTGCATCAGCGGCAGCTATCTTTCGGCGTGGGCCGAGGCGCCGATTACACTGCGCGAGGCGCGAGCCAATTCGCGTGGGCGGGTTGCGATGGAGGAGGCGCTAGCCAACTTCCTGGTCCGCGCGCCGAAGAATGCGACCTTCCTGATGTATGAAGGCTCGCATGTCGGCGCGCTACAGCGCGCGGGCATTCCGCTGAAAAACGTGATCAGCGAGGTCAGCCATCCGGATTGGGAGTGGGCGCTGCTCGATCCGGCGCACCAGGCGGACTACATCATCGCGTTTCAGGGCGATGCGGTGTGGTTGGCGGTGAGGGAGCACCGTGGCGATTTGAATGAGGTGGAGGCGATCAGAGTCCCCGGTCAGGAGCGGTGCACAATTTATGTGCCTAGCGCGCGCCCGGCTTCACCTCGAAGGCCTTGATCACGATGTCGTTGGGCTGATTGCCGACGGGGATGACGTTGACCAGCGCGCGGTCGGCGCTGATCTTCGAATTTGCGCGGGTCTTGACGGTACGCACGACCGCGACGTCGCCCGAGCCAGTATCTGCCACCAGCAGATGTTCTTCGTTGGGTGTGAGGGCAAGCGCATCGGGACGGCTGCCCACATGCACCGAGCCAATCACCCGGCCTTCATCGATGGAGTAGACGCTGATCGTGTCAGCACCGAAGTTGCTGACATAGAGCAGCGAGTTGTCGGAAGTAACGACGCCGTCGACCGGATTGCTTCCGATGAGATAGCTGCCACCAACCTCGTTGGAATAGGTCTCGATGATAGAGAAGTTGTCGGAGTCGAAGTTGCAGACGAAGAGCTCGCCGCCGTCAGGTTTGAGCGCCATCTGGACCGGTGTCTTGCCAACCTCGAGCAAGGTGAGCATGCGGCCGGTCTTCAGGTCGATTGACGCAACCTGATTGGAACCGGGGCAGGCGACGAACACTTTCGACGAGTCGGGCAGTATGGCGACGTCCTGCGGCTGATGGCAGACGGGCACGGTGGCGCGAACCGCAAGTTTGCCGGTGTCGATGATGGAGACCGTGTCGTCGGTGCGATTGCTGACCACGGCCATGCTTCCGTCGGGAGAGACCTTCGCCACTCCGGGAGCATTGCCGACGCGAATGGTGGCGATGACTTTGCGTGCGTCCAGGTCGATGACTGAGACATTCGACGAGCCGGAATTCGCCACATAGGCGCGCTTGCCATCGGACGATACGGAGATGAAGTACGGGGCGCGATGCACGCCGATGGTGGCGACGACTTGGTTACGCTCGGCATCGATGACGGTGATGTTATTCGAGTCGGCGTTGGCAACGTAGATTTCGTTCTTCTTCGAATTGGCCGCCAGGCCAGTGGGATTTTTGCCTACTGCAATTGTTTTTATGTTTCGCAACGATAGAACATCGATGACGCTGACCGAGTCGCTTTTGCCGTTGGATAGGTAAGCGTATTCGTGGTAGCCGGGATCGGGCGGCTTGCTCCGGCTGCAGGCGGCCAACGAGAGTACGACAAGAAGTACCAAGGCCATGCCAGGTTTGTGAAGAGTGCGGAACAGCGGGCGCCGCAGGGAACGAATTCCGCGCGGGATGCGTTTTCGGCACGACCAGGGTCGTGCGCTGACGCGGAATCTCGCTTCACGTGAATTTTTCAGCAGCCTGCGAAGCTGCGCCCCTTCGAAGCCGCCGAATGTCATCACCTGGCGGCAGCGCTTGCCGGGACTGCCGGGTGCTCGACCGGTTGCGCGACCGAGCGACCCAGGACCGCGGCGATCTGCCGGACCTCGCGCATAAGCTGGTCGAACTGGTCGGGGAACAACGATTGTGCGCCGTCACTCAACGCCTTCTCAGGATCGGGATGAACCTCGACGATGAGGCCATCGGCGCCGACGGCCACGGCAGCGCGGGAGAGCGGAGTGACTTTGTTGCGCTTGCCGGTGCCATGGCTGGGATCGACGATGATCGGCAAATGGCTCAGGCGCTGAACCGCGGGGACGACACTGAGGTCCAGAGTGTTGCGGGTGTGGTCGGCGAAGGTGCGAACGCCGCGCTCGCAAAGGACGACCTGATAGTTGCCTTCGCTCATGATGTATTCGGCAGCCATGAGGAATTCGTCGAGCGTGGCTGACATGCCGCGCTTCAGCAAGACCGGCTTGCGGGCGCGCCCGGCACGCTTCAGGAGGGAGAAGTTCTGCATGTTGCGAGCGCCGATCTGGATGACATCGGCATACTTCTCGACCAGGTCGAGCGATTCGTTGTCGACGGCCTCGGTCACGATAGCCAGTCCGAACTGATCGCGGACCTCGGCCATGATGCGCAGGCCTTCTTCGCCGAGGCCCTGAAAGGCGTAGGGCGATGTACGCGGCTTGTAGGCGCCACCGCGGAAGAATTTAGCTCCGGAGCGGGCGACGCGCTCGGCAGCGGCAAAAGCCTGCTCACGCGACTCGATGGCGCAAGGGCCGGCGATGACGGCGACTTCGCTGCCGCCGATGCTGGCATTGGCATGAGGAAAGCGAACGACAGTCTTGTCGTCTTTTACCTCGCGGCTGACCAGCTTGTACGCCTTGCTTACATGGATGACTTCCTGAACGCCCGGCATTTCGTCGAAGACAGCGGTTTCAATGTCGGATTTGTTGCCGGTGATGCCGACGGCGGTGCGGGTGGCGCCGGGCATAGGATGGGCGCGCAACCCGAGTCCGGCAACTTTTTCGCAGACCGCGCGCACCTGCTCTTCGGTGGCGGCGGTCTTCATTACGATCAGCATGAAAAACCTCGTGGTTGCGAATCAGTGTACCGTTGTTACCGCGTGGGAGCAATCAGGCACAGCGGCGCAAGCGCTTCGCCACGGAGACACGGACGCACGGAGGAAGAAGATACTTGAGCCGATTGAAGTCCCGGTGCCTGGGTGGCTAGAGAGAGAGGCCATGGATATTCACCACAGAGACACGGGGACACAGAGAGAGGAAGATTTCTTCTGTCTTTGTCCTCCGCGAACCCCGTGCCTCCGTGGTGAGGCTTCTTATTTTCGGCTGGCGGGCGGGATGATCCCATTCATGCGCAGGTATTCGACCATCTGGCCGTAGTGGTCGAAGGGGTGCGAGAGCATGTCGGTGGCAAGGGCCAGCCGGGTGGTCGGATGACTGCCATAGGGCGCCTTGATCGGTTCAAGAATATTGTTTTCGTTGATGCTTGCCAGCGCCTTGTGCGCGTAGGCGAACGAGTCTTTGAGAAACTTCAGGATGTCATCGCGCGAAGTGATGTTGGCCGGGCCGCTTTCTCCGTTCATCTCTACCGGTGGCTTTTCCTGCAGGATCGCGGCTCCGATCATGTAGTTGGCGACTGCAATATGCTTAATCTGCATGGAGTAGGTGCGTACGCCCTTGAAATCGCCCGGTCCGGTGGGGGCGAAGTTGAATTTGGCTTCGGGCATCGCCTCGGCGGCGCCAACGAGTTCTTTCTCAGCGCCGGTGAGTATGTGATCGTAGACGGAAGCGAAGGTAGGCTTTCCCTTCTCGGCTTGCGGAGTTGCGGCAAAGGCCGCGCTACTCAATGCCGTCGCTATAGCCAAGACCAGCCCGGCAAACAAGAATGACCGCTTCATGGTTCCTCCTGTGAGAACGCAAATGGACTGCTGAAAGGCAGCGCCCGGTATTGTAATTCAGTTGCGCCAGCCAGTTGTCGTCTAGGACCGGCGGATGTCCAAAGCGTGCTGTGCGAAAGGCCACTCGTGGCGACGCTGCGAGCGGACGAGATAGATGACGACTCCTACGATGGTGATGACAATGGCATAACGCAGCTCGCGCATGGAGTTGACGCGGGCAAAAAGGATGAAGACGAATCCGGCGATGGCCAACAGCGCGGGCAGAGGATAGAGCCACATGCGGAAAGGGCGGGGCACATCGGGACGGCGAATGCGAAAGACGATGAGACCGATGGCCTGAATCAGAAACTGCAACGAGATGCGGATGACGACGAGGGCGGCGATGACATCCACCAAACGAAAGAGGCAGAACGCGGTGGCAACCAGCCCCAGGGCGATCAGGGAAACGGTGGGGAAGCGGTGTTTGGGATGCACAGTTGCGAAAGAGCGAAAGTAATTACCGTCGAGAGCGGCGGCGTAGGGCACGCGTGAGTAGCCGAGCAGCAAAGAGAAGATGGAAGCGAAGGCGGTCCAGATGATGAGCAGGGCGATGACGCGTCCGGCCCAGTTCCCATAGAGCCGCTGCATAAAGACCGACATAACGAAACCGCCATGGGCTTCGTTGTATTGCGCCAGTTCACGCCAGGGCATGACGCCGAGCACGCTGACGTTCATCACGATGTAGATGGTCGCGACAGCCACGATGGAGATAATGAGCGCGCGCGGAATGGTCTTGCCGGGGTTCCGGACCTCTCCGCCAAGGAAGCAGACGTTGTAATAGCCCCAATAGTCGTAAGTGGCGATGAGCATGGCCGAGCCCATGCCGGTAATGAAGCCGCGGGAGAGGTGGAAGGCGCCGGCAGGGAAGTCGAAGGCGCGCGCGGCGCTGAAGTGAGTAATGCCGGCGGCGATGATCCAGACGATAGCAAGAGCTACGCCGACCCATAGCAGTTCGGCCAATTTGGCGACGGCGGTAATTCGCCGATAGAGCAGGACGACGACCAGCACGCAGGCACTCATGGCGACGAAGGTGCTGGCCTTTACAAGAATGCTTGCCTCCAGCGGACCCAGCAGCGGCGTGTTCAAGTGAAAGGTGTGTTCCAGCAGCGTGCGGTTCAGAGCAGGCCAAATGAACGAGGCATAGTCGCCGAGGCCGATGCATCCCGAGGCTATGGAGAGCGGAGCACTGAAGGAAAGCTGCCAGATGAAGAGGAATGACAGCAGGCGTCCCCACTTCTTCGGGCCGTAGATTTCTTTCAGGTAGAAATACGAGCCGCCGGCCTGCGGCATGGCTGCGCCCAACTCGGCCCAGACCAGTCCATCGCAGAGCGCAAAGAGCGCGCCGCAAATCCAGCCGAGCATCGCCTGCGGGCCTCCGGCAGCGCTGATGATCAGCGGGATGGTGATGAACGGGCCCACGCCGATCATGTCGATCATGTTCAGCGTGGTGGCCTGCAAGAGGCCGACACCGCGAATCAGCTCAGGTTGGGTACGGCTTTCATCGGGGAGCATGTCCAACGCTCAGCAGGTTGACGTAGAGGCGAATTGCGCCCGGCACTCCAAAGGGCAACTGGCGAAAGAAGGCATAGCCGGTGTAGATGTAATAGCCCTTGCCGTACGGCGCGAGGAGGAGTCCGCCTTTTTGGGGCTGCTCGCCGGGATCGTTCGACGCCAGCAGCGGCGTGAAGTGGGAATCCCACTGGTCCATGAAGTAGAGACCGCGCTCCTGTACCCAGCCGGCGAAATCGGCCTGCGTGATCTGGTTGGGATAGTGGAAGACCTGGTTCTCCGGCTGAAGCAGAGTGACGGGAGCCTGCTCGACAGTGACGCGGTCGCGGCTCAGGCTGGCGGGGTACGGCGTGTAGTGCCCGGAATTGAATTCCGACGGCTGGGTGTTGTACTGCACCAGCAGGGTGCCGCCATCGCGAACATAGTCGAGCAAGCGCTGGTTGTTCTTGCGGACATCCTCGCGGCTGTCGTAGGCGCGGATGCCAAGTACGATAGTTCCGAAACGTTGCAAGTTTCCGCCGGTGACATCCTGGGGCGTGAGCAAGGTGACATCGAGGCCAATCTGGCGAAGCACGCTGGGGATGTCGTCGCCTGCGCCCATGATGTAGCCGACCTTTAGCCCCGGAGGCACCTTGACATCAACGATGCTGGCGCGCTGGGTGGCGGGCTGGTAATAGAAGAAGCCTCCGATGTCAGGACGGGTGACCAGATTGTAGCCCTGCTGAAAATCGCGGCTGCCGGCTTGAACCAAAGCCGACACTTGGTAGCGGCCTTCTTTGGCGCCGTCAGGAAGAACTTTGAACTCGGAGCGGTGCTCTCCCTGCTGTTTTAAGTCGATGGGCCCGGAATGAGGCTGCACCTTCCATCCTGCGGGGACTTCGACACGCACCTCACCCGTGGCATGGCCGGCGGTCGAGCGCACCTGGGCGTTCAGATCGGCAACCGGGTTCGGCCTGGCAGCGATAATCTGCGTCGAAGGAACGGTATGGATGGAAAACAGCGGAACTACCGCCAGCGGCATCGACCAGGCGTCACCATGTTGATCGTGAAGCGGAGTGCGGGCGGCCACGCGCATCACGCCTTCGCGCTGGTTAAATTCGTAGACTACGTGTGCGTAGACCGGCGGCGGAGGCAGCGGCAAGGTTACGTACTGCGGCTCGTCGATGGTGTAGACCGAGTCGGTCTCGGGATCGTCGCGATGAAAGTATTCCCTGGTGATCCGGGCATCGGCGGGCGGCGTGACGCGGAACATGACGGAGCAGCCCTGGCCGGGAGGGAGCGAGGCGGGGACCTTGTCCATGAACAGCTCGGATTTCCATCCCTGCGGAACGTCGAGAGCCAGTTGCTTGAGGGCGATGGTCGAAGTGCTTCCATTGCGAAACTTCGCAACCAGGAGAAACGGCTTGCCGGCAGTAATCACCGCGCCCAAGACCGGCCCGTTGGAGGAGGTGGCAAACTCCTCGGCCAGGGGGCGGCCGTCGGGGGTTCCCGGCCCGGCGCTGAGTTCCAAGCCGAGCGCAAGGTTGGCGGCGTGTTCGAACTGCTGCTGCTTGGTGCGCAGCTCGACCAGCAAGCCGGTCTTCTCGAGGGCGCTGAGGTCAGCCGCCTCGACTTTCGTGATCAGGTTGCGCGTGAGTGCCAGGCCCCGCAGCAACGGCGTAGCAGCCGCTTGCGGCGATTTGTCGACAGCGCTGGTGGCTTCATCGATGGTGCGCTGGATCCAGTCGAGATCGAGGCGCAGCCAGGCAGCCTTTGACTGGTCTTTACCGAGGCGCGACGCAAGTGATGGTAAAGAAGTATCGATACCGTCGAAGAAATCCTTTTCGTGGACATTGCTGACCGGGACATTGGGCAAGACGGAGTCGATGAGCTTGTAGTAGCTGGTACGGCGGCCCTCGGTGAGATGCCAGTGTCCTGCGCCCTGCGAGAGCTGATGCTGCAATCCCTGGAAAGCAAATTGGACGTAGCTCTCGCCCAGCAGCGGATCTTCCTGCGAAGTTTCCAACTGGACGTTCCAGTCTTCGTTGGCGCGGACGTTATCCATGTACAGCTTCTTGGCTTGCCAGGGCTGAAGGCCTTCGCGAATCTGTTCAGGGAAACGCGTAGGATCGGCGGCGGCGCGGAAAGCTTCGCGGGTGAGGATTCCCGATGCCTGATGATTACCGTGGCCATCGCGCGGACTGCCCTGGAAGCGGGTACAGATCACATCCGGGCGGAAGGTGCGGATAACGCGCACCATGTCGGCGAGCGCTACGTCATGGCCTCCCCATTTCTCGAAGGTTTCGGCAGCAGTTTTGGAGAAGCCAAAGTCGGCGACGCTGGTGAAGCGCTGTTCGACGCCGTAGTAGCGGTCGGCGGAGAGCAACTCCAGGGTGCGCACCAGGCCGAGCTCATCGAAGAGCTCGCTGCCGATGATGTTCTGGCCGCCGGCTCCGCGATTGAGCGTCAACTGCAAGGCCGTCACGCCGTGGCCGCGCGACTCCAGGGTCAGCATTCCCCCGTCCTCGTCGTCGGGATGAGCCACGGTGTGCATGAGCCGGGCCGTAGTGTGAAGCTGCCGGAGCACGAGCTTGAGTCCGGTGACACCTTCGTCGATGGGCAGAGGCTTGGTGTCGACCCATGGCGAAGGAACCTGGGCGGAGGAAGCGAACGAGAGAAGGAGCAGCAGGCCGACGCACAGTGTCCATCCGGCACGCCCGCATCGGCGCGTTTGGTTGGCGTGAAGTTTCATGAATGACAGGAACAGGTCCGCACTAACGACCACCTAGTATACAAATCGTGGCGATGAGCGGATGAGAGCAGCCCCAGATACAGAAGCTGTATCGAAAAGCGGTTTTTCAAGCTTGGAACGGATACTCGACAAAACAGCAGATGATCGTCAGGGCCGGCGGTTTCTGGCGTACTCGACGGGCGAGGGAATTTCTTCCAGGCCACGGCCAGCGAAGATCTCGGCGAAGTTTTGCATGAGTTCGTCATGAATGATGCCGTTTGACGCCAGCACTTCCTCACTGGACAGGCGAAATGGAGAGCCATCGAAGCGGGTCACGCGGCCTCCGGCTTCCTGTATCAGCAATACGCCGGCAGCGGTGTCCCAGGAATTGAGTTTGAATTCCCAGAAACCGTCATAGCGGCCGGATGCGACACACGCCAGATCGAGCGCGGCCGAACCGGCACGCCGCAGGCCGTGCGAGCGCAAAGTCAACTGATGATAGAAGTGGATGTTTGGATTCTTATGGCGCTTGTGGCTGGGGAAGCCGGTACCGAGCAGCGATTCGGCGAGGCTAGACGTTTTTGATACGTGCATCGCCTGGCCATTGAGCTTGGCTCCGGCGCCGCGCTCTGCGGAGAAGAACTCGTCGCGCGTGGGGTCGTAGAGAAAGCCGGCCAGCAGTTCTTCGCCGCGCGCCAAGGCAATCGATATACAGAAGACGGGATAACCATGGGCGAAGTTGGTGGTGCCGTCGAGAGGATCGACCAGCCAGCGATACTCGGCGTCCAGGTCCGACCGAGTGCCCTCCTCGCCGAGTATGCCGAACTCCGGCCAGCGAGCGCGCAGACGCTGGGCGATGAATTTTTCGGAAGCCCGGTCCGCTTCGGTGACCAGATCGACATCGCCTTTGTACTCATAGCCAATGCGGCGATGAAAGTAGCTCATGAGCAGCGCGCCTGCTTCACGGGCGATGGGCTCAATCTCAGGCGTGTAGCGGATCATTCGTCTGAATCCGGGATATCAGGAGTTGTTGGAGCTGGGCCGGATGCACGTGTAGCGCGGGTGGTGACGGCAGAGGAGCGGCTTGTGCCTTCCTCGGCGATGTAGGCGATGTCGTGCTTATAGATAAAGAGGTTGGGAGCGCCATCGCGAGTCAGTCGAATCATGCGCCGGTCGTAGTACTCGATCCAGCCGCGAACTACTTCGCCGTCCAACAGCTTGACATGCACCGGCCGTTGGTTTTCCCCCAGCGCCTTCAGGTAGGCAGCCTCCTGATGGGTGTCTTCTGTGGGATAAGTCGGCTTGCGGGAATCGGTATCGCCGGAACGACGAAAGGCCATACCTGATTCTACGGCATTTGCAGCAAACTCCAGGCTTGTTGCCAGGGTGACAGCGCCGCGAGGGTATTGCAGGACGCCAAGGCGGTTGGTGGCGCGCACGGGCCCCCTTGGGTCGATCTTGCCAGGCCGCTGCCAGATCAAGGTGCTGGGGGCATAGGCCTGAATCACTTCAATTCCCACGCGCGACTGTTTTTCCGGTGACCTCTGCACGTGCCTGCGCCAGTTCGGGGCGGTCGGACTGCGAGCCTTCGCAGTTCTTCACTAACTGGGCATAGTATTTCTGGGCTGTCGCATATTGCTTCAGAGTCTGGGCGGCTTGAGCCGCGCCATACAGCCCATTGAAGCGGTTGGGATCAATTTTCATGGACTGCTCGTACTCGACGAGGGCTTGCTGCGGCTGACTCGACTCCAACAGAATGTCAGCCAGCATCTCGCGCGCCGGAATCTCAACCTCTCCCTTGCCGTGCGCATCCTGCTTGTCGGCGACCGTGCGCATGATCTTCGCCGCTTCGTCGTTCTTACCCTCGGCGAAGGCAATCCACGCGCGAATTTCATCACGACCCGTCTGCATATACTCCGCCATGTAAGCATCGGCCGACTTCTTTACCGCTTCCACCATAGCGTCATACTTTGCCAGGTCTTTCCTGGCCGTTGCCGCGTCGTGAAGGTGTCCGCTGCCGACCGCACGCGCCCAATAGGTCTCCGCGATGTTCTGCGGCTGCTTGGCGGCCGCCGGGTCGAGTTCTGCCGCCTGTTTCCAGTGTCGCATCTCGATCTCGTAGGTGGCTGGGAATCGCGCGCGCGCTATGTCGAGGTAATCGTGCATGTCGTGCCCGGCCATGGGATCCATGGTCTGGACCTTGGCCACGATCGCGTGTGCTTTGCCGTCCTCGCCCACCTGCAGATAGGCGTAGTTCAGGAAATCCATGGCATGCAGTTCATGTCCAAGCGCGTTCGACTGTTCCGCTGCCGCCACCGAGGCGAGGTTGGCCTGAATGTCCTGCTGCCACATACCGAGCCTTGCAAAGATGTGTCCCGGCATATGCGCCGCATGTGGCGCCGAGGGCGCGATCTGCCCATAACGCTCCGCTGCTTTGAGTCCCTGTGCGGCCATCTGCGGGCTGTCGCAACTGTGAATGATGTAGTGCGCCACACCGGGATTGTCGGGCGCCAAGACGAACTGCTTGTTCAGTATGGCAAGCGCCTTCTTCTGGTTGGCGAATGTCGGATCCTGCGGAGGCGCTGCTGCGAGCAGGGACAGTGCATAGAACGCCGCTGCGTCATGGTCCTGCGGATACTTGTCGTGCAATTTCTCCATTGCGTTCGAGTAAGCGTTGACCCTTATCTCAAAGCTGGATGTGCCGGGGTTCTGATAGAAGAGTGCCAGCGCGTTCAGATAGTCGCGTTCGCGCTGAGTCTTGGCGCCGATCTTCTGGCCCTTCTGCACCAGCGCCAATCCACGCTGCATCGTCGCTTCGCTGGGACGGTCCCAGATTTGGTGCCACAGGCTCATCGCCTGGCCCCAATAAGCCATGGCACACGTGGGATCGGCGTCGGCAATCGCCTGGAACTGCTGTTCAGCTCTGTCGTACCAGAAGTCGTGCAGCAAAGCGACGCCGCGATTGAATGCCGCCTGCTGCGAAGCGACACAGGACACCGAGAAGTTCACCGTGCCCAGCTTTTCGGCGACAGGGGGACGAGGCTGAGCCGCTTGATCGGCAAGAAGGCATCCGCAGCACAATAGCAATGACAGCAAAAGCAGTATGCGTAACCTCATGTTTCACCCCACTTGGTAGGCGACAAGCATAGGGATGCCAGTGATGCAAGTCAACTGGGTGAGTGGCTAGCTCCACTCGTACAACCTGTCCGGCAAACTGAGAAATCCAGACGTGTGCTACCCGGACACGCTTGTTTCCGGATTACGCCTTGATGGCCACTACGAGGGTTTATATTTGTGCGTTCTCCCCCGGGGGGCCAAATGCGCCGACTATTCCTACTATCTACACTTTTGTTTCTGGCACCGCTACTTTTTGCCCAACGCTTCACTGGTTATACAGAGCAATCCACCGCCACGCAGCGGAAGGTCGAGTCCACCCTGAAGTCAATTCCATCTGCGGACCATGAGAAGGCCTTCCATCGCTACTTCACCGCAGAGCCGCATCCCGCCGGTTCCGAAGAGAACCACAAGGTCGCTCTCCATATTGCTGAGGAGTGGAAGCGCCAGGGATGGGAAGACGTCACCGTCCATGAGTATGACGTCTACAACTCCGCGCCCCGCGAGGTGAAGCTTGAGATGGTTGCGCCTACGCATTACATCGCCGGGTTGCGCGAGGCGGCTTACGATTTTGATCCCGACACGGCGAATCCAAAGGTAAGTGGAGCCTACCTGTCGATGTCGGCGTCAGGCGAGGTGACGGCTCCGCTGGTGTATGCCCGCGGCGGCAATCCCGAGGACTACGATCTGCTGGCGAAGAAGGGCATCGATGTGCGCGGCAAGCTGGTGATCGTGCGCTACTCCGAGCCGTATAGCTATCGCGGCTTCAAGGCGCTCACGGCGCAGCAGAGAGGCGCGGCCGGTCTCATCATCTACTCCGACCCGGCGGAAGACGGGTATAAGCGCGGCAAGGTCTTTCCTGACGGGCCCTGGGGACCGGAGACGCACATTCAGCGCGGTGCCATCACCTATGACTTCATCGTGCCGGGCGATCCGCTGACGCCGGGATGGGCCTCAGTCAAGGGCGCGAAGCGCATCAAGCCGGAAGAATCGCAGTCAGTGCCGAAGATTATGGCGATTGCCATTTCGTGGCACGACGCCGAACCGCTGTTGCAAGCGATGGACGGGCCCAAGGCGCCGAAGGATTGGCAGGGTGGGTTGCCGATTACGTATCGCCTGGGCGGTAGGCGCGTAAAGGTCCACCTGAAGATCAACATGGACAACAGCATCAAGCCGAACTACGTGGTCGAGGCGCGACTGCGCGGCGCTGAACTGCCGGACGAATGGGTGCTGCTCGGCAACCATCACGATGCCTGGGTCTTCGGCGCGGTGGATCCCTCCAGCGGTACGGCTTCCATGATGGAGCTGACGCGTGCACTGGGTGAAATGGCGAAGAAGGGAATACGCCCGCGTCGAACCATCATTGCCTGCAGCTGGGACGGCGAAGAGGTTGGCCTCACCGGCTCGACCGAGTGGGGCGAAGAATATGCTGCAGAACTCAAGAAGAAGCTGGTCGCCTATATCAATGTGGATTCGTCTGTCTCCGGGCCAAACTTTCAAGCCAGTGCTGTGGGTTCGCTCGCGCCGCTGTTGGTGGAGGTGAGCCACACGCTGAATGATCCTTCGGGTGTGCCGCTCTACGATGCATGGAAGAAGTCAACCGCCAGCGACACGGTGCGTTTTCCGGGTACAGGCGGAGGCAAGCGCCCTGCCGCGGTGGACGATGATTCGCTGGTGGACACCCGCATCGGCAGCGGCTCCGACCACACTGTCTTTCTGAACTTTCTCGGCCGGCCAGTGATAGGTCTGACGTTCGATGGACCGTATGGCGTCTACCACTCCATGTATGACGATTTCTACTGGATGAACCATATTGGAGATCCAAACTATCGCTATCACACGCTGATGTCGCAGGTTTGGGGAGTGGTTGCATTAAGGCTTGCCAACGCCGATATACTGCCATTCGACTTCGGCTTTTATGGGCGTGATATCCGAAAGTTCCTGGGGGAGCTCTGTAGCGCAAAGGGCGCGCCTGGAGCAAGAAGCAAGGCTACGAATGCGCCATGCGTCACCGGAGATTTGGACCTCACTTTGGCGATCCAACGCGCTGACGAATTCGCTTCTGCCGGAGATGACCTCAAACGGGCCACCGAGACGGCGCTGGCTGGCGGTGTACTCAGCGCTGATCGCACCGCAGCGATTAACCGCGCCATTATGGAAATTGAGTCGAACTGGCTGATATCCGACGGAATCCCTGGCCGGCCATGGTTCAAGCATAGCCTGTACGCGGCTCGTTACACCTATGCCCACCTGGAGCTGCCGGGCATTACTGAGGCAGTAGAGAAACAGGATTGGAACACCGCCCGTGAGCAAGCAGCATTTCTGGAGAACGCGCTGGTGAAGAACACGGCGCTGCTGCGGCAAGCAACAACACAGCTTAAGGCAGCGCAATGACGGAGGACGCTCAGCAACCGGACACGCAAAGTTCGCCATTGTTGTTGAGGTCGTATCGCAAACACTATCCGACGGCGGTACGCGGCGAGGGTGTCTACCTGTGGGACAGTGAAGGCAATCGCTATCTTGATTTTTCCTCCAGCGCGGTAGTGAGCTTTGTCGGCCACGGAGTGCCGGAAGTAGCTCACGCAATCGGCGCCCAGGCAAAACAGTTAGAGTTCGTGCACTCCAGCCAATTCATCGCCGAAGTGGCGGAACAATTCGCACGCGAGTTGCTGAACTTCCTCGGCCCGGCGTACCGCGATGCCTCTGTGTTTTTTACCAGCGGCGGCTCAGAAGCCGTCGAGACAGCAATGAAGCTTGCGCGGCAGTACCAGGTTGAGACCGGAAACAGCTCGCGCACCCAGATATTCAGCCGCAAACAGTCGTACCACGGAGCCACCATCGGTGCGATGGCAGTTTCGGGCAATCTCAGACGGCGCGAGATCTATCGTCCCATGCTGAGGGAGTTCGTGCATGTCGGCACACCCTACTGTTACCGCTGCCCTTACGGTTGCCAGGACTGCGCAGAGAAGTACGCCGCGGAACTGGAGCAGGCGCTGGCGGCACATCGGGAGCAAGTTGCCGCCTTCATCTTCGAACCCCTGAGCGGGGCGACCCTGGGGGCGGCCGTTCCGCCAGACGGATACCTCGAGCGCATCCACAGAATCTGCGCCGATCACGGAGCGTTGACCATCGCGGACGAGGTCATGACGGGCATGGGACGCACCGGCCGGCCTCTCGCCTGCAATCACTGGGGCGTGACCCCCGACATTGTCGTGCTGGGAAAAGGACTGGCAGGCGGATACTGCCCGCTGGGAGCGGTTGTGGCTCGCCCTAACATCGTTGATGCTATTGTCGCCGGCTCGGGCGCCCTGGTGCACGGCTTCACCTACAACGCGCATCCCGTCTCGGTTGCGGCGGGCAGGGCAGTGCTAAAGCTGATATGCGAGCGACAACTCGTTGAGGCCGCAGATGATTCGGGTAACGGACCGGCGTGTCATCTGAAGGACGCCCTTCAGCGACTGCTCGAGTTGCCATGTGTCGGCGAGGTTCGCGGCATGGGGCTGATGTGGGGAGTGGAATTCGTCGCCGACCGCTCCACCAAGGCACCGTTCCCCGCGGGTGACAACTTCGCCGCACGTGTGGCTCGGAGTTGCATGGCAGCGGGGGTGCTGGTGTATCCGATGCAGGGATGCGTGGACGGCGCTCGCGGCGATCACATCATGATCGCTCCTCCTGCAACCATTACGGTCGAAGAGATTGACGAAGCGATCGGGCTGACCCATAAGGCAATTTCGCAGTCGTCGTAATTCTCCCTGGCGGCGTCTCTCGCCGGGCACTTTTCGTAGAAGTGGTTTGTGTGGTCTCCATGATGGCGGAAACCAGGTGGAATGCCTGGTGCGAAAGGGGGGACTCGAACCCCCACGGTTTTACCCGCCAGATCCGCGGCCAAAATTCCGAAGACACCGGCACCCGCCCTCCCCAACAACCGAATCTTGTGGCTGATGCTGAGTTCGAAAGACGGCTGCATCGGCCCAATTCGGGAATCGGTACGAGGGTGGGTTCTCTTCAAGAGCAACCCGAATCTTGACTGGCAGTATACTTGGGGCAGCCAGAACTAGGGTGGGCGTATGAGAAAGCTGTGCTCGGCTCTCGTCTTCGCGGTGTTTTTGGCGTTCGGTTTCTTCGCGGTCATTCCCGCCCAAGACGTTGCAGAGACTGCCTACGATGAGTCCGAGGCGCTGCCCTATGACTCTGTCCCGCCGGGGTTTGAGCCAACACTTCAGGCAACGTCGATAGCAAAGCAGCTGTTTGTATCAAATCCGACATGCTGTGGCGTGAGACGGGCACCGCGAACACGCTCTTACCGCAGCGACAAATCACCCACCCGAGTTCTCCTCTGCAGCTTGCGTTGTTAGCAGACTCGATCCCACTCAGAGCCGGTTGACTTCAAGGTCGCCCGCGTGAGGACAGGAAAGTGAGCCTGTGGTTTCTCTGGCTCGTCTCCGGCTACTCACTTGGCGATTGTGTTATTCACCGCAACATTCCCGGTTCGAGAGAGGACGTCATGAAAGAGAGGACGAGTAGCAGGAACAAAATGTACGTCTTTTTGGTTGTGGGACTCGTGGTCTTATTTGCGGCTCCGACTAGCGCGCAATGGCAGGATCAGTCGTCGTGTGAACGGACCCATACAGCGGTTCGCGACCGAGCAAGGCAGCGGCCCCAGTGGCTCCTTTAACGTCAGGTTCAGCGTTACAACACACTACACAGCGCAAAACCTTGAGGAGGTGAGAAACTAACTCGCGCATGCGTCCGTGTCGGCGATGAACGACCACGCCATACTGAAGGATTACAACGTGCGCTTCAATGAGGCGGATTGAGCGATAACGCTGCACAGGGCCTGAACTTCACGGCGTATTACGACATTTACAGAACCAGCGACGGCTATACCGTGTACGTCTGTTTCCATGGATGGGGACATGATCACCTATTCCGTGCAAAGGGGGTGACATCTCCCGATATTGAGGAGGCGCTGGCCTCGGCGCTTGTGGAGACCGTGTATCGCGTAAACAACGGCTGCGTTTGTAGGTAGATGAGTATGGTGGGCCGCGTCTCCATGACGCGGCCCACAGCCGTCCGGACAGTCGAAGGCAACGGGCTTCGAGTCCAGCTGCCACGGCATCGGTGATTCGCGACAGCCGATTGCACGAGCGAGTCCGCCGAAAGGCTCAAACGATTCGTGAACGTCACTGCAATGCCGCGACGAGAAAACAGGCCACAAACTCCACACTGAGATATTGCAACCTGGCGTGCGCGATAAGCTATTGGTGCGAAAGGGGGGACTCGAACCCCCACGGTTTTACCCGCCAGATCCTAAGTCTGGTGCGTCTGCCAATTCCGCCACTCTCGCAGCTTTTGAGGATAGCTTATCATTCTCCGCCGCGATGATATCCTGAAGGTTAGCTACCCCACACTCTGAGGCTGTTCCCTGTACATGTCTGATCCTGAAGTTCCACCAACCCCAAACACTACGGAAGCGGACGAGTCGTTCGCCGACATCCTTTCGCAATACGAACAGTCGCATAAGCGGCGGGCCGACGATGGCACGCGTCAGATCGAGGGCACGGTGATCTCAGTGACGCCCGAGTCGGCATTTCTCGACATCGGCTACAAGGTTGAGGGCGTGCTGGCGGTGAGCGCGTTTGGCGAGACGCCGCCCCAGCCGGGCGACAAGCTTCCGGTTACGGTGAAGGGCCGCAATGAGGAAGGCTACTACGAGTTGTCGCGTTTCAAGGTTGCGCAACCGACGGACTGGAGCGCCTTAGAGCGCGCCTTCGCCGAGAAGTCGACCATCCTGGGCACGGTCACCGGCGTGGTAAAGGGCGGTCTCACGGTCGATGTCGGGGTGCGCGCGTTTCTGCCCGCTTCGCGCAGCGGCACGCGCGATGCCGCCGAACTGGAGAAGCTGGTGGGGCAGGAGATTCGCTGCCGCATCACCAAGCTCGACACCACGGATGAGGATGTGGTGGTCGATCGCCGCGCCGTGCTGGAAGAGGAAGAGCGCGCGGGCAAGGAGCGCCGCTATGCCGAGTTGCAGGAAGGCGATGTGGTCAAGGGTACGGTGCGCACGCTGATGGACTACGGCGCGTTCGTCGATATCGGGGGCGTCGATGGGCTGCTGCATGTGAGCGACATCTCGCTGAGCCGCATCAAGAACCCGGCCGACGTACTCACGGTTGGGCAGGAGATTGAAGCGCGAGTGCTGCGAATCGATCGAGAGAAACACCGCGTTGCACTCGGCTTGAAGCAGCTTCAGCCGGAGCCGTGGGAAGACGCCGGCGACAAATACAAAACTGGAGAGCGGGTGCGCGGGACCATTTCGCGCGTCATGGATTTTGGCGCGTTTGTTGAACTGGAGCCGGGTGTCGAAGGACTGATCCACATCTCGGAGATGTCGTGGGTAAAGCGCGTGCAGAAGCCGTCGGACATCTTGAAGCCGGGTGAGACGGTGGAGGCGATGGTGCTGTCGGTGAACGTGCCGGAGCGCCGCATCTCACTGGGGCTGAAGCAGGCGCTGGGCGATCCGTGGGCGGACATCGGCAAGCGCTTCGCCGCGGGTTCGGTGATCGAAGGGCCGGTAACGAACATCACCAAGTTCGGCGCGTTTGTGCAGTTGGGCGAAGGTGTGGAAGGCATGATCCACGTCAGCGAAATCAGCGCCGAGAAGCGCATCAATCATCCCCAGGAGGTGCTGAAGGTGGGGCAGGCGGTGCGCGCGCAAGTGCTGTCCATCGATACCGAACGGCGGACGATGCGACTAAGCATGAAGCAATTGGTGCCGACGAGCCGGGATGAGTACATCGCCGAGCACAAGGCAGGCGATGTGGTGACCGGGCGCGTGATGGATACCGACGGCGGCGTGCGAGTGGAACTGGGTGAAGGGATTCAGGCGATCTGCCGTGCTCGCGAGCGGTGGAAGTGCAGGCGTGGGGGCTTCCGATGAGCAGGAGACTGGCAAGGCCGATCTGTCGTCACTGGGCGCGATGCTGCAGGCGCGCTGGAAGGGCGGCAACTCGACGAGCGTTGCCAGCAAGCCCGAGCCGCTGCGCGCAGGGCAGGTGCGCAGCTTCCGCATCACCAAGCTGGATGTGGAAGGGAAGAGCATCGAGGTTGAGCCGGCATAGGTAGATTCTTTCATCCCACCCTGTGCTAAAAGCGGGCGCAGGACGGGGCACCCACCGTTTCGCTCCCACCCTTCGCCGAAAATTCCCACCCGGCCAACGGAGGGCCGGATGGGGCACCCAGCGCAAAAGTCAGGTTTCACAGCTTAGAATAGTTCGACTGCAGCAGAACCTCGCTCTGTTACCGCCGCTGCGAGCCTCTGAGACAGGAGGTTGCACCATGTCAACCCTGCGGAAGTTTTTCTTCATCAGTTTCAGCCACGAGAGCGCGGAAGATGCGCAGTTTGCCCTTCGGCTTGCCAAAGACTTGCGGGCCTATGCCGTCAATGTCTGGATCGATCATCCAGCCCTCCATTTCGGGGAGCCCGTTCAACGCGTCCTGGAAGGCTCTCCAGGGATGCTCGTCATTCTGTCGCCGGATGCGGTCAAATCGGAGCGGGTAAGAAGAGAGCTTTCGTTTGCCAGGGCGCACGGCAAGTGGATTGAAGGGGTTCTGTTCCGCGATTGCGAGTTGACGGGTGTGTTTGACTTTCGCCAGGCGTTCGACTTCCGGCGCGACTACGACAGTGCATTCAAGACGCTGCGTGAGCACTTGGGCGAGTCGTCCGGGGCTGGAGGCAGAGGGCCAGAAGCGGGTGAAGAGTACGAAGTAGAAGAGGCTGCACCGGAAGCCTATGAATGGCCGCTAACGGCGGAGGAAGAGCAAGAGCAGCAGCAGCAGCAACAACAGCAACAACAGCAACGCAGCAGCTGCAGCAGGTTACCAAGCTGACTCCCCTGCGTGACCGCATTGTGGTGCGTCGTGTCGAAGAGTCCGAAACGGCCAGGGGCGGTGTCATTATCCCCGACTCCGCAAAGGAAAAGCCGCAGGAAGGCGAAGTCATCGCCGTCGGTAAAGGTAAGACCGACAAGAAGGGCAAGGACTTCCCTTTGGCTGCAAAGCCGGGTGACCGCGTTCTGTTCGGCAAGTATGCCGGCACCGAGATCAAGATCGACGGCGAAGACTTCCTGATCATGCGCGAAGAAGAAATACTCGGCGTTGTCGAGCGCGGTAGTGGTACGCAACACGGCCAGCAGCCACAGCAGCAGCAACAGCAACAGCAGCAACAGCAGCAACAGCAGCAACAGCAACAGCAGCAACAGCAACAGCAACAGCAACAGCAGCAACAGCAACAGCAACAGCAGCAACAGCAACAGCAACAGCAGCAGCAGCAGCAGCAACACCCTACCGACGTCCAGAGCCCGGCGCCTGCGAGAGGGAAGAAAACGACGAGAAAGACAGTGGAGCGGGGACTAACGCCACCGCCACGCGCTTACATCGACTATGAACCGCCCGCTGCTTCTCCTATGCCGGAAGCCGAAGCGCCCCCTCCGCCTCCCGCGCCACAGGCCGCGCCTCAACCGGCGACTGGCGCCGCACCAGGATCTCTCATCCTCGACAACGTGCAGTTCACGCTTACCGGTCCTTCGGTGTGTGAGCCGGGGCAGCCACAGGAGTTGTTGTTCTGGGTACACGTTGAAGAACAGCGGGCGACCGTGCTGGTGCGGGCGGCGGCTGAGTTGGGGCTGTCGGCGTCGGAGCTGGCGGTGAACTCCGAAGGGCCGTATCCATTGGAGCGCGGCAGCCGGCTGAGCGTGCGGCTGATCATTGCGGGATTAACCGTTGTCGAGAGTTACAAGTGGATTACCTGGACGGGGGAAATCGGCAAAACCACGTTTATCGTCGATGTGCCGGCCGGGACAGCCGAGGGGAAACACATCGGCAGCGCTTCGATACGGTTAAACGATTGCGAGATTGCGAAAATGTCATTTCTAGTGCGTGTGGGACGCGCCGAGCCGCGGGTGGAGCAGCTACCGTCGACCACCACGGCGCACCGCAAAGCTTTTGCTTCCTATGCCAGCGAAGACCGGGACGAGGTGCTCAAGCGGGTGCAGGGCATTGAGGCCGCCGGTATCGATGTGTTTGTCGATATCGTGAATCTCCGCCAGGGACAATACTGGAAACCCGAGTTACTGAAGCGCATAGCGCAGGCCGACATTTTCTATCTGTTCTGGTGCCGCCATGCGAAGGCCTCAAGGTGGGTGAGCAAAGAATGGCATCAGGCGTTCGAGGAGAAGGGGCTGGATTTCATAGATCCGGTGCCTTTAGAAACTTCTAAACTGGCGCCATGGCCGAAGGCATTGGCGGCGAAGCAATTCAATGATCCTTTATTGGCCTTCATTGTGGCGGGTGGACATTCGTGAAAAACCCACCCGGCCAACGGAGCGCCGGATGGGGTACCCGCACTTTGAGGGTTGGGTGGTCGTTTCACAGGCAAGAAAAATCCCCACCCGGCCAACAGAGGGCCGGATGGGGCACCCGAAAGATTACGGAATTGTTTCAGGCGTTGGCCGGCGCGCCCGGGAGCCAGCGGCTGAAGGTCTGCGGCTTCACCCTCGGCAAGATGTCGAGATACATCACGGCGTAGCGGAAGGCCACGATAGCGGCGGCGACCACGAGCACGCTCGATGCCAGCTCCGTCCACTTGGGCACGTAGTGGGCCCCCATGGCCGTCTGTAATGCGTTAATTGATACATTCAGCCGGTTCACCATGAAGCCGGCGATCACCACCGCGCAGGTCAGGTAAAGCTTCTCCGGATTGGAGCGAACGCTTTGCCGGCTGAGCAGCGCAATGGGGATGATGACGAACAGGGCCATCTCCAGCCAGAAGTATCCTGCCTCGGGAGTTCGCTGAAAGGCGTAGCCAATCGCATTGTTGGCCACCAGGTCGAGCACCCTGAAGAAAGCGAAGACGATCAGGAGCAACTGAATCATACGTCCGCAATCGCTGAGGATAGTGAAGTCGACGCGCACGTTGAGCGAGCGCATGCAGAGATAGATGGCGAAGACCGTCAGAGCGAGGCCGGCAGGAATCGCCGAGAGGTAAAACAGGGCGTGCATGTACTCGGAGTACCACAGCGGATGCACCTTGCCCCGCGCGATGAGATACAGCCCGCCGAGATACGACTGGTGCATAGACGACAGCAGCACTCCAGCCAATACGACGGCAACCAGGATCTTGTGATGGAAGTGCAATATGGTGTCGCGCAGGCCTTTCCACGGCAGCTTTTCGATCACCGAGGGCGCGAACTCGAAGGTCAGTACCGTGGTGTAGGTCATGATGCAGACGCACACGTCAAAGAGGACGGAGGTGTGGTTCCACATCACCACGGGATGCCAGAAACGCCAGGGCAGTCCGATCTCATAAAGGTAGCCGACGCAGACCGTAAGATAGCCGAGAAACGAAATAAGAATAGAAGCGCGAAGAATAGGACGGTAGCGCTCCATGCCCAGCAGGTAGACGGCGGCGCTGATGCCGAAGCCGGCGGCGGACAGGCCGATGCCACACAGCGTTCCCAGGCCCACCCAGAGGCCCCAGGGCATCTTGTCGCTGAGGTTGGTGCTGGCGCGGAAGCCTTCGAAGAACCGTATGTAGGTGGCGTACAGCCCGGTGACAAATATGATTGCGAGAATTACTCGCCACATCGTGATCTCAGACTTGATGCGGGTAAGCATGGCTAGTTCCTTCCTTCTTTCGTCCGGTTGGCGGCGGCTTTTTCCTGGGCCTCGGCGATGGCAACCTCGCGGCGGCGCTGTGTCACCCAGTACAGGGCAGAAAGAATGGTGCCGCCCATGATGACGACCTTGGGGGAATCACCCAACGCGCTGGCAGTGAGCACAGGCATCGGCTGATTGCCGGTGGGGGCGGCCTTCATGCCCAGCGCTTCGAAGGGGACGTCGGAGAGGAAGAGTACGCAACTGCCTCCGGCTTCTTCGACACCGTAAATGTGGGGCACATAGGATGAATCGCTGCGGATGCGGGTCCAGGCTTCATTGATGAGGGCATCGCGATCGCCGAAGATGCTGGCCTGTGTGGGGCACGCTTCCACACACGCCGGCGGTTCGCCGTTCTTCACGCGCTCGGCGCAAAGGTCGCACTTCTTCACGAACGGGGCGAGCTTGCTCCATTGATAACGCGGCACGGAATAGGGGCAGGCGATCATGCAATAGCGGCAACCGATGCATTTGTCCGCGTTGTAGACCACCGGGCCGAGCGGCAGCTTGGAGATGGCGCCCACCGGGCAGGCGGAGGCACAGGCCGGATCTTCGCAGTGCATGCAGAGCTTGCGCACGAATTTGTCGCTGCGACTTTCGACCACGGTGAACGCTGTCTCTGACAGTGTGGGCTCCGGGTCGGCGCCGAATCCGTGAAGCTGCTTGCAGGCGGTCTCGCAGCTCAGGCATCCGATGCAGCGTTTGACGTCGATCAACATGGCTTTCTGGTTTGGCATGGCTGTTTCCCTTTCACCCGTAGGGGCCCCGATCTATGTCAGGAAGAATTCCTTTGTCAGTTGCTTCTGCACCTCGGGGCTGACCTGGAACAGCAGTCCCTTGATGGGGAGGCCGCCATCCTGTGCCAGTGACGGGGTCAGTTGCGACAGCATCTCGCCCATGCGGACGGCGCTGTTCTGCATCCAGGCGGGAACAATAGGTCCGCGCAGCAGGTTGTTGCGGTTGAACAGCAGTTCCGGAGCCTTGATGGTGCACAGCCAGCCGTCTTTATAGGGGTCGTTGATCGCCACGTCAGGGTCCTTGAGCAGTTCATGGTTGATCGAGGTCAGGACGCCCTCAACCGGGGAGAGCAGCTCGACTTTGCGGCCACCGCGGGTGATGGTGCAAAGCCTCTGGCCCTGGCGCACCCAGCGATTCAGCTCGGCAAAGTCGATGGCATCGATCTTTCCGATAAGATTGGCAGCGAACGCGTCCAGTCCGATGCGCGCGTTCTGATGGCCCTCGTCGCTGAGCCAGGTGTGTCCGGGATGGAAAGCGTAGTCCTTGGGGATTTCGAATCCGTCAAACTGCATCATGATCGGCGCCGGAGCTAGCTTCGCGTTGGCGAGCTGCAATGCATCTTCAGCTGTCCGCGGCCGGCGGAGGTACATCACCGTGAGAATGAGCAGGAAAGTAAGTAGAACGAATAGGATCGACATCATTCCTCCTCGCGGCGTGAGGCCGCTGGATGGCAGGCTGAGCAAAGCCAACTTGGCCCGTCGCAGCCTGCGACATCTGGAGTAGTGCACGTTGAGGGCAAAATGATGTCCGCGCAGTTGTTTGAAACGGAAGGACTTACCTGGGAGGCTAGGAGCCGGCTCTAGTTTGTGCTACTGCATTTTGCAAGAGCAGAGCTGCAAAGTGCAGTAGTTGCAGCGGGAGAGGCAGTTAGTGTGTTAGGTTGGCGAGATCCTCTTCGCGCTCTTCTTCTTTTTCCAGTGCGCCAGTTTTCTTCAGCCGACGTAGTAAGGACGTAGGATGGATTCCTAATATCTTCGCGGCGTGGGTCTTGTTTTGACCGGTGGCGTTTAGCACCTGCTGGATGTAGTGCTCTTCCAATTCACGCAGGCTCACTAACTGGTCGCCGGTGGGCGAAGGATCAAACGCAAAGCGATCGTCTGTCTCAAATTCAGGTTGGAAGTCGCGCACCTCTTCCGGCAGGTTATCGACGCCGATCTCGTTGTCGCGGGAGAGGATCATGCCGCGCTCGATTACGTTGCGCAGCTCGCGTATGTTGCCGGGCCAGGAGTAGTGTTGCAGGAGCTGAGCGGCCGGCGAAGTCAATCCCACAAAGTTTTTCTTCAACTCCTTGTTGAAGTGGCCCACCATGTCGAGCGCCAGTGGCAGGATGTCTTCGCGCCGTTCGCGCAGCGGGGGCAGGAACAGCGGCAGCACATTGAGCCGGTAATAGAGGTCTTCACGGAACTCGCCGCGGGCCACGGCGTCTTTCAAGATGGTGTTGGTGGCAGCAATGATGCGCACGTCCGCGTGGAGCGGCTTGGTGCCGCCCAGCCGCAGGAAGTTGCCTTCTTCCAGAACTCGTAACAGCTTGGCCTGGAGGCTGGGCGAGGTGTTGCCAATCTCGTCGAGGAACAGCGTGCCTTGCGAGGCTTTCTCGATGAGCCCCTCTTTGCGGCGGCGCGCGTCGGTGAACGCGCCGGGCTCGTAGCCGAAGAGTTCGCTCTCCAGCAGCGTGTCGGGCAGGGCCGCGCAATTGATGCTGATGAGCGGCTGCTCGGCACGGGCACTGTTGTAGTGGATGGCCCTCGCCAGCACTTCTTTCCCGGTGCCGCTCTCGCCCTGAATGAGCACCGTGGTGTGATCGCTTTGGGCTGCGCGGTGCGCCATCTCCAGAACCTGCTGCATGATGGGACTTTGGGTTACCACCCGCCCGAAGTCGTAGCGGCCTTTGGCGCTCTCCACGGTGTCTTGCACGCGCACCCGCAGGGCGAGCGTCTCGGTGGCCCGCTGTATGGTATGCACCATGTCGGCGATGTGGAACGGCTTGATCAGATAGTCATAGGCGCCGAGTTTCATGGCCTCGACGGCGCGGTCCACCATGTGGTGGGCGCTCATCATGATGACGATGGTGTTGGGCGAAGCGGTGCGCGCTTCACGCAACACGTCGATGCCGCTGATGCCCGGTAGCACGACATCGACCAGCGCGATATCGGGCTTGTGCTCGGCGAGGGAGGCAACGGCCTCTTCGCCGGTGGCGGCGAGCAGCACCTCGAAATTTTCCCCGTCCAGGGCACGCCCCAGGGTGCGCAGCGTCAGCGACTCATCATCCACGATAAGGACAGAGTTCTGCATGGCTAGGCGACGACCTCCTCCAACTCCGGCGCGGGCTGCAATGCGTGACGCAGAGGAAGAGTCACGCGCACCGTAGTACCGGCGCCGGGCACGCTCTGCATCTGGATGTCGCCGCCGTGCCGCAGCACGTAATTGCGCGTGATGCTCAGGCCCAGACCGGTTCCGGTGCCGCGCTTGGTAGTGAAGAAGGGCTCGAACACGTGCGGCAGAATGTCAGGGGAAACGCCGGTCCCCGTGTCACGCACCCGCAACTCAACCGCCGTACCCGACCGGGTAGTCTCCGCGGTGACGGTAATGCTTCCTCCGGGAGGCGTGGCCTGGGCGGCATTCAGCAGCAGGTTGGTGAGCACCTGCGATATCTGGTTGTTGTCGGCCACGATCTCGGGCAGATCCGAGGGAATGCAGTTGCGCAGTTCCAGGCGGTTAAACAGCGGCTGATGCATCAGGAACGCCAAGGTCTGGGTCGCGAGTGAATGCAGATGGACGCGCGACAAGGTCAGCGGATCAGGCCGGGCATAATCCATGAGCCCGCGAATGGCGGAGGAGATTCGCCGCACGCCTTCGAGGCACTGCTCGATCTCTTCTTTCTGCTCGCCTTTGGAAGTCCGCAGCTCAAGTTCCAGATGCGACATGATGCCCAGCAGCGGGTTGTTGATCTCGTGCGCCGCGCCCAAGGCCAGTTGTGCAAGTGATGCGTACTTCTCGAAATCCGAGAGCTGCGAGTCGAACTGCAACTTTTCCTGCTCCAGCCTGCGTTCCCGCTCCAGCCGCTGGACCAGTTCCTGCTGGGCCAGATCACGCTCCCGCTCCCGGAATGCGGCCAGTTCTTTCGCCTCCGACAGACTGCGCCGAAGTTTGGCTAAATGATTACGGAATGAAAGCAGAAAGAGGAGCGAGAGGCAAACCCCAACTCCGATTCCGACGAAAAACTGGTTCATTGAGCTTCCTTTACTACCCTCGCCCGACTGGCCGCCGGCGGCAGTGATAGCAGTCACGGGGGACGGTGACGGCTGTGCCTAAGCCAATGAAAAGGCCGCCGTTTTGGGCAGCCTGAGGCATGCAAGATTGAGTTATCAGCCCTGGAAGGCGAACTACTTGCTGTCCTCGAGTAAGGGAAGGGGTGTCACCGGGTTCTTGTCAGTACGTGCGCGAAGAACGTCGATCATGGAGCAGAATTGGGAGCGCTCGCGAAGATCTTCCCGCCCGCCCTTCATGGCCTCGGTAAATCCCAGTTGTTGGGTGATATACGTGGTCTCGAGCGGAACCACCGAGCCTTCTTTCACCAACTGCTCGACTTCGGCGTAGTTGGTGAACATCCACGGCTTGTTGGGAGTGCGCGCCTGCGCATCGGTCAGCGCCGAGCCACGGTCGCCGGTGAGCGACATGAGGTTTTTGCTGCTCATGCGGAGGAAGGCATCACGCGCATCTTCGCTACGCCAGTAGCCGGGGAAGGCATGTCCAGAGAGGAGGAAGATGACGGGATCGATGCCGATGTACTCCAGGCACGCTGCCAGCATCAGCGCCAGGTCGATGCAGGTGCCGCGCTTGCCATCAATCACGTCGGACGGAGTGCGCAGCCGCTGCGAGGACTCAGTAAACGTCGGCGGGGGATTGATGTAGCCCAGTGCCATGTCGAAGCTGAGGGTTGACCAGATAGCCTTTACCTGGAGATCGACCGTGAGGTAGGGGTCTTTGGCTTTTTTGTCGACCCCCTGGTAACCGTCGAAGCCGGCGGTGCTGTCTTCGTTGAACAGCCGTACGTAGCGTTGTGCGCTGTCGATGATCTTCCCCACGGCGTTATCACGCGAGAGGACGAACGACGGCAGATAGGCGTCGAGCTCGGGCGTGTCGACCCACTCATCGATGGCCAGCAGTTTCACCGGCAGGGTATCGCGACGAACAACCTTATTGTTCCAAGTGATGTCGATGTAGAGGACGCTCTTGACGCTCTCCCGAATGGAACGCATCAGGTATGAGGTGAGGGGGAAACGGATGCGGTCGGCCAGCGACAGATATGAGTCTGACATGTCGATATAGCTGCGGTAGGGGAAGGTCTGCTCTCCGCCGGCATACAGCACCAGCTCGATGCCAATGCCACGCACCAGCCCGTCCCGCAGTTTGCGCAGGGAGAATTCTTCAAACAGGCTCTGGTCGTTGTGCAGCAGGGAATAGTTGACCGTGTCCTTCAGCTTGAGGACGACATCGAGAACCTCCCATGGCTCGGTGTCGGCAGGGACCTCCTTGCGGAGATACTCCTGGCGCTTGGCGCGAAGTTGATCATCGTCAGACTGGAGCGGCTTTTCCTCCAGGTGCGGCAGCAGAGAACGCGAGCTCCACAGGACAGCGATGGCGCCGCCGAAGCGCATATCGCGCACTGCCAGCCGGTAGGCGCGGAGCAAGTCCCAGCCCATGGCGCGATAATTGAAATAGAACTTGGAGAAGAAGCTCTCCGCGACCTGGTCGTCGATCTCATCCTGGAAGCCAATGGCGGCGGTCGCGCTTTCGGCGGCAATCAGGGCCGCCAGCCTTGAGGCTGAGTTCCAGAAATTGCAGGAGACCAGCATCGGGGGATGCCCTTTGCGGCCACGAAGCGCTTCGGCCAATTGTTCTGCGCTGGCGTACGTAGGATTGCCGTTGGCGTCGGCAATCAAGTATCCATCCCATGTTGTAGGAGTCTGACGATGTAAAAGCTGCTCTCCCTGGTGCGAGTCGAGTCCAGCCAGGTGAACAATGTCAGGCTGGCCACTGGTGACCAGTTCCTTCAGCGTGTCCACGGTTGGATTGCGCGGACACTGCACCTGGCTGAGCCCCAGGTCCGACTCCACCAGCTTGCGCTCAGAGTTGAACGAGTACATGTCGGCGACCTTGCCGGGGGCGCTCTCGACCACCATCAGCTTCTTCGGGACCCGGGTACCGGCATCGGCGCGATCGGTACAGCATACGTGCCGGACTACGATAATCGGCGACGTGCGCTTGTCAGCAGTGCCGGTGAACAGCAGGAACTCCCAGGGAAAAATCCGCAGCTCCCAGCCGATTTCTTCATGCGCGCTGGTGTAGGGAATCTCGATTTCGACCACGCCGGCTTTGGCGATCTCGGCCAGCTTTGCATCGTCGATGCCAAGCTTACCGAGGGCTTCGAGGGCGCGGCGCGTGACCGACGCGGAAGTGCCCGGATCGCGCGACCAGCGAATCCGGTTGCGCAGCACATAGTCCCAGTACATCGCCGTGCGCTGGAAGTCTTCGCCGGGCGTGATCTTGTAGCTGGCGCCTCCCAGAACGTGCAAGGTAACGGAGGCTTGCAGCGCCGATGCGGCCGCCGTGGCCGGCGTGCCTTGCTTGCGCCGGACGGTTTTCTTCCGGGCAGGCTTCGAAGTGGTTGCTTGCTTCGGGCTCATGGCTTGTCGTGCCACATCTTATTCCCACCCCGAAGAAAGGTGATAGCTATTTTCCGCTTACCTCATTCCACAGGAATGCCAGCTCATCTGCGGTATCGTCCACCAGTTGCGAAATCGATACTCCCGAGCTGTGCCCGGCCTTAGTCTCGTAGTGCAGCAGGATAGGCCGGTCGCCGCCGGTGTCGGCCTGCATGAGCGCCGTCATCTTGCGGGCATGTAATGGAGCGACGCGGGTATCGGCGTCTCCCGTGTTGAACATGATGGCTGGATACCTGGTGCCCGGCTTCACGTTCTGGTAGGGCGAGTACTTGAGCAGGTAGGGGAATTGCTGCGCGTTCTCCGCCGAACCGTACTCGGCCGTCCACCAGCGTCCGACGAGGAAATCCTGAAAACGCAGCATGTCCAGCAGTGGGTAACCGCACCAGATGGCGCCGAACAGTTCGGGATGCTGGGTCATGGCCACGCCCATCAGCAGCCCACCATTGGAGCGCCCGCGGATGGCAAGGTGTTCCGCCGAGGTGTAGTTGTTGTCGATGAGGTAGCGTGCCGCGGCGAAGAAGTCATCGAAGACATTCTGCTTCTTCTCGAACATGCCTGCCTTGTGCCAGGCCTCGCCGTACTCGCCTCCGCCGCGCAGGTTGGGCTGCGCGTAAAAGCCGCCCTGCTCCATCCACCAGGCGTACTCGGGGTTCCATGCGGGTGTCAGGCTGACGTTGAAGCCGCCGTAGGCGAACATCAGCGTCGGCGTCTTGCCGTCGCGCTTTACGCCTTTCTTCGACGAGATGAACATGGGCACGCGTGTGCCGTCCTTTGAGGTGTAGAAGACTTGCTTGACTTCATAATCGTCGGAATTGAATGGCACTTTGGGACGGGCAAACACATCGGCCTTTCCCGAGGCGACGTCGTAGTGATAGATAGTCGGCGGAATGTTGAAGGACTGGAAGTTGTAGAAGCCTTCTTTCGATGCCTGACGGCCGAAGACGGTGGAAGCTGCGCCCAGTGTCGGATACTTGATAGTGCCCACCTGCTTGCCGTCCAGATCGAAAATGCGCGTCTCGGTGACGACATCGTGCAGGCCGGTGACGAAGAGCTTGCCGCCCACCAGCGAGAACTGCTCGATGGGGTTTTTCCCTTGCGGCACAATGGTCTGCCAGTGCTCGGGAGCCGGATCGTTCAACTGTATGCGAACAATGCGATAGTTCTCCGCCTCGTAGTCAGTCATGACGAAGAGGTCGTCTTCATAGTTCGTCGGAAGGAAGCGGCTGTCGATGCCGTGAACGATGGGGCGGATGGGCGCGTCAGCCTTGCGCAAGTCCTGAACATAAATGTCGACGCGTTTGGGGGGAACGCCATGATTGACATCGATCAGCAGGTAGTGCCCGTTCTCGCTGACGTTGCAACTGATCAGCTCCATGGGCCCGAAGGTCTCGCCGTTGAAGGAGCCGCCGAAGACGTGCTTGTCGCTGGAAACCGGAGTTCCCATGCGGTGCAGGTAGACCTGTGAGGCTTTGCCTTCGAGTTTCGAGTAGTAAATCCCCTGCTTGTCGGGCGTCAGGCTGATGCCCATGTAGCGCGCCTTGGGCAGTACGTCGGGCGCTTCCTTGCCGGAATTGACGTCAAGAATGTGGACGCTCTCCTCGTCGGCTCCGCCTTCGCGCATGCCATACAACAGCAGTGAGCCGTCTTTCGACACATCGGCGATGTTGACCGAGGTGTTCTGGTCGGTGCTAAGCTTGGTCGCGTCGATGAGCCGCTCGTCGGCGCCCGTCAATCCCTTGCGCATGTAGATCGACGCCTGGTTCTCCTCGGGCAGGCGCTTGGTGAAGAAGTAGCGGCCATCGGCTTCGAAGGGGATGCCGTAGGTCTCCACCCGAATCAGCTCCGTGAGCTGCTTGACGATCTCGGGACGGATCTTCACCTGGGACAAGTAGTCTTCCGTGTACTTCATCTGCGCATCAATCCAGGCGCGCGTCGCCGGGCTCTGTCCATCTTCCAGCCAGCGATAGGGATCGGTGATGGTCATACCGTGAATGGTCTCAGTTACCGGCTTAGTTTCGGTCGGCGGGGGAGGCGGAAGGGTAACGCCATTACCGCCAGCGATAGTTGTGGGCTTGGCAGGCGCAGGAGTGGAGTTATCGGCAGCAAGGACCATGATGGAGGCTAGGAGAAGAAAAGCAATCGGTGTGAGTTTCATTGTGACTGCTGAAAAGGATACCGCAGAGGGCAGGGAGCAGGCCTGGCGCATCAGGTGGGAAGACGCAGGCGAATGCAGGAATTCGACAAGGCCGAAAGACGAAGACAAATCGCCACATCAGTCTGGCGAACGTGATCTACAACTTCAAAATGCCCGAGATTGCGAGCGGCGCAGTCTGAGCCATTGAATTCCAATCAGGATCATTGCGCTGGGAAGCAAGAGGCCAGTCAGGAGTTGCGCTGATGGCACGGGCAGCAAGAGCCAGGCGAAGACCAGGCCGAGTCCCGCAAGCACCCATGTCCAGCCTCCGAACCGTTGAAAAGCCTGAACCCGGGCCGCGTCGCACTGCGTTGTCGACAGCGGTGTGAGCATCTTCGGGACGCCGTTTCCGGTGAAGATGAGAAACGCGCCCAAGAGCGCCATGGCTAGCCGCCACGTGAGGTTGCCTTGACCGGCGAGGCCGACGCCGGCAGCGAGCTTCCCGCCAAGGGCGATCACCAGCAGCCCGGCCGCGCAAAGGATTCCGCTCTGGATCGAGGCCCCTGATCGGGAGCGCGCAGCCCGGTCCTTGGGACTGCTGGAGACCACGAGCAGAAGAATTGCCATGCAGCCTATGAGAAGCAAGGCCACAAACCATAGGAGCCCACGTCCGGGGCGCAAGTACCAGTTCACGAGGGCCAATGCAGCGCTCAACATGAGCAAGAGAGCCGAGAGATAGGTTGAAATTGGCTTGCTGAGCATGGATTAGGTTTCCACTCCTTGCGTCCGCCATTTTGGTTTGATGTTGCCCCTCGCACGGCGGAGCGTGTCTGCCGCTGTCATCTCCCATCCCAGGGTGTGGGCAAATCCTAGCAGTGCATCTTCCAGCACCGACATCTTCAGGCGATAACAGATGGTTCGGCCATTCTTCTCAGCCTCGATCAAACCGGCTTCGCGCAAGACGGCAAAGTGGGCGGACATGGTCGGCTTCGAAACGGAGAAGTGCTTGGCGATTTCTCCCGCAGACATGGGCCGCTTGCGCAACAGTTGCAGCACCCGGCGGCGGGTGGGATCGGCCAAAGCTTTGAACACGCCGTGCATGAATCAATATTTAGCTAAATATCTAACTGTTGTCAAGTCCCAGAAAAACTGAGCCGACGCCTTTCGGTTCTGGGGCACCTTGTGCCACCGAATTTAGGGCGTGGAGTATCGTTTGCATGTCTGTTCCCAATCCAAAATGTTCATTGCGCCGGGAGCATCTGGCTCGATATAGTGCGTTCCGCACAGGAGTTGCCACATGAATCGTCCTGAATTATGGGGACCGCTAGCGTCCCGCTATGAAGATCCGCAGCGCCCACATCGATTGCTCGCGCTTGACGGCGGCGGTATTCGTGGGCTTATCTCGTTAGGCATTCTCGAGAGCCTGGAAGCTTTACTGGCTGACAAAACGGGAGGTAAGGCCAACTTTCGGCTGTGCCAATGGTTTGACTACATCGCTGGAACCAGCACCGGTGCCATCATCGCCGCGGGTTTGGCGCGTGGCATGAGCGTAGAGGAACTGATTCAGTTCTACCGTGATAACGGCACCGCGATGTTTGAGAGCACCCACCTGCTAAAACGTCTGGTGAGCTTTTATCAGGCCGACCCATTACGCAAGAAATTGCGAGACGCGTTTGGCGCCGACACCACGCTGGAACCCCAGCACCTGAAATGCCTGCTGCTGGTGGTTACGCATAACATAACGACCGACTCGCCCTGGCCCATCAGCAGCAATCCCGAAGCCGTCTATAACGATCCCAGCCGCAAAGATTGCAATCTCCGCATCCCACTCTGGCAGCTGGTTCGGGCCAGTACTGCCGCCCCCGTCTATTTTCCTCCGGAAGTCCTGCAATGGGACCCGAGCGACAGTTCCAAGGCCTTCGTATTTGTGGATGGCGGCGTTACGCCTTACAACAATCCGGCGTTCCTGCTCTATCGCATGGCCACGAGCGCGCGAAATCGACTGGGGTGGAAGACAGGAGAGAGGAACTTGCTGGTGGTTTCCGTGGGCACTGGAGCGGCGGCAACCCCTACTTTCAAAAGCAACATGAACCTGGCCAGCAACGCCCTGGGTCTCCCTGGGCACTTGATGTATGCCATCCAGATAGATCAGGACATCAACTGCCGTACTGTTGGCCGGTGCACATACGGCGCGATGATCGATCGCGAGTTGCTCGATCTGACATGCAGAGTTGCTCCCGACTTGGCCGCACGAGAAGAATGGCTCAACTCGGCGCACCGTTCCCTCGATGAAGACCTGGGCCGCGATTTCCTGTACGCGCGATACAACGCCGATTTGTCGCGCGACGGGCTCGATGCTCTCGATTGTGCTGACATTCGCCCCGAGGATGTCCAGCAGATGGACTCGGTCGAACACATGGACGAATTGCTGCGGGTCGGACGTGCGGCCGGCCGGCAGGTTTCGCTGACTCACTATGGTTCCTTCGCGTGAGCTTCGCTGAGAATTTTGGTGCGCGTCCTTTGGGAGTAAAGAGAATGGTAAGCGCGGAAGGAATCGAACCTTCAACCTACTGATTAAGAGTAGGCAAAGTTGGCAGGGGTCACCGATTGATTTCAGCATTACTACTCAATAACTTACCCATAACCGAGCCCGCACGGAAGCGTTTTGAAGGGGTATTGAAAAGGCGCATGTTAGCGCACATGGGACCGAAGCGTACGGCACACTTATGGCACACCTGGTGGGGGTGAATCCCTCTATTGAGGACATCCTTAGCGAGCGCTTGTCTTCCCATGACCTTTGTATGCGCCGGTCTGGGATTAAACATCACATCGATTCGGTGAAAATTGCCAAGTAGAGGAATAGTAAAAATGCGAGAGCACTTATTGCGCTTCTCACGGCATGCAACCTGCCCCAGCGCGGGAGTAGCTACCTGCGTGCGCTGACTGCCTGTCAAGCGCCGGACTCAACAACTGCTTATTGGTCGGTAGCATTGCGACCAGCGTGAAGGGGATAATACTGCCGAGCAAGACTCCCGCAATGAGCCACCGGACGCCTGCCCCGGTAAGCCACGCCGCGATGGAGGACAGCAGACCCAGAGCTGCCAACGTTGCCTGCATCACGGTGGCTCGGCGATAGCTGGCAGGAAATCGGTCGCAGGCAGTTCTACTCCGCACTGCATTCCGGCCGGATGTTCAACGATGGTCACATAGATCGCAGCCCCAACGAACAAGCCGCATGCGAGCTCGGCCACGACTTCCGCCACCTGACGCATCGCGTCCATGCTACGGCTCCGCCAAAACGCGCCTCGTTGCAGGGATGAACTGTTCGAATAGAGACCTGAACTGAGGCCCCAAACCTAACTCTTCGCTTTTCTGCTCGAGCAGCTTGTCGGCGTCGCTCGCCGTCTTCAAAGCGTAACCGCAGATAGGACAGCCTCATCAGCCACAGGGCACGCTTGAAGTCGGTCACCTTCCAGTGTTTCAAAAATAGATCCAATCTAGTCCGCGTTTGTCGATGATTTGAGCGGGTGACGGCCAAGCGGAAGGTACTTAGTTAGGGCAATAATATAGTTGACAAAACAGAGGATTAGGCCTATCCTTGAATCATGGCAAGCGAACCGAAAACTCTCCAAGAAGCGGTGTTGTACTTCTCCAATCCCGTTAACTGCCGCGAGTATCTTGTAGCACGGCGCTGGCCTGATGGCGTGACCTGTCCGCGTTGCGGAAGCAAGAACGTCCTCTTCCTCGAAAAGTACAATCGCTGGCACTGCCGCGAGAAACACGATGCCCCGCAGTTCACGCTCAAGACCGGAACCATCATGGAAGATTCTCCCATCGGTCTGGATAAGTGGATGACAGCCATGTGGCAGATCGTGAACTGCAAAAACGGCATCAGCAGTTATGAGATTCATCGCGCACTTGGCATCACTCAGAAAACCGCATGGTTTTTAGATCATCGGATTCGCCTAGCTCTGATGTCAGGCTCATTCGAGAAGCTGACCGGCCACGTCGAGGCCGACGAAACTTTCATCGGCGGCAAGGCTCGCAACATGCACGTCGGCACTCGCCAGCGCCGCATCACTGGAACCGGCGGCAAAGATAAGACCGCAGTCATGGGCATCTTGGAGCGTGGCGGCAAGGTTCGCGCTACCGTGATTCCGAACCGCAAAAAGAGTGCTCTGCAAGCCGAAGTGAAGAAGCACGTCGAAGCTGGCTCGGCGCTCTATACCGATGCGCTGCTTTCGTACAACGGGCTTGCTGGCGATTACGCGCATCAGGTGGTAGACCATGCCGTGCAATACGTTAATGGGCTGGTTCACACTAACGGGCTGGAGAACTTTTGGAGCCTGCTGAAGCGCGGCATCAATGGAACCTATGTGAGTGTCGAGCCTTTCCACCTTTTCCGCTATCTCGACGAGCAAGCCTATCGCTACAACAATCGCAAACTGACAGACAGCGAACGGTTCAGCACTGCGGTGAAAGGTATTGTCGGCAAGCGCCTTACGTTCGATGAGTTGACCGGCAAGGTGGGAGAAACGGCGGTCTTCTAGTCCTTTGCGTTTGAAACGTGGAAAGCGGAAGTCTGCTTAGGCTTCCGCTTCAAATTTCGGGGACGTATCACCCTCGGGTGTTCTTTGGCGGAAGACTTCGGGTGTCGCGTCGGAATCACGCTGCTTCGTTTGCAGCGTAGCGCCGATGTGTCCTCAAAGTCAATTCGCTCCCCTATCGTTCGCAGAGTCCGCCCTCAAGAGGGAGCGATTCATGGTGATTCTTAATTCGTTTTTCGACGAAAGCGGAAAATTCAAAGATCACAAGGTGGTGTCCTTTTGTGGCGTGTGTGCGACTCCAAGCAAGTTGCATATTTTCGATGAAGAATGGCGAGAATTGCTACGCCGTTTCGACCTTCCGTATCTAACCATGAAAAGGGCGCTGGCGAATCATCGGGCGCTAAGTCCGAAAATCCCAAAGCAGAGCGCAGATGATCGCGCCGAAGCACTGAAACCATTCTCGTCGTGCCTGAGAAATAATCTCGAAGTTGGCGTCGTCATCCAAATCGACGTGCAGGGGTATGCGGCGCTATCCCCGAAAGCAAGAAAGAGCATCGGCAACGCCAACGATCCTTATTACCTCGCGTTTATTCGCTCCCTGACCGAACTCACCGCCTACGCCCACGGCGAAATCAACGTCAGTTTCATTTGTGATGATGGCGAGGACACGGCCTTGCCCTGCTATAAGTTTTATCGGCAGATCAGAAAGCTAAACCCGATTTGGCGAGACAGGCTTGTAAGTTTGTCGTTCGCTGACGATAAGAAGTTTCCAGGTCTACAAGCGGCGGATATGCTTGCATCCCTCGCCCGTCTTGAGGCCCGCAGACGATTCTATCGGGAGCACCATGATTATCGAGGCCTAGTCAATCACCTGCTCGCGGACAGTGTACCCACAAGTATTCAGTGGCTGCACTTGTCGCTCGGTAAATCGGAACTCCAATCGCTATCGAACGCACTCGACAAACTCAAACAACGATGATGGGGAGGTGAGCCGGAATCATGCCAGTTTTTGAGCAATGGTTTCGTCCAGCACTTCCCTCACAGTCAGCGGAACGATAACCGCGTGCTCACGGCGGAAGAAGCCGTTGATTTCTCGGAGTGCATCGCTGGAAAAATCGAAGCCCACGACGAAACCTTTCTTCCGCTTCGTCCGCGCCATCGCGGTTTCAAACTGGTCGATGTCGGGACGGCCCACCTTGTCGCGCTGCTTGACCTGGATGGGATACCAGTCATCCATGAAGCCCAACTCGTCGGAGCCTTTGCCGTTCGGCGTCGGTTCAGAGCCCACGGGATAAATTCGGCCATCTATGCCCATATCCCCCACTTGCGTCTTGTTGGGAATGCCGCCTAGCGCGATTACGGCCCAGTTCTCGAACTCGAACGGCGGTATCTCGCGGAGCTGCTTCTCTGACCACGGTAGGTCACGCACCACGAAGCCCTTGCCGTGTCGCCAGTAGTTTTCATCTTCGCGTAGTTTGCAAACGTCGCGCAGCCGCTTCGCCATCACGCGGCAAGCCGTCGGGGATATGTCAATTCCAATCCACTGGCGATTCAAACTCTGTGCAGCTGCCAGCGCGGTTCCACAGCCGCAAAACGCGTCAAGAACAATGTCGTTTTCATTGGATGAGGCTTTGATGATGCGTTCGAGCAGGGCCAGTGGCTTCTGCGTCGGATAGCCCAACGATTCTTTGCCGCGAATGGCTAGATTTCCTAGAGACGGAATATCGTCCCAAATCGAATCTACCGGCACGCCTTTGAGTTCGTTGATGTACCGCTTCAGGGACGGTGTTCCGCCCTTCAAGGGGAAATAGACGCGTCCGTCTTCGTCGAGTTTATCCAGTTCTACCGGAGGGCGCATCCAATGTCTTCCCGCGCCGATTTTGGCCGGGTCCACGCCTCGCCATACCTGCCCGGTTAGGCCGTTTCTAAGACCTGAGCCAGTGATATTGTCGCGCCGATGTTTTCCGCGAGTCGCTATGTACTCATCTTCATGGATGAAAAATGAGTCGAGATACGACTCGTCGTGATCCCGCACTTCAATATTGAATGTCGGCTTGCCGCCGTTGGGGTAGCGAAACAGGTTGTCGTGTACGTGGCCGAATCCGTTCGTATCTCCGTGCGCGGTCGTTCGCTTCCAGATGATTTCGTTCTGGAAGTTACTCTCCGTAAAAATTTGGTCAAGCATCACCTTGACGTAGTGGCTTGCGTGCCAATCGCAGTGATAGTAGAAGTTGCCCGTTTTCTTGAGCACGCGTGCCAGTTCGACGCAGCGGGGCCGCATGAACTCGATGTAAGCATGCGTCGATTCGTGGCGATCCTCGAAAGCTCGTTTCTCTTTCGTTTCACCCCAGAACACCTCATAGTTACGGTTTGAGTTGAACGGCGGGTCGATATAAATCAGGTCGATGCAGCTATCCGGGAGCTTCATGAGTTGCTCCAGATTGTCGCCGCAATAGATCACCCTCGTATCGACAAGGGTAGAAGCACGTGCGGCGCGGATTGAGAGAGCAGTTGCCATTGTGGAGTTGATGCAAGGCCAGTATGGCTACAGCAGCGACGTTCCGTTGGTGACCGTAGTCACAGGGCTCTGGTCATCTCCGTGCGTTCCCTACTTGCAATCAATCGCGCTCCGGCTATCATGGTGGGGCAATGAAACCATTACCAGCGCCGAACGTGCCCGGCGACACGGAGGCTGAGAAGTTCGATAATGCCGTCCGCAAGGTCTTCAGCGTCTCGAAAACGGAGTTACTGAAGCGAGAGGCAAACTGGAAGCGCACGCGGGCACGGAAGAAGCAGGCCAAAAAGACTGACTGACGGCGCGGCCTGTCACGGCAGAAATCAATCCTACCGATTCGCTCCCATTTTGCCAACTATATTATTGCCTTAGTTAGAGGGTGGGAGGGTCTTGCGCAGGCGCTGCGGCACAATGGACTGCTGCGCCTCCGCCAAGCCCAACTCCCAGGGACTGCCCGCGTATCTAATGCTGCTGAGGGGAGATGTGCCGGTACCGCCGCTATGTCCGGCAATGTGGATGTAATAGGCGTACGCCTTCGCGACTCCCGCCGCGACAGTGCCCACGCCAAGCTGCGCCACCAACTTCACGCCGATGAGCACGTTTCACACTTAGTGCGTCCCGTGCTGGATTACTTTCCGCCGGATCCGGACTTTGATGGCATCAGTTTCAGCAGCGTAATCTTCGTTGCCGATGGCACCAGTCCATTGGCAGTTGAGTTCTTCTTTCCATTCCGCACCATGCATTGCTTCGCTAGCTATGACTGCACCGGCCAGCAACTGTTGGATTCAGGAACCGTAGTGATCAACGGCGAGCGCTCTGCTCTAGACCTGCAAGTCGCCGAAGGCAAGAACTAGAGTGTCTCATGTCCTGCGGCTCGTCAAAACTAAGCACCGCACGTTTTTGCTACAAGAGACGTTTCCTACTGACGGAGGGGTCCCTCGCAGAGGCCATATATTTCTGTGACTGTGCCGGAAATGCGCGAAAGACGCTGACTCATCAAACTCCGGAAATGCGCCGATTCCCAAGTTATTGATATTGGGGGTGCACCAATTTTAATGAACCGCAGCGGCGAGACCTGGCGTGGTTAGTATAGGACGTCGAAGTCGAACAGAAATTTGCGGTCGTAGTTGCCGAAGAAAGTGCCGTACAGTGGGTCGGCCACATTGGAATGTACTTCGAGCGGATTGAAGTGGTTTGTCAAATTACGGATCCGCTCAAGCGGTCTAAGATTCGGCCGACGGAGTCGTGCCGCCACTTGGCTGAATAACGCCCAACTCTTTCTTGTGACCTACGGCGTGTCGTCTGCTCTCAGTTTGTTGGTTTGCCGACTACACGTTCATGTGGATTGCTGGACCTTGAGGCGTTCTCGGGACCAATCTGGAAGGATTACCGACGGTTTGCCCCAGACCCGGGCAGGCCAAGTCCCCGAAATGCAGAGAACAGCCGCAGAAAGTCACCTGCGCTCCGCAATATCAGGGCGAGAGCGATGATCAGCACCACTCCGAACATACAAATCCAAACCACATTCCCACCCATATTCCAACCTTGCATGCCATTTCCGTGCACGGGACCTTTGAACTGCTGTATGGGAAAGCGGAACGCTGTCAGACTCACTTCTTCTGATCGTTCATCATCCCATTGTTTTGCTTCATTGTCTGCATGTGATCCGTCATAGTTTGCAGGTAGTTAACGATCGCCTGCTGCAGCTCCATCTGGCTCTTCATGCTGGCTTGTTCAGTTTCCATGTGGCTCTTCATGGCGGCATCGGCGGCAGCCATTTTCGTCATCGTGTCCTTCATCTGGGCCTGTATCTGGTCCTGTATCTGGTCCGTCTGCGCACTCATCTGCTACATCTGCGCTTTCATGCTATTCATGTCCATGCCGGAACCTTGCATGGCGGTCTGGGCCTGCAGCGGCGCACCATAAGAACCCATCAGCAATAGTCCGAGAATCGATACGAACAGCAGTGCCACCTTACCCAGGAAAGCATGCAGATTGATGTTCTGGTGACAACCGGGCATGGCCAAATCCTCGCAGATGCGAGTCAATGGCGCTCAAGCCGCAGAGGCCTTCGCCTTTGGCTTGTCTGCTGCACGGAACTTCGAAACAGGCGTCCGAAAATCGCAAAGTTGGCCAATCAGGTCTCCTGCCCAGCGGTAGATGTTCTGTTCCCGTACCAGTTTGCGCATGTGTTGCATGCGTTCCTTGCGCTCGCGTGGATCCATTTCCAGCGCTGTGCGAATCGCCGCGGCAGTCTGGTCGATGTCGTAGGGATTGACGATCAGAGCGTCTCGAAGCTCTCGCGCCGCGCCCGTAAAGCAGCTCAGCACCAGTACGCCGTCCTCATCCTGGCGTGACGCCAGGTATTCTTTCGCCACCAGGTTCATGCCATCGTGCAGAGACGTCACCAGGCAGAAGTCCGCGGCGCGGTAATAACGCTTCACCTCCGCGTGGTTGTGCTGCCGGTTCCTAAAAACGATGGGCCGCCAGTCCGTGGTTTGAAAGCGGCGATTGATGCGGTCGGCTTCCGACTGTACCTCTTGCAGCAGCTCCCTGTAGGCCTTGATGCTGGTGCGGCTAGGTGCCCCGATCTGCACGAACACGAACTGCCTCTGGTACACCGGATAGGTTTCCAGAAGTCGTTCGATGGCGAGGAAGCGTTCCAGTATGCCCTTGGTGTAATCGACGCGGTCCACCCCCACGCCCAGGAAGATTGCATCCATCCCTAGCTCTCGCAGCACGTCGGCGCGCTCTTCATCGCTACCGAAGACGCCCTCGGGGCCACGGGGCATGTCGGTTAGATCCACGCTGATCGCATACGGGCGCACCATGCTCACGTGGTTGTTGCGTTTTGCGGTGAATTGTCCCCAATCAACTTGAGATTCCAAAGCGCGATCCACGGTGCTCAAGAAATTGTTGCAATGCTCCTGTACCTGGAATCCGATGAGGTCGGCGCCCAGCAGACCATCCAGCAGTTCGCCCTGCCACGGGCAAATTGCGAACGCCTCGGGATTGGGCCAAGGAATGTGCCAGAAGATCGAAACCTTTGCATCTGGCCGCCGTTCCTTGATCATCCTGGGTGCCAGCGCGAAGTGATAGTCCTGCACCAGCACCACCGGATTCTCTGTGTCGGCCATTTCCTCAAGTGCAGCCTCGGTAAACTTGCGATTGACGGCCTGATACATTTCCCAATCGGCCGAGCGGAAGATGGGCCGCGTGTGCGCGATATGGCATAGCGGCCACAACCCCTCGTTCGCGAAACCGTAGTAGTATCCGTCCTCTTCTTCCTTGCTGAGCCAGACGCGGCGAAGGGCGTAGCGGGGATCGTCAGGCGGTACGCGCAGACGATCATTCTGGTCCACGGTCTCACGGTCGGCGTCGGCGCTGCCATGGGCAATCCAGGTTCCATCGCAGGCAAGCAGCACGGGTTCTAGCGCGGTGACCAACCCGCTAGCCGGCGTCGTGACCGCAATATTTTTGCCCCGCCGCTCATGTAGGTATGGCTCGCGATTGGAGATAATGAACAGCTGGCTGTTGCCCAACTTCCTCTTCACGTGCACGGCGAGCCGTTGCGCGGTCCAGATGTTTTCTGCCGTCTGTCGCAGGTTGGCCTCAGTTTCAGCAGACGCGCGGGCGCGGTTCAGGTTTTCAGCGATGCTGGCGAGTTCCTTGGCGAGTGGCTGAAACATGTCGAGCTGCGGAGTTTCCTGGCGTCCATGTCCGCGTTGTGTCCGCAGAGTACGAATCCAGATCGCGGCCCGCGCGATGGGGCCGCGCAAACTCCATTGCACAATCAACAGGGTCAGCAGCGCAATAATGACGATTTGCACGAGCCCCCGGAGGAACGATTCTCGCCAAACTTGCTTTGTCCGCCCTGCGATGAAGCCCGAATCATACACGACGGCCAGCGCGCCGACGACCTTGCCGTCGTCGTGCAGAGGTAGCACGTGGATATAGATGGACGCAGTGCCGACTCGCGCGAACTCGGAATCGGGGAGGTTATCTACGATGGCCTTGGCAACGACCGGAGGACGGTCGTCCAAGAGATTGGCAAGCACCGGGGTCACCGCCAGTCGCTGGCCCGCCATGTTGTATACAGCAATTCCCGCGAGGTGTTCGCGGTTCCCGAACCGCTCGACCATCCGCTGCAAAGTGCGTTCGGAACTCTTACTTAGTGCCTGCTCCGCATTCGCCGAGAGGCTTTCTCCCAGCAGCTCGGCACGCCGCTCCAGGTCACTTCGCAACTGGAGTTCTTCCGCACGGACCGAATAGTAGGAGAAAAGCAGGGAGATCGCGGCGATTCCCACGAACAACGAGACTATTAGTCGCACGCTGAGAAGCCGCAATGTACGCCCCTGGGAACACAACACTTGCCGAGCACTTCCTGCTCCGCGAGGTTCTAAAGCAAATCTACTCCGAATGGCCGGGGACTGCGCTTGAAAATGAACAACGACTTCGACCCGGTAGTGCAGCGCCTGGTGACGAAGATATTGGCCGGCTTGATGTCGCGATGAATGATGCCTTCTGCGTGGGCGGCATCCAGCCCGTCGGCCAGGCTGTCTGCACCACAGACCTTAGACCTTCGCCGGGGTCTCCCTCGCTTGAAGGCGAGATGGATAGAACGGATTCCTACTGGTCGAATCAGGCGCCGAGCGGGACATGGATTTGCGTGACGCGATCCAGCGTATCGCGCTGCAGTGGCCCAGCTATGGTCGGCCGCGCATCACCGCCGAACTGCGCCGACGGGGATGGACGGTGAATCCGAAGCGGGTCTACCGGCTGATGCGCGCCGACAACCTGCTATGCCTGCGGCGGCGCAAGTTCGTGATCACGACCGACTCCAATCATGGCCTGGCGGTGTATCCCAACCAGGCGCGCGAGCTGGTGGTGAGGGGGCTGGATCAGCTCTGGCTGGCCGATATTACCTACATCCGGCTGGAGTGGGAGTTTGTCTATCTGGCGGTGATTCTGGACGCCTTCTCGCGCCGGGTGATCGGTTGGGCGCTGGATCGCACGTTAGAAGCCAGCCTGACCCTGGACGCCCTAGGCATGGCGCTGGCGCAACGCAGGCCCGCGCCCGGTTTGGTGCATCACTCCGACCGCGGCGTACAGTATGCCTCCACCGACTACACCGACCTGCTGAAGGAAAACGGCGTAGTCATCAGCATGAGCCGGTGTGGCAATCCCTACGACAATGCCACCTGCGAGTCGTTTATAAAGACGCTCAAGTACGAAGAGGTATACCGCACCGAATATCGTGACTTGGCCGAGGCCCGCGCCTCCATCGGCGTGTTTCTCGAACAGGTCTATAACCAGCAACGCTTGCACTCGGCGCTCGGCTACTTGCCTCCGGCAGAGTTTGAGGCCCAACTGACCATGCAAAGCCAGGAGGCCGCTGCGCGGCAGCTTGCTTTATGAGTTTTCTGAGGCATGAGGAAATCTATCGATCCGATGTAGGATTCGGTAAGGCTGGGAGCAGCCGTTGTGGCCTGCCCCCAGCCCTCATCGGCCTCGATGAGTTTCCTGTTGGTTATTCCTTGGCGGGTTGCTCTCCAGCAGGGCCCGCCTCTGCTTCACCAACCGGAGAGCAGTGTGCCGTAAACTCGTTTTGCCAGTCGAGGATTTTTCAGCGAATGGCGAACAGTGTCTTAACTGGTTGTCTCACCCCAGGGGGCAAGCGCTCTCCGAGATCAAAGTCCAAGCGGGGCAAGAGGTCAAGAAGGGCCAGACGCTCGGCCGGGGTCGGATCGACAGGGCGAGCTACGGGACTGGACCGTTTCTTCGGCATCCGTTCGCACGACGCCCGCATCAACCCCCAGTTCCTGCTTGAGGACCCGCGTAAGATCCCAGCCGTAAAACCGAGTGTCGCCATAAGCTAAGAAACTAACGCAGAAGCCTACAAAGATACTTCGAGGTCACTCACACGAGCAGTTTGGTGCGTAGCACCGTATCATTCCCACCCGTTAACAGAGCGTAGGGTAGGACATGCGTAAGTGGTGGATGTGAGGTGATTGTTTAGTGAAGAGTCACAGAGTTGTTGAGCAATACGTTTCTGAGTTTATAGAGTCGCTATATTGCAGCCGACCGTGTGTGAATTGCAATATTGCTGAAAGTCTTTGAGCAAACCTGTCCAAGGTCGAGCGGTGTTCTGATGTGGCGAGCTATGTCGAGTAGCTCGTCAACCGAGAGGGAGCCCAGAACTCTTCGACTGCGCTGAGAGCAGGCACATGCCGAATGTGCCCGCCCCCTTGCTCATGTGCAAGTAACTCTATTGACGTCTGATAGCGCTCTGTGTTTTCACCCTTACGCCCTTTTAATTCTGCCGATGATCTCAGTCCAGACTCTTAGGTCCAATAGGGCTTGGCGCCGTAATAGGTGCAGAGTTCGTCACCCCAGGCGCGGTCAGCCATGTTCGGCCAGTGCGCCTTGTCGAAACCGGGAGCGCCCTCGAGCACCTTTCTATCGATATCCAGGATGAACTGTTCTTCGCTGGTGTCTACCGCGAGAGCACCCCAGGGGATAGCAAACAATTTATCGCCCATACCGAGGAACCCTCCGAACGAGAGAACCGCGTAGGCAACGCGGCCCTTTTTCACGTCAATCATCAAATGTTCGATTGTTCCAAGATCCTCTTTTTGACGGTTTACGACCTTATCACCCGTAAGAGTGTCTGCCGCCACAACACTCTGCATCCACCGTCCTTTAGCATCTCTCGTTTGTGGCATGATGTTCTCCTTGTGCGCCGGTCAAAACCGGCGACGTATAGTGGTTTCAAGTGATCGTGCTTGCGGTAGTGTAACGTTGCGGCGACTGACTATGTCGCAGGGAGAACCGCCCCGTTGATTGCCGCAGACCACTTCAGTTCCGGATTGCTTCGTTCGCTGAACGGTTAGTGCGCGGTGGAATGCTTGCCAGGTTTCACCTCAATTTCATTGACAACTTCCTTGACGTTGGGAACTGCCTTGGCTAGCTTGTTCGCTTCGTTCTTCTGCGCTTGGGTCTTTACGCTGCCCTTCAAAACGAGCGACCCATTCGTGGAACTGTACGAGATGCTCTGGGCGTCCAGATTCTTGTGTGCCAGCAACGCCGCTTTGTAATTATCTTCAATGCCGCTGTCGAGGCTGGAAGCAACAGCCTTAGCCTGGCTCTCCACTCCCGGAGGACGAACACCAATTTGATTGGCGATGACGTAGCCCGGAGCTGCCTGCTTTGCCACACTTTCGGCTAACACCTTCTTGTCTTGTGATTCGACATCGCCAGTCAGTGTGATGAGTCCCTTCTCTCTATCTTGCGAAACGCTCACAACACCGAGGTTGCTGCTGGTGAGGGCGCTGTTGACAGCATCTTTAACGTCGGGGTGCTGGGCGGCGTTGCAACCCACGAACATGAAAATCCCAAACAAAGTTGCGGTGGCTATTGCGCCCCACATATACCGCATGCTCAAACTTGTTTTGCTCATCGTAAACCTCCTTATTCCTGAAAAGTGTTTTGCAGTCCCGATGACTAGATGACGGGGGCAGGCCGCGGCTTTCTTCGCGGATTCAATCCTCAAGAATCTATCTCGTTGTCAGCTCTTTCAGCTTTCCCTTGAGCTTTGCGGCAGTGTCTTTGGCACGGCCGATCCGCTGCTGAACCTCGCCCGCCTTCTTTTCGGCTTTCTCTTTGGCTTTCAAATTCCGGTCGTTCGTAACCTTTCCGACTTCCTCCTTGATGGTTCCCTTCACTTCGTGGAAGCTGCCCTTGATCTTGTCTTTCATGCTGGGTTTCATATTTCTCCTCGGCCCTTGTAATGCGCGATGTTGAACGCTTCTGCTGCCACTTTTGTAATCTCGCGGCTGTTTGAGGTCTGAGCAGAATTGACCATTTCAGGCCGCGGCTCCCGCCTCATCCCAAACCGGGAAGAGAAACACACAGAGGTGTCGCCGGCAATCTTCAGATAACCCAGCGATCGAGACTCCAGATGACGCCGCGCATACGTTGAACGTGAGATAGCAGGTTGGGCGGTCTTGACCACGCATGTCTGTGTTGCCATCGGAATGTAAACGAGCGACTCCGGTAGCGATTCCGCGAAAGTGTACAGTGCCCTGCATCAGCTTTTGGCATTTGCGGGAAGCGCCTGTTCACCAGTTCCCAAATTGGGAAGAAGAGCCAGCGTGTGTTCTGTTCTGAACAGACTGCTCAAGCCTCGGCCTGCGAGACTTTTTCTCGGAGGACTTTAATATGAGCTTGGGAACGATTCTGATTATCGTCGTGATTATCTTCTTGCTTGGCGGGGGCGGTTGGTACTGGCAGCGCGGGCGCGGTTAATCCGACCGGTTGTGAAACGGCCACTAAGTAGCCAGGTTTTCCCTCATGGAAACGGACGAAAGTCCCGGCGGGCTTTCAACGGAGGGGCGTCTATGAGTCTGTTCGATCTGGTTTTCGGTTGTTGGCACAAACGGTACAGCTTCCCCATTACTGTGCGCGGCAGACTGCGCCGCAGCATCGCAGCAGCGTCCGTAACCGGGACATACGTTGTTTGCCTCGACTGTGGTCGAGAGTTCCCGTACGACTGGTCGCAGATGAAGATGCTCGCGTCCGAGCCCCACAGTGGGTGGGCGGCTAGGACTGCCACGATCGTTCCCAGTCTCAAGGTGGGTTGAGACCTGCGCTGGACCATTCAGGAAGACCCAACGACCTTCGCAGCCGTTCATCGAACAATGTGTTGTTTCCCGGGGCGGGCAACGGAAGTCCCGCTGCGACGGACTTGATGGTCGATGCCGCCTAGCCCTTATTCATAGGGTTCGGCGTGCGAAGGAAACAGGCCGTTTTCACACGCGGCGAGTCACCAGGGGTGTGGGGAACGAAACGGGCCGTTTTTAGCTTTGTCGAGGCAGAGCCTGGCTCTTTCTCCGCAGAGGCGAACTTGGTGAACAAACATGGTTCTGTGGACATTCTTGATGCAGGGAGGTTTCGATGAATCTAAATCTGCTGGATCCGAAGCTGATTGTAGTCGCCGTTGTGGTGATTCTGATCATCGCGGTGCTTGCTTGGCTGTACGTTCGAAAACGCAGGAGTACGACTGCGGACCTGCGGCAAAAGTTCGGGCCCGAGTACGAGCGGGCGGTGCGGACGCATGGGTCTGCACGAGCAGCCGAGGCAAAATTAGCGGATCGCGAGAAGCGGGTTGAAAAACTCAAGATTCGCGATCTTGATCCGATGGAACACGAACGTTTTTCAAAACGGTGGGAGTCCGTACAGTCTCGTTTTGTCGATTCCCCAAAGGGGGCAGTCACAGAGGCCGATGACTTGGTGTCCTCCGTGATGAAAACTCGTGGCTATCCCGTATCCGATTTCGATCAACGCGCCGCCGACATTTCTGTCGACCATCCCCGGGTAGTGGAGAACTACCGATCTGCGCACGAGATTGCGCTGCGGGTTGGGAAAGACGAGGCAACTACGGAAGATCTGAGAACGGCCATGATTCACTACCGCTCTCTATTTGAGGAACTGGTGCACGTACCAGCGACTGTTGAAGGGAAGAGGTGACGTGATGGATGAACTGAAGACAGAAGAACCGGAACTTACGACGGCCGATTTGGCGAGCCATGGCCCTGCGCAAAAGCAACCCAACGAACCCAAGCGGGTGAAAGGACAAGAGCCGGTAACTCTGAACGAGGCGGCTGTGGTCTCAGAGCCCATGCCCTTGTTTTCTGAATCGGAGATGGAAGATTTCCGATCGCAGTGGAGCAGCCTGCAGACTGGTTTCGTGGACGAGCCGCGCCGGGCGGTCGAGGACGCGGACAAGCTGGTGGCTTCGGTGATGCAGCGACTCGCGGAAGGTTTCGCGAAGGAGCGATCGGGCTTGGAAAAACAGTGGGACAGCGGCGATAACGTGTCCACTGAAGACCTGCGGGTTGCTCTGCAGCGCTATCGTTCCTTCTTTGGCAGATTGCTGAAACTGTAAGGATCGCAGTCGGACTGGAAGATGCTGGCAGCACGCACTCGATTGCCCTAAACCATCGTTGAAGAGTGTTGTGTGCTCCAGGGCCGCGAAGGTGATGCCCTTAATGATCTTCGCCGCCGGTTCAACGAACAGTCTGTTGTTTCCTGGGCGGGTAACGGAAGTCCTGCTCCTTAATTAGGCGATTCTCAACGATAAGGAGAAAACCGATGAGCACGAGTACGAAAGATGAGATCAAAGGCACGTTTCATGAAGTGAAAGGCGAAATCAAAGACAAGGTAGGCCAGGTCACGAACAATCCTGACTTGGAGGCTGAAGGCAAAGCTGAACACAGGGCCGGCAAGGTCGAAAAAAAAGTCGGTCAGATCAAGAAAGTGTTCGAGAAGTAGATGAGGCGGGCTCGGCCAAGAGTGTGATCCTGCGTTCGGATCCGTTGACGCACCGCCGTTCCCAACTCAGAACGATAGAAAAGCGGCGGTACGTCAGCCTCGCGCTCGCAGTTCAGTATTAAAGCGGGATACATCGATCAGCCCCACGAAGCCACCACTTCCTCGCACGAGCCCGCCAATTGTCCGAAGTGAACACCGCAAACACGAAGCACGGTTAACAACTTACCAACGACTGAAACAAAGGCAAAGGAGAAGCAAAATGTCGGACCAAGAAAATCGCAACCTACAGCACACCGATCCGCCGAAGCCTGAGGAGAAGAAGCCTGTAACCCAGCCGAACGTGCCGGTGCCCCCGAAACAGGAGATCCCGGTCGCACAGCCCAAGACTCCGCAGCCGGCGCAAGAGAAACACGATGATGAGAAGAAGAAGCCGGCTTAGGCTGCAATGAATTTAGATCGGTGCAACGGAAGGATCAGGGCGGTTCGGTTACATAGAGCCGCCCTGATAGACAGCGAAGAGAATTGGCCGTCGAGCGGTTCGTGCTTTCGGCGGGCGTCGCCTTCACAAGTACGTCCACAAAATAACGTGGAGTGGAAAGGGAGTGCTTTATGAAGAAATACGCAATTGCTTTGTTAACGTTGTCTTTGGGAACCTTCGCGTTCGCTGGTCCGGGGCAGCAAGACCCCACCGCGCGCTTAAAGGCGGCCGGCCAAGTCATGAACGAAATCATGGCTGCGCCCGATAAAGGCATCCCGGAAGAAGTGCTGAATGGCGCCAAGTGTATCGCTGTGATACCAAGCATGGCGAAGGGCGCATTCATCGTCGGCGGAGAGCATGGACGCGGCGTGGTCACCTGCCGCACTGCCCATGGTTGGAGTGCACCGGCATTCATTTCGCTTGGTGGAGGCAATTTTGGCTTTCAGGCCGGCGGACAGTCAGTTGATCTGATCATATTGTTCATGAATGACAAGGGTGTGCAAGGACTGCTTTCGAGCAAGTTCGAACTCTCCGGTGAGGCATCAGCCACAGCGGGTCCGGTTGGGAGGCATGCTTCGGCAGGCACCGACTGGAAAATGAACACGGAGGCCTTGAGCTACTCGCGTACGAAAGGCCTCTTTGCCGGAGTCGCAGTTGATGGCGCCAAGATCCAGCAGGACAATGACTCAACGGTTGCATTCTACGGCAAGAATGTTTCCTTCCGCAAAACGCTGTCAGGCGATGTGCATGCACCGGCGGGCAGCAACTCGTTTCTCGCGGCAGTAAGGGCTGCCGTCAACAAGGCGAACCAGCACGAAGCTGCCGAAAAGAAGTAGTTTGAGTTAGCTCGTGCACCTGCCGAGTTGTGCACGCCGGCAATCGCAAGTTGCGGCGTCGCTCGGGGATGGTCTCGATCAGTTTTGGACGGGGAGGGATGCGGCATTACAGGATCGCTGCCCATTTCGGCTACTCTTTCGGCAAATGAACGGCGCAGGCAACGGTAGGAACGTGGCCATGTGCCACGCTGCACCGATGCAGTGTGGATTGGTATCCGAAATCGAGAGGATGGAGCGGTATTTAAGACTCTGTCTCCGAGCCAAGTCAGTTCCGGGAATCTCAGCCTTGGCTAGAGACGCGGTATGAGCCTTTTCAGAAGCCGCAAGGATCAAGAAGACTTCGAGACGAAGTGAAGTGAGGGACGATTCGCTGTGCTCGGAATCTAATCACGGAGATCCCAGCTGAAACCGAAGTACGATCCGACGTGTTCAATGTCTATCTTCGATCAGCGTACCGCCAGGGTACTGGCCACAATTTGCGCCTTTGTTGGCATCGTGGCTTTTCTCTACCGAGTGCGTCACACCCTCGTCGTTATTCTCTTCGCGGTTCTCTTCGCTTACTTGTTAGAACCGGTTGTCTACCGAATCGAACGGTCAAGGCTTGCAAGAGGCTCGCGATGGCTCGCAATCCTGGAAACTTATTTGGCAATTGTTGCGATTGTTGCGGTGCTCGGCATGCTGTTTGGACCGAAGTTGGTGGAGGACGCTCGGCTGCTGAGCCAGTCGCTGCCCGGATTGCTGGAGAAGGTTACAACCGGAAAGATCGTGTGGCAATTTGGCAATCGGTACGGCTGGAGCTACGACACTCAGCTCAAAATCGAGCAGTCTATTGCGGCCCATCAGGCAGAGATTCTCGCTTGGAGTGGCCAGGCAGGTACAGCCGTTGCGAGGGCGTTGCAGAGTCTGATTTGGATTGTTCTGGTCCCCATTCTCGCAATCTTTTTCTTGCGCGACGGCCGACAGTTCTCTGCAACCTTGCTGCACACCTTTGGCGAACTCAACCAGCGGCGCTTTCTGCGCCTGATCATGACCGATCTCGACGTGATGCTGGCTCATTTCATTCGCGCGCAGCTCATACTGGCCGGCATATCGCTGGTGGCATACAGCGTGGTGTTGACGGCGCTGCGCTTTCCGTATGCGCTGGCACTGGGATTCGCTGCCGGAGCTATGGAGTTCATTCCCGTCGTTGGTCCGCTGGTCGCTGCGCTGGCGATCGTCTTTGTAGGATTTCTGACGGCTTATCCTCATTTGTGGTTGCTGATCCTGTTCTTTGCCCTCTGGCGAGTGGTGCAGGATTATGTAGTATCTCCGCGAGTGATGGGCGGAACGCTGGAATTGCACCCTCTGGCAGCAATCGCGGCTGTACTTATGGGCGGCGAACTCGGTGGAGTGTTGGGCGTGTACCTTTCGATCCCGGTCGTTGCAACCATCCGCATCGTTTGGGTGCGTTGGCAGAAATATTCTGCGGTCATCGCGACGGCAGCTCCACCCGAATCCGCCGACAGTGTTCTTAGTACGTCTAAAGGCGTCTCGAAACTCTGAATCGCTTCTCTGCGCGGCTACGGTCAATGCGGCATCTACGTGGATTCAATCTGGCTAAGTCCGAAGTTCCATTCGGGCAGGCCAGAATTTACCCTCGGTTGTTTCGAGGAGTCGTGCCACAACGCCGAGCGGGCCTGGTCACGCCCGAAAAAACAAGACCCACGCACTGAGCATCGCCGACGATCAGAGAATTGCGTGAGTAGACCCACGATAACAGTGGTGGGATTACACTACTAAATCTGTCAACCGTGTGTTTGCTCTTACACTTACGATTCTCCGGCTTATTATGAGCAGAGCAGCGCACGGCCCTCATTTGGAATTTGGTCTTCAGAAGAATCAACCAGAGGTCTTTTATACCCAAGCCGTCCCGTGTTTGCAGGTGGTAGCCAGGTCCACGCGAATATACATTTTGTTGCGGACTTCCGCGACTTCAGCCACACTATCGACGACGGATTCTGGCGAGGCCCACATGCCACGTCGGTTTCGCGGCTTGCTCGTTGCCTTCACTGTCTGCACGCTTCACCTGCTGCTGGTGCAAGCTCCCTCAACCAGCTGCAGCGAGTCGTCCATTGATCGTTCCTGCCCCGAGTTGGCGATTCTCGAGGAAAATGCGATAACGGGTGACCACATCCTTGTTGAACGACAGGCGCGGCTCGGAGCAGTACCACTGAATGAATTCATCGATCGCGTGTCGATCTCCGCGCTTCGACTCGGGCGAGCGAAGGCTATCCAGGACCGCCGATTTGCTGTGGTCCAGATCAGGGAGGCCTGTTGTCGTTTCCGCAGGCCTACTATCGTCCTGTCCGGTCAAACGTAGTTCCAAAAAAGTCACCCCTATTCCACGTGGGCCGATTCGCCTGCTGTGCAACTTCGCAGCCCACCAGGAAATTCAGTTGTGCGCCTTTCACGCCCGAGTCGAACTCGAAATGCTGGTTCATGTCGTCTTTAGGGGTGTGGTATACCGTCACGATCCATTTCTTAAAAAATTGCTCCCCGTTCACCTTCGGGTCGGCGCTCTTCCATCCTTGCGACACTAAGATCGAGGGCACGCCTCGACGCACGAACGAGTACTGGTCACTGCGAATGAAAATGACCTGTTCTGGCATGGGGTCGGGGCTGACCTCCAATTTCAACTGTTGCGCAGCTCGTTGAACATTTTCGGCGAGACTCGAGTCTTCCGCTCCCACCGCAAAGATGTCTTTCATTGGATACAGAAACCCAGGTGCGCCATCAATGTTGATGTTAGCCACGATCATATCGGCGGCGACCGTTGGATGCCTAGCGAAATAGTCTGAGCCCAACTGCCCTTTCTCTTCGGCCGTAACGAATGCGAATAAGATGGAGCGACGCGGCGGTTGCGGCATAGTCATATAGGCATGCGCGATCTCCAGTAACGTCGCGGCCCCCGAAGCATTGTCAAACGCACCGTGACATACGTTGTCGCCATCCATAGGGGGGCAGTTTCCCAGGTGGTCCAGGTGTGCGCTATAGACAACGTACTCCTGCCGCAGCTTGGGGTCGGAGCCGAGCCGAGTCCCGATGATGTTGGCACTCTGTATCCTTGCGTGCTGCGTTATAGCGTGCATCTTCACGTGGACCGGTAGAGAAAAATGCGGGACGTTGCCCTCGCCCATGCGAGCGAATACTTCTGCCGACGAGTTGGGGGCTGCGGCAAACAACTTTTCGGCTCCGTGCTGGTTCAGCATTATCACCCCGCCACGAAGCTGGGGAAACGAGTCGTGCAGCGTGCCGTCAGTTTCGACCGACTTTATACCTCCGGCCTGGATTTGTGGGACCAACCATTGCCAGGGCCACCGCTTCTCGTCCTCCGGCGTCATGATAACCAGAAATCCCACGGCCCCATGTTCAACTGCGAGCCTCTCTTTGTTGATGAGATCGGAGAAATATGCTCGCTGAACGGGAGGCAGTTGTGGCGGTGCACCATACAGCACAACTACGCCCTTGCCGCGCACATCCAGACCTGCATAGTCGTCGTACTTCATATCGGGCGCGGCAAGACCGTATCCAGCAAACACTAGCGGGACATCCAACAGGCTGTCCTTGTGCTCCGGATCACCATCCATCACGTAATCCTGACCAAACACCAGCGGTTCGGTTCTGCCGTTTTGCAGCAATTCAAGCGAGGTCTGCCCCGGAACCACTACGAATTTCCTGAACGGCACGACCTGAAGCCAACCTCCATTCACTCCAGCCGGCGCCAGGCGCAAAGACTCCATCTCCGTGGCGATGTACGCGGCAGCGATATCGTAGCCTGTGGTTCCTGGGTCCCGTCCTTGCAGAAGACCGTCGCTGAGGAAGCGCATGTGGGCCTGGATCACCTCGCGGCGAATCGCCTGCATGGCTGCCTGCGTTTCGCTGAAGTCGCCAGGGGCAGCCTGAGCGACTCCAAAACCAGAGAGCGCCAGTAAGACGGCCAGCGTACGACGGATAGCACAAGTACTGTTCAGGAACTTGAAGATCGCAACTTGTCTCATCACTGTCCCTCCGGGATGCGGTTCCGCCCCCGATAACCGACGGCCATGCGGTCGCAAGTAGAACAGTTCGGAGAATCGGACGCGGAATACTGATCCTTCTAGTGGGTTCTCCGCCATGTAAGAGCTCGGGGTCGAACCCCTCGGTGCTGAGTTGCATTGCTTTCGCCTCCGAGAATGTAACTTCCGTTCTTGGGCGGGCTCTCGCCGAGACGAGAGGATCGAATAAATTGTCCAGCGGTTCAGATGTACATAGACCGGTGAAAACGAAATAAAACCAGGCATCGCTCCCAATTTGGGAAATACCATCGTGGCTGAATGCGGGCCAAACTATGTCCGGATCGCAGCCAAACAGGATCTTAGTCGGAAACGGGCTTGGGGGAAGCCATCGTCCTCCCTATGTAGGGATGCCCGGTGGGCCGAGGATTTCGATCCCGAACTCTGCCCCTGCTGCCATGATTCTGTCGCGGTTCGGCAACGCAACCCTCGTCGGCGGAATCGTGTGTGCTGCGGCTGGTACCCCAGCGTCCGCATGAATTTCTCGAACCCGGCAGGCTCGGTCACCCACAAGGCTTCGCGCTTGCGGCGACGTAACGGTGAAGGTGTGGGGGATGTCTCGCGGACCATATACGAAGGACTCGGTCGGTGCCTTGATGATCCTGCCTCCACCCAGAAGGTCAATTCCCCCTCGATGACATAGAACCACTCATCTTCTCGGTGATGCACGTGGATCGGTGGACCGGAACCTTCCGGAGCCAGATGCTCAATCACCGTCACGCGCCCGGCGGTCGTTTCACTGCTGGCTTTGACGATAGCTACAGAGCCTCCGGAGGCTCATTACGAATGTTTCGGGACTGGCAGCGAACACAAACTCAATCATCTGTGACGGCTCTCGCGAGCCCGAGACAGCAAATGGATGTCCGGTCCTGCATCGGATGCGGGGACCTCGGCCGTGAGGCACTCGTGCGCAACCCTGAATCCTGATCAATCAAGCGCACGCTCTCGCGAGCGTGCCCAGAGATCTCGCGTTTTCTTCTTGACTTTGACTTACATGGATGTCGGCAAATCGCCGACTGAGAGCGAACGACACGCCGTAAGTCACCAGAAACGGTAAGTCGTTATACGGCCAGATGAGAGGAAGGCATTCGTAAACACCGGCCGACTGGGAGTAATCTCCCCGAAGCCGGTTTGGGGCCAACTGCGGATTGGCCGACCATCCAAGAGCTATCACGTGGTGGCTCGAACCGAAATGCTCAGCGCAGCCCTGCCCGTTCCGCTTCGCTCCGGTTTGGGAATTGGAAATAGGGATGTGAGCAGTTGAGAGCAGATCAGCTACTGGCCAGCTTGATAACTTGGTATCGCTACGAAACTATGCTTGTTACGGTAGCGTTGATCCGGTTCTTGCCGGAAATCGATTTGAGAACACCTAGGAGATGAAGAAATGAGCATGACAAAACTGCTGTTCGTGTCGATTCTCGCACTGTTGCTAATGGGCTTATGCGGTGCGACGCTGCAGGCCCAGAACGCTACTCAAGGTTCCGGCATGGACATGAAGAGCATGAAAGCGCAGATGGAGCAGATGAGTGTACAGATGGACCAGATACAGGCCCAGATGAAGGACACCATGACTAAAATGGCTGCTGCCGATGCCGCCATGCAGAGCCACATGGAAACCGAACAAGCCAGCATGAAGAGCCAGATGGAACTGCAGCAGGCGATGGTTAACTACTTGCAAGCCATGACTGACCACATGCAGACGATGAAGAAAGATAAGGGGATGATAGACAGTCAGAAGAAATAAGTCTGACACGGCACCGTATTCCCAAGCAGTAATCGAGTCTACCAATACTATTGGGCGCATTTCGCGGCGGAAATCCACTTGAGCGTATAGTTGGCATCTCGGCGATGTCCCCCTCCGCGGCTGCGCTCCGACGCTCAGAAACGCACCTACTGGCGTAAGCAGGTCGGCGCTCAACGTCTTGGCGACGGGAATGAGGGTGGCGTCGCGGCTGAGTTGGAGGAAGCTTTTGTAGCCGGGTGTGAGCATGAACGGGGCGTTGAGAGTCCAGAGGTGCAACAGATCATACGGGAGTTAAGGGAATGGCATGCGGACGCGTTCAGCGTCCGAGTGGCCGGCAACACGTCCGGGAAGTGCGACCCACATCGGACGATAAGTCGTTTTACATCAAGTTGACCGGCGCCCTGGCCACCTTCCGGATTGCTAGTCAGATTCTGGGCGAACCGTATCCGCCATCCAGCATCTGGGCTAATGCAGTTTGCATAGTCCGAATTGGCTTCCTCGCAGATGGACCATCTCCGGGGAGCATTTTCCCAGAAAGCAGGAAATCTTTGCAGATGGAAGTGCGTACGCGCCGGTTCGGCATTTGCGCGACACTGCGCAGATATCTCGAAGAATGCGTAGTCACACTCTATAGTGACGAAGGTCACATCCATCTTGGGCGGCCGAATGATATTTTTCCCGCCACCCTCAATAGAACGATCGTTCGAGGATGGCGGTGCATTTCTCTCTGTTGTCGCCCTGAATGGAGAGAGCCAAAGGCACGGCGATTGCTACACAACCCGCTGAGTAACGGCTCGCAGCGATGCAACGTCTGACGGTTTACTTCGAAACATGAACCTGGGAGAAGTGAAATGAATCGGATCGCCTTTTGGTTGCTGGTTTTCAGCCTTCTTAGCACGCTAACTTCTTTCGCCGCCGACGACAGTGCGGCCCTTTTCAAATCCAAGTGCGCCATGTGCCACGGAGCTGATGGCATGGCAAACACCACCATGGCCAAGAACCTGGGTATCAAGAGCTACAAGTCCCCTGAGGTGCAAAAGACATCAGACGCCGACCTTAAAGCCATTATTACCAATGGCAAGGGGAAGATGCCTTCGTACAAGAGCCTCACCCCCGAGCAGATTGACGGCTTGGTCAAGTACATACGCGAACTCGGAAAATAGCAGGAGGCAGGGATGGCTTCAGCGGGAGGCGCTGACGCGGCACTCAGCGAAAAAGGACATGGGCCGAGCCGACGTGTCGTGAACATATTGCTTGGCACGGGACTGTTGGCTTCGGCAGCCTCGTTTCTATACCCCATTCTTAAGTACTTGGTGCCGCCGAAACTGCCGGACCTCGGCAATGATGCCGTGTTGGCAGCGAAGGTCTCGGAACTCAAGCCTAATACCGCCAAGATCTTTCACTTCGGAACCCGTCCGGGAATCCTGGTCGAAACCGCTCCGAACGAATATCGCGCCATGTCGGCGACATGCACCCACTTGGGATGCACGGTACAGTATCGCCCTGACCTGCGTGAGATTTGGTGCGCCTGCCATAACGGTATGTACGACCTGAACGGCCGTAACGTATCGGGCCCGCCGCCACGTCCGCTGGAAGTGTTCGACGTGCAAGTGCGAGGCGATGAGATCTACGTGCGTCGCAAGGGGGAGGCCTGATGGGGACCCTGCCTACGACCGTCCGCGGTTGGCTTGACGAGCGCTTCCATCTCGACGACCTGAAGGCGCTGGCGCAAGAAAAGACCGTACCGCTGCACCGCTATTCGTACTGGTACTTCCTGGGCGGCATGACGCTGTTTCTCTTCGGCGTGCAGGTCATTACCGGATCGCTGTTGCTGCTCTACTATCGCCCAGGCGCCAGCGAGGCCTTCGAGAGTGTGCAGTTCATCATGACGCAAGTGCAGTTCGGATGGCTGATCCGATCGGTGCATTCATGGTCGGCAAACCTGCTGGTGTTCACAGCGTTCGCCCACCTCTTCAGCGTGCTGTTTCTGAAGTCATATCGTAAACCGCGCGAATTGACATGGGTGAGCGGCGTACTGCTTCTGTTCCTGATGCTCGGCTTCGGGTTCAGCGGATACCTTCTGCCGTGGAACACGCTCTCGTATTTCGCGACGAAGGTGGGTACTGATATACCGGCGCAGATCCCGATTATTGGACACCCCATTTTGCTATTCCTGCGCGGCGGCGAAGACATTACTGGCAGCACGTTGACCCGCATGTTTGGTTTCCACGTCGCGATTCTGCCGGCGATCGCGACCTTCCTGATCGTCCTTCACGTGGGAATGATTCAGTGGTTTGGAATGAGCGTCCCCCCCAGCGTAGAGAAGGACTGGGAAGCGAACCCGAGCCATCGTCGCGAGATTCGCTTTTTCCCCAACTTCGTTCTGCGGGAACTGATGGCTTGGTACGTGGCGCTGGGACTGCTGGGCGCGCTGGCAGCACTGTTTCCATGGACACTGGGCGTTAAGGCTGATCCGTTTGCCCCGGCGCCAGCCGGCATCAAGCCGGAGTGGTATTTCCTGTTCATGTTTCAGACGCTGAAGCTCATCCCCGCCAAGATTCTCGGTCTGGACGGCGAGATGCTCGGAATATTGGTCTTCGGCCTGGTCGGCGCGGTAGCGTTGCTCCTACCGTTCCTCGACCGCAAGAAGCCTTTTGACACCAGTCGTTGGATTTCGGGGGCGGCCTGCCTCTTCCTTGGGTACATGGTGGCGATGACGATTTACGGATGGATCGCGAAGTGAGACGGCATGAATAACGATCGTGCATACAGGACATGCAGGCGCGTCACGGGTTGGATTATGGCGAGCTGCCTGATTGGCTGCGGCCTTCTTGCCGTCGCGCAAACCAAGAACTCCTGCCTCGAGTGTCACTCCAACCTGCCGGAGCCACTGGGAGTGAGTGCCGATAGCTTCGCCCAGAACATTCACTCGCAAAAAGGATTGACATGTGCGTCCTGCCACGGCGGGGATGACACCAGCGATGACCCGGAAAGGGCAATGAGCCGCGCAGCAGGCTGGAAAGGGAAGATCGAGCGCAGGCAGATTCCCGAACTATGCGCCTCCTGCCACAGCAATGCCGAAATGATGAAGAAGTACAACCCTAGTCTGCGCGTAGACCAGTTTCAGCAATATAAGACTAGTGTTCACGGCCAGAAGTGGGCCAAGGGAGACAGTAAGGTTGCAGTCTGCACGGACTGTCACGGTGTGCACGACCTGCGGCCCCCGTCGGATCCGCGTTCGACTGTGCATCCCACCAACATTGCGACGACCTGCGCCCATTGCCATGCTGATGCCGAATACATGAAGCCCTACGGCATCAGGACTGATCAATTCGCGGAGTACCAACAGAGCGTCCATCAGGAAGCGATGGTAGTGCGCGGCGACTTGAGCGCGCCCACGTGTACCACCTGCCATGGCAATCACGGCGCCACCCCGCCGGGGGTGGCCAATGTGGTCAACGTGTGCGCCAACTGCCACGTTTTCCAGGCACAACTCTTCGAAGCCAGCCCGCACAAGGTTGCCTTTGCCGCTGCCGGATTCCCCGGCTGCGTTACCTGCCACAGCAACCACGGAATCAAACACCCTACCGACGAAATGATCGGCATGGGAGAGAAAGCAGTCTGCCGGCAGTGTCACACCGAAGGCGATGACGGCGCCCGGCAAGCTGTGGTAATGCACGAGCAGCTTGCGAGCTTGGCTTCTGCGATTACGGTTTCCGAGGCACTGCTAAACCATGCTGAACGACAGGGCATGGAAGTGAGTCAAGCTAAGCTGCAGGAGACGCAGGCACGCGACGCCCTGCTGAAAGCTCGCGTCGCGGTGCATGCTTTCCGTGACAGCGAACTGAAGCACGATATCGACGCAGGCCTCAAGGTGACGCGAGAGACGCACACGGCTGGGGAGAAGGCGATGGCGGAATGGAAGTTTCGACGCGTGGGACTCGGCTTTTCGGTCGCGGCCATTGCGCTCGTGCTGGTGGGCTTAGGACTCTACATCAAGAATTTGGAACAGAAGTAGGGGCTCCATTTCGTACCCTGCCCTGCGGCTCGGGTACCTCGCACCAGCCGCAGAGGCTGCCAAGTCGATCATGCGAAAGAGGAGTTGCTATGACAATGCAAGGTGGCCGCAAACGCTTATTGTGGGTTGCTGCGGTAGTTATCGCCGCAGGGTTGGTGTTCGCCATATATCTGCACGTCAGCCGCGTTTCTAATACGCGCCGCGCCCTCTACATCGTCGGAAATCCCGAGAAGGGAGCAGCGCTGTTCTATGGCAGCAAACAATGCGGGATTTGCCACTCGGTAAACGGTGTTGGAGGACGCATCGCCCCAGAACTCTCTGGGACAAGACCCACAAGACCGGCCATGGGCTGGATGACCTCGATCCTCTGGAACCACGGACCCGGGATGTGGCGGGTTATACGTCAAAACAGTCAGGGTTATCCCGAGCTTAACCCACAAGAGATGGCCGACATTCTGGCCTTTTTGTACCAATCGACCAGCATTGACCATCCGGGAGACCCAATCGAAGGAAAAACCGTCTTTCACGATAAGGGCTGCAACCGTTGTCACTCCGTAGGAGGCACGGGCGGCAAAGCAGCTCCCGAGCTGTCTGCGATTGCCGTTGGCGGTGACCCGAACGTCTGGACCACTGCCATGTTGAACCACGCCGGATCGATGGTTGGCCCCATCAACAGTGCTCTGGGTCAGTGGCCAAATTTCTCTGGCAACCAGATGAATGATCTGATTGCGTACGTGAGTTCTGGAACAGCAGTAGCAAAAAGTGCGGACCGGACTGGCGGGGAAGCGCAGCGGGGTTGGGTCGTATTCCAGAGCCGTTGCATGCCATGCCACTCGGTAGGAGGCCAGGGCGGAGATCTTGGTCCTGAGCTCGGTCCGGACCAGGACATCCCATTGACCACCGCGCAGTTTGCCAGCGTGATGTGGAACCACGCTCCATCCATGCTGAAAGAGGCGAAGGACAAGGGCATTCCTCCGTCTCAGCTTGAAGGGAAAGACATGGCTGACTTGCTTGCGTTCCTGACCAGCCTGCGCTACTTCGAGCCATCCGGTTCTGCGCTGGTCGGACAGAGGGTATTTGCGGAGCGAGGCTGCGCGGCGTGTCACGGAACCATGGGTGAAGGCTCCCAAATGGGACCTGCGCTCAGGCGGCAAACCGAAGCGTATACCACCGTTTCGTTCACCACGGCGCTTTGGCGGCACGGACCTAAAATGCTCGATCGCGTTCAGGAAAGCGGAATGTCTTGGCCGGAATTGAAGCCTACAGACGTTGGTAACCTAGTGAGCTTTCTCAACACTCCCCCGGCCTCGAAGTGAGGTTGGCGAGTGCGAGATGCACCCGGTATCGCCACCGGACGGGTCGTCGGTAATCCTTCCCCTATCGCTGCGGCCGCTTGGTGCTCGGACTCGACGCCGATGCTTTATTGACTGCTGATTGAATCCGCTGTTTGCAGCCGAGGTAGCGTTCGGTCGCTTGACCGATACATGCCCCAAAGGAATTGGATCTGTTCTAACTCCAGCCGCCTCCACCGCGGCTGGGCACGAGCCTACCCGCGCTCGCTGGCACATTGGGCGTTACCCAGCCAGGTGGATCACTTCCGGGCTGCCTGTGACCCTAGCGAAACCGTGGAGACACACAGGCGTGGTCTCTCGCATGGCGATTCTACCTACTTGTTGCGAGCCTTAGCTTAGCCGGCCAATGGACAGGAATTCCTGAAGCATGCGAGTGACAGATAACGGATGGTGCCTCAGCGATCACCCAAAACCGGCCACTGAGTATCACCTGAAAACCGGCCAACGAGAGTGGCGTCCAGGACATTGATTCCCGCGGAGGCTTGTAGCCTTCGTGGGCATGGCCAATGTCTTGAACGAAGAGAAGAAACAACAGGTCTTAGCTCTCGGACGGCTAGGCTGGTCGCTGCGGCGCATCCAGCAAGCGACCAGAATCCGTCGTGAAACCGCAGGCGCGTACCTGAAAGCGGCTGGGATTGCGGTACGTCCGCCCAGTGGCTGGGGGCGGTGCGAACCAAAACCGGCCAACGAAGTGATCACCGACTTGGGCGCGGCAAAAGCGGCCATTGCGGTGATTCCCGATCCCCACGACCCTAACTGCAACCCCAACCCCGAAAACCTTTCTAATAAGGGAAAAGCAAAAGCAACTTCAAAACCGGCCAACGAGAACCAGGTGATCACCGACTCTGCCGTGGTCTCCGGCTCCAGCGCCTGCGAGCCGTACCGGGAGGCCATCGGCTTGGGGCTCAGCCGCGGCCGCAATGCCATGGCCATCTGGCAGGACCTGGTCTCGGAGTACGGCTTCGCCAGCAGCTACCAGAGTGTGCAGCGCTTCGTGCGCAAGCGGCGCGGAACGCAAACGCCCGAAGCCCGCGTAGTGATCGTCACCGTGGCTGGCCAAGAGGCGCAAGTCGATTACGGCACCGGCCCGATGGTGCGTGACCCCGAGAGCCGCAAGTACCGGCGCACCCGGCTATTCGTCATGACGCTGGGCTGCAGCCGCAAGTCGGTTCGTCTTCTGACCTTCCGTTCCAGTTCGCGCATCTGGGCCGAGTTGCACGAACGAGCCTTTCGCCGGCTGGGCGGCGCCACGCGCATCGTCGTGCTCGACAATCTGCGCGAGGGCGTGCTCGTCCCCGACATTTACGATCCTGCTCTCAATCCTCTTTATCGCGATGTGCTGGCGCACTACGGCGCGGTCGCCATGCCTTGCCGCATACAAGATCCCGACCGCAAAGGCAAAGTCGAATCCGGCGTCGGCCACGCGCAGAAAACACCGCTGAAAGGCTTGCGCTTCGAGACCCTGGACGAAGCCCAAGCCTACCTCGATCACTGGGAACAGCGCTGGGCCGACACGCGCATCCACGGCACCACCAAACGCCAGGTGGCCGCCATGTTTGCCGAAGAGAAGCCCACCTTGCTGCCCCTGCCGCTGGAGCCGTTTCGCTATTACCAGTACGGCGAGCGCATCGTGCATCTGGATGGCTGCGTCGAGGTCGAAGCCGCTTACTACGGCGCCCCACCGGGCTGGATTGGGCGCCTGCTGCGCGTGCAATGGGATGAGCTGTATGTTCGCCTGCTCGATCCCAAGACCGGGCAACTGCTACGCGAACATGTGCGCCAGAAGCGCGGCTGGTATCGCATTAAAGAAGAAGACCACCCCAAGCGAACTCCACTGCGCACTTCTCAACTGTTGGGGCGAGCCGGTCGCGCCGGGTCGCACATCGGCGCGCTCTGCGATGCCATCCATCGCACACAGGGCGAAGTCGGGGTGCGCCGCATTCTGGGCGTTCTCTCTCTGGCCAAGAAGTACGGCGCCGCGGCGGTTGATGAAGCCTGCGCCGCCGCGCTGGACATGGGAGTGCAGGAATACCGCTTTGTCCGCCGCTATCTGGAGCGCTGCCCGCAAGCCCCACTCAGTTTGCAGCAAGTCGATCCCCTGATCCGCGAGCTGGTGCAGTACCGCGACTTCATCAACTACAGAACCAAGGAGATAGAAGAATGAATCTGATCGAACTCGATCGGGCGCTCAAACAACTTCGCCTGGGCGGCATGGCCGCCGTGCTGGAGACCCGCCTGCGCCAGGCCCAAGCCGAACCGCTTGCCCCCATCGACCTGCTGTCGTGCCTGGTCTCCGACGAACTCGCCTTGCGGGGCGAGCGCTTGCTGGAGCGGCGGAAAAAGCAGGCCCAGTTCCGCGACTCGCACAAGACTCTCGACAACTTCGACTTCGCTTTCAATAAGAAGATGAATCGCAGCCTGGTCTTCGACCTGGCCGCTGCTACCTTTATCGCCCGCCACGAAGACGCCCTGTTTCTCGGTCCACCCGGTACCGGCAAGAGTCACCTGGCGCAAGCCATCGGCCAAGCCGCCATCCAACAGGGGTACCGCGTGCTCTATCGCGAGACCCACAGCTTGCTCGATGAGTTGGCCGAGGCCACGCTCGACGGCACCCGCAAAGAGCACATGGAGTTCTTGGTGACCGTGCCCTTGCTCATCCTCGACGACCTCGGAATGCGCAAGCTGCCCCTCACCGCTGCCGAGGAACTGCTGGAGATCATCATGCGCCGCTACGAACGTGCCAGCACGGTGCTGACCTCCAACCGTCCAGTGGAAGACTGGGGCAAACTGCTGGGCGATGCGGCCGCCGTGAGTGCCATGCTCGATCGCTTACTACACCACGGGCATGTGCTCAAGTGCGGCCCACGAAGCTGGCGCACGAAAACCGACTTGCCACCACAGGAGGCGGCGGGGTAGAACAATCTCAGTCCTGGACGGCCAATCCCGTTGGCCGGTTTTGAAGTGATAACTGTTGGCCGCTTTTGAAGTGATCACT
>CAWFIB010000010.1:0-511023 GCA_963815775.1 uncultured Acidobacteriaceae bacterium | reverse complement strand
AAGAAATGGTAGGCACGAGGAGACTCGAACTCCTGACCTCTACCGTGTCAAGGTAGCGCTCTAACCAACTGAGCTACGCGCCTGTATCGCGGCCGGACTGCGGAAGCATCCTTATTCTAGCCATCCCCGCTCTCGCAAGCAAGGCCACCCAAGGCCACACACCTCTTCCTCGGCCAGCAATTTCGTCTGCCGGGAAAAAATCCAACCGCTCACTGACGCGCAGAAACGACGGATTGGTACTCGGACTGGAATTCGAGTGGTAGATTCTTGATTTTCGCTTCTTCCGATCCGTGCAATCCGTGTCGATCCATGGTCTTTGCGGCTGGGGTATACAATTTCTCCCGCATACACGAAAGCAGATGGACACCGATCGGCACAAACACCCGCCAAAGCTTTGCGGTGGTCTCTGCGGTTATTCGAATCTTGCTGCACAGTCCTCGCAAGTTTTGCCGCGAAGCCCATTGACTCCTTCACGCGCGATGATAGGAACCATGATCAGCGCTGCCACTGCATCGGCCCAGCACCAGCCGAGTAGCCAGTTCAGCAGCAGTCCCAGCAGCAGAATCGCCGAAAGATAGGCGCAGAAGTCGGCCTGCCGGGAATCGGAATCGAGCGCGCCACTTCCCAGCCCGGCCGCAACTTTTCGCTTGGCACGAGCCAGCAGCGGCATGACAACGATTGCCGCGCAAGCAATTGCGATTCCCGCGATGCTCTTCTCCGGCACCGAATGCAGCCACAGCGCCCGCGCCGATTCGATCGCTATGTAGCTCGCCAGCAACAGAAAGCAGATGCCAACCAGGCGGTGCGCCCGCTGTTCCGCGCGCTCATTTTCCTGTGCGGACCGCAGGCGCCACAGCAGAATTATTGCCGAGGCTGTCTCGATGACCGAGTCCAGCCCGAAGCCCACCAGGGCAACGCTACCCGCCGCAATGCCGGCAGCCAGTGAAATTGCGGCTTCCAGCCCGTTCCATGCGACGGTCAGGTATTCCAGCCGCCTGCCGCGTGCAAGAAGACCGGTCCGCTCCGGCGACGGCGCGAGATGAAGATTTGGAGTAACCACGGGCTTCACACACTGAGTATGCCGCAGATCCTGGCGTTGGATATAGGTGTATAGCTTAAAGCTAAAGTCTGGTAACGGTCATTTTGGTTACTGGAGATATACTACGGAGTCTCTAGTCGAGCCTCACCAGAAACACCCCGCCCTCTTTCACATGCGTCTTGCTGGCGACTTCCTGTGCCTTGCGCTTATCGCCACCTTCCGGACGGATCCGCACCCACTCGCCCGTTGGCCCGGTGAACTGGATCACCTGCGCGCTTTGATAGTGGTCCTGCAGCTTCTCTTTCAGCTTGTGGGCCGCGCGCTGGCTTTGGAAGGCGCCTATCTGCACGCACCAGCGTCCGCCGTCGGCGATTGGAGCGGGGGCTGAGAGCACCTCAATCTTGACCATCGCCGTCCCCGGACGCCACACATCCACTGCCTTCGCCGCTGCCAGCGACAGGTCGATCACGCGGTCCTCCACAAACGGTCCACGGTCGGTGATGCGTACCACCACGGAATGCTTCGTGCTCTCATTGGTCACCCGCACCACTGAGTTCATCGGCAGTGTGCGGTGCGCGGCGGTCAGCGCGTTCTGATCGTAGATCTCGCCATTGGCCCCCCGGCGGTGGTGATACGGCGGGCCATACCAGCTTGCCAGTCCGGTCTCAACGTAGATCGGTTTGTGATGCTTGCCAGTCTCTGCGATCGGCGGGGGCGCGTGCCTGGTGCCAGCCTCGGTCGATCCCGGCGGATTGGCGGTGACAGTCGGTGGAGGCGGAATGTGCACCGCCGTCTTTTTATGCCCGCAGGCGGAGAGCAAGAAAACTCCTCCGGCGACGCAGACAATTAGAGCGGCCCTGAACAATTCCAGCCCAGCGTGGAAGAGGCTGTTACGAAGCTCCCTGCTTAACCGACATGCTGGGGCAACCCATGCATCCGTCCCGTAGGGACAATAGAGCTTAGCCCAGCGCTTCAGCGCTGGGATGGGTGCAAGTGGGAAGTCCAGAGTCGGTTTCAGCCGACGACACATGTTTCGCAACAACCCGGGAGGCGCTGGGTAGAGTTCGACAAAGGGCGAGCCAGTCCCTTCCGGCGACAGAATAACAGCAGGTCCTTCGCTTCGCTCAGGATGACAACCATTAACGATAGCGGCTGATGTATGCCTGAAGGGCCGCCCTACTTCTGCTCTTTCTTCGAGTCCATATAATTGGCGAACTCTTTCAGCTTGTCGGCCGCCACGTGCAGCCCCTTGCCCGAGTTCTCCCGAATCATGGGCACCACTGCGTCGTTGATGTAATCGATGAGCGCCTGGGTCTGCTGCTCGACCTGCTTGGAGGCATCGCCGAGTATGCTGTCCAGCCGCTCGCCCGCGGTCTGAAAGCGGCCGCGGTCGTTCGTTTTCTGCGTGTCCACGTTGAACCACCTTGTGCGCTACGGAAATCGCTGAGCACTTGCATTATGGTTTCATTACCCCGCCCCGGTCAATTGGCGACCCGGGTGCCGGGACGGACTTCACCACGGAGGCACGGAGTACTTGATCTACCACAAGAGGCACAGAGGCACAGAGAGGGAACGAGCTTGAAAAGATGCCGAAAGGACGAAACTGCTTGCCTCAGCATCGACTGTTTCTGATTCGAATTTCTTGCTTGCCCCTGATTTCTCCTCTGTGTCTCTGTGCCTCTGTGGTGATCCAATTCCTCCGTGTCCTCGGTGGTGAACCAGCTTGCCGCCAATTACACTAAATATTGCACATGCCCACCAAACCCACAGGTTCTGAAGTCCGCTCCATGTTCTTGCGCTTCTTCGAGCAGAAGGGGCACAAGATTGTCCACTCCTCCTCGCTCGTCCCCGCGAACGATCCCACGCTGCTGTTCACCAACGCCGGCATGAACCAGTTCAAGGACGTCTTCCTGGGCATCGAGAAGCGCGACTACTCGCGCGCCACGACCTCGCAGAAGTGCGTGCGCGCGGGCGGTAAGCACAACGATCTCGAGAACGTCGGCTTCACCAATCGCCATCACACCTTCTTCGAGATGCTGGGCAACTTCAGCTTCGGCGACTACTTCAAGAAAGACGCCATCGCCTACGCCTGGGAGCTGGTAACCTCGCCGGATTGGTTCGGCATTCCCAAAGACCGGCTCTTCGCGACCATCTTCAAGGGCGAGAACGGCATTGCCCGCGACGACGAAGCCTACGAGCACTGGATCGCAACCGGCGTCGCGCCCGAGCGCATTTACGAGCTCGGCATGAAAGACAACTTCTGGATGATGGGCGACACCGGCCCCTGCGGCCCCTGCAGCGAGATCCACTACGACATGGGCCCCGCCGCTAGCGATGCCGGACATACCGACTGCCAGTTTGGCTGCGAGTGCGGCCGCTACGTCGAGATCTGGAACCTCGTCTTCATGCAGTTCGACAAGCAGCCCAGCGGAGAGCTCACCCCGCTACCCAAGCCCTCGATCGATACTGGCGCGGGCCTGGAGCGCGTGACTGCTGTATTGCAAGGCGTCATCTCAAACTACGACACCGATTTGTTCGTGCCGCTAATCAAGAGAGCGGCCGAGCTGACAGGAGTCTCGGTCGACGAAGAGATGAAGCGCGAGGATGTCGAAGAGCAGCACCATCAGGCGGCATCATTGCGCGTCATCGCCGACCATGCGCGCGCGGCAACGTTCCTCATCTCTGACGGCGTGCTGCCCTCGAATGAAGGCCGCGGCTACGTGCTGCGCAAGATCATTCGGCGCGCGATTCGACATGGGCGACTGTTGGGTCAGGAGAAGCCGTTTCTGTTCGAGATGGTCTTTGCTGTGCGTGACCTGATGAAGGATGCATATCCCGAACTGATCGAGTCAACGCATCGCGTGGTCGGACACGATCAAAGGCGAAGAGACGCGGTTTGCTCACACTCTTGCTCTTGGACTGAAGACTGGAAGCGATTTCACGTGCGCATCGAGGACGCAGACGCATGGTGTCAGGCGCAGTACGAGAAATCGTTCACAACGATGCCCACTTCTTCGATGACAGACATTGCACTTGCCCGTGACTGCGTACTGCTCTAATTCCGGGACGGAGCCGGAGTGGAATCGAGTTCGAGCGGGCCATCAGAATACTTGCAACGGCACGGCTACGACGTCAGATCCGAATTCGCTCCAGTGACTTGAAGCAGCAGTTATCTTCAGATGCCGCCCAGTATTTCCAGGGGATGAAGCTTTCCGACTGTACGACACATTTGGGCTGCCATTGGACTTCATCGAGGACGCTGCTCGCGACGCCGGGATGACGTTCGACGCTGCTGGCTTCGATAGCGCTGCCATGGAAGAGCAGCGCCGCGCGCGCGCAGGCTTCCTGGAAGGGTCGGGCCAAGGCCACTGCAAGTCCGCATCTACCTCTCCGTCTGCCGAAACCCTGTATCGAGAGGCTACAAGCAGACGTCCCGTTCCACCGGCATGCGATTTCGCTGGCCATCATCAAGGCCGCACACATCTGGCGACAGGCAGTCTGGCGCGCCAGGAGCTTCAAGCCCGGCGAGCGCGGCGAAATCGTGCTCGACCACACGCCCTTCTACGCCGAATCCGGAGGCCAGGTCGGCGACGTAGGCTGCTCTATGCCGACGATCACAACACGCTGGTTGCCGATGTCGAGGGCGTCGCTTATCCCGTGCAAGGCGTTCGCGCGCACAAAAATCATCGCCCGGCAGACCATCCATGTGGGCGACAAGCTCGACGCCAAGGTCAACGCAACGACGTCCGCCGCGCCACCATGCGCAACCACACCGGCACGCATCTGCTGCACGCCGCACTGCGCGAAGTCTTGGGCACGCATGTGAAGCAGGCAGGCTCGCTGGTCGATCCCGGCCACCTGCGCTTTGACTTCTCGCACTTCGCCTCGCTGGCCGATGAGGAATTGCAGGACATCGAAGACCTCGCTAACAAAGAAGTCCTGCGCAATGACCGCGTCGAGGTCATCGCCGACGTGCCCATCGATGTGGCCATCAATGAATACAAGGCGATGGCGCTGTTCGGCGAAAAGTATGGCGATCGCGTGCGTGTCATCCGCATCGGCGACTTCTCCACCGAGCTCTGCGGCGGTACGCACACCGCCGCCACCGGCGAGATCGGCCTGATCAAGATTCTCAAAGAGGGAAGTGTCTCCAGCGGCGTGCGCCGTCTGGAAGCCGTGACCGGCGAAGGCTCGCTGCGCCACTTCCGCAAAGACCATCAACTGGAGAACGTCGTCGCCACCCTGGTGCGCGGTGATGACGAATCTCCTGCCGAAGCGCTGAAGCGCGAGCTCGAACGCCGCGAAGAAGAACTGAAGAAGCTGCGCAAGGAACTCGATCAGGCCCGCATGAAGTCCGCGGCCTCGTCCGTCTCTGCGGCGACAGAAAACGTGCGCGAAGTAAAAGGCGTCAAGGTCCTGGCCACGCGCGCCGACAACCTCGAACGCCCGCAACTGCGGACGCTCATCGACAACCTGCGTAACAAGCTGGGCTCCGGGGTGGTGGTACTGGGCTCGGTGCAGGATGGCCGCGTCGCGCTCATCGTCGGCGTCACCAAAGACCTGACCGCGCGCGTGCAGGCGGGCAAGATCATCGCCGAAGTCGCGAAGAAAGTCGGCGGCTCCGGCGGCGGCCGCCCCGACATGGCCGAGGCCGGAGGCAAAGATCCCGCAGCCCTCGATTCAGCCTTGGCTGCCAGCTATGACGTGATTAGCACATTGCTGGGGTGAGTCAGGAAAGCCGCTCAATGCCGGGAAACGAGTCGAATCCCGAATCAAAGCTGAGAATGCGTTCGATGCCATGCTCTTCCATGATGGCAACATGCACAGCATCGCGGGCGGAGAGGCGGCGGTAGCCGAGCACGACCTGCTTAGCGCGCTCGACGGTCCCCTCGGTGATCGATAAAACCTCGTCTGTTATATCCAGCAGCACGTCGAAAGCTGGTTGAATTGCGTCGCGCCGATCAATGGCGACATAGCGGTGCAGTATTTCTTGAAGTACCTCAGCGTCCGTAACCAGACGCTCACCGTTGCGAACCAATCGTTCAAGCAGCCTCTGGGCGTCAACCTTGTGAGGGTGTGAAGCCCCAACCAGGTACATGGGCACATTGGAGTCGACCAAGATCACGAGCCCGTATTTGCTCCATATCCTGCTTCAATCTCGTCAAGCATGGCATCGATATCGCCAGACGGGAACTCATGCTGCGTCGCCAGGCGAATGGCCGCCATCTTCTTGCTGACGCTTCCCGCCGGCTCTTGCCGGCGCACGGCCTGCAGAGCTTGCCGCACCCACTCCGCGATTGACATCTGCCGCGCGCGGGCAGCTTTCTGGATCTCCCGATACTCCGGATCCTGCAAGATCACTTGTAGCCGTTTAGCCATATTATGAGTCTAATCGACTCATAGGCATGAGTCAATCAGGCTGGCTGCAATGTACTATTCCCCAAAGTACTTCTGAAAGATCGGCCTCGCATCTGGCACCTCCTCGATGCGCCAGTAACGTGTTCCGGGAACACGCTGCATGCGAATCCTGATCTCCGTCAGGTCAAGCGGATTCGGTTGCGGAAGCCCCGAGACGATTACGTCCGCTTCCTCCCCGTGCATTTCCGAGCGCACCGCATGCAGCCCCGAGAAGTTGTGCACGTCGATTGCCTTGAATCCTGTTGAGCCGGTCAAAATCCCGTTTCCACTCAGCAGCAGCCGAATCGCATTGCGCACTCCGATCTGGGCCCAGTTGTCGAATCGCGGAGCCATCTTCTGCAGCAACTCGATCCGGCTCTCGGTAAACGGGAAAGGATCATTCTGAAACTTCTTTGTGTACTTGGTCACCAGCACATCGGTCAGCGACCTGGCGATGTCGGCGGAGATGCGCTCTTCATCGACATACTTCGCGGCCGCTCCATAGTTCTTAGCTTTTACTGCCTTGCCGAGCTGCGAGAGCGAGTACTCGGGCGTGCCGGTGTAGCGGTGCCACCACAGCGCGGCAGCGGCTGTGGCGAGGACGCCCACCGCGATAATGAAGACCGCTCTCCATAACAGTTCAGCCCGCGTAAGCCGCCTGCGGCGCTGGTAGGTTTCGTACCACATGCTTGCAGCATACGGCCTCGGCCAAACCTTTGAACCACCGAGACACAGAGGATTTCAAAGTTGAGATCTGGAGCGAAACGGCGGGACGTGCGCCGCAAATGCAAGGCCAATCTTTCTCTGTGTCCCCGTGCCTCGGTGGTTAACTTAAATTCCTCCGTGCCCTCCGTGCCTCCGTGGTGAAACCCAAGTCTTTTGCCCGCAAGAATCGGGGTTCGTCCCTCCCTCCGCGGGTATACGATGGTCTACGTCGCCGGATTCCGGATCGAAGAATTAGCGAAGAAAAGACTGAATCCTGATAATTGGTCTAACTGTCTAACCTACATAAGGTGGTTACTATGGCAACCGCAGAAACGCCCTTCCTGCAAACCGTACGAGGCGACTTGTTGTCCCGTCGCGAGCGTCTCGAAAACGTCATGGAGCACAACCACTCCCAGCAGCTCAGCGAGCTGCTGGCGCAGGTCGACCATGCTCTGGCGCGCATTGACAATGGCACGCTCGGTATCTGCGAGGTCTGCCACGAGACGGTCGAAGAAGAGCGCATTTTGCGCGACCCCCTCACCTCGATTTGTCTGGGCTGCCTTACGCCCAACCAGCAGCGCGCCCTGGAATACGACCTTGAGCTCGCCGCGCGGATTCAGAACGGGCTGCTGCCCGCGGCCGACATCTCGATCCCCGGCTTTGAGATCGCCTATCACTACCGCCCGGCCGGCGTTGTGGGCGGCGACTACTGCGACGTTCTGGCCGATGATCGCGGCGGGCTGTACTTCATCATCGCCGACGTGGCTGGCAAGGGCGTAGCTGCCGCCATGCTTACTGCCAACCTGCGCGCCATGATGCGTGCGCTGGTTCCGCTCAATCTGCCGCTGGAGAAGATGCTGTCGCAGGCCAACCGCCTGTTCTGCGAAAGCAAGTTGCCCATGCAGTACGCGACGCTCATCGTCGGCCACAGCTCGGCAGCGGGCAATCTTGAGCTGGTCAATGCCGGGCACCTGCCTGCCATGGTCATCCGCGGGTCGCAAGTCGAGCTGTTCGAGAGCAACGACCTGCCGCTCGGCCTGTTCTGCGACCAGCAATTCACCGTCACCCGCTCCCACCTGCAACCCGGGCAGACGCTGGTTGTATTTACCGACGGAGTTTGCGAAGCCGAAAATCCCGCGGGCGAGGAATACGGCACCGACGCGCTGCGCCGCCTTCTGGAAGAGAAGGGCATCTGCTGTCCCGAGCGCCTGGTCGAGGCCTGCCGCGAGCATGTGGAGCTCTTCCGCGCCGGCAGCGAGCGCGCCGACGACGAGACCCTGCTGGCGATTCAATATTCGAGTTCATTAGAACAGCACTAAGAAAATGCGCGGGTGGGAACACGGAGATTCCAGTGGTGCCACTACCGAAATTCCGGGAGTGGGAATTTTGTCCGCTTATTAGCCCAGGCTCACACTTTGGTATTGCACTCTCGGGGGAATGAGGCGAACTCTTAGTGCAGCGATTGTCGGGAGTTCGAACACATGCACCGAAGTGCCCTTCAAGTAGGAGCCGTAGTTGTTTGCTGTCTCGTAGTCTCTGTCTTCTCTTTCGCCCAAGGACCAGCCAGACCCGCTTCAGGGACTTGCGTTCAGGCCACAGGACATGAATCCACGTTGGCTAAGGCCGGTGTGCCGAACGGTTGCGCCGTCAGATATTACGGGGCGTTCACACGAAAAGGTAGGTTTCGAAACAATTCAAGTGTCGGCCGGATGAAGGAGACCGTCGAAGACGGGCCCTTCAAGGTTGACCGAGAGGCGGCTCCGCCCTGGATGATTCGTTCCTGGGAACGGATCATTCGCGACTTTGCTCCCTCCGTCCACGGCGCCGCCACCGCTAAAGCCTCTGGGCGTTATTCGGGCATCCTGAATTCGGTAGTGACTCTTGCCTATGGTGAACCCGACCTGCTTCGCACGCCCACCTATATCACTACCGATGCGCAGCATCGTCTGATCGTGAGCGATCCGGCGGAGCGTTCCGTCCATGTACTCGACCCCGCCGGCAAGCATTCGTTTCGCATCTTAGGCGGCGAGCAGTACCGGCTGAAAGCGCCCGCTGGGGTGGCAGCCGACAACGACGGCAACATTTACATTGCTGATTCCGAGGGCGGCGACGTGCTTGTTTATGACAACCTCGGCCGATTCGAGCGCTACATTGGCCTTTATCATGGCGAGCGAGGGTTCGAGCATCCGACTGCGATTGCGCTCGACGGTAAGGGGCGACTCCTTTATGTAGCGGACACTCCGAGCAACCTGGTGCTGGTGTTCGATCTTCAGGGGCATCCGATGAAACAGCTGGGAGGGTTGCACAACCAGGCCAGCCCCGTGCGCCTGGAACATCCCACCTCCATCGCTGCCGATGAGTCCGGTGTAGCCATCCTGGACTCAGGCAGTCGCGAGCTTCACATACTCAGCCGCGATGGCGACCCAGTCGTGACCCTCCATATCGGCGAGTACATGGAGTCTGGCGATACCTGGAATGGGGTCGCCCTCGATCACGATGGCAACCTCTACGCTACGGTGGTGAATGGGGCGTCGGTGATGATTCTCACCCGCAATGGCCAGTACCTGAGTATGTTCGGACACGCTGGCAGGGACCGGGGGCAATTCCAGGGTCCGCGCGGCGTCTGGGTGGATGATGAAGGTCGACTCTATGTTGCCGACAGCCAGAACAACCGCGTGCAGGTGTTCGAGGTCGGCAACGGCCAGAGCGAGGGAGAGGCAGTCCCTGCTGCCGGTGCGATGAGGACCGCAGGCCAATAGCGTCTGGTGATCTAGTAGTGGGGAAGCAATCACCACGGCAGTATTCCGGCCGTAATGAAGGAAATTCTCAGTTTCAGTAGCTTCTTGACTGAGAACTGACAACTAATAGCTGACAACTGTTTTGGTGCCGAAGAAGGGACTCGAACCCCCACACCCTTGCGGGTACATGGACCTGAACCATGCGCGTCTGCCAATTCCGCCACTTCGGCACGGGAAGGCTGCGAGCGGTTGCTCGCCCTTCAGGAAGCATTCTCAGTGTACCGAAGCTGCTCGCGGCGAGCAACTGCCGGGGCCGGAGGGCATGGTGGGTAAGGCTGCCGCTTCGCGTCCACAGGAAAAGCGTCAGCGCGATGAGGATGAGAGCGGGGGGTTAGGGGAAGGTCTGATCAACTCCGGGCTTTGAAGGGGACGGCCTTCAGGCCGTCCATAAGTGGCTGGAATAAAGCTGGGCTTTAGCCCCGTCCAAGGCCAGTCGCCCTCCGCGCCGTTACACTCCCACCGGAAACGGTTTCACGCTGTGCTCTTCCGCAGCCCGCGCCTGGCCGAAAACGTCGAAGCGTCCCTGTAGCAGCGACATCACTCCCGTGTACCAGTATCCCCAAACAAACAGGACCAGGAAGGGAACTGTGACATAGTTCTCGTTCACCACCGCATACCAAATGGTGAGCGCAAAGTAGGAGCCGATCAGCAACTCGACATAGGGAATCAGTCCCAGCCGCTTGCGATACTTCTTGGCAGCTATGCTTCCCTCACGCTTGCTGACGACGCGATATTTTGGCGTGCGGGCGAACGGGCTCTTGAGGCCGATGAGTGCCTCGAACACCGCTTTGCTGTTGGTGATGGTCAGCCCGATGCCCAAGCCCATCAAGGCCGGCAAGTACCAGAAGGTTCGCCACCACGTCCGCGGAAATAGCTCCCTCTGTGACACCAGATAAAAGCTGGAAATGGAAAATGTCGACGCCAGGAACAGTGGCAGATCGATGTACAGCATCTGGAACCAGCCCTGGTAAAAGCGGATCATCATCGCCGGCAGCAGCAGTGTGCTCAGCACGATCATCAGCGGATAGCTGATATTCGCCGTCAGGTGATACCACGCCTCCATCTTTTCCCGTCGCGAAACCTTGGCGCGCAGCAAGTAGGGCAGGTCTTTCTTGGCGCATTGAATCAACCCCTTGGCCCAGCGCGCCTGCTGCGTCTTGAACGCTGTCATCTCGATGGGCAGCTCCGCCGGACATTCCACATCCTGCAGATAGCGGAACTTCCATCCTTTCAACTGCGAGCGATAGCTCAGGTCGGTGTCTTCGGTCAGCGTGTCGTGTTCCCAACCGCCGGCATCGTCGATCGCCTTGCGCCGCCACATCCCGGCGGTGCCGTTGAAGTTAAAGAACACTCCTGCGCGCGAGCGGCCGCCGTGCTCCAGAACAAAATGGCCGTCCAGCAGGATGGCCTCGATCTCTGTGAGGTAGGAGTAACTGCGGTTCAGGTGCGTCCAGCGCGTCTGCACCATGCCGATCTCCGGATCGGAGAAATGATGGATGACCTTCTGCAGCCAATCCGCGTATGGCGTAAAGTCGGCATCGAAGATCGCGATGAACTCGCTGTCGGTCTTCTTCAGCCCGGCGCCGAGCGCTCCCGCCTTGAAGCCTTCGCGGTTGGTGCGATGGTGATAGCTGATGTTGTATCCCATCGCGGCGTAGCGATCGACTACAGCCGATGCCACCTGCACGGTCTCGTCGGTTGAGTCGTCGAGCACCTGGATTTCCAGCTTTTCGCGCGGGTAATCCAGGCGGCACACGCTCTCCACCAGCCGGTCGATGACGTATTGCTCGTTGAAAATCGGAAGCTGGATGGTGACCTTCGGCAGTTCGGCAAAGCGCGAGGTCGGCTCCGTCACCTTGTTCTTGCGGTGCTTGTAATAAAGGTAGACGAGCTGGTACCGATGCATGCCATAGAACGCCAGCAGAATCAGCACGACGAAATACGGAATCAGCAGCGCCAGATCAAAGGCATTTGGCTGATAGAGGCCCTGAAACGTTTTGTCGAGGAAATGCGTGCGCAGGTAATGCCGCAACCCGCGTGGTTCGAGCAGTGCAAAACACAAGCAAGAGAGGGTAGCGTTCAGGGCATTGCTCCGGAACAAATCGCTACAGCGTGCTTCAAAAAAGGCGCTTTGAAAGGGCCCGGCTTCAGTCGCCTGGCGATTTTTGAAACACGCTCTATGACAGATCTCTGAGTTAGCGACTTACCAACCCGATTGATTGTACCTGAGTCGTTCATCGAGGCCGCCGCTGAAAATACGCTGCCCCGTTGGTGATTCGGATGCCTCGAACCGGCTGTCGGGATTGCGCGGCGCCGTTGACCTTTGCGCCTCCGAGGCGAAACAATAGGTCACTGGGGAAGTCATGCGGTTCCGGGTTCTGCTTGCCGTCATCTTTTGCTGCAGTCTCGCCTTCGGATACGGCGCTGCTGACCAGCCGAGTTCCAGCTCCAACCCAGCTCAGCATCCCGCTCTCTATCCCGATCAGGGCTTCCTTTCCAATTACCGCTATGCGAACGCTTTCTTCGGTTTTTCCATCGACTTGCCCGCCGACGCCAGCCTGCGTCCGGTCCCGACTGCGACTCCGACCGACGGCAGCATAGCCTTGCTGGAAACTGTTGGCTCGGTGCCCCATCGCTCGATACTGGCCATCTCCGCCCATCCCACGGGCGACAATCGGCCTGGAGCGCGGCTGCTGCTGCGACACGAGCTCGACGATGAGCTGACCATCGGCGTCGAAGAATTGCACGGGCTTTCGAAGACCAGCATTGCCGGACATCAATTCTTCTACTTCGAAACTCGCCGCGGCATCGACCAACATGCCATCTATGCTACCGACCTCGACGGCTACGTGCTTCGCTTCGTCACCGCCGGACGTGATCCCAAATTGCTGCAGCAACTCGAAGCAGCGGTGACGCACATGCGCTTTTTCCCGCCGCAATCTATTAACGACTATCTCGGTGTCGGCGCTGAGCCCTATGAAGGACCGGCAATTCCGATTCAAGTCCTGGATCAGCTCAAGTCCGATCCGCCCGCCAGGAAGCTCGATGTCGGCAAAGTCGTCGGCAGCACCTACGAGAACTCAGCGCTCGGCTTCGGATACGACCTGCCCAAGGGCTGGCACGTCGGAACCGAAGCGGCGGTGATACCTGCGGTCGAACGCAGTCGGGAACAGAACACCGGCCAGCCTGCCGTCACCCCGAACCAGCGCCTGCTGCGCAAAGCCTGCGAACGCACTCTGGTGTCCGCCTGGCGAGTAGTGCCGCAGCAGACGGGCGCAATCGCTTACGACGACTTCGGCGAGGTCACCATCTCCGCTATGTCGCTGGCTTGCTACCCCAACGTGAAGTTCCCCGACTTGAGCAAAGGCAAGGACACGGTGCGCGATTTCCTGGTCGCTTATGGTCTTGGCCATCCCATTTTTCAGGACATGAAAGACGCGCGCGCCTTCGAGCGGGATGGCCGAACCTTCATCGTGATGAACGGCGTCGTGGCCTACAAAGATACCGGCGACGCGTTATCGCGGCGTGTCTCCGTGGCGCTGGCGCTCACTGCACAACGCGGCTATCTGCTGAGCTTCTTTTTTGCCGCTCCCCACGATGCGGAGCTTCACCAGTTGATGAACGCGAAGGCAACCTTCGACGCCGAACCCGCGGTGAAAGAAGCGAGTGCGAGCGCGCCAGGAAACACGGCGCATGCGCCTGCTGCACCGCTGCAACCGGGAGGATCGGCTCCGGCTCCAGCGGCAGCGGTTCCGGCCAACGCCTCCACTCCGGGCGATTCGCCCGGGCCGCCCGCGCCGAGTGTTGCAGCGAAGTCGGCGCCCAGCGCCACAGAATCCTCCAGCAAAGCAGACTCGCCCCAGCCACCAGCTACTGCGGCGGTACCGAGCCCGGAAGCCACCACCGACACCACCTTCCACCCTTCGCTGCTCAAGCCTGGCGAGACCATGCAGGAGCAGCAGATGCAGGGCGCTCCGGTGCCGGGAAAGCCCACCCACAAGTAGTTTCCTGTCGAGGCCATGCAGCAGCAGCCTTCTCGGGTTAAGATACCCAAGCCCCGCAGTCTTGTTTGCGGGACCTTCCCCACGCACTGTCTATGAGCTATGCAATAGAGAGCATCCTCATCGTCCTCGGCACCGTTTGCGGTGCGCTGCTGGCTATGGCCCTGCTCAACCATTTCTGGCCGCGCGAGGGACGCCGCCTCCACAACGATGTCATCGGATGGCAGCTTAGCGTCTTGGGCACAACCTACGCTGTCATCCTGGGCTTCATGCTTTTTACCGTGTGGACCTCATATGGCGCCGCTTCGGTGAACGCGGACCTTGAGGCCGACTCCGCGCTCAGCGTCTTTCGCGTGGCTCAAGCTCTACCGGAACCGCAGCGCACCCAACTGCAAAATTTGGCGCGCTCCTACGTCGACTCGGTACTCACCAACGAATGGCCGCAGATGGGCCGGGGAGAAGTACCCGAGCGGACCTCGGCCATCGCCACCGAAATGTGGAAGACGGTGCTCGCCGCCAAGGTAGCCTCGCCCACCGAAAGCAACGCTCAGGACCACGAATTGACCCACGTCAGCGAGCTGACAAGGCATCGGCTCACCCGCATTGTGCAGAGCGCAGATCGCCTCCCCGCCGTGCTTTGGTGCGTACTTCTCATCGGAGGCGTGCTGACCATCTCTTCCTCCTGTATGTTTGGGTCCGAGAGCAAGGTGCTGCAGACGGTGCAGGTCTTTTCCTTTTCCCTGCTGATTGCGCTCTCTCTGGTTGCGATTGCCGACATCCGTCAGCCGTTCCACGGACTGGTCCACGTGCAGGACTATCCCTTCCGGAAGGCACTGGAAATCATGAAGTCCTGGTGAGTGAGGCAACACATCCGCGTGGCCACCGCCGGTCGTTTCCGCTGCTACGCCGAACCCTTGCCCACCAGCTTTTCCACCTGTGCGACATGGTTGATGTCGTGGCCCGCCATCTGCCGCACCAGGTCCGCCACGGTCATCGGCCCGCGCTCGGTGTGCACGCCGCCTCTCTGCCACTGCTCCGGCGTGAGCCGGTCGAGCATGCGCAGGTTCGCCTCGCGCATCAGGCGGAAGAGCTGCAACGATTCTCTGGCGTCGCGTGAAGGATAGTCGCCCAGCTTGTACCACAGGTCCTGATCGAACGGGATGATCGTCGCGCCGTTGTGCTCGATCATCTGGCGATAGCGCCAGAAGCACGAGACTTCCGCTTCCGCCAGGTGTACCAGGATCTCGCTGACCGACCACTTGTCCGGAGCGGGACGTTTGCTGAGCCGTTCGCCCGGCGTGCCTTCCACCAGCTTGGCCAGGCGCGACGCAGTTTCACGCTGCACGCTGACCGAGTCCTTGCCTTCCATCAGGCCCAGTATGCGCGCTTTGTATTGTTCGGGAGTTTCGTTCACGGGCGCTCTCCTTCGGGTAGTGCCGATCTTCAGGCCATCCGTCTTTGAAGGGGCACAGCTTTAGCTGCGCCGTAACGTCGCAATTTGGAATCGGCTTTAGCCCCCTGCGGTAAACGCTCGGCGGATATCAGCGCGCAAACCCTCGGAGGCTAAAGCCTCAGCATTTACTGTGCTCCATCGGCACGGCTAAAGCCGTGCCCCTTCATCCCTCTAATTCAAGAAGAACTTTGTATACAGCGTGTCCCGCTGCGCCGGACGGAAGCCTGCATCGCGGATGATCCGCCGCAGCTCTTCTTCAGTAGTGCAATTGCTCACGCCGGCGGCGCGCACCACATTCTCCTCGATCATCACCGACCCGACATCGTTGCCCCCGAAGCGCAGTCCCATCTGGCAAACCTTCAGCCCCTGCGTCACCCAGCTCGACTGCACGTTCTTGAAGTTGGTCAGGAACAGCCGCGCGATCGCCAGCGTCTTCAGGTACTCGACCGCCGTCGCTTCGTCCCATCCCCGTCCGCCCAGCGCCGTATTCTGCGGCTGGAACGACCACGGAATAAACGCGGTGAATCCGCCCGTCTCTTCCTGCAAGTCGTAGATCGCCTGGAAGTGATTCACACGATGCTCATAGCTCTCGCCCACGCCAAACATCATGGTCGCCGTCGTCCTCATGCCGAGCTTGTGCGCCGTGCGATGCACGTTCAGCCAGTCGTCGGTCAAGCACTTCAAGCGCGCGATCTTGTAGCGCACCTCATCGTCCAGAATCTCCGCCCCGCCGCCGGGTATCGAATCCAGCCCGGCATCGCGCAGCCGCCGAATCGTCTCCTCGATCGACAGCCCGCTGACCTCGGCTATACAGATGACCTCCGACGCCGAAAAGCAGTGCAGATGGACCTGCGGAAAGCGCTGCTTCATCCCGCTAAGCATCGCCTCGTACCACTCGATCTTCAGGTCGGGATGCAGGCCGCCCTGCAGCAGCACGCCGGTGCCGCCCAGCTCGACCGTCTCGCGCACTTTGTCATAAATGGTGTCGAAGTCGAGGATGTAGCCTTCTGCCGCCAGCTTGCCCTTCAGCGGCCGATAGAAGGCGCAGAAGGTGCAGTACTCGGTGCAGAAGTTGGTGTAATTAATGTTGCGGTCGATGATGTAGGTGACCACGCCCTCGGGATGCAGGCGGCGCCGCACCGCGTCGGCCTCCATGCCGATGCCGATCAGGTCATCGCAGCGAAACAGCTCCAGCGCTTCAGCTTTGCTCAGGGACATAGCGGATCACAGCCTTATGTGACATTGTAGCGAAACTGCGGGTGCCCCATCCAAGCCGGGGTCCCCAACGAGCGCCGTATTTGCGCTCGGTGGGGTGGAAGCCTTCGGTTGGCTTGGGTGGGATCGAACAGGCTTCGCCGGCTTTTCGCTTTTCGCCATTCGCTCTTCGCCTTGAAGGGGCGCGGCTTTTAGCCGCGCCGTCCGGGCACCTGTTCGTTTGTCATCACGAGCGAAGCGAGGGATCTGTTCTTGTTCGCGTCTGCATCAGCCGTCGGCTCTCAGTAAAACCCTCACAGGTGTCATCCCGAGCGAAGCGGGTCCCCCATCCAAGCCCTCCTTTGCCTTGGGTGGGATCGAACAGGGCGCGTGGGTCAAGGGCTCGTGGCCCTTAGCACTTACCTAACTGCTAACGGCCAAGTGCTAACTGCTAACTGCTAACTGCCAAGTGCCGTTTCCTCGTCAATGAACGCTGACCCCTTCGGGCGTAATCACAATAACCGGCCGCCGGACAATAATCTGCCCTGCGGGGTCCTGGTAGTAATAGTAGGTCCGCCCCTGATATTGGTACGCATTGCAGCCATACTTCTTGGCCTGGCCGGGAGGCATTCCGCAGTTGCCCCAGCCCGTTTTCTTCCCCTGACTCCATCCCGGCGGGCGCCCGTCCTGCGGGCCATACGTCCTGTATTCCCACCCATCGTGCTCCTGCCAGCCGTCATCCGACGCCTTATTGCCATGCGGATTTCCGTGTTGCTTGTGATGATCGCTGTTCCCCTGAGCGTGGGCGAGCGGTGCAGCAGCAAAGCACATCGCGGCCGCCAGCATAATCATTGCAAATATCGTCCTGTTCATGAATCCTCCACAGTTCCCAAAGCAAGCTGATGCCGCGAACTCGACATTTGTTGCAATCGAAGCCGTCGGCGTTCTTGGCCGATTACTACTAGCTAACATCACCTTACCGTTATGGCCACAAACCACCATCCGCTGGCAACTGAGGTAACCCCCTCCCCCGGGTATGGCTAAAATCTTGATTCCATTGAGCAAGGGAAAAATTTTCCGTGCAAAATCTTGAGTGCGTGGGAGTTACACGCAAAATATTGCGGAAATTGGACTTAGCTAGATTTTTTGCACAAGAAGTTGTGCCAAACAGATTTTTAGGAGTAACGAAACGGTTAACCTGAAGCAAGCCTTGCGGCATTACCAAAACGTCCTAAAGAGCCGCGCCCGGAAGCCCCGGCGCGCGTAGGCACACAGCTCCCGCGCCTCACACGGCGAACGTAGCAGAGAAGGGAGGAGGGTGCAAGTTACGAAGGTAATCGGAGGAATCCGATTTTTTCTCCCCAATCATTCCAACGTTAAAGGAGCAAAGTAGAACCCGGCAACCCGGTGGCCCAAGCCGGCACATTCTTGCTTCGATATAAAACGAAATATCATCATATATGATGTTTTTATGTTATAAGTTTTGCCTATCTTCCGATAAACAACTTAATATAGTGGGATATTGCAATGAGTCTGGCAAGGCGCCAAGTCGAGTACGAGCACCGTGGCTTCAGCCGGGACACCGCCGCGATTAACGTTCTCCTGGAGGAGACGCTGAGAATACTGTTCGTAGCGTTTCCGGATACGTTTGTTTTCTTCGGCGGGGCAAGCCTGGTCCTCTTCTATGGCAGCCCAAGGCATTCCGGCGACTTGGACTTACTCACAAGCGTTGATGCACCTCCCGACATGGCAGAAGTCGAAGCTGCGTTGCGGAAACCTCTTTCCGAGGCTGCCGAGAATCTTGGCTACACTGACCTGACCATAGAGCCCGCCAGAAAGGTTGGGGAATTCATCAAGCTGGCGGTCAGCAGTGCCGGGCGTCTCCTTTTCACCATTGACGTGACGAGGATCACCGCAGTGATCAAGAGCGAACTTTTGTCGCTGCCGCTGAGTTCGGATCAAACAAAAGTATCCGTGCCTTCACGCGACCTAGGACTTCTGTTTAAGGCCGAAGCGTTCCTAAGGCGATCCGGCTTAAAAGCTCGTGACGCATTCGATATCAAACTGCTCATGAACTCCGGCGCAGCGCTGAATCCCAATCTTGGAGCTCATCTGACGGACGGCCCGGCAGCGGACAAGTTGGGAAACCCGGAATTCATAGCCGACCGAATCGCAAGGGTAGACTCTCGAACATGCCGACCGGAATTGCAGCCGTACTTACCCGAGGAGCTTTATCGTGAGCTTGAACGGGAAGACTTCAGGTCGTTGCGAAACGCGCTCACGGAACTCTTTTCGGAGTGGCTTTAGGTAACCTTCCATGGACTGGCCGAAGTTAATCGCAGAACAAGCACGGGTTTCCGGTATTCTCCGCGTCGACGAACTCGCACGTGACTTGCGATTGTCTGAAACCGTAGTCAGTAATGCGCTGAGAAGGCAGCAACGGCGCGGGCTGGTCGAGCACCTGGGCAAGAAGATTCTTGTGAATCGGTTGGTGCCTGATTTCTCCGGCAGAGAACTCATTAACCTTCTACGACCTGAGGCATACCTGTCACTGGAAACGGTGCTGCGCGATTCGGGCATTTCCACCCAGACTACAACGATGCTCACCTGTGTAACGCCTGGCCGGCCAGGGCAATTCCGATCAAAGTCACTCTGGATAGTTTTCAGGCGTCTATCAAGAAACCTCTTCTGGGGTTTCCACGAGAAACGTACACGCTATGGAGCGTACAACGTTGCCGATCCCGAGAAGGCTTTGCTGGATTGGATTTACCTGCGGCGGCAAGAAGGCAGCACGGTCCCAATCGATGAATTGGATTTGCTGAGGCTGGATCGAACCAAACTCCTCGATTATGCCTCGCGTTATCCCAGGCCGGTCAAACAGCAGGCTATGGAAGCGGTTGCTAAACTTAACCTCACACACCACAGAGCTTGACTCAGGTACCGAGGGCCTTCACAAGCGGGCCCGGGCGGACCTACTGCCTCATAGCAGCCCTGAGCTTGTCGAAGGGTTCATGTCCCTCATTTGGACGCTAACCTGGCGGAATACCACCCGTCGGGGATCACCATTCTTCTGTCGGAATAATTAGTGCTCAGATCAGGCCAACCGAAGGCCGAACCTGGAGCACGTGCTTTTCGGGAAACATGTGTCGTCCGGGACTCGAGACATCAATTACGACCTTTACCCAGCACTCCGCCGCGCTGCGTGCCGGGCTAGACTATGCCCTCCGCTTCGCGGAGTAACGGCCTTCACCCCACCCTTTTCCAAGCCCAGGAAAAGGATGGGGCACCCACATTCACTAGTACCGGTCTTGTTAGCCTCCTATGCTGGAGGGTGTGCGAGTTCGATGGCAGCTTTGGCTGCATTCAAAGTTGCCCGAGTGTCGCGGGCGATCTTGCCTTTCACGATTAAGTTGAGGAGCTTGGCTTTCAGGCTTGTGGTCGAGTAATAGTGGCTGATCTCTACCATGGTTGAAGCATCGCCGAGCTTGCGGAAGGTCGTTTCGACCGTGTAATCGGTGAGAATCCTACTTATACCGAACGTGTCCTGCGGCAAAAGGGTGACGATCTTCTGCAGCGGCACGATTTCGATGTCCTTTTCAATGCAGCTATGCTTCCCGCCCGAAAGATGGCATTGATATGACACGCCAGGTTCGCGAAACGCCTTCCCATCCAGAAGGTCGACCTTGAAGACGCGAGGATGGAACTGTGGAATTTTCGTCAGATCCATGCTGAACGACCACACAGCTTCCAAGGGCGCGTCGATGATGACCTGCTGCCTGGATCGAAACGGCGGTCGCAATCCTGCCTCCCAATCGCCGGAGTGGCTTTGCCGAGTCACGCGAACGAGACTACATCGGCGCTCACAAATACCGCAGCATAATTCTGGTGCAGGAGAGGCGAACCATGACCAACGAATCAGTCCACCACAAACAGCGTGGCGCCCTCGTCCGTGTGCGAGCGGTGCGGTGGATCGCCGTCGCCGACCTGATAACTCTGGTTGGGACGCAGCGAGAAGCGGCGGCCATCCTTGAGCTCGACTTCGAGCGAGCCAGAGAGGCAGAAGAGCACATGCCCTTTGGAGCACCAGTGGTCGGCACGGTATCCAGGCGAGTACTCGAGAATACGCACTCGAATATCGCCGAAATTCTGAGTGCGCCAGAGGGCGAATCCGGATTCCCCGGGATGGCGACTGGGCTCGAGTTGAGCCCAGTCGGTGGTGCCCATGGGCAGCGAAGGCATCTTCATAGGCCGATGATATAGGGCCATCGGGGGCGAGTTTATGCGGCCCGCTGTTCTCCAGAGAGAAACACGTCCTTGGCGCCAGCGCTCTCGAGGATGGTGCGCGCGGTGCTCGCCGTCCCCACACTGTCGCAATGGACCGAGACAAGGATGCGGCCGCGCTTGACCTCTTCTTCGTAGCGCCGGGCTTCGAGTTCGGGCAGACCCAGACCGACGAGGGCGCCTGCAATGCCTCCGACTGCGCCACCGACGCCGGCTCCTGCCAGTGCAGCGACGATCGGCCCGGCGACCAGCAGCGGTCCAATGCCGGGAATGGCAAAGGTCCCAATACCGACCAGCCAGCCGAGCGCGCCGCCGACAAGCAGGCCGGTGCCACCGCCGGCGAGAGCGCCCTCCGGGGCCTTGGTGTTTTTCTCGATGGCGAATTCCTTGTTCAAGTCGCGGTCGGGGAACAAGACGGAGATGTCCTGGCTGTTGAAGCCATCGTGGCGCAGGCGGTCGATTGCCTTTTCGACATCGCTCCGGGACTCGAAGGTGCCATAGACGCCGGTGGGGCGGGCGCCAATCGTGGTCACGGCCGCGCGAGGCACGGTGGCGGGGTCGCGCAAGGTGGCATCGCGGAGATGCTCACGGAAGCGCTCCAGCCGCGCGCTTGGCTGATGTCGATTGGGGTCTGCTTCGTTCCGCCAGCCCCGGCGATAGTCCGACTCATAGCGGTCGAGCGCCCCATCCGCAGCGAGTACCTGGTCGCTAAACTCGGGTAGGGCTTCGACGTCTTGCTGCCGCAGGTTGACATAGAACTCCATACCATCGCCAAAAGCGAAGACCTGGTCCGCCGGCAGAAGAAATTGGCGCGACTTGAGCCAGCCGGCATCGACCAGCAGATAGCGTAGCTCGCAGGTGCGGTCGTCCAGCAGCGCATCCTCTATCGTGCCCAGTTTCTGGGCATCGGATCCGTATACGTTGGTTCCGCGAAGGTCGCTCATGTAGTCATCATTCAGTTTGCTCGCTCTACGCAGCATAGTTCGCTCCGTTTCGTCAGAGATTCTCTGCTCTCAGTAAGAGACCAAGGCGAGCGGGCGAGTTGTATCGGACCCAGGGGTCGGCGCCAGCCTCCAGTCATTTCGCAGCGTTGGCGGCAGGACCACCCGATGTACGTTCCGTGGCGAGTCCGATCCTTGGCATAGCTGTAACAGATGGACTATCCGGCGGCCGGGCAACACGTCCGAATAGGGCAAGGAGGTGCACGACTATGGGAACCATGGCGACTGCGACGTCACGCGTACCCGGCGAGGATGTGGTGCAACTGGCACGGAAGCACACAGGCGAGCGGTACGTCTTAGGTGTGCAGGTGCCAAAAGATAATGGCAGTTGGAAGGGCCCATGGGACTGCGCTGAGTATGCGTCATGGCTGACCTTTCAAGCGGCTGGAGCGTTGTATGGGTGCGACCGCGACTTTGGCGATCCGGCTACCGCCGACGCCTTTACCGGCTACTGGGGCCGCGACGCCCGTACCCTGGGACGCATTGTTTCGCTGGAAGTGGCTTCGCGAACGCCCGGCGCGCTCGTGCTGCGAAAGGCGGCTCCAGGAGCGTTTGGGCACATCGTGGTGAGCGATGGCGCGGGAGGCACGGTGGAGGCCCACTCTTCGCGCGATGGAGTGATCGCGTCGACGCTGGCCGGCGGTGGGATTGCGGCATCTTGATTCCGTCGGTGCACCAGCGCCACGAAGGAACCGAGGGTTACTTCCCTGGATAGCCGTCGCTGAGTGTCCTCAGAAACGTGACGATCGCCGCCTCTTCGTCTGGACTGAGTCCAGGGTTTCCCAGCTCATCGTGGTTCACGTTGAACGGATATTCTGGTGGCGGCCAGCAGTCTATTCCCTCGCCAGGAGAGCCCGGCGGACAAGTGGGCAGCACGTCGCGTGTGTTAGAAGCGCAGAGGCTAATCTGAACATAGCAGTTCTCCTCTTGGCGGCGTGAGATTGGGTTGTGCATTATTCGTGAGGACGACGCGTCTGGTCTGGAACGAGACCCATGCTAAGTTGAGTCCTGTGTTGGGGGCCAGTTAGGGCAACGATCGCCAGAAGCGAGGAGGCCGCCAGCAGGATCGCGGTAATACGAAAGAAACCCGCCAACCCAGAGATAATCGCAGTCACGTGTACCGCCACCGCCATCCCGAGCCGACCACTGTTGGGCTCCGGAGTACCCAGAAAGATGGGCAGCCACTTGGCGCTGAAGCCGCATACAAATGGCGCCATGAACAACAGGCCGCCGGAAATGAAGAAAATGAGCAAACGCGAGAGTCGTACCTCGCGCGCACGGGTTCGTTCGAAGATCTGCTCTGAAGTTTCCGACGGCAAGTGTGCTTGCGGGAACATGGATTTCATTCGCCACGGGCATCGCGGTCAAAGCGGAAGACATAGCGCAGCAGACCGGCGTTGATTGCCAGTAACACGGTCGATCCGGCGGCGGCGGGCGCCAGTATCTTGTATTCCCCGCTGAGCAGCGCCTCCATGGAAACGGTCAGCAGCCACAACTGCAGCACAACGGCTGCGCCCACGAACGCCAGCATCGCAGCAAATAACGTCGTGCCTTGTCGCCGGAGACTCATCACGCCTCTAATCCGATGGCATATAGCTTGGCGCCACGCTGTTCGAGTGTTACGCGCGGCAGCGGGCGGGTTGGCGGGCCGGCAACCGGCTGTCCTTCGAGGTTGAACAAACCGTGATGGCATGGACAGAACAGTCCGTTCTCCGCCTTGTCGTAGATCACGGCACAGGAAAGGTGGGTGCACACCTGGGAGTACGCAACCAGCTTGCCGTCGGGCGTGCGCACCGCAATGCAGGGGTCCGCGTTTGTGGGATAGCGGAACAGAATCGAGCCGGATTGCTCCAACGCTGCCGCGTGGCCGATATAGCGCTCGACGCGGGAACCACGCCGCAAGAACTTGCTGGCCAGCGCCGCTGTCCAGTTGGCCACCGCCAGCAGCAAAGAGCCGAGGGTGAGAAACTTCACCATCTCGCGACGGCTAACATAGTGATCGCCTTCCCACTCGATGGGGAAATCCTGCCGCCACTTGGGCGGAGTCGGGCCCTTGCAACCTGCGCCGCCTTGGTCTTTGATCTCGGTATTCATTCCACGCTCTCCAACATTAGGGCCACGTCATAGGGATCTTCGGGCAGGGCGGACGGGGTTGGCGAAATCTGCATTAACTCGACATGCACGCGCTCGACCTGATGCGGCACAATCACGAACACCTTGGTCTTCACTTCCTCATTGCCGAACTTCCAAGTGTTGATGGCGATACCGCGCCGCGAGCGCTGGATTTCTTCCGCGGTCGCGAAGGAGAGCGCCCCCGAAGGGCAGACGGTGGCGCACATGGGCTTCTTGTCCACGCTGGTGCGGTCATAGCACATGTCGCACTTCATCATCTGGTCGATCTCTACCTGATATCGAGGAACTCCAAAGGGGCACGCCAACACACAGTTGGAACATCCAATGCATCGTGGCTTCAGCGAACTTTGCACCACGCCGTCCGCCGTCTTCTTGATGGCGTCAGCGGGACAAACGCGTGCGCAGATCGGGTCCTCGCAATGCATGCAGACCTGAGGCGCCGTCTGCACTCTGTCCCGGGGGAAACTAGCGACATGGATGCCGAAAATGAAAGCGCGATAGACCTGCTGATTATCGGGGGCGGTCTCAAAGCGAATCCATCCGAACGAAAGGGGAAACGTAACGGCAGCCGCGATCAGGCACCCCCACGCCAGGAACCAGTGGGCCGTCCAGCGCGTTTTGGAGCGCTTCTCGATGAAGCGTTGCAGCACAACGTTGTTCCAGAAAATACGGACCAGGCGGGCACAATTTGACGGCAGACGCTTGGGATCGAGGAAGATCTGCCACCCGCGAAACCAGTAGAGCCGGGTCGGCGGACGGCGCAGCCACATGGCGTAGCGGTAGCCGAGACCGAAGGCCGCAAAGACGGTGGCTCCCGCATACGAGACCAGTGCGGGATCGAAGTCTTTGAAGCCCCGGCTGCCGATCACGATGCCGGCGATCAGTAGAGCCGCAGCCACCAAACCCCAGAGCAGAGAGGGGACAGTATCGGAACCCTGCGGCGTAAGATCGATTGGCTTGAGACCCCTCATAACTTAGCTCGCGGCTGCCACGGCAAGCTTACGCGCTGATGAGCTACGCAGCAAAACCAGGGGGCAGACGAAGGCAAACCCGCACAACAGAACAAAGCCCCGGATGAAGGACCCAGTTTGCTGCAACAGATAGTCTCGGCACTCCTCCTCACTCCCAAAGACACAAGAGACACCCAAAATCCAGTGAGTGCCCAGGATGCCGCGGCAATGGCTATTTTTCCCACTCGTGCGTCCCGAGGTTCGGAGCTGGCGTGTCCGCACTTGGCTGCTGATCACGCGTGTATTTCAGCACCCAGGCCATCGAAAGAGAGAATAGTGCCAGGAATATGAACGTCACGAAGCCGATCGGGTATCCCCGAGGTCCCAGGTTATGCACCGCGAAACCCATCACCGGCGGAATCACGAATCCGCCAAGTGCTCCCATTCCTCCCACCCAGCCAGCCGCACCGCCAACCGCCTGCGGCACCGCCCGCGGAACCATCTTGAAGACCGCTGCGTTACAGACGCCCATCCCGATGGCCAGCAGAATCTCTCCTGGAACGGCCAGTTCGAACTGCGTGGTACTCGTCATCACCAGCGCTCCCATCAGCATGATTAGCAGAGCCAGAATAGCGGTGTTTTCGCCGCCCTGCTGCAGGAGATCAGAAAGCACGCCTCCGACGATGCGAATCGCCGAAGTGAGGATCGAGTAGATTGCCGTTAGCACCCCGGCCGTCACCATTCCAACGCCAAAATATGAATGCCAGTAGGTCGGCAGCCAGGCGGTCAGCGCGATGAATCCGCCGAATGTTGTGAAGTAGAGCCACACGAGCGCCCACGTTCTCCACACTTGCGCCGACGTTCGGAGGGTTTCCTTGAAGCCGGCAGCAGGGAACAATACCTGCCCGTGCTTTTTCGCCTCACGTTGCGCTTCATCCTCGCTAGTACCTTTCGTGCGGAGCTGGAAGTACCACGCGTTCCGCCCGAACAGCCAGTAGAACAGCGTCCCGGCCACCAGCAACAGCAGCCACGCCAGGTACGACCCACCTAAACCTACCGTCACCAGCGCCGCCGGTAGCAGGAACGAGAAAATCCCTGGCGCCAGATTCCCGATCCCGGCAAAGATCGCCAAAGCTCTTCCTTGTCTCGCTTGCGGAAACCAGTAGGACACTTGGCTGATGCCCACCGAAAAGGTCGCGATCCCGCAACCGCACAGCACCCCCAGGAACAGGAGCAGCGGATAGATGCCGGCGAAAAGATGATCGGGATAGAAGAAATAAATCACCAGGAACAGCCCGAACATGCCGACGATCGAAAGCCCCAGTAGCACTAGAAACGGTTTCCGGCCACCGGTCGTATCGACCCAGGCGGAAAAGGGAATGCGCAGCAAAGAGCCCGAAAGCGCCGGTGCCGCCACCAAGAATCCCACTTGCAGCGGACTCAAATGCATCACGTCCTGAAAGCGGCTGGCCATCGGCCCAAATAACGCCACCGCCGCGAAGCCCACGAAGAAAGCCATCGTCGCCGCCCATAGGCCCTGGTTCGGTGTTCCGTGGGTCTTGATCTCGCTCAATGTTCGCGGCCCTCTCGTTCGAGTTCATCTGCGGCCACAGCATCCTGTGGCTGACGGTTTTCCTGGATCCTTTGCACAAACGCCGGTTTGTCGGACAGAGCAGTCTTGGTTCTTGTGTAACGCAGTAGAGCGTGCGTTCAGGATCGCGATATCATCTTGCTTGCTGACGGGCCCAAAAAAGCTCTGGGGTTCGGAACGTTATTTGCCGTTTTGCTCACCGTTGGATTCTGGCAGTTGGTGTCGCCGTTCTACCCCAAGCACCGCATTACATGCGGATTGCGGAAATCCGACAGCCAGTTCAGCGACATCATGCTGGCCCTGGCATCGGCTGAATGCGAAGCTTATTTGCTGTTCGCTCAATTCCTCTTCGGTTAAGGGAATATTTCGCGATGCCTCCAGTATTTCCTTCAATTCCGGATCTGGCACGGTCCGATTAAACTGCTGCCGATCTGCCATGGGGATACCTCCCGGGGGAAAACGATTCAGACCTTTCCCATGATATGCCGGCCTGAAATTCGAAGAGTAGACGCCGTAGCACGTCATCTTGATCGCATCCCCACCTCGGTGCGGCGAAGGCCGCGGCAATGTCCAATCTCCAGTGACGTGAGCGGGCGGGCGGGCCGCCTCTTTCTCAAATGGGCGCAGGCATTGCGGACATGGTTTGCAGCTCGGTTTAGTGAGCCTGTTGCATCGCAATCGCTCGGGGGAACAGGATGTTGTTCTCCAGATGAATGTGCTGGTGCAGGTCAGCCTCAAATTCAGCCAGGGCGCCGTAGAGCGTCTGGTAGCTGACGCACGCGTCAGGCGGAGCTGCATAGCCGCTGCTGGCTTCACGCATGGCGCGCAACGCCTCTCCGGCGGAATCATGCTCGTGCATCATCATCGCGATTGGATTTTGTACGCTACCGAAGGGCGGCGGCAGGATAGGCTCCTTCTGGATAACAGCTTCCTCCATGCGCACGATGTAGGGGAACAGCATCATCTCTTCCTTCATCATGTGCACGGTCAACTCGTCGGCGAGACCGAGGAAGCGGGCTTGGATGGCCCGGAGTTCAGGATGGTTCTTCCCATGCACCGAGCAGACTTTATCGAACAGCGGACCGAGGCGCGCAATCTCCTCGCGAGTGTATTTGTGGTGGGTGCCAGTGATGTGGGCGACCAGGTCGGCGAGAGGCTCTCGCTGCCAGTCACGATCCTGTCCGGATGGTTGTGATGCCAGTTCTGCCGCGTCCAAGGAATCCAGGACCTGGCCTATTGGCAGGTTGGCAGTGCGGCAGGCTTGTTCGAGGGACTGATTACCGCCGCAGCAATAGTCGATGCCAAGCTTTTCAAAAACACGGGTCGCAGCAGGGTTATCCAAAGCCAGTTCCCGCACAGTTTTATCGGTGGTCACGCTCATCACATCCTCCTCGCAGCCTGGATCCATGCCCTAAAGACCGCTGCTGATGTTCCTAAATTAACGGAGGAGCGGTGGCGTGCCGATGACTTTTGTCACGGCGATCACGAATACAGGTAAGCGGTGAGCATCGTAGGAATCGAGGAGCGGACCGGAATGCGGAAGAGGCAGATGGAAATGGGGGATGCCTTAAGTCACTCAGCAGATTGTGTTTCAGCTTCCAGCGCTTTCAAATTACGAATCGTCAGGCTGCGGCCATCAATTTTGAGGATGCCTTCCGCCGCTGGGCAAGAAACCCCAACTCGTTTTCTTCCAGCCCAGAGAAGATAGAGACCTTCCTCGGCCGCATTGCATTTACATCCTCAGAAGATTACGTTGACTGGGGAAGACTCGCTGCAATGCAAAATACTATTGGCCGGGGGCTTTAGCCAGCCGCACAGTCAGCAGCCGAGAGCCACTCGGTCGATTAAAGGCTTTTCGGAGCTCGTGAGAGTGGCTCTGACAGGACCGGCGATCACCCTCTCCTGTGAGGACGGACACTGTTCAATGGCACCAAGTTATTGGAACATAGAAGGTTGATTTGTTTATCAAGGAGAAGATCATGCCTGAGAGCGCAGTGAGTGAGCCGGTCGACGTCGGTGCAGAGGTGAGGCAATCGGTACCCGGGCAACTCCCGAAGAGGCCGACTAAAGCATTCAATTCATTTCAGATAGCACAAGCGCAGTTCGATAAAGTAGCCGAATACCTGGGCTTGGATCCGGCCACCCGGGAGCTTCTGCGCTACCCGTTGCGAGAGTTCCATTTTGCGATTCCGGTGCGAATGGACGACGGCTCGGTGAAAATTTTTCGCGGTTTTCGTGTGCAGCACAACGACGCGCGTGGGCCGGGGAAGGGTGGCATCCGGTTCCATCCGCAGGAGACTATTGACACGGTCCGGGCCCTGTCGATGTGGATGACGTGGAAGTGCGCTGTGGTGGATATTCCGTTAGGCGGGGCTAAAGGTGGGGTCATTTGCGATCCTCACAACCTCAGCTTGCGTGAGCAGGAACAGATTTGCCGCGGCTGGGTACGTCAGGTGGCAAAGAACGTCGGTCCGCTTTCCGATGTGCCGGCGCCGGATGTTATGACGAACGCACAGCACATGCTCTGGATGCTCGATGAGTTCGAGCACATCCAGGGGGCCCAATATCCGGGCTTCATCACGGGCAAGCCGGTCGGCATGGGCGGGTCGCTTGGCCGGACCGAGGCGACGGGTTACGGCGTCGTTTTTACCCTTCGAGAAGCTCTCAAGGAGCTAGGCATACGACCAGAGAACACCACAGCCAGCGTGCAGGGATTTGGCAACGTGGCCCAGTACGCGATCGAACTTTACCAGCGGCTGGGAGGTAAAGTGATCGCTGTCTCGTGCTGGGACCAGGCTGACCAGTGCTCGTACACGTACCGCAAAATTAACGGAATCGATCTGAAGCAGGTCCTGTCGATCACCGATCGTTTCGGCGGAATCAATAAGCAGAAGGCGAAGGACCTGGGATACGAACTACTGCCCGGAGAGGCATGGCTTGAGCAAAATGTCGAGATCCTGATTCCAGCAGCAATGGAGAACCAGATTACCGGCGATAACGTTGCCAAAATTAGCCCCGGAGTTCGGATCATTGCCGAGGGCGCTAATGGTCCGACAACCCCGGAAGCCGACGCTCAGATCAAGGAACGTGGCATCCTTTTGATCCCGGATTTCCTGGCTAATGCCGGCGGCGTAACCTGCAGCTATTTCGAGCAGGTGCAGAGCAACATGAACTACTTCTGGGAAAAGGACGAGGTGCTGGGAAAGCTCGACCTCAAGATGACCTCGGCTTACTTCGCGGTATCAGAGTTGGCGCACCGGGAGAAGCTGTCGATGCGAGATGCGGCCTACGCGATTGCCATCGGCCGGGTAGCCAAAGCCTGTCACGACCGGGGCTGGGTGTAGCGCTTCGGCCAGCGCGACTGTCCCCTTCGATGACGCGGCGCGCCGCGTCGGCTAATGATGGCGCCGGAGGCAGCAATGACCGACCTTAAAACTGTGATTGCGGACCTTCCCGTGTTCGACCGGCATTTCTGGGACGGCACCTTTCGCTTCACGCGGATCGGAACGGGAGCTCTGGGAGGGAAAGCCAGCGGATTGGCCTTCGCCAAGGATCTGCTGGCAGAAACGATTGAAGCTTCCGCTTTTCCGGACATTGATGTCAATATCCCCACCATGGCGGTCATCGCGACGGACTGCTTCGATGAATTCATCGCGCGCAACCGTCTCGGGGAATTGCGCGTCGAGGAGTTACCCGACGACCACATCGGACATGCCTTTCAACAGGCGGATATTCCTGTTGAGCTATTGGGTGATCTCCGCGCCCTGATCGAGCAAGTCAAGACTCCTTTGGCAATCCGATCATCCAGCTTGCTGGAAGACGCCCTCAGTCGGCCGTTCGCTGGCGTTTACGGGACCAAGATGATCCCGAACAACCAGTTTGATTCCGACACCCGTTTCCGGCGACTGACGGAAGCCATCAAGTTTGTTTACGCTTCCACCTACTTCCGAGAAGCACGCGACTACATCAAGACAACCGGTCGCGATCCGAGCGAAGAGAAGATGGCCGTCATCATCCAGGAAGTGGTCGGCAGGCGGCATGGCGATCGCTTCTATCCCGATCTCTCCGGGGTGGCACGCTCCTACAACTTCTATCCAACAGGACCAGCTCTTCCTGAGGAGGGGGTGGCCAGCTTGGCACTAGGCCTTGGTAAGACAATCGTCGACGGCGGAGTGGCCTGGACATTTTCGCCGGCCTACCCGAAAAAGCCGCCACCGTTTGGCTCAGTGGGTGAAATGCTTCGCGGCACGCAGAGCGAGTTCTGGGCGGTCAACATGGGCAAGCCACCCGCGTACGATCCCGTCAACGAGACTGAGTACCTGGTGACAGCGGGTTTGAAGGAGGCCGAGGCTGATGATGCGCTCCGCTTCCTGGCTTCGACCTTTGACCCGGCGCGCGATCGCGTGGTCCCTGGCTTAGGCGCGCGTGGTCCCCGCATCCTCGACTTCGCTCCCCTGTTAGTGTTGGAGCAGTTTCCGATCAACCATCTGATCAAAGCACTGCTCAAGACGGCGGAGCACGGACTCGGCGCCAAGGTCGAGATTGAATTCGCTGTGACCATTCAGGAAGGTCGCGATGAACCAACCCGGGCGCAACTGGGATTTCTGCAGGTCCGTCCCATGGTCGTATCAGAGCAGATCGTGAACATTAGCGTCGAGGACCTCTCCGATCCGAATGCAATCCTGGCGTCCGACGCGGTGATGGGCAACGGAATTGCCGATAATATTCATGACATCGTCTTTGTCCGGCCGGAACACTTCTCGCCCATGCAAACCCCCGTGATCGCGCAGCAATTGGATCGGATCAACCAGCAGCTCTCGGAGCAGCACCAGCCATTCCTGCTCATTGGTTTTGGCCGTTGGGGCAGCTCTCATCCCTCGCTAGGCATTCCGGTGGTTTGGAGCCAGATATCGGGAGCGCGCGCCATCGTTGAAGCTACGCTGCCGGAGATGAACGTGGAGCTCAGTCAAGGTTCGCATTTCTTTCATAATTTATCGAGCTTTCGGACTAGCTACTTCATGGTGCGGCATGACGGAGGCTTTGCCATCGATTGGGACTGGTTGAACCGCCAGCCGATTGTGCAAGAAACTGAATTTGTTCGCCACGTGCACCCTACCGGTACACTGACGGTTCGCGTTGATGGCCGTTCCAGGCGTGGCGTTGTGCTGTCAGCCGGGCGAACGCAAGCCAACGAGAAGGAGACATGATCCGAGACGAATCCCAAGTTGGGGTAATCCTTCGCGAGTTGCAGGAGCGCGCCAAGGAATTGAACTGTCTCTACAAAGTGGATGAGCTCCTCAATCGGCCGGAGCTTTCTCTGGAGGGGATCTTCCGCGGGATGATCGATGTTCTACCGCCAGGTTGGCAGTACCCGCACGACTGCCAGGCGCGAATCATCTTCGAAAATCAGGTAATCCAGCCGCCAGATTTTGCACCCACCCCCTGGGTGCAGAGTGCGAACATCGTCGTCCAAGGCGAGACCGTCGGCAGCGTGGAAGTGTCGTACCGGGCGCAGATGCCCAAGTCGGACGAGGGTCCCTTCCTCAAGGAGGAGCGGAAGCTGATCGAAACCATCGCCGAACGCACTGCCAACCACATCATGCAACGGCGATTGAAGACAGCCTTTGAGGGGCTGTCTGCGGCAGCCGGCGGTCTGGCTAGCGATAAAGGTGGGTGGCGGGTTGTTCTTGAGTTTTTACGGGACACCGACCCGGTTCTGCTGCGGCGAATTTCGCGGAAGCTGATCAATCACTTGAGCTGGTGCGGAGTGCAGGAAGCCAAGGAACTATTGCAGCGTGGCGGCGCTTCGACCCTGGACGATGCTGCCAATCCCAGCGACGAAAATCGGCCTCTGCGCCGGGATGTGCCTGCCCAGTTTGTTGACCTAACTACGGAAGCGTTTCGCATCGCCAGTCAGCACCTGAGTGAAGCCGAGGTCCTGGGCTGCGTGACGACGTGGATCAAGGAGGAGAAGTCCAGCTTCCTGGTGCGGACCTTGGAGAACCTGGCCACGTCGCTGGGAGAAGTCATAGAAGCGATCGAACGCTACCAGCACGCCGTGATCGAAGAGAAGGAGCTTTCGCTTTCAACCCAAAAAGGCCTGCGCGTATCGCTCATCCGCCGGTTTTTCTCCGAGAACCTGGAGTTCATCAACATCGCCAAGAACTTCATCGAGGTCAAAGATTTTTACGATCTGCTGGGTAGGATCATCTTCCCACCTGGCTGTCACGGAAAGCTTGGAGGCAAAAGCGCCGGGCTGTTCCTGGCCAAGAAGATCATCGAGAAAGCTCCAGAGGCCAGCGAGGAGCTGCGTCAGGTGAAGGTGCCCCGCACCTGGTACATCACCTCGGACTGGATACTCAACTTCGTCCACCACAATGAGTTGGAGGATGTGCTGAATTGGAAGTACATGGAGATTGACCAGGTGCGGCAGGAATATCCGCACCTCGTCTCGCTGTTCAAGAGTTCGTCATTTCCCTCGGAACTGGCCAAGGGACTTTCGCTGGCTCTGGATGAGTTGGGCGAGCGTCCTCTGATCGTTCGCAGTTCGAGCCTACTCGAAGACCGCGCTGGATCGGCGTTCTCGGGCAAGTACAAGAGCCTCTTTCTGGGCAACCAGGGCACGAAAGAGGAGCGCCTGGCGGCGCTGATGGACGCGGTCGCCGAAGTGTACGCGTCGATCTTTGGACCCGACCCAACCGAGTACCGAGCGGAGCGAGGTCTTCTAGATGTTCACGAAGAGATGGGCCTCATGATCCAGGAAGTCGTGGGTCGGAAGGTCGGCAAGTACTTCCTTCCGGCTTGCTCCGGCGTCGCATTTAGTAACAACGAGTTCCGTTGGTCTGCCCGAATTAGTCGCGGAGACGGGTTAGTGCGCCTGGTGCCGGGATTGGGAACCCGCGCCGTTGACCGCGTAGCCGACGACTATCCGGTGCTGATTGCGCCGGGACAACCCAACCTGCGAGTCAACGTTACTGTGGAAGAGGTGCTCAAGTACTCGCCTAAGCGCGTCGACGTGATCAATCTGGAGACCAATGTGTTTGAGACGGTGGATTCGGTGGAACTGCTTCGTTACTGCGGCGCCAGCTACCCGCAGATCCGCCATTTTGTGTCGGTCATCGAGCACGATCGCATTGAGCAGTTGGTCGGGCCAGTGCCTGACTTTGGCACCCGCGACGTGGTTTTCAGCTTCGAAGGTCTGATCCGGAAGACGCCATTTGTGGCGCGTATCCGGGAGCTGCTGACTCTTCTGCAAGCCAAACTGGAAACGCCGGTGGACATCGAGTTTGCTTACGACGGTGAGGCCTTTTATCTCCTGCAGTGCCGGCCACAAAGCTACAGTGGCGACGCGGTCCCGGTTGCGATACCGCAGAATCTGCCGACGGACAAGATCATCTTCTCTGCTAACCGCTTCGTCTCGAATGGCAAGGTACCGGAGATCACGCACATTGTTTATGTGGACCTGGAGGGCTACAGTCAGCTTTCCGACCAGGCGACCATGCGCGATATAGGACGCGCGGTAGGGCGATTGAACAAGTTGCTGCCCAAGCGGCAGTTTATCTTGATCGGTCCCGGACGCTGGGGGAGCCGCGGGGACATCAAACTCGGCGTTCCGGTCACGTACTCCGACGTCAACAACACCGCGATGCTAATCGAAGTCGCCCGGCAACGAGGAAATTATCTGCCGGAGCTATCCTTCGGCACCCATTTTTTTCAGGATTTGGTGGAAGCTTCGATTCGCTACCTACCTCTCTATCCGGACGATCCTCAGACCGCATTCAAGGAAGAGTTTCTGCAACGCACGCACAGCGTGCTTGAGGAACTTCTTCCCGAATTCGCGCATCTTTCGGATACTCTCCGGGTTATCGATTTGCCGAAAGAAACCAGCGGCCTGATCTTGCGAGTGCTGATGAACGCGGAACTTGACCAAGCCGTGGCGTATTTGTCACCTCCACGGCAACGAGACGGACAGCCTGAATCGGAGGTTGAGGTCATCGATCGCGCAGGCGAAGAACACTGGCGCTGGCGCTTCCGGATGGCGCAGAGGATCGCGGCACAGCTCGATCCCCAGATGTTCGGAGTCAAGGCGTTTTACCTGATCGGCAGCACCAAGAATGCAACCGCGGGTCCGGCGAGCGATATCGACCTGTTGCTGCATTTTCAGGGTAGCGAGGAGCAGAGGAAGGAATTGATGCTCTGGCTGGAAGGCTGGAGTTGTTGTCTCAGTGAAATCAACTTCCTGCGAACCGGCTATCGGACGGAAGGACTGCTCGATGTTCACCTTATTACCGATGTTGACATCGCAGAGCGCTCGAGCTATGCCGTTAAGATTGACGCCATCACTGATCCTGCACGCAAGCTGCCAACGAAGGAAGCCAGTACGCACTAAAGCAATTGTCGCGAGGCATCGTCAGGCGATTCCGGATCGAACCGCACGAGGGCTAACTCTGGCCCGTCGTGAGCTCCATTAATGCATACCGTACGGCCTAGTCGGGTTTTCCACTGGCCGGTCAGACGGGCGGCTTCATGTACATGACCATGCAAGGTGAGCAGCGGCTGGCGCCGCTCGATAAATCGCCTCACCGCGATACTCCCGACGTGCACATCTAAGGCAACGTGCTCATGCGTCTTTCCGTCAAGAGCTGCCCGATCCAGCGGGGTATCGTACGGCGGAGTATGAAACAGGAAGATGGCGTGCTCCATCGAATCATTGCTAACCATCGAGTCGAGATCCTTCACGATCGTTCCCCATTTCACATCACTCATTTCTGTGGCCACACTCCGCCGCCCTTCCTCGGGAGATATGCATCCAGGATCGACGTAGCGTGACACATCGTAGCGCTCCCAATCCTTCAGCATGAACGGAGTTGGCGGGACACAAGCGTAACCATAGACATTGAAGCCCGCAAACGCGGCCCTCTGCCCGTGAATGTAGCTCCATAAGCCGTTCTTGGCGGCGTTGAGAATTTCAGGCTCCTCATACCGCGGATCATCATTTCCCAGGATCACGAAGAGCGAAGGGTATTCTCTGCGCAAGGCATCGCGGAGCTTCATGAAACTCGGAACTAAGTAGTCGATCACGAAGTCAGCGTGCTTTTTGTCAGCCCGCATCAAGAGGGACGATGCCTTAGGCAGTAAGTCACCACCAAGGAACACCGCGTCGGGGCGCTCGGTGAGGATGGAAGTGAATAGCTTTCCATACCGGTCCGCGTGGCCGTGAAGATCCGTGACGAAGAAACAGAGCGGCAATCTCAACCCTTCCGATCTGGGATGACAGCTTCGATCGTACGCAAAGACACCAAATTCGCCGCAAGCGCCAGTCGCGGCTTATTCGTACCGAATCGCCTCAATGGGATCCAGATGCGATGCCTTTCGTGAAGGATAGTAGCCGAAAAAGATTCCGATCCCGGCAGCAAACAGACCCGAGAAGAGAAGAAGTTCGGGCGACAGCTTGATCTGCCATTGCAACGTCCGCTCGAATACGGACGACGCGATGACGCCGGCTAGCACCCCCAAGGCCCCGCCGGCGATGCTAATGGCCACCGCCTCGCTGAGGAATTGAAGCTGAATATCTGAATCGGTGGCGCCAATAGCCAGGCGAATGCCGATCTCGCGTGTACGCTCGGTGACCGATACCAGCATGATGTTCATGATCCCGATACCCCCGACCAGCAGGGCTAAGGCCGCAGTCGTCCCCAACAGCCAGGTAAAGACCTGACTCGCTTTCAACTGAGCGCGAATCACGTCCTCCGGGCTGCGAACGTTGAAGTCATCGGGCTCTTCCGGGTGCAGGTGATGGCGCTCGCGTAGAAGCGCAATCGCCCGGTTGGTTGCGATGGGGATAGCTGCCCGTGAGGTGGCAGAGACGAAAATATCGTCCAGCCAGGATGTCCCCCCGATTCTCTTCATGGCTGTGGTGTAGGGCATGGCGATGAAATCGTCCTGGTCCCAGCCACTGGCGGAAGCTCCTTTTGGCTGAAACGTCCCAATCACGCGACAGGGCATTGCCTGGACACGAATGGTTTTACCCACAGGATCTCCGCTGGGGAACAGGTTCTCGACGACCGTCTGCCCGAGAATGCAAACGGGAAGATTCAGTTCCACATCTTCCCGGGTGAAGGTACTGCCGGATTGGATTTCGAATTTACGGATGTCGAAATACTCGGGGGCGACACCGCGATACATCGTGTACCAGTTCTGGGTTCCGTAAACGACTTGGACGTGGCCATCGACGTTGGGGCTCATGAGTTTCACGCCCGGAATTTCTGCCGCAAGCGCGCGGGCGTCTTCCAGCGTGAGACTGCTGGTGGCGCGAGTGCCGAAGCGTACCCCGCCCACAGTGCGGCTTCCGGCCTCGATCCAAATCATGTTGTTGCCAAGCTTCTGCAGTTGTTCTTCCGCCTTGGCCGATCCCGCTTTGCCGACACCCACGACGCAAATGAAGGAGGCTACGCCGACAATCAACCCGAGGACGGTCAGCACGGTTCGTATCAGGTTGCGACGGAGCGACTTCATAGCTTCGCTGCAGATCGAGTTGGCGTAGACCAGCATGATAGGTTTGCTCACTCCACCCGGCTATTCGTAGCGCAACGCTTCTATAGGATTCAGACCGGCAGCCCGTTTCGCCGGATAGAAGCCAAAAAACACGGCAACAAAAATGGCGAATATGCTCGACGCAGCGACGGCATAGAACGGGACCAGCACCGGCCAGGACAGGATTTGGGCGACAATGATCGACCCGACGAGTCCGAAGACAATGCCGAGGGTCCCGCCGATCAGACCGAGCACGACGGCTTCCATGAGGAATTGCATGCGGACGTCTTCTTCAGTGGCTCCGACGGCCATTCGCAGGCCAATCTCGCGGGTGCGCTCAGTGACGGAAACCAGCATGATGTTCATGATTCCGATGCCGCCCACCAGCAAGGCAACGCCGGCAACAACAGTCAGCAGAATCGTCATCACCATGCCTTGCTCGGCAGCCGCGTCGGCGATATCAGCCAGGTTGCGGACAACGAAGTCATCGGAATCGCCCGGCCGGATCTTGTGGCGATCACGCAGCAGGCGTTCGATCTGGTCCTGCGCGACGTAGCTGGCTTGGCGGTTGACCGCCGATACCATGATCCAACGCAGCCATTCCTGCCCCAGCACCTTTTTCTGCACTGTCGTCAGCGGAGCAAAGATGACGTCGTCCTGGTCCTGGCCGCTACCCGGGCTGATTCCCTTCGGTTGAAGCACACCGACGACCTTGAAGGGCAGCGTCCCCACTCGGATCGTCTGGCCGATCGGGTTGCTGGGGCCGAAGAGGTACTTGCGGACGGTATCGCCAAGCACGGCAACATTCGCGGCCTGGATTACATCATCATCGCCGAAGGAGGTTCCGCTGGCAAAGGGCCAATTCCGGACTTCGAAATACTGCGGCTCCGTGCCATTGATCTGCGTTGCCCAGTTCTGATTTCCATACACGACCTGCTGGCCCATGCCGACACCGGGCGCAGCCGCCGAGACGGACGGGCACTCGCGAACGATGGCGCGCGCGTCCGACAGAAGCAGGGTTTTGGTTTGGCCGTGGCCGACGTGAATTCCCAGCCGATTCACCGAGCCGGAACCGACGAACAGCATGTTGGATCCGAGTGCAGCTAATTGCTCCTGGGCTTTAACCGTGGCACCGTGGCCGATTCCAATGACCGCGATGACCGCCCCAACACCGATGATCATTCCGAGAAGCGTCAGGACAGAGCGCATCTTATTGCGCCCGAGGGCGCGAAGGGCGGCCATGAATGCGCTGGAGAATTCCATAGGTTGACGTCAATCCTCGATGGTCGGCATGGTTTTCAATACCTCGATCGCCCGTTGCGGAGCAGCGACGGGCTCGTCGCGCCTGATCTGTCCGTCGCGGAAAACGATGCCGCGTTTGGCGAACTGCGCGATGTCAGGCTCGTGAGTAACCAGTACGATGGTGAGTCCCTCCGCGTTCAGCTTCTGAAAGATCTCCATGACCTCCACGGCGGTGCGGCTATCCAGGTTGCCGGTGGGCTCGTCCGCCAGCAGAATTCGCGGATGGTTCACCAGGGCGCGTGCAATGGCCACGCGCTGTTGTTGTCCTCCTGAAAGCTGCGAAGGCACATGATGCTGGCGGTCAGCAAGTCCGACGAGAGCTAGCGCTTCGCATGCCCGATCCTCACGTTGTCTCTTGTTCAACCGCGAATACAGCATGGGAAGTTCGGTGTTCTCGAGTGCCGAGGTACGGCCGAGCAGGTTGAAGCCCTGGAAGACAAAACCAATTTTCTGGTTTCGGATGTGCGCCAGCTCCTTCTTCGACAGTTGGGAAACGTCGGTGCCCTCCAGGGAATAGGTGCCGGAAGTGGGTTTGTCGAGGCAGCCGAGTATGTTCATGAAGGTGGATTTGCCGCTGCCGCTGGCGCCCATGATGGCGACGAAGTCTCCCCGCTCGACGCTTACGGTGACACCGCGAAGGGCGTGTACCTCGGTTTCACCCATTCTGTAGGTTTTGCGCAGATCGCTAACCAGCACGATAGGTACGCCGTTGCGAGCTGTCGCGGTATCGGCCCGGACGATGGAGTTGGTAAGGCCCATGTCTCCCTTTCAGCGGCGCGGAGTGGCGATACCCGGCCCCGCATTCATCGCCTTCACCGTGGTGGCGCCGGTCACCAGCTCATCTCCCGCCTTGATGTCGCCCTTTGTCAGCGCGGTGAAAGTGTGGTCGGTCAGGCCGATTTGAATTTGCACCGGCTTCAGTGACTTGTCAGGAAGAAGCGTCCATACCACTGCCCTGTCCGATGCATTTGTGGGTGAAGCCGAGGATTTCCGATCCCTTGTCGCTCCGCCCGACTGCTCGCTCTGTCCCGGCTGGTTGCTCGACGGCTTCATGGACTGGGCGATGACGATTCCATACTTGCGATAGAGTTCCTGCACTTTCTCGGCAGGGAGATCGGGTTGGAATCGCAATGCTGCGTTGGGGACTTTGACGACGTTGCTGACGCTCGCAACCGGAATCGAAACGTAGGCCGTCATGCCGGGAAACAGTTTGAGATCGGGATTGTCGAAGTCAATGATGGTGTCGTAGGTGACGACGTTCTGCACCGTGGTGGCGTTCATGCGAACCTGCCGCACGGTGCCGTGAAAAATCTCCTTGGGAAAAGCATCGACCTGGAACTCTGCGGGCTGGCCGCGCCGAATCTGTCCTACGTCGCCTTCATCGGTTTTCGCGTAGACCTGCATTTTGGTCAGGTCCTGCGCGATGGTGAACAGCGTCGGCGCCTGCAGAGACGCGGCGACCGTCTGGCCGATGTCAATGTTCCGGTTGACCACCGTTCCGTTGATGGGCGCACGAATGACGGTGTAGTCAAAGTTGGTCTGGGCCACCTTGAGGCTGGCGGTCCGCTGCGAAACTTGCGCCTCGGACTGCCGAATGGCCGCCCGATCAGACCCGACTTGCGCGGTGGTTGCGTCGTATGTGGCCTTGGCCTGGTCAAGCTGCTGCTGGCTGACCACCCCTGGCTTTCGCAACCCCTGCATTCTGTCGTAGTCCAGCTTGTTCTGCTGGAGGGTTGCTTCATCTTTAGCTAGATTGGCGGTGGCGGCTGCTAGTTGCGCCTGCGCATTTTGCAGATCGGCGCGCGCCTGTAATACCGCTCCCTCAAATAGCTTGGGATCGATCTCAGCGATCACCTGGCCTTCGGTAACCTTTGAATTGAAATCGACGTAGAGCTTGGAAATCATGCCCGAGACCTGAGACCCGACTTGCACCGAGGTCACGGGGTTGATGGTGCCGGTCGCTTCGATCACCTGCCGGATGTCACCCTGCTCAACCCTGGCGCTGAAGTATTCCGCCTCTGTCTTGCGCGTCAGCTTGAATGCAGCAAATAAGCTGACGGCCAGCACCACTGCCACCGCCCACATCCAACTGCGCTTGAACCACGTGAGAATCACTTGAACTCTGCCTTCATATGAGATTTATGAATTCCACGAAAACTCTTAGCGAACGCCTGCGCGGCGTTCATCGGCTCGGCGCCCGAGCCAACCAGCTACGGGCCCTCCGCGCTGCTTCGTCGAAGGTGCGCGCGAAGCGCGGAAAGCGGGCTTGCAGTCTTGAAAGCACCTTGTGAGCCCAGGCGTATTCGCCCGAGAGTATTATTAACCCGATCGTCAAGAACAGTAAGCCCTGCAGCACTGGGAGGAATAACCCGGCAAAGCCCAATGCCATGAAGCCCCAACCAACACTCAAAACGAACCATCTTTTACGCACCATTCGGTAACTTCCATTCTGAGACACGGCTAAGGACACTAGAAGATTCTCTCTTTCAATGGGCTGCTGCGGGCAACAATTCGCGGGCCAACATCACACCGTGGCGCGCAGTGAGCAGCAGCCAAAATACTCCAAAACAATAGAAAACGATGAAGCCGATAGGGATCCAAGGTGCAAGGTCCCGCATATCTTCCAGATGGAGCGACCTTCGAACGAACAACGCGATCATGAAAAGGGCTGTTGCCACGGCAAATGCCTCGAGGGTGTATTCGGCTAAGGTGCAGTGATGCGAGAGCGTGCTGTCAAGCCTCGCATCAAGCCGTGCCGCTCTGATAAAGGCTCCGCCGCTAAAGTACATCACGCCCAGGAATGCCATGCCCGCCAGCATCGTGACGAGAGCAATCGCAAGTAACAAGTGGTTCCTGGCGCCCCGGCACAGCCCAGCCAGAACCAAAAGCAATGGCACCAGCAGGAACAGCAGAATGGGAAAGTGAGTAACCAGCGAGTGAAGACTGTTCCAGCCCAGGATAGATGGAAGTTGAAGCATAGGTTTACTCCTTTCCCTAAAAGCGAATCCCTCTTCTTAAGCCAACTCCTCGCGCCGGCCGTGCCAAAGCTTTCGCAATTCGAACCAAAACACGGAAGCGATCCCCAAGGCCACGCACAGCAAAAGATGCGGCCAGTCCAGTGCCGCAAACCGAAAGGCATTGCGAATTGGCGGAACGAACACCAATAATCCAACCAGTCCGGCAACCCCGCCGGTGACCCACCAAAGGGCGGGGTTCCGCTGGCCTAGACTTCCCCACGCGGTGCGCGTCCAGGACCTATTACTGAAGATGAGTGCCACGTTGGCGATTACCAGGGTCAAGAACGTTATGGACCGGGCTTCGTCGGTGGGGATTTTCGCCAACAAAGAAACGGCATACACAGCCAGCACCACTAGCGACACCCCGACGCCTTGCAGAATGCTGATGCGAAGCGTCGCGGAGGAGAACAGTGGATCCTTCGGTCCGCGCGGTGGGCGCTGCATGACATTGCTCTCACCCGGCTCGGCTTCCAGCACGATGGAACACGCGGGATCAATGATGAGGTGCAGGAAGGCCACGTGAAAGGGCAGTAATACCAGGGGCCACTCCAGAACCACGGGAATGACGGTCAACCCGATGATGGGGAGGTGCGCGGCCAAGGTATAAGCGATGGCCCGCTTCAAGTTGTCGAAGATTGTCCTTCCCAATCGGACGGCGTGAACAATGGACGTGAAGTCGTCATCCAGTAGCACCAGACCTCCGGCTTCGCGCGCTACATCAGTTCCCCTCCGGCCCATTGCTATTCCGATATGTGCTGCACGAAGCGCCGGGGCATCGTTCACACCGTCGCCCGTCATGGCCACAATCTGGTTGTTGGCTTTGAGCGCGCGAATCAGCCGCAGCTTCTGCTCGGGCACCATGCGAGCGAAGAGGCTTACGCTGCGAATTCGCTGCGTCAGCTCTCCGTCGCTCATGGCTGTGAGTTCTGGACCGGTAATACAATCCTCGGGATTCTGTAGTCCGATTTGCGCAGCCACATTTTTTGCGGTTGCGGGGTGATCCCCGGTGATCATCAGGATTCGAATACCTGCGGAATAGCAATCCCGCACCGCATCAGCGACGCCGGGGCGAACCGGATCGTTCAAACCAACCAGGCCCAGAAACTCGAAGTCGAAATCATGCTGGTGCGACGGAAGGCTGGAGATTGGGAAGAAGGCCCTGGCGACCGCGAGCACCCGCAGCCCCTGGGCTGCCATGTCTCCAACCTGCATCATGATTTCTTGAGTTCGCTTCGCCGGCAGATGGCAAAGGTCCGCAATGGACTCAGGTGCTCCCTTGGCCGCAACCACGTATTCCGAACGGTGACGCGATCGCCACACCTGCGAGAGTGCCAACAGGGAAGGTGACAACGGGTACTGCCGGATAAGTTGCCAATCGGCGTGCAAGTGTTCGGTGCTCTCAAGGCATCGGCTTCCGCACTCGTTGATGGCACGCTCCATAGGATCAAATGGGTCCTTCTGGCTGGCGAGGATGCCGAACTCGAGCACTTCGTGAAATTCCTCCGGCAACAATTCCGGGGCCTGGAACGCTTCAACGGAGAATTGCCGTTCCGCGAACAGACGGGTGACCGCCATTCGGTTCATGGTCACTGTCCCAGTCTTGTCGACGCAAAGGACAGACGCCGAGCCCAAGGCCTCGATGGCTGGAATCCTCCGCGTGAGTACCTGCCTGCGGGAGATGCGCCATGCCCCCAGCGCCAGGAATATGGTCAATACAACTGGCAGTTCATTTGGCAGGATCGCCATTGCCAGAGTGAGACCTGCCAAGGTCCCTTCGAGCCAATTTCCCCGAGTGACGCCGTACGCGATAACAACCAGAATGCAGATAGACAATCCCAGGAGCGCGAGAATTCGCACCCATCTCGCCGTTTCTTTCTGCAAGAGCGTCTTCTCCGGCTCGATGCCCTTCAGTGCCTTGCCAATCCGGCCGATCTGGGTATGGGCGCCAATCTCCACCACCTGCGCAAATCCTGAGCCCTGGACCACCAGAGTGCCCGAATACACCATCGCGGAATTGTCGTGGACCGAGTTATCAGTCGACGAAACGTTATCGCCAGCCGTTGACTTCTGAACCGGAAGAGACTCACCGGTCAGCAGGGACTCGTCGACACTGAGATTGCAGGCAAAGAGAAGTTCGCCGTCAGCGGGAACGCGATCCCCTTCGGAGAGAGTGACGATATCGCCACGTACAACTTCGCGACCGGGAATGCGCACCTGATTGCCGTCGCGAATAACCAGGGCCCGCGGGCTGGCCAGATCACGAAGCGCCTCCAGGGTGCGTTCTGTTTTCTGCTCCTGATACAGGCTGATACCAGCAATCAGAGCTACAAATCCAAGAAGCATGATCGCTTCCTGAACATCTCCAAGAAAGACATAGATCGTTCCGCAGGCGATCAGCACGAGGAAGACAGGCTCGCTGGCAACCTCCCACGCAATGGCAAACCACGTACGACGCTCGGCCGCAGGTAACTCGTTGAAGCCGTCACGGCGCGCCCGGGCCGCCGCCTCGGCGCCTGAAAGTCCGGTGATTGTCTTCGGATCGAACGGCTCGGTCGCTTCGACCAATAGCGCCCTCGAGGCTGCCTTCGTCATCTCACTATCTCCTCACGGATGCTCTGCCGAGGATCGAAGTGCCGCGCCCTGGAAACCACTGACGAAACGCTCAGCTTGGCGCGAACTGCGGCGAGCAAAAGGCGCAGCCAAGTACTTCTATTCACCAGCCACGCCACTTTGAGATTGGACGACCGGCCGCGAAATCGCATGGAACGAATGCCTTTCTGGTTATGAAGCATGGCTGTACCTAGGCGCGAGCGGCTCGGGCTGGGCCGTCAGATATTCAGAAAGCTCGTTGAATGCGGGCGTCTCGACTGCCGCGAGCATCGAGAAAAGACGGAGTTGATCGGTCAGGTAGGCTATTTCATCGGGCGCGGTCTTTGCCTGTGCCGCGACCAACAACTCAAACTCTGCGGTGCGCGACCATCGAAGCAACAGGTCCGTGAGGCACTTCGAGGGTGCAGAACTCGACCATTCGAGATAGCGCGGCGTGATCCCTACTTGAAGTTCATTCAAAACTGCGAAGCACTCACGAATGGATCGGACCGCCAACTGAGCGCTGGTCCGGTCGTCGCCCAATCGTGCACCTGAAAGCTCGGCAGCACGAACGCCCCCGGCCAATGACACAAAAATTGCGGCCTGTGTCTTCAAAAAGGAGTCCATGTGGCGGCACGTTGATACCGACACGCCCGCCCGACGAAATATGCGAATGGCCCGGCGCAGATCGGGGACGGCACAGTCGTCGAGGGCCCCAACGGTGGCTCTTTGCAGGAGGGGTGGGGTCTCAAAGTACTCGACGACGGAGCCGTTCAACACTCCGCCAACGCCTGGGCACCCCAAGAGAAGATGTTCGCAGTTGAACGTGTCACGCCAGTCTTCACAAGCACCAGGATGACCTGCCATGAAAAGCACGGCTCCGAAATGCTTGTTGTTGCCCAAATCGAACGGCAGGCGCGCCAACCGACCGAGCGGGACCGAGATCACTGCCAGATCGTAAAAGTCGTTTGTCGCGAGTTCTTCGACAACGGGCAGGTGCAGGAAGAACTCTTCGGCCGTTGCCGAGTTATAGAGGATCACTCCGTGCTGTTGAAGCGCCGCCAGACGGTCGCCGAATGCAAGAATGGAGACCTCGTTCTCAGGGCAATGCAGGCGGGCGGCATAGATGCACCCAACGACGTCGGCGCCGCATATTAAAATCTTCATGGAGTTACTAGAACGAGCCACAGGGGATGAGTTCGCGCCCAGGCGGCACTTCTGTCCTCACGCCCCGCATCTGACTCAAGGGCGCATGCCCAACGGGGGCAGCGGGGGCATGCGCCCAGCGAAGAGGTCTAACCGGGTCACGCGGCAACTGCCGGTTCCTCGTGCTGCGATAGCACCTCTTCTTCCGCGCGCAACCAATCCTCCACGTCGTGACCGTCTTCCATGCCACGTTCGACGTAGAATTCGTAAGCGCGCTTTCGGACCAACTCGCTTTCGATGCCAGGATCGCCAACGAGCCGTACGGGTTGCTCATGATCAGACTTGTCGGGCATTTGCGATCTCCTTTGGGGATTGAGAATGGCACCGAGTTGGAAAGCCGACCAGGTGCTCCAACCATTCTCCTCGCATCCGGCGTTCCATCTTCGATCGGCAAGGCATGAAGCACAGCAAGCGATGTAAGCCCGTGATGCAGTGAGACATTGTTTCCAGGAGACAGCCGACCATCGATCCCCTTCCGGTGGTCCTGTACAAACTTTTTGACCTGATATCTGTTCTTGTCCGAGAACTTTGACGTAGAGGCGAAGGCAGCACAGCATTCGCCATGCAATTAACTGATACCGATCTACTTATGCGGCGACTCGATTTGGAGCCAGAGTTGCACTACGTAGCGCTGTGCCCTCGCCTAGGGAATCACAGGAGATTGCAATGAGACATTCCAGTCGCGAAATAGTACTCGCGGTTTTGCTCGTCTGCGCTGCTTCGCTGGCCTATGCCGGCCCGGCCCCGCTGCTTGCCAACGTAACTCTGCAGAATCTGCAGGCCGCCTTCAATGGTGAGAGCAATGCGCATGCGCGGTATCTCGCCTTTGCCCAGGAAGCTGATCAGGAAGGGTACTTCCAAGTCGCCGCTCTCTTCCGGGCTGCGGCACGAGCCGAACAAATTCACGCCGCTAATCATGCGGTCGAGATCAAGAAGCTTGGCGGAACACCGCAGGCGAAGGTGGAGACCCCGGTGGTGAAGACCACGAAGGAAAACCTGCAGGTTGCCATTAAAGGGGAAACCTACGAGCGGGACGTAATGTATCCCAACTTCTATAAGCAGGCTCGCAACGCCGGGATCGCCGGAGCGGTGCAGACCTTCAACTACGCCAGCAGCGCGGAAGCGGAGCACGCGAAGCTGTTTACGGCGGCGCTTGAGAACATTGCGACCATGCGCGCCAAGGGTGTTACCTACTACGTGTGTACGATTTGCGGTTACACCACCACCAACCTTGACTTTGCGAAGTGCCATACCTGCTTCAGCCCGAAGGACAAGTACGTGGCGGTGACATAGGGCGGTGATGGGACAATGGCGGCGCCACTTTGCGCCGCCCCGTCTCTAGTTACCTAACGGATCGTAGAAAGAACACCGAGGTGATCGTGATGATTCAGATGCCCATAATTCCGCCCTGGGAAGGGCTGCACCCGCTGATCGTGCATTTTCCAATCGCTTTGCTTCTGGTAACTCCCATCGTGGTGTTGGTTGGTGCGCTGCTCAAGCCCGAGCACGGCCGGACGCTCTTGTATGTAGCCCTGGGCCTGATGCTTCTGGGCACCGTCGGAACCTTTCTGGCGGCAGCCACCGGCGAAGCCGCCGGCAAGCTCGCCGAACGAAATCCACAGGTCGACGCCGTCCTCGAGAGACATGAAGAGCTGGCGGATGCAACCAGGGCTGTGTTCAGCGGCTTAACCATTATCTTTGCGGCAATCGTCTTTGCGCCGAGGCTGTCTCGAAAGCTTTCAGGACGTATGGTGACTACCGTTCTGCCTCTTTTGTTCCTTCTTTTCTATGGAGCAGGAACCCTGTTGTTGGCCAATACGGCGCATAACGGAGGAAGGTTGGTACACGAGCTTGGGGTCAGGGCAATGATGGGCCCCTCGAGCGGACCGGTGCCTGACGAGGCCACAATCCTAGGCAGCCCGGACACTGACAAAGACTGACCTGTCATTCCGCAGCGAGCTTGATTTCATGCTTACCCAGCTTGTAACCAAGGTCGCTGTGGGATAGTCCGAGCCGACGCGCCGGGCCTCCAGGAAGGATTCACATGGACATTCAAAACATATTGTCGGAACTTAAGGCAGAATTCAGCCCGCATCAGCCATGCCATCGCCGCACTCGAAGGACTCTTCTCGTACGCACCTCGCCGTGGCCGGCCGCCCAAGTCGAAAACAGCCGCTCCCAGCAAGAAACGACGTACGATGAGCGCGGCGGCTCGTAAACGTATCTCCGAGGCGATGAAGCAACGATGGGCTCAACGCCAGAACACGAGCATGACCAGGAGCAAGAAAGCCAGCGGAAAAAAGGGCACTGCGCCGAAGAAATCTAGTGGTCGCCCCCGATGAGTGCAGAAGCCCGGAAGAAACTTTCCGAACTAGCCAAGCAGCGCTGGGCGCAGCGGAGAAACAAAGCGCAGGCTGCGTAGATCGAGATGCCCGTCAGCGTAACAAATCCGCGTCCAGTTCACTTCGTGTAGGGAACGGGTTCCATTTCAGGACTACGCTGGTTGTTCCAGGATTGTCGCAGCAGAGCGTGGTGTGATGAATCCATTTCCGCAGTTCCTTTTCGTGGCGCAAAGTACGGCGAATCTGAAGCCCGAAGAAGCCTGTATTCGTATTCACAAATCCCGGCGTAATTCCGCGATTGCGTCCGTGGCCATGTATTAAACAGAGTCGCCGCTCACCCATCTCCCACGCTTGCTGCACAATTTTTGCAAGAACGCCGTTCCAGACGATGTCAGACGGGTGGTATCCGTGAAGGTCGATTTCCATGTGGCCCCCGCTGTACCTTTCAAGCGTGAGACATTGTGCAATCTCCGCGACGCAAATTCTATTCCGAACGCGGATGCTCCTTCAGAGTTTAACCCTGATCCCGAACTGAAGCGCGTGGCTCGCTAGTCTCGTCTTGCTAATGGAGACTGCGTGGTGACGAATCGTTATGGTACGAATCGCGGCAGCAATCTCTGAGCAGATCCCTTCACGCCAGAGCAGGGGCTCGCGATAACGAAAAATGCATTGCGTTGCGGCGCGCCTGAAGCTGCGATTCTCGGTATGTTCCAGGCGTGCGCCACGCGGCTCAAACGCCGCACTACCCTACTTCTGCGCGGGAACAAAGGTCTCCATGACCGCTTTCCGCATCATGTCCGGCGGCAGCAGCCCCTGCGCCAGAATGAAGTCGTGAAACTTCTTCTGGTCGAATTTGACGTGCCTGGCAGCCAGGGCTTTTTCCGTGTCCTCGCGCAGGGCGATCAGCTTGGTGTAACCGTAGAAATAGCTGTTGGCCTGGCCCGGAGCGCGGTAGGTGAAGCGCTCGACTTCTTCCTCGGCAAACGCATGCGACAGGCAAACGTCGCGTTCAAGAACGTGGAACGCTTCTTCCGGTTTGATCTTGCCGGCCTGCAACTCGGGATCAAGGAAGGCGCGTGCCGCACGCTGCAGCCGAAGCTGCAACGAGATGAGTTGTCCTTCCAACGGCATGTAGGGTTTGATCAGCCACTCGGAGTACAGTCCCCAGCCTTCGACGTTGGTGCTGTTGAAGGCGTAGCGCACGCGAGCCAGCGACACCCCGTGTTCCAGCATGGAGTCGAATTGCAGCTCATGTCCGGGCCGGGCTTCGTGCGCGGTGAGCGTCCAGGCCGCGGCGTCGAAGGTGAAGTCGTCGTATTGTTCGGAGGCGACCTGTCCCGGGCCGGCAGGAATGTTCAGCGGCAACACGAACTCGCCTCTCTGTCCCGTGTTGTGCAGGAACGGCGGCGGTACCATGTGGGGCGCAGGCTGTTGCGCCGTCTCCGCAGCACTCGCAATGCGAATGCGCGCGGGGCGGTCAGGCAGGGTGACGATCTGGTGCTCGGTGATGATGCCCTCGATCTGCTTCAGGCGGTTTTCATAGAAGGGAAGGATCGCATCTCCGACCAGCTGCTGTTTCTTCAACTCATGGATGACGTCGCGATAATCGCTAGACGGTAGCTTGCGTTGCTTGGCAATCTGGGCCGCGACGGATTTCATCTCGCCTTGAATCTCGATGAACGCCTGATGGGCCATGGCGGTCAACTGCGCAGGGGGGATGTCGATGCCGTAGTCTTCCAAGTCAAGCGCATAATGCTCGGGCGGCAGACGAAAGTCGGTGCGCGCCTTCGGCAACACGGCCGAGCGAACCCAGGCGTCGTAGTCGGCCAGTTGCTGCTTGAGCTTGGCCAACGGCTCCTGCCATCCCTCAAGATTGTGCTTTTGCATCAGCGCGGCGATGCCCTCGAGGTAGTTCGAGTTGCGCGCCATCTCGGTTTCGATCTCGACGCGCGCGGGATAGACGACACCCGGCTTGGCCATTTGCTCCATGGTGCGCTGCTTCAGGATTTCGGCGATGGCCTTATAGCCAGGCTCCATGCCGGCATAGGCGCGCAGGCGTGTGACCGCAGCCGGCCAGCGCTCTTTCGGCGTCTGGTCATCGAGCAGAATGCGCATGCCGCCAAAGACGAGCTGGCTGGCGTTCAGGAACGGCACCTCATGAGCACGCTCGTAGTCCTGCCGGCGGAAGTTCAGATCGACCTTGCGGATCATGATCGTCAGGTCTTCAGCGACTTCCGGAAGCTGCTTCTCGGCGGTGGCAGCCTTTAGCTTCGCCAAAACCGCCTCATCGTCCTCGCGCTCTGCGTCTTCGTTGGCGAGCGTCGGCTGCGAAACCTTGGTGTCGAACTGCGCCAGCCCTTGCTGCGAGCCGAACTCGGGATGGTACTTGAACGAGACGTCGAGCAGCATCTTGGCGTAGCCGTTGCTGATCGCGACCCAGTCAGACTGCGCATTCGAGCCGGCCTGTGGGGTAGTGGCGTTCTTCGCGGATTGGTTTTGGGCGAACATGGTCAATGCAAATAGCACAACAAGAGTGAAGCAGAGCAATGTACGGATCAAGGATGGCTCCTGAGCGGAAATGCTGTTCTGGTGCGCTTATCGCGTCCCATTGGGATACATCAGGATTTTGCTGGCTTCGCCGGTTTTGAGCCGTTCCATACCGGCGGCAAAGTCCTTCATTGCGATGCGGTCGGTGATGACCGGATGCAGGTCGAGCATGTTGGCCTTCAGCAGCGCGGTCATCTGGTACCAGGTCTGGTACATACGGCGTCCGTTGATGCCCTGTACGGTTGCGCCCTTGAAGATCACCTCTTCGGCAAGGTTCAGCTCGACCGGCTTGGATGGGATACCCAACAACGACATGCGTCCGCCGAGACGCAGAACCTTGAATCCGGTGCGAATGGCTTCGGTTCGTCCTGCCATCTCAAGCACGACGTCGACACCGGTGCCGCCGGTGTGGTCCATGACGATGCTGTAAACATCGTCCTTGGTGGGGTCGAGCACGAAGTCGGCCTTCATCTGCTCGGCGATCTTGCGGCGATGCTGGTTGACCTCGAGCGCGAAGATCTGCGTGGCTCCGCAAGCACGGGCGACGGCGATGGAGAACAGGCCGATGGGCCCGCATCCCGTGATGGCTACGGTTTTGGCGGCGATGTCGCCGGCGAGAACCGTGTGTACGGCATTACCCAGCGGGTCCAGAATCGATGCGTACTCCTGCGGAATGGACGGGTCGAGCTTCCAGATATTGCTCTCGGGGATAACGACGTACTCGGCGAAGGCGCCATTGGCGTCGACACCAATGATCTTTACGTGCTGACAGATGTGAGCTTCCCCGATTCGGCATTGCAGACACTTGCCGCAAGCGACGTGCATCTCGGCAGAGACGAAGTCGCCTTCCTTTACGCTGGTGACTTCTTTGCCCACGGCTTCCACGATGCCGCAAAACTCGTGGCCGGGGATGAGCGGCGGGTGAATACGACGCTGTGCCCACTGGTCCCAGTTGTAGATGTGCAGGTCGGTGCCGCAGATCGAAGCGACCTTGACATTGACGAGGACTTCATTGGGTCCAAATTCGGGGCGGGGAACTTCACGAATTTCTGTGCCGGGCGCGGGCTCCGCCTTTACGACAGCAAGCATGGTATTTGACATGAGAATGACTCGCGGGCCGCGACCGGGCGCGGCGGATGAGGAGTTCGAGATGAATCCGATGTATCAGGCAAACGGGCAATTCTAGCACGCGGAGAGGGGAGTTACGTCTTCTTCCTCTCGGCCATCATCTTCGCGTTGAACTGCTCGCTCTGGCCGCGGGGGACGCTCAGCGTCTGCCAGTCCTTGCCCTTCCAGTGCTTGGCGAGAAAGAGGATCTGGCCAGAGTGCTGAGCGTAATGCAGTACCTGGCGATGGATGGCCTGCAGAACCGAGTGCGGCTCGCCGCGTATGGTGACCGTGCTGGTGAGATTGTTGGGGCCCAGCGACTTCACGGTGTCGAAGACAAGCTGCCAGTTCTGCTCCCAGACGCGCATGAGGTCGGCGCGATTGTTCGCTTTCTCGACCACAAACTCCTGATCGCGGTGGCGGTCGGGTTTTTCGCCGTCGGACGTGAGGAAGTCCGTGAAGCGCGAGCGCATGTTGCCGGTCATGTGCTTCACGATGACGGCAACGCTGTTCGACTCTTCGCTGGGAACGGCAAAGAATTGCTCATCGCTGAGTTGCGCCATGGCGCCTTCGGCCAGGCGTTTGTGCCCTCGCAGAGAGCGAAAGGCTTCTTCGAGATACATCGCGCCAATGTCACTCATCTCAGTTTGCCTCCTTCTTAAACCAGGGGGTTTGCGGTACGCCGCACCTTCCGCTCATACTACTTGCTTTGTTCTCTTCGAAAGCGAGCTCCGGTATGCGACCAATCTCACTCTTGCTGTGCTCCATCTTCCTTTCGGTCCCACCATTTGCGCAAGCCCAACGTGGCATCGAGGTTGGCGATCTCGACCGTAAGGCCGATCCCTGTAACGATTTCTATCAGTTCGCCAACGGCACCTGGCGGGCGCAAAATCCGATTCCCGCAACCATGGACCGCTGGAGCCGCCGCTGGGCCGCCGGCGAGGCTAATAAAGGACAGCTCAAGACAATTCTGGAAGAAGCGTCGGCAAAGCACAATCAGCCGAAGGGCTCATCGCAGCAGTTAACCGGCGATTTTTATAGCGCGTGCATGGACATGTCGAAGATCAATGCCGCCGGTGTGACTCCTGTGAAGCCTCTGCTTAGCCAGATCGATGCCATTCACGATGGTGCGGGCGTACAGAAGATGATTATTGAGCTTCAGAGTATGTCGGTCCATGTTCCGTTCGCTCTGAACTCCACCCCCGACCCGCATAATCCCTCGATGGTGATCGCGGACATCGGCGCCAGCGGTCTCGGTTTGCCTGACCGCGATTACTACCTGAAGCCGGAGCAGCGCTTTAAGGATGCGCGCGAAAAATACGTGGTGCATGTGGCAAAGATGTTTAGCCTGGCAGGCTACAGTGATGCTGACTCGGCCAAAGCGGCCGACAAAGTCATCCAGTTTGAAACGTCGCTCGCCAAAGCATCGCTCGACAATGTGGCGAAGCGTGATCCGCAGCAGCTCGACCACAAGATGACCTTCGCAGAAATGCAGAAGCTCGCTCCTCATTTCGACTGGGCCGCGTACTTCGACTCTGCGAAGATTCCCCGCGACCCGCTCAACGTCGAGGAACCAGAGTTCTTACAAGAATTTGACCGGCAAATCACCGGTTCGTCGCTGGCCGATTGGAAGATCTATCTGACGTGGCACCTGCTGCACGAGGCCGCGCCATACCTGTCACAGCCGTTCGTCGACGAGAATTTTGCATTTTTCCAGAAAGATCTGGAAGGACGGGCGGAGTTGAAGCCGCGCTGGAAGCAGTGTGCTGAAGCCGCCGACAACCTGCTGGGCGACCCATTGGGCAAGGAGTACGTGAAGCGCTACTTCCCGCCTGAGGCCAAGGCCCGCGCGAAGGAGATGGTGAACAACATCCTGCTGGCCATGACCGACACGGTGCAGAAGCTGGACTGGATGACGCCGGAGACCAAAAAGCGCGCGCTGGAGAAGATTTCGACCTTCAACGTGAAGATCGGCTACCCCGACAAGTGGAGGGACTTCAGCAAGGTCAACATCTCGCGCGACTCCTTCTTCAATGATGTGGTGAACGCCGCCAAGTTTAACGTGGCCGATGATTTGTCGCAGATCGACAAGCCAATCGATCGCAGCCGTTGGGGTTTGACGCCGCCTACCTCAGACGCCTACTACAACCCGCTCATGAATGAGATCGTGTTCCCCGCCGGAATTCTGCAGCCACCTGCGTTCAGCTTGAACTATGTCGATGCGGTGAACTACGGCGCAATCGGCGTAGTCATCGGCCACGAGATTAGTCATGGCTTTGACGACGAGGGTTCGCAGTTCGACGCTCAGGGTCGCCTGAATAACTGGTGGACGCCGGAAGACTCGAAGCGCTTCCAGGCGAAAACGCAGTGCGTGGTCGATCAGTTCGACGGCTACTACATCGAACCCGGCATCCACCACAACGGGAAGCTGGTGCTGGGCGAGTCGATCGGCGACCTGGCAGGCGTGAAGATTTCTTACCTCGCATTTCAAAAGGACCAGCAGGCAAAGCCGCAGCCAACCATCGACGGCTTCACTCCCGATCAGCAGTTCTTTATCGCCTGGGGACAATTCCGCGGGGACGAGACGCGTCCCGAGGCACAGCGCAAAATGATACAGGGCGACCCGCATCCTGTAGCGAAGTACCGGGTCATCGGTCCGTTGTCGAACTTCCCACCGTTCGCCAAGGCATTCTCGTGCAAGGCCGGCTCGGCGATGGTGCGCCCGGCCGACAAGCAGTGCGTGGTGTGGTAGGGCTATCCCACACATTCGAAGATCATGAATGTGTGGGGCAGCCGGCGTGATCCACCGCTTCACCCACACATCGTCGAAACGGCGAATGTGTGGGCACCGCGGCGTCCCAAAGCGAGCATGGCTGCTTCTGAAATGCAACCACGCGACCGTGGTGGTGACCCTCTATTGTTTATGCACCTGTACGTTACCGTTCTCAATCGGTATGTTCGCAAAGATACCGTCGATCGACTGGAGGCACGGAAACGGAGGCCCGTTTGGGTTGAAGAACGTGAGCGAAATCAGATCGGGCGGGTTGTTGTGACCTTCACCGTTATCGATTACCTGAAACACAAGGGGTGTCCCAACGGTTTCTCCATCCGGGCCTGGGTCCGGATTGGCATAGGTTACGAAGCCGCTCATCGTAGCTATGTTTCCCTCGACGTCAAGGCAGTTGATGCTGCCCTCCCAGGCAAAGGGGAGACTACGATTAAAGCCTTGTGTCATACCGGTCGTAACGTTGTTGCTGTCAGTTTGTGCGGTGAAGGTGAAGGTGCGATATGCGCCGTTGGCGTGGATTTGACCCGACCCTGTCGCCGAGGCAACAACCTGAGCCACGGCAACGCCTGTTCCGATAGTGAGCAGCAGCACAGCCACGATAATGGCTGCAAAGGAGAGGCCTGGAAACTTGTGGTCTGTCATAGGGGTCTCCTCACTTTCAGGGCTTTCAGGAGCACTTGATCAGCCAATTGGCTAATAGCAGTAAGGTCAGGGAAATGTTGCGAACGGCCTAAGAAGGACCCGATGGGCCCTACACAATTCCGAATATCCCGCAACAGCCACATTCGGTTTTTGGGAGATGGACTGGTATGACCGGCCGAGTACCCGCTCATTCCGCATTCAGACTTAGCGGAAACCAACAACTAACGTGTCTTATTTAGGGGGTGCAAGCAAAACAGGAGCAGTAATGGGTTTAGGCAAGGAGCGTGCGGACTAGAAACAAAATCCATGAAAGCCGTGCGGTCCGTGGCTGCCTTTTGGAGGCCTGTTACGAAGATCTGTCTGGAGATCACGCGCAAGCGGACTGCCCATCGGATGATTGCTCGAAGGAGAGTGCCATGCGTAAAAAGCCCATCAAACTGATCGCGTTAGCGTTCGTTGCGCAGGTTGCCTTATCCGGCGCAACCTGTCAGGCCCAAGTGCAACCCGGGGGAGCCTATCCCGCAATGGCTCCGCTCGACCAGTATCTGATGCCCGACGAGAATTCTGAAATCGCCCTGGCTCGTAGTGCTGCACCAAAATCCATCTCGGACGAAGCCGAAGTGATGGTGCTTGGACCGAAGGGCTACACCACCGCGGTGAAGGGCACGAACGGCTTTCTGTGCATAGTTGAACGTTCATGGGGCTCCGCCACGGATGATCCGAAGTTCTGGAACCCCAAAGTACGCGGCCCCATTTGCTTCAACCCGGCAGCCGCCAGTAGCTTTTTGCCGATATTCCTGATGAAAACCAAACTGGTGCTGGCAGGGAAATCCAAGACAGAGATCGTCGAGACGATCGCGTCGGCACTGGATAAGAGGGAATTGCCGGCGTTGGAGGCGGGAGCAATGTGCTACATGCTGTCGAAGCAGCAGTACTTGGGCGACCAGGGCAAGAACTGGCACCCACATCTGATGTTTTTTGTTTCGGGCAATGCAGCGAAAAGCTGGGGAGCCAATCTGCCGGGCTCTCCGATTATTGCGGCGGACGACCCTGAAGAGCGGGCGACTATTTTCATGGTCTGGGTTGCCAAATGGTCCGACGGGACGCCGGCTCCAGCGGCGATGCACTAACCTGCGAGTCGAAGGTTGCGCAACTAAGATTTTCAGGTCGCAGGGTGCGCTACTCACACCTCCGGTTGTTATGAGTGGAAGGTGGAAAGCGCGAGTGCGGGTTGTGGCACCCGCGCTCCCCAGCCGGCGCGCTACTGGTTCGTCTTCGTCCAGCGGTCCACCCAGTCGGTCACGGTTTGCCACCAGAGCTGGGAGTTTTGCGGCTTCAGCACCCAGTGGCCTTCGTCGGGGAAGTAGAGCATCTCCGACGGAATTCCCAGGCGCTGCAGGGTGGTGAAGAGCTGGAAGCCTTCCGAGACATCAAGGCGATAGTCAAGCTGTCCGTGCACCACCAGCATGGGAGTCTTGAAGTATTTTGCGAACAGGTGCGGCGACCACTTTCGGTACATCTCGCGGTTCGTCCACGGAGTGCCCTTGAACTCCCATTCGTTGAACCACAACTCTTCCGTGGTGCCGTAGGCCGATTCGGTGTTGAACATGCCGTCGTGCGATACCAGGCACTTGAAGCGGTCGGTGTGGCCTTCGATCCAGTTGATGGCGTAGCCGCCGTAGCTGGCCCCCAGCGCGCATTCGCGGTTCTTCTCGATGAAGGGGTAGGTTTTCTCGGCGTAATCGAGGCCCATCATGAGATCGTCAAACGGCGCCCCGCCCCAGTTACCATTAATGGCATCAATGAACTTCTGTCCGTAACCAGTTGAACCGTGGAAGTTTACCATCACTACAACGTAGCCGTTCGCGGCGAATAATTCTGGATTCCAGCGATACGACCAGTCGTCGCCCCAAGCGCCCTCTGGACCGCCGTGAATGACGTACTTCAGCGGATAAGTCTTGCCTGGCTCGAACTGCGGCGGCCGGATGATGAAGCCCTGCACCTTCTCCTTGGCTGCGCCCTGGAACCAGAACGACTCCATGGGGCGCATGTCGACCTGAGAGAGTACAGGGTCGTTCAATTTGCTCAGCGGCTTCGCCTTCGACAACAAGCAGTCGGGGACGTTGTAGGAATTTGGCGGGACCGCCATTCTGCACGCTGGATAAACTAGCGGTGCGGCGTAGATTTCGTTCGGCGCGGCGACAGACATCTGGTCGAAGACGAGTGTCTTGCCGTCGGGCGTTGGCATGGGGCTGTCGTTGTAGCCGTCCACCAGTTCCTGCGGCCACGGGTTCGTCTGCCCGACGTTCAGGACGTAGATTGGATTCTCGCCTTCGTTGTTGGCCGTGAAGTAAATCGACTTCGAATCGGGCGCCCAGACCACCGCATCGACCCAGCGATCGAAGCTCGGCGTCATGTCGGTGATCTTGCTGGTTGCTCGTTCATACAGCATCAGGCGGAAACGGTCACTCTCATACCCAGCACGGAATTGCGAACGATAGGCGATGTACTTGCCATCAGGCGAATACATAGGGGTGCTATCGCTGCCGGGATTCGTCGTGAGCTTCCTGGGCTCGCCGCCTGTCGCCGGCACCACGAAAACATCGGTGTTGGTGCTGGTGGCCTGCACCTTGTCAAGATTGCAGGCATAGGCCACTTCTTTTCCGTCGGGCGAGAAGACGTACTGGTCCTGGCCGCCGAGCGAAAACGGAGGCACCTCATGATCGCCGGGCGTGAGGTCGAGCGCCGCGCCGCCGTCGATCGACTGAATGAAGAGGTGGCTGACTTTGCCGTTGGAGTAGTGGTTCCAGTGCCGGAACATGAGCGTGGTGAACAGCTTCGCCTTGACCTTCGACTGGGCCTTCTCTTCGTCGCGCTGCTTGTTGCAGGCATCGTCCTTGCAGTCGGGATAAACGTCGGAGACGAAGAGAATGTGCTTGCCATCCGGCGACCAGATAGCACCAGAAGCCTCGGTGGAGATGTTCGTCACCTTGCGGGCGGCGCCGGTGAGCGACTCGCTCGCAGAGTCAAAGTCTTGCATCCAGATCTGTGTACCGCCTTCTTTGGACGACTCAAAGATGATGCTCTTGCCATCCGGGGAGAAGCGCGGGCGGTCTTCGCCAGGGCCGGTTGCAGGTGTGAGGCGGCGCGATTCGCTACCGGCAACCGGCACTACCCACAGATGCGGCGTGCGCGTGTTCGCTTCGAGGTTGACATCAACCGCGCTGAAGGCAACCCATTTGCCGTCGGGCGAGACCATCGGCTCCCCGATGCGCTTGAGCTGCATCATGGTCTGGAAGGTGAAAGGATGCGTGCTTTGCGCGAAAGCGGGGATCAAGAGAGAGAACAGGAAGAGAGCTACAAAGATGCGACGAAGCATAAGCCTCCGCGAGCCATCGCAGGATGCTGGACAGGCTCGCTTTATTGCGAACGAGATAGTGTAAATGAACTCTGCTGCAAGGAGCTTGGAGTAAAATCCTCATATGCTTACCCCGGAAGATAAGCAGTGGATTGTGTCGGAGATTGCGGCCGGCGGAGAGCGCATGGCAGCACGCCTGACAGAAACCGAAGAGCGCCTGACGGCTCGGGTGAAGGAAACCGAAGAGCGCCTGACGGAAGCGGAAGAGCGCATGGCAGCGCGAATGGAAAAGATAGAAACTGCCTTGCTAACCGAGTTTCATAAATGGGCGTCTCCTGTCGAAATGCGCCAACGGACTCACGCTGCCGCTCTGCGTGCCATAGACGCTGAAATGGAGGCGTTGAGCGATCGCGTGAAGAAGCTGGAGGCGAGCTAGACGCTCCCGAAAGGAGAACAGCTGCTTCCACCGAAACCCTTGTCCAATTACGGTGTTCCTACCGTTGGTCTGCTGCGCTCGTCTAAACAGGAGTGAGCCTTTCCGCTAAAATCCCTTCAGGACACCTGATGCATTCGAAGCTCTTCACTCGCCGCGTAGCCCAGATCGCATTCGCCATCTTCGTTTTGTCTGTTCCACTGCTGGCGCAGCGGGGTGAAGGACAACTGGACCCGTCGCAACCGACCGGCATCAGCGTCGACGAGATCATTCAGCGCTTCGCCGCTAAGGAAAAGCAGTTCAAGGAAGCGCGGGAGCAATATACCTATCGCCAGGACCTGCTGGTGCAGACGCTCGATGGCGACACCGTGAATGGCGAGTTTCGCGAAGTGGAAGACGTGCTGTTTGACGACAAGGGCAACCGCGTTGAACACGTCGTCTTTGCGCCCGAGTCCACCCTGGTCGGAATCCTGATGACCAAGGAAGATTTCGACGACATTCGCCGCCGCATGCCTTTTGTACTCACTACCGATGAGATTCCGGAGTACAACATTCTGTATGTCGGCAAGCAGCGCGAAGACGAATTGGGGACCTACGTCTTCGATGTAGCCCCCAAGCAAATCGAAAAGAACAAGAGATATTTCCAAGGAAGGATTTGGGTCGACGACCACGACTTCCAGATCGTCAAGACCAACGGCAAGAACGTGCCCGACATTGGTGTTCACAAGCGCGGCGGGCAGGAGAACCTCTTTCCCAGCTTCACTACCTGGCGGCAGCAGATTGACGACAAATACTGGTTCCCGGTGTACACGAAAGTCGACGACGTCCTGCATTTTTCCACCGGGGACATTCACGTGCGCCAGATCGTGAAATATGAGGACTACAAACGCTTCGGCTCGAACGTGAAGATCACCTACGACGGGCAGGAGGTCCCCAAAGGCCAGCAGAAGGACGGAAAACAGCCGGCGCCCAGCCAGACGCCGCCTAAGCAATAAGCCGAGCGCGGAAAGTGCAAATGACGTCGTTACCCGGCGGTCCGTCCCGAAACCACCACTTTCGTCACTCGCTTTTTTTTTTGATACCGTCGTAAACTGTACCCCGAATGGCTTTAGCTCTTGAGGTCGCAGGACGCAGCGACATTGGTCGAGTGCGCACGTCCAACGAAGACTCCTTTGGCTACGAGGAGCGGCTGGGCGTGTACGTCGTGTGTGATGGGATGGGCGGTCACGCAGCGGGAGAAGTGGCCAGCCGCATCGCCGTCGATAGCGTGCTCGCATACTTCCGCGACCAGGAGCCGCTGGCCGTCGACGCGTCGCTGATCGACGCTCCCATCGGCGCTCGGCTTCTCGCCGATGCGGTCAACAAGGCCAACGAATCGATTTTGCAGTACGCCGACGAGCACGAGGCGACGGTGGGCATGGGGACGACCCTGGTTGCGGTGCGATTCTGCGACGACAGGTTCTCGATTGCCCACGTCGGCGACAGCCGCATCTATCTCCTCCGCGATGGTGAACTGGTGCAGCTTACGGAGGACCACTCCTTCGTTATGGAGCAGGTGAGGCGTGGAGTGCTCACCATACAGGAGGCCAAGCAGTCCGCCGCTCAGCACATCATTACCCGGGCGCTTGGAACCGGCGACGACAGCCCTCCCGACCTCGCAGAATTTCCTGCCCAGGAAGGCGACTTGCTGCTGCTGACCACTGACGGCATCTTACGGCACGTGGGCGATGACGAAATCAAGGCCATCCTTTCGCAGATACCTTCCCTGCAAATCGCCTGCGACATGCTGGTAGACGCTGCGAACGAAGGCGGCGGAGAGGACAATGCTACCTGCCTGCTGCTAAGGGTGCGCAACTCAGGCGCTATGGCTTCGCAATAAAGTCCTCCGGTCGCGCCCACGCCAATCCGTACCCCCTCTGCTACACTCGAATGTTTTTCAGGCGGTCTTCATAAAGGAACCGAGGGCATTTCTATGGAAATCAAAACCGCAGGTGTGATTGGCGCCGGAACCATGGGCAACGGCATTGCTCATGTTTTCGCAAAAGGCGGCTACAACGTGGCATTGGTCGATGTCGAACAGCGACTTCTCGATCGCGGCCTGCAAACCATCGGCAAGAATCTCGAACGCGAAGTCAGCAAGTCGAAGATCACCGCAGAGCAGCGTGATCAGGCACTCAAACGTATTCAGCCCACAACCGATCGCAAACAGCTTGGCGCATGCGATTTCATTGTCGAGGCCGCCAGTGAGCGCTTCGAGATCAAGGCCGAGCTTTTTCGCGACCTTGACGCAATGTGCCGGCCGGAGGTGATCCTGGCATCGAATACGTCATCGATTTCGATCACCAAGCTGGCTGCGGTCACCAAGCGTCCTGACAAAGTTATCGGCATGCACTTCTTTAATCCCGTGCCGATGATGAAGCTGGTCGAGGTCATTCGCGGACTGGCGACCTCGGACGAGACTTACAAGACAGTGAAGGAGGCAGCCGAGAAGCTGGAGAAGACGCCGGTGGAAGTAAACGATGCGCCGGGATTCGTCTCCAATCGCGTGCTGATGCCGTTGCTGAATGAGGCGATGTACGCGGTCATGGAGGGCGTGGCCACGCCGGAGGCCGTGGACGAGGTGTTCAAACTAGGCATGGCGCATCCCATGGGGCCACTCACACTGGCCGACTTCATCGGACTCGACGTCTGCCTCGACATCATGCGCGTAATGCAGGCCGGCCTGGGCGATCCCAAGTACCGGCCGTGCCCGCTGCTGATCAAGATGGTTGATGCCGGCTGGCTGGGCCGCAAGTCGGGGCGCGGCTTCTACCGCTACGACCAATAGAGTTCAGCCGAGGAGCCGATGGCATACTTCATCTCGATCGTCTTAGGGTTGCTGACCGGCTGGATCAACCAGAGGGTCGACGACGCCCTGCTGACCGCTCTGTGCGTGGTGGGCTTCACCATGTTCCTGGGAGTATGGAGGCCTGAGCGGCCATGGCGCTGGGGACTGCTGGTGTGGGCGTGTGTTCCGCTCGTCCTCGGCTATTACCAATATGTCGTGAAGTGGCCGCACAACCGCGGGCAGGTGTATGGGGCCTTTTTGCAGATACTGGCCGCGAACGCAGGCTCCTACGGCGGGCATTTTATGCGGCGGATGATCGAAGGCGTCTTCGGTGGTAACGGCTAGGATCGGTTCGCTGAGGTGGGCCGCACTGCGACCCGCCCCAGGCCTGATCACACGTTAGTGCTTGGTCGTCGCCGATCCGTTCTGCTGCGCAAGTTTCACCCGGGCCGACTCCAATTCCTTCTGGACCTTGGCGACATCATCGCTATCGACCTCGGCGGGAATGGTCTTGTTCCACTCTTCCAGAGCGCGCTCCCAATGGGTGGCTGCCAGCTTGAGGTGGCCCGTTTTCTGGTAGAGCTCTCCCAGGTGGTCCTGCACGGTCGGATCGCTACCCATGCGCTCTGAGGCGCGGCGCAGGTTTTCTTCGGCGAGTTCGTAGTTGCCCATCTTGAAATAGGCCCAGCCGAGCGAGTCCAGATAGGCGCCATTGTTGGGGTCGAGGGCAACAGCACGTCGGATATAGCCCAGTGACTCGTCCAGGCGCGTGCCGCGATCGGCCAGCATATAGCCAAGGTAGTTGAGCGCCATGGCGTTCTTGGGATCGGTGGCGATGACCTTGCGGAACTGTTCTTCGGCAAGGTCGTACTTCTTCTGGCGCTCGTAAATGGAACCGGCGACGAAAGTGGCGTAATCCTTGTCTTCCTGCTTGGTCGATAACGCCAGAGCTTTGTTGATGTTCTGTTCGGCCTCGTTCCACTGCTTCAGGCGGCTGTACATCTGCGCCAGCGCAATGTAGATCTCTCGGTCCTCGGGGTTGTTCTTGAGCATCCCCTTGACGCGCGCGATCGCCTGGTCCGGGTTGCCCATGTCGGCCTGCTGGGAAGCGGCAATCAGTTGCAAGCCCCGATCGTTCGGGTATTTCTTGGCGGCCTCTTCGGCAACACTGGTTGCCATCTGCCAATTCTTGTCGTCGCGATAGGTCTCGACCATCTCCTGGTAGCCGCGACTGGCGTTGTCATCGCCCAGCGTCAGCATCTTCTGGAAGGTCTCGATGGCGAGCTGAGGCTTATTAGATTCCTTGTACACGGTGCCCAGACGCTCCAGAAAGACGGCCCGGTTATTCTTGTCTGCCGGTTCGTCGCCGTGTTCGGTTTTCTGCAGCAGGCTGGTCAGAACCTGGATGGCATCGTCGTACTTGCCCTGGGACTCGTCGATGACCGCAATGTTGTACTGCAACTCGAGCGAATCCGGCACGATGGAGCTGGCCTTCTTAAGGGCCTCCTGGGCTTGATCGTACTTGCCGTTGCGGCGGTAGATCTCCGCCATCTTCATGTAGGTCTGGGCGTCGGAGGGATCGGAGTCGGCGACGACCTTGTACTGTTCCAGGGCGGCGTCGCTCTGGCCATCGTTCAGCAGGTTCTGCGCGAGCCCGCGGACATAGTCGAGATTGTCCTTGTCCTGCTCGACGGCATGGCGATAAGCATCCACCGCTTTGGCGTAATCCTTGCTCTGCTCGTAGGTGTAGCCGAGCGTCGAGTAGACCTTGGCGGTGCGCTGCTGCTCGGGGATCGCATTCAGCACCTGCAGGGCACGCGAAGTGTCGCCTTCCTCGTTGTAGAGATAGGCCAGCATGGTGACCGCTTCTTCGGATTGCGGCTGCAGACCGACGGCGGTCTTGAATTCGTTCTCCGCCTTCAGGAGCTGGTTGTTGATGCGGTACAGGCGGCCCAGCAGCAGGTGGTCCTCGACGCTCTTGGGATCGAGCTTCACGATCTGCTCGTACTGCTCGATGGCGAGCTTCAAGACTTCCTGCGACTGGTTGTTGGACTGCATGTCGCCCAGCGAGCGCAGGTAGATGCGGCCCAGCAGCCGACGCGCTTCGAGGTTATTGCCGTCGCGCTTGAGGATGTCCTGGGCTTCCAGAACTGCATCGCGAATGCGTCCGGTCTTGGCGTACAACTCCGCCAGACCTGCGTTCAGGTAATCGGAGCTGGGGTCGTTATCGATTGCCAGACGGTATTCTTCGATTGCCTTATTCGCATAGTCGGCGCGGCCATCGACGGAAACCATCTCCTCGTACATGTGCGCCATCATGAAGTGGTAGTACGCCGCCGCTTTGTCTGGCTTGGAGGGCGTCTTGGGAGAGCCCTGGGTACTGTCATCCGGGACGGCCGGCGCTGCGGCCGCGTCGCCGTTGGGCGAAGCACTTGGAACAGACGTGGCCGGGGTTTCCGCGCCTGATGCCGGCGCTGACGGCGACGGCTGCTGCGCAAATCCGCTGACGGTTATAGCAAGCAAAAAGACGAGGAGTTTGCAAAGAGAATTCGAATTCATTGAGTGGACCAGCGACTCACAAGCCATTGGATGTCACACCCGATGGCGATGGTGTACTTATTTTAGTCGTTTGTGGGCAACAGGGGCGGAAAAACCGCTCTCTTTGTGCACACAGTTCCAGGAACCCGGAAAGGGTTTGGACGTAGCGGACGGCCGAATGTTTAACATGTCGAAAGCCCGGCGGTGCTAGGCTTGGGGAAAGGCCACACATGGAAACCCTCTTCTACTCCTGCATCAGTTCTCCCGCCGGTCCATTGCTTATCGGCGTCAGCGAGTCCGCGCTGGTCACACTCGAATTTGACCGCGGCCTGCCGGAAGGCCTAGCCGGCCAGCCGGTGCGCTGGGAGCTTTCGCCAGAGCGGACCGCCGAAGTAACGACGCAACTGGAGGAGTACTTCGCCGGTCAGCGCCGGGAATTCACGCTTCCGCTGGATCTGCGCGGAACCGGGTTCCGCAAGCGATGCTGGCAGGAATTGCTACGCATCCCTTATGGCGAGACGCGCACCTATGCTGAGATCGCGCGTGCTGTCGCTTCGCCGGCCGGCTTCCGCGCCGTGGGTCAGGCTAACCACTACAACCCGATTGCGATCATTGTGCCCTGCCATCGGGTGCTGGCCTCTGGCAAACGCTTGGGAGGCTACGGAGGTGGCCTGCCGGTGAAAGCGCTTTTATTGCGGTTGGAAGGCGCAGACTTCCGCGACGATACGATCGATCCCAAGCAGGCGGGCGACGCAGCCTGGCGGTTATATCCGAATCTTGTCGAAAACGGAAATCTGCCTTGATTGTGTAACTTTCAGTGTCTATGTCTCTTGGTCAAGGATGTGGTCCTGCTTGAGGCATCGATAGCCATCGCGGCTGAAAGCGCTGGGGCGGATATAAGCTCACACGAACTGACCCATTGCATTGGCGCGCTATTCCAGCATCTTGAGGGCTTTTGCCAGGCTCACGCGCATGCGGTTGAACGAGGCGGTGACGTCGGCAATCTCGTCCTTGCCGCCTACCATCAGCGGTTCGAGATCGGTTTCTCCCCGGCTGACACGGTCTGCCGCTTGCGACACGGTATGCAGGGGTCGAATGACCAGCAAATAGAGCGCGCCGTCCAAAGCGCCAATGGTAGCCACGAGGACGATCACCAGAAACAAGATCAGGTTGTGATACGCCTTTTCGGCAATTCCGTTGGGAACTGTCATCGGCACGGAGACAATCTGTGCGGCGATGACCTGGTTCAACTTCCATCCGAATCCGTTGTTCGGGCCGTACTTGCGAATCATCGCTGCGGGCGCCACAGACGGTTCACTGTGACACTCCAGACAGCCCTGGCCGGCGCGCATGGGCTTGGCCAGATAGAGCTGGCGGCCCGTCGGCGTGTCGCGCTCGTGGACCAGTTGCTTTTCGTCTGGGTGGTCTTCGAAGTATCGAATGATGTCCGCTTCCCAGTCCTCCGCCCGGTCGATAGGATTGGTCGGATTCAACGTTGCCTCGCGATACGAGTAGTCGGTGTAGTTCTTGCGAATGGACGAGAAGGTTGTGATCGCCGCGAACGCAGGCACCGTCTCGGGCAGAAAGTTGCTTTCGTGGCCCGGGTTTTGCAGCAACAGAGGCTTGAGCTGGTCGTTCGTATAGTCGCGGGTTGCCTTTGCGCTAGCCATCATCAGCTCAGCCTGCTGCACGACCTGGTTCCGAGCATTGTTCAGCAGAAAGTCCTTAGCGAGCTGGGCGATGAGGATTCCACCCACACCGAAGAACAGGATCAAGACGATGTTGAACTTGGTAAGGAGCTTCATGTTGGTCCATTAGAACGGCAGCGGAGCTGGAAAACCGCTCTTCGCAAGCGATGCGCGTGGCAGAAATCATACCGGAATCCGGCGGAATTAGGCCTATTGGCTGCTCTCCTGCTGCTTGTTCGGCACCTCGAGCGAGCAAACGGTTCCATTGTCTCGCATACGCGGAATTAGCTTCAGTTGATTGGGATTGACGGTAAATGTCCCCGTGCAGCTCGCCTTGGTCTGCGGATTGGTGAAGGTAAAACGGTGCTCGCCCTCGGCGGCATGAATCTGGATGGGGGTGCTGCCATTCTCATTGAACCGAATCTGGCCTTGCTGCTCGCCGTCAATCAGCACATTGAGAGGTCCCGGGGCGCCAGTTAGTCGTTTGTTGGCGACGATGGTCACCACCAGGCCCGACCGAGCCGGATTTGGCTTCGGCTTCGGCCTAAGTGCAAAATATCCAATGACAGCCGCCGCTATCAATAGAGGTACGCCAATCAGGATTCCTTTCTTCATCCGGCTACCGGCGGGAGACGAACTAATCGAAATCGTCGCAGCGGAACCTAGCTCAACACTCGGGCCGGTTCGCGCTGCTGCCGCGGCTGCTCTCAATGCCGACGCAGCGGGCTGCGGGCTGCCGCCCTCGTCCACATATCGCCGGACATTCGATACAAGCTTTTGAACGGCGCCATCCCAGTCAAGATGGCTGAGCGTGAGTGCGTTGCGATAGGTAAGGTTTCTAAGATCTTCCGGAAGCTTGGCGGCGGGAGGCATGTTCGCGCCACGAACCAGCACCGGGATTACAGGCAGGCTAGAGCCTCGCTTAAGCGCGGTGGACACTTCCAAGCGAACATAGTCGCCGGGATCGTCCAGCCGGCACTGGCCCGCAGGATCGTCGGGGTTCTTGACGTCGAGCCACGTCGGACCGATTATCGCCAGGAAAACGCCGCAATTATCGAGCGAATGCTCGATGGCGTCGCGAAAGTCCGAACCCAGGGCGATGGCCTCTACGTCCATGAACAGCCGCTCTTTGCCGAAGACAGGAACAAGGCTCTCATAGAGCGCGCGAGCCGAATCTTCAGCATCTTCGCGACGATAGCTGATAAAAATCGCGGACATGACAGGGCCCCTCCAAAGTTGACCGGCGCTGCTGCTGCGGAATGCTACTGAAAAACTGCCGAATCCACAACGATCAAACTGCAGCTCGAGACGGTGAAGGTATTCTTCCCGCACGTGTCACGTGCGATACTTCACAAGTCATTCCTGTCTCTCAGAATAACCGTCCAATCCTGAAAAAGAATTTGCGATGGCCAGTGTCGCCGTAAGCGTATGCGGCTTCTACCGGGCCGAAAATAGTGTTGACGACGATCCCCATCGCTCCATCAGTGGGGTAGCCAGAAGCCTTGTTCAAGGCATAGGAAGGCTGTCCACCAACCTGCGCGCCTTCGTACATAGCCAAGAAGTAGACGCCGCTTCCCAGCAAGGGCGGCAGCTTCGCCATTTCTCGGATATAGCCCAACTGGAACAAGAAGTACTTGTCCATGAGCAGCTCGTTGGTGCCGTAGGCGACGAGGCGTTGCGAACCGCCCAGCGTAAATTGCGGCAGTCCGGTGGCGTAGTTGAACGTTGTGCCGCCAAATACGCCCAGAAATACCGAGGACGGCTCATTCAGCCGGAAGAAATTCCGCGAACCCACTTGAAACACGGGATATTGTTGGGTGGCCAGCGGGCTGGCATTCGACCACAGAAACGTGGCGTCGGCAGCTTGTCCTTGGCGAGGAATTACAGCGTTGTCCAGACGATCCAATCTGTATTGCACTCTGGCATCCGCAAAGGTGCCGGAAACATTTGGGAAAGTACTGGGGTTCCCGATCTCCGGAGAATATTGTTCCCAGCCGCCTTCGTATCCCACGCGCAATTCGCTGGTATTTCCAAACTGGTACCCTACGTCTAACCCACCTCCGCCGGTCGCCTTGCGAAACGTCGAAACCAGCTTGTTATTCTCGTAGAGATAGAAAGGATCGCTAGCGATAACGCCCCGAGGTGCGACGAACCAGTGGGTCTGGGGAGTGAAAGGATGGTAATACTCCGATCGCAGCCCGTACTGGGAGAACAGGACGATGTCATTGCGCCATTCCGAGCGGAAACCTCCAATATCGAGCCAGGTGAGCCTCGCTCCCAGATTGAAAGTAACGTTTGAGAGGCTGGCGCCGTCAACCAGGATGAGCGGCCGAACGATGGGCGGCCCGTAGTCGTTTTCTTCCGTCTTTACCAAGAGCCCTTGCTTGCCGTCGCGTTCGACAAATTGATAGCTGAGAGTGGAAAAGCGCCCTATGCCCTTCAGCTTCATGATTTCCGAATCCAGCGCCTCATAGTCAACCGGTTTGTCCACCACGTCGGCCATTTGCTGCTGGACCTGCTCAGACAGATGGCCGTTCACTCCGTTGACCGCTACGAACGTCGGAATGGGAGGATTGAGGATACGGCGGGCGTTGCGTTCGGCGAGGTACTGGTTCCAAGTGGCATCATCTACCGCGAGTGTCATCAAGACCTTGGATTTCGCCGCGGCGGCATCGTATCCGGCCTTAATGATCGCGTCAGCGTCGTTGAAACTTAACGCTCCCCATTTCTGCACCGGTACTGAGACCAGGATGTCCGCCTTTTCCATGCTTAGCAATTCATTGGCTGAAATCATGACTGAGATGGATTGTCCGAGAACCGAGAACGACGACAGGTTTGCCTTCGGGGTGATGGGCGCTTCCTCCAGGTGAATCGCCAGTGTCAGATCGGCTCCCATCGTTTTCGCTACCTCGACCGGGATGTTCTGCAGCAGGCCACCGTCGGCATAGATGGCATCTTTCGTTCGGACCGGCGTGAAGATACCGGGCAACGACATGGTGGATCGCAGAGCGAGAGACAATGACCCGTTGCGGAAAACCTTGGGCTTGCCGCTGACCAGGTCGGTAGCGACGCAGGCGAACGGAATGGGGAGATCGTTGAAGCTCTTGATCTCCGAGTAGGGTGCCGCCACCTGGTCAAGAATCAGCGAAACCTGTTGGCCGGAGTTGAAGCCTGCGGGGAACTGCACTCCTTTGCGTATTCCAAACTCCAGGCTGTTGGGATAGGCGCGCGCATCTTCCTTGCGCCGGAATGAAAGATCGTCAAAGGGCGTCTGTCCAGCCATTACCTGGTCCCAGTTGATACTGCTTACCACCTGCCGAAGCTCAGCGGCATTGCGTCCCGTTGCGTATACGCCGCCGACTAGTCCGCCCATACTGGTGCCGGCCACGTAATCAACGGGAATGTGGTGCTCTTCCAGCCAGGTGATGACCCCCACATGAGCGAGTCCAAGCGCTCCGCCGCCTTGCAGAACGAGACCCAGGGTCGGACGCTTGGCTTTTGGTGGCTGCTCTTGCGATAAGGCACAGAAAGAAAAAAGCACGAGTATGAAACTGATGAGGCAGACTCGACCGCGCTTGTACATACTGTTTCTCCTGAACTCCAATTCAGTCCTTGTCCTTGCAAAGGTCCGGTGAGGCCGAAAGCTTGGGCAATGGCAATAGAGCGTCTTTGCCGTGGGGTCGACGAGAGGAAAGTTTACAACCCTCAGATTGAGCCCTCCTTTCGGGCGCGAGACCAAAATCCAAAACGTCGAGCAACCCACCATCCACGAACACCTGGCCGTTCCAACGCACCGGCGTTAAGAAGCCCGGAAGAGACATGGTGGATGGAAGCGCCAGAGACAGTGACGCGCCGCCTCCCTCCAAAACGAATCCGACAGAAGGTCTGGGTTTGGTGGGTGGCGGATCATCCTTCCCGGCTGCTGCCAGGAAGGAACCTCGAAGCAGGACAAGTAGGAATGCCAGACAACAACGAGATGCGGTTTTCATTTCAGCCATTAGTATGACAATGCTCGAATACAGAACAGCACCGGGTCACAGCCAGACGTAGAGTATTGAGCGAGACCAGAGGCCCACCCCTGCGACCTTGTTTTGGAGATCTAACCAGATGTTACAGCGAAGCGCGCTGTCAGCGAAGGACGCATCCGCGGCTGGTGAGGCTCGGAACCCGGCCAGGCAATAAGGAATAGTGAGGGTGGGGACGGGGCGGTTAGCCGAGGGCAAGCATCCCTTGGTGTAGACGGCTTAGGGAACGAGCTTCTTGCCGGGCGATTATTCGATGAGCAACTGATCGCCGACCACGGTCGAGCTTGCGGCAATGGCTCCTGCAGGGAGTTCCAGAACGAACCGGCTCCTCCAGTGGATGGCCGTGACCCGATTCGGCTGCATCACCTGACGTAAATGGGTTACTCGCCAGTCGCGGCCGATGAAAAGCACATCGATCGGAAAACGCATGGCGACGGTGTGAACCGCCTGCGAGGGAACGATGAGCAGACCGCCTCCCGGCTCCAGGCTGTGCCTTCCCAGCAGCCCGACAAGGCGAGACAGGCTGCTTTGGGCGACAGTTATGCTATCGCCCAAGACAGTCTTCCTGGTGCGGTTTACGATCCTAATGACCTCGACTGCCATTGAGGCCGGCTTATTTTGCTCGCTTGGCCAGAGCCACCTTTTTTCGCCGGCTGATGATAGTGGCCAGCAGAATGACGGCAACAATGCCTGCAAGAACACGAATCAACGTTACTGTATCCATGATTACAACCCTCCGTAATTGGTAGTGAGATCCTTCACTGTTGGAATACCTTCATGATGGAGATCATAGCCGGGCCGAGTAGAACGATAAACATCGCCGGGAAGATGCAGAGCACCAGGGGAAAAATAAGTTTGATCGAGGTCTTGGCCGCGTATTCTTCTGCCTCCAACAGGCGCTTGGTACGCAACGACTCCGCAAACACCGAAAGCGAGCGGGCAACGGGCGTCCCAAACTTTTCCGCCTGGGTCAGCATCCCCACAAACTGGCGAACGATATCCAGGTCGGTGCGGTCCGCCAGACTGCGCCAGGCTTCGATGCGAGGTTTTCCGGCGCGCTGCTCCCGGCCAACCACCGACAATTCCTCGGCCAATTGAGGGCAGACCATCTTGATCTCGCTGGATATTCTCAGCACCGCCTGATCCATCCCGGAGCCTGCATCAATGCAGATGATCAGGAGATCGATGAAATCCGGCAAGGCCTTGGAGATGGCCGCCTTGCGTTTGCTGGCGGTGCGAATCAGGTAAATATCGGGGGCAAAGAATCCGGCTGCGCCCAGCATCAGGCTGGCGACCAGGAAGTTCTTGCCTAAAAAGGTGGCCGCTACGACTCCCGCGATAGGACAGAGCAGCTTGGCGCTAATGAAATTTTCTACGTGCTCAGGCTTGCGGAACCCCGCCAGACTCAGGCGGTATCCCAGGTCCTGATCCATCGACTTTAGCCATTGCCGAGCCGGAGCGAGGGGGCGGGTGAGGCTGGCCATCAGGCTTCCGGTGGCATACTTCGCATTGCCCGAAGCCACAATGCTGCTGACCTCCATCAACCGTACTTCAGTGGAGGAGCGTTTGGCCGTCGACAGCAGCACAAGGGCCGTCACGCTGAAGATGGTTGCTGCCAGGACCGCTGCTAGAACGATGAAGCTCATCTCAAACCTTGATGTTGACGATTCTGCGGATCAGGAACACACCCACCGCCATGGCCGCCAGCGCCATGTAAACCAGAGTGCGTCCGATCCCTTCTTCAAACAGCGGCTGCGAATAGCCCGGCCGCACGTAATTCAAAGCCAAAAACGCTACAAAGGGCAGGGCGCCTAGGATCCAGCCCGTCATCCGCCCCTGGGCGGAGAAGACCCTGACCTTCTGCCGGAGAACGATGCGCGCCCGCAACAGTCCGGCGCTCTTGTCCAGAAGGTCGACTAGATTGCCGCCGCTCTCCTTCTGCACCACAATCGCAGTCACCAGAAAGCGCAGCTCGTCGATCGGGAACCGCCGCTCCATATTCAGCATGGCCTCGCGGAAGGGCATGCCATAGCCCAGTTCGTCAGCGGTCCGGCGAAATTCCGTGCCTACCGGATCCGGTATCTCGTCGGCCACCATCACCAGTGCACTGGGCAAGGCATGCCCGGAGCGCAGCACGCGCGCCATCAGATCAATTGCTTCCGGAAGGAGAGACTCAAAGCGGCGGAAGCGCGCCTGCCGCTTGTAGTAGACCCACACCGACGGCAAGGCCCCCAGCAGCATTCCCGGGAGCCAGCCGACGATCCCGGGAAAGCGCCAGTTGCCGGCGCTTGCTCCGAAGACCACCAGCAGAAGGGAATAGAAGACGAACTTGCCGACCGTCCACGGCACCTGCGCCTGGTCCATAACGCTTTGCAGACGCGAAGCCGCTTTGGTACGGCGAAGAAAGCGGTCGATGAAGGCGATGGTGCTGTATTTGACTTCCCGAATCAGAATGTCGCTGTCTTCGTCTCCCTGCTCCCCTACATGGCGCCGGACGGCGGCTAATCGCTCGCGCACCCGCAGGTCCGCCTTCGACGGCTCGGTGAAGTACACCACGATCGCGAAAACCGCCACCAGCAGGATCAGAAAGGCGGTGACAAACGACATGCGAATACTCCGTTCTCAAATCTCCATCGAGTGCTCAAAAATGTCGTGCGGCAACGAAATGCCGCTGGTCTTCAGGCGTTCCACCAGCTTCGGTGCAACCCCGGTTGCCCGGAACCGGCCCAGCACCCGCCCGCCTGCATCGATGCCCAGTTTGTCGAAGACAAAGATGTCCTGCATGGCCACCACGTCTTCTGCAATGCCCGCCACTTCGGTGATATGAGTGATGCGGCGCGTGCCATCACTCATGCGGGAAATCTGGACGATCAGGTTGACGGCGGAGGCGATTTGCTGGCGAATCGCCTTCTCCGGCAGGTTCAGGTTGGCCATCAGCGCCATCGTCTCCAGCCGGGCTACGGCATCACGGGGATTATTGGCATGGATGGTGGTCAACGAACCATCGTGCCCTGTGTTCATGGCCTGCAGCATGTCCAGCGCTTCTTCGCCGCGCACCTCGCCGACGACGATCCGGTCCGGCCGCATACGCAGAGCGTTGATCACCAGCTCCCGCTGCCGGACCGCACCTTTGCCCTCCACGTTGGGAGGACGGCACTCCAGGCGAACCACGTGGTCCTGTTGCAATTGCAGCTCGGCCGAGTCCTCGATAGTGACGATACGTTCGCGCTCGCTGATGAAGCCACTGAGCACGTTGAGCAAAGTGGTCTTGCCCGCGCCCGTGCCACCGGAGACGACCACGTTCAGCTTGGCCCGCACTGCCCCGCGCAGCAATTCCAGAATGGGGGAGGTGACCGTGCGGTTGGTGAGCAGTTGTTCGGCACCGACCGGGATCCTGCCAAAGCGGCGTATGGAGAGAATGGCGCCGTCTACCGCCAGTGGCGGGATGATGACGTTCACGCGCGAGCCGTCGGCCAGCCGGGCGTCGCACATGGGCGAGGATTCGTCCACCCGCCTTCCCACGTTGGAAACAATCTTGTCGATGATGTGGGCCAGGTGGGCTTCATCTTTGAAGATCACCTGGGTCTTCTCCAGCATCCCGCTGCGCTCGACGTAGACCCTGCGATATGTGTTGACCAGGATGTCGTTGATGCTGGGGTCTTCCAGTAGAGGTTCCAGCGGACCCAGCCCAAACACCTCATTGGCCACCTCGCGCACCAGACGGTCCTTTTCCACCGCGCTCAGCGGAGTTTCCTGCTTTGCGATGAGCTCCTGAATCAGCGACTGCACCTGGACGCGGGCGCGGACGTCCTCCAGCGCGGTCAGCCGTTCCAGGTCGAGCTGGCTGAGCAGTTCGCGATGCAGCAGAGACTTCAGCTCCTGATATGCCCGAGGTGAGATGTCCAGCTTGCGCGGAGGGCTCCAGTTGCTGTTGATGCGCATCCCGGTCGCCAAGCTTTTTCCGTTAGCCATGTTCCGAGTCCTTGACCCCTTACAGTCCGAACAGCCCAAGCAGGCCGCGGTGCTTTCTGGTCTCCCCGTCCGGATGCGGCCTCTCCCCCGTCAGGCGCAACCCCCAGGCATCGAACGCCACCGGCAAATCGGAGCGGCGGTCGAAGCGAATGGGCGTCCCTGAGTTGATGGCATTCACTACTTGGCTGTAATCGTTGGGAAGCTTTATTGCTATGGGGCGGTGCAATGCGGCTTCGATCTCGTCGTCACTCAGCAGGCTGCGCGAGGAATGGCGGTTGAGAATGATGTCGATGCTGTCTTCCGGATAGTGCAGGCTGGTCAGATATTCAATGGTCCGTGCCGCATTGCGGATTGCCGGCAGCTCCGGCGTGACCACAATCGCCAGGCGTTCCGACTGGCGGATGGCGGCGCAGGTGGCCTCGCTCATGCCCGGCGGACAATCAATGATTACAAAGTCGTAGCTGTCGGCCAGAAAGGCCAGGGTATGTTCAATCGCCTCCGGCGACGTGTCCTCAAACGCATCCATGGACTCGGGCGAGTCCAGCACCTCCAGGCCACTGTCGTGCCGCAGAATAAAGCCTTCCAGCAGGTCGCGGTCCAGCCGGTCTGTGTTGTGCACCAGCTCATAAAAACTGTAGCGGTGCCGGGGGAGGCCGAGGTACAGCGACACATCGCCCAGCGCCGGGTGCTGATCGACAATGACCACCTTCTTCCGGTGGCGCTGTACCAGGTTCAGGGCCAGATGGATGGAAAGCGAGGTGACGCCGCTACCGCCCTTGGCGCCGATGACGGTAACCGGTTTGCCCTTGGTGACTCCTTCGGCGCGTATCCGCCGCCGCTGTTCCAGCTGCGTCAGGGCCGACGCCACATCCTCTTCCCGGAAGGGCTTGGCCAGATATTCGGAACAACCGGCACGCATTGCAGCCACGATGTGCTCCGGATCGAGGTCGCTGCAGGCGGCGAACACGGCCACCCCGTCACTGCCGTCGCGCAGCCGCTGGCAGGTGCGAGTTCCTTCTTCCCCCCGCTGATCGAGATCGACGAGGCAGATCTTGTACTGATACGGATCCAGCAGTTTGCTGGCTTCTCGCGGAGCGACATTCACATCCACGTTGTCGACAATGTAGGCCCCCGGGATTTGCTCGATCAGGGGCTCGAGGGCAATGCGGGCATCCGCTTCCATGTTGACGCACAGGATTCCCATACGGAATTTCGCCTGGGGTGAGCGATCGAGGAGCGAGAGTTCCTGGACTTTGGGCATGTTAGTGACTCGGCGGCGTCGGGCTTTCCGGAGGTATGGCGGGAAGCGGCAGATGGCGGTCAAATTGCCCGAGGTTGAGGTTCTGGACCGGCATGTCCACCGTCGGCTCCAAGGGCGGCATTAGACCGTTGACCGGGTCAACGATGGTCGGCGTAACCAAAACGATCAGCTCGCTATTGCTGCGGCTGACGTTCCTCGACTTGAACAATTCGCCCAGTATCGGAATATCAGCGATGCCGGGGACCTTGCTCAACTGCACCGTAGTGCGCTGGTCGAGCAGCCCGGCAATCCCAAAGGTCTGGCCGTTCTTTAACTCGATCTCGGTTTCGGCCTTGCGGGTCTGCAGTGCCGGCAGGATGAATCCGGCAACGGTCACCGAGTTGGTGTAGTCGAGAGAGCTGACCTCTGGAATTACCTTCAGGTGAATTGAGTCATCGTTGCCAATGGTCCCGGTGAACTCAAGCTTCACCCCGTACGGCTTGAACACAATGGTCACGGCGCCAAAGTTGCCAACCCCCGTACCCTGAACCACGGGATAAGGAAACTCGCCTCCGGCGAGAAAATGTGCCGGCTGTCCGTCAATGGCCAGCAGATTGGGTTCGGCGAGAATCTGCAGTACCTGTTTCTGCTGCAAGTCCTTGATCGTGGCCCCCAGGTTGATGTCGGGGCGGAAGAGAAAGACGTTCAGCAAATCGGACAGGCTGAATTGCGTGATCGGACTGGCCCCGCCGGTGCCTCCGTTGTTCGAGGACTGGCCTGAGATGGGACCGAACTGTTGCGTCGAGATGGTGCCGATCGTGTTGGTTGCGCCGGTGCTGAACAGGTTGATGCCAAAGGCCGTCAGCTTGTTGCGGTCGGCTTCCGCAAAGCGCACCTTCAACAGGATCTGTCTCTTGTGTGGCGCCGGGGCGATCTGTAGGCCATTGATGACGTCCTTCGAATAGGTGGTGGCCATCTTGACCATTTGCTCGGCCTCCGCTGCCGAGGCGACCGTGCCCAGCAACGTAACTTTGTCGGCCTCCGATTCAACTTCGACTCCGCTGTCGGGAAAGGCCTGCTCCACAGCCGTGCGCAGTGGTCCGACATCGAGGTCGGCGAACACATCCAGCATCCGGTTCACGCCGCTCTCTTCCCAAATCATCAGGCTGCTGCCGCCGGCTGCCTTGGCAGTGATCACCAGCTCCTTGGGCGACGTCGGAACCGTCTCCAGCACGGTCGGGTTTCCGGTCAATAGCCGCTTGATTCGCGAAGAAGTGTGCACCAGAAGAGAATGTCCGACGACGATGCGGATGTGCTCCGAATTCTGCTCCGATTGCATCGCGGGAGCAGCCGCGGGCTGCTGGACGGAAGTCGCCGCAGCGGACACCATGCGGGCCAGGTTCGGACTTGCCTGCGGAGCCTGCGCGGATGCCATCGCGACGCCCAGCAGCAATACGCAAGAGGGGCGAATCAGGGCCCTCAGGGCTGCATATCGATTCTTGAGAAGAGTTAATTGCAAGGGAGCTCCTCCATTCGCCGCTAGAACGTAACTGCGCTTCGCTTCGATCCGGTAAAGGTTTCAATCTGGTACTCATTATGGGGCGCCCTGGGAAGCGCGGGCTTCGCCACCGTGGCTTCGGTCTTGGCGTCTGGTTTCCTCGAGTAGCCGACCTCCAGATCGCTGACCGACACCGGGGCCTGAACGCTGATTTGCTGATCGCCGCCATTGCGCAAGACGAACTGGATTGTTCCCTGGTTGCTGGCCAGCACCAGCTTCTGTGCCGCCTGGGGGGTCAGCAGCAGGGTTACCTCCCGCACCTTCTGTGGCTTGCCGGAAGGATCAGGCTGCATCTTCTCTCCTGTCGTCAGCACCTCGATGTTCTGCAGCACCGTCGCGGTCAGCGATTCCGCGCCGGCCTCGCCCCGCAACGTGATCAGTACATCAACCCGCGCACCGGGAAACAGGAAGCCGGAAACGTTGTTGACATCATTGGTCTCTACCGCCACCGCGCGCATGCCTTCAGGAATTTTCGCGGTCAGCCCGAGAGCCGAGCCTGCCGTCGCCAGCAGCGGTTCGCGGAGAGGTTCGTTGGGCGCGATGGGATACATGGCGATGCGGCCGACGATGGACTCCGTCTTGGCAAACGAGCCCTCCAGCGGCATCTTGGCCGGCCAGTCGATGAGCACCAGGTCTTCCGCGGTCAAGGACGTACCCGGATCCAAGGCTTTGGCACTAGCTACGATTTTTATTGTGTGATTGCTGCTTGATATCTGGCGTCGGATGCGGCCGTAAATAAACCAGGTCAGACTAACCGAAGCGACCAGCGCGATAATCAGGGCAAGACCCAGCCGGCGGCTCTTCATAGGGATCAACTCCGCCAAGTAGTCAGGAACGCATACAGGGTTCCTGCCGCGATTGCCAGGCCATAAGGCATGCGCGTCGCGGACGGGTTATTGAGATTGAGTTGGGGATGGGCCTGCAGGCCCGCCCAGGAGTGAAAACGAACCACCGCCACCAGGTTGCGCAGCGTCCTCGTCATCTCCCGCCGGAACAGCGCTACCAGCAGAGCGAGCACGCCTCCGGCAATGGCCGTAGCCAGCAGCACCACGGCCGCCTGCTGGGGTCCCAACAGGCTTCCGACGGCCGCCACCAACTTGACATCGCCTGCGCCCATGGCATGTATCAAGTAAAAGAGTAAGAAGACGCCACCGGCAAACAGGAAGCCTGCCAGGGCTGAAAGGAATCCTTGCCAGCCGTAGGCCACGGATCGCAGGACAAAGCCCAGCACGATCCCGGGGTAGGTCAGCCGGTTGGGAATACGATGTTGCCGGACATCCACCGCCGCCGACAGGATTGCCAGCACCAGCGAGCCGATCAACAGGTAAAGGTCCCAATTCATGGCTTTGCAGCCTTCCCGATTCCATTCACGCCTGATCTGAACAACACAGAACTCTTAGCAAGCCTGTGACCAATCAAGCCATCTGGGCCGCGACCGTGGAGAACTCGTTGGAGATTCCGCCGGCAACGGCCCTAGGCTGGCTACCAGGGTTACGGCAATTAGCGCAGTGATCGAGCCATACTCGATGAGGCCCTGGCCCGACTCACGGCGGCATAAGTCAACAATGGCAATGAAGTTTCGCACCTTAGTAATGAGTGTCCCTGTTAGCTGAGAATTCATTAATCTGCTGGGAGCGCTCGGGCAAGTTTCACCGGGAAATAGCGATAGCCTCTCCGCCGCACGGACATGTCATCAACCATGCCATAGCTTGACGGAGGAGCTAACGGCTGTCCGGTTAACTTGCCGAGCGCTATGCTGGGCTAGGTCAGCTGACCAGTCACCTTAGCAAACTCAGTCGAGATGGCGCTTGCCACCGAACCCATGCTGGTGACCAGCGCTACCGCGATCAGAGCTGCAATCAGCGCATACTCGATGAGGTCCTGGCCCGATTCGTCTCGATTAAGACTTTTGAGCAGTTTGTAAATCATGTTTTCTCTCTCTTTCCAGAGGCTTTTGTCGGTAAGTGGTTACGAAAGCTTGGTACCTGCCGCCGGCCCGCGGATGGACTGCGTGATCATCCACGAGCAGCAAAAGCCCCATAGCCTTTGGCTGGCAGTTCCGGCATTCGTCGGAGTTGCTATGGCCATGTATAAGACACCGCCTATAGAGTTATCGGACAATTTCGGAAAAACTATACGAAAGCGGGTGATGCGATCGATCTTCATGGTCCCGCGGTTATAGTTGAGTATTTTCATAACAGCCGGCGACTTAAGACTCGGACTATGGCCGCTCTCGTGCTCCATCGTGACCGGCACTCGAGTGCGCTATTACCGAGATTAGAGAATTCTTAATTTCGCCGGGACGATGCGATCTGCAACTTCCAACCACATGAAGATCTGGCCAGATCAGCAAGATGGCGCGGCTTCAGTCGCCACCTGCGCAGAGCCGAGACCAGTCTTCTGTCCTTTCCTTATTCCGTGGTTCCTGATCGTGGCGTTAGAAATTGCCATCATGGCGCCGCTGCGCATCGCCGAGTCCGACATCTGGTTCCATTTACGGAATGCACGAGAGCTACTGCAGCAACACAGTTTTCTGCGCGCCGACCTCTATACCTTCACCTCACGGGGGAGCCGTCTCATCAATCATGAGTGGCTGGCCGAGCTGCCTTACTATGCCGCCTATTGCGCCGGGGGGCTGTGCGGGCTGCTGGCCGTCTATCTCATTGTCCTGTGGCTTATCTTCCTCGCCGTCTACTCGCTGGCCTGCCGCCGCGGTGCAGACCATGGCGATGCCGCCATCGTTACCATGGCCGGAGTGGCGCTGGCCGCCTATTCCTTCGGCCCACGTATGCACCAGTTCGGTTGGTTGTGTATGGCCCTACTGTTGCTGATACTGGATCACTTCGATCGCACCGGCAGAGGCCTCTGGCTGCTTCCGCTGCTTTTTGCCCTATGGGTCAATCTGCATGGCTCCTGGCTCTTCGGCTTGGTGGTGATGGGAATCTACGGTGTTGCGGGCCTGATTAGCGGCCGGTGGGGCAACGTGGTCTCCGAGAGTTGGAGCCGTGGAAAATTAGAGAAATTTGCAGGTGTGGCCGCACTCTCCGTGCTCGCCCTGTTTGCGAACCCTTACGGGACCAAATTGGTGCTGTATCCCTTGGACCTGATGTTTCGCCAGCAGGCTAACCTGGCCCACGTGGTTGAGTGGCAGAGTGTCGACTTTCACGCCCTGCCGGGGAAGATGGCCCTGCTGATGATATTCGGTATCGTGTCGGCCGCCTGGTTCTCGCAAGGACGATGGCAGCTGGTGGATGTGTTGCTCATATCATTTGCTCTGTTGGTCTCCCTACTGCATGTCCGGCTGCTGATCTTTGCCGCGATTTTGCTAGTGCCCATACTGGCCCCGCGTTTGCACCTGTTTCCTCCCTACGATTCGGCTGAAGACAGGCCCTGGCTGAACCTCGTTTTTAGTTTGGGAATCGCTGTCCTTATCATCGCGGTCTTTCCCCGTGCAGCGGTGTTGACCCAGAGAGTCGAATCGCAATTTCCCAGGAACGCCCTCGCATTTATGAAGGAAAGCCAAATGAGCGGCCACCTCTTCCACTATTACGATTTCGGTGGATATATCGAATGGAACCAGCCCGCCGTCGAGACCTTCGCCGACGGCAGGACAGACATCTTCGTTTACAACGGTGTATTTGAGGACTACCTGGAGATCAACGCTCTACAAAACCCTTTTGCGCTGCTCGACAAATATAGAATCGACCACGTGTTGTTCCCCCCGGACAAGCCTTTGTCGTACCTGCTCGACCGCAGCCCGGGCTGGCGAAAGGTCTACCAGGACAAAGTGGCCAACATCTACGAAAGAGCTCCGTCGCCCTCCTCCGCAAATCTTTTGCGGCCGAAGTAGTGCATAAGGTGAACCATGGCGCCGGTGAGGAAGACAAATCGCACAGAAGCAGCGGGTAGATCAATACTGGTATGCCGCCTCTAATGGAGACGACGAACAAAGCAGGCAAAGTTATTCGCTTGGAGCCAAAACGCGACAAATCGTTTCTTAGCAGGGGCTTTTCCTTTCCCGCCGTCTGCCTAATGTTGCTGGTGGTTGTGGTCCTTGCCGTTTCGGCGAAGGACATTGCCGAGCCGGACATCTGGTGGCACATGCAGAATGCCCGGCACCTGCTGACTACGCACAGCTTTCCCACCGTCGATAGCTACTCCTTTACCGCCGCCGGCTCGCCTTGGCTCGACCACGAATGGCTGTCGGAGATCCCGTTCTATCTCGGTTTTCTTGCCGCCGGCTTGCGCGGGCTGATGCTGGTCTATGCGACGGTGCTGCTGCTGACCTTTGCCGGCGTCTACTATCGTTGCTGCCGGGCGGGAGCCAGCGCCGTGAACGCGGCCGTGGCCACCCTGGGCGCCATCCTACTCGGCGAAGTCTCGTTCGGTCCGCGCATGCTTCTGTTCGGCTGGCTGTGCATGGTCGGAGTGCTGATCGTCCTCGACCGGTTCCGCGAGACCGGGCGCGGGCTTTGGATGTTGCCGCCACTGTTCGCGATATGGATCAACCTGCACGGCTCCTGGATCTTTGGCGTCGTCGTGCTCCTGATCACCATCGCCTGCGGTCTGATTCAGGCAAAATGGGGCCTGATCGTTGCCCGGCGCTGGACGCTCCCCGAGCTACGGAAACTGCTTTTGGCATTTGTCGCGTCTCTGGCCGCGCTGGTGGTCAATCCATTCGGCTACAAGCTGGTTCTTTATCCCTTCGATCTGCTCTTCCGCCAGAAGACCAACATGCAGCATATCGAGGAGTGGCAGTCAGTGAACTTCCAGATCGGAACCGGGAGGCTGGCGCTGCTGGCAATCTTCGCCTTGCTGGCTGTGACATTAATCTCGCGGCAGAGGTGGCGCCTCGACAACGTTGTACTCACCGCCTTTGCCCTGTGGGCTTCATTGACGCATGTTCGCTTCCTGTTTTTTCTGGGATTGATCATTGTTCCCATCCTCGCGCCGTCCTTGAAGCTCTTCTCGCCTCCCGATCCTGCCACCGACCGGCCGCGGCTCAACGCATTCCTCATGGCCTGCATTGTTGCGGGCCTGGTTTTCTGGTTCCCGTCGCAGGCCAAGCTTCAGGCGAAGGTCGACAAGATGTTTCCCACCGCTGCCCTGGACTGGATGCAGCAGCACCATATCCAGGGACGGATCTTCAACAACTACAACTTTGGCGGTTACATGATCTGGAAGACGCCCCAATACAAGACGTTCATCGATGGGCGTGCGGACCTGTTTGTATACAACGGAGTATTTGACGAGCACGTGCATACCATCCAACTGGAGAAGAGCTTCGAGGTACTCGACAAATACAAGATTGACTACGCGCTGCTGGAGCCCACCCAGGCGCTGGCGTATGTCCTGCAACATTCTCCTGGCTGGAAGACGATCTACTCGGACAGCACGGCCGTGCTTTTGCAGCGAGTACAGCTGGCCGACTCACAATGAGTTGTGCCGCAGAGCAGTCATCGCTTCCTGACTCAACCATGGCACAGCTGCGGGCCGCTCCGAGTCGGACAACGCGATCACACTATCGGAAGTATCTTCTCCTCGCTGCTCTCTGTCTGCTGGGGTGCCTGCTGCGCGCGGGTTTCATCGCCTGGCTGGTGCACCTGGTCACGCCCGCCCGGTTGTGGAACAGCGGCACCGAAGTGGTCTCGATTGCCAATGCGCTCAATCGTGGCCAAGGTTTCTCCTCACCCTTCGTGGTTGCCACTGGAGCCACGGCATGGGTTGCCCCTCTCTATCCGCTCCTTGTCGCGGCAGGGTTCAGGCTGCTGGGATCGGCCAGCCTTGCAAGTCTCACGACTCTGCTGGCGTTAAATCTGCTGTGCGATGCGGTCGTCACCGTCGCGATCTACCTGATTGGCGAGCGATACTTCAATACCACGGCCGGCTGGCTGGCGGCTGTCCTTTGGACTTGTGCCCTTGAGCCCATTGCCATGGCCTCGAAAGTGTGGGATTCCAATCTGTCGGTCCTACTGGCAACGGCAGCCCTCGCCTTTTCTCTGCACCTTCTAACTGGCAACGTCCGGACCCGCGACTGGGTGGGATATGGTATTCTCTGGGCGGTCGTCGCTCTAACTAGCCCCAGCTTACTCGCGCTGATGCCGATACCGATGCTGGCTTTGCTCCTCCGGCGAAGGCGCAATGGCTTGCATGCTCTGCTTGCCTTTGCCATCCTGCTTTGCCTTCTCATGCCATGGTCAGGGCGTAACTATCTTCAATTCCATCGCATGGTCCCGGTTCGCGGAAATTTCGGCGCCGAGCTGTGGTACGGCAATCGGCCTGGGCCGCGCCTTCCGGGAGACGAAAACAGTAACCCCGCCGCCAGTGCGGATGAGTTGAAGCTCTATCAACAGTTGGGCGAGGCCGATTACGTGGCGTCGCGCCAAAAGCAAGCCATCGTGACGATTCACCATAATCCCAAGCGCTTCGCAAAGCTGACACTGGCGCGAATCGCCTACTTCTGGGGTATCACTCAGTCTGGAAGCTGGCTGCTGCCGGCAGTTTCGACATTGGCTTTCATTGGCCTGGCCGGCCTTGCCCGGAGCAATCCGGTTCTCGCAGCTCCATTCGCATCGGCCCTGCTGCTCTATCCATTGCCCTATTACCTCACGCACGCTGACTGGAGCTATCGCTATCCGATCGAGCCGGTTGTGTTTTTGTTAGCAGCCGATGTGATTGCGGGAACCTGGGACCAGCTCGGCAAACAAGGGGCGAGAACCGGCCCTATTGCGAAATGACCAGCTGCGAGCTGCTGCTCAGGGTGATACCGGCGGTCCTCACAAAACCAAACATGAAAGAGAAGCTGTACTGCACCTTAACGTTCACGGCCTCGCCGGGATCATTGTTGGGCGATGTGCAGCTGCCCGTCGGTGGAGGGTTGCCTGGGGTACCGCAGCGTGACGTAACCGTAACCTGAGAGAGGACGATTCCGCCCGGCGCAAGGCTCCGCACATAGTTCTGAATATCGGTGGCCGAGGCGGGGCAGGCGGTGGTAAAGGTCGTACAGGAGGAGCCTCGCACCGATGCCCAGCGCGTCGCCTGACGCGCGGCACTCGATACGAACTGGTAGGAGTACAGCATCCGCCCGAAGTCGGCAACGCTAAAAATAAGCACCATCAGAACCAGCAGGCCGATGGAGAACTCCACCAGCGCCGAACCTTCATCGCCACCAGCCGCTGGCACTCCCGGCGTGCCATCGATGCGATTCCATTTGCCCTTGGTAGCTTCGCCGCTATGCCTGCGCAATCTCATCAGAAGCTCTGACCTTACTGGCTCACCCGCAGATTGGCGTGGCCGCCCACAGTAAAAGAAGAGGGGATGAGGTAGAAGTGCAACAGTGAATTCACGGTGGCGCTGGTGTTGACCTGGACATATTGAATCAGGCGGCCAGTGCTGCACGTGCAAGAAGGCGCCACAGTTTGCGAGCCACTTGACATGCAATAACAGGCAGATGAGGCGGTGGCGGACAGGCTGGGTACATCCTGCGCATCGTACCTCGCGGTCTGCACCATTCGGGCGTTGTCGGCAGCGGTGATCTGCGACTGGGCTCCGTACTGTGCGCCCGCTTGCGCGGCGTTCTGCACTTCGATGCCGAAGTAGGCCAGGCGTCCGAACTCAACTATACCTGCCATGATGAGCAGGAGCACAGGAAGCATCAGCGCCAGCTCGACCAATGCCTGTCCCTCCTCTGGCCGGCTGGGGCGCGGCTCGATCATTGCTCTGGTTCGGTTGCTCCGCATGGCCTCCGCCTATTCCACCAACTCGACTTGCTTGACGGGCGATCCATCGGGCAGGGACGAGTAGTCCCGGTTAAACGTGCAGCCGCCAGAAATGGTCAAGGTTCGTGCAACTACGATGGTGTACGGCGCATTCGTGCTGCCACCGCCGGAATAGCTCAGGGGAGTATTGGGAAAGTACAGCGCTCCCTCGAAGGTCGATGAACTTCCTCCCGTAATCGTATTCGTCTTGCTCCATTGAGCTGACGGGAGGTTGCGGTCCTGAAAGAACAGAATGCCCGCCAGGCTGCCAGTGGTTGGAGCCGACAGCGAATTGTCGGCGCCGCCACTGAACGAGATGGCACCATATCCGCTGGGGCAGCTGCTGACGCAGGTATTGAAGAATGTCACCCCCGCGCCGACCATTACTGATCCGCCCGACACCTTGAGACCACCCCCGTTCAGGATATAGGTGCCCGGATTTAGGTTCAGATGGGACCCGCCGCTCAGGGAAATCCCGCCGCAATAGACGCCGGGGTTGATGGTCGCGGTCTTTCCCCCGCTCAGCGAGTAGTTGTTGACATTGCAGGAGCCCACGGTGGGCTCCGGCACCGACGCAAGTGGGTCGCTGACCGGGTGAACGCCAGTTACCGGCGTCGGGTGGGTGCAACCGTTGGCCTGTACACCACCTACTACCCCGATTTGCGATGCGGTGACACAGGCGCCGCCACTCGTGCTGAAGGCACTGGAACTTTTGGAATTGACGAAGAGACCACAGGTGGCGTTGAACACCACGCCGCCGCTGGCGCTAAACGCGCTCGAGGCTGACGGATCCAGGACATAAACACATGTACCACTGGATGTTAATGCTCCAACCGCACGGGCAGAGATAGAAGCCGAACCGATGCCGAAAATGTTCGCGAAGAACGTGCGGGTAGCCCGCGCTGCAATGACCTCAACGTAATATGAGTTACCGCTGTGAGGTCCACTCTGCGGCGGGTTGTTGACCGTGAGCGTGGCGCCATGACTTCCGTTGACGAAATTGTTGTTGGCCGCGGCGGCTTGGGCGCCGTACCGCACGTTGTTGTACTGGATCTCCGCCGCCCCCGCCCGAGCGGAGGTGTCGGCGACCACTTGCAGCTTACGCTGTTCGTAGCGCAAGACGCCCAGATCCACCGCCAGTCCTACAAAAGCAATCAGCATCGGCAATGCCAGAGCCGCCACCACCAGAGTCTGTCCGCATTCCTGTTCGCGAGTATGCCGTGTTCTCATGAGAATCCGCTCTCTCTAGCCATCGGCGGAACGGACTGGAACTTGAGCGGGTCATTGGGTGGAGTTGTGTTCCACCGCTCACTGCTGAGACGACAATCGGCAGGCGATTAGATCTTCGGCGGTACCTCGTAGAAAGACGAGGGCCAGGAGAAGCACAGGTCGCAACCCTATACGGCCGCGTTCCAAAGTGGAACGCAGATGGCGGAGAGGGAGGGATTTGAACCCCCGATACCCTTTCAGGTATGGCCGCTTTCGAGGCGGCTCGTTTCAACCACTCACGCACCTCTCCGCGCGCGGTTGTATCTGGCCGGAGTTGCCAGCGCTTTTAGTCTAACAAATGCCACCGCCCTCTTCCTGCGTCGAACCCGGGTCGGAACCTGGCTTGACGTTGTCAACCCGCTTCCGTTTGGCGCTTCTGGCGAAAGAAGACTTGCAAGAGCTCCATGGAGCGCGCCGCCAGCACTCCAAACGTCACATCGACCTGATGATTCAGCCGCGCATGATTCAGTACCTGCAAAACCGAGTGCACCGCACCCGCTTTCGGATCCTCCGCTCCGTAGATCAGCCGCCGAATGCGCGCATGGGTGATGGCCCCGGCGCACATCGCGCAGGGCTCTACCGTGACGTAGAGGTCGCAATCCAGCAGGCGGTAATTGCCAATCTTGAAGCCGGCCTCGCGTAGAGCGATGATCTCGGCATGCGCGGTGGGATCGTTGGAAGTGATCGGCCGGTTGCAGCCGCGCCCGACGATCTGGCCATCACGAACCACCACGGCTCCGACCGGTACCTCGCCGAGCGCCAGCGCGCGCTGTGCCTCGCGCAGCGCTTCTTCCATAAACAGTTCGTCAGCAGCGGACACGCAGTGGAGGGTAAATCACCGGCAGGCTACTGACAACCCAGCCGCCACGAACGGCGAGAACCAACTCTGATCGATGTTATCCGTGGGAATACATGGCGAATGCTTTTTATTTTGAGCTGCGGACCGCAGATCAGTTTTTGGAGCTTCAGCCGCCGCGGAATTCCTGAATGCTTTCCCCGGCACGCCAGATCGGTGAAGGCGGCTGATGGCGGTATTCGGCAAGCCGCTGGTTGATGGCTTCTACGTCGCGCTTCGACCAGCCGACCGACGACACTTCGATCTCTCCGTCGGGCGTGATCAGGAAAAGGGTCGGGACATTGGTCAGCCCGTAGGCGTTGGACACCGCGTAGCCATTGGATTCGTCATCAATTGCAACCGGAAAGCTCACCCCAAACTCTTGTACAAATGCCTTCGCCTTCTTCGGCGTGTCCTGACACACGCCTAGCACCGTCACTTTGCCCGAACGGTTCGACTGGAAAATTCTCTCGAAGAACGGAAAGGCATACTGGCAGACCGGACAGCTCACCTTGAAGAACGCCAGCAACACCGGCCCTTGCCGTAATGTATCCTGAAGGGAAATCTGTTTGCCATCAACCGTGGGCAAACTGAAATCCGGAGCCATCACTCCGGCTTCGAGTGCACGCATTAACTACCTCCACCACCATTGGATTCGGCAGATGCCAATAGAGACTCAGGCGGGCGTCGCACTTACCTTTGCCAGGATCTTGCGCGCCAGCCCGGTGAGAGCCATGCGCCGCCACTGCTTCGGCGTGAACCAGCCGGAGTCATGCGCATCGAATTCCGGCGCCCGAAACACCAGGATCTGGTAATCGGTGTCGGTGATGGAATGACGCAGGCGCGCAACCGGTGCTGTGCGGCTTACCGGCGGGTTGGCCATCTGCGGCAGCTCCCACATGCCTGCCATCAGCCGCGCACCGGATGGCCGTTGAACCAGCAACACCTTCCCTTCCTTTTCCACCAGCGCATAGCTGAGCTGCTTGCGCTTCCTCGGCACTTGGTTCACCGTTACATGCTCGCCTTGTGTCCGGCAGAAGGGAGCCAGCGGGCACAACAGGCACTTCGGCGCCCTTGGAGTGCAAATCGTCGCTCCCAGCTCCATCATCGCCTGATTGAAGTCTCCGGGTCGCTGGCAGTCGAGCAGTGCTTGTGCTCTGTTCCACGCCAGGCCGGCAGGCAGAGCCGCGCCGTCAAGCCGTGCCAGTACTCGTTCCACATTGCCGTCCACCACAGCAACGGCCTCGCCGAAGGCGATGCTGGCAATGGCAGCCGCGGTGTAGCGGCCGATTCCCGGCAGCCTCAGCCACCCTTCCGCGCACGAAGGGAACTGTCCTCCGTGCTGGCGAACGATCACCTTCGCGGCCTGATGCATTCGCCGCGCGCGATGGTAGTAACCCAGCCCGCTCCATGCCGCCAGCACCGACTGCTCGCGTGCCCGCGCCAGGGCAGCAACCGTAGGGAAGCGCTTCATAAATCGCCCATAGTGCTCTAGGACGGCGGCCACCCGCGTCTGCTGCAACATGATCTCGGAAACCCACACGCGGTACGGATCGGTGTCTTGCCGCCAGGGCAGGTCACGACGGTGCGCGTCATACCACGCCAGCAGTGCCCGGCGAAGTCGCTGGAGTTGAGTTTGCGACAGGTGGTGAGGCATGATTCCGGACGAAGCGAGTTGATTCTACCGTCTTTGGAACGACGTGCGGCCTTCGACTCCCTTCGTTCCAGCAAGCCAGAACTTCACCTCACTGACGTCCCTCTTTCTGGCACAATCAACCCTTATGCTCAAAGTCAAGAAGCTTTTCCCCGACGCCGTCCTGCCCACGGTGGCGCATCCCGGCGAAGACGTCGGCTACGACCTCTACTCGGCGGAGGACCTGACCATCGACGCTCACGGTGCTGCTGGAATTCACACTGGCATTGCCATCGAGTTCGAGCCAGTGGCTGGCGCGATCGTGAAAACCCGCTCGGGCCTGGCCAAGAAGCGTCTCATGTGCAATGCCGGGGTCATCGACGCAGGCTACCGGGGCGAGATCATCGTCCTCATGGAGAATCTGGGCGACCAGCCATACACCGTCCGCAAAGGAGACCGGATCGCCCAGTTGCTCGAGCACCCATTCCTGGCGGCAGAGGTCGTAGAATCCGAGCTCAGCGACGCGGCTCGCGGCAGCAAAGGATTTGGATCGACGGGCTGATCCTGACTCTCAGGTTGGCCGCTCGACCCGGGCCTCGGGCGATGCCCGGGTGCCGTTCTGGGTCACTTCCCACATTAGCGCTTCTCGCCAATGCAACTTCCCATTTCTTATCCGCCTCTTTACCAGAGGAGTAGAATTTTAGTCGACAAAGGACTGTAGCTGCGGGCAGTGCGCACTGCTCGGAGAGCATTTCAATGAACGTCCACTTCAGCTACAAAATCGCAAAGACCCCTGATCTCGAAAACCTGCTACAACAACAAACCGACAAGCTGAATCGACTGCTGCAGGTGTTTCGGCCCGACCTCGTGCACCTGAAGGGTAGCCTTGCGGAAAACCCCGGCTCGGGCTTCCTGGTCTCTCTCAACCTGCGGCTGCCCACCGGACAACTGGCGGCGCAGAAGAAGGCGGGCACGGTGGCCGCGACGGTAAAGGCCGCATTTGGCGACCTCGCCGAGCAGCTCAAAAAGCACAAGCAGCTTTTGCGCAATCAGCACAAGTGGCCTCGGCGCGGAGTTCCGCTCAGCGCCACGGTTGACACCGTGCCCTTTGAGGACACGATCGCCGTTGTGAAGCCCCAGCCGGTGTCTTCAGGCGACATCTTCGGTTATGTTGACGCTAATCTCCCTCGCCTGCAGCGCTTTGTCGAGCGCGAACTGGCGCACCGCGAGAGTGAAGGACGACTCTTGCGCGATGACGCGGCTTTGGACGACGTGGTCAGCGAGGCCATTGCCAACGCTCTGGACGAGCATCACGATAAGCCCGAGCGCATGCGGCTTGAGCCTTGGCTCTACCGGCTTGCTTTGCAGGCGATCGAAAGGATTGCCGCCTCTAATGCCGACGACGGCCGCACAGCCACCGAGCGCAAGCGCGCCCGAAATACGGTTGAGCAGCCGGTAGATTTTGACGAGTTCCGGAAACTCGCACCCGTCGAGGGTGCAATCGTCGACAGCGACGCACAAACTCCCGAAGACCTCGCCGCTCGTAATGAACTCATCGGCCTGGTTGAGCGCTCTTTGCGCAAAGCCGGACGCAACCAGCGCGAAGCTTTCATCCTCTATACCATTGAAGGCTTTACCATCGACGAAATAGCAGATATCACGAGTCACTCGGCGGAACAGGTGCGGGCCGATATACGCAGCGCCCGCGATTACCTCCAAACGGCCTTGCCCCTGCGCGACCCACTCAAGGACAAGCTTGTCGAATATGCAAAAACGGCCTGACGGCAATGCCGCCCGGCCGGGTCTCTCGTTACAGAAAAGTTCACATCAGGAGAACCGGAATGATTGCACGTGATGAAATCCGTGAATTGGCCAATTTCCTCTCTCCGGACGACTGTGCCCTCACGTTCTACTACCAGCCCACAACCCCGCAGGACCTCTCCCATCGCGGCGAGGCGATCCTGGTCAAGGACATGCTGCGTAATGCGCTGCATGATGCGGAAAAAGGCGGTAAGGACGGCTGCGCGCGGGCCGATCTGGAGCGCGTCAGCGCGCTGGTTGAGGCGCTGCGTGGCAACGGCGGCAAAGCCAAGGCTATCTTTGCCTGTGCCGGACAAAATTTCTGGCGCGAATTCGACCTCCCGCCTCACCTGCCCAGTACCCAGGTCATCCTCAACCGGCGCTTCCATCTCAAGCCCCTCGCCTCCCTGCTGCGCGAGGGCCGCAAGACCCTGGTGATTCTTGCCGACCGCACCAAAGCCCGCGTCTTTAAGCTTTCCAACGGCGAAATTAACGAGGAGATGGACTTCTTCAACGAACTCTCGCGCCATGGCAAGAGCGATGGCTGGGCAGGCTATGACGCTGGACACGCCGAGCGCCGCGTTCTGAACGAGACCGCGCAGCACTTCAAGCTGATTGCCGACTACCTCAAGGAACGCTACGAACGCGAAACCTTTGACCATCTCCTTATCGGCTGCCATGACGAACAGTGGCCCGAGATCGAGCCCCATCTTCACACCTACTCGCGGCAAAGGCTCATTGGCCATTTCCGCATCGATCCCAAAACCGCGACGCCCGAGCAGGTGAAGGAGACGGCGCTGCAGCACATAACGCAGCACGAGAACGACGAGAAGCAGCGGCTGATCACCGACGTTACCGGAGAAGCCCACCGCAACGGAAACGGCGCCATTGGCTTGCGCCGGGTCCTCCGCTCACTGGAAGCGGGTGAGGTGCAGACCTTGCTGCTGGGTGCGAATTTCCAGTCGCCCGGCGTGAAGTGCTATCACTGCGGCCACATGGATTTTCACGAGGCCCCCGACTGCACCGTTTGCGGCAACCCCAACACTCGCCTGGAAGACATCGGCGATGGCATCGTCGGCCACGCCATTCGCAACAATATCGACATTTTCTGGATCGACAACAACGAGGAGTTCAACGGCCTTGGCCGGATCGCAGCCCTGCTGCGCTTCCGCGCCGATCAGAACACGCCCATGAAGGTGGCAGTCTGAGCCTGGCCGATCGATCTACAATGGCGCAGCCGCGTGCTGCGCCTTTTTCTCGGTAGACTTGCAGGATGAAATTCTATCTGGCGATTCTCCTCGCCGCAGCCGCCGTCTTCTTTGTCGAAACGGCTGCAGCCTCGTGTAAGTCTTCTTCTCCTTCGCCGGAAAGCTTGACCAGGCAATCGGCTGTCGACTTCGAACAACATTGGCTCGACACCCTGCAGCGCCGCGACGTCGCCGCGCTGGAGTGCATTCTTGCGCCTACCTTTGCGGATATTTCCTGGAAGGGCGCTCTGCGTCCGCGGGAGCAGGTTCTGCGCGAGGTGCCTCAGCGTTCTTTGCAATACAAGCAGGCCTTGGCCGGCGTCAGCGCTGAGTTGCTCGGACAAGTTGCGGTGGTGCGCGGAGTGAACGTCATCACCGATCAGCAGGGCAAATCCATTGCGCGCATCCGTTTCACAGACGTCTTGCTCTTTTCAGGCAAACGCTGGCAAGCTGTCGCCGCGCAGGAAACGGCGGAGCAATAGCTGGCAGGGTAGATCGGATTGCACCGTGCCCTGCTCAACCCATCCAGCGGTTGGGCAGGAATCTTGCTTTCGAGAATGCTGAAGTTTTCCATTTCCCCATCGACCGGCTGGCGTCTATGATGTGCCGCTGGAAGGGAAATAAGAATGAACCATCACCAACGGGTCTTCGACGGAAAATCGGCGGTCCTGCTGTTTTTGCTCGCCGTCTCTTCGATCGCGCTGGCTGACACCGTCACCGTCAGCATTGCGAACAACACGGGCGCTGCGCTCTATGTCAGCTTCACCACCCTCAACCACGCTCCCGGCACCATTACCTGGAATTCGTCTGGCAGCGGTTGCGTGAATACCGGCAAAGGGGCCAATGCTGCCTACACCCAAATCAACTCCGGACAGACATGTGTTGCGGCGGTCGACACGGCCAGCAGTTCTACGCGATTCTGTGCCGCCAAGAACAGCCCGCCGTCGGATTGCATGAACGCGCAGACGCAACACCAGACCATGGTCGAAACCAATTTCGAGGCCGCCAGCAATTCCGGCTGCTTCAACTCCGGAGCCGCTTGCGTCTGGTACGACATCAGCGTCATCCCTTCCACCTGCACCGATACTCTGTGGCAGCAAAATCAGTGTGCCAACACGGGAGGCGCTTCCTACAACCTGCCGGTCACCGTTTCTTGTACCAATCCAGCCGAGCCGGTCTACACCTGCCAGGGACCAACCAGTAGCACCTATGGCCCGGAGAATTACCCCAGCAAGTGCGGCAACCCGAATGCCACCTGTGCAACCGGCACGCCGAATTGCACCAATGGAGTCAGCGCCTATTTCTATCCCATGTTTGATCCGCCGGAAAACGCCTATCAGCCAAATGCCGTCTGCGTGAAAGGCAGCCTGTCGATCAATTTCCTCTCAGGATCTTAAAAGCTGGGTGCCAACCTGGATGCCCCATCCCGGCTTCCTTTGCCGGGGTGGGCGTGTCTTCAGTGCGAGTGACCAACTCGACAGCGGGTGTCCCACTCGGGCCGGTTTTGCCCGGGTGGGTTATTTGAAAAGGCCATCCTTCTATCCACTATCCACTATCCACCATCCACTACTCTGCCGTGCTATCCTCCTTGATTTCGGTACCCTTCAGGAGATGTCATGAAACTCACCCGTCGCGAATTTGTCGCCACCACTGCTCTAGGCTCCGCGTCTCTGGCGCTTGATCTTCACGGTCAGACTAAGCCACCCAACTTCGAAACGGAGAACAAGGCCCCCACAACCAGGCCGAAGGCTCCGGTCATCATCTCCGCTGCCAACGGCTACAACTATCTCGATCGCGGCTACGCTGTGCTCACTAGCGGTGGCGACACTCTCGACGCCGTCATGCAGGTCATTACCGGCCCGGAAGACGATCCCAACGACGACAGTGTCGGACTCGGAGGCCTGCCCAACGAAGAATGTGTAGTCCAGCTTGATTCCTGTTGCATGCATGGCCCGACGCGTATGGCGGGCTCAGTAGCGGTTGTGGAGAACATCAAGAACGTCTCGCTCCTGGCCAAGACCGTGATGGAGCACACCGGCCACGTCATGCTGGTCGGCGAGGGCGCCGGCCACTTCGGATTGGTGATGGGCTTCCCCAAAGAAAACTTGCTGACCGAGCGCTCGCGCAAGACCTGGCAGCTTTGGCGTGAAACCATGTCGAACGACGACTGGTGGGGCCCGGGCTTGGCCAGCCCGAATTTCAAGTTTCCGGACGAGGCCGGTAACCTGAGCCGACTCGACAATCCGCTCATCGACAAAATGTACAAGCTGGCGACAAACATCGGCATCGATCCCAGCTTCCGCATGGCAGCGATCGAGCGCGTGCTCAAACCGCCAACCGGAACGATCCACTGCTCCACCGTGAACACCCAGGGCGAAATGTCGGGCGCGACCACCACCAGCGGATTGGCATGGAAAATCCCTGGACGTGCCGGCGACTCGCCCATCATCGGCGCCGGCAGCTTCACTGATCAGGACGTGGGTTCAGCGGGCGCCACCGGTAATGGCGAGGAGAACATCAAGATGTGCGGTGCGCACACCATCGTCGAAAACATGCGCCACGGCATGTCGCCCCAGGAAGCCGGTATGGACGCGCTCAAGCGCATCGTGCGCAACTTCGACGGCAACATGCAGAAGCTGCAATACGTCGACATGAGCTTCTACATCCTGCGCCGTGATGGCCAGTACGCCGGGGTTTGCCTGTGGAGTGGCTCGCCGCAACATCCGCGCCGCTTTGCCGTTATCGATGAGAAAGGAAAGCGCTACGAAACCGCGGTTGCGCTGATCGAAGGGCAGTCTCTGGGCTGGCCTCCCATGCCCGGCGGCCGACGCCTCGCACCGGAGCAGAAGAAGTAGGAGCTAGACCGCCACCGTCACCGTGGTCTCCGTCCGCACCACCGGCCGATACAGAGTATCGCGCTCGAAAGGCACGCGTCCGGCCTCGGTGATCAGGCGGATGAGGTCCTGGCGCCGCAAGCCCTGCGGTGTAGTCGCACCGGCATCGTGATAGATCTTCTCTTCGACAACCGTCCCGTCGATGTCGTCCGCCCCAAAGCGCAGCGAGATCTGCGCCATCTTGGGCGTCACCATCTGCCAGTACGACTTGATGTGCGGGAAATTGTCCAGCACCAGCCGCGACACCGCGATCTGCTTCAGGTCAAGCATGCCCGTGGTCTTCGGCAGGTGCTGCAGGGGCGTGTTCTCGGGATGAAACGCCAGCGGAATAAACGTCTGAAACCCGTGGGTGTCGTCCTGTAGCGCACGCAGCTTCAGCAAGTGGTCGACGCGATCCTCATCGTTCTCCACATGCCCGTAGAGCATGGTGGCATTCGACTTCAGCCCGATCTCGTGCGCCGTGCGCGCGATCTCCAGCCAATCGCCGCCGTCGATCTTGTGATCGCAGATGATGTGCCGCACCCGGTCGGAGAATATCTCTGCCCCGCCGCCGGGCAGGGAATCGAGCCCCGCCTCTTTCAGCTTCAGCAACACCTCGCGCGGCGTGGTCTTGCCGATGCGCGAGAAGAAAGCGATCTCCACCATGGTGAAGGCCTTCAAATGCACCTGCGGGAAGCGCTCTTTCAATCCGGCAATCAGGTCAAGGTAGTACTGAAATGGCAGGTCAGCATGCAGTCCGCCGACGATGTGGAACTCGGTGACCGCCTCGGTGTAGCCCGTCGCGGCTGTGTCCCAGGCCTCCTGTAGCGCCATCGTATAAGCGCCGGGAGTGTCCTTCTTGCGTCCGAAGGCGCACAAGCGGCAGGCAGCGACGCAGACGTTGGTGTAATTGATGTGGCGATTGACGTTGAAGTATGCCGTGTCGCCATGCATCCGCTCCCGAACATGATTGGCCAGCCAGCCGACGGCCAGAATGTCGCCGGATGCGTATAAGGTTTGAGCATCCTGCGCGGAAAGCCTCTCCTGCGCCATGACCTTGTCATGAATCGGACGCAGACCTAGATCGTCAGTCTGGAAGGAGTGTGTAGCCCTCACCTGGGCGGCAGTACTTCCCATGTCAGCATGATATCTCACTGAATTCGCTGACGCCCGCGTTATCACGCCTTAAAGCAGTTCTTGACTCGCTATCCAAAAAGAGTCATGATTCGTCCCCGAAGCTCGAAACCTCCCCTGAACGCTTCGCCGGCGACCCTCGCTTTCCCTGCCGGAACGGCCCTGTATTCCAGATTCACGTAACCGGTTTGCCCGTGAACTTGAAGGGAAAAGCCGGAACCAAGGAGAGAAATATGAGAATCTCGCGCCTCTTGTCAGCCTTAAGCCTTAGCCTAATCGCCGTACCTTCGCTTATCGCCCAGGCCAACCCTGGGACCATCCTTCAACTGGAATTTCAGAAGCCCAAGAACGGCATGGCCCAGCAGTATGAAGAAGGACGCAAGCAGAAGGCCGCCTGGCACAAAGAACAGAACGACCGCACCCCGCTGCTGGTATGGGAGATCATGAGCGGGGACGACACCGGCAGTTACATCGTCGGACAGCCGCCGCAGCACTGGGCTGACCTCGACAAGCCCTCGATCCCGGAAGAATCCGACATTGCCGAGTACAACAAGGCCATCGGCAGCTATGTGGAGTCGCTGAAGACCCGCTTCTATGAGTACATGCCGAAGCTGAGCAATCCCTCGTCAGCACAGTTGCCCGCCAAGTATGAGGAGGTCATCGTGTTTCACGTCAAGTACGGCAAAGGCTCGGCCTTCCGCAGTGCTGTCGCCCGCGCCCATGACGCCACCATCAAAACCAAGTGGCCTTACAACTACGAATGGTATGAACTGGCCAGTGGAGGCCAGGAGGGAACATGGGTATTGGTCGAGCCGCACGACAACTGGGCGAGCTTTCAGGACCAGCCGAATGTGAAGCCATTTCGCGACATGCTGAAGGAAGCCTTCGGGCAGGCCGAAACCGATTCCATCGTGGACGGCATCAACTCATCAGTCTCGGGCGCGGACGCCATGATCATCGAGTTCCGTTCTGATTTGAGCTATATACCTGGAAAGTAGTCCCGCCTCTCAGCAGAAGTTGCTGATTGGTGGACCGGGCCGTGAGGGGGCAACCTCTGAGGAAGGTCTGATTCAGTCTGGGCTTTGAAGCGGACGGTCTTCAGGCCGTCCGTTGGTGCCTTGAAGAAGGCTTGGCTTTGACCCTGACCGTCTTCGATGCTCGGACTCTAATCAGACTTTCCCTAAGGCCTTGGATGGCGCGGCATCCCGCATTGTGGTGCGTGATTCGCGCTTCCAGCCGGTCACAGAGAGAAGGGGGACCGGCGTGGCCCCACCTTCTCCCCCGTGCAAAGCGTCCCCGGAGGTTGTCCCGCCAGCGGTGGAGCAGAGCTGTCTTGCAGACACCTCTCTTTAATCGGTCCGCGGTACTTGAACTCCCGCCGCCCAAGTTCCCCACGCGGCAGCGCCGGTGGACAAACTTGCTGGCTCTTTTCCTTCCATCGGCGCGCCGGATGGCTTCTTTAATGGGAACCGGCAAGCCCTTTTGATGGGGAGAGGATCTGTCGCTGCGGTTCTCGCCCCCCTAGAGAGGCGTGCTCGTCCGCAGTTTTTCGGCGATGTCAGCGGGGTCAGGAGAGTAATCGCTATTGCTTTTGATTCCTCACTCAGTATTTCTCTGCGCTTCTGCAGCAAGGGAATCTCGCGAGCGCCAGGCTCGGCGCGATGCCGCGCGCTCGGCCGTCAGCTCTCCTGGTATCGCGTCCCGCAAGTTCGTGCCATATGTCTGCGCCGGTATTTTGCTCGGCGCAGCCTGAAAACAAAGTACTTCGGCGATTGAGCCGCGAGGGCACTTATTGCGCGAGCTTGCGAGATACCACACTAGATGGGCAGGCGAATATCGGGCGCTAGTCCCCGCGTTCCGGGTGGCAGACTCAAGGCCTCCGCCACTCGCGACAGCAGCGTTCCGGTAGTGAAGGGCTTCTGGATATACCAATCGGCAGAGTCGAAGCCGCACTGCGATCCAACATTGGTCGCGTATCCCGACATGAACATGGTAATCAGCCCGGGACGCGCTTGCTTCAGCTGTGCCGCCAACTCTGCACCGCTCATGCCCGGCATGACCACGTCGGTGAGCAACAGGCTGATCGAGCCTTCGAAGCGCCGAAAGATGGCGATCGCCTCTTCCGGTACCGACGCCTCCAGCACCAGGTACCCGGCGCTCTCCAGGACATACCGGGTGATCTCACGAACGGAATCCTCGTCTTCCACCAGGAGGATCGTGCGCGTCGGAGGCTTGTTGAGGGAAGTCTTGGCTGCCGGCATGGAGTTTTCCTCGCACCGCGAGCTGGTTTCTCCAGCTCAGCGTCAACCAACCTAAGTGCAGGAGAACTACCAACTTGCAGCTGCGCCTCCCTGAGGCGCAAGTCATGCATTTGCAAGGAGGTACGAATAAAAAGCGAAAAACAGTTTGAGCCAGCAGGGTGTTCCCGGATGGGAACAATTTCAGGTTGGAACTTCAAAATGGGAAACAGGACGAGGGAGAAGGAGAAAAGAATCTAACGCGATTCGCTGAACGAATTGAGAGGGAACTCGCCAGGCTCGCTGGCTTCTGACATGCCCAAGCTTTGCTGGTTCTCCTTGTCGCGGGCCGAGTAGGTGTCGTAGACCACGATATGCAGCACCGGCTGACTTTCCTCGATCGGATCAACCAGCCCGGCCTCGTGCAGCGGCATCAGATAATCGCGCATCCACTGATACTGCTCTTTGGTAAGGCCGCGACGCGACAGGTCTGCCGTAACTCCCGTTAGGTGCGTGGATGCCGTGTCGCCAAACTCAGGCGCGGCAAAGCGGTTGTGGCGGCGCAAACTGTGCTGCTGTTCGATGGTGCGTACCAGCGAATTGACCTGGATGGGAATGTGAAATTGGTTGTAGAACGCCTGGCTGAAGGCTTCCAGGAAGTCGCGCGTCCATGGGCGGCAGTAACGACGGTTGTCGGGAAGGTCGGCTGCGATCTTAAGCGAGTCCGATTCGCTGACCGGCACCAGGTCCTTCGACATCTCGTACTTGATCAACTCTTCGTCGTCAGCGATGCGCGGCAATTGTAGCTTGTCCAGCTCGATGTTCTGCTGAACCAGCAACTCGTGTGACCCGGCGAAAACCGGGTTCCAATGGAGGGAGACGCGGCGAAGAGACCGGCTGCTGGCCCGGTGTCCACGATGCAGCCGGGCGTGGGTGATGGCTGCAGCGGGTATGCCTGCCAGTGTGGTCACCGAAAGCATCGCTGCAATGCAGAGTATCACTCTGAATCTACAAGAGTTACGGGGCAAATGTAGCCGGAAAGAAAAAGTCCGCATGTCCTCGTCTTGGCCTGACCGGTGAGCCGCCCAGGCAAACGTTACGAAGCTGTGAAGATAAACGATTTCTATGAGCTTTGGCAAGTGCTTTCGAGCCTCCAGACTACACCAAAGGTAGGAGATTCCCAGCTTGATACTGCCGCCGGTAGCAGTGGTTTGCCCGATGTCGCCCGCATGTGATCTTAGTCACAGCCCGGATCTTTGATCATGTTGCATCATCGCTGCAGCATCATGGAATCATTCTCCATTCTGAATAGTCGCAAGCGGGCCGTGATCGCGCTCGTACACTCTGTGTTCTTTCTCGCTGTTGCCGGGATACAGGCCGTCGTTTCGCGTGCTGAACCGCTTTCGCTGGCCTCGCCCAAGGCCAAGGCACTCACTCTGCCCGCCATCTATTTGATTGTGACCGCGGTACTTCTCTTGTTGCTCAGAGCTTCTGATTGCACCAAAGAGAGGCTGTACTTCGCACTTTGCACGGGCAGCGCCGCATTCGGCCTGGTGCGCATCGTGCTCGGGGACCACGTCCTCCATGTCAATGCCATGCGGGTACTGTTTCTTGGCTGTGCCGTCCTGGTCGGGCTCTTCATCCTGCGTACGCACTCGGCGCAACCACAGTTGCAGCCCGAGCCGGTCAGGAACTCAAGCACCCTTTAGCAAGGCAGCAACTTCCGGCCCGGCGAGATCGGCCGCAATCCTGCCGTCATTGGTTCGAACCGACACATCCGCCCCGGCGTCCCGCAGCGCCTGCACCATCTCCGCATTGTTATGCTGTGCGGCCGCATGCAGCGCGGTGAAGCCGCCTTCCTGCTGCGCATCCGGGTTGGCCCCCTCGCGCAACAGCATCTTCACCACTTCAGCATTGCCGGAAGCAGCCGCGCTATTGATCACCGCAAGCTTTGTCCCGTTGCTTGCGACCGCGTTTGGATCGGCGCCGTTGTTCAGCAGTTCTTCCGCCGCCGCAGGTTGCGAGAAGAAGGCCGCAAAGTGAAGGGCCGTGAAGCCGTCGGGGCTGAAGGTGCAAACCACTTCAGGCTGCTCCTGCAGCAGGGAATGCAGCCGGAGAGTGTCGCCCACGGCTGCCGCCTCGAAGACATCGAGTTGCCCCACGGCGCGCCGTAGCAGATCGACGATCGCCGGCTGCCGCTGGTACTGCGCCTGCATCAAGGCTGAGACGCCGCCATCGTCGCGTTCACGGGCCAGTGCCGGAATGCCGCCGATCAGTTGCTTCACCCGCTCAGCGTCTCCGCTCCGGATGGCATCAAAAAGCTCGCTCGCCACGTCGTTCCCTCCCCAGGCATTTAATTAGCATTGCTAATTATTATCGACAGCGCTACACTAACCCCGTCCACCACGAAAAGCAATGAAAAAAAGAGGCGCCGATACCGTCGATCTGGCGGACGCATTGCACTCCGCCGCCATCCATCTGCTCCGCCACGTACGGAAAGTGGACCGCGCCTCCGGCATCGGCCCGGCCCAGCTGTCGGCGTTGTCAGTACTGGTGTTCGGCCGCAGCATGTCGCTGGGAGATCTCGCTGCCGCCGAGCAGGTCGCCCCTCCGACGATGGTCCGGATCGTGCGTTCATTGGCGAAACACAAGCTGGTCACCGCTCGCGCCGACAAACTAGACCGGCGCAAGCTCAAAATCTCAGCCACCGCGCGGGGACGCGCCTTGATGCTGCGGGCGCGGCAACTTCGGGTACAGGTATTGGCGGAGAGGATCGCCGCCTTGAGCGAAAGGGAACAGCACCGCTTGCGTTCAGCGCTTGCGGTCCTGGGTAATGTGTTGCGTGACTGGCGTAGTTCTTCTTCGACCGGACCGGCAGACGCCTAGAACGCTGCCGCTCCTGCCTCAGCAACCGTCTGGTCCTGTTCGCCCGAGCCACCGCTCACGCCAATGGCGCCCACGACTTTGCCGTCGAGCTTCAGTGGGATGCCTCCGGCGAAGATCATGATCCTGCCGTCATTCGAGGCGTGAATGCCGAAGAACTGCCCGCCCGATTGACTGTGCTGTGCCAGGTCTTTCGTCGCGATGTCGAAGGCGCGGGAGGTATAGGCCTTCTTCATGGAGATATCGATGCTGCCGATCCACGCGTTATCCATGCGGACGTGGGCCACGATATTGCCACCGTCATCGGCAACCGCAATATTCATCGGTTGACCAATCTCTTGGGCCTTCTTCTCGGCGGCCGCGATGACGCGGCGCGCATCCGCCAGTGTGACTCCTGCCATGAGATGCTCCTATGTTCAGTCTATAAATGCGTTCCGTGATTGCATCATCCCGCTGATCCGAACAAGCTGTAGAGCAGGATGCCGAGCACGATTAACGTGATCACAACGTACATGTAGTCTTTTTCCAGAGCGAAGGCAACCGCCGCAAATGCGACCCGGGCGATGGGAGTGGCGATGAGCAATAGCAGGCCAAACTGAATGATCGAGCGCGCATGCAGCGTGGCGATGCCCTCGATGACGGAGCCGACACCCTTCAAGGCTTCCGGCTCGCTCTGGAAGGTCGTGTAGTGAGTCACATCGTGTCCGTGGTGGGCCAGGTAAACTACCGCGCCGATCAGGACCACGGCGCCCGCCAACAGGACTCCGGTCCGCAACAAGGAGCCGATGATGATCTCAATGCGCTGGTCTGTCCACTCCTTCTGACTCATAGCCGCCCCGTGATTCCGTTGAAGATCATTTCAAACCCGAGCACGACGATCACCACCGCGAACACATAGCGCAGAACCTTGACGTTGGCCCTCACCAGGACCTTGGCTCCAATCAGCGATCCCGACAACACCCCCAGCATGACCGGCATGGCAATACCCGGCGCAATATAACCGCGGCTGAGATAAAGCCCGGCGCTGGCCGCCGCCGTCACTCCAATCATGAAGTTGCTGGTTGTCGTCGATACCTTGAAGGGGATTTTCATCGCCTGGTCCATGGCCAGGACCTTCACCGCCCCGGAACCGATGCCCAGCAGACCAGACAGCACACCCGCCCCAAACATCAGGGTGTAACCCGGTACCACGCCAGTTACGTTGTAATGCTCAATACCTTGCGGCGTGGGATAGCTTCCGTTGAGGCGCAGTTTGTTGGCCAGAGACGATGCCTCAATCGCCACTCCCGAAGCTTCGCGATGCCGGCTCGAAAGATACGCTGAGTACAGCAGCACCAAACCGAAGACCACCGCGATTGCGTTGCCCGAGACCAGCAGCGCGACGTACGCGCCCACAATCGCCCCAATGGTCGTTGCCGTCTCCAGAAACATCCCAATCCGAATGTTGGAATACCCCTCGCGCACGTAAGCTGCCGCCGCGCCCGACGAGGTGGCGATTACCGATACCAGCGACGCGCCGATAGCGTATTTGATGTCGACGTGGAACAGCAGCGCAAGCATTGGCACCACGACAACGCCGCCGCCGAGTCCCGTCAGCGCGCCCAGGAATCCGGCCAGGAAAGACCCAAATGCTACGAGGGTGGTGAAGAGATAGACGCTCATACCTTTCTCAGTAGTGCCAGCTCTGCACGTCGGTGCCCGCAGGTGCATGGCTGGAAACGTGGTCCGCCATCATCTTCACGAAGTCGGCCACGGACCACGGAAACCAGCCGTGACCTTTCTCCGGCCGGCCATATTCAAAGTGTGCTTTAGCTTCCGGATGTTTCTTAAAGAAGTCCTCCATGTCGTACACCGCGAGGTTCAGATAGTAGTTGTCCATGTCGCCGACCCAGATGAAAACGTTGTCCGTCAGGAGAGGTCCGATCTTAGACCAGTTCTTCGCGGCGTAGTCGCGCAAGTCGTAGCCATGATCCCGTATGTAGTCTGCAACCTTGCGATTGATTACCCCGGTGCGCTTGTCCCACAGCGGCTCAGGATATCCATCCGCGCCAACCGGCCCGTACACCGCCTCCCACGCTTCAAGCTGCTGGCCGGAGCGTCCATGCGAGCCCAGAACCTCTTCCATCTGGCTCATCTGGCGGATGGTTTCGATGACCTGACCTTCCGTAGTCCGCATCAGCGGACGCTCACGCGGCACCCAGTCGAAGCCCGGAACCTCAAACGCATTCGGATCGCTGTAGATGTTGACCAGCTGGTAGTGCCGAAAATCAATCGGGTCAGGGAAGCCTGTCCATGTTCCGCCGAAGAAGTCGGGGTGATACAGTTCCAGCGCCAGCGATTCCCACCCCCCTGTGGAGCCGCCTGTCAGCACCCGCGCCCAAGGCTGGCGGATGATGCGGAAGTGCTCCTCCACATACGGAATCAACTCCTGCATGAGCGCGTCGCCATAAGGGCCGTCGTTGGCCGAGTTCACCGCGTAGGAATCATCGAAGAAGGGAGTGGGGTGCTGGAAGCTGACGGCGATCATGCGCGGGAAGTTATCACCGCTCCACGCCTGAAAGCCTTCATAGCCCAACGTCTGCCACTTCGAACCGTCTGCCGGAGGATCCGGCTCAATGCGGAAAGGCGCCTCCAGGCCGAAGTGCCCTTGCTCGTAAATCACCGGATAACTCACGTCGGGATGCTTGTTGTAATCCTTGGGCAGCAGGACGGTCGCTCCGATGAAGATGGCCTGCCCCCAAAACTTTGACAGCAGCTTGCTCTGGATCTTGATGTGCTTCACCCATGGCGTGTCGGCCGGCACCTGCACAGGAGGAATCACGTGGTCGATCTTCAGTCGCACGTCATAGCCCGCGGCTGGATCGAGGTGGATCTTCTTCACCTCGCTGTAGAGATTGCCTGGCGACTTGTTGAACTGCTGTCCCTCCCACTGGTCCATGTGCGCCCAGATGGTATGCCCGTCGGAGCGGTGAAACTCGGTGTAAACGTTGACCAGGGCCTGCACGAAGTAATCTCCCTCAGGAATCTCGCGCAGGCTCTTCAGCGGATAGCCGAGGGTACTGGCGTCGATGACGGCCGCACTGCCCGGCAACAAGCTCGATACGTCCACTCCAAAAAACGGCGTCTCCTGTTCCCATGAGCCGATCCGTCCGCGCAGATCGGTGCTTTCCTCCCGGCTCAGGATCACGTACACACGTCCGGTCAGTGGACCGGCGTGCGTTGCCCCCGGCACACTCACCTCAAACCGCAGCGACTGCGCTGATAGAGAACCAACGGCGGCGAGACAAAGCAGGAGCGCCCGCAACATACTCCTGCAAGACGGTCCATTCTGTTTTTGGATGTGAGGCAGCAATCGCCAAGTTTAGCAGGAGGCTGCTGCTGTGCATCGCGCAATCCAATCGCCAGTGGTCACCAATATTGTCCCCGAATCCGCCCCTCCTCGCGCCGCGCCATCATTTCCGGCCAAGATTCCTCTGCCGCGAATTTATGCACAATTAATGGGGCATTAACTAGGAAATCGACAACTACGCTCACAATCGCAACATAAGCTGCCGGATGTCCGCCCCGGCCTATGGAGTGCATGCTCATCAGGACCGAAGCCACGACAAAGCCTTCGCCCCGCGAACTGATCCATTCCTTATTGCTGCATGAGCTGCCCTTCGGACCGGGCGATGTGACGGCGGGAAGTGAAGACGAGTTGCAGGCGGTCGTCGCCGGCAGCTCACAGTTCTGCGACCTGCCTGCCACCATTCGCGAATCGAAGTTCTATCGCAACCTTGCCAAGCGCATTTCCAGCGGTGAAGCGCCCCGCCAGACCTATCTCGAAGTCCAGGAGTTTCTGAACGACCCCGCCGAAGTTTGGGAGAACAGTTGGATACGCTTTCCGGAACGGCGGCTGAGCGCACATGCGCTGGACACATTTCGCTCGGACCTCGGCCTGCATCCCAAAGCAACATCGAAGCCCATCCGCACCGATTCTCTGCGTTACACCTTCGAGCACGAAGGCGAGCCTTGGATTCGCGTCCCCATCAGCTACAGTCTGAAGCTGGCGCTGGCTGACCTCACCGGCACGCAGCCTCACATGCCGCAGCGCATGAGGGTCGAAGCCGAGCGCCTGCTGGGCCATTTCTCCAACGACAACACGTCGCCGGAAACAACCTCGTTTCACGTAGTCGGAGCCACGTCGCAACGCTCCCTGGGCGAGCAGGTGGCGCGTGAATCGGCGCGGCGCTTCCTCTTCACCACGCTTCTGATGTCGTGGGCGAACCAGCGCTTCGGACTTGCTGAAAACGGCCAGCGGGGAATGGTCTATCACGGGCCGCATCCGCCGGTGCGTCAGACGGAAATTTCCTCTTGCATCTCCGACGCCTTCTATCGCGAGTTGTTCATGAGTCCCTGCCTCTCCGGCTGGGACGATGGCGAAGCCAAAGCTGAGTACATGCACCTGTGCCATCAGGTGTTGAGCCGCAGCCAGCTCAACTCTGTCGCCAAGCTGCGCGAGGCAGGCATCATCGCCAACAACCTGATCGTGCTCCCCAGCCCCTCGAATGTCAGCTTGGCCAACAACGGCATCCACGTCAGCATGGGAAGCCGCTCGCTGTCGCAGGCCCTCCAGAATGAGGAACCGTCCACTGCTCTCCGGGAAGAGAAGCGGCTGGGCGACCTTGCCATCAAGATCTTCGAGCACTTCCTGCCGCTCTTCGTCGGGACCTATTCCGCCGCGCCCTATCGCATCGACTTCGCACAGTTCCATCCCGAGCTGCTGCTGGCCTTCCTTCCTCACGAACTCGACTTTACGCATCTGCGCCTGATGTGGCGCGAGTGGAAGGAGAAGGCCAACCTGAAGGTCCTGGGACGCCCGGCGACGCCGTACGGACCGGTGTGGCTCGATCGCGCAATCTCGGGAATCTTCTGCCTGCGCGGCGACCTTGTGCCGGACTACCGCCTGCTTAACTATCCCGTCGCATGGCTGTCGACCGAGCATGCATCGGCCTTGGATGGCGAGCCCGGCAACATCGCACGGCTTGCAGCCGAGCTTGACCAACTCGGTATCGTTGACCGGCGCATGTCGTTCTATATGCCTCTCCGTTTGCGCCAGCTCCAAAAGTCCGGATACTCCGGCTTTGAAGCCCGCTACTACAGCCTGTTTCCCAGCTACGACCGCGACATGGCTCCTGCAACCGACTTGCAGCAGCTTCTCCTGGCGGCGGCTTATCAGATGGCGCTACAGGGAGCGGTTGTGCACCAGCAAATCCCCGACGATCCCACCTCGGAGAGCGAGCGCCGTCAGCCATTCTTTTTCAGCGCCGCCGGTCTGCCGGCGTTTTACGTGCACAAGCGCACACGCAACGAATTCCTCGGCCGCATCCTGCGCCACTGCAACAACACGCGCTCCAGCTGGCGCCATCCTGATTACTTCCGCGTCTCTACCGGCGACTACCGTCATGCACTGCTGGCCTTTCTCGCGGAAGAGGCAACCGGCACGATCGAGGACTTCCAGGCCACACTGTTGCTGGGCGACCTGCGCTGGCGGTTGGCGGACAAGCGTCTGCGCGCCTCCGAGCGATTGACCGCCGAGGTCCTCAACTCCAAGGGCGAATGCGATGCCATGCGGACCAACGCGGCTGAATTCAACCGCGCGACCGAGAAGCATTATCGCGATCACGTTCGCCAGGCACAGCTCAGCGAAGCGCTGAGCCACCTGCGTGACGACATCCGCAGCGCCGCCGCTCACGCCGATGGCGAATTCAGGGCAATGATGCGCTGCGGCGTGCGTGTCCAGGATCCAATGCGTCTCGTCGACAGCATCAGCGGGCGCTTGCTGCAAGACGGACTCACGGCCGCCGAACTTGAATCGCTGCTCAATCTGCTCCTGGTGTTTTCCGCCACCGAGAGCTATCACGCCCGCAGAGCGGCACACGACCAGGGCGCCACCCACAAAATATGAGACACGAATACATCGTCCGCGAAACCGGAGAAATCGCCTGCGAACGGCTGGTAGGAGACCGCACCGTGCGCGCCCTCTACTCGCGTAAGCTTGAGAACGCGGCCTGGGTTTCCAGGCTCGCGTCGAGCCGCAAGGTTTCCGAGTTGCTCGGCTATCTCAACTACGACAACCACCTCTCTTCCCGCGCATCGGGCATGAAGCGCTTCCTGAAGAAGAGCGGCATTGACTTCTCTGAACTAGCCGACGATCCGTCAACCCTCGACACCGCGCGCCAGATGTTCGAGCGCAAGATTCGCTACTGGGAGTGCCGTCCGCTGCCCAAGCCGAGTGCTTGTGTAGTCTGTCCTGCCGACTCGCGCGTGGCCGTGGGCTCCATGGCGGCAACTTCCAAACTGATGATCAAGGAAAAATTCTTCGCCTTCCCCGACCTACTGGGCGGGCCGCGCATCCGCTGGACCCGCGAGTTCAAAGACGGCGACTATGCTGTATTCCGCCTCACCCCGGAGAAGTATCACTACACCCACGTTCCCGTGGCCGGCACGGTCGCGGATTTCTACGCCGTCGATGGCCGCTATCATTCGTGTAATCCCAACGCGACCGCCAGGCTCATCACGCCGCACTCCAGGAACAAGCGCGTCATCACCATCATCGACACCAACTGCGCCGGAGGAACCAACATCGGTTTCGTAGCCATGATCGAAGTGGTTGCGCTCATGATCGGCCAGGTCGATCAGCGCTACAGCGAACACCAGTATGGCCACCCCCAGCCCATCGAGAAGGGCATGATGCTGCGCCTCGGCGCGCCCAAAGCGCTCTTCCGCCCCGGCAGCAGTACTGTCGTTCTTCTGTTCCAGCGCGACCGCATTCGTTTCGCCGACGACTTGGTTCGCAACCAGCAGCGCAGCGAAGTACACAGCCGCTATTCCAAGGCTTTCGGTCAGCCGCTGGTCGAAACCGATGTCGCCGTTCGCTCGCTGTTGGCCTTGCCTCGCAAGAAAAGGAGCGCGTCATGATGAACGCTGCATTCGTTGCCGCTCTTGCCGCCCTGATGTCGGCCCTGTTGCTCTGGGGATTTCGTGCGCTTCCCAAAGAACGCTGGCAGATGATTGCTGCCATACCCCTCTCGAAGGACGGCGACGGCGGATGGCGTGGCATGAACCTCACGTTCTACGGATTCTTCAGCGCCACCGGAAGCGTCTTCGGCATCGCCATGGCGATTCTTCTGCTCGCCTCCGTCCACGTGTCGATGCTGGTCGCGATCATTCTCGTCGCAGGAATAGTCGTGCTCTGTCTGCCCGCCTCGCGCCTGGTCGCTGCCATCGTCGAGAAGAAGCGCGCCACCTACACCATCGCCGGCGCCGCCTTCGTGGCCGCCTTGTTGTTGCCCCCCATCGTCTGGTTCGGCGGACAATACCTGTCATCCTGGGGATTGACCTTGTACGCCATGCCCACGATGGCCGCGGCGACGATTGCCTACGCGCTCGCTGAAGCCATCGGCCGCCTTGCCTGCATAAGCTTTGGATGTTGCTATGGCATGCCGCTGCGCGATGCGTCCCCGAGGCTGGCACGCTTCTTCCGCCGCTTCCACACCGTCTTCTATGGCGCGACGAAGAAAGTCGCCTACGCCTCCGGGCTCGAAGAAGAGCCGCTCATTCCCGTTCAGGCGCTGACCTCGATTGTCTTCACTTTGTCAGGATTGGTGGGCCTTGCGTTCTTTCTCGCCGGGCATTGGCGTCTCGCCCTGCTGATTCCCGCTGTCGGAACTTGGGGATGGCGAGCCATTGCCGAGAACCTTCGCGCCGATCATCGCGGCCACACCCGCATCTCGGTCTATCAGGTGATGAGCCTCGTCGCGATGGCCTATCTTGCCGTGATCGCCTTGCTGCTGCCCGCCGTTGGCCCTGCGCCGGACATTCTCGCCGGACTTTCGCAGACGACCACTCGGCCGGTGCTCCTGGGGTTGCAGATCCTGTGGGTGCTGCTTTTCTTGTTCTATGGGCGCAGCCAGGTCACAGCCTCCGTCGTCTCCTTCCACGTTGTGACCGAGCGTACCTAGCCCCACTTTTCTCTGTGTCCCTGGGGCCTGTGGCGAGCTCGGTCGCCGAACTCTACTTCAACTCCGCTGCGATGATCGCGTCCGCCTCGATCTCCACCAGCATCTCCGGCGAAACGAACGCTATCACCTGCACCATGGTGGCTGCGGGACGAATCTGGCTGAAGATCTCGCCATGCGCGCGGGCCGCCTCCTCCCAACGGCTGATGTCGGTCACGAAGGTACGTGTCCGCACCACATCACGAAAGCTCGCGCCCGCTTTCTCCAACGCTACACCGATGTTCTTCAAGGCTTGCACCGCCTGGGCATACATATCATTGCCGCCCACGATCTTGCCATCGGCGCCGGTGGCGACCGTTCCCGCCACCGACACGAAGGGCCCAACCTTTACGGCACGGGAATAGCCAACTTTAGGTTCGTAGGGTGAATTGCCTGCAATGTTCTGTCGTTCCATGATTTCCTCTCCCGGCTTTATGCCGCTTCACACGATGACTCCACGATTCTTCGGGATGCTTCGCAATCTGGCAGTCAATTTGGAAATCTGCTGAAAGAAGCGTCCTCTTGTCGTGTCCTGCCATTGTGACAGCAACCACAGCCACACCCACGGTGTTCTAAGTAGTAAGAACGCATGGCACCGCCGGCTGTGCTTCCAGATACGGCGCGCGGCACGAGGTGTGCAGGGCCAGTATCTTTGCGAGTACATCGCCACGGAATTTGTTGCGCGCAGAGTCAAACTGGTTTATGAAGGCGTTCAAGATTTCGCGTTGCCCGATGTGCGGCAACCGATTGCACGGATCGATCGGAGGAACAAGACTCAGGCCATGATCCCGGAATCGCACCCCTTACAGGAACTCTTCACCGAACTGATTCATCATCACTTCGACCGCGACCTGGGGCTGCGCGACGATGCCATCCAGGACTACATCGCCAACATTCTCACTGAGTTCTGCGAGTGCGATCAGCTGTTCAAGATTCGCAATGCCAACGACCTCCCGCTTCAAGATGTCGGCGAAATGTTGCTGGAGGCCGACCCCGTCTACGGTCCGGCGCCGTCTTTCGACCGCGAGCGCCAGGTGCGCAAGCACATTGGTGACTACACCTTATTTCTCTCGGGCATGTTCCCCGAAAGCATCAATCACTTCCGGCTCCGCCGGGCACGCCTGGAAAACTTTATTGATTTTGTCAAAGCAGGCAAGGAAAGCTACTTTATCGTTTCCAAGTTTGATCAGTTTGAGTATCTGAAGCTCGCGCCGCTTTTCGCAAAACTGGCGCACGAATTTGAATCTTGCGTCTATGGCCTAAACCTGGTGAAGGGTGATTTGCAGGAAATGCAGCATCCGATCACCCGTCAGGTGACAGAAATCATCATGTAGCGCGCATTGCTGGTGGGATGTCCGACAAATTTTAGAGGAATTTGCTCTACTACGTGGACAATGTTCTAAATCTGTCTCTGCAAAACATGGTTAACGCCTGTCGGACGTCACATCTCTTGCTACAGTAGAGATACTGCACGTTGGGCAGAGATGTCGTCTCCGAATGCCGGTCGAAGCGCCTGAAACCACCGAACTTCGCTGTGTACGCTGCGGCAGGATCATGCCTGACGGGTCGTACTGGTGTCACGCCTGCGGCAAACTCAATGCAAGTCCGCGCGTGCGCATTGTCTTCATCCTCTTTCTCATCTCCATCATTGCTGGCATCGGCCTGACCAAGTGGTATGTGTCGTACCTGAGAGACCTGGAATCATCCCTGGCCCAGCGTTGGTTTACGCGCGGCGAGGAGGCCATCGCCAGGAATTATCCATCCGTCGCCATCGACGACTACCATAACGCGCTCGGCTATGACGACAGCAACGGGCAGTACCGCCTGAAGCTGGCGGAAGCTCTGATGAAAGAGGGGAGGCTCTCGGAGGCACGAGCCAATCTGGTGACCCTATGGTCGAAGGATCCGGCGAACGCACAAGTGAATCTCAATCTGGCCCGCCTCTATGCCCAGTTGAACAAGCCCGAGCTCGCGATCCGCTCCTACCGCACCGCCATTGATGGAATCTGGAACGACAATCCTCTGCAGCATCGCATAGAAACGCGCTTTGAGCTGGTGCAATACCTGATGCAACAGGCGGACCATGCTCGCGCCGTGGCAGAGCTGATTGCCATCCAGGCCGAGTCGCCAGAGGATCCGGACACCCAGCTGAAAGCAGGTCAGCTACTGCTGCAACTGGGCGAGAACTCGCGCGCGGCCAAGTCCTTTGATGCCGTTCTCAAAGTGAATGGAGAGAACGTAGACGCGTTGACCGGGGCAGGTCAGGCCGCCCTCGCTCTGGGCGACTACCGTAAGGCCGTGGGCCTGCTTACGGTTGCCGACAATCTCACCCATTCGAAGGCAGGTAGCCCGCAAGCCGAGCTGCTGGCCGTGGCCCACGAAGCCCTTGAGACCGATCCCTATCTGCGCAATCTCACCATTACGCAAAGGGCCCATCGCATTGCTGGCGACTTTTCGCTGGCTATGGACATCTTGCGAAAATGCGCAGTGCAGAAGAACATCGCGCTCGCCCCGCAACCGCCCACAGCTGCCCCGAACACAGAAACCCCGGCCTTGCCCACCAGGCAGAACGGCTACACGGCACAAGCAGTTCCGTCAGCTTCTGCACCCAATTCGCTGCAATTGCTGTATGACAGCGGGCTCCAGAGACAGCCCTCAGCCACGGCCGAGGCCCTGCGCGGAAATCCCGACGCCATGCCTCCGACCATGGATTTCGTCTTTGAAGCCTTGCGCGCTACCGAAAATGTCTGCCCGCTCGATACCACGGAGGAACGCGCTCTGCAGTTAATTGCCGGTCACGAATCACAGGAGCAGCGATGACCCCAGAGCCTTCGGGTGCGACTAAGCCGCCCGCGACTCCCCCCAGCAAGTCGGCCGTCTCCACTCCCACCCGGCGCAAGTACTGGGACGCCTTACGTGGGATGTTGTCGCCGGAACGCTTTAGCGTGCGCGAAGAGCAGTTCTTTCTGGTGGTGGCGGTCATGATCGGCTTGGCTTCCGGCCTCGCCGTCGTTTGCTTCCGCATTTGTATTGAACTGCTCCGGATCAAGCTCCTTGGGAGCGGGCTGCGTCCGGGGATGCCCCGAGTGTTTCTTGCCCCCACGCTCGCCGGTCTGGTAATCGCCTTCCTGGTGATCAAGTTCTTCCCCCGAGCGCGCGGCAGCGGCGTGAATCAGACCAAGGCCGCCCTCTACATCTACGACGGCTATATCCCCTTTTCGACGATCATCGGCAAGTTCATCACATCGGCTTTGGCCATCGGCAGCGGAGCGCCGCTGGGCCCTGAGGACCCATCGCTGCAGATTGGTGCCGGCATCGCTTCGGCCGTGGGCCGGCAACTGCACATGTCGCGCGAAAAATTGCGACTGATCGCCCCCGTCGGTGCTGCCGCCGGTCTGGCGGCTGCCTTCAACGCCCCCATCACCGCCGTGCTCTTTGTTATCGAAGAGGTCATCGGCCGCTGGACGGCAGGCATTCTCGGTGCGGTGGTGTTGGCTGCTATCTCCAGCGCGATTGTCGCCCGCTGGTTTTTGGGTGATGAACCTCTGTTTCGGGTTCCGATCTACCACCTCGAGCATATCGGCGAGCTTGGCGCCTACGCCGTTATGGGAGTGATTGGTGGGGTGGCGTCCCTCCTGTTCGTAAAGTACATCTCCTACCTGCGACCGCGATTGCGCCGCTTGCCTGCCTGGACGCAGTGGCTGCAACCGGCAGCGGCCGGGCTCATCATCGGCCTCGTTGGCATTCGCTACCCCCAGATCATGGGCGCTGGCTATACCTACATTGATCAGGCGATGCATGAGCAATTCACCTGGCAGGTGCTTCTCATCCTCGGCACCTTGAAGATTCTGGGAACCGGCCTTTCCTTCAGCACCGGAACGCCGGGTGGACTGTTCGCGCCGGTGTTGTTCATGGGAGCGATGCTCGGCGGCGCGGTCGGCATGGTAGAGCAGACCCTGTTTCCGCGACTTGCCCTCCCGGTCGGAGCCTACGCGCTGGTTGGCATGGGCACGCTCTTTGCCGGTATCTTGCGTGCCCCCATGACCTCAGTCTTCATGATGCTGGAGGTGAGCGGCAATTACACGATCATCGTTCCCGTCATCATTTCCAATGCAATTGCCTATGTCATCTCGCGCAGCTTCGAGCCCACTCCAGTGTTTGACCTCCTCTCTCGCCAGGATGGAATGGACTTGCCCTCACTGGAAGAAGAGCGCGAAGTACCGCTGCTCCGCGTCGAGGATGCCATGCGCCCCGCGGTGGGCCAGGTGATGACGCGCAGCATGACGGTGCATCAGGCCCTGGAGCGGGTCAAAGGCTCGTCCCAGGAATTCTTCCTGGTCGGTATGGGCGGCGGCGACTGGCTAGGCGTGAGTCGGGCCGAACTGCTCGCCATGCCCGATTCCAATCAGCCGCTCCGCTCGGTGTTGCAGCATCATGTGCCGTATGTTCACCAGGACTTCACCCTCGATACCGCCCTGCGCATTATCGGGCAGTGGCCTCTCGTACCGGTGGTTCATCGCGCCAACTTTCAGCAGCTTCTCGGCGTTCTATCTCTGGACGACATCGTTCGCGCCTACCGTGGTGCGGGGCTCACGGAAGGTCTTACCGAAGAGGAGGAGACGATCTCTTCCCAGGCTGCAATTTAGATTGGCAAATCAAAAACTTGGCGGTACTAGAGCGTCTTAAGGAAGTCTTTGGCTTCCTTCAACTGGGGAAACTGCCGTTCCTCGGCGTGAAATTCCGGGCCGTGAACACAACGCCGGCTGCCTCGCAGCCTCACCGGATGTTTCAGGTGCAACATCTCATGGTAGAGAATGTATTCCACGGCGTAGCGCGGCACCCGGCTGCAGTCGAAGACGCGGCTCACAACGATCGCATTGTGCGCCGGATCGTAATGTCCCAGGCTGTTGCGCGCATGGTCCCGGCTCCAGGTAAGCTGGGGGCGACCCATCAGCCCGTGAAAGAAGCGGCGGTTCAGATCGTCGAAGATGGCCTCCAGGTCGTACACCGTTCCCTGGGCTGAATCAATTCGCTTGCGCCCACGCATCTGCCGCACCAGATGCGCCTTGGCGCTCATATCGCGGCTGCTGACGTATTTTCGATAGCGGGTGGCGTGGACGTTCTCAATCGGCTTCTTGTAAATCTTGGCCAGCAGGATGTGCGCAAGCGCCTCAATCACGCTCTCCGGCGCGCCCTCCAGTAAGTCGGAGATGCGTATGTGCACCACACCTTCGCGTAGGCGAATGGTGTTGTTCACATTGGTGAAGGGATAGAACTCAGCGCGAAACTGTGGCAGAGGTGCCCGCGGGCGCAGCTCGCGATAGGAGCGGTGCAGGATTGCCTGGAGGTTCGCTTTCAAACTTCTCGTAACTTACCACACAACAGCCCGCCATAATGGCCCCAAGTCCGCGGAGAAGTCGGGGCAATCAATCGCCAGTAACACTTTTGCCAGAGTCATCTCGCCCGCGCCGGGCATCAACTGTGAAGATGATTGCCTGTGGCGGTGAATCGAACGGATATCGGGTAAACTTTCTAGTAGTCAACTCCTGATGCGAGTCTATCGAGCGAGCTTCTGTTGCCTGGCACTGTCGGCTTTGTTGGCGTTCCTGGCGGTAGTCCCTCTTGCAGCAACTTCCACCGCGACCCCTACGCGATATAGCAACGATGCAGCGACCCGCAAAGGTTTCGATTACTTCAACAATCTGGAGTATGACAAGGCGATCAAGGAGTTTGAGGTTGCAGTCAAGTCCCATCCCGATGATCCCTATGCCCTGAACCACCTTTTGGCGGGGGTAATCTTTCAGGAACTCTATCGCATCGGGGCGCTGGACACCGAGACCTATGCGTCGGACGGCTTCGTGAGCCAGAAGAACCTGCAGCCGCTCGATCCCAAGGTGCAGGAGCGGATCAAACAATTGAGCGATCAGGCGCTGGCTCTGTCCCAGGCACAACTGGACCAGGACCCCAACAACGTGGACGCGTTATACGCCCGCGGCGTGACGCGAGCGCTGCGCGCTACTTATATGGGCATGGGCCAGCACGCCTGGCTTGCCGCCTTGCGTAGCGCCGTCGGCGCCCGCCACGACCACGAGCGCGTTCTGCAGATCGATCCCAACTACATCGACGCCAAAAACATCGTAGGAATTCATCTCTACGTTATCGGGAGCCTCAGTTGGCCGGTGAAGATGGCGGCTGCCGTGACCGGGATTACGGGAAGCAAACAGAAAGGCCTGGACTATCTGCGCGATGTGGCGGCGCATGGCACTCCCGACGTAGCCACCGACGCTAAAATCGCCCTCGCGATGTTCTTGCGTCGCGAGCAGAAATATGCTGAAGCGATCCATGTGGTGGGCCAGCTTCAGCAGGCCTCCCCCAAGAACTTCCTGGTGGCTGCCGAATACGCGCACTTGCTGAATGCGGCGGGTCATGGACAGGCGGCCATTGCGGCCTACACCAAGGTTGTCGACGGCTGCCGTATCAATGCATACGCGGTTTGCCAGATTTATGTGCCCGCCTATGGGCTGGGTGAAGCCCTGCGCGGGCAGCGCGAGTATGCGCAGGCCGCCCAGGCCTACGACCTCGCCGCCAGCACCTCGCCTGATCCCGAAATGCACCAGAAGGCGACGCTTGCCGCGGGCGAGATGTATGACGTGCTGCAAAAGCGCGACACTGCGCTGGCCAAGTATCGCGCTGTCATCGCCGAGAATTCCGGCTCCGACTCCGCCGATCTGGCGCGCCAATACATGAAGCAGGCGTACAAGAATCCCTGACGAGCCATGAGATCGTCCCCGAGCCTGCAGCCTGCATTTATTGCAGCTTCTGGTAATGCGAATTGGTGGTCGTTACCACCAGCTTCTTCGCGGTCATGCTGAGCACGGTTTTCTGTGCATAGTTGGTGCCGTCCGGCAAGCTGGCGAAGTGCGTGTCCAGCTTCACCGCGTCGCTGGGTTGCTGCATGTAGGTGTTCACCGACAACTGCGCGATCTTCTTGCTCTGCGGGTTGAACACGATCATCATCTGATCGCCGGTCTTCTCGTAGTTGTGGAACGTCAAGTTCACGGTGCCGGGGACCGATCCCTTAGAGATCGAAGCGTTGCCGTTTTGGTACGCCTGCTGTAATTTCACCGAGTCGGGCGGAACATAGACGCTGAGCAGCGTCTTCACATCCGCCATGTAGTCTTGCATCTCCTCCGTCTTCTTCTTCACCATACGTTGCTTGAAGCGCCCGCCCTGCGACGGCTGCATGCCTTCCGACGCAATAGGCGTCTTCTGCACCTGGCCGTCCGGACCGTACTGGCACAAAAACTGTTTCGGTGGTTTGGGCTCGCCCTTCAGCGTGAGCTGCTGCGTTTCCGTCCACTGGTACTGGTGCAGCCGTTGCTGGTTTTGCTTTACCGATTGCTGCAGCGCAGCCATCCTGTCGGCGAGCTTGCCTCCCTGTTGCGCCTGCAGCGCAGCCGCACTGCCGATCACCGCCGCCAAGGCGAGAAGAACCACGCCATTCCGCTTGTATGCTCTCTTCATTCGATCCTTTCTGTGGTTGACTTTCTCCAGCGGCATCCTTATTCCGCCGGCGCAGGGTTGGTCAAAGGAGGAATCGCCTGCTGGCCACCGCCCTTCGGCTTCTCCTCCCATTGCAACATCTTCAGGTCCAGAACCATGATGGAGTACAGCACGGGCACCATCAGGAGCGTAACAAACGTCGCCACCGTCAGGCCGCCGATCTGCGCATAGCACAGTGGCTGCCACAGTGGCCCGCCGTGCAGCGCAAGCGGGAACAGCGCCAGCACCGTCGCCGCGACCGTGATCATCACCGGCCGCAGACGGATGATGCCGGCGTCAATCACCGCTTGTTCGAAGGGCTCGCCGCGCGCATGCATCTCCTCGATGAAATCAAACAGCACGATCACATGGCTCACAATCACGCCGATGAGGCTGGCGATGCCCAGAAAGGCCATGAACCCGAACGACGTGTTCATCACCCACAACCCGGCGAGCGCTCCCACCACTCCATAGGGCGCCGCAGCGAACACAAGAAACGGCTTGATGGCGTTGTTGAACTGGAACAGCAGCGCAAGGTAAATCGCGAACACGGATATCACCAGCACAACTGCGAGATTGCGGAATCCAACCTTTTGCTTGTCGTATTCGCCGCCGATTTGCATGCCGTAGCCGGGTGGCATCTTTTCTTGCAGTTCTCTAAGCTTGGGAAGGGTCGCCACTGTTATCTCGGAGGCCAGGTGTCCGGGCGCCGGAAATGCATAGATCGACATAGAACGGAAGTGGTCGAGACGAACAATGCGTTCGGTCTCCAGGCTGTTATTGATCCCGGAAACCTGTACCAGCGGAATCTTGGTGTTCGTCTGTGAGCCGTAGACGTAGAGATTCTGTATGTCCGAGAGCTGCGCCCGCTCATCCATCCGCAGCCGCGCCACCACCGGAATATTCTTGTCGCCTTCCTGTAACGTAGTCACCGGTATGCCGCTCAGAGCGCCGGTCGCGGAGTTGGCAACGTCATAATTAGTGATGCCCGCCAGATTGGCCAACGCAGGGTTGATGCGCAGCGTCACCTGCGAACTCTCGCTCTGCCATTCATTGCGCACTCGCCGCGCCACCGGTGTGCTTTTGAGAATGTCTTCCACCTGCGCCGCTATATCTCGAAGCGTCCGGATATTCTGCGCGCTGTCCTTGGTGCTGACGTCCGCCAAACTGGCAATGCGGATCTCGACCGGATAGTTAAGCGGATTGGTTTGCAGTTGCCGGTAGTCGCAGCGGACACCCGGAATGGTGGAGGAAAGGATCGGCTGCACCTGGTCAACAAACTTTGGGGTGATGTCCTTGTTGGTGAGTTGCACCAGCACTTGGGCGTAGTTCAACTGCTTGGCTTGCGGCGACAGCGAGAACCAGAAACGCGGGCTGCCCCCTCCTATCCAGGTGGTCACGTATTTCAAGATGTGGCTTGGCTTGCCGTCCTTGTCGGGATGGTTCTTTCCCCATACCTCCGCCTGCTGGCGAATGACATTCTCAACTTGTTGCGCCGCCTGCGCCGTAGCTTCGAAATTCACGTCATTGGGCAGCCACACGTCAACGTATGACCAGTACTGCACATCATCCGGGAAGAACGATGTCTTGAGCTGGGAGAAGATCAATCCGCCCAATGCCAGAAACAGTAGAGAGGCGAAGGCTACCTTCCAGCGATGATCGATGGCGAACCGGGCGCTACGAGCGTAGAACCCGGTGAAGCCCTGCGCCCGCCGCTCCTCGATAGGTTTCTCCCGCGTCTTGCTTGGCCTCAGGATGTAGTAGCCCAGCAGGGGAATGAAGGTCATCGACGCCAGACGAGAGGCCACCAGCGCGCAGGTCATCACCACAGGCAGGCTGTAGATGAACTCTCCCGTAGTGCCGGTGATCAGCAGGAACGGCAGATAGGCCACGACATTGGTTAGCGTGGCATACATGATGGCAGTGGCCAGCTTGGTAGGTCCCAGCCATGCCGCCACCGAGCGCGCCTCGCCTTCATCCAGGCCTCGCTTGATGGCGTCGCCCGCCACCACAGGGTCGTCCACCAGCAGTCCCAGGGCGATGATCAGCGACGCGACCGACACCTGCTGAATGTCGATACCCAGCAAGTAGATCATGCCGAAGGTCATGGCCAGCGTGATCGGGATCGAGACCGCCATCAGCAGGGCGGGGCGCCATTGCCAGAAGCCGATCAGCGAAACCAGCACCACCAGCAGGATCGCTTCATACAGGGCATCCATGAAGAGATCGATGTTCTCTTCCACCTGCACTACCTGGTTTGAGGTGTCGACCATGACCACGTCATCCGGCAGATAGCGCTTTACGCTGTCCATGGCTGCGGTCACGTGCGTCCCGAACAATTCGATCTGCTGCCCCGACCGCATATTGATGGCCAGCGTGATGGCGCGGCTGCGCACCCACTTGCCCTCCGCATTGCGCCACGTCATGTAGTTCAGAAACGTCGGTGGGCTTTGGTACGAACGCGAGATGTCGACCAGATCGCGAAGATAAACCGGACTGTTGGAACTCGAGACCCCGATAATGACGTTGCCGATGGCCTGTGCGTCCGGGAAGAGCCCGGAAGGATTGATGTCGATGTTTTTCTTGCCTGCTTCCAGCGTGCCGGCGGGAAGGGTGATGTTTTGTGCGTTCAATACGTCCTTCAGCTTGGAAGGATCGTAGCCGTATTGCGCCAACCGCTGCTGCGAGTAGTCGAGGTAGATCTGCTCCGGCAATACACCCGAGCGGGTGACTTGCGAAACTTCGGGCACTCCCTGCAGGGTGCGCTGGATCAGGTCAGTGAAGTCGTCAAGCTGGCGATAGCTATATTTGGGGCCCGCAATCGACGCCAGCTTGGCTTCCGCTTCCGAGGGATCGCGTATCACGATTGCCTGCCAGGCGTCGGGAGGAAGCTCATCGCGATGCACGTACTGCTCCATCAGTTTGTCGCCGAGCGCGTGCAACTGGTCCGCATCCAGATGGGAAGAGACGTCCGCCCCCACAAATCCCGGCGCTTCGAAGTAACGGACATCGCGCACCGCGTTCGCCTGCTCAGCATAAGTAACGAGCCGCCGGAATGAGTTGCGCACCAGAATCGGCGACACCGACATGGGGAAGGAATAGATGATGCTCAATCGCGGTTGCGGCGAACTCGGAGGCTCCGAAGCGCGGACCCGCTCAATCTCGGCGCGCACCGCCCGGGCCCGCAGCGAGATCTCCGTCGGGGTTGCGATTGGACTGGCCACCGTCAGCATCAGTGCTGCCGTATCCCCAAAGTTGCTGTTGAACTGGATCGGCCCCGCGCCCCGCGGTAGTTGAGAATTCAACTGTTGCAGCTTCAGATTGATGTCCGAGAACTGCGTCATCTTGTTGTTTACGCTGTCGGCAAGCTGAATGTAGACGACGGCCTGTCCCGGAAAGCTGATGGAGCGGATGCCGAAATCCGACGGGGTGGGCGCTTTGATCGTGCTGTTGAGGGCGATGGCCTGTTCCATCGGCCTCGTAACTAGTTGTTCGACCTGCTCGGCTGTCGCTCCCGGCCACGGGCATTGAGCGGACGCCACACGCACTGGAATGTCGGGGTCCTTCCGCTTCGGCATGTGGTGGTATCCGTACCAGCCCCACACAAACGCGGCCAGCAGAAGCACCAGCCCGATCTGCGGGTGCTCGGTGAAGAAGCGGGCCACATTGTGTTTTTCCGCTATATATTCCGCGTCGCTCTTGTGTACGTGTGCCATGCTGCGGTCTCACCACTGCCACGCCGTGAAAGGTCTATTGAATGTTGCGCACTGTTTCGCCGTCTTTGATCACTGTCGCCCCGCTGATCACGATGCGGTCTCCCGGCTTTAACCCTCGCTCAACCGAGATCTGGTTCCCATACGTCGCCCCCAGCTCCACGTCGTGCTGGTGGACCTTCACCGTGTCGCCGGTTCCTTCCACCATAAAGACCGCAAAGCCGTTCGGCTGCGTCGGACTACGCACGACGGCCGTCAGCGGAATCACGTCCACGCGCTTCTTTTCCGGTCCCGAGCTGATGCTGATGGATGCGATCATGCCGGACTTGAGGCGGTTGTCGCCATTGGGAATCGTGACCTCGACGGAGTAAACCCGGCTCTTGGGATCGGCAGAAGGCGAGATGGAGGTGACGTGTCCTGCAAAATTGCCCTGCACAGCGTCCGTCGTTACGGTCTCCGGGCTGCCCAGACGAATATGTTCCATGGCGATATCCGGTACGCCGAACACGGCCTTCACCGAGCGCACATCCGAGATGACGAAGCCCACGGTCGCCGGTCCCACGAGTTGGCCCTCGTCTACATTGCGCTTGACCAGCCAGCCCTTGAACGGCGCGCGCAGTTCGCAATAGCCGAGCGCCAGTTCGGCCTCGGCAATACTGGCCTTCGCATTGTCGATGGCCGCCGCGCCATCCTGCATCTCCGCTCGCGAATTGTCGTAGTCCGAGACCGTAGCCGCGCCGTCCTTGTACAAAATGGACATCCGGTCGAACGACAACTTGGCCCGCTCGTAATTTGAATTGGAGCGCGCCAGTTGTGCATTGGCCTGTTGCAGCTTCGATTTGTATTCGTCCTGAGAAACCGTGGCCAGCACCGTCCCCTTCGTCACCCAGTCGCCCTGATCGATGTTCCGCATCTTCCCGGTCGCGTCGCGCACCTGCCGGATACTCGACAGATACCCATTCGACTTGAATGCCAGCTCCACCTGCTGGTAAGGCTGGATGTTGGCGGAATAGGTGTTCGCGGTACCCGAATCGATGGTCTGTACTTCGCCGATTCGCACTGGAGTGAGAGAAGGCTCCCCGACAGTTTCCTTACGGCATCCCGCCAGAATCCCCACAGTCGCCAGAGAGACGGCCAGCAGGATTGCAGGGCCGGGAAGGATGCCGCTTCGTTGCTTCATGTCTATTCCTCGCCTATTGCTTTCTCGAAGCTCGCCTGGGCGCTCCAGAACGACGCCAACGCATCGTCGTAATCGGAGTTGGACTTCTCTACCGCTGCCTGCTGCTGCAAGGCATCGCGCAGAAGCTTGGTCTTTTGCTCATACTGGAGCGTGACCTCGCGCAACTTCTCGCGCGACGCGGCCTGTGCCGCCTCTGCCACCTGCAGGGCAGCCCGCGCCTCCTTTAGTGCCCGGAACTGATCGCCCACGTTGATCAGGATCTGCGCCTTGGTGTTTTGCAGCTCCAGCTTGCTCTGCTCTACGTTGATGGTCTTCTCATTGACCTCATGCTTTCGCCGGCCCCACTCGAACGGCTCCCAGCGAAATTCCAGTCCCGCGTTAGCAATGTTGGTCGGGACGAAAGTGTAGCCAATCGGACTGGTGTATTGGATCGACAGGTTCAGGTCCGGCAGGTACTGCGCTTTGGCCAGGGCGCGTGCGTTGTCGGCCTGCTTGACCGTGATCTCCCCTTCCTTCACCTTGGGATTGTTCTCCAGCGCCCTGGCCTGTGCTGACGCCAGGTCCATTTCTTCCGGCGAAATCGGCCCCACCGCCGCGGTCCGGAAGGCTGTGTTGATGTCGCGTCCCAGCAGGTCGTTCAGGGTTTCCTTGGCGGTTTGTTCCTTGTCCTCCAACTTCAGCAGCGTCAGTTGCTCCTCCGCCAGTTTCGCGTTGACCTCCAGATGCTCCGACTCCAGCGCAACCTTTTCGGCGACATATTGCTTAGTGATCCGGTCCAGCTCTTCATACTGTTTAATGCTGGCCCGGGTGGAATCCATCTGGTTCTCGATTTCAACCAGCTTGTAGAAAGCCTGTCGAACGTTGTCCACGACCGCCTGCTTCTGTTCGCGCAGTTGCTGCTCTGACTGTTCCACGGTGAGCCGCTGCCCACGCAGATACAGGTTGATCTTGTAGAGCTGGATCAGGGGCTGTGAAGCTGTAGCCAGCACCGTCGCGGTCGGCTTGCTCGGGGTTGTCAGGTAGGTGTTCTGCGCGGGAATCGGGCCAATGCCGGGATAGCAGCAGCCGAACTGCCCTTCGGGGATGAAGTAGGAAATCGGACTCAGCAGCTCCGAGGCGAAGATATAGGTGTTAAACGAGGGCAAGCGTCGGGTCTTGTCGGCCGCCAGTTTCTCCTTGTTGACGTCCAGATTCAGGGACACGATCTTCAGCGTGCGGTTGTCGGCCAGCGCGATCTTCACGGCGTCGTCAACCGACAGCACTTGCGCTTCGGTGTCTGACGGCGTTGCCACTGTCTGACCGAACATGGGTCCGCTGGCCAGCAGAAGGATTGCAGACGCCGCCATCACTGCTGCGCGCAGTCCCCGTCTCCAATGCACAAGCTTTTCCCCCAACTTCATGATGCGTCTTGGAAGCTTTTGGCGAGGTTTAACCAGAACGTGCACCTTTGGCGCGCACCAATATAGCAAGGCTGGACTGGTGCCCCGAAGTCCCTTTACTCCCAGCAAATTCAATTGAAGCCCGGAGTCTATCGCGCTGCGCCCGCTGCGGGCAACAGTATTCTTTGCAGCCAGTTAGGGAAGGCCTTCTGGTGCGCGACGGGCCGGCAACATCGATAGAGAGTCAGTCACCCGCGCGCTTTCGTAGCAGTCTTCGGCGGAGCAGGATTGGCCGATGGTCGAAAGAAGTACACCGCCGTAGCCACCATCGATACAGGAAGCGCCAGATAGATCATGACTGGCCCGGCCAGCCACTGCGCCCACAGCGGCTCATTTTCGAAAGGGTTGAGAAACAGCACAATGCCGAGAGCCAGCACCAGCAGCGCCGCTTCCAGCAGCAGGGGATTTCGCTTCACCATAAGCCCTCCTCACCACAGGGATGGGGCCGAATTGGCAGGGCTGCCTCTGATCGCTTGTCGACTTCCGAATCCAGCCCGCCAACCTGGCGAACTTGATATCACGGACTGAAAACGACAGTCAGTGAGCTGCGGCACGGGTCTCTGTGAGGTACAACTGGAGTTGCCCCGGCGAATCGAGATGCGCGGCTGAACTTTCGGGGAGGCATGTGCGGGCGCGTCTCTTCAGGGCTGGCCCCCCTTTTGCCGCCGGGCGCAAGCAGGACTCGTGTATACTCAAACTGCGTTTGTTCGAAAGGCTTGCCCGCAGCCATCCCTCCAAAGCGAGCGATTCCTGTCTGGTAACTTCCGATCTTTCTAGCGCAACATCAATTCAAGGAAAATCTCGAAACAATGGAACAAGGAACGGTGAAGTGGTTTAACGACGCCAAAGGCTTTGGCTTTATCTCGCGCGAGAACGGCGAAGACGTATTCGTACATTTCTCGGCGATTCAGGCTAACGGCTTTCGCTCGTTGCAGGAAGGGCAGCAGGTCAGCTTTGAAGTGAAGCGCGGCGCCAAGGGTTGGCAGGCCGAAAACGTACAGCTTCTCTAATCGGATTACATGCAAACTCGGAGGGCGGCAACGGCTGCCCTCTCTGTCTTCGACGGCGAGCTCGCAGCGTGAGTCTTCCAGTCACACACCTCAACCAACTTCCGGCCGGGCCGGAGTAGCGGCTAGGCGCCCAATGTGAGGATGAAATGAAGAACATCTATGTCGGGAACTTGACTTACGACGCCACGGAAGATCAGATTCGTGAGCTCTTCGAACCCTTCGGAGCCGTTGATCGTGTCAGTATCGTTACCGATCGTGATACCGGGCAGTCGCGCGGCTTCGCCTTTGTCGAGATGACGGACGACGATGCTGCGACCAAGGCCATGGAGGCCCTGAATGGCACCAAGATCGGCGGCCGCAACCTCAATATCAATGAAGCGCGTCCCAAGGAAAACCGGCCGCGCGGCGGTGGTGGCGGAGGCCGTGGCGGTTACGGTCGCGATAGCGGTGGCGGAGGCCGTGGCGGCTACGGCGGTGGTCGCGGCGGCGGCGGCGGCGGCGGAAACCGCTGGTAGGTAGATGATCGAGTTCGCACCAGGGGCGCTCGCCAGAGCGCCCTTCGCACTTCCCACAACCACATCTCTGCGCTCCACCACCGTTGCCTGACCTCCGATTGGCTATTGAAGTTGTAGCGAACGCTGCACCTCCAAACGCTGCACCTCCAGAAGATGTCGCGGGACGATAATCGAGTTATTCTGCTGGTAAGGGATGCGCCTTATCGGGAGCCTCCACCCTGTTATCAAGAAGTAGGAAATGTATTCGCTCGCTGCCATTCTCTCGACTTTCTTCCATCGGCTAGCCGATGCGGACGCCTCTGCCGGCTCCGGCGGCGATTTCTCCGACGGATTCATTGTTGTTCTTGTTCTATGGCTCTTGATCTTCGGTATCCGCGCGGCCCTCATGGCCGCGCGCAAGCGCCGCTTCAACAACAGCGCGCCGCAACTGATTGCTGCGGGAAAATACTCCCAAGCCGAGGCTCGCCTGGTGAAAGACCTCACTAAAGCCGAACGGCGATTCGGCAAGGATTCCCTCGAAGCCGGCCATCTGCTGCTGCAACTTGGCCGCCTGCAGGCCAAGACCGGCGATCCGGCCGAAGCGGAAGTAAGCTTGACCCGGGCCTTGGCCATCGAAGAGCGGCAGGTGGGCGCCGATTCGCTGGACCTGGTATCGACCCTGGAATGGATTGCCCGCTCCCACTACGACCGGCACGACTTTGCCGGCACCGCTCCGATCTGGCGGCGGGTGCTGGCGCTGCGCCAGAAGCATTTTGGCCCCGAGCATCCCGAGGTTGCCTTCACCCTCAACGAGCTGGGCGTCGCTCTCTCCAGCGCCGGTGAACTCGACGAATCCATCACCCTGCATCGCCGCGCGGTGAAGATTCGCGAGCACAACGGCCCCCCCTTGCAGCTTGCCTTCTCTTTGCGAAACCTGGCATGGGTGCTGGCCAAGCAGGGTCAACTAGACGAATCCGTCGACCTCTTTCGCCGCGCCATCGCCTTGTTTGAGAAAGAGCAGACTCCACCGCCCGGGGTGCTGGCGGAAACCGTCTCCAATTTCGCCGATGTGCTGATGAACCGGCAGGACTTTGCAGCCGCCGAAGCCGAGGCCCGTCGCGCTGTGCAACTTGCCGAAGCTGTCCACCAGCCCGACAGCGGCGAACTGGTGCGCTATCTCGACAGCCTCGCCCTCATTCTGTGGCGCGCTGATCAGCACGCCGAAGCTGAGGCCTCTCTACGTCGCATCCTGCAGATTCAGGAGAAGCTCTTTGGCGCGCACCATGTGGCGGTGGCTGCCACAATGGAGAAGCTGGCGGTTGCGGTACGAAGCCAGGAGCACTTTGCCGAGGCGGAGGAACTCCAGAAGCGAGCGCTATCGATCAACCAGCAGTTGCTGAGTCCCGATCACGATGGTCTGGCCGTCAACCTCAACCAGCTCGCCACCACCTTGATCTTCCAGGAGATGCTCGCCGAGGCGGAGCCCCTGCTGCGCCGCGCCCTGGCCATCTGGGAACAGAAGCCGGATGCGCAGAACGCCGAGATGGCGCTCGCCTTGTATAACCTGGCGTATGTGCTCAAGAAGACCGGCGATCCCTCTGCCGAGCCGCTCTTGTGGCGGGCCCTGAATATCGAAGAGAAGGTACTAGGCCCCCATCATCCGCGCCTCGCCGTAACTCTCGACGCGCTGGCCCGCATTCGCGCGGAAAAAGGAGACGCTGCCGGAGCCGAGGCCCTGTATCGTCATGCCATTGAAATTGATGAGAAGATATTCGGCCCTGGCAATGTCGAGCTAACCCCGCTGCTCCGTTCACTGGCTCTACTTCTGCATACCAGAAATTCCTTCGGCGAGTGCGAACAATTATTACGCCGCATTCTGCTCATCATGGAAAAGAACCTGGGCGTGCTCTCGCGGGAAGCCGCCGCGGCATGTTTCGACCTGGGCAATGTCCTCCAGGAGCTCGGCAAGCTTTCCGAAGCCGAAGCCTCGTATCGCCGGGCCATCTCCATTTACGATCAGGACCCCGCCAACGATGCGGCGCGCTCGGCAATCTCCATCGGCGCATTGGCGCGCCTGCTGGAACAGACCGGCGACTACACTGGCGCCAAGCTTCTCTACCAGAACGCAGTGGCCAAGTCTGCCAAGTCTCTCGGCACAGAACATCCCAACACTCTGCAAATCAAAGAGCGGCTTGACGGCCTTCTCCTTCGCCTCGCCGACCCCCACATTAACTGAGTCTCGAAGCGTATTAGTTCCCGCTCCGCAATCGCAAAATAAAACGGGCGGAGTTTCCTCCGCCCTTGCAATCGCGACCCGCTTGCGCAGGAAGCCGAATTTACCTCAACTAGTAAACCATGATGGTGATTGGGTTCGAGGGAATCCCGTTGGTCACCACTTCCATCTTCGTGGTTCCGGTTTCCGCAGCCATCGGCACATCGAAGTGCGTCGAGGACAGCGATGCGGGATGGTGTACACCCATCGAGTTGTGGTCGTGAGTACGCGCATAGAATACATGGCCGGTCGCCATGTTGGTCAGCCGCACCAGCGGATAATTGGTGTTGGTCTCGAACTCGTCACCAAATCCCTCACCTTGCGACATTCCATTGAAGTTGGAACCGTATGCCATGTAGCTGCCTCCCCGCTTGACCGCAACTACGGACAGCGGAAACAGCATCGGTGCCCAGTTTTGCTGGTACATGCCCGTGGACCGGTAGACATCGCTGCCTCCGACCAGGATCTCGCCCGTGGGAAGTATCAGCAGAGAGCCGCCGCCCGAGGCGGTCCTAGTCATGGTCGTGCCATTGAATTCATACAAGTTGCCGAATGCGCTGCTTACCAGGACGTTGCCGCTGGTAAGAAGTGCGGCAAAGTTGTCGTCGCAGTAATCCCCGTTCGGGAAGTCCGGGCCCGCCTTCCAGGTGCCGGGTTGGTCCGGAGCGCCAGGCGTATAGATCGCGGTGTGACCGGTCTGGTCACCCCGATGTAGCGCACCGGTAGCAAACACCGTGCCGTCAGGACGCAATACCGCAGGACCGATTTCGCCCGGAGGGCAGTAGCTTCCCCACTGCCCGTTAATGCAGCCAACTTCCGGCGGCCCCATTAGGTTCGCTATCGTGCTACCGTCCTGGATCCACGTCTGAGTTGTCCGGTCGTAATGCTCCGAGTTGGGAGAATTCAGCACGTCGGCCGTCAGCACCGTGCCATTCGGCAGCAGCGTCCAGCCTTCCTCCGCGTTCCAGTCGCTCTTGCCGCTGGAAGACAGGGCACTCCAGGTGAGAGTGTAAGGATCAAGTTCGGCCATCGCCATGGTCATCTTTTGGCCGAGCATGAACTTCCCATTGGACAGTACCGCTGATGGCGAGTCGCCGATGAAGTCAAATCCGCTGGGCGGAGGCTGCATCGTCCATGTGTTTGCGACCGGATCATAAACCGCACCTTGGTTGGTAAAAGCGAAAGAGCCAAAGTTGTATTCGCCGCCTTCAATCACGACGCGTCCATCAATCATCACAGCCGAGGCTTCAGCGTAGGGCGAATATCCTGCGGGCAGGCTGGCGACCTGCTGCCAGGTTCCGTTGACATAGCTGCCATTGATGTCCGGGGTGAGGGTCCACCAGTCCGAGTCGTTAAAGCCCTGCGCCAGAACTCGGCCGTCGGTAAGCAGAAACGGAGTTTCCACGCCGTCAGGGGCGCTGTGGGTTAGGTGAATAAGTGTCTGCGCATTGGCGGCCGCCGAGGCAGCGAGCGCCAGCGCAGCTAAGGTTGGCAAAAATCTCCTCTTCACGATTGTCCTCTCCAAACTATGGTTGAGTTTTACTGGGCCCCATCTTTCGCGGCACGAACCGGTCGCGCGCGATCAGACGTGGACGTCTTGTCGCCAAACTTTTCAGGAGTGAATTTCTGGTCTGCGAGAAAAGCACTGACAAAGGTGCCAGCATCTTCTCTCACTCTGCGCAGGGCTGTCAATTACAACCCGACAAATTCCCCGAAGACAGCTACTAGGAGACTAGTAGCAGACTATGAAAAGAACTACTCCGACGAAGCAGGTTTTGAACATGGCGCCACCGCGTGGCTAGCGCGCATCACGGCACTACACCATATCGCCTTCCCCGGCCACCGTCGGCGGCTGGATGGAGACTCCTCTTCCTAAGCCCAACCTATCGAACCTACCCTGGAGCTGAGGTTTTTCTACACCATTATGTGCTCGTGCTCCGGCCGCGTTCGTCGCGATGAGAACTTCAGCACCAGCGGTTTTACCAACCTCTCGAAGTCGTCGTATGCCAGCCGGATCAGCTCATAGTGCGATCCGGCATTGAAGGCGATTTCTTTGTCTTCCTTCAGCGTTGCATCCACATACACCGGGAAGCCATAGAGATTGCCAAAGGGAGGCATGGCGCCGGTCTCGCAGTCGGGAAAGTGCTTCTTGAACTCTTGCTCGCTGGCCAGTTCGGCGGTCCGAACCCCGGTCGCCTTCTTCAATGCGGTCATATCGACCTGATAGGAAGCGGGCAACACGACCATGCCTAACGCTCCATCGAGGGTGACGATCACCGTCTTGGCCAACTCCTTTCCTGAAATGTGCGCCACCGCCGCGATCCCCTGTGCGGTGAAGGCCTTTGAGTGCGAGATAACGACGTAGCGAATGTGGTTCTGATCGAGGAAAGCCCGAAGCTGACTGAGCGGCATGTCGACCTCCCGTGGTGTCGGCTGCAGCAGCCGTTGGCAAAGGCACATCCGTCTCAGCTTGGCGGCACGGCCACTTGCGCGCGGCTCGCTGGAGCCTGACAGACCTAAGTTTAGCCCCCGCTCGGAACCGCACAAGTCCGCCCGTCACAGCACTCATGTGACGAGTTCACTGCGCCGGAGAGCAAGATTACAAAGGGGAAAATGTTGCTTCGCCTGCGTCAGCCGCGGCTGTCACTAGGCATGATGTGCGTGATGGCTGCTGACAGCTTCATGGCCGTGGCTGCCATGTCGACGCTCGAGTTCGTCCATGGCTTTCATGATGCTATCGGACACGAATTCCAGGCCCACGTCGGAGTTGAGCATCATGTGATACAACCTGCGGCAAGGCCACTCCGCATTGAAGTATTTGCGCACGAACGCGGCCCGCTCCTGATCGATCGTGTCCACCATCTCGATCGCTTCTTTCTCGCTCATCTTGAGCCGCAGCAGTCGCCTGAGTTTTTCTTCCCGCGAGCCGTACACAAATACGCGAAAGGTGTCGGGACGATTACGCAGGATATAAGGAGAGCCGCGCCCTACGATCACGCAGTTGCCTTCGCGCGCCTTCTCTTCAATCAGCCGATGGGCCAGGTCCACCATCATGTCGGCATCGAAGATATGGTGGTCCGCGATCGGCAAGGCTCGCTCATAGCTTCCACGCCAGAAGACTTTCGCCAGCCGATGCATCAGCGGGTCGACCTTTTCATCGCATCGCGCCACCACTTTGCGGTCGACCGCCGCCATGCGCGCAATTTCGCCGGTAAGCTGCTGATCGAGCAGTTGCCATCCCTTGCGATGGGCTAGCTCGGCTGCCACCAGGCTTCCCCCGGCTCCGTACTCCCGCTCAACCGCGATGATCCTGAACATGGCACCCTCCATCCAGATCGCGGGCAACTTTCGCCCCTGACTTGACCGGATCGGCTTACTCGGCATTTCTACATCGGAATACTTGTGCGTGCAACCCCGCAAGACGCCGCCTATCCTATTGGACGCTTCCCGGCATCCGATAAGTTAGCTGCCTTGGCCGGCAAGACCTTGGGATCTCCAGTCGCGCATTTGTGAAGAACTGCTACGGGACGAAGCTGGCCATAGGCGGGGTGCGTCTAAGAACATAGGAGGAATCTATGCGAACTCTGATGCTAAGCGGGTTGTTGCTCAGCTTCACCTTGGCCATGTTCGGCCAGCAGGCGAGCCCGGCGAAGAGTGCCCCGGCTGCAACTGCTGCAACTGCTGAGGCCGCGATCACAGTTCCCGGGCCTGTGGTCGCCGATTATCACGAGGACTTCAGCACCGGCACTGCTGCCGAGCAGAATATTGCCAAAGAAGTGCGGCATGAGCTGCTCATGCTGCCTTACTACTCGCTCTTCGACAACCTTGGATATACCGTGCAGGGCCGCACCGTGACCCTCACCGGCACCCTCACCAGCCAGCATGCCGTCACCAAGCGAGATGCTGAAGGCGCGGTGAAACGCATTGAAGGGGTGGAGAAGGTTGTGAACGACATTAATGTCCTGCCGCCTTCGCCCATGGATGACCGCATTCGCCAACGCACCTACGACGCGCTGGTTCGCACCGCCGGGCTCTCCCGGTACTTCTGGGAAGCGGCGCCGAGCGTTCACATCATCGTGCAGAACGGACGCGTCACCCTCGACGGCTTTGTCATGAACGAAGCCGACAAGAATATGGCTGGTATCGCCGCCAAGACTGTTCCCGGTGTGTTTCAGGTGACCAACAACTTGCGCATTGTGAAAGGCTAGTCTAGCGGCCTACGCCTGTTCCGCGCTGTGGGACAGAAGAACGTCCAACCGGGGACATTCTTTATATTCAGACCGGGAACATACTTTACACTTTTCGGTCCGTTTTCTGGTTCTAGAGCTTTTTAAGTGCCTGGTGCTCGAGGTTCGCCCATCTGTTGGGCCAAGCTGGGGAGGCTAAAAACTGAGCCGCGTAGCGTCGGCTGCGTCGTTAGCCCCGAGGCGCGAGCCCGGGGTAGGGAACAGGAATGACCACCCTCAGGCCGCGTAGCGGCCTGCCCGACACCGGTGGAAGCCCCTGAACATGGGCTCCCGCCGCTACTCGCTGGACTGCAAACCCGTTGCCCGGTATTGTTGCTCCATCGTATCGCCCCTGGAGCGCACATGGGATCGGAGCAGCTTTGTACGGTTCGCAGCGGCGGCAGGACTTCACCTGGCAAGGCCCTGCTCGAAACCAGCGAGATCATTTTTTATGGCGACTTCCGCCTGAAAATCCCAATCGCTTCTCTGCAATCAGCGGTCGCCATGGGCGGCGAACTCCATCTCACTTGGAAGGACGGCTCTGCTGTCTTCGAGCTGGGAGATCGCGCTGAAACGTGGGCCGACAAGATCCTTCATCCCAAAGGCACCGCGGAAAAGCTTGGCATCAGGGCGGGAATGACGATCTCGGTCCAGGCGATTCGCGACCCGGCTTTCCTCCGCGATCTTCGCGTGAGGGCGAAGACATTCTCCAGCTCCACGCTGCTTGAAGATTCCGATCTGATCTTCTTCGGCGCATCTGAAGCGTCAGATCTGGGCGGTGTTGCCGAGCTCGTCCCATCGCTCGCGAGTGCGGGCGCGCTGTGGATCGTCTACCCCAAAAGCAATCAGGAGATCACGCAGGCGCAGGTGTTTGCTGCGGGGAAAGCGGCGGGACTTGTGGATGTGAAGGTTGTGAAGTTTTCCGAAACCCACACCGCGCTCAAATTTGTCCGTCCAAAGAACAAGCGCTAATCCGCTAGAACTCGATCAACCCGCCTTCCCGGTCGTGCTCCGCTTGGCGAAGGTTATCTGCGGTTCCCACGTCCCGCCAATAGTACGCATCGGCGCGAAAGCCGCCGAGCTTCGCTCCCTCTACCGCGAGCCGCAAATAAGCATCAATGATCGCGAACGCGCCCTCTTGCGTCATGGCAGAGAAAATCGCCGGCGAGATGACATGAATGCCCGCGAAAGCAAACGGCATCAGACAGACAGAAGGCCGGGCGACCTCATCCGGGGCCCCTGCAATCCTTCGCCCGCAAAGCCGCAGCCGCTCGTCGAACAGCAACTGCCGCGCGTTAGACCGAGCCTGCACCGCAAGCGTGGCCAGTGCCCCACGTTCCCGATGGACCTGCACAATGGCCGCAAAATCAATGTTGCTCAGCACATCGACATTGTGCAGCAGGAACGGCTCGCTCGACCCCGCAAAGAAATGCGCTGCCTTCTTGAGCCCGCCTCCCGTATCCAACAGGACATCCTCACGTGAGACTTCGAGGTTCATTCCAAAATAACTGTTCGCCCGAAGGTAATCGATTAGCCTGTCGGCGCAGTGGTGGGCGTTGATAATCACGTCCCGAATGCCAAACTCCCGCAACCGCGAGAGCGTGATCTCCAACATCGTTCGCCCGCCGACTTCCACCAGCGCCTTGGGCCGATCGTTCGTGAGCGGACGCAGGCGCGTGCCCAGCCCGGCGGCGAGCACCATCGCTCTCATCGCGCCATCTCCAACTCGAGATGCCTCACTGCGACCTGAATCCCCGCTTTGGCTCGCAGCTGTTCCCCCACTTGGTTCGCGAGATACACCGAGCGATGTTGTCCGCCGGTGCACCCGAAACAAACCATCAGGTTGTGGAAGCCGCGGCTGCGATAATTCTCCACGCTCGCCTCGACCAGAGCGAGCACATTCGCCAGATACTGGTGAACGCTCTCTTGCTGATTGAGGTATTCGATGACGGCAGCGTCGTAGCCGGTGAGCGCCTTGAAGCGATCTTCGCGTCCGGGATTCGGCAGGCTGCGAGCGTCAAAGACGAAGCCGCCGCCGTTGCCGCTGTCGTCCGCCGGAGGCCCCCCGCGATGAAACGAAAAACTGAAGACACGCACCAGCAGTTCGTTTCCTTCACGGATGCCAGGACCTTGCAGCCTCTCCGATCCCGTCATCTCGCGAAACGCTGACATCAACGCCGGCAGCGCAATGGGTAGCTCGACGTTCTCCATCAACCAGCGCAGGTTCTTCAGCGCATAAGGAATACTTTGTAGAAACAGCGGCTTGCGTTCGTAAAAGCCGCGAAACCCGTACGCCCCCAGGGCCTGCATGATACGTGTGTAGACATACGCGTAGTAGTGGCGCAGAAAGACTTCGCGATCGAGTTCGATGAAGCTTCCCAGAACGTTGAGGTAATGTTCCAGCAATTGCCGGCGAAGGTCGGGCGGCAGATCGGCCTTGGCATCGAAGAGCAGGGAAGCGATGTCATACTGCAACGCCCCTTTGCGTCCGCCCTGATAGTCCAGGAACCACGGTTCACCGTCCCGCAGCATGATGTTGCGTGATTGAAAATCGCGATACAGGAAGTAGTCTCGATCGGCCGTGAGCAGAAAACGTGTAAGCCGCCTAAAGTCCCTCTCCAGTGCCTGCTCGTTGAATGGTATTCCCGCCAGCCGCAGAAAATAATACTTGAAATAATTCAGGTCCCACGCGATGGCTTGTCCATCAAAGCTGGCGCGCGGATAGGCGACCCTGTAATTCAGCGTCCGACCTGCCTCCACCTGGAATCGCGGCAGTATCGCGATGGCCTTGCGATAGACCGCGATCACCTCCGAGGCAACGCTGTCGCCCTTACGGTTCATGGCGAGGAACTCGAACAGCGTCGTATCCCCGAGGTCCTCCTCTAAATAAGCCCCATGGCGAAGGTCCTCTTCGTAAATCTCCGGAACCGGAAGCCCGTGCCGGCGAAAGTGCTGGGAGAATTTCAGGAACGCGACATTCTCCTCCCGCCCGTCATACAAAATGCCGATGCAGCGGTGTCCATCGCCGCTGAGCCGTACAATTTTGCGCCCCGACCCGCCCAGTTCTCCCTGAAGCTGCTGCACCTGGGTCGCTGGCGCCGCAAAATGACGCTCGAAAAGCTGTTTGAGAGTCTCGAAGGACATGTCCGTCCAGGCTAGGTTTGCTCGAAGTCTCGCCCGACGCCAATACCATACATGGTGCACCTGAAGAAATCACGGGCCGTCATGCCTGAAGCGGCGCAGCTTTAGCCGCGCCATCGTCGGTTCTTTATTTTTGTCGTTCCCAGCGGCCTTCAGTGTCTGCGTGAATACCTATCTGAGCAGATACAAAGCGCCGGGTTTTGCTGGCGGAACAACGTCGGCGAAGGCGGGCGCTGTTCCGAGGTTCAGCTGGTGCAGTCGCGTCAGGTTGAAGGCCAGGGCCGCCAGCGTGAACTCCACCGCCACCTTGGCCAAGCCTCTCGTCCTGAACTGCCGCATCCCGCGTTGTTCTTTCAGTACTCCGAAAACCGGTTCCACCACCGCCTTGCGTCGAGCGTAAACTTCGCGCCCCGCCGGACTACGCAGCTTGCGGCGCATGCAACGGATTTCCCGACTGCGAACCGCCCGGTTGCCCACTCCTTGGGCGCGCCGGCCGGTGTTCAGTTCGCGCGCCAAATTCGAATCCGGCACATAACCATCAATGCCACGCTCTTCCAACTGCTGCAGGTTCTCCAGCGAAAAATACCCGCTGTCGGCCACCACCTGTTGCGGCGGCGAACCGCATTGCTGCTCCACCGCGGCGATCATCGGCAGCAGCGAATCATTGTCATTGCCCTGCTGCGTTATCCGCTGCGCCACGATGAAATGATCGTCCGTAACCGCCACTTCTGCCGTGTAGCCAAGGCTGAAACGTCCACCCCGTTCACGCAGAAAGCGCGCCTCTTCGTCACTGCGCGACAGCTTCGCCTGCCCACTCTTGCGCAGCTTCTCCAGTCGCCGCGGCAGCTGCGCCAGCCGTTTCTCGGCCTGCTTGAGCTCCATCTGCAGCCCGCCCGGTTCCGTGTCGTCGCCATCGCAGGCTTTCTGCCACCGCCGCACCTGCCGCCGCAACCTGGCTCGCTCGGTGCGCAGCGTCTGCTCCCTGTCGATGCGGTCGCGGCAGGCGTTCGCCTTGATCCGCGTCGAGTCGATCGCCACCCGCCCCAGCTTGCCGTACCCCAAGTCCCGCAGCATCTCCAGCAGCTGCGTGAACCCATCATTCATTGCACGCGCATGCCGCCGCCGAAACGCCGATAGCGCCCAGTTGTCCACCCGCGCCCCCGCCGCCAAATAGCGAAATGCCAGGTCTTCCACCAATCGCTGCTCCAAGCGCCGCGCGCTCGTCATCCCCGTGGCGTAGGCGTACAGCCACACGCTCAGCATCAGTTCCGGCGCGTACAGCCTGCCACCTTCGGCGCTGTACTCCTGCTCGAAGCAGCTCAGATCCAGCCGCTGCACCACCCGCCGGATGAAAAAGCACAGATGATTCACACCGAGTTCCTTCTCCACCTCGCGCGGTAACAACTCGCCCTGCTCGGGACTGTACGGCAGAAAACGTGACATACCTCTTTCTGCCTCATCTCACCAGTGGAAAACAAGTGAGTTCTCACGCACCCACTTCAGCCCGCGAACGCCCGCCGCCAGAGTTTTTCCGCCTCCTGTTCAGACCGGCCGATCACCGCCACCATCCACTAATCACGATCCACTACAATGCCGTCATCCATGAACCTGCACGCCTCCCTCGACTTCGCCGGGCTTGCGATCTGCTCGGTCTATGCCACCATCCCGCTGTTTTGGCTGACCGTGCATCCGCTGATCGCCCGCTGGCGCTCCGTTGGCCGCCGTGCCTATGTCGCCTTGCTCCCGCTATGGTTCGCCTATGCTCTGATCGCCTTCGTTATCGGCTGGCGCTTTCGCCACGTCCACCTGTACATCAGCTGGATGTCTTGGGTTCCAGCCGTCCTCTTCATCCTGATGGGCTTTGTCGTCTATCAGGGGGCGGGGCAGAGCTTCGGCCGCGTCAAGATCAGTGGACTTGCAGAGCTCGAGCCCTCCAACCACCCTCAGGAATTGATCACCACCGGCCTCCGCGCCAGGGTACGCCATCCCTTTTATCTGGGCCACTTCTGTGAGCTCTTTGGATGGACGCTCGGCAGTGGCTCACTGGCGCTCGCCGGCCTGCTAGCCTTCTCGCTGCTCACCGGAGCCATCATGATCCGCCAGGAAGACGAAGAACTGGAGCGGCGCTTCGGCGATGCCTTCCGTGAATATCGCGCGCGTGTGCCCAGCTTCCTGCCCAGGTAATGTCTAGGCAGCGCACTCAAAACCGATTTTCCAGCTATGCGTATCCAAATAATGCAACTTTCCGGGTCAGCTACAACTTTCGTGGTTTGTGCTTGCCTCCAGCTATCAGAGAGACTCTTGTTAAGTAAAGTGCGTCCCAACAATTAGTTAAAAGAATCCAGGTTCTTTCCGATCTAGGCAGGTCACCCCGACCTGCTTTTCTTTGCCCCGCTTGTTTACCCATGCCCCCTTGCCAGAGCGGTTTCTGCTGTTATATAACTAACTAGTTGGTTAAATGGATGATACTGTAAACAAAACACTTACAAACCGCGGCAGCCGCCGTAGCCCGGAGGCCAGCCGCTGCACCATCCTGGCCGCAGCCTTGGCCGAGTTTGCCGCACAGGGCCTCGCCGGAGCACGGATGGATGCCATCGCCGCCGCCGCCGGAGTGAACAAGGCGCTGCTCTATTACTACTTCCGCAGCAAAGACGCACTCTACAGCGCCGTGCTGGAGGAGTTCTTCCAACGCTTGCAGGCCCGCATCGCCCGCGCCCTCGACTCGGATGCCAGCGCCAGCGAGCGCATTCTGCTTTACGCTCGGGCGCACTTCGACTCGGTGTCCGAATCGCTGTACTATGCCCGCCTCTTTCAGGGCGAGATGATGAGTGCGGGCCGCGAAGGCTCGTCTCGTCTGTCGCACATTGTGAATCAGTACATCAGGCCCATCTCGCTGCGGGTGCTCGAAGTTCTGCAGCAGGGGATTAAGGCAGGTGAGTTCCGCGCGGTCGATCCGGCTCAGTTTGCTCCTACCATGGCGGCGACCGTCGTCTGGTACTTCGTCGTCTCGCCCGTTGTGCGCCTCCTTCGTCCGGGCGATCCATATTCGCCCCAAGCCATTCAGCAGCGCCGGGCTGCGGTACTCGACTTCATTGCGGCCGCATTGTTCCTCGACCGTAGCGCCGGCCTGAAGCTGGCTGCCGACATCGCCACGCGGCCAGCGGACACAAATGCCCCTGCCGAATCAACGGTCGTGCTGCACACCGATCGGCGCGGGAGGCAAGAATGAAAAAAGGAAAGTTCTTCATATTTCTCCTGCTGCTGGTGTTGTTGGCTATGGGCTACTACTTCTATTCCACCGATCGCACGGGCGACACCGTGCTCATCGGTATTGTCGATGCCAATCAGGTCATGGTCAGCTCCAGGATTGCCGGCCGCATCGAGAAGCTCTACGTGGATGAAGGCTCGAAGGTGAAAGCAGGGGACCTGATCGCCGAGATCGACTCCGCGGAGCTTGAAGCGCAGAAAAACGCCGCCGAAGCGACCATCAAGGCTTATGACATGCAGGTGGCGTCGCTGAAGGCGACCGAGTCGCAGACCCTGGGAGAGACTAACAGCGGAGTGGTCAACGCGCAGGCCCTGCTCGCAGCCGCCAAGTCAACGTTAGCGCAAGCCAAGGCAGACCTGGCGCGCATCCAAAGCGACTCTGAGCGCACCATGAAGCTTGCCGATCAGGGCGTGGCCTCCGATCAGGACCGGGTGCGCGCTGAACAGCAGTTGAAAGCGCAGCAGGCAACGGTCAACAGTGCGCAGCAGAACGTCGACGCCGCGCAAGCCAGTCTCAACATGGCGAGGGCCCGCACCCATCAGCAGAGCGCCGCAGCCAGCAACGTTGCAGCCAACGAAGCGCAGGTTGCTAACGCGCGCGCCCAACTGGCGGAAGCTGAAACCCGCCTCGGCTACACAAAAATCTATGCTCCGGTTAGCGGTACCGTCTCCGTCCGCGCGGCTCGTCAGGGAGAAGTGGTCAATCCCGGAGAACCGATTGTCACCATCATCGACTTCGGCGATACCTGGGTGCGCGCTGCGGCCCCGGAAACCGAAGCCCGCTTCATCGCTGTGGGCGATAAGTTTCAGGTGCGCCTGCCGCAGGGCAAGCCCATCGAAGGCACCGTCATCTTCAAGGCTGTGGAAGGCGACTACGCTACCCAGCGCGATGTCAGCCGCCGCAAGCGTGACATCAAGACCATCGGCCTGAAGCTGAAGGTCGACAATCCCAAGGATGAGCTTGTTCCGGGCATGACGGCCCAGGTACTCCTGCCCAAAGACCTCACGCGGAGTTCGCGATGAGCTGGACTCATCCCAAAGCTAAGGCCGACGCGCAGGCTTCCGGCACTGGCGATGCCATCGTCGTCGATCACATCACCAAGAAGTATGGCGACTTTACTGCGGTCGATGACGTGTCGTTTGCCGTGAAACAGGGCGAGATCTTCGGGCTGCTCGGTCCCAACGGCGCGGGCAAATCCACCCTCATTCGCATGATGACCACGTTGTTGCCCATCACCAAGGGCCGCGCCCTGATCAATGGTTTCGACGTTGCACAACATCCCGATGAGGCCCGCAACTGCATGGGCGTGATTCCCCAGGCCTTGACCAGCGACATCGACCTGACGGTCGAGGAAAACCTGAGCATCTACGCCAAGCTCTACGGCGTTCCCGCCGAGAAGCGCAAGCGCAACATCGACGAGCTGCTGGAGACGGTTGACCTCACCAAATGGCGTCACGCTCAGACCAAGACGCTCTCCGGCGGAATGCGCCGCCGCCTCGAAATCGCACGCGGTCTGGTGCATAGTCCCAGGATCTTTTTCCTCGACGAGCCGACCACCGGCCTCGACCCGGTTTCGCGCGTCGCCGTTTGGGAAATGCTGACCACCATCAAGGACAAGCACGGGCTCACCGTTCTCATCACCACGCACTACATGGACGAAGCCGACCGCCTCTGCGACCGCATCGCCATTGTCGACCACGGAAAACTGGTGGCGCTTGATTCTCCGTTTGCGCTCAAGGCCAGCGTTCCCGGATCGAACGTGATCGAGGTGCAGTTCAAGGGCGCGCCTCCTGATTGGCAGCAGAAGCTGGAGAGCTTGGAAGACGTCAAGTCGGTGCAGTCACAGGCGAGCGAGGCGTATCGCATCATGAGCAGCAACGGCTCCAAGACCACGACCGAGCTGGTGGGGATGGCAGTCCGCTCCAACGTCGAGGTCAAGTCGCTCTCCGTACAGAACACCACGCTGGACGATGTCTTCGTCCACTACACCGGCCGCCAACTGCGCGACGAGCAGGTAAAGGCCTACTCCTTTGTCATGCCGGACCGTCCGGGGATGCGCCCATGAACCGCATGATGGCCATTGTCGAGCGCGAGCTGCGTAAGTTTTTTCGCTCGCCAACCCTGATGCTGGTGTCGATGGTGTTTCCGCTGGTGCAGCTCATCATCCTGGGCAACGCCTTCGGCGGCAAGATCAAGGACGCCCGTCTCGGCGTGGTCGACCAGGATGGCGGCACGCAGGCGGTAAAGGTGCTGGAAGCGCTGAACGCCGTCCAGGCCAACGCCCACACCTTTCGTCCCATCCCGTATGACAGCGATCAGCAGGCCATGCAGGACGTGCGCACCGGTCGCCTCGATGGCGCCATCATTATTCCGCCGGAGTATTCGCGTCGCGTCTACGAACAGAACCATCCCCGCATCGCGCTCATTGTCGACAACACCGACAACTTCATGAGCTCGACCCTGGAGCAGCTCTTCAGCGATCTGACCAAGGCTCTGAACAATCCCGACGTGCAGCCGTCGCGCATTGTGCAACAGATCACGCTCGATACCGTCGAGCTGTATCCCTACATCGAGTACATGAAGTATCTGCTGCCCGGCTCCATCGTGCTCGCGATGTTCGTCTCGGTAATGATTGGCGGCGGTATGTTGTACATCGACGACAAGGCGCGCGGCGTTCACGAGGGCTACCTGGTCACGCCCATCACCAAGTTCGAGCTGGTGGCCGGATTGAACGTGGCAGGCGCGATTAAAGCCATTCTGGCCGGCGTGGTGATCACCGTTCTGGGCTCACTGCTGGCCGGACTGGGCACGCCCTTCCAGCCCAGGAATATTGTGCTCGTCCTGCTGCTGATCGTCACTACGTCGGTCGCCTTCAACACCATGATGTTTCTTATGATGGTGCGGGTCGAAGATCCTCTGGTGCCGCGCGCCACCTTCGGCATCCTGAACACCCTGCTGTTCTTCCCCAGCGGAGCGATCTATCCCATCAAGGCATTTCCCAAGTGGTTGCAGACGATCGCCTACTTCGATCCCTTCACCTATGCAGTCGACGGCTTCAAGGCGGTTCTGCTAAGAGACGCCGGCTTCGTCGCCATCCGCATGGATCTGCTGTATTTAACGATTGCGGCGGTAGGGATGATTACGATCGCGACAGCGCTGTTCAAGAGGACGCTGTAGAAGGCAGCGATTAGCAACCAGCCGTCAGCTTTCAGCCGTCAATACACGTCCAGGTCATGTGCCGAGACCACTGCTCCTGGATAGTGATTGCGTATCTCCTGCAACATTTCGCCTTCCGGGACGCCGTGAAACATCTGGTGATACAGCACCAGCAGCTTCGGTCTGGCCTGGGTAGCGATTGCGGCCAGTTCCGTCGTCGACGTGTGAAAAGCCTTAAAGTAGGCCCGCCATTGCGGCGAATCCATCTCGCTGTGCGGCCCGGAGGCGTAGGCCTCGTGCAATAGGACATCACAGCCGTTGCAGGCCTTCACCACCGAATCCGCCGGCGAGGTGTCGCCCGAGATGACGATGACTCGATCCGGGGTCTGAAAGCGATAGCCGAAAGACTCGTCCCAGGAACCGTGTTTCACGGGAAAGGCTGTCACGGTTACGTTTTCGTCTTTGTAAACCACGCCCGGCTCGATTTCATGCACGTCGACCAGGTAGCCAGTGGTGTTCGCGTGCTCCAGTCCCTGGGTGCGGACCTCGATATCTTTTTTCCACGCCGCGAGGATGTTCTTCGTCATGTCGGTCGTGCCGCGCGGACCGTAAACCGTGAGGTGCTCGCTGCGGCCGAGCACCCAGGGGGTGAAGATCAGGTCCGGATAGCCGAGGGTGTGGTCAGAGTGCAGGTGGGTGATGAAAAGAGTGGTCAGGTTTTTCATCCCCAGACCGGGCACACCTTCGCGCGTAGCGGCCGCGGCACGGCGCACCATTCCAGGACCGCAATCCACGAGATAGCTGTGTCCATTGACGATGACGGCTACCGCGGGCCCGGAGCGGTCTGGGTCGGCGTTCGGAGTGCCGGAGCCCAGCACCACGACTTCGGAAATCCCCGGTGTGCCGGCGGACTTGGATTCCTGGACCGGCGCAGGCTGCTGAGCGCTCGCTCGGAGCAGAAAACCTGCCGAGAGGAGCAGGGACAACATTAGTTGCTTCATCGACAGAATCATACAATCCGGTGCGAGCGTTGCGTGAAGTGAAGACGAGCGAAACTTCTAACACCGAGTTGCTCTAGGTTCTTAGACGGTTGTGAACGAATTTATTTCGACTGTCCATGTCCGAACAGGAATGTCACCCAGTGGACAGGACCATGGCGGACATTGCCTCTAACTGACTGATACTACGACACCCTTGTTGGTGCTTCACCTGCTTTTGGATCAGTAGGTTTCCGCAAATAACCCTTTATTCGAATGATAGGCATGTTTCGCGACCTGCGCTTTGCATTCCGCCAGCTCAAGAAGTCACCAGGCTTTGCTGTGGTCGCCGTGATAACTCTGGCATTAGGTATAGGAGCGAGCACGGCGATTTTCAGTGTCGTGAATCCAATTCTGTTCCGACCCCTGCCGTATCCCGACGCCGACCGCGTCATGAGGCTATGGGAGAGCCACCGCACGGGCACGCCCATATACGTCTCCTTCGGCACGTTCTACGGCCTGCGTGAGCGCACCCAATCCTTCGAAGCTCTGGCGGTGCTCAAGCCGTGGCAGCCTGCAATGATCGGAAGCGGCGAACCGGCGCGGCTTGAAGGGCAGCAGGTCACTCCGGACTTTTTCCGCGTTCTGGGCGTACGGCCGATCATGGGGCGAGACTTCCAGCCGTCCGACGATCAATATCATGGCCCGCAGGTCGTCCTCCTCAGCAATGGCGCCTGGCGCACCCGCTTTGCCGCCGATCCCGAGATCATCGGTCGCAAGATCACGCTTGACGGCAAGCCGTACACCGTAATCGGAGTGATGCCCGCTTTCGAAAATGTCCTGGCTGCGGAGGCGGAACTCTGGGCCCCCTTGCAGTACAACCCGGCCTTGCCATCCGACGGCCGGGAGTGGGGACATCACTTGCAGATGATCGGGCGTCTGCGTCCGGGTGTCAGCGCGGGGCAAGCAGAAGCCGAAGGCGCCACGATCCTGCAGGAACTCGGGCGACTCTATGCTAAGGGCTACAACAGCTCTGGTGGGCCGCCGTCGGAGTTGCTGGTGTATGGGCTGCAGCAGGACGTCACCCGCGATGTCCGGCCGGTACTGCTGGCCATCGTGGGCGGCGTTGGGCTGTTGCTGCTGATCGCCTGCGTAAATGTGACCAACCTTCTGCTGGCCCGCGGCGCGCAACGACGCGCCGAGTTTGCCCTGCGAATCGCGTTAGGTTCCGGGGGCGCGCGCATACTTCAGCAATTGCTCACGGAAAGCCTGCTTCTGGCATTCGCCGGTGGAGTGCTGGCGATCGGGCTTGCCAGGGTGGCGATTCGCGTACTCGTCGCGTTGAGCCCATCGGATCTGCCGCGTCTGCATGCAATCCGGCTTGATGGGGCGGTATTTGGGTTTGCATTCGGACTTACCACCCTGGTTGCCTTGATCGTCGGTATCGTACCCGCACTGCAGGCTTCGCGTAGCGATCCGCAACGCGGACTGCAACAGACCTCGCGGACCACTACCGGTAAGCAGCAGTTGACCCGGCGTGCGCTGGTCGTCTCCGAAGTGGCAGTAGCCCTGGTTCTGCTGGTAAGCGCGGGCCTGTTATTACGAAGTGTTCAGCGCTTGTTCGCGACTCCCATGGGATTCAATCCGTCGCAACTGCTCACCATGCAAGTGCAGAATTACGGGGCTCATGCTGACGACGCCGCGCTGGCACGTTTCTATGATCTGGCGCTCGACGCCGTACAGCAGGTGCCCGGCGTTGTCCATGCTGCCTTTACCAGCCAGCTGCCACTGAGCGGTGACTCCGAAACCTTTGGTGCCGAATTCCAGGCCTATCCCAATCAGCTGTCGACCCCTGCGTTTCGGTACGCCGTCAGTCCGAGCTATTTCAAAACCATGGGTATCCCGCTGGTGCGCGGCAGGCTGCTCACGGAGAACGATCGCGCCAGAGCGCCCGTTGCAGTGGTGATAAGCCAATCATTTGCCAGGCGCATGTTTCCCGGGCGGGATGCCGTAGGCCAGCAAATGCGGGCAGGGCCGGACGCCGGCCGTGGCGAGCGGCCGTGGGATGTTGTCGTGGGCGTGGTCGGCGATGTGAAACAGCAGTCGCTAGCCTTGAACAACGATGATGCGTTCTATACGACGACAACCCAATGGGCATGGATTGACAACGTGCAGTCGCTGGTGGTGCGCACTCAAGGCGATCCGACGTTGTTGATTCCGGCGATCCGAAACGCAATCTGGTCGGTCGACAAGCAACAGCCGATCGTACGCATTGCAACCATGGACAAGTTGGTGGCTGAATCCGAAGCGCAACGGCATTTCGCGTTAGTGCTGTTCGAGACGTTTGCACTTGTCGGGCTGCTGCTTGCGGCCATCGGCCTGTACGGAGTCTTATCAGGAAGCGTTAGTGAGCGGACGCGCGAGATTGGAGTGCGGGTGGCGCTGGGGGCGTCGCCAGGCCAAATCCTGGCGCTGGTATTTCGTCAGGGAATGACTCTCACCCTTGCAGGGCTGACCATCGGTCTGGCTGGAGCGTGGGCGGCAGGCCGGGCACTGGTCCCGTTGTTATTCGGAGTTTCAGGCTCCGACCCCCTCACTTGTGTCGGCGTGGCGGCCGTGTTGACGGCTGTTGCAGCCATCGCCTGCTGGATACCGGCGCGCCGGGCAGCACAGGTCGATCCCGCGATCACCTTGCGGGCGGAATAGCCGGCCGGTCAACCGTCCTGGAGGACTGGGCTTTTCACGTTGCGCGGCCGGGGCCGGCCTTGTGCCCGGCCCAAGACAAGGGAGCTTTCAATGCGTCACCAGAAGCACCTCTCTACCCTCCTGCGAACAGCGACGAATCGCGAAGACTGAAAAGCGAACTGCGGACGAACCGCGAGTAGTGTTTGTCTTCCAACCATGTGTATGTGACGCACGTCACAGACCTGTAGCTCCCCCCGTCACAGCCCCTTGGGCCATGCGCCCGATATCTTTGGACTTAGAGATTCTTCCGCACGCAGCACGCAACCGCGCGAATCGACTCTTTGGGGGAAAAAACGAAGTGAAAGCCACCGAATATTCTGCTGTCCCGTCCGCTACGGAAACCATACCGACAGACGGTAACGGCCAATCGCTGCGCCCTTCGCCTGAGATGGAGGAATGCGCTGGAGGCATGATGCCAAGAGAAAAAGTTACTGTGGACGGCAACGAGGCCGTTGCCTATGTCGCCTATCACGTGAGCGAGGTCGCTGCCATCTATCCCATCACGCCTTCCTCGCCGATGGGGGAATCGTCGGACGCGTGGGCCGCGATAGGCGACAAGAACATCTGGGGCGCGGTGCCCAAAGTTATCGAGATGCAGAGCGAAGGTGGCGCCGCCGGTGCGCTGCATGGCGTCCTGCAAGCCGGAGCGCTGGGTACCACGTTCACCTCGTCGCAGGGCCTGCTGCTCATGGTCCCCAACATGTACAAGATCGCCGGCGAACTCACACCGACGGTGATTCACGTCGCTGCGCGTTCCATTGCGGCGCAGGCCTTGTCCATCTTCGGCGACCACCAGGACGCGATGGCCACCCGCCAGACCGGTTTCGCGCTGCTCTCGTCGAACTCAGTGCAGGAGGCGATGGATCTCGCGCTCATCGCGCATGCCGCGACGCTTGAAGCCCGCCTGCCCTTCCTGCATTTCTTCGATGGCTTCCGCACCTCGCACGAAGTTTCCAAGATTGAGCAGCTTTCGCTCGATGACATGCGCGCCATGATCGATGATGACCTCGTTCGTGCGCATCGCAAGCGCGCCTTGTCGCCCGACCATCCCGTACTGCGCGGCTCGGCGCAAAATCCTGATGTTTACTTCCAGGGCAGGGAAGCGGTCAATCCCTACTATCGGGCCTGCCCCACCATCGTGCAAAGCGCGATGGACAAGTTTGCGCAGATTGTCGGCCGCCGTTACAACCTGTTCGACTATGTCGGCGCGCCTGACGCCGAGTACGTCATCATTATGATGGGCTCGGGTGCCGAGGCCGCGCATGAAGCCGTCGAATACCTGACCGCGCAAGGCAAGAAGGTTGGCCTGCTGAAAGTCCGCCTCTATCGGCCGTTCTCCATCGAGCACTTCCTGAAAGCGCTGCCGCCGACGGTGAAGAGCATCGCCGTGCTTGATCGCACCAAAGAGCCCGGCGCGATCGGCGAGCCGCTCTACCTGGATATTGTCACGGCGCTGACCGAAGGCTTCACCGCCGGCAACGCTCCGCTGGCCAGCTTCCCCAAGGTGATCGGCGGCCGCTACGGGCTTTCGTCGAAGGAATTCACGCCAGCAATGGTCGCGCGCATTTTCCAGGAGCTGACCAAGCCGGCTCCGCTGAATCACTTCACCATCGGCATTCGCGACGACGTAACGCAAACTTCGCTCGAGTATGATCCGGAGTTCTCCAGCGAGGACCCGGGCACCACGCGCGCCATGTTCTTTGGTCTAGGTGCCGATGGCACTGTGGGCGCAAACAAAAACACTATCAAGATCATCGGCGAGGACACTGATTTTGCTGTGCAAGGCTATTTCGTCTACGACTCGAAGAAGTCGGGCGCGCTGACTACCTCGCACCTGCGCTTCAGCAAGAAGCCGATTCGCTCGACCTATCTCATCTCGCGCGCCAACTTCGTTGCCTGCCACCAGTTCAGCTTCATGGAGCGGCTCGACGTGCTCAAGTGCGCCGAGCCAGGCGCGGTCTTCCTGCTCAATAGCCCCTTTGGGCCGAACGAGGTTTGGGACAACCTGCCGCGCGCGGCGCAGAAGGCCATCGTCGACAAGAAGCTGAAATTCTACGTCATCGACGCGGTGGAAGTTGCGCGCGCAGCCGGCATGGGCGGTCGTATCAATACCGTGATGCAGACGTGTTTCTTCGCCATCAGCGGCGTGCTGCCTCGCGACGAAGCCATCGCCAGTATTAAGCATTCGATTGAGAAGACCTACGGCAAGCGCGGCGAGGCCATCGTTCGCAAGAACTTTGCTGCGGTCGATTCGGCCCTCGAGCACCTGTATGAAGTGAAGGTACCGGACGCGATCACCTCGCACTTCGAATTGCGTCCCCCGGTTCCCGCGGGCGCGCCCGATTTCGTGCAACGCGTCGAAGGGCCCATGATCTCCGGCGATGGCGACCTGCTGCCCGTGAGCGCCATGCCAGTCGACGGCACCTTCCCCACGGGCACCACAAAGTGGGAGAAGCGCAACATCGCTCTCGAGATCCCGGTGTGGGACGAGCAGCTCTGCATTCAGTGCGGCAAGTGCGTGATGGTGTGCCCGCACGCCGTTATCCGTGCCAAGGTTTACGATCCTATCGCCATCAATCACGCCCCTGACGGGTTCCAGGCGGCAGTGACGAAGTGGCGTGAATTCAGCAATTTGAAGTATACGTTGCAAGTAGCACCTGAGGATTGTACCGGTTGCGGTTTGTGCGTCGCGGTCTGCCCGGCCAAGAGCAAGAGCGAAGCCAAGCACAAAGCCATCAACATGCAGCCGCAGCCGCCGCTGCGCGAAAAGTATAACCAGTACTGGGATTACTTCCTGTCGATTCCTGACATTGGCCGCGATCAGATTTCGCATGGGCAGGTGAAGGATTCGCAGCTGCTCGAGCCGCTATTCGAGTTCTCGGGCGCCTGCGCCGGTTGCGGCGAGACGCCTTACATCAAGGTGATGACGCAGTTGTTCGGCGACCGCGCCCTGATTGCCAATGCGACCGGCTGCTCGTCGATCTATGGCGGCAACCTTCCGACCACGCCCTACACGGTAAACGCCGAAGGCCGCGGGCCGGCATGGTCAAACTCGCTGTTTGAAGACAATGCCGAGTTCGGCATGGGTATGCGGCTGGCCGTCGACAAGCAAAACGACTACGCGAAACTTCTGGTGCGCCGCCTGGCGCCGGAGATCGGCGATGACTTGGCTGTGGCTCTGCTCGATGCCGATCAGTCGACCGAGCCCGGCATCTTCGCCCAGCGCGAACGGGTGAAGCAGCTCAAGCAGAAGCTGGCGCATGCGAAGTCGCCTGCCGCACGCGATCTCCTGGTGGTCGCCGATGCGCTGGTCAAGAAGAGCGTCTGGATCGTTGGCGGCGATGGCTGGGGATACGACATCGGCTTCGGCGGACTCGACCACGTGCTCGCCTCAACCGCAAACGTGAACATCCTGTTGCTCGACACCGAGGTCTACTCCAATACCGGCGGCCAGATGTCGAAGGCGACACCGCTGGGCGCGGTGGCGAAATTTGCCGCCAGCGGCAAGCGCACTCCGAAGAAAGATATCGCCATGGCGGCCATCAACTATGGCCGCGCTTACGTGGCGCACGTGGCCATGGGCGGTAGCGACAGTCAGACGATGAAGGCCTTCCTTGAAGCCGAAGCCTACGATGGGCCGTCGCTCATCATCGCCTACAGCCACTGCATCGCCCACGGCTATGACATGGTGTACGGCATCGAGCAGCAGAAGAACGCAGTGAATTCCGGACACTGGCCGCTGTTCCGCTACAACCCGGCGCTGGCGGCGGAGGAGAAGAATCCCTTCCAACTCGATTCGCGTGCGCCCAGCATTCCGCTGGAGCAGTACATCTACAAAGAAGCCCGTTACACCATGCTGGTGAACAGCGATCCCGACGAGGCCAAGAAACTGCTGCAGCAGGCGCAGGAAAACGTCAATGAGCGCTGGAAACTGTATCAACACATGGCGGCGATGAATTTTGAGAAATAGCGAGGACACAAGACGATGATCGACCTATCAACCAATTATCTGGGGCTACGGCTCAAGAATCCCATCGTGGTCTCGGCCTCGCCACTGAGCGAGAAGCTGGAGAACTTTCCCCGCATGCGCGACGCCGGCGCGGCGGCCATCGTCATGTACTCGCTCTTTGAAGAGCAGATCGAGGCCGAGAGCGAGAACATCGACTCGGCGCTGGAGTACGGCGCCAACAGCTATGCCGAGTCAACCAGCTATCTGCCCGACATGCCGAAGTACCACGTCGGGCCCGACCGCTATCTCGACCTGCTGCAGAAGGCTAAGAAGTCGGTGGACATTCCGGTGATCGCCAGCCTCAACGGCAAGTCGCGCGGCGGCTGGTCGCAATATGCGCAGTACATGGAAGAGGCTGGGGCTGACGCGCTGGAGTTGAATATCTTCAACATCCCGACCGATCCTTCGGTTTCGGCGGCGCAACTGGAAGACGGCTACGTCGAGCTGGTGCGGGCGATTCGCAAGCAAGTCAGGATCCCCATCGCCGTAAAGGTCGGTCCGTATTTCACCTCGCTGGCCAATTTTGCCAGGCGGCTGAGCGAAGCCGGGGCCGACGGCATCGTGATCTTCAACCGCTTTTATCAGCCCGACTTCAACCTGGAAGAGCTGGAGGTCACGCCCAACCTGGTGCTCAGCAGCCCGCATGAGCTGCGGCTGCGGCTGCACTGGGCTGCCATTCTCTATCACCAGGTCGAGACCTATGTCGCCATCACTGGCGGCGTGCACGATGCCACGGACGTGCTGAAGTGCATGATGGCAGGCGCCAACGTTGCCATGATGACCTCGGCGCTGCTCAAGTACGGCATCGAGCACATTGGCGTAGTGCTCTCAGGTATGGAAGCCTGGATGGACGAGCACGAATACACGTCGATCAAGCAGATGCGCGGCAGCATGAGCCTGGTCAACGTGGAAGACCCGACGGCCTTCCTGCGCGGCAATTATCTGAAGATGCTGGGCTCGTACAGCTTCGGCGATACCGGAACGGCACTGCCGACGTACTAAGATTCATCGCACCACCGAACCGGGCCGGTCCTACGGGGCCGGCCTTGCTATGGCCGAAACGTGGGGTTCATTCCCATTCTGTGAAGAATCGTAAAAAAGAATGCACAACGGGTCGATTTCGACGACTTTTTCGGGTGAATTGCGTCTATACTAGTAACCCAAATCCAAGGTGGGCGCCGCAACCCCGACAGCAACCCCAAACGGGCGCCCACCGCCCCCTTTATCAAAATCAGGACGCAAAAGAGCAACTTGGCGACTGTCAGGTTGTTTGCCTTGTCAGCTTTCGCAGGTTGCTTGCGGAGACGTTGGTTCTCCTGAAAGCAGTCCTACTTCTGTCCGCTGATCTCGCTCTCTTTGTACATGTACTTAATGCTGGGCTTGTAGATGAGGAGGTTGGCTGCGCCGACGCGGTTCAGCTTGAGACAGTATTTGTCGTACCACTCGATGATGCCGTGGATCTGCTCGCCATCCTGTAGTACCACGACCATCGGCGTCCTGGCCTGCATCTGCTTCTGATAATAGAAATTCTCCGCGTGCGTCTGCTCGGGAGGTAGTACCTTCTTGCCGTTGCCGCTGCTGCGCTCTGAACGCTCGCCACGTTCTGAACGCTCACCGCGTTCCGGGCGTTCTGCCCGCTCACGGCGCTCACGTCCGTCGCCGTTGTCTGCGGCGCGCTGCTCATTACGGCCAAAGCTGGGGCGGATCAGCTTGCGGTTGGCAAACACCTCGGGGTCGAGAGTACGACCCATGGTAGGAGAGTCGGACGAATCTTTCATGGGGGTTGCTCCTAATGCTCCGCACCGGCGAGCCGTGAAAATGCTGAGTAAGGCGACCCGGTCGGCTGGCAGAGTTTGCGGCGCAGTGATCCGAACGTCTGGGTAAGTACGTTGGCTTAACCCTACCACAGCAAATGCGCCAAAACAATGTTGGCATGTTGCGACTTTGGTGTGATGCGGTCAACCATCAACCGCAACTCACCACGGAGGCACGCAGGACACGCAGAGTGGAGGAAATCGGAAACGGCTGGCCTCCGTAACCTCCATGTCTCTCGAGAAATCCTGAAATTCGTTCCGAGCCCGGAGGGCGTGCGATGACAGCCCAGCCTGTAGCGAAGCGGAAGGCTGGGTAAATGGCGGACAACGGCACGAGTGCCCCCGGCACGGTATATCGTGTCTCGCTCAATTGTGAGCGCCTGCGCCCAGTCGAACTCTGTGGTGAGGTTTCTTGCCTATATTTCCCCGAAGACATCCTTGAAGTCGTAGAAGCCGTGCTTCCCGATGATCCACTCTGCTGCCAGCACCGCGCCCTCGGCAAAGGTGCGGCGCGATTTGGCTTCGTGGGTGAGCACGATGCGATCGCCGGCTGAGTTCAGCTCCAGCGTGTGCATTCCCGTCACGTCGCCTTCGCGTTCCGACGTAATGCCCACCTGTTCGCTTTGCAGAATCTTTTGCATCGCCGCGGCCGTGCCGGAAGGCGCGTCCTTCTTGTGAATGTGGTGGCGCTCGGTGATGTGGCCGGCGTATCCGTGGGCCAGCGCCGGCGCAGCCGCCTTCAGGATTTGAAAGAACAGGTTCACGCCGTAGGAGAAGTTTGCGCCGAAGACAAAGCCAGTCTGCGCCGCCTCGACCAGCGTCTTGACGCGCTGCATCTCGCCGTACCATCCCGTCGTGCCGACCACCATTGGCTTGCCGCAGTGCACGACCGCCGAGACATTCGCCAGCACCGCATGAGGCGTGGTGAAGTCGATAACGACGTCGGTTGCGCCAAGATTTTCCGAGGATAGCCAGGCTGCGTCCCGGTTCTCGCTGCTGGCGATGGAGTGCACCTGATGGCCGCGCTCGCGTGCTACCTCGGCGACCAGCGCTCCGGTCTTGCCGCGGCCAAGCACCACGATTTGCAACCGCCGCGTATTCAATCGAACACCTCCGGGTCGACATCAGCGAAGAACCGCGCGTGCAGACGCTGCACCACCTCCGGAACGCGGGTCTCGTCGATCACAAACGTCAGGTTGATCTCCGATGCGCCCTGGGAAATCATGCGCACATTGATGTCGCGAATAGCGTCGAACACTTGCGCCGCCACGCCACATCGTTCGCGAATGTTTTCGCCCACCAGGCAGACAATCGCCTGCCGCCCTGAGTACTTCACCTGACCAAGGTCTTCGAGGTCGGCGGCGATCTGCGGAATCGCCTCGTTGGAATCGACGGTAAGCGAGACACTGACCTCCGAGGTCGAAACCACATCGACGGCACAGCGATGGCGGGCGAAGACTTCGAACACCTTCGACAGAAAGCCATGCGCCATCAGCATGCGCGCGGAGACGATGTCGATGATGGTAATGCGGCTCTTTACTGCGATGGCCTTGAACAGTGACTTCGACGGCGCAGTGTGCGACAGGATGCGCGTGCCTTCGTTCTCCGCATTGCGCGAGTTCAGCACCAGTACCGGGATGTTCTTTTCCACCGCGGGCAACACGGTCGCGGGATGCAGGACCTTGGCGCCAAAGTACGCCAGCTCAGCGGCCTCTTCAAAGCTGATGACCTTGATGCGATGCGCATCGGCGCAAATGCGCGGATCCGTGGTCTTCATGCCATCAACGTCGGTCCAGATCTCGATGCGTTCGGCATTGAGGCCTGCGCCGACCAGTGCTGCGGAGAAATCGGAGCCACCGCGTCCGATAGTGGTGGTGTGACCATCGCGGGTTGCGCCGATGAACCCACCCATGACGGGAATCCGGCCGCCGTCCATCAGCGGCTTCGCCTTCACCTGCAGGCGATGATTGATTTCGTCGATCTGGGGTACAGCGCGCATGTACTGCGCGTCGGTGACCATGATCTCGCGCGCGTCGAGCAGCGCGGCATTCATGCCGCGAGCAACGAAGGCGGGCGTAATAACCATGCTCGACAGCCGCTCGCCAAAGGACGCAACGTGGTCGGAGGTGCGGGGCGTGAGCTCACCGACGGCGCAGATGCCGCGCAGCAGTTGCTCCAGCGAATCGAAAATGGTTGCCAGCTCGGAATGCAGTTCGGTATGCAGCCCGGTGCCGAGCAGCTCGCCGGCCGCGTTGTAATGGCGCTCGCGCAACTTGAGGCAAAGTTCAAGCGACTGGTCGAGATCGCCCACGCCCGCGGCATTCGCCATGGCGAGGAGCTGGTCGGTGACCTTGGCCATGGCGCTGACGATGACGAAGGGCCGCTCGCTTGTGCGCCCTTTGACGATGGAGGCGACGCGGTCGATGGCCGCCGCGTCCTCCACCGAGGTGCCGCCAAACTTCATGACGATCACGGGAGCACCGCCGCCGCCAGTTCGGTCACCACAGGTAGCCTTGCACTTTGAGAAGTTCGGCATTGAGCAGCGCTGCGCCTGCCGCTCCCCGGATGGTGTTGTGCGACAACACCGTGAATTTCCAGTCGAGCACGCCACAGGGACGCAGCCGCCCCACGCTCACGGTCATGCCGCCGCCGCGGTCGACGTCGAAACGCGGCTGCGGTCGGTCGGCCGTCGAATCGTAAGCAATGGCCTGCTCGGGCGCGGAAGGGCAGCCCCGCTCATGGGGCACCGACTTGAAGCCGGTCAGCGCGGCGAGAACGGCATCGCGCTCCGCCGGTTGGTTTAGCTTTATCGAAACTGATTCGGTGTGGCCATCCTCCACCGCGACGCGGTTGCAGTGCGCCGTCATACGAAAGCCGGCATCCACGATACTTCCGCCGTTCAGCTTGCCCAGCAGCTTGCGCGTCTCCTCTTCCATCTTTTCTTCTTCCTTGGCGATGTAAGGAATGACGTTCCCGAGGATGTCGAGTGAGGCGACGCCGGGATATCCGGCTCCGCTGACCGCCTGCATGGTGGTGACGAAGATCGAGTCGATGCCGAACTGTTGATGCAAGGGCGCGAGCGCGACCACCAATCCGATGGCCGAACAGTTGGGATTGGTGACGATGTATCCGCCCGACTGCTTGCGCCAGCACTGCTGCTCCAGCAATGCGAGGTGGTCGGGATTGACTTCAGGAATTACCAGCGGGACGTTGGGATCCATGCGAAATGCGCTGGAATTGCTGACGACGGCGCATCCGGCGGCGGCAAACTGCGGCTCCAATTCGCGTGCGATAGCGGTATCGAGCGCGGCAAAGATCAGCTTGGGCGCACCGTTGGGCAATGCGGACGAGATCACCATGTCGCGTACGTGCGCGGGCATCGGGGTCTTCAGCCGCCAGCCTGTGGCTTCGCCGTAGGGCTTGCCCTCCGAACGATCTGACGCCGCCAGCCAAGCGACCTCAAACCAGGGATGGGCCTCGAGTAGTTGGATAAAGCGCTGACCGACCACGCCGGTCGCGCCCAGAATTCCGACTGAGATTTTGGATGACATCATTGCCAATCAGGCAGGCGTACTCCGCCAGAAAGGTCAGGATACCATTCGCGCGGCACCACAAACGTCCGCCGCTGCCAGCACGGTGTTGCAATGAATGGTGACCGTATCTTCGACGCGCACTGCATACCCGCCCGCATACATGACCATCACCGGAATTTCCCTGGCGCGCGCTACGCGGAAGAGCAGCTCGTCGCGGCGCTTCAACCCGTCCACCGTCAGGCTCAGGCCGCCGAGCTGATCTTCGCGGAAGGGATCAGCACCCGCGACGTAGCAGATGAGTTGCGGGTCGAACTGCCGTAGTCCCGAGCTGAGAGCGTTGTCCAGCCATGCCAAATACTCATCGTCGCTGCATCCGTCGGGGAGGTTCACATCGATGGAAGACGGCGGTTTTACGAAGGGGTAGTTGTTTTCCTGATGCAGCGAGACGGTGAAAACATCCCGCGAGCTGCCCTGCAACATGGCGCCGCGTCCGGTGGCAATGGTTTGCGGCGTGGCCGAGGGCAGAGTCGGCGAGTTCGGCGCCGGCTTGCTGAAAATCGCTGCCGTGCCGTTACCCTGATGCACATCGACGTCGACGGTCATGGCGCGCTGAATCATCCCGCGCTTCTGCAGACTGCGAATGGCGACGGCGATGTCATTAATCATGCAGAAGCCTTCGCCGTGATCAGGGAATGCGTGATGAAATCCGCCGCCGATGTTGAAGCAGACGCCATCCCGCAGCGCCCGCTCGGCTGCCAGGATGGAGCCGCCGGCGTGCAGCAGGAAGGTGTCCACTGCCTGCGGCGAGTAGGGAATCTCCATCTGCAACTCTTCCCGCGCCGAGAGACTGCCTTCCATCAGCTTGTTGACGTAATGCGGCGAGTGCACCAGCAGCACGTCGCTCTCCGAAGCGGGAGAGGGTTCGATCAAGTCGGACGGGTCGGCCCAGCCATTCTCCAATAACCGCGCAACGATGAGCCGGTATTTGTCGGCACGAAACACGTGCTCGCCGATGGGAAGGAAGTACTTTTCGCTGTAGACCAGTTTGAAAGGAAGCATGGCCGCGAACGCCAAACAGGCGATTGTACTCCGCCGCATTGGCGGTGGCGTCAGTTAAGATGACGCATTCATGATTTCTACGGCCCACACCCCCACCTGGCGGCGCGTTGCCACACATAACGTGCTCTCGACCGCGGGCGCGGTGATGATCGTTGTGTTTGTTGCCTGCGCACTGTTCGCGCCGTGGCTCGCACCCTACGATCCGGCCAACATCGACCTGCCGGCGCGGCTCATGCCGCCGTCGGCGGCGCACTGGTTCGGGACCGATGAGTTGGGGCGCGACATCCTGTCGCGAGTGATCTACGGTGCGCGCATCTCCATGCTGGTGGGCAGTTGCGTGGTTGCGGCGTCACTGACGTTGGGTCTGATCTTCGGCTCGATTGCCGGCTTCTACGGCGGGCTGACCGACCGCGTGCTGAATGTCGTAGTGATGAACGCTTTCATGTCGTTCCCGGGAATTCTACTGGCCATTGCGTTTGTCGCCTTTCTTGGGCCAGGAATCTTCAACCTGATTTTCGCGCTGTCGATTGGCGGCTGGGTGGGCTACGCGCGCCTGGTGAGAGCGCAGGTGCTGGCGGTGCGCGAGCGCGAGTTTGTAGAGGCGGCGCGCGCTCTGGGCGCTAGCGATGCGCGCATCATCGTGCGGCACATCCTGCCCAACATCATTCAGCCCGTGCTGGTGCAGGCGGCGATCGGCATGGCGGGCGCGATCCTGGCCGAGGCGACCATGAGCTTCCTGGGACTGGGCGTGCCACCTCCAACCGCGAGTTGGGGAGCGATGCTCAACGACGCGCGCTCGCACCTGTTCGACTCGCCCCACCTGGTGCTGTTTCCCGCAGGCGCGGTGATGCTGGCAGTGCTGTCGTTCAACTTTATGGGAGATGGACTGCGCGATTACCTCGACCCACGCTCCCGCATCGAGGCCGGTCTGTAGAGGCAGTACATATTCACCACGGAGACACGCAGAACACCGAGAAGAACAAAATAAGAACAATCCTTCTCCGTGACCTTCGTGTCTCCGTGGTGAAATCCTCTCTATGCCGCAGCTAGTCGAGCAGGGTGACCGCTCCCGAGCTGACATCGTAATAGCCGGCTGCGACTTTGACTGCGCCGGATTTCACCATTCCCGAGATCACGGTTGAGGCCTGTCCCAGGAGTGTAGCTTGAATCTTGGCGTTGGCCTTGGTCGCGGCTTCGAGGTTCGATCCGGCCTTGTCGACCGCGGGACGAATATGCGGGAACAAAGAGCTGATCTGTCCCGGCACATCCTTGCCCTGAATCGTAGCTTTCACCGCTCCGCAGGCGGAGTGGCCCAGCACGAGAATCGTCTTGGTTCCCAGGACGGCGGCGCCATACTCCAGGCTGCCGATAATTTCCGGCGTAATGACGTTCCCGGCGACGCGGCACACGAAGATGCGCCCAATATTCTGGTCGAAGACGATCTCAGCGGGCACGCGCGAGTCGGCACAGGAAAGCACGGCTGCGAAGGGCTCCTGCTTTTCTTCGGTATGCTGGCGGATGATGGCGAGATCTTCGTCGAAGGACTTTAGTTTCCCGGAAGTGTAACGCTTGTTTCCCGCCATCAACTCGTGGAGAGCGGCTTCCGGACTAAGCGTGGACTGAGCATACGCGGGCGACGGCAGAGTGAGCTGGAGTCCCCCAGCAAGTATGGCGGCGGTGGCGCCGACTCCAGTTCGCAGGAGATCGCGGCGGGATAATCCCTGATCCTTGGTGTCTTTCACTGTTTCCTCCTGATGCGCAAATTATGGGTAGTTGCTAATGAAACGGGGTTCCCGAATGGGCCGATTTCGAGCGCAGCCACTTTACCATCCAGGAGGATGTTGGGAGCCTCTTATTTTGACAAGGCAAGCGAGGTGGCCTCCCCGAGATCACGCTGCACGCGGTGGATGAGTGGTTGGCGTGGCGCCGGGCCTCGGTAGCGAACCAATCTGACCGAACGTTACGAGGTCTGCAGCTTTTTCAGGTAGGCGACAATTTCCGGGCTGGTCCAGTCGGCCTCGCCGATGAACTTGCGACGAATCACGCCGTCCTTGTCGATTACGTAGGTTTCGGGAAACTTGAATGTGCCATAGCGGGTGCTGACCTTCTGCGTGGGATCGCGAACCGTGAACAAGTCTATGTTGTGATCGCGGATGAATTGCCGGTAAGCGTTGTCGTCCGAGTCTTCACTGATGGCAAGCACCACGACCTGGTCGCCGAGCTCCTTCTGCAGTTGTACCAGGGAGGGCATCTCTTCAACGCAAGGGGGACACCAGCTCGCCCAGAAGTTCAGCAGCACGGTTTTGCCGCGAAATTGCGAGAGTTCTACGGTGCGCTCCGGCTCCCGCAGCATGAACTCGGGAGCCCGCTCCCCGATTTTGGGCGGACGGTTGCTGTTGCAGGCAGCCAGCAGAAATACGGCGACAAGGAGGGCAGCCGATACCAGACGCTTCACAACTCTATAATAAACAAGAGCCCTACAGGCATGGATGCCACTAAAGATGCAGTCGAGGTTTCGGTCGTCGTTCCCGCGCGGAACGAGGAGGCGAGCCTCGCCAACTGCCTGCGATCGCTGGTAGGGCAATCGGGGGTGAGCTACGAAGTCTTCGTGGTCGACGACCACTCGACCGACCGCACGCGCGAGATTGCGGCCAGCTTTCCGGTGCGGGTGATCGAGGCTGACCCGCTGCCCGATGGCTGGAGCGGCAAGTGTAATGCCTGCTGGACGGGCGCGCGCACCGCAAAAGGGAAGTGGTTGCTGTTCACCGATGCCGACACGCGGCACATATCCACTTCGATTGCGGCCGGCCTGGGCGAGGCCGAGCAGCAGAGCGCTGCGTTGCTGTCGTACTCGCCGCGGCAAGAGGTACACAGCTTTGCCGAGCGCGCGCTGATGCCGCTCATCTTTGCTGAGCTGGCGGTGACCTATCGGCCGAAAGAGGTGAGCGATCCCAATTCACCCGCCGCAGCGGCGAATGGACAATACCTGCTGATTCGTCGCGATGCTTATGACGCCGTGGGTGGGCATGCAGCCGTGGCCAACGCGATTCTGGAAGACGTGGAACTGGCGCGAAAGGTGAAGAGCGCCGGCTACCGCCTGCAGTTTCGGTTGTCGGACGTGGTGAGCACGCGAATGTATCGCAGCTTTCCCCAGATGTGGGAAGGGTGGACCAAGAACCTCGCACTGCTGTTTCCCAATCCGCGCGGACTGGCGTTGCGGCGGAGCATTGAATTTGTTCTGATTGCAGCCAGCGTGATTGCGCTGGCGGCTGCGCTGATCGAACGCGATTCCGGGGCCGCGCTGGTGAACGGGGTGATCGCCTTCGGATTGCTGGTTTTCTTTTACCAGCGAGTTCAACGCGCGCATTTTGATTGGCTTTCAAACGTATGCGCGGTATTCGGGCTGCCCCTTTTTTCGGTTCTTTTGCTCCGCTCGTACATCTGTCATAAGCGTGGCTTTGTGCAGTGGAAGGGAAGGAATCTAGCAACGAGCAATTAGCAACGAGCTTTTAGCACCAGCATTAGCACTCAACATTTAGCACTTAGCCCGTGCGGCTAAATGCCAATTGCTAGTCGCTAGTCGCTAGTTGCTAATCGCTAGCTGCTAGTCGCTAATTGCTAGTTGCTAGTTGCTAAAAAAATGATCTATCTAACCCGCAAGTGCGAATTTTCGGCGTCGCATTACTACCATAATCCCGACTTTACGCCGGAGCAGAACCAGCGCATCTTCGGCAAGTGCGCCAATCTCAACGGCCATGGACACAACTACACGCTGGAAGTAACGGTAAAAGGTGACGTCAACCCTGCTACAGGATTCGTTGTTGATCTGAAGCAACTGAAGGACATCTTGAACGATGAAGTTGTCGAGGCCATGGACCATCGGCACCTGAACAAAGAAGTTCCGGAGTTTGCTACTCGCATTCCTACGACCGAGAACCTGGCCATTGCCATCTGGGAGAGGCTGGCGCCCAGGCTGAAGGTGGCTCGGCTGCACAGGGTACGGGTTTACGAGATGCCAGACCTGTTTGTCGACTATTACGGGGAAGAATGAAAGCCCATCTGACTCGGCGTTACACCATTGCTGCGTCGCACCGCCTGCACAACGACAAGTTGTCGCAGGCGCAAAACCGCGAAGTTTACGGTAAGTGCAACAATCCTTACGGCCATGGGCATAATTATGCAGTGGAAGTGACGGTCAGCGGACAAGTTGACCAGGCGATCGGAATGGTTTGCAGCCTGGTTGATCTTGACGAGTGTTTCCGGCGCGAGATCATGGAGCGCTTCGACCATCAGAACCTGAACATGCTGCCGGAGTTTGCCGACACCCCTCCGACCACCGAGAACTTCGCGGCCGTGATCTTCCACATTTTGAAACGGCAGTTCCCCGCCGCTCATCTAGAAAAGATAAGAATTGAAGAGACACAGAACAACAGTTTCGAATATTTCGGCGATGCCCAATTAGCCTGAAAGAGTTTCCCCCGATACAACTGGGAGGACCATGAAGAATACCATCGAGACACCAACCCTCACCAGTGCCAGCTTCGAAGAGTTGGCCCGCGAGCTGCTTGTGCGCCTGGGTGAGGACCCCAACCGGGAAGGCCTGTTGCGCACACCAGAACGCTTTGAGAAGGCATTCAAGTATCTGACGAAGGGGTACAACGAAGATCCGGAGCAGGTGCTGTGCAATGCGCTGTTCAGCGTTGATTACGACGAGATGGTCATCGTCAAAGACATCGAGATGTTCAGCCTTTGCGAACATCACATGCTGCCTTTTTTCGGCAAAGTTCACATTGCTTATATTCCCAAGGGCAAGGTGATCGGAATCAGCAAGCTGCCGCGGCTGGTCGAGATTTTTGCGCGCCGCCTGCAGGTGCAGGAGCGGATGACGGTGCAGATCGCCGAGACCATCCAGCAGGCGATTCAGCCCATGGGCGTGGGCGTCGTCATCGAGGCGCGGCACCTGTGCATGATGATGCGCGGAGTCGAGAAGCAGCACTCGGCAACCGTTACCTCGTCGATGCTGGGCGCCTTTCGCGCACAGCAAACCAGGCAGGAATTTCTCTCCCTTATCCAGCACAAAACCGGTAACGGTTCCTAAGACATGGCGGCCGGTTCGGAGAAACCATCGTCAGGCCGCGCACGCTTGTTGGGCAAGGTCGCGGTTGTCACCGGCGGCAACCGGGGCATCGGTTTTGCCATTGCGGCGGCATTGGCCTCTGAAAGTTGCAATGTTGTCATCAGCGGCCGCAACCAGGAAACGCTCGAACAGGCAGCCGCCAAACTGCGCCAGGAGGCTTCCGGTGGCGCGCAAATTTTGCCTGTCGTCTGCGACGTTCGCGATCTGAAATCGCTCGAGCGAATGTTTGCTGGCGTAGCGAAACAATTCGGGCGACTCGACATTCTGGTCAATAATGCCGGGATTTCCCAGTCGGCGGCTCCGATCGAGCAGACCGGCGTTGACCTTTGGCGCGAGATCATCGACACCAATCTGACAGGGACGTTCCTCTGCACCCGTTCCGCATTGCCACTGATGAAACCCGGTGGAACGATCCTGAACATCATCTCGGTTGCCGCCCGGGACTCATTTGCCGGCTATGCGCCATACAATGCGTCAAAGGCCGGCGCCCTGAGTTTCACTCGGACCCTGCGGCAGGAATTGATGCAGCGCGGGATTCGGGTTACAGCGTTGCTGCCGGGCGCCACGTCTACCGATATCTGGCAACAGGTGATGCCCGATGCGCCGCGCGACAAGATGATAGAAGCGCAAAGCGTCGCGGCGTTGGTGCTCGAAGCCGTCGTGCTCTCGCCCAAGGCGAACTTGACGGAACTGGTGCTGGACCCGATGGAAGGGGCGATGTAGCGGCTCGTTCCGCCAGCGCATCTAAGATAAGTAGCACACATGATTAGTACCGCCATCCGGCGCAAGGCAGGCCAGTTCGCAAAGCTGGCGCACCACTCTGCCATAACTCCGCGCACCGGCTTGACTCACAAACCAGTGCTGGCTAAGCGCAGTGAATTGGGTGTGACGTTCATCGGACACTCCAGCTTCTTCGTGCAGATTGGCGGCAAGAATCTGCTGATCGATCCTAACTTTGCGCGCTGGATTTTCGTGCTGAAGCGCCTGCGCCGTCCAGGTCTAAGCCTGCGCGACCTGCCGTCAATTGATGCAGTGCTGGTGTCGCACGCGCACTTCGATCATCTGCACCGTCCCTCGCTGCGCGCCATTGCGCGGCTTACCCGGCGCAAGTCCGGCAAGCGCCCCTTCATCATCGTTCCGCAGAACGTTCGCGATCTGGTGAGTGATCTGGGATACTCGCGGGTGGTCGAAATGAATTGGTGGGAGACCTTGCCGTTGGGAGCGGTCGAGGTCACCCATACTCCGGCAAAGCACTGGGGAGCGCGGGTGATTCGCGACATGCACCGTGGCTACGGCGGCTTTGTCGTGCGGGCGGGGAAGCATGCCCTCTATCACTCGGGCGACACCGCCTACTTTGATGGCTTCGCCGAGATTGGCGAGCGGCTTCAGCCGCACATCGCGCTGTTGCCCATTGGCGCGTATTATCCCGCGTCCTTTCGCAATGTACACACCAGCCCCGAGGATGCGGTCCAGGCCTTCCAGGACCTGAGAGCACGATGGATGGTGCCGATGCACTATGGTTCGTTTCGCCTGGGCCATGAGCCTATCGATGAACCGTTAGTACGCCTGATGCAGGACGCGCGGCGGCGCGGCATCGAGAAGCAAGTGTGCGTCTTGGAAGAAGGCGTGACGAAGATGTGGGAGTAGGGGCTTAGCAACCAGCGATTAGCAATTAGATCCGGCCTGAGAAGGCTTGCCCGAGCCACAGTCTGTTTTCATCCTGAGTAAGTCGCGATTGCATCCCTGGACAGAAGGGTAGTTGCGACAATTCGGGCCCAGCCCGGAAGCGCTGGGTAACGGACAGGAAAAGGATCGCGAGCCGGGTTCTAACCGGCGACATTCGCTCGATAGCACATGAGCGAGAGTTGGCGTCGCCCCTGCGGGGCTCGACGACCATGGGAGATCCCGCCCCCAGCGCTTCCCGCGCGGCCTTGAATTTGTTCAAGCAAATGAAAGGTCCCTCGCAGGCTACGGGTGGTGACCCATTGCTCACGAGGGACGGATCTTCGCACTCAGCTTTTCTTTGACGTAACCGCGAAGAACGCTACCGACTCCTGTTGCACGTTCTTGCTGCCGCATTTGGGACACTTGATATTGTTTTTGTCGTGCTCCGAAAGAGTAAGAGCCAATTCGAATGACTTATTGCAATCGTTGCAGACGTAATCGTAAACGGGCATAGCGACCTCCCGTGGTAAAAAATTACCCGCAAGAATTCTATACCCGGCGGCAAGCCTCCTTACAGATTGAACTCTTCCTGATAATCCCGCCAGATGCCACCGCGATAGATCTGCCGCACCGGAACATCCTCGGCATGCTTGGCGCCCTTGGCCCACATCCAGGCCTGCGGCATCTCGTTGGCTTCAAAGTAGCGGACATCGGCCTCGGCCAGCACGGTTGCGCCCAGCACCATTGTCTTGATTTCTTCCCACTTCGAGCCGCCAACCAGCGCCACACGCGCGATGTGGTCGGAGTACTTGTGCAAGAAGCGCAGCTCTTCCCAGCGCGCGCTCCACTCGACGCCCTTCAGTTCGGTGGCGTCGACCACAATCCCCAGCGGACGCTTGCCACGTTCCCGGATGGCGATCTGTATCTGCGGCTCGAAGGCCTTCACGTCGGCTTCGGTGATCTGTCCAACAATTTTGAAACCGTAAGCCCAGCCGCCACTTTCTTTCATGCGTTCGATCATTGGCGCCAATCCCTTTGTTTATCCTGATTATGACTGCGATGAGACTCTCTCAGAGATTACGTGAGCAGGCCAAGTCGCGCAAACCTCGGGGACGATGGCCGCCGTGCCTAAGCCCCACGGCGGATCCATGGGCCTCGCCGTGGTGAAAATAGCGTGCCTGTCCCGTCCCGCCCTGCGATTTTTTGGCATCTCAACGAATTAGGTCACTATGTTGGTATACTTCCACGGCACTCAGCTGGTTACGACGCGGGCATGAAGAAGGGGCGACTACAGGCACGCTTCTACGGTCCGCATCATTTTCGAGCACCCATGTCCAAGGCCGAAGAAGATAAGGCGCTGCTCGCCGCCATCATCGCAGGAAGTGATGACGCAATCTTCAGCAAAACGCTGGATGCGATCATTACCAGCTGGAACCGCGGCGCCGAGCGCATCTATGGCTACACGGCGGAAGAGATTATTGGGCAGCCCGTATCAGTGCTGGTCCCGGCCGACATGCCCAACGAGATCGCTTCCATCATGGAACGGATTTGCGCCGGAGAACGCGTTGACCACTACGAAACCGTGCGCAAGCACAAAGACGGCACATTGCTGCATGTCGCGATCACCGTCTCGCCCATCCGCAACCGGCACGGGGAGATCGTGGGCGCGTCGGCCATTGCGCGTGACATAACTTCCCGACGGCTGGCGGAGGAGGCCCTGCGCGCCTCCGAAAAGCTGGTCGCCATGGGCCGCATGGCGGCGTCAATTGCGCACGAAATCCGCAACCCGCTGGATGCGGCGAAGAACCTTACCTATCTTCTGCGGGAAACCGAAAATGTGGATCCCTCAACCCAGGAGTTGCTGGAGTTGCTCGACAGCCAGCTCACTCACATGGGAGAGATTTGCAGCCGCACCCTGTCCTTTAGCCGGCCCGGCGATGCGCCCGCGTGGATAAGCCTGGCAAGCATCGCCGACGAAGCTTTGGCGCTGCGCCGCCAGAGCCTGGAGGGGAAGGGCATCGAAGTGCTGCGCCGCTTCGATTCGCCGGGTGAGCTGGTCGGCTATCCCGGCCCGCTGCGGCAAGTGCTGGCTAATCTCATCAGCAATGCCATCGATGCCATCCCCGCGGGAAGCGAGGGAAGGATCACGGTTCGGATTGCCGATGCGCGTCATCACGCGAACGGGGCAGAAGGTGTGCGCATCATGGTCAGCGACAGCGGCCTGGGCATCAAGCCGGAAAACCTGAGGCGGCTGTTCCAGCCCTTCTTTTCCACCAAGAAGGAGAATGAGGGAACCGGCCTGGGCCTGTGGGTTTCCTACGGAATCGTGACCCAGCATGGCGGCTCGATTCGGGTGCGCAGCCGAGTGGAAGGGACCACACGCGGAACCGTCTTCAGCATCTTCCTGCCGCGTCTGGGCGCACGCGTCAACGGAAACACCCAGGCGGCCTAGCGGCTTTATTTCGTCTCGTAATAGCCCTGTCGGGTTTGCACCACCAGGTCCTTCGGCTTCGCCGCCAGCTGGATCTTGTGGTATCCCCCGCTTTCCGCGGCTTTGTCGGGACTGAAGCCCAGGCTGTACTGATTGCGCAGCTCCTCCTGTACCTGCTTGTAGATCGCCGCTACCGATTCTTTCTTAGTCACCTCGAAGAAGTGCCCGCCTGTTTCCTGCGAGAGTCGCTGCAAAACTCTTCTGCCGTCCGGGTGCGACTCCAGCGGAGGATACTGGGGGCCGCCCATGGGAGGCCCGGCGGGTCCGCCCCAGGGGCCGTTCCACCCGCCATGACGGCCGCCGGGATAGCCGCCGCCCATGCCGCGGTTATAAGCGTAAGGGTCGGCGAACAGGATGGAGTAGACCATGGTGTCGGAGCGTTGTGCAGCTTCGATGGCGCGGTTGAGCGTGTATTTGCTGCCCTGATCGACGCCGTCGGTCAACAGGATGAGCGCCTTGCGCCCCTGCTGCTTGCTCATCATCTCATCGGAGGCAAGAAACACGGCGTCATACAATGTGGTACCTGCCGGATGATGCCATCCGCCATGCCCGCCACCTCCGGGATAGCCGCCACCCTGTCCGCCAGGGTAGCCTCCACCTCCGGGATAGCCACCACCGCCTCCGCGGCCGTAGCCGCCGTTCTGCTCAGGCTCGGCCACATGAACGCGATCGAGTGCCGTTTGCAACTTCTGCTTAGAGTTCGTCAGGTCCTGTAGCAGAACGCTTTCGGAGTCGAAGTTGATGACGAAGGCCTTGTCGCGGTCCTCGCGCATGACGTCAGCGAGAAAGTCGTAGCTGGCGGTGCGCTCCTCTTCCAGGACGCGCATCTGGCTGAGGCTGGTATCGACCAGAAGGCCCAGGGTGAGGGGCAGGTCGGTTTCGCGCGCGAAATAGCGGATGGGTTGCGGGTGCCCGTCGACCTGGAGAAGGAAGTCGTCCTTGGACAATGTGGGCACAATCTGCCCATGCTTGTCGCGCACCGTAGCGAAGACGTTCACCACGTTCACGTCTTTGGTGAACGTGGGGGTGTCACCGGAGTCGCCGCCGGCGGACTGCGGGCTTTGCGCGCAGAGTGGCGCGCTACACAGCGAGGCCGTGATCAGACAGACCGCCAACGCGCGTGCGCAAAATGCGCCCGGCGTTCCGGTGGGGGAGAAGCGAGGCTTTGGCATGAGGACAGCGTTCACTGCTCTAGACCCGAATCCCGGCGGAAAGTTGCTGTTTCGCACTCGGCGGTTAGTTTGATGGCGCGGCTGTCGGCGTTGATGGCAACTGGGCAACGCGCACGATGGTGCAGCTCACCTGCTTTCCCGTGGGGCTCTTCACCTTGCCCTTGTTGCCCTTCACCTGGTAGTCGATGTTGGTGCCGACCACAAAGTCGGTGGCATTGATCTTGTCGCCTTCCTTGGAGCGGCAGGTGTATTCATGGGTCTGCGCGTCGAAGGTGAAGTCGTACTGCTGGTGCTTGTGGTGCTTTTCGGTAGTGCCCGCCGGCTCTACATTGACTAGCTTGGTGGTGCCGGTTTCTTTCTGGGCGCCCAGCGCGGTGCCGGTCAGACAGGCAGCCAGCGCTAGGATGGAAAGAGTGCGCATGGTTGTTGAATCTCCTGTGGCGATTGTAGGGGGCGAGAGCGATTTTGCAAACCGGCCGGCCGCAGGGAAATACCCAGCCACGGAGGGGCCCGGGCGCACACAGGCCGAAACCAGGCGAGGGATTTCTTCTCGTAAACATCGGTTGGGGACGCGAGTAGACTAGGAAACTATGACGCTGTTTGGGGCCCAGCCCTACGATCCGGCGCGGGCGCGCCGCCGCCGCATTCGCATCATCGCGATTTCCGTTGTGGTGATAGTGCTCGCCTCGCTTGCCTGGCACTACCGCTATTGGCGGGAAGAGCGCCAGGTCGATAAGTTCTTCAACGCGTTGCAGCACCAGAAATTTGAGCAGGCCTATGGGGTCTGGATGAATGATCCGGACTGGAAGCAGCACCCCGGGGAGTATGCCCGCTATCCGTTTCCCGATTTCATGCGGGACTGGGGACCGGGCGGCGAATGGGGCATTGTCAAGAGCCACCGCATTGACGGCGTGGCCGTACCGAAAGGCGGTAACGCCGGCGCGTTCGTCAGTCCCAGCGGCGTCGTAGTCGTCGTGACCGTGAATGAGCGCATCGGGGACAAAGCCCACATTTGGGTGGAAAAGTCCGACAAGACGCTCAGCTTCTCGCCGTACTAGAGAGACCGCTCTTCGCCTTTCGCTGGTCGGCGACTGCTTGCTTGACCTCAGGGGCTGAAGCCCCGTTCCCCTCGGCATCTTCGCATCAGCTCGAGCCGGAATCTGCGGCGCTACGTCAAGAGCGAATAGCCCAGAGCGAATAGCCAAGAGCGAATAGCGAAAGGCGGCCTTCTACGCTGCCGGAGCCATCGAGCGTTCAGCAGCGTTTTGAATGAAGCGCTTCATCACGTTTGACCACATGATCTTCTTGCGTAGCGCGCCGTCCTTCGCTGCCCGTCCCTCAACAAACATCCGCAACAATTCGCGCAGCTTGAATACTGTCAGCAACGGCTGCTCCTGGGCATCCATGCCATAAGCGGGCAGGAAGGAATCATGCACTCGCGAGGTCAGGCTGCGATCGCAAAAAGGATACTTCTCCAAGGCTTCGACGGCGGCAAGAAAGCTGGCAACGTCGTGTAGCGATGGTCCCTGAGGGCTGAGGTTGGCAAACTCACCAAAGGCGACGCCCCGGTCGGAAATCAATACGTTGACCGGAACGAATTCATTCAGAAGCGCGGAGCAGGGCAGCAGCTTCTTCACTCCAGTCAACGCCACGCCGACGTACTCCAGAATCGATTGCACCGAGGCCTGCGCCAGCCCATCCTGCTGGCCCTGCGCGCAGAGCTCCCCGATTTCGGAGAACAGGGCCTTGTGGTCGAGGGGTTGCGGCTTGCCGGCGGTGGCGTCATGAAACCGGCGGAGCCATTCGCCGGTGCGGCGAGCAGCCAGGTCCAGCCCCCCGGTGTCCGTGAAGGCCGGCAAGAGTGCAACCTTCATCAGGACACTTTGCAAAGGCAGGCCATGGAGTCTGTCGCTGACCACAGCACCCAGCGGGGCAAAGCATCCGATGAGCCGCGGAACCCCCTTCAGGTGATGACGCGTCGCCGCTTCCGAGACATGTTGCAGGTTTGCCGCCTCTTGGCTTGCCCGCTCCTGCGCTGTGGGCGCGCCCGCTTTGCCGGAGCGATAGATTTTCGCGTTGACCCGCGCACGCGCGTCGGCAAAATCCAGAACGATTTCGTAGATGCAATGACCCACCTTCGGGGAATGGCCTACCACCCGAACGGATTTCAATTGCGAGTGCTGGGAAAATAAATCGGTTGCAGAAGTTCGCAAACTATCAACGATCTGATCGAGAACCGTGTCGGCCATGCACACCCTTTCGCCGGAAACCCGCCTTGTAGTCAAGCCCCTGATAGTGAGTTGCGGAAAAAGGAGGTTCGGTTGGCTGGGGGAGGAAGTTTCGACTTTGGAGTTTCGAAGGGGCCACGCAAGATAGCAGGGCAGGGAGCAGGCCCTTCGTCAATCACGGCGGACTCAGAGTGACAGCACTGAGGGCCAACCGCCAACAGCGAATCGCCGCTTTTTCAATAGAACAGGTACTTCTGCCACTTGGAGTCGGAGCGGCCCATCATGCGCATGATGTGGCGGCTGGTGTGCAAATTGAAGGCACGGGGCTCGCGCATCAGCTTCATGTTGGCTTCCTGGGGCAGCATGTTGCCTTTGCGGCGATTGCAGGAGTGGCAGCAGGCGACCAGGTTCTCCCAGGTCGAAGCGCCGCCACGGGAGCGCGGAACCACGTGGTCGAGGGTGAGCTCGCCCGCAGCAAGAATCTTCCCGCAGTACTGGCAGGTGTTGCGGTCGCGCAGCAGGATGTTCTTGCGCGACAGGGCGCGCGTCTGGTGGGGAATGCGGCGGTATTCGAGCAGACGGATGACGGAGGGAACGTTCATCGCCAGCCGGGCGGCGTGCATGCGGTGGCCATTTTCCTCTTCCATCATAGCCACACCCTTGAGCACCAGGATGATGGCGCGGCGCGCGGCGCAGACGTTGATGGGCTCGTAGGAGGCGTTCAGCACCAGCACGGGAGCGTGCATCGGCGAGCGCTGAACCCGGTCTTCAGGCGCGACGCGCGCGTGGTGCATGTATCCGGCTAACGACTTGCCATATCGCGAAGCTGTGCTCTGGGCGGTAGACATAGCTTGTTTTACACCGAGGCGAATTGCCCCGCCTCGACTTCCTCCCCCTGTGGCTCGTTACGGAAACCTGGTGTGCCGCCCGCCTTGAGCGTACGCGCTACGGTGGCGGCAAAAACCTTCGCTGCGCCGGCGCGCTTCAACACGCGCGCGCATTCGGAGACCGTGGTGCCCGTGGTCATGACGTCGTCGACCACGATCACCGTGCGGCCCTGAACCCGTTGTGGAGCTGCGACCCGGAAAGCCCCGCTCATGTTCCGGATGCGTGCTTCGCGGTCGAGGCCGACTTGGGAACGTGTGGGCCGCCGGCGTTCCAGAACACCGCAATCCAGATCGAACCGCTGCGGCAGACGCCGCAACGCCGCCCGCGCAATCAGTTCTGACTGGTTGAAGCGCCGCTCCCGGCGCTTGGAAGCGTGCAGGGGCACGGGAACCAACATGGGAACCGAGTCACCGCCTGCCCGGCCAAGCTCCTCGATACTGGCCGCCAGCAACCCGCCCAGGGGTCGCGCGGCAGGCAAGACTCCGCTGTATTTCAGCAGGTGAATCAGGTCGCGAAGTCCGCCGGCATACTCGCCAAAAGAAACCGCTCTCTCGAACTCGGGAGGATAGTCACGACATGCCTGGCAGATGGCATCGCCGGTGAGCAATTGCGCCGGGGCCAGGCGCTCACCACACAGAACGCACTGCGCGGCGCGAATCGGCTCCAGCGAATTCAAGCATTCGGGACAAACTGGTAGACGAGAGACAGAGACAAGAGGGGTATCACACAACCGGCAATCGGAAGGAAAGAAGACCGCCGAAAGGCCACTGACAACCGTTTTGAAGGGCGCGACGACACCGGCACGCGGCCCGACGCGCTTGAATCGTCGTTTTCTCGTTACGGTTTCACAACTGCTGAAGACCCGCCTCCACTTTCAAGTAGCCGCCAAGTTGACCGCCGCTCGATGGGGATGGTTGTCAGGACCGACCAGTCAAGTATATGGACTTTAAGCCAGGCCTGCAATGTCGCCGCTGGTTCGCGGAAACAGTTCATTATCTTTTCACCTGAGCATATGCTGTGTCTTGCTATCCGGCGCAAGACCTTTTAGGATGCCACGGATGTCGCAAGGGGGGCTTGTATGATCACCGGTGTGCACGCAATTATCTACAGCAAACAGGCTGAAAAATTGCGAGACTTCTTCCGCGATGCGCTCGGTTTTCCGTTTGTCGACGCCGGGCATGATTGGCTTATCTTTGCCCTTCCGCCCGCCGAGCTGGGAATTCATCCCACTCGCGAGGACGGCTCCCACGAACTCTACCTGATCTGTGACGACATTATCGCCACCCTGGCGGAGCTGCGGGCTAAGGGGGTCGAGCAGGCCGAGCCGATCACTGAGCAGCCCTGGGGGCTGCTGGCCGCCATCCGGATTCCGGGGGAGGACCGGCTGCGGATCTACGAGCCGCGCCACGCTACTGCCGTCGGCAAAGGCGGAGGCGCTCCCGCAGGCGCCTCACGGGGCGGCCGGCAAAGTATTAACTAGGGCCACCAGCGCGCAGCGTATGCGCGCAGCCACTTGTATCCGGCGCTTCCGGCGTGATACCTTGCGCGCTTGCTGTATCCGCGCGTGCGCGGCCACCTTCGAGGTTCCTAATGAGCACTCCAACCATTAATAACGCCCGGCAAGAGAGCCGGGTCCATCGTCCCTACGTTCCCGCCAACATGGAAATGAAGGAGTTTACCTTCCGTGCCGTGTTGATCGGGCTGGTCCTGACCGGTATCCTGGGCGCGGCCAACGCCTACCTCGGCCTGAAGGCCGGCATGACCATCGCAGCCACCTATCCTGCCGCCGTCATCGGCATGGCGCTGCTGAGGCTCATGAAGGGCAGCCTGCTGGAGGAAAACATTGCCCGTACCATCGGCTCGATCGGCGAATCGGTTGCGGCGGGCGCCGTGTTTACCATTCCAGCGTTCATCATGGCGGGCCTGTGGTCAGGGCTGACCCGGGAGTACTACTGGAACACCGTCGTGTTGATGGTGATTGGCGGAACCCTGGGCATCCTGCTGGTCACCCTGCTGCGCCGGGTGATGGTGGAAGACCCCGAGCTTCCCTATCCCGAATCGGTGGCAGCCTCGGAGATTCACAAAGCCGGTCAGCAGGGCTCCAGGGCGGCGAAGATCCTGTTCAGCAACATGGGCTTTGGCGGGCTGTTGTATCTGCTGGGGGCGATCAACCTCTTCTCCGCTAGCAACACCTTCCTGGTGAACATCGCGGCCCTGGGCAAACGGCTCAATCTGCGCACCAGCACCAATCCCAGCGTAGTCACCACGCTGACCGGAGGCGCGACCATTCTGACCCCTCCCGATGTGAGTCCAGCTTACCTGGGCGTGGGATTCATCATCGGGCCGCGACTGGCGGCGCTGAACTTTGCCGGCGGCGTGCTGGCGTGGGGACTGCTGGTTCCACTGCTTACCTACACCATTGGACCGTACCTGCAGGCGCAGCACCCTGGAGGGCCGGCGCTGTCGTGGGATCTGCTGGCCAACTCCATCTATTACTCCATCGTGCGGCCGATTGCGGTGGGCGGCATGTTGGTGGGCGCTTCGTACACCCTGTTCAAGATGCGCAAACAGTTGATGCTCGGCATGGGCCGTGCGGTTTCCGATCTGAAGAAGTCAGCCGAGGCGCATGCCAGCAGCAGCCGAACCGAGCGCGACTTGCCGGCCAAGATGGTATTCGCTGGTATCGCGGTCGTGTTTGTGGCGATGATCGCCCTGTACTACTACTTCATCTCTACCGCGGGAAACCTGTCGAGCTCGAAGGTGATTTCCGGCGCGCTCGTCGCCGCAGGCGTGATGCTGATTTTGGGCTTCTTCTTCGCGGCCGTCTCGGGAAACCTGGTGGGCTTAATCGGGTCCTCCAACAATCCGGTCTCGGGATTGACGCTCTGCACCCTGGTAGTCGCGGCCCTGCTGATGGTGGCGCTGGGCGTCGCCGGAAGCGGTGGTGTAGCGGCTGTGCTCGGCGTAGCAGCGGTGGTCTGCGTCTCCTCGGCGGTGGCGGGCGAGATGCTGCAGGACCTTAAGGTGGGATATATCCTGGGCGGCACCCCGGCCAAGATGGAGATAGGCGACCTGCTGGGTATCGTGGTGGCGTCGCTCGTGCTCTTCTTCCCGCTGGCGATTCTGGACAAGGCCTATCACTTCGGCAGCTCTGCCTTGCCGGCGCCGCAAGCCGGATTGATGGCCATGCTGGCCAAGGGCATCGTCGGTGGCGACATGGCCTGGCCGCTCGTGATCGTCGGCATCCTCATGGGCTTTGCCATGATCATGATCGAAGTGAAGAGCGTCATGCTGTTCGCCGTGGGAATGTATCTGCCGCTGGGCACCACCTTTGCGATCTTTGTCGGGGGCCTGGTGCGCTGGATTACCGACAAACTGCGCGACCGCCGCGGCTACAACGATGCCCAAAAGGCGCGCGTCGATAATGCAGGCGTGCTGACGGCATCAGGCCTGATCGCCGGCGAGGCCTTGTGCGGCTTGGTAATCGCCGGGCTGGTCGGCTCCGGGCGCGACGTCACCCTGATCAAGTGGACGCCGCCATACGTGGCAGCGCTGGTGGCGCTGGCGGTCTTGATCTTCGTGATGATCCGCGTGCCGCTGTCGAACGCGGGAAGCCCGGATGAGCCGGCCCCGCCCACCGCGATCATGTAACCGCATCGCCCACTAGACGTAGAATTAAGGGCGCAAGGGTTCTAATGGCAACCACAACCAAAGTCCCGGTTGAGGAGTATCTCCACACTTCGTATCGCCCTGATGTCGAGTACGTTGACGGCGAATTACAGCAGCGAAACGTGGGTGAGATCGAACCTGCTCGGATGATCAAGGCGGTGCTGAAATGGTTTCTTCAGCACGTGATGGAGTGGCGAATAGAAGCTTTACCGGACGTCCGTGTCCAGGTCTCCCCTACCCGCTTTCGCGTCCCTGACATCTGCGTCTCTGCTGCCCCCAGTCCTGATCGCAAGATTGTCACCTCGACCCCGCTGCTGGTGATTGAGGTCCTCTCTCCCGAGGACCGCATTGACCGCTATCAGCAGCGGATTACCGATTACCGGCAAATGGGCATTGCCGGCATTTGGGTGCTCGATCCTGAAACTCACCGGGGATGGGATTGCTCCAGCGGGAACTGGATGGAAGGTACAGTTTTCCGGTTAGCAGACTCACCAATCTATTTGGATCTGAGTGCGGCCTGCGCGCAGTGAGGAATTAGGTTGTCTGGGCTGTAATGATGCTCAGCTTCGTTGGGGACCAGCGCCATTGCCACACAGCGTGTTTTTTCGTACCCTCAGGGCTATGGAAGTACATTTCACCCCCGAGCAGGAAGCGCAGCTTGCCCAGATGGCCACCAAGGCCGGCACCGCGCCTGAGCGATTGGTGGAGGACGCCGCCTTGCGCTTGCTTGAAGGAACGGCTGGCTCCCCTCCGGTCCCTCCCGGCAGCGTAGTTGCCGAGATGCGTGCGTTGCGAGTTCGCGTCAAACCTGATCCCGAAGGCTGGACGACGCGCGATTACGTCCAGTACGGCCGCCGCTAGCTGCCTCTAGTCGTCGATGCGTCCGTTGCCCTTGCATGGGCCTTGCCCGATGAATGCAGCGTCTACGCCGAGGCTGTCTTAGCCGTCGCCGAAGCGGACGGATTGCTCGTTCCTGAACTCTGGGCGCGTGAGGTTGCCAATGGTCTTGCTGTCGCCTATCTGCGTAAACGCATCACGCCTGCCGATGAGAAGGCGTTTCTAACGGCTCTGTCACATCTGAGGATTGATGTTGAAGAAGGCGATTCTGCGGTGACTGTTGTTCGGGATGGAACAGCGGCAGCCATGCGTTATGGCCTTACGGCTTACGATGCGGCATATCTCGATCTTGCTGCGCGGCAACTACTTACTCTTGCCACTCTGGACGCGGCCATGCGCAAGGCTGCCGAGAATTCGGGCATCGCCCTTTTCCCGCAATCGTGACGCCTATTACCGTCAGGCTATCCCGAGCCTTCGGCTGGCTTGCTAGCGATCTGGCTCCGTGAATAGTTCCGGCTTGTGGTCGAGCACGATACCCTCCAGGCTCAACCCGCCTTGTTGATCGAGTCGTTTTCCGTTCTGGCAGTGCTCACCCCACAACAATTGCTCGATGTATTCGATTAGGGAGCGTTCGGATCGAATGTGCCGTCGCCAATTGCCGAGCCGTTGAGCTGCAAGATGACCCAACAAACGACGCGTGTCGTCTTCGCAGGTCTGAACGAGGTTGATTAGGTCCTGCACTTTCGTGATTGGCTTATGAAACTGGACCAGAAAGATAACTGGCGTTTGTCCAAGCGATGAGCGGTTATAGCCTCATGCTCCAGTGAGCCTCACTCTAATCCCTATCGCCACCACGAGGGATAGATGAACTTGATGGGCTGCTTCTTGTTCTCGTCGATCCAGTCCCTTTGCACCGACGCGAACGTGTTGGGATCGGTGTTGTCGGGCGAGAAGTAGAAGTCCGGCTGCATGCAGTCGCCCAGCCCATGCTGCTCGCATCCCGGCACCACCACTCTTTCATCGTTCATATCGGTCATGTGCAACAGCAAATCCAGCGCTAGATAGGCCACAGGCACTGCCTGATGACGATATTCGGCCTGCGTAGGACGCTGGTCAGTCAGGTGGCTGATCAGCAGGGGAATGGCCGCCTGGCCAAGATCCGCAATCGCACGCACCGGGGGCACGGGCACCACGCCCGCATCGCTTTCCGAGAGCTTCTTCCCAAAGTGGGCGATGCTGTTCGCATTCGTAATGTCCTCCGAGTAGACCTCGCCGAAGGGATAGGTGCGGAGCGCGTCGATCAGGGCTTCGTTCTTCGCCGCCACGTTGGACTGCGATGAGTGGGGCGTGGCCTGCTGGGCTGGACAGAAGGGCGCCATGGAAGCCAAGCCGCAAAGCAAAACAAGGGCACAAAACCGGGACATGACAATCATCGTAGCGTTCCACGCGCTCGTCGGCAAACCTGCCGCCGCATTAGGCGGAACAGAAGCGACTCGGTCTCACATTCGCCCGTGACCCTGCTCACAGCGGTAAGCGCACAGCAGCGCTTGAATGGAGATGAGAGGGTTGCGCTACAGGAGGCTTCATCGTGAGTCATTCGTCGGACCAGAACGTCGTGATTTGTCCCCTTTGCCATGGTCACGGAGTTGAGCACAAGGAACTGCTGGTAGTGCGCTGGCGCAGCCGGGAGTTCGAGCAGGAGTTGCAGACCATCGCCGACGAAGCGGCGTTTGGGGTCTCCGGCGGCATGGAAGATCCGATGGCGCACGCCACCTATAACAACGAGTCGGATTAAGGGAGCACTAGCTTCTCGAATTCTTCCGCATACCTCGGCCAGCGCAGGTCGCCGTTATAAGAACGGGCAAAGACTTGTCCCCGCTGTCCCATACTCTGACGCTGGACTCCGTCGGCCAGCAGGCGCGCGATCTGGTGCGCCAGGGCTCTCGTGTCGCCGAACGGAACCAGCACTCCGCCGCCACAGCTTTCCACCAATTCGCGCGACACCGCGATGTCGGCAGCGATGACCGGCTTGGCGTTCGCCCAGGCTTCGAGCAATACCAGACCCAGCGATTCCACACGTGATGGCTGCACCACGATATCGGCCGCGGCCAGCAGATCGCGCTTCAACTCGTCAGCAAACGCCGGAATGTTCACAAAGCTGCCGCCGGAAGTTGCCTTCGCCGCGACATAATCATCAAACCCGCGGAGGCTGGGGCCGGCCATTACCAGCGAGGCCTTTGAACCCCCGTCCCAAAGCTGTTTCATGGCTTCGAGCAGCGTGATTGAGCCCTTCTCGTAGGCCTTCATGCCGAGGTGCAAGACGACCGGCGGCGTGATTCCGTACTTTGCCAGGACGCGCCCCCTGTCGCCGCCAATCGAGAGCTTCATGTCAAAGCCCAGGGGGAAGACAGCCAGCCTCTCTTGCGCTACGCCCAACCTTGCCAGCCTGGACTTCTCTGCTTCCGTCATGCAGAGCACGCGTTGGCACTGTTGCAGCAGCCTGATCTGATGTGGCTGCACATAGTGCTTGGCGACTTCAGTGTTGGTTTCGTCGCCCAGATGCGTGCATGGCGTTGCCATGGCCGGTACCCGGCGATGCTCGGCTGCTTCGATTCCAGCGTAGATCAGGCTGTTGTACGGCAGCGGACCAACGTGGAATACATCGGCATCGACGCCGTGCAGCGCCGCTCTTAGTCCAGGGACGTGGAATGCCGGCCGCCAGAACTGTGATTTCCAACGCCAGTAGGGCAGCAGGCCCAGGACTCGCGTCGCACGCCGCGCCCACTTGTCATAGGAAACCGGAAAGCGGCGAATGAGGACGCCGTCGACCATGGACTCACCAGCAGGGAATGTCCTGAATTCGGGAAGCCACAGTGACTCCAGATCCTGCGCGGTGGTGGTGAGGACCGTTACCCGGTGACCGCGGTCTACCAGGCAACGGGCAATGGATAGCATCGAGTTCTCATAGCCGCCGCGGTAGGGAAAGAAGCGCGGTAACACGAAGGCGGCATGCATCAGGACGGGACAGTGGTCAGGGCAGGGGCTGGTGTGGCAGCGGCGATGGCTTCCGGTGACCAAATCGTCATGTAGGCGTGGATGGCTACATCCGGCTCGGCATCCGCCTTGATCACGCCTTTGTCCAGGAATATTGCGCGGTCACAGGAGTTTCGCACCTGCTGCATATCGTGGGTGACGAAGACCATAGTCTTGCCCCGCTTGCGAAAGGCTTCGATGCGGTCAAAACACTTCTGCTTGAAGGGAGCATCGCCGACCGCCAGGATCTCGTCCAGCAGCAGGATGTCAGGGTCGACTTCCGTCGCCACCGCGAACGCCAGACGTGCGTACATGCCTGAGGAATACTGTTTCACCGGTGCATCGATGAACTCGCCGATCTCCGCAAACTCGATGATGCTGGACTCGCGCCGCTGCATCTCCCGCTTGGAATAGCCCATTAACAAACCGTTGATCAGGATGTTTTCGCGGCCCGTGAGTTCGGCGTGGAAACCGGCCCCCAGCTCGATCAGCGGTGCCAGCGTGCCAGTGACCCGTACGCTGCCCGAGGTTGGACGGTAAACGCCGGCGATGATCTTCAGCATTGTGCTCTTGCCCGAGCCGTTGCGCCCAATCAGGCCGACCATCTGCCCCTTCGGGATCTCGAAGGACGCATCCTTTACCGCATCGAAGTCATGATAGCTGGCGTTGGTGCGCAGAAATCTGGCGAACAGCTCGCGCAGTGTGTCGGGCCGCTCGTGAATGACGCGAAAGCGCTGCGTCACGTTCTCCAGGCAGATGGCGGCGGTCTGCTCTCGTCGCTGCGACTTAGACGTAGAAGACAAAATCATCCTGGTACCTGCGGAAAAGATAGTAGCCGATGAACAACATCGCGAACGCGCACACAAACGACGCCGCAATCGAGCGGAAGTGCGGCAACTGCCCGTAGTACACCGCCAGTCGAAAGCCGTTGATGACATAAATCAGCGGATTGAGTTTGAAAGCCCAGCGGTACTGTTGCGGAATCATGTCCAGCGGGAAGATGATGGGGGTGATATAAAACCAGGCCGACAGCACAATCTGCAAGATGTGGGAAACGTCGCGGTAATAGACGTTGGCGGCAGCAAAGAAAAAGATCGTTCCTAATGTGAAAATTGCCAGCGCCAGCATGGGAACGGGCAGATAAAGCCAGGTGATATAGAACGGGTGCCGCAGCGCGGGCACCAGCAGCGCCAGTGGGATCATCGACAAAAGTAGGTTGATCATGTTCGACACCAGCGCGGCGAGAGGAAAGACAGTCTTAGGCAACGAGACTTTTTTGATCAGGTCCCCATTGCCCACGATCGACTCGGCACCATAGGCCAGGGCTTGGGAGAAGAACGTCCACGGTAGCAGGACGCAGAGCAGGAATACAGCGTAGTGGGGGATGGGAAATTTCATGATGCTGCTGAAGACCGCAGTCAGCACCAGCATCAGCAGGGCAGGGTTCAACAGCGCCCAGAGGAACCCCAGCACCGAGCGTTTATAACGGACCTTGAGATCTTTAAGGGCAAGCGCCCAGATAAGTTCGCGATAACGGACTGTGTCACGTATCAACTGGATCATAAATTGAGTGCGGCCATGCCAAGCTTTTGCCGCCGGCAAGATAACCGCAATTCAAATGTTAAATGATTACCCTGCCCTGTGGGGTGAGCAACGACTCTTGCGGCTCAACGGTTCTGGGGGGTCTGGGGTGTCAGATCGGTCATACCCTGCAGCAATTGGCGCTCGTCGTCGCTGAAAGTGCTGCGGTACTGCTCTGAATTCAGGATCTGGCTTCTCTGATCGGGCGGCAGCCCCTGCAGTTCATGATAGGCCTGCGACACCTTGCTGCGCCGGTCCTGCGGCAATTCCTTGTAACGCTGGAACAGTCCACGCGCCTGCTGTTGCTGCTGCGGCGTAAGGTGCTCGTAGGTCTCCATGCGGTTGAGCACGGTGGCCTTGCGATCGGGAGGCAGGTTGTCAAAGCTGCGCAAGGTATCGAGCAGGTGCTGCTGCTGTTCCGGGGCAAGGTTACGGAACTTGGGGTCCTGCCGAAGTTGCTGCTCCTGCTGCTGGGTCGGCAGGTTTCCGTACTTGCGAAGCCAATCGCCGCGATGCGGGCCGGGCCCGTTGACGTGAAATTGGGAATTCGGCCGCGCATTAGGCGGCGAAGAATTATTCCGGTGCTGCTGCCACCCGCCGCCCGAAAAGGCGAAGCACGACAGCGCGCCTGATGTCATTATCAGGGCAACCAGAATGGATTTAGGGGTGCGCACGACTCTTCCTTACTCCGTCTGCGAGTGTCCGTCAAGAGCTACGAATTCCGAAAACAGATCAGCATTGTGATCCAGGTATTGCAAGTCGCCGACCGGGGTCTCGCTCACACTGGTGCGAATAATACCGTCGTTACCCGCCATAGTAACCCGTTGCTGGCTCCAGTGACCGACTTCCAGCAGGCCGGCTCCCAGCGCGATGAGCGCAACCGCCGCGCTAGCCACCATGGGACGGCGGGCCCATCCAAACCATGAAACGCGCTCCTTCGCCGCCTCTTCCCGCACTCTGGCGCGCAGGCGAGAAGAGAAATAGGGTGACGGCTCGGGAGCTTGCCACTCGTCGAGCAGGGTCATGGTCCGCTGAAACGAGGCTAGCTCCCCGGAGCACGCCTCGCAGCTCTGCAAGTGCTGGTGCACGTCGCCGCTAACGGCTTCCGGTCCGCTCAGCACCGCTTCCATCAATTGTGAGCGAATCTTTTCGCAGTTCATAACCAACCTACTTCCCGCATTGCTGCTAGATGAAAGATTTCAAGGTTTCGCGCAGCGTTTCATAAGCGCGAAACAATAATGACTTTGTCGCCGACTCGCTCAGCTTGAGCACAGCGGCAATCTGTTTGTAATCCAGGCCCTGATACTTGTGCATGAGGACTGCCAAACGCTGCCGCTCGGGCAATGCTTCCACCTGCTTGCGAATCGCCCCCAGCCGCTCGCGCCGCAGGATCGCCTGCTCCGCGTTCAAGCCGGTGTCTGGCACGTCGACCGTCATGCCGGTTTCCGTGTCGGGCTCATCGATACAGACCGTGTTCTCCGGGCGCTCATGCTTGGTGTCGCGCGCGTGGTTGACCGCCAAATTGGTTGCAATGCGATACAACCAGGTGGTGAACTTGGCGCTGGCCGCATAGGTCTGGCGCGAACGGTACACCCGCAAGAACACTTCCTGCGCCAGTTCCTCCGCCACCGACTGATTGCGCGTCATGCGATACATGAAGCTGATCATCGGCCGGCGGTATTTCTCCACCAGATAGTCAAAAGCCGAGTCATCGCCCGCCGCCACGCGTAGCATGACTTCGGCGTCGCTCAGCATCCCAAGCATGCCTGGATCGGTCAATAGTCCTTGATTCGCATTGGCCGGCAAGGCCTTTGCGGATCCCGCCCCTGGAACAATACGATCTATGGCGATGCTGCCCACATCGGGTGTAACCCCGTTGGCTACAGAAAGTTGTGTAGTCTTGAGCCAGCCTGCGGCCCTTGCCCCATTCGCCTCCGAAGGCGTTTCCCGCTGCTTCGGAAGCCCTGGCCGCTTGTCCTGACCCATTTACACCATTCCGCTTCGCGGCGGCATCGCAAGTCAGTATTATGCACCTGGAGGACTCGGTTGGCGAAGAATGACCACCTTTTGGCCCCGACGTTGCTACTGGCACTTCTGGTGACCGCTCTGCCGGCTCTAGCGCAGCAGGCCGGCTCTGACGTTCCCAACCAGGCTGTCGCGAAGCCCAGCCAGGCGGCCGGCCAGCAGGCCCTCGACCTCGAGGACCTGATCGCCCGTGATGTGCTGGAGCCGCTGCGTGACGGCATCCAGACGCAAAACCCGAGCGAAGTGCTTGCCGTCTTTGATGCAGGATCGGTCCCCGATTTTCCGCAGTTGCGAGACCAGGTCAGGGCTTTTCTGGACTCGTACGCTGTTCTGACGTTCCGCTACAAGATCCTGCAAGCCACTTCCGACCAGAATGGCGCCACTGTGACTTGCGAGGCCGATCTCGATGCCACACCGCGCGATCCGGGCGAGGTGCCCATGCGTCGCAGCCGGCAGCTTCGTTTGCAACTCAGGCAGACGGAGAAGGGCTGGCGGATTTCAGCATTCAGTCCCAAAGACTTCTTCGCTCAGTGATCGCCCCATGAAACGCGACTATCCCGACCGCCCCATCATTGGAGTCGGTGCCGTCATCGTCAGGGAAGGGCAGGCGCTGCTGGTGCGGCGGGCCACCGAGCCACTTCAGGGAGAGTGGTCGGTCCCCGGCGGCGTACTGGAACTGGGCGAGAAGCTGCATGACGGAGTACGACGCGAAACGCTGGAAGAGACCAGTTTACGGGTTGAACCTCAAGAAATACTTGAGGTGTTTGACAGCATCTTCCGCGACCGCGACGGGCGCACCCAGTATCACTACGTCCTGATCGACTACTTGTGCCGGGTCATCGAAGGCGAAGCGCGGGCCGGCAGCGATGTTAGCGAGGTCCGGTGGGTAACGGAAGCGGAACTCGGCGGATTGGACCTGCGCGAGTCGATCGAACGGGTGGTGAGGGAGGGGCTGGAGCTGGCGAATTCCCGAGCCTAGCTTCTTGTCCGCACGATCTCGTCGATCTGCGCCACGACTTCGTCAATCGACCTGTGGGTTGAGTCGATATGCACAGCATCGGGAGCTGCCACCAGCGGCGAGGCGGCGCGGCTCTGATCGCGGCGGTCGCGGGCCGCGAGCTCTGCCATCACCTGTTGTGGGTTGTTGGCATTGGCGGCAGCGGCACCGTTTTGCAGGAAGCGGCGCTCGGCGCGGACCTGGGGGTCGGCGTCGAGAAATATCTTCACTTCGGCGTTGGGGAAGACGACCGAGCCGATGTCACGCCCTTCCATGACCACGCCACCTTGCTCACCCATGACGCGCTGCCGAGCAACCATGATCTGCCGCACCACGGGATGAACCGAGACCCGCGAAGCCGCGGCTGTGACATCCGCCTCGCGGATGCGCTGTGTGACGTCCCGGCCATCGAGCAGAACGCAGTTGGCCTCACCGGTTGGGACCAGGTCGATGTGCGTTTGCTCGGCCAATTGGCGCAGCCCTTCTTCGTCGTCCAGGTCCGTCGAGTTCTCCAGCGCCTTGAGCGCCAGGGCGCGGTACATCGCTCCGCTTTCCAGATTGATGTAGCCGAGCTTCTTCGCTAGCAGTGAGCCGATGGTGCTTTTCCCGGAACCAGCCGGGCCGTCGATGGCTATTACCAGCTTGCGGGCGCCCATCACTCCTCGCTATTCGCTTTCGGCTTTGCGCTCTTCGCCGGCATTGGTCGCCGCCTGGAACGCTGCACCAGAGGCATTTGCCGGAGAGTAGATGGGGACGGTTTTGGCACAAAATTTCTGCTCCGCTCCGCTGCCGCGAACGGCTGGACCTGCGTCGCCTGGAGCGACGAGATCTGCATCAGCACGCGCCCCCCGACGTGGACGAAGCTGAGCTCGCGCGCTGCTTGCAAGGCGTTCACCGCTTCGCGCACGCGCACCCGGCCAATCAGCGGCGAGAAGAAGGTCTCGATCTCCTCCTGCTGGGCGGCAAGAACCCCATCCAGGTATTTCGAAACTAACGCGGTCAACGCCTCGGCTACGGAGACGTGCATGCCTTCCTTCACCGCGTCCGGCGACCAGCGGAACAAGACATCCCAGAAGACGCCTTCTTCCTGGTTGTAGTCGACGCGGGTGATCCGTAGCTTGGCCCACAGCTCGTCGAGTGAGCGATCGAGAGCGGATTCCGAAATCTCCTTGCCCAGCATCTCGCGCAAGCGCTGCTTGGGAATGGGCCCGTGCTTGTTGATGATCTGAAAAGTATCGGCCGCCAGCGGCGAATAGCCGGAGCGCGCGGTGGCCTTTGGCGCCTGCTTGGGATTGCGGTCGCCTACCAGGCCGTAGAAGTAGGGGAAGACGGAGGCGGAGACGAGAAAGTTATTTTCCCCGAACACGTTCGCCTCGTAGGCCGCTTTCTCGCGCAGCAGGCGGACCATCAGGTGCCTGGCTTCGCGGGCGCGAGGATCGGCAAAGGCCGTCTGCGACGTGGGGAGCTTTTCTTCACCACCAACGAATGCGCCCACAAACGTTGGCGCCAGCACCGGCGGCCGTTGCGGATACAGCAGGCAGAAGCCGACCGAGTCGATGAACTCGCGGGCCTCATCGAGGGTGCGGACGGCGTGCCCGTTCAGATGCCACTTTTCGCGGCGAAGCTCCTGGAGTTGCTGTTCCTGCATGTTGAAGGTGATTGGGCCGGACTCAGATACGCTTGAAGGCCCGCTGAATGTCTCTAACAGAATAGCGCAAGACCACGGGTCGGCCATGAGGACAGCTCATGGGACAGTCGGTTTTTGCCAATTCCGCCAGCAGCCATTCCATTTTGGGCTGATCCAGCGGCATATTTACCTTGATCGCCGCATGGCAGGCAATGGTGGCAGCGATGCCGGTGCGAATCTTCTCCAGATTGAGCGACTGCTCCTCGCGCTCGAACTGGTCCAGGATCTCGTGCAACATGTGCTCCACGTCGCCGGGATTGACGCCCGCAGCGGTGGTCTTCACCGCGATGGTGCGCGTGCCGAAGGGCTCAGCTTCGAAACCGTTGAGCAGAAGTTCGTCGGAGATTTCGGCGAAGACGGCCATCTGGCCGGGCGCCAGCTCGAGAATCAGCGGCATCAGCAGTTGCTGCTTTTCGGGCGAGGCCGCCAGCCGCTGCTTGCAGATTTTCTCGAACAGCACCCGCTCGTGCGCCACGTGCTGATCGATGATCCAGAGTCCCTGCGGATTGACAGCAAGAATGAACGAGTCCCGAATCTGGCCCAGCGGCTTGAGCGTGGCAAGCGACTCCAGGCCGACGCAGGCGTCATCGTCAGGCAGCGATACCGAGCAACCGTTGGTGGGCGGAGCAATGGCGGAAGGCGCGCTTGGCACGGCTCCGCCAAAAGTCTGCGGGCCAAAGCGCGCGACGGGGATGGCCGCGTTGGCTTCTACGGCGATACCGCTGCCCTCGAACTGCAAGCGCGAGGTCAGGGGCAGAGGCTCGGGCGCGTGCAGCGCAAAGGCTGCGTCGGCGGCGGTCACGCCGAGTTCGTCGCTGCCCGGGGCAGAGAGCCCCCCGCGTGGACTGAGTGACGCGGAAGCCGTCGGCTGGGCGTGCATTTCGGTGACAAAGGCAGGCACCGGACGCGCCTGCATCAACGTAGCGCGAACGGAATCGCGAACGAAGTCATGCAGCACGCTCGACTGGCGGAAGCGGACCTCCACCTTCGACGGATGCACGTTGACATCGACTTCGGTGAACGGCATCTCCAGAAACAGCAGCACGACCGGGTAGACCGTCGGTGGAATGATGTTGCGGTAGGCTTCGGTGAGCGCATGCTGCACCAGGCGGTCGCGAATCAACCGGCCGTTGACGAAGATGAAGATGGAGTTGCGGTTGAGCTTCTGAATCTCGGGGCGCGAGACAAAACCGTGCAGCTTAAGGTCGCCTTTCACCGGCTCAGCGGGCTCATCTTCGCTGGGCTCGGGACGCCGCCACGGTGGTGGCTGGGGCAGGCCGATGCGCTCCAGCGGCAGGCGCGCGCTGATGGGCACAAGCTGGTCGAGCGTGTCGCGGCCAAAGACCTGATAAATGCGCTCCGAGTGGTCGCCTACCGGCGGTGCGATGAGCATGGCGTTGCTGGCAGAGTGCAGCTCCCAGTGCATCTCGGGATGGGCCAGCGCGTAGTGTGTGACCAGCGATGCGATGTGCGACAGCTCAGTCGACTCGGCACGCAGAAACTTGCGCCGCGCCGGGATGTTGAAGAACAGGTCGCGAACCGTAATCGAGGTTCCCAGCGGCAGCCCGGCTTCCTCCACGGTCAACAGCTTGCCTCCGGCAATTTCGACGACCGTCCCGGCCGCGTCTTCTTCGGCGCGGGTCTCCAGGCGCAGGCGGCTGACAGAGGCGATGGATGGCAAAGCCTCGCCGCGAAAGCCCAGCGTCGCAATACTGACCAGGTCGTCAGCATCGCGGATCTTCGACGTAGCGTGGCGCTCGAAGGCGAGCATGGCATCATCGCGCACCATGCCGTAGCCGTCATCGATGACTTGAATGAGTTTCTTGCCGCCGGCTTCGATGTTCACGCGAATGCGCCGCGCGCCGGCGTCCAACGAGTTCTCCAACAGCTCCTTCACCACCGAGGCGGGGCGCTCGACCACTTCGCCGGCGGCGATCTTATTGGCTACATTTTCCGAGAGAAGGTGGATGCGGCCCATCGGAGATTACGTTACAGGAATTTCGGCTGCGGCAGGAAAAGATTCACCGCCGGGATACGAGAACAATCTCACCACGGAGACACGGAGGCACAGAGAATAATCTGGCCGTTAAAAACGAGGCAAGCTCGACCGTCCTGCCCCAAGTTTCTCTGTGTCTCTGTGACTCCGTGGTTAATCCTCTTCTTGCGCCCAAATTCCTGGCGGTGTAACGTCAGCTCAAGTCATGAAGATCGCACTTGGTGTTTCCGGTGGCATCGCCGCCTATAAGGCGGCGGAAATCGTTCGCCTGCTGCAAGACCGTGGCGTGACGGTGCAGGTCATCATGACCGCCGCGGCGCAGGAGTTCGTGCGCCCGCTGACCTTCGCCGCGCTCTCCGGCGAGAAGGTCATCACCAGCATGTTCGGCTCCGAGGGCGAGCACGCCAACGTTGACTCGGCCATCGAACACATCGCGGTTGCGCAATCGATTGACGCATTGCTCGTGGCTCCGGCCACTGCCGACACCCTTGCCAAGTTCGCACAGGGAATGGCCAACGACTTCCTCAGCACGCTTTATCTCGCTACCCAGGCTCCCGTGATTGTCGCCCCCGCAATGAACGTCAATATGTGGGAGCATTCGGCAACGCAAGCGAATTTGGCGGTCCTGCGTAGCCGCGGAGTGCACGTCGTCGAGCCGGGTAGCGGATATCTGGCTTGCGGCATGGTCGGCGCCGGAAGGCTGGCCGAGCCGGAAGCAATCGTTGCCGCCACCATGGTGCGCCTTGGCGTTGCGCAGGACCTTGTGGGCGAAACCGTGCTGGTCACCGCCGGGCCAACCTATGAGCCGGTTGATCCTGTGCGCTTCATCGGCAACCGTTCCAGCGGCAAGATGGGATATGCGCTGGCCGAAGCCGCGCTGCGCCGTGGTGCGAAAGTCATCCTGGTGAGCGGACCGACTGCGCTGAAACCGCCGTCCGCGGCGGAGACGATCTTTGTGGAGACTGCCCAGCAGATGCGAACTGCCGTGCTCGATCGCTGGGAGCAGGCGAGCATGATCATCATGGCTGCCGCTGTGTCCGACTATCACGCGAAGAACGTCGCGAACGAGAAGATCAAGCGCAAAGGCGCGATGGAGCTGCAACTCGAGCCCAATGCCGACATTCTGGCCGACCTCGGCAGCCTGCGCCACGCCAGCGGCAAACGCACGCCACTTCTGATTGGCTTCGCCGCCGAGACCGAGAACCTGCTCGACAACGCGCGCGCCAAGCTGGCAGCAAAGCGCGTCGACGCCATTGTGGTGAACGACGTTTCGCGCAGCGACATTGGCTTCAACTCCGACCGCAACGAGGTCACGATTGTTACGGCGAATGACACGATCGCGGTGCCGCAGGCCGACAAGCTCGAAATTGCACAGAAAATTCTGCAAGCAGCGCTTCGTCTGGTGCAAGAAAAAACTACACTGCAAGCTGCTGGGTAATTTGTCGCACGATCACCGTCTTCAGCGTGGGGCTAGAACTGCTGAATTTTCGTGTTGCGATTACCTGCAATCAGCAAGAATCAAGCGCCGTAGGCGCGAAATAGCTTAGCCCAGCACGCAGGCCATCTTTTGGCCGGAGTGCTCGGTAGACATTGCAAAAAAACTGTAAGCCGGCTTTAGCCGGCGGCACTACTGCGTGTGGTGATCTGTGACAGCGCGACGTGTTGTTTTCGCGAAGTTTTTGCGTCAGGGCACGACTTGAGTCGTGCCGAAACCGACCTTCTTTTCGAGATCTTCTTGAGCCGGCTTTAGCCGGCGGCACCAGCGGACTAAGGTCCACGGCAACAATTTCGATACAGCGCTCTAATCGGCAGGATTAAAATCGTGCCCTGACGCGAATCTTCGCAAGGCTGACCATTACCCACCACAGATGCCCCTTACTCCCGAAACCAAATCCGCTCTTCGCAACCGCCTGCGTTTTTATCGCGAGATGGGCATCGGCCCACTGTACCGTCGTGCGGTCGAACTCTCGGTGAATGCAACGCCGGTCGAGGCGGCGGATTCTGCATGCGAAATCGTTGACGATGCTGTCGTGACAAAAGCTCCTGCGGCATCCGACGATCGCGAATCCCAACTGCGCGTCATCGAGGTTGACATTGGCCCCGACTGTCAGCGTTGCAAGCTCGGTCGCCTGGGCCGCAAGCACATCGTCTTCGGCACCGGCGATCCCTATGCCGACCTGATGTTCATCGGCGAGGGCCCGGGAGCGGACGAAGACGAGCAGGGCCTGCCTTTCGTTGGGCGCGCCGGGCAACTGTTGAACAACATGATCACCGCCATGGGCCTGCAGCGCGAGCAGGTATACATCGCCAACATCGTGAAGTGCCGCCCGCCGCAGAACCGCACTCCGGAGCGTGATGAGTGTGATACCTGCTCGCCGTTCCTGATGCGGCAGATTGGCGTCATTCGCCCCAGGGTAATCGTCGCGCTGGGCGCTACGGCGGCGAAGAATCTGCTGGGCGTGCAGGACTCGATGGCAAAGCTGCGTGGCCGCTTCTACGACTTCTCGCCTCCCGGAGTAGTCGACGAAAACGCCGAACCGCTCGTCTGCAAACTGGCAGTGACCTATCACCCGGCGTTCCTGCTGCGCGATCCGCGGCAGAAAAAAGAAACGTGGAAAGATTTGCAGATGGTGATGAAGTACCTCGGCTTGAATCCACCGCGCAAAGACGAACCAGCCTAAATGAACCACAGAGGCACAGAGACACAGAGATTCTTAAGCTTGCATTTCCTCCGTGACCTCCGTGCCTCCGTGGTGAAATCTTTCTAACCATGCCTGCATTCTGCGATGTGGCCGTGCCGGTTCCGCTCGACGCCACATTCACGTACTCGATCCCGGAGAACTTACCCGAGCCGTGTATCGGGGGGCGCGTGATCGTGCCCTTTCGCGAAAAGCGGCTGTGCGGTGTTGTTACTGAGTTGCATGATCGCAAGCCGGACTTCTCGGCTAAGCCCATCCTTCAAGTTCTCGATACCACCCCCGCAGTCACGCCTGGGCTGATGCAACTCGGTCGCTGGCTCGCGCAGTACTACATTGCTCCCATCGGCGAAGTGCTGCGCACCATGCTGCCGCTGAGTGCGGAATTTCGCCGCGTCATCGGCTATCACATCACTGACAAGGGAATGGAGGCGCTGCACCAGGCGGCGAGTGTCGGCTCGTCGCGCCGCTCGCAGAAGGAGCCCGAGCACCAGATGCAGGAGTACCGCGTACTCAACCGGCTTAGCGATGGCGAGATTGTACGCGAGGGCACTTTGCGCACCACCACAGGCGCGCCGCGCGCTGTGCTGCAAACCTTGCTGCGCAAGAAGTGGATCGCGCGCGAGGACTTGAGCGACGTACGCGACGCCACCCGAACCATTCAGCTAGCTACGCTGAACGCGGTCACAGGCAAGCTCAACGCTAACCAGCAGACGATTGTCGACTACCTCAACCTGCAGCCGGAGAAGACTGCGACCGTCGACAGCCTGCGCGCGCTGGCCGTTCCTCGCACCACTTTGCAAACCCTGGTGCGGCGCGGCATCGTTGAGCTGCGCGAAGAGCAGGCGGGCTTTCACATGTCCGGGCTCAAGCCGCGCAAGCTGGAGTTTCTCTTCACCCTGGCGCAGAAGGCGGCGCTGGACACGATCAACGCTTCCGTCGACCAGCATCGTTTTCTCCCGATGTTGCTGCATGGTGTGACCGGGTCAGGGAAGACGGCAGTGTACCTTTCCGCGATGCAGGCGGTGCTGGCCAAGGGGCGCTCGGCGATCCTGCTGGTTCCGGAGATCGGGCTGACGCCCGCCGTCGCCGCCGATCTGCATCAGATCTTCGCCGGCGAGGTCGCCATTCTGCACTCGGCGCTGAGCGACGACGAGCGTGCCGAGCAGTGGAAGCGCATTCGCAGTGGTGACTCCCACATTGTGGTAGGCACCCGCTCGGCGGTCTTCGCCCCGGTGCTGGACTTGGCGCTCATTATCGTCGATGAGGAGCACGACCAGTCATACAAGCAGGAAGAGACGCCGCGCTATCATGCCCGCGACGTGGCAGTGATGCGGGCGAAGATGTCGAACGCCGCGGTCGTGCTCGGCTCCGCGACCCCATCGCTCGAGACCTACTACAACGCCACGCACGGCAAATACAAACTGCTGGAGCTGCCCGAGCGCATCGAGAAGCGGCCGTTGCCCGAAGTCGAAGTCATCGACATGCGCGACGAGTTCCAGCGCACGCACAAGGATGCCATCCTCTCCCGCCGCCTGCTGGAGGAGATCGGCGAACGGCTGGAGCGGCGCGAGCAGGTGATGGTGCTGCTCAACCGCCGCGGCTATTCGTCGTTCGTACTGTGCCGTAGTTGTGGTGAGACGGTGCAGTGTAAGAACTGCGCTATCGCGATGACTTATCACAAGCGCGAGCACCGCCTCATCTGTCATTACTGCGGCTTCATGCGGCCCGCGCCCAAGACCTGCCCCAAGTGCGGCAGCGAATATGTGCAGTACCTGGGCACCGGTGCGGAGAAGCTGGAGGACATTCTGCACTCCCTGTTTCCCCAGGCGCGAATTGCCCGGCTCGATCGCGACACGGTGCGTGGCCGCGACGATCTGGAGCGCGTGCTCAGTGCGTTGCAGGCGGGCGACATCGACCTGCTCGTCGGCACCCAGATGATCGCCAAGGGCCACGACATCCCGAACGTAACTCTGGTGGGCGTGGTTGGTTCGGACGCAGCGCTCAGCTTTCCTGACTTCCGCGCGGCGGAGCGCACCTTCCAGTTGCTCACCCAGGTCGCCGGACGCGCAGGCCGCGGCGAGACACCAGGCCGCGTCGTGCTGCAAACGTTCTTTCCCGATCACTATGCGATTCAGTTTGCGTCCTTGCATGATTACAAGGGCTTCTACGAGAAAGAGGCGCGCTTCCGTAGCTGGATGCACTATCCGCCGTTCGCTGCTGTAAGCAATGTGCTGGTGCGCAGCTCCAAACTGGAAGAAGCTCTAGCCTGGTCAGGAATTCTGGGCAAGTGGTTTCAGGAAACGCGACTGCCGGATGTGCGCGTACTGGGCCCGGCGGCGGCGGCCATCGTGCGGCTCAAGACCGAATACCGCTACCATTTCCTCCTCAAGTCGAAGAGCCGCGAAAAGATGAACTCGGCCCTGCGCGCGATGATTGAGCATGCCGTGGAGAAAAAGATCCCGCGTGGGAACCTGGTGGTCGATGTGGACGCGCTCTCCATGATATGAAAAGGCAGCAACTAGGCTGTTTCATAAGTCGGTTTTTGAAAGGGCACGGCTTCAGCCGTGCTGGAGCCCCGGCCGGGGCTCCGCGCCCAACAAGCGCATACCCAGCGTTGCGTCCGCGCCGCGGACTTCACGCTGGGCTACACTGAGTCGTCCCGCAGAGCGGGACTGATCCACAGGGCGCGGGACGGCTCCACAGAGAAATGACAAATCCGCCCGCCTGCTGTACGCTTTCCGCGAAACCATGCCATCGCTGGAAGAGCTTCTCCGACGCTGGACCTCCGCCGGCGTCATCGACCGATCGACGGCGCAACGCATCCGCGCCTTCGAGCAGACGCGCGAGCAGCCCGGCGGACTGCGCTGGCAGGTGCTGTTGGCGCTGGCCTTCGGCGGAATTCTGCTGGCTGCGGGCATTATCCTGTTCGTTGCGGCGCAGTGGGACCAGCTCTCGCCCTGGACACGTTTCTTTTTGGTGGTCGGCCTGGTCGTCGTGCTGCACGGCGCAGCCATTCTCGTGCGCGGGCCCTTCGAGAGGCTGGCCATCACGCTGCACGGCGTGGGCACCATCGCCGCCGGGGCCGTGATTTTCCTGGTTGGGCAGATCTTCAACATGCAGGAGCACTGGCCCTCCGGCATTCTGCTCTGGGCGCTGTGCGCCATCGCCGGCTGGGTGCTACTCGGCGATCAGGTGCAGCAAACCATCGCCATGCTGCTTATTCCTGCATGGATCCTGTGTGATTGGTGGATCCGCACCGACGGATACCGCGGCGATGCGTTGTCCTTGACGCGCATCCTCGCCAGCTTCGCAGCACTGTACCTCACCGCCTTCATCGCCTCGAGGAGAAAGCTCGCCTCCGGATTGCTGTTTGCCAGCGGGGCAATTGCGCTGACCATTGCTGTCGTGCTCCTCGTAGAGAGCTGGAGCTATTGGTACAACTGGGCGACGACACCGGCGATGCCGCTGCATCTGGCGATGGTCGCTTTGGGCTGGATCGTTGTGGTTCCATTGCTTGCCGCCTGGCGGTTCAAGCCGTCGGCGATGCTGCCGGTCGCGGCAGTCATCGTCAGCGGCCTTGTGCTGCCGCACCTTTTCCGCGTGGGCCGGGCGCCTTACTACTATCCGCAGAACAGCGTGCTCAGCTACGTTTGGGTGGGAGTGCTGGCGTGCTTCTTCACCTGGTGGGGAGTCGCCGAGCGCAGCCGCGCCATTCTCAACTACGGAATTTTCGCCTTCGCCGCCACCGTGCTCTGGTTCTACTTTTCCAGCGTGATGGACAAGCTTGGCCGCTCGCTGAGTCTTATCGTGCTGGGCCTGCTGTTTCTCGGCGGCGGCTGGCTGCTGGAGAAGATGCGCCGGCGCCTGGTGCGCCACGTCATGAGGACTGCCGCATGAATCTCACCCGGCGCGGTATCGCGTTGCTCGTGATTCAGGTTCTGCTGGTAGCCGGGATCGCAGGCAAGTATCTGTACGAACGGGCAACCTTGCCCCGCGTCTGGGCGCGCGCGGCACAGTACGATCCCAATCTGCCGATTCGCGGGCGATATCTGGTGCTGTCGCCGGAGGTAGATGCCTGCAACCTGCCGCACGACGCCGAAGCAGACAAGGGTTGGAAAGAGGCGGCCACCGGCATCGCGCATCCCGACTGGATGTGGCGGGTGCGGGCGCTCGCGCGTGGCGGCCACTTGGCGGTCGAGGACGCGCGCAACCTTCTGCCGCGCGGCAACACCCAGATGATCTGGCTGGATGAGAAGACTCCATGCGATCGCGCCCGCCTCATGCCCGGGGTGGATTTCTTTATTCCGGATACGGCGCAATCCCCCTGGCTGCTCAAGCCGGGGCAGGAGCTCTGGGTCGAATTGACAGTGCCGCCCGAGGGGCCGCCGCGTCCCATCCAACTCGCGCTCAGCGATGACGGGAAGTGGAAGCCGCTGAAGTTCGAGTAGGGGAACGGGCTCTACCTTCGTGCTTTCCTACTTCGGGAAACAATCCGCACTCGTTGTCGGAAGAGTTTTTGGGCCGCGGTGTTCACTATTGAACAGACGTTGAGGGACTCTCGGTGAAACCTTCGATCTTAAGGAATCTGGGGTGAGGAGTTCGCGTATGTTTAGATTGCCTCTTCAGTTCTCTCCCCCGCGGATCCCACCCCTCAAGCCCACCGCGGAGCATGCCATGAAATTAAAGGCGCTCTTCTATTTGATCCTGCTCACACTCTTCACATTGCTCATGCCGGCGGCTCACGCCCAAAGCTTCAGCGTGATTCACGCCTTCACCGGCAGCGGAGGAGAGGGCAGATTGCCTTTTGCGGGGGTGACCATACGAGGGAACGCACTCTATGGAACGACATCTGGCAACTGTGGCACCGTGTATCAGTTGGCCCACGCGGGATCCAACTGGCTCTTGTCGACCCTTGCGGCTCTTCCGCATAATTGCGATCCGCACTCCAGGGTCGTCTTCGGACCAGACGGCCATCTTTACGGCACATCGTCGGGGGGGGGGACGTACTACAATGGCACCGTTTTCAAGCTGACACCCCAGGTTGGGCCTTGTAAGGATGCGGCGTGCTATTGGACGGTGAGCGATCTCCATGACTTCGGTTCGGGTACTGACGGACAACAGCCTGGCTACGGAGACCTCATTTGGGACCAGCAGGACAACATCTATAACACTACTATGGGGGGAGGTGTGTCCGGTTACGGTACAGTCTACGAGCTGAGGCCTTCAGGAAACGGCTACACAGAGAGTGTTCTTCACAGTTTCTCGGGCCCTGACGGAGCCTACCCTTTTAATGGCCTTGTCTTCGACAATAAGGGCAATCTGTTTGGCACGACCTGCTGCGGCGGCGGCTCAAATGGTTTTGGCAACGTCTTCGAATTAACCTACGTCGTGGGCGTAGGGTGGACGGCACACGTTATCTACAACTTCCAAAACGCCAGCGATGGAACGGTTCCAATCGGCGGTCTGATATTCGATTCCGACGGCAATCTTTATGGCACTACGTCTGACGGCGGCAGCGGCGGCGGAACCGTCTTCGAGCTCTCACCTTCCGGCAATGCCTGGGCATTCAAGCTTCTTTACAGCTTTCCCGGAAGGGGTGGCCTGTGTGGTCCGTCTGCGACTCTCACCATGGATGGAGCGGGCAATCTTTATGGCACCACGGAGTGTGGCGGCATATACAACTGGGGTAACGTTTTCAAGCTAACCAACACCGTAAACGGTTGGGTGTACACCTCGCTGCACGACTTCACTGGAGGTACCGACGGCGGATCTCTATTCAGCACCCCGGCCATCGGCACCGACGGCACCCTGTACGGAACCACGGTCTTGGGTGGCGATCCAAACTGCACTGGTTCGGGTTATTCGGGTTGCGGCGTCGTGTGGATGATCAAGCCGTAGACGGAAGCTGTCGAGCAAGCTGTCAGCCGCCTCCCAAGAAGTAATCACCATTAGCTGAACAAATCTCGGGCGCGGAATTAACTCCCGCGCCCGTTTCTTATCCGCAGACTATCATCGCCAATGCTGCTCTTTCGCCGTCCACGCTGAATCATGAGGGGGACTTTCACATCCGCCAGCCGCATCGCGGCGAAAGGTGAAAGCCCCGTCCTTCGGGGTCTGTTATGAAACTGGTGCCGTCCGCTGAAGCGGACTCAGGATTTTCCACTTACGCCCTCCCAGCAATAAATTGCTGGGCTTAGATGTGCTGTCCCTGCGGGACAGGCGTGTGGTTTGTCCCACCGTCGTCGCTCAATCACGAGTTTCGTAACAGGCTCTTCAGGGCGGGGCGAGATTCACTAAGACGAAGACAGGGCCGCAGGCACGACAGGTTCTTTCGGCGAATGCGACAGAAGACTCTGCCGTGCCTACGGCACTCCCTTCTCGGTTGTGAATGCATCCCCCGCCCCGAGGGGCGGGGCTTTCACCTGTCGCGGCCCAGGGCCGCTGATGCTTCCCGCTCCCTTCTCTGTTTCGCATGTCCACCCTTCATGCCTCCAGAAACCATGGCGCTCACAGCGCTCTGGTCGTTGCCTCCTCCTCGCGCGCCGGCTCGCTCCCACCCTCAACCTGTCTCAGGGTTGAAAGGGCCATGGGGAGTTCACCGTATTGACAGCGATGACCGAGGCCAACCACAATACAGAAATTCCTGTTGAGCCACGCGCCGCCAGCGGCCCGAGGAGTGCATCCAACCAGGCAGAATTGCTTTCAACAACTTCGGGGTCTTTCATTCAGGCCGGAGGTGGGTGACCATTCCAGGCCAAGCTGCAACCATGGCCCTGGCTTCCGACCATTGCGCGTCCATGCCAGCAAGCCCCTAACCAAAATTGGAGACAGTATGAAGTCGGGTATTGTGTCATTGCTTCTCCTGGCCGCGTCCGTCTGCAGCGCACAGCTTCAGGCGCCTGCCCGCGAGCTGGTCTTTCGCGCCGGATACGACAACGGTCCGGCGCTGGTCGACTTTCAGGTAAAGGACCAGCTCCGGCTGTTTGGGCTGACGCAGAATGGCGTCCTCCAGTATGTTATCTGGCAGTGTGATGGTGGCTCTACCAGCATGCAGATAGCCCGCCGCCGCGCAGGTGACGTTCATGTCATCACGCCGTTGCTGGTTCCGGGGCTGGTGGGTTCAGTCTCGGGCACCATCGCCTGCGCCAGTTGGGATGGCAACAACCGCACCTGGGAAGGCAATTCGGTGCCGTGCAGCAAAATCGGTCCGGTTGGGCTCGCCGCCGGCGACACCCTGGAGACAACCAACAACCCAGCTGCCGACGGAGTATCCAAGTCATGCACAGCCTATGTCGTGGTGCAATGAAGAAGGTCGCGCCGCTCTGCCTCCTCGCCCTGCTCGCGTGTCCGGGTCTTCTGTCGGCCGCGGACTATAGCTGTAACGGCTCCGGAGCCAAAAACTGGCACACGGCTACTGACTGGACGCCGAGTGGCATCCCCGGCGCCGGTGATACGGTATCGATTCCTTCGGGTTGCACCATGCGGTGCGAATCCAATCAGACATGTACTGCGGGCAAGGCCGGGAATCCCGGCTCCACCGATCTGACGATTCAGGCCGGCGGAAACCTTACCCTCCTTGCTAACTCCAATGTCGACATGCGGGGCACGGTGTCGCTGCTGGGCGAGCTTGATATCTTTGGGGCAAGCTTTGCTCTCGATCCCGGGGCGGCCAGCGGTGGTGTCACCTACTACATCGATGGCGGGACGTCGAGCGGCCAGGAGAATCTGAAGATCTGCAGCGAATCGAGCTGCAACTCAAGTCTCGGCTCTCTGGGCATACTTACGTGTAAGACGGGGAACTCAGGCTCTTGCCAGATCCGGCACACCTCGCAACAGGGGATCGGCCTGAACGTACTGGGCAGCCATGGCCAGATCAGCAACTTCGGCACGCCCTCGATGCCTGCCATCTCGCTGGCGGATGGGACGCTGCCGCAGACGGGCGGATTCGTGCTGAAAAATGGTTTTAGCCTCCACAAGAATGGCGTCCTCCGAGTCGACTACGAGAGTCCAACGCTCAACCTTACATTTGACAAGGTTTCATTCGACACCCTGGTTGACGTCTCAGGAAGTTCGAACGGCTATACGTTTCTGGACCTGATCAGCCTTCCCGCGCCGACCAGCGGGGACCGCACCTTCCGGGTTACCTGTGCCAGTACCAACGGCCACCAGGCCACAATCTATCTTTACGAGAACAATCCTTCGTTCGGCGATAGTACGCACCCCGGGCTGGTCGCTTACAACTGCACGATATTCAAGGGCCTGCACGGAGGGACCTTCCAGAATGTGCTCAGCGTGATCGACCGTGCCGCAGTTACCGGGACGGCGCTGGCGACGGCATCCAACGCGGATGCGACCTTCCAGAATTGGGTGATCTACAACCACACCCCTAACCAGCACAGCATCGTCGGCCTGGGCCTGAACGGTGGCGGCGCCTCCAACATCTACAAGGGAATGCTCTTTGATGGCGACGGATTCTCCGGCTACGACACCGGCGACGACTATCAGGATTTCGGCACCTACAGCGCCAGCAACGGGCTGCACATCAATGCCAGCGGAACGATTTTCACCCTGGGGTCCTCGCCCAGTGAGTCGGCATCGCTGGACCATGAAACCATCGACAACTCCTACGGAGGCGCCCTCTGTGAGTCGAGTTGCGGGCCTGCAATGTTCCAGAAGTTCAGCAACTCCATCTTCGTTCACCCCGCCTCATTGTTAGGTCAGGAATACCCGGGGGATGACGGAATGCACAACAATCCGGCGTATAGCTACCAGAATCGCCAAACCGCGGTCAGCTCTGCCACGGACAACAACGTTTTCTGGCAGATGCCGGGGTCGGGCGACCCGGGTGCGCAGCCCGCGAAGCTCACCCATATCCAGCTCAACCTAGGCGGGACTCCGAGTTGGGTGGCGATGACGATTCCCGAAGCCAGCATGGTCCGCAACCAGCACGCCACCATCAATGGGGTGAACGTGAACTGCGCCAACTGCTTCCAGCACGCGCAGGCCAAAGACTACATCGTGGATGTTACCCGGGTGCCGAACACCTATGCCGTGATCCAAAGTGTGACCGATGCCAGCAATGCCGTCCTGTACAGCAGCATTCCCAACTATGTTCCGAACGATTTGATCGACGTCCGGCCGGACTACTTTGCCAGCAATGGACTCTATGGCGTGGATTGGGGATCGCATGACCAGCACCTCGATCCCGGGTTCAAAGACACTTCGCGTACGGTTTGCAGTTGGTGGCGGAAGCAAATCGGCAGTGGGGTGAACTGCAGTTGGCCAAACGGAAACAACTACACCGCCGGCGCCGGGACAACCAGCACAAGGATTGTCGACGCTTCGGTGAACTTCAATGCTATGGGGGTGCACGACCGGCAGGATGTGGTAGTTGTCTACAATTCCGGCTGGGGATTTGTCGGCTCGGCTACCGTCCTCGATCACAGCAACACGTCTCTTCGGTTAATGGGGATCATTAACGGATTGGCTGCGGGGGTTCATTTCAGCTTCATCACGGCCCCGCAGAATCTTGGCCGGGCGGTGGTCCAGCTCTATGGCTTCGACGTGAATGGCAGCCCGGTGACTCCGCCTTCCTGGGTCAACGAGAACATGGTGCAGAACATTCAATCCTATGTCCAACAGGGTTACGCGCCCACAAACCCGGCGCTGTTCCACGCCGGCAGCGATGGCAAGACGATCGGGGCGGTCGAGGTCATGCCCAACAACGCCGCCATCATGGTGACCACCAACTAGTCGAATCTTGGAACAGACAATTGGCTGGTTGCAGGCGGCATGCCTAACGGCGCCGCCTTTCTTTTGCTAAAATTTGCGCGAATTGCGGGTTCGTGTCCCAAAATGATCTTTGGTCTTGACAGAGGTCTATCTGCCCGACAGAATGGCTGCGCGCAGCGCTTCGCTGTTCGGATTCGTGTCTGTCGAAGCGCTGCTCGCCATCCGTCGTTGGTGCGAAGCGACGAATCGAAACTAACCACCATTAGCTCGAAGGAGGAAAGACATGCGGCGATTTCTTCTGCTGCTCACCGTGCTGTGCTGCTTGGCGGCCGTCTCTGCGTGGGCTGCTGACACCGGGATACTGTACGCGATCGACAACGACAACAACTCGCTGTACTCGATCGATCCCAACACGTATACCGCGACGTTCATCGGCTCCACCGGCGTAAATGCCGGCAGCTTTGGAGACCTGGCGTACAACCCCAACACCAACACCGCTTACTGGGCTCCCGGCCGCGGCAACGACAACCTCTACACCATCAATCTGCAGACCGGTGCGGCCACACTCGTGGGCTCGCACGGCATTGACGATATGTTTGCCTTAGGCTATGACTCCTCCACCAGTACCCTCTATGGCCAGTCGAGCAGCGGCAGTTTCTATAGCATCAGCACGACGAATGGCGCGGCCACGCTGCTGGGCAGCAATAGCGTGTACCCAGGTGGCCTGACCTATCGAGCTGACACCAACCAGTTGATTCTGCTCGGCGCCGGCTCGGCGCAGTTCTGGCAGATTAATCCCGCCAATGGCGGCTCCACGCTGCTCGGAGGCACCGGCTTCGTCAATGACAACGGCGTAGCCTGGGATCCGGCACAGAACCTGTTTTTCGTCGACGATTACAGCGGCAACTTCTACACCGGAGATCCGAATACCTACAACCTGACTCAGGTTGGAAGTTTGCCCGGCGCTTTCGACGGGATTATCTACGTCAACGCGGTTCCTGAGCCTGGGACGATCATGCTGCTGGGCAGCGGAATCATCGGCCTGGCCACCAAGCTACGTAAGCAGAAATAACATCACTGTAGCTCTGAAAAATTAGGGTCGAAGCGCAATGCTTCGGCCTTTTCTGCGCGTCTGATAGCGCCTTCTGCTGCGTTCCCTCCCCGAGGTTGAACACGAAGTAACCTCGGTGCCTACGGAATCGAGAACAGCTTCCAGCCATCCGCCTGCAGATTAAAGATGAAGTCGATGAGACCAACGCCGGCGCAATGGTCGTTGTTGATTTCGGCGACCAGGAACGCCTGACGCACTCCGTTACGCGTCGTCTCCGTAGAGGCGAGCCTGACCTTCTTGGAGTTGGTCAGCATTTCTTTGTAGGAGCAGGCGCGAACATTACTCTGGTCCAGCCGGATCTCCGACTGGATGCACGCGGAATCGAACAGCGTGCAGTAGAGTCCTTCGTGGCGCTCCATCTGTCCCTGGACCTCGTTTTTGGAAAGATGCTGGGCGTGCTTGCCGACGTTCACACCGCCCTGGGAGACATACGACAGGAACTGCTTGACATCGCCCGCCCGCAACAGTGCAAAGAAATCTTTCTCTAATTTCTTGGCAGAGCCGGATGCGGATTTTTGCGAATCTTCAGCCGCGGCTTTGCTCTCCGGCGCGGCAGAAGACTGCGTCTGCGCACGGACCACGCCTGCACCCAAGCACGTCGTCCAGGCCAGAGCCAGAAGAAGCAAACGCGAGAACTTCATCGGCTCTTGCCCGCCTTGCTTACGCGCGATTTTGCCGGTTTACGATTCGCCGGCGGCGCACTCGTCTTCTTCGCCTTGTGCTTCTGCTTCGCTCCTCGTGCAGAGGCCGCCGATGGCCTGCCCGCCTCCAACTCCGCCCTTCGCTTCCTGGGAAGCCGCTCCCACACCAGGCGATAAGACTCTGCCAACAGATCTCGCAGCTCCGAGTCGGGCAGCGTGTTCAATTGTTCCAGCGCCACCCACTGCGCGCGCGCCATGTAGGGTGCGGGCTTTACTCCTTCGCGTTCGCAAAGCTCGACAAAGTTCTCAGACGAGCACTTGAACGACAGCCGCACCGGCGCTACTTCCAGCGGCGTTACGGCAAAGAGCTTGCCGCCGACCTTGAAGCACAGGTCGTATCCCCATTGCACGTTTTCCGTCGCGTGGGGAAAGGACAGGCAATATTTCCGCAAGCGGTCGATGTCCATGGTTCGATTCGACAGTGTATCTCAGGCGTGATGCTTCGGCAGAGATGCAGGCTAGGGAATGGCGGCGGGTTGCGTCTGAGCGACGGCAGGCGCGGTGCGAGTATCAAGACGAGGTTGGCGCTGCACCAGCACCCGCTCGCCCGGCCGCACATAGCCAAGTTGCTCGCGTGCTTCGCGCTCGATGGCCTTGGGATCGGTTTGCAGCGCCTTAACCCGTTCCTGCAACTCCTGGTGGCGCTCCGTTTCCGCGTCAATCTCGTGCTGCAGCCGCTGGTACTCCGCCCGCTTGGCCTTGTAAACGATCATGCCGTTGGGCCCATAGACCACCTTGTATCCCGCCGCGGCCACCAGCCCCGCCAGGAACAGGGTTAACAGGATTCGGCGTATACGTTGCAGCCACTTTCCGGCGATTGTTACGGTAAAGCTCAAAGAAACTCCCAGTCTCAGTGAACGTCGGCTGCAACTTCCGGTCAAGCGAACGAAAGGCGAAGCAGCGCGGGAGGAACCAAATTCGTCATTGAGTTGCGAACATTATTAACTGAGCATCGGCGCTTCTCGCGAATGAGGATTACGCACTCCGCATAGAATTGTTCCGTATCAAGTCATCTGCGAGGAGCGACCAATGGCCGAGGCGCGAATTGTGCTGACCACCCTGGGCGAAGAAAAGCGGGCCGAGGAGTTTGCAGCCGAACTTGTCGAGCGCAGACTGGCGGCGTGCGTTAACATCGTCGGCCCTCTCCGCTCCATCTACCGTTGGAAGGGCAAGGTCGAGCGCGAGAGCGAATATTTGCTCATCATCAAAACCACGGCCGAGCAGGCCGCCCGGCTGGAGGCCTTCTTCAAAGAGCTGCATCCCTATGAGCTACCGGAAAGGGTTGAACTATCGCTTGCAGGAGGCAGCGAAGCCTATGTGGCCTGGATCGCGGGAGAAGTGCAGGGCGAGTGACGGCTCTCTCCAGCTCGCGTCTGGCAAGCATCCTGGAAAGGTTTCTGAGGAGCAGTTTCGCTTGATGAAAAATTAAGACAAGAGCCCAGTATAAAGCGCGCCGCAGGCGGGGAATGCTCTTTCTTAGGCCAGGGCGATGAGGTCGATTTCCACCAGCACGTCGCGAGGGAGGCCGGCGGCGGCGACGGTGGAGCGCGCGGGCGGGTCGCCGGTGAAGTAGCGGGCATAGACCTGGTTCATAGCGGCGAAGTCGGACATGCTCTTGAGGAAGACCGAGGTCTTCACCACCTGGGCGAGGGAGCTGCCGGCAGCGCTGAGGATGGCGGTGAGGTTCTGGAGGACACGCTCGGTTTGGGCGGCGACATCGCCGTCGATGAGCTGCTGGCTGGCTGGGTCGAGGGCGATCTGGCCGGAGACGAAGATGAAGCCGTTGGCCTTGATGGCTTGCGAGTAGGGCCCGATGGCTTTGGGAGCGTCATTGGTTGCAACGACTTGGCGCATGATGAAGAGCCTCCTGGGGTGGTTCTGATTGTCGCACAAGGGGGAATAGTTATTAACTACAAGTCAGTATATATTTTTTCTTGTCAACTAGGAGAAATGCAACAATTCTCTCTAAGCTATTGTAGTTAATGGAAATATAAATTTCAAAAAAGGTGAAGATTTTCCTCGAAAGTTGCTATAGTGAAATTAGAGTTGAGATTGAGGAGAGTGGCCGGTAGAGCGCTTTCCGTGATAGAGCCCAGCGAAAGCTGGGTTTTGCTATTTGTAGCAATCGTGGCCTGGCCCTTGGAGCCGGGCTTTTTGTTTTGTGTGCAGGAGCGAGATATGGCGGCGAAGAAAGCAGCAACCGGTAAGAGCCGGGCGAGCAAGGCGGCGACGAGAGTTAAGAAGCAGCCACAGAAGATCACCAAGGGCCCTGTGAACGACGGAGATGAACTGGCGGGCGCCGGCTTGAGCCTGGGGGACATGGCTCGGCTGAACGGTAAATACGAGAAGTTCGAAGCGCTCGAGGAGCGAGTGAAGGAAGTTGAGCGGGTGAAGAGAGCCATCTTCGCCAACCTGATGAGAACCGCGCTCGGCATGATGAAACAGGCGGAGAAGGGAAGCAATGCAGCGGGCGCAAAGCTGCTGTGGGACTTCGCTGAGATCGACAAGCTTCCGGAGTCCGACGCGGAGCAGGCGCAGGCGGGGCAGGCGTCCGCCGTCGCAGTAGATGGTCAGGCTGCCATCCAAGCCGAAGATGACGATGATCCGACGAAGGCGGTGCTGGCATTCTACAAGAAGTTGGGCATGACGCCTCCGAGGCTGAAGCCGGCAAAGGCGGCAGAGGAAGCGGAGTCCGCGGTGGTGTGAGGGTAGGGCGCTACGCGGCCTGAAGGTTCTTGAGATGCGCCAACCCTGGGCTTGCGCCCAGGGCTAGAGACGCAGTCGCCGCTGACGCGGCTCGGTTCATTGGCTGATGGAGCTTTTCGGCAGTGCCAAGGCAAACCCGTTGCGGTGGAGCGAAGAAGCAGGTTCTCTGCCGGCTGAAGAGTGCTGAGGATGACAAGTCACAGGGGAGTGCTGATCGGCGCGACCGAAGCCGCGTCGCTTCTGCGCCGAGTTCACAGGTTGGCAAAGGCGTCCGGTAAAATCGAAGCTTAGGGCCGAACCCGGCCGAGGAGCGACGAGCGGGCATGGACATGACCTGGGTGACCGACCGTATTGCGGTGGGGGGTGGCATCTGGAATGAAGGAAAGATGATCGAGGTGGTTCGGGCCGGGGTCACCCATATCGTCGATATGCAGATGGAGTTCGACGACACCAAGCTCGCCGAGCCGTACGGCGTGAAGGTGCTGTGGAACCCGACGGACGACGATTTTCGGCCGAAGCCGCCGGGGCTATTGCAGCGCGGGGTTGACTTTACGCTGGAGGCGCTGAGAGAGCCTGAGGCAAAGGTCTTTATCCATTGCGCGGCGGGGGTGCATCGCGCGCCGATGATGGGGCTGGCAGTGTTGCGCGCCATGGGATGGCCGCTCGAAGATGCCATCGACATCATCGAAACGCAGCGGGAGGTGGCCGACTTCGCGCAGGTTTATGTCGAGAGCGTGGAAGAGTTTATGAAGAGCTACGAGGGTGCGGAAAGATAGGAATTAGCGACTAGCAATTAGCAACTAGCGATTAGCTCAGAAAGGGCGGACCTGAAGCCCTCAGGGCTAAAGCCCCCGCATTTTCAAAGCTCTGTACGGCACGGCTGAAGCCGTGCCCTTTCAGAACAGATTTATGCGACAGCTTGTAGGAATCAGCAATCAGCAATTAGCAATTAGCACTTGGCAATTAGCAAACAGCAATTAGCGACCAGCAGGTAGAGGCAAGGGGATCGTGGGCTTTAGCTAACTGCTAATGGCTACAGTTAGCTGCTAATCGCTAATTGCTAAAAGCGAACAAGAGGCAAACGATATGCATACCATGAGCCGCCCAACCGGGCGGTTTTTTGCTGTCCTGATAGTGTGGCTCGCGTGGGTAGCGCCGCGGGCGATGGCGGCGGACGGAGCGGGATTTGGGACTCCCAAGGCTCCGTCCGTCTGGGGAACGGCGTCGGCGGCACAGATTGTTCGTGGGGAAAAGCAGGTCTTCGGGCTGCGTTCCTCCCAGCCAGAAGGAACAGGCCCGGGCCACGATGACAATGGGAAGAGCGAAGTGGCGTGGCTGAGAAGCACAGCGAAGCTGCCAGAGGTTGGTAGCCAGGGTGGGGCGAAGCATACGCTTCGCAGCGCGCTGCCGCCGGGACTGCGGGCTGATTTTGGCAACATCAAGCTGACCACCATCAGCGACACGGTTTATAACGCGGACGGTACGCTGGCAAAAGGATATCTGGTGATCTCCTGGCCGGCATTCACGACGGCGACGCAGGCGGTGGTGGCAGCGGGATCGCTATCGGTACGGCTGGGGCCGGACGGGCTGTTCATTGGCAGACTGGCGCCGACTGCGGGAAGTACTCCCACAGGCGTGTACTACACTGTGGTATATCAACTGGGAGATGGCTCGAGCAAGCAGGAATACTGGGCGGTCCCGGATACGGACAACACGACGATCTCGGCGGTGCGGGCCAAGCTGATGCCGACTTCGACCGCGGCGCAGTTTCTGACGCGCGACCTGGCAGATTCGGTTTACGTCCACGTTAACGACGACCAGACGGTGGGCGGGGTGAAGACATTTTCCAAGTCGCCGGCGGTTCCCGATCCGCAGAAGGCAACTGACACGGTCAACAAGGAATATGGGGATGCGAGTTACGTTCACGTCAACGACAATCAGACGGTCGGCGGGGTCAAGACGTTCTCGAGGTCGCCGGTGGTTCCCGATCCGCAAAATCCGACTGAGGTGGCGAACAAAGAATATGTGGATGCAAACGCGGGCACGGCGAACCTGGATTCGCCGCCTCCGATTGGGCGAGTCAGACCCAATACCATTACCGGCTCATCGATCACGGCATCGGCAGGAGCCACAGGAGACAGCAATTTCAACGCCATCAAAACGTGGGTGCAAGACAGCGGCGAAGTCGATTGGGACTTTTTGAAGAAAGACGGATCGGTGAACCTGCGGGGGGCGTACTTCCTGCCGTGGTTCCAGATGCCGAATATGAATCCCGGCATTCTGTACATGACGACGCCGATTTTTCCATGGGAGTTCGTGGGCGGCATCACCGCGCTGGGACGGTACAACAGTTTTCAGTTGCTCGATCCGGGGGCGGGCTCGTGCACCGTGACGCATTCAGGGGCGGGCGGCTCGGGGGCTACGTACACAGTACGTTTCTTTGATTCCAACAGCGGTCCTTCGCTGGCGTCGCCGCCGTGTAGCGATGCGCAGGGCTACAGCTATGCCGAGCTGGTAGGGGGGCACGGCACGAAGACGAACACGCTGACGTATCACCAGCCGACGGGCGGTAACGGCAAGGCGTCGGCGGGATACGCCAACATGCTGCCGTCGCGCGGAACGGACCCGGTGGGAAACGTGGTGGACGATCCCGGACATCAGGCGGCAGGGGTGATTTCTACGCTGACTTCCTGCGGCAATGAGTCCGGATGCAGCTGGGTGGATGACGGCTCGTGGGGCAATACCACGCTGCAGGCGCTAATGGGAGCGTACTTTAACAGCCCCGACCGCAATGCTACGGACAGCATGATCCTGAACGGCAGGTTTTATGGCCAGGGCGGGGCGTATCTGTCGGGTGGAACAGTACTGCAAGGCAGAACAGTGGGCAATACGCTGGCAGACCCGCCTGCGCCTACAGTGAAGGCGAACGTGGGGGGCAGCACCAGCTACACGTATTACATCGTTTATCACGATTTCGGTGGCGGCGCGACGAATGTGTCGGCGCCAAAGACGATCAACAACGGCGCGGCGAATCCCAACAACTCGATCTCGTGGAATTGCTATCCGTTGTATTTCTCGGCGGACCTGCTGAAGGGCGATACTTCGCATGCGCTAGCGACGAATCTTCCTTGCGCGGGAATCAACGATGGATCATCACAGCCGTATGTGTTCACGGACACAGGGCAAAGTACAAGCGCGTATTCTGCGCCTTACCGAAACAGCACGGCGGACCTTTACATGCCGGGGGCGATTACGTCGGGATCGGGAGTTTATGGGCAGTTTCTCTCCTCGCCGGTAATTTACGGCACGGACGGCGCGTCAGGGCATGGCTTTGTCACCTGCAATTCGGGCGATTCGGCACACAGCGGATTTTGCAAGTGGTTTAACACGAGTGGAGCGGCAACGTTCACGCTGGGCTACGACACGGGGAACGATCTGACACTCACTCCGAATAGCGGCGGCAACTTTAGTGTCGCAACCGCGCTGACAGCCAACAGCATCGCGGTGGCAGGAGACCTGACGGCGCGCGACATACCCGGGCACGCATACTTCGTGAGCAAGTACCCGAGCATCCAGGCGGCGATCAATGCGGCGTATGGATCGGGAACGGTGTCGGGTGCGGTGATCGACGATCGCACCGCGACTTACAGTGGGCCGGGGTTCTATATTCCGGACTCGGTAAAGGTGCAACTGGCGCCGGTGCCGTACACGTTTACGTCGGCGGTGACCCACAACAACGGCAATAACAATGTTACGGCGGCGATCGTGGTCGAGCAGGGAGCGCATCTGGCAGGGGGAGGAACGTCCTCCAATCATGGGACGACGATCACTGTGGGCAGCGGCTTTGGGAACGACATTATTGCGACGACCAGCGTCGGAACAGGCACAGGAGCGGGAGTGCAGTGGTGGCATTGGGGATCGATTGAGGACCTGAATGTCGATGGCGCCAACCAGACGGCGGGCGAATGCGTGCATGTCGAGAATATGGGAGAGACCTCGAAGGTGCACGACCTACTGGTGAAGAACTGCTACAGCAATAACATTGAGTTCGCCGGCGCGGCCGCCACACAGTCAGACATCGCCAACCTGAGCACCAGCCGGTCACGGAACGGCAGCGGTGTGCGGTTTACGAATCTGTCAGGCGTGGGCAAGATCAACGGCCTGAGCGGCGACTGCAATGCCGGGTCGCTGGTTTCCGTGCAGGAGAACGCGGCAGGAACGCTAACCATTACCGGCCTGAAGTCGGAGGCGGAGTCGACCATCTGCGCGAACGGCTCGTCGCAGGACCCGGCGATTTTGCTGGACACGCTGGCGGGGCTGAATACGCACGTACATGTGATTGGCGGGTACGCTTTTGGAACCGCGCAGAACGCACTGGTGAAGGTGGTGGGCTCGGGCGGCGGAATCTTCGAGATGGAGGGCTTCTACGTCACCGGGTACACCAACCTGATCAACGATACAACGCGCAGTGTGGTGGTTCCGTCGACCAGTTCGAATTCCAAGCAGCCGTTCTTCTATGAGCCGAATGGGATCGTGTTCGCGAACCAGGCGTTCACGCTTACGCCGGGAACAGGAGTGATGGGCGGGTCGACAGCGATCACGCCTATCTTCTATGCGACTACGGGAAATGCCACGATGGTTGCGTCGCTGGGCAATGGCGATGGGGAGAGCATCATGACCGGCGGCGTCGAGCTGGCGGGTCAGAACCGGATCATGTACGGAGCTACGCCGGAGGTGATGGCGCGCGCAGGGTATCGCTTTACAGGCAGCGGCTACGATACCACAAAGTGGGACTTCGTTCCGGCATGGAATACGGGCGATGCGACAGAGAAGAACCTGGGCAACTCGTTGAATGTGTGCCAGAAGAACGGATCGGTAAGCTGCCGCTGGAACCACATCTATGGGGTGAATGCGGATGCTTTGGTGTTCACCTTGGGAACGTACACGGTGGCGACACTGCCAGCGGGCTACAGTGCGGGATCGATGACCTGGGTGAGCGACGGCGCGAGCGCGAGCGATTGCAGCACGGGACATGGTTCCACGCGGGTGCTCTGTTACTACAGCGGCAGCGCATGGACGGCAATGAACGCCGGCGGGGGCGCGGTCTGGGGCTCGATCACTGGCACGCTGTCGAACCAGACCGATCTGCAAAACGCGCTGAACGGCAAGGCGGCATCGAATGCCTCGATGACAGTAAATGGCGTAACGTGCGCTCTCGGCTCCTCATGCGCGCCGGGCATGCACCTGGTCAGTGGAACGATGGTGGGCCCACAGAGTGGGATTGTAGGCAACGGCGGTGACCAGAACGTCTTCAGCGTCACCATCCCGGCGGGAACAACGTCGGCGGGTACAGGATTCAAGTGTTATGCGCGCTGGGCGAAGTCGTCGAACAGCAATGCCGTGACCTATAAGTGGGTGCTGGGAGGGACGACGCTGGCGACGCAATCGGTGGGCGCCTCGAGCAGCGGCAACTGGCTGACGGATATCGAGATCTTCACGCCGAGCTCGCTGTCGAGCCAGGTGGCGAGTGTGAGTCCGCTGATTGCCGGAACGGCGATCCAGTCGGGGCCGCAGGTTGGTCTGACAGCGTCAGAGAACCTGGCAAACGCCGCCACGCTGAAGCTGACGTTCAACGCCGCGAGTTCGGAGACGATTACGCCGAAGACGTTTTATTGCACGACGGTGCGGTGATAGCGGCGAGCAAAGAGCAATTAGCAATCAGCAATTAGCGAGAAGTTTGTTGATCTGAGAGCTTATAGTCAGCAACCCCCAACTGGAGCACTGCCTTATAGGCGGCGCGACTGGCGAAAGGCGAATAGCGAAGAGCGACCAGCGAAGAGTGACAAGAACAGGGTGAGGAAGCGCGGCCGGATGCCGACCCTCGCGTACCACAATGTGGGACGACTGGCAGACGGACGCGCCTCGACAGGCTGGCGGTGCAACAATCGCCGGCCTTTTTCTTTCCAGGGGGTGAGAGGATGTGCGCAACAAGCACTTCTGTTTTTACGGAAGAAGACACGCAGGCGCTAAAACAGGCGCTGAGCGAGCACGGAGATGCGCTGGGCAGGGTGAAGGAGCTCGGCGAGGAGCCCAGCCAGGGATTTCAATGGCTGGTCGACATGGGGCAGAAGCTTGATCGGGAGGTAGAAGGAGAAGACAGAATCATCAAGCCTGGTGTCGAGGTGGACACTATCCGGGAACTGCTGATGGCGACGCAGTTGAAGCTGCGGGACAAAGGGGGCAAGCTGCGGCGGGTGTTTCTGAACAAGGCACAAAAGGGATATGCGCAGCACTGCAGCAAGCGCAACATCGTTCTGAAGGCGCGGCAGTTGGGCATTACGACGTATATAGCGGCGCGATTTTTCGTTCACTCGGTTACGCATCCAGGGACGCTGAGCGTGCAGGTAGCGCACGATCAGCAGTCGGCAGAGGAGATTTTTCGCATCGTGCACCGGTTCGTGGAGAATCTGCCCGCACCGTTGCGCAAGGGCGCGCTGCGAACATCGCGCGCCAACGTTCGGCAAATTGTTTTCCCATGCATCGATAGCGAATATCGCGTGGAAACAGCAGCCGACCCGAACGCCGGCCGCGGGCTGACCATCCAGAATTTGCACTGTTCGGAGGTGGCCCGCTGGCCCCGGGACGCAGGGGCGACGCTGGCTTCGCTGCGGGCGGCGGTGCCTCCGGACGGCGAGATCGTGTTGGAGTCGACGCCCCATGGGGCGTGCGGCTGCTTCTACGACGAATGGGTGCGGGCGCAGCAGACGGGGTATACGCGGCACTTTTTCCCGTGGTGGTGGGAGCCAGCGTATCGCCGCGAAGCCAAGATCGCGGAGTTCACCGAGGTGGAGCGGGAGCTGATGCGCAAGCCCGGGCTCGATACCGGGCAGATCGCCTTCCGCCGCGAGATGCGGGCGAACTTCGGTTCGCGTATGGCGGAAGAGTACGCGGAAGACCCTGAGAGCTGTTTCATGGCGTCGGGGGATTGCGTGTTCGACGTCGAGGTGATCGACCGGCGGATGCACGAGTCGCGCAACGTTGTTGAACAAAGAAACAATGCAACCATGCTGGTCTACTTTCCGGCGATCAGCGGGGACAACGGGGCGACAGCGAAGGAGTACATCATCGGGGTCGATCCGGCGGGGGGAGGCAGCGATGGCGATTTTTCGTGCGCGCAGGTGATTGAGCGCAGGAGTGGAATGCAGTGTGCCGAGCTGCAAGGACACTTTCCGCCGGCGGAGCTGGCAGCGCGCGTGGCGTTGATTGGACGCGAGTACAACAATGCGCTGCTGGCGGTGGAGCGCAACAACCATGGGCATGCGGTGCTAGCATCGCTGCTGCTGCACGAGGGCTACAGCAATGTGTATTACCAGGGAAATCAGGCGGGCTGGCTGACGTCGGCGGCGTCGCGTCCGCGGATGCTGGAGAACTTTGCGGCGACGCTGACCAATGCGCCGTTCCTGTTCAGCAGCACGCGGCTGCTGGAAGAGTGCCGCACGTTTGTGCGGCATCCGGATGGCAGCGCGTCGGCAGCGAACGGCACGCATGACGACCTGGTGATGGCCATGGCGGTGGCGCAGGCGGTGCGGGCGGAGGTAGCTCCGAATGCGTCGCGCAAACCGGCGAGCGTAAGTGTGGCGTCGCTGGGATGAATAGCAGCTAGCAATTAGCAATTAGCAACTAGCAATTAGCAATTAGCAATTAGCAACTAGCAATTAGCAATTAGCAATTAGCCAAAAGCTAAGAGCGAAGGGCGAAGGGCGAAGAGCGAAGAGCGAAGAGCAAAAAGCCAAGAGCAAGGAGGCAAGCCAACGGCGACAGCGGTGCCAGCCGGCTGGTGGCGCAAAAGCTCCCATCTCAGATATCACAAAGGCTTGTGACGCGTGCCGACGAAGCGGGAGGACGAAATGGCTAGCATCAAGCTTTCGAGTCTCGCAACGGCGGCGGCGGCGCGGGTGAAGCGGTGATGTTGGGTGCACCGGCGACGCGGAGGTGATGGCCGTGAGGTACGGCCGCGATGGCCGTTGTGGGCGGATTTCTAAAGTGACCTGTCTGGGTTAGCTCAAAAAAGAGGGCGGACTCTTCGACAAGCCCCGGGTGGGCTGTGGGCAGGCACGACAGGCGAGAGCGGGTCCCAGCAGGGGACTGTATCGCCGACAGGTGTCCGCCCTGTCGCCCGGAGCAGAACAAGGAGAGCGATTGGCAGTCCAGGCCGTACAGCATGTCCGCAGGATGCGAGGCGGGGCGCAAAGCCACCTGATGCGCTGCGACGACGGCCATTATTACGTAGTGAAGTTTCAGAACAATCCGCAGCACACGCGGGTGCTGGCAAACGACTGGCTGGGCACGCGGCTGGGACGACTGATCGGGTTGCCGATGCCGGAGACGGCGGTGGTGGATGTCGATCCCTGGCTGATGGAGCACACCCCGGAGCTGCGCATCGAGCTGTGCGGCCACAAGATGCCGTTTACGCCGGGGCTGTCGTTCGGATCGCAATATGTGATCTCGCCGATGGAAGGGCAGGTGTATGACTATTTGCCGGAAACGATGATTGCGCATGTTCGCAACGTTCGCGATTTCGCCGGGGCACTGGCACTGGACAAATGGACGTGCAATGCAAATGGGCGGCAGGCGGCGTTCTGGCGCAAGCCGCGGGAACGCAAGTTTCGGGCGTCGTTCATCGATCAGGGATATTGCTTCAATGCGGGGGAGTGGAATTTTCCCGACTCGCCGCTGCGCGGGGTATTCGGTCGCAACGATGTGTATGCATGTATCACAGCGTGGGAGAGCTTCGAGCCGTGGTTGGGCAAGATTGAGAATTTTCCTGAGAGCTCGTTGTGGCCGCTGGCGGAAGAGATTCCGCCGGAGTGGTATGGCTCGGATGTAGACGGGCTGCACTCTTTATTTACCAAGCTGCTGGATCGGCGGTCGCGGGTGCGGGAGTTGATATTGGCGTTCAGGAGTTCAAGCAGGAATCCGTTCCCGAATTGGAAGGAATGGAGCAACTAGCGACTAGCGACTAGCGACTAGCGACTAGCGACTAGCGACTAGCGACTAGCGACTAGCGACTAGCGATAAAGGGTTGGAAAGCGAAAATGCGAAACGGTTGCCTGTGAGAGATTTTAGGACGCTTACGGTTTGGCAGAAGGCGCATGTCTTGACGCTGGGGGTCTACCGAATGACGGAAGAGTTTCCGCGTCACGAACTGTACGGGGTGACTAGCCAGATGCGACGAGCAGCGGCTTCGGTCTGCGCAAACATCGCGGAAGGCTGCGGGCGTGCGGGAGAAGGCGATTTTCACCGTTTTCTGAGCAATGCGATGGGATCGGCGGTGGAATTGGAGTACTTTCTGCTGTTATCACGCGACTTGTCGTTTCTGCCGAAGGACGACTATGAGTGGCCTTGGAAGCCAAACTGTGGAAGTGCAGCGGATGATGGCCGCACTCATGAGAAAGATAGAGGCCTCCCGAAGTGCCGGGTAATGTGAGAACTAGTTGCTAATTGCTAACTGGCGGTTGCTGAACAATAGCTGATGGCTACGAAGAAACAATGCGAGTTTTACCTTTTGCGCTACGTGCCGGACGTGGTGAAGGGGGAGTTTGTCAACATCGGCGTGGTGCTGCTGGAGGCCGGCGAGGGCGAGGCAGGGTTTACCGATGTGCGGCTGACGAGTGATTGGCGGCGGGTACGGTGCCTGGATCCGGACATAGACATTGGGCTACTGGAGGCGCTGGAGCAGGAGTTGCGCAGCAAGCTGAAGTCGCGGGTGCCGGAGATCATCAACTACAAGCCGCCGATGTCGCGGCGGGAATGGCTGCTGGACCAAATCGAGACAGGATGGGCGGGCGCGTTGCAAATGGCTCCGGTGATGGGAGTGCTGACCGAATCGCCAGAAGCGGAGATTGGAGTGCTGGCCAAGGCGTATCTGGAGTCGGCGGCGCGAGAGAAGGGGGAGCGAATCGTCCGCGGACGGCAGGCGATTCATAACGCGATGCGCGGGGCGTTCGAAGAGGCGGGCGTCTGGGCGCTCATGCAGAAGGACATTGCAGCTGCGGAGTTCACGCGGCCGGGCGATCCGTTCAAGGTGGATTGCGGATATCAGCCGAATGGCGTGCTGCATATGTTCCATGCGCTGTCGCTGGCGGAGCAGATGGGGTCGGTGCAGGTGAATGCGGCCAAGGCGCTGGCGTTCAGCTACACCGAGATGCGTGAAGGGCTGATCCAGAAGCGGCATGTAGAGAGTGATCTGACCGCGATTGTGGAAGATGGGTTGGACGTCAACGATGCCGCTATCGGATTTGCGCTTGCGACGCTGGCGGAGAATGACGTTCAAGTGGCGAGAATGGCTGAGCTGCCGGCGATTGCGGAGCGGGTGAGAGTGGAGATGAGGTTGTGAGCCCGACAGGCGTGGATCGCGGCGTCTGCAGCGTCGGCTGGAGAGAATCTAAAGAGCAGATTCCTCGGGGGCTGAAGCCCCGCTCGGAATGACAAAAGAATAAGGGCCTGCGACGGCGCAGCTAAAGCTGCGCCCCTTCGTTAAAGCTGTGCCCCTTCGCTAAAAGCGCGCTACATTTTAGAGCGCTTTGACGCGGGCCTGAAGGCCCGCACTACCCAAGATCGCGCTCCTTGAGGAGCGCTTTTCTATTTCAAGGCAAAAACCTATGAACATGCGAGAGAGTTTTCGCGGCGCGCTACTGCGCCGGGTGGGAGAAGTACGGCAAACGAGTACCACAGTGTGGCAATCGGCAAGGCGGGGGTTAAAGCCCCTTTCTTTGTTGGTCGGCGGGGACGCGGGCCCAGAGGCCCGCTCCGCTGAAACGGCGGCGGGGATCGGCGCGGCTGAAGCCGTGCCCGTTCAAAGCGCAGAGAGCCTTCAAGCCGCAAGCGAATCCGCGCGACGGACGGTGCCCTTGCCTTCCATATTGACTCCGGGGGCACCCACGCTATTGCGTGCCGGAGTCATGCCCAAACCCTCGCCGGCGAACCTGCGACGGTTTGCGGAGACGCCGCTTGCGCGCAAGGCAATCAACACCATCAAAGACCGCATTGCGGGGATGCGTTGGCGAATTCAGCCACGGCATGGACGGGCACTGGCCGAGGTGCCGGGCGCGTCCGAGCGGGTTGCGATCCTGGTGGAGAACCTGGAGCGACCGAATCCGGATGATTCGTTTCGCTCGCTGATCGAGCAGGTGCTGGAGGACGTGCTGGTGGGTGGGTTTGGGGCGATCGAACTGGACCTGACGAAGGATGCGCAACGGCCTCTGACATTGTGGCCGGTGGATGGCGCGAGCATCCGGATCCGTACCGATTGGGATGGCAATCCGGCGTCGCCGCGCTACGTACAGTCCACGGGGAAGTTCCTGGCTGACTCGGAGATCGCGCTGAGCGATGAGGAGCTGTCGTACATCCGGCTGAACCCGCGAACGCATACGCCATTCGGCTTGGGCAAGCTGGAGGTGGCGTTCGAGACGATCCATGAATTTCTGAGCGCGCATCGTTATGCAGCGCGCATGGCGAGCAACACCGTGGTGCAGTATGCCCTGTGGGTGCAGAACCTGAGCCCGCAGCATCACGAGCGGCTGATTCGCTGGTGGCAGGACGAAATCGAGGGCACGGGAAAGGTGCCGATACTGTCGGTGGACAGCAAGCCTGAGGTACTGCGCTTCGGGGGAGGGACGGACGCCGACCTGCGATTGCAGTGGCAGGAGTTTCTGATTCGCATCATTGCAGACGCCTTCGATTTGCCGCCCATGTTGCTGGGTCTGGAGCGGGACGTCAATCGCAACACAGCTACCACCCAGTATGACGACGCGTTTCGCACGGCAGTAGTGCCAGTGGCGCGGCTGCTGGCTGAGCATCTGACGCGCGATGCGATTGGCAAGCGATTGGGCTGGGGCGACCTGGAGTTCGTGTTCACCGATGTGGATGCTCCAAATGAGTTGGAGCAGGCACAGATTCAACAGACGCTGATCGGATGTGGAGTGCTGACGGTGAATGAAGTGCGCCGGATGCGAGGGCTGGGTCCGCTGCCGGAGAGGAGCGGCGGGGTGAGTGATGTGCCGGAGTTGCGGTGAGTTCACTCCCACCCTTTCCCAAACGAAGGGAAAGGATGGGGCACCCGCAATTAGCAATTAGCTAGAGCCGGCATCGAAGGAAAATTTGGGGCGAACTTTTAGATGCCGGTTGCGAAAAGCAGGTCCTTCGCTTCGCTCAGGATGACAAGAAAAGATTGGAGCATGGAATGAAATTGCAATTGGAAGCGATGGCGCTGGCCATGCCGGAGGTGGCGGAGCATCCCAATCGGCTGCCGTTTCGCGGGGTGCTGACGCTGGTGGGAGTACCGTCGCAGCATGCGCCTTCAGGAGCGCGTGGGCATCGGGTGACGTTGAGCTACAAGGCGACAGAGTCGGCGCTGGCGTCGCTGCTGGGCATGGCGCTGGACTACTCGCCGGAGATGGACGGGCATGATGTGCGGCGCAAGATCGGCATCATTACGGAGGCCGAGATCGAGCCGCTGGCGGCGAGCAGCCGGGCAGGGAAGCTGGCGATTGGCGGGTTCCTGTATGCGCAGGACTTTCCTGAGGTGATGGACGGGATCCGCGCAGGGGATGGCGTGATGGGCATGTCGTACGAGATCACGAATGCCTGGGTGCCGGACGTGTCGGCATCGGTATGGACAGTGAGCAAGTTCATGTTCACCGGAGCGGCGGTTTTGCGACGCGACAAGGCGGCGTATCCGCAGACGTGGATCAAGGTCGATAAGGCCGCAACGAATTATTCAGCGAGGGTGGCTGCGAGCGCCGTGGGCCACTGAATGCAGGGGAAAAGCAGGTCCTTCGCTTCGCTCAGGATGACAAAGGGCAAAGAGTCTAGAGATCTAACCATCTGACATTGTAGGAGAACAAGAAATGGATCCAGAAACGAAAGAAGCCACTCCTGGGACGGCAACGGAGCAGGAGCAGAATACAACCGACCGTCTGGCACAGGCGACACAGTCGCTGGCCGACGCGCTGGTCAACATTAACGCACAGTTTGAGTCGCTGCATGCCAAGGTTGATCGCATTGTGGCGGCAATCGACGGTGGCAATCTGCAGGTCCAGGCGGAGAGCAGCAAGGTGGCTGAATTGGAGAAGGCCAACCACGATTTGCAGGCGCAGGCCGCGCGTGCCCGGCGCAAAACTCTGTCACCGCTGGTAACTACATTGCTGGCGAAGGAAGGCGTCGAGGGGGATGCGCTGATCGAGACGCCGGTGGTAGAGAGGGCGCTGGCGGGTCTGAGCATCGAGCAAAGGATTGCGGTGAAGGCAGAGCTGGCGCGGGCGGGAATACTGATGTAGTGGCCGGTGGCTAGTGGCTAGAAAAAGCAGGTCCTTCGCTTCGCTCAGGATGACAAATCTTGGTTGGAGACGGGGAGGCCTTCGACTGGTCACTGGGCTCGTCGCTCAAGGATGACAGCGGGAAATGCAGATCCCTCGACTCGGTCGCCAAACCAGCGACCTCGCTCGGGATGACACGGTAAGAGAGTTTCGCAAGTAGGAAATCAACATCAAGCGATGGCGGCCAACGCCGTCCCCGGCGAGTGCAAAAGCGGCACTCAGCGGGGACCCCGGGGGCCGCCATTTCCTTTCGAAAGGACAACATGAGAGCACAATTCGTCAGTTTGCAATCGGCAGCCGATTTCATGGGGCCTGGGGCGGTCGAGGTCGACCGTTACCAGACGGAAATCACAGACATCTGCATGCGGCGCGGCATTTTCGGGCAGCGCATCAAGCAGGTGCCGGCGACGGGGCACCCGTCCCGGTTCTTCGAAGAGACGGCGATCCCGTCGCCCGGCGCGACACAGGGCTTCGTCGATCCCCGCAACATCCAGCCCACGCTGGTAACGCCAACTCGGGCTGAGCGCAGCGTTCCGCTGAAGTGCCTGGTTTCGCAGATCAACTACAACCTGTTCGACATGGAAGTGGGCTCGCAGCAAAGCCAGTTCGCCTACATCCAGGCGAAGGACCTGGCCGACTCGGTGGAAGGCCTGATGCGCACGCACGACGTGAATCTATGGCAGGGCAATGACACGTCGCTGACCAATCCCACGACGCCTCAGTACTACGGGGTGATGGGACAGATCAACGATGCGGGCAACGTAACGACCATCCACACCAGCGATCCAATCGTCGACAACCTGAAGTCGACGGTGGCGCAGATGGTGGCGAACTCGAGCTACGAAGTGCGGCCTACGGCGATTTACGCCAACCCGGTGTTGCTCGACCTGATCGACCGTGAACTGAAGGCAGAGTTCAACGTCATTCTGTCGACGACCGAGGTGGCAGGAGGACTGCGGGTGAAAGCGCTCTCCACGCAGGCGGGCGAACTGCCGCTGATTCCCGACTGGTCGATTCCGTACACCGGCAATCCGGGCACGGGGACCGCGGTACTGCCGTGCTTCATCGTCAGCGAGGACATGATCGAGTACCACTGGCTGACCGATTCGAAGCCGCGCGTATTCCAGCTGGGCACGCCGAGTTCGCTGGCGTCGCAGATGGTGGTGGTGAAATTTGGCGGCGTTGTCGTAAAAGGCGCCAGCTACGCGCACTACAAGGTGATCGTCAACCGTTAACGGCGGCGAAGTGCCGGGTTGCTGGCCAGGTTGCTAATGATCCCTGTATTCAGTGGCGCGGTCCTCACCTAGTGCGAAGGGGCGGCGAACTCCGCCCCATCTTTACTTCTTGCAAACCGAGGAATGGAAGTGCCATGAACTACTTACTACCTTCCGAATATGAGAGCTATGGGCTGGAGTCGTCGACGGCTGCGTCGTGGGTGGGGGCGGCATCGTCGCTGATTGAGGCATACTGCCGGCGGCCGACGCTGGCAATATCGAGGTTCACGGAGCGCATACGCCTGGTGCCCGGCCGAAATTGCGTGCGGCTTACGTATCTGCCGCTAGCGATGGAGGGCGAGAACCAGACGCCGCTGGTGTCGGCGCGCGGGCGATATGCTCCGCCGCGACGCGGAGAAGATCTGTCATTGTGGGACGTTGCCAACGATGTGTCGCTGGTGTTTGCGCTGCCGGGAACGTGGATCGACCTGGACATCTCCACGATGGACTACTTCTGCGACACGGGCGAGGTGTCGTGGCTGGCGAATCCGCTGGGGTTGGGGTTTCAGGAGCTGGAGATCAGCTATACGGCGGGATTCCTGGCGATTCCCGATGCGATTAAGTTCGCATGCGCGCAGATCGTGCGCAATGCGCAGGCAACGCCGGCGCTGAACGTGCAGAGCAGCACTTTGAGCAGCATGCATCTGGATTACTTTGCCGACACCCTGCTAGACCAGACGGTAAAGAACTACCTGGCGCCGTATCTGGCGCAGAAAGCGGCGTGAGATGGAGAATCCGCATTTTTCAACGCCACAAATTGACGGCCAACAACACCTGGCACAACGCGCAGCCGACTGCATGACACGCTGGTTGGGAGCGACGCTGGTTTCGTTGCGGATCGCAGAGCCAAGCAACGGGGACATCAAGAACCAGCTTGGAATTACGACTCCCACAGTGGAGGATGTGCCGCTGTCACCGGCCGTGGTGCTGGCGGTGTCAGCGCCGCACGAGCCAACAGCGCGGTATGAAGTGAGGTTGTCGGCGGCCTCGGTGCAACAGGCCGCGAGCATGTATCAGGTGGATGACATGGCGACCTGGTTGCTGACGGCGGTGGCGCTGGTGTATGGCGACAAACTGCTGCACATCGACAGCGTGCTGGTGAACCGATACGCGGGCGCGGAATATCTGTACCGCATTTTTGCTTCGGAGTAGGCGATGCAAGCAACCAAAGATACTTTCTACATTACACTGCGCGACCGGCTGGTGCAGGCCGATCCGGACCTCAAGGCCGTGATTGACGGGGCGATTCGTCCGGCCATCGTGGTGGTCGAGAACGAACCACCAAATTCGCTGCCGCGACAGAATGGCGTCTTCTATCTGGAATGGGAAGGCGCGCGATCGGTGCAACCGGCCACGAGCCCCCTGGAAGCGATGGATTGCACCATCACCTACACCTGTGCGGGGGAGCTCGACAGCGGCGGAGTAGGCCGGGGCCGCGACCTGGGCGCGCTGGACGCGGACCTGGTCACGATGTGCACGCCTGCACAGGCACACAAGAATGACTATTCCACGGGGTCAGCGGTCGATCTGGGGTCGTACATTTTCTGGTCGGCGCCTGAGCTGAAGCCCGCGAAAGTAGAAGCCAAGCAGGTGGGCCGGCAGGCACAGGTGACCGTGTTTTTCTATCCGGAGGTGAATCAGCAATGAGCGTGGAAATGTATGCCAAGCGCTCGCAGATGACGCCGCTGAGCCATGGGGTGCGCGCATATGCGGTCCCGATCGACCGAAACAGCGGGTCGTCGGTGGCCTTCGATCCGGCCGCGCAGGGACAGTTTGACGTGGACAACCCTCCAAGTCCGTTTCTCGACCTGGGATGGGTGCACAACTTTGAGCGCAGCTCGACGACCAAGTATGAAGTGCTGCGCAATGGGACGCACGCCACCGTCAGCACGCAGTACCGCTCGCAACCGGAGGCGCTGGTGAAGTTCGACTTCCAGCAGTGGGGAAAGATCCAGATGGCGCTGGGGGGCGGCACGCAAGAGATGAACGTGCTGGCAACGCCGCAAAACAGCCAGCCTCAGGGATCCGGCGGAGTGGCGATTGCGCCGTCGTACGTTCGGAATGGTTCGAGCAACACTTTGTTGGTGCTCGACGCGGGCGAGATGAGCAAATACAGCGTCGGCGAGATGGTTGCGGTCGATTGGGATTACACCGGGGCCACTGGCTACATCGGCACGGGAGCTCCGGCGGCGTATCTGACGACGGCGCTGGATCCGGGCACGCACAAGGACTACACGCGGCGGGTGACATTCAATCTTTCGCGAGTGAAGAGCAAGACGTCGAACCAACTAGGGCTGGCGCAGCGGCTGATCGGCAGCGCCGCCACGGGGATGGGAGTGCAGAAGGTGGTTGCCTTCGTGGACCGCGAGGGCGGCAGCTACTTCCAGGAGTGGGCGATGTTGTTTGTTGTGCCCAGCGATGCCGGGGGAAGGATCTGCATGTACTATCCGCGCCTGCAACCGTGCCAAAGCACCAGCGAGAACCGCCAGGAATGGACGGCACCGGAGTTCAACACAATGCTGCACGCGAGCCTTCGCGCGTTGCCCACGAGCGACGCGAACGACGGGGAGACGGTGCTGTGCTACAGGAGCTATTTTCCGGCGACGTATGCGGCGGTGTATTGAGGGCCGAGTCAGCCCGACTTTGTTTCATCCTCAACCAAGTAGTCAAAGAGGGCCTGCAGCGCCGGTTGCGAGTCAGTGATCGAGTCCTGAATGGCGTCGAGGTCGGCCTTGATTTCCATCAGCAATTGAATGAAGGAGCGGCGGTGCTGGGGCGCGAGCTCGTTGAACAGCGGCAAGGATTGCTGTTCGAAGGTACGGCAGCGGGCCGCGATTTCGGCGAGGTGATGCACCAGTTCGCGGGCATGGGGATCGGCGCCGAATCCCAGGGCCTGAAGCTTGTCGCTCAGGCGCGTCTGCAGTTCGATCACGTATCTGGTTTCAGCGTCGCTCATAGGGTGGGGTGGCGCACTTAGTGAGATGCGATTTCCATGAAACTTACCATCGATAACAACGACAGTCGAGGGCCGCAGGACTATACGGCCTATCTGGATGTCACGGCGCTGCCGAAGATTTCGCGCAAGCTGAATCGGGCGTGGCAGATGACGGCGACGCTCGCGGCCGCCGATCCTGGCTTCGTGCTGCCGGCCAGCGGCGGGCGGGTCGTACTGCAGCGCAACGACGGTTACAAGCTGTTTACCGGCTACCTGACAGAAACGCCGCAGCAGCAACCTCTGGGATATGGGCAAAAGGCACGGGCGTGGCGGTATGTGCTGTCGGCGCAAGATGATTCCTGGCTGCTGGAGCGGAATGTGCTGGCGATTCGTCCGCGGTTTGCGCGGCGTACGGTGGCGGATGCGTTGCGCACGATCACGGAGGACGTGCTTCCCGGGGTGCTGGACACTTCCGGGGTACAGGACTTTGCCCAGTTGTACCAGTATGCGACGAATGCGGAGAAGAGCTGGAGCGAACATGCGCAGGAGCTGTCGACAATGGCCGGCGCCAGCTATACCGTGCAGGACGGCAAGCTGGTATTTCAGCCATTAGGGCAGCAGAGCTTCAGCATCAATGAGAATGATGCAAAGTTTGCGCCCGAGGGGCTGGCGGTCGCTAAGCCTGACCAGTTGCGCAACGATGTAACGATTGTCGGCGAGTTGGAGCCGCAGCTTTATGTGCGCAACTACTTTCTGGGCGATGGGCTGACGCTCAATTTTGCATTGTCGAGCACTCCGTACGATGGAATGTCGAGAACGCTGTTGCAGGAGAGCTATCAGGGGCCGGGCCTAATTTCTACGCTGTGGGCGCTGAGCGATCCCAATCACACGGTGACGGTCCAGTCGGGGACGCTGCATTTGAATGGGCCAGCCACGCTGCGCTTTGTCGAGCAACTGGAATTAGCCGGAGGGTTGCGACTCCAACATGGGCAGGTATCGTTCAATGCGGCGTCGCAAGGCACGATCGGCGGAATTTACAACGTCAGTGTCGGCGACTCGAATTGCGTGGCGGGATTCCGGATCACACCCAGCGGAAGCAACTGCAAGATACAGGCGCTGATCAATGGAGCGCCGGCCGGAAGCGTCATCACGACTACGCCGGGCCATCTCTACTCGTTGGTGACAGAGGTGCTGTCGAACGAGGCGCACCGGGTCCATCAGAGCTACTACTCCTCGCAGCACGGCCCCAATCATCAGCGGGGCGGAGATGCGGTCGGGGCGGGTGTTCGCTTTGTGCTGTCGGTACACGACGTCAATCCGAATGATCCGGGAACGCTGGCAGCGCCGGCCACGGTGGTGTATGACGACGTGCAGTGGAGTACGCCATCGTTCGGTGTTTATGCGGTGGTGGACGGCAGCAGCCTGCACTTTGACCTGTCGTTTACGCGGGTGACGCAGACCGCGGCGGCCGAGGTCCGCAGCATGAAACCAGGCGGATCGTTCCGGACGCGGCTGACGGGCGCGCTGGCAGACGGCGGAGAATGCTACGTCACCGCGGCGGGGAACCTGCACTTTTATCCGCCCTATCCACCCGATCCCTACGAGCAGATCATCGTAACTTATCGCGGGAGCGGTCGAGCGATGGCGAGGGTGCAAGACACGAACAGCATCAGCGGCCATCACAAGGGAGCGGACAACGGGCAGCGAATCTATGTGAAGGGACTGAAGCTGCCGAATGCTCCCAGTTCGATCGATTGTGAGAATGCGGCGTTGGCGGTGCTGGATGACACGACGCAGCAGGCCTGGGCGGGCTCCTACGACGTGATCAGCGATCTGCTGCCGGCGAGCGATGTGACGCCGGGAATGGTGGCGCAGGTGACGGCGCCATCGTGGCAGGCGCAGTTTTCCGGGTACGTGCGCCAGGTTGAAGTGCAGGTGCTTGGGGTGGATGACGACCGGTCGCACTACTCCATCCAGTTTGCAAACTATGCCGCCGCGCTGGTGACGCTGGAGTTTGACTCGGCGCTGTTGTCGGGGCTGCTGACGACAGTATTCACGGTGACAAGCCCATCATCGTCACTGTACCTGGCGGCGCTAATCGCGGCACAGGTGACCGACATCATCGCCACGGAAATCACAATTGACGCCGGGACAACGCCGCCGCCGGGAGGCGGTATCGAGGTGCGTTGGTCCGATGGCGGATGGGGGATGGGCAGCAACGGAAATCTGGCAGGACGCTTTTCGTCACGCAGCTTCGTAGTGCCGCGACTGTCACGAATCGAGGATTACTACCTGCGGCAGTATGACGCCTCGAATCCGCCGAAGTATTCGAGGTATTCCATGCTGTTGCACATCGCTTACCCGTACGAATGATTGGCGGGGTGCGAACCTACACATTCAAGAACAAGGAGCAATGATGAACTTTCTTTCGAAACTACTTCAGGGCATCTCGCTGGTGCCGTCGATTGTGCATGGAGTTGAGGGGCTGTTCGGAGCAAAATCGGGAAACGAGAAGAAGAACGTAGCCCTCACATTTGTGCAGTCGGCGCTGTCGGCGACCGATGCCATTGCCAACAAACAGATCGTCGATCCGTCAAAGTTCAACGACGGTTTGACCAAGGTGATCGATGGCGTGGTGGCCTGCCTGAACGCTTCGGTCTGGACCAAGAAGACAAGCTAGAACAGCGGGCGGCGCCGGGGAATGGCGCCGCCTTGGTGAAGGCGTTAACCATGGCCGATAATGAAGCATCTAATTACAGTTATGAGCCGGGTGCTTTCCATAGTGATTCTTGGGTTGGGGCTGAGCGCGGGTGCATCGGCACAAGCTTCCAGCTCAAGCGCTGCTAAACCGGCTGATCCATCTACCAGGAAGACATCCACCGTCATCGGCTGTTTGATCGGCCCCGATTCTGACGGCCACTTCGAGCTGAGGAGCATGCAGTACCGTTCCGGAGTGGACGTAGTTGGTCCCGACGAGCTGACGAAAGCGGCAGGGGGAAAGGTTAAGTTGACGGGGCAGTGGGTGGCAGTTCCTGAGCTGAAGGACGAGAAGGGCAAGGACTACCGTCGCTTCGAGGCGGCGAGTTTTGAGGTGATGGCTGAGAAGTGTTCGCCGCCCGCCGAGACAGCTCCCGTCAGCAAGAGCAAACAGAAGGAACAAAAAGCTGCCAAGGAGAATGCGGGAAACAATCCCAAATAGAATGGGTTAGATCAATTGAACTCAGCGAAGGCGGGGGATGGGCGCGAAGTACGGGTAGGTCGATGAGCGACAAATTCAGGTTATGGAGCGCGATCCCCGGCATTCTCGGCTAAAATGACCCTTATGAAATATTTCGCTTTTGCCCTGACCATGCTGTCTGTTTTGGCAGGGACGGCACTGGCAGCTCCTCTGAGCAGCAGCGCGCGTACTGTGATCCCGTCAGCAATCCAGCAGATGATCTCGGTGGATTACCGCGAGCTGCGTAACTCTCCGACTGCCCGGGCCCTGAAGGACCGGGTCATGCCCGACACGCTGAAAGAGTTCGAGTCGGCGCTACGGGCGACCGGGATCGATCCCGACCAGGATGCCGAGCAGCTTACCTTCGTCAACTACCGCGACGCGAAGGGCAAACTGCACAGCATTGGAATTGCGCAGGGCCCGTTCAAGCAGAAAGAGTTCGTGCAGAAGGCACGGCTGAAGAAGATCAAACCGGAGAAGTACCTGCTGACCTACATCTATCCGATGGCGGCAGGGCTGAACATGGCGTTTCTTGATCCATCGACGATCGTTTTCGGCGACACGTCAGCGCTGCATGGAGCGCTCGACGTCCGCGACAAGGGTGCAGATTCGATGGAAAAGAACTCCCAGATGAACGATCTGGTGTCAGACGTGGACTCTGCCCCTGTGTGGAGCGTTCTGGACCAGTTGGGCACGCAGTACATGATGCGATCGGCGCTGGGACAGGCGGCCGCGGTCGCCAATTATGATGTGGTGAAGAAGCGCTTGCTGGCGTCCGACTACATGATGAATTTCGACAATGGCGTGACCTTCGACCTCAACGTCAAGACGTCAGACACGCTGACAGCCGCGAGTCTCGCCTCGCTGGTAAATGCCGGCGTGGTGTATCGCAGGATGTCAGGCACGCCCACCGAAAAGCTAGCGTTGGAGGGAACGACCGTCGACAGCACACACGACATGGTGCAGATGCACTTCAAGACGGATGATCAGCGCTTTCAGGCTTTGCTGAAATCGGACCTGTTCGCGGCAGTGTCGCACTAGGACTGCTGCGTCCATTCCGAAAAATCTCTTCCGGCCCAGCGATGCTTACGCGCTGGGCTCGAATTGCTTGTGCGCGCCTCTAAGGGGCATTGAAACGCGATGATACGAAGGCTAATGCTCGTGCTGGGACTAATGATGGCCACGGCCGCGATAGCGCAGCCGGTTGCGATCGATACCACGCACTCGACGGTCACAGTGAAGGTGTACAAGACTGGACTATTCTCGGGGTTGGCCCACAACCATATCGTCAAGGCGCCTATTGCTTCGGGAACGGTCGACGCGGCGACGCGCACGGTCTCCCTGTCGTTCAAGGCGGCGGACCTGAGACTTGCGGACACGGAAGGCAGCGAATCGGAGCACCAGGAAATTGAGAGCACGATGAAGGGGCCAAAGGTGCTCGAGGTGGAGAAATTCCCGGTTATCAGTTTCGCTTCGAAGCGAGTGGAGATGGTGGACCCGCAGACCTATCGAGTGGTGGGCGAGTTGAAATTGCACGGCGCCGCTCGCGAAATCACGGTGCCGGTTAGCTTCCAAGAGGGAACCTACAAGGGCTCAGTGAGCCTGAAGCAGACAGACTTCGGGATTACGCCGATAAAAATTGCAGGCGGAACCGTGCGAGTGAAGGACGAAATCGAGATCAGCTTCGAGATACATTTGCGCTAATCGGTGGTCGAAGACGGTAATGCCCCCGGGCTCGAAGAGCCCGGGGGCATTGTCAGTTGACCTTGACGGTCAACTGGGCCCTGGTTCTAGTTGCAGCAGGCCGCGTCACAGCAGGGCGGCTGGTTATCGCAGCAGCTTCCGCAGGTTGGGGAGGCATTGCAGCAGTCGCTGGTTCCCTGGCACTCAGCGCAACAAGAACAGGGGGCTGCATTCTGCGAGAAAGGCAATGCGGGTGAGGTTTGGGCCATCGCGGTCAGCGAGAGGGCCAGCATGCAGATTGCGATTTGCAACTTCGACTTCATTTTCATTTCCTCAAGATTCACGGTTAGGCGGAGATACACTTCCGCGAACTTGCTCGGGCGACGGTTCGACCCGCCGCAAGACAAGGCGAGCGAGGGCTCTAAATCCTGAGGTCGGTCTTTTTCTGACTAACGGGCTTGACGTAGGGAGGGGCTGAATCGGAGCTGTGCGTCCAGGGATCCAGGGCCAGGGAGGCTTGATCGGTTGCCGCCGCTGACAACAGAGCAACCACGTGGCAGGACCCAAGATGTCTCGACGGATTCTGGACGGCAGCGGGAGGAGGATCGTTGTGTTTCCATACACAGCAATTCCGCACCGCCATGTCGCACTGCCAGGCCCTCTGCCCGTGCCCGGGGCAGCACGGCATTAAGCCTGGGCTCGAATGCCCGGCATGCTGGATGGCCTGATTGCTTGCGTTGGCTTCTGTCTGGTTTGTTGCCTGGTGTGGGCAACCGGAGAGCTGGGGACAGACAAACGCCGCCAACGCCGCGTCAGACCAGGTTGCCAACGAGACCGCCAGCACTAAGGCGAAGCGTAAGCGTGATTGTCGGGGCAAGGCCATCGTTACTTGATCAAAATCGAGACGTGCTTTCCTTTTGACGGTGCAACCGGTAACGGGTTATCCGATCACAGTTGACGGTCAGCAGGAACTCGTTCACATGCTGCTGGTCGCATTTCCACTCACATTGCCGCAACAACAGCCTTTCCCGTGATTGCCTTTGGCGTGCATTGAGCACTTATTCCCTGAGCAGCCCATCTTTCCGTTCGGTATGGTCCGGTTCTGTGCCATCATCGGACACTTGGCGCCGGAAGCGCCGCCGGACATCATGGGGCATTTTTGGTCTTTGCAATTCCCATTGCAGCAGGTGGCTGACGCGGCTTGGGCGTTGCCCTGGCTGCAACAGGCGCAGGCATTCTTATTCTGACCAGGCGCGGGTTGTGTGCCCTGTGATGCGGTCTGCGCCGACAAGGCCAGCGTGAAAATAAGTGTTGCAAGAAGAGCCGTTAGCTTGAATTTCATGATTCCTCAACTTTTGCCGTGGGCGAAAGATTCGGTCACAGACATTGTGGTGAGTCAGAGATCGGCAAGTCTGTGATCCGAGTCACTCCGCGTGCAAGAACCGGGCTGCGGCAGTAAGGCGAAGCGAAGAAGCTCAACCCTCAGGTCTTACGGCGCGGCCTGCTGTTTGTATACCTCCCCATCCTTCATTACAAAGTCGACTTTCTCCAACTGCCGAATGTCCTGCAATGGATCGCCGGGGACGGCCACAATGTCGGCGAACTTACCGGGCTCGATGGAGCCGATCTGGTCCTGCATACCTAACAACTCAGCGGCGGTCATGGTGGCGGAATGGAGGGCCTGAGCGGGCGACATGCCGTATTTCACCATGACGGCAAACTCTTTGGCGGGATCGATTTTCCAGTCAAAGCCGCCGGCGTCGGTGCCGAAGGCGATCTTCACGCCTGCTCTCATCGCGCGGCGAAAGGTATCTTCGTGGATCTTGATCATGTCAACCCAAACCTTAGCACCTTCAGCGGCACGACCCGCAGCGACATATTCACCGACAAACAGGGTGGGGACATAATAAATGCCCTTTGCCGCCATGGTCGCGAGATCGGCGTCCGAGATGTACATGCCATGCTCGATGGAGTTCACGCCTGCCTCGACCGAATTGTGTACACCGTTCAGCGCGGCAGCATGCGACGCAACCTTATGCCGCTCGCGATGGGCCTCGTCAACGATGGCGCGCAGTTCGTCGAGGGTGAAAGTGGGAACATCGTCCAGGACTCCGTCGGGCCGAACGAAATAGCTGCGGTCGGAATAGACCTTGATCCAGTCGACGCCGTTGGAGATCTGCTCGCGCACGGCCTTGCGTCCGCCATCAGCGCCGTCGACCTCCTGAACGCCCTTCGGCATCTTCAATTCCCAGGAATAGCCCAGCAGGGGATACGCGCCAGTAACGTCCATCGCGCGCCCTGCGACTTTCATGCGGGGCCCGGGAATGATACCGGCGTTGATGGCCTTGCGCAGATCCACGTCGGCATATCCGGCGCCCTCGGTTTCCAGGTCGCGAATGGCGGTGAAGCCATATTCCAATGCCCGCCTGGCGGAAACTGTCGCGAGAATTGTGCGGTACGCCGTCGACTGTTTGAGCAGCTGCACATCGTAGTCCTGGGCAGTGATGTCACCCTGCAGCAATACGTGGGTGTGAGCGTCGATCAGCCCGGGCAAGCAAACCTCGTGCGACAAATCGATAACTTCGGCACCGGCGGGAGGCGCGCTGGCACTGATGTTCTCGATTTTTTCTCCCGAAATGCGCACGGTTACATTCTTATGCGCGGTATCAGTCATGCCGTCGTAGAGCGAGCCACAACGAAGATAGGTGACCTTGGGGGCAGTAGGCTGCGGGGCCGATTGCGCAACAACCGGGATTCCAAGGAACAGGGCGATCAGTAGCGAAACAGGTTTCATGACTCAGCATTGTAAATTGCCGAAAATTGTCATAGCTTTACGGTATCAAAGGGTCCGTTTGCGGCGCCGTCAGGTGGAAGGGAGCGGTCATCCCGAATTATCATCGGATACGTCCCATGGTAAGAGTCAATCTGTACAAATCTATTATTTGGGAGATTTCAGTAAATGCGTAGCCTCTCGATCCTTGCACTCGCTTGCATCCTGGCTTCCTCCTTCGGGTTTGGGCAAAGTTCCGCTTCGGACGATCCTGGTCTGGCCACGGCGACATGCAACTTTAACGATCAACAACAGGTTGCTGTGAAATATCAACAGTTGACGCTGGCAAAGAAAGAACTGAAGAACTACCTGGGACACGAAGCGCCGTTTGGTAAGGTCTGGGCTCCGGAGCAAACGGCGCTGGCGCTGTTCACGAACACTCCACTGGTAGTGGGCGGGGCGGATCTCGCAGTCGGGGCATACACGCTTTACCTGATTCCTAACCATAAGGAATGGACGCTGATTGTTTCGAAGAACACCGATGTCAAGGCCGCGTATGATCAGTCGAAAGACATCGTGCGGGTACCAATGGAAACAGGACAGCTACCCGCACCCGAGCAGAGGTTCAGCATCTACTTCGCGCATAGGGGTCCAAAGGAATGCACTATGCGCGTCGATCTTGCGGACACGCGGGCGTGGGCGGCCATCCACCAGCAGTAGCGGCGGGAGCTCAGCAAAATTTATCGGCCAGGCGCGAGGATTGGAAGGGCGGACTGTGGGGGCGAACGGCGACCGTTGTTAAGGGTTCTCCACCGCCCGCAGCATGTCTTTGATCTCCAGATTGCGGATCAGGCGGTGCAGATAGTTGGGGTGGACGCCCAAGAGCCGGGCCGCGTCAATGTAGCTTCCCTGGGCCTGAGTGACGGCATCGATGATGAGACGCTTCTTGAGCTCATTGATCTCGTGATGGTACTTTCCTGAGCTAACCTGAACCGACGGTTTCTCCAGCAAGGCCTCCGGCAAGTCCTCGGGCAGGATCTCCTCGACCGTTCCCATGACAATGGCATGTTCGATGGCATTCTCCAGTTCGCGAACATTGCCCGGCCAGTCATAGCTCATGAGGATGTTGCGCGCCTCAGTAGAAATTCCCTTGAAAGGCCGCTCGCACTTCTCGGCGTACTTGGTTGCGAAGTAAATGGCCAGCAGCGGAATATCTTCGCGATGCTCGCGCAACGGCGGCACAGTGGTGGAGACCACGTTAAGCCGGAAATACAGATCTTGGCGAAACTCACCGGCTTTGATCGCCTGCTCGAGATTCTTGTTGGTAGCAGCGATAATGCGGGCCTGGAGCTTTATCGGCCGGGTACCGCCAAGGCGGTCAAACTCTCTCTGCTGCAAGACCCGTAGCAGCTTGGCCTGAAGCAGAGGAGCCAGTTCGCCAATCTCATCGAGAAAGATAGTTCCGTCTTCGGCTGTCTCCAGTTTGCCTTTCTTGAAAACCGCGCCGGTGAACGCCCCTTTCTCATTGCCGAAAAGTTCGCTCTCCAGTAAGGTCTCGGGGATGGCCGCACAGTTGATAGCTACGAACGGCTTCTCGGAACGCGAACTGCCAGCGTGAACGGCGCGGGCCACCAGCTCCTTTCCGGTACCACTTTCGCCGCGAATCAGGACGGTCGAGTCGCCCTTGGCGACTTTGTCAATGAAAGCGGCGAGCCGACGCAGGGCCTTGCTCTCTCCGATGATCGCGTCGGAGGGGTCGAGCACTTTGCGAAGCCGGAGATTCTCTGCTTTCAGGGACTCAAAGCTGAGGACGTTCTCCAGGGTTACGGCGGCAATTCCCGCCGCCGAGTTTAGAAACTGGACGTGTTCTTCCGCAAACCTTGACTTGAGCCCGGTCGACCTCAAATAAATCACCCCGATGGTGCTCTGCACTCCTACGAGGGGAACGCACATGATGTTTTCCGCCGAAGTCACGTCCAGAGAGGAGTCGGTGAATATCGAAGCGCGCTCCCAGAGTGCCCGTTGAATTACGTCGCGACGAATGCGCAGGGCCGAGCCGGCTCCCGGGCGGCGCTCATAGATGTGCGCAGTCGTTGGCTCCTCGTCCATCTGGCCCATGAGTAGGATGGCCGCTACTTCGGCGGGCACAACCTCGAAGATCAGTTCCAGAAGCTTGGTTTGCAAGTGTGCGGGATCACGGATGGAGTTGATGGTGTTGGCAATCTTGAAAAGCGCATTCAGATCGCGGGCCATCCGTCCGACGTCGCTTGACGACGGGGCATGGTGGCCAGACGAGAGCTGCACAGTCTTGAGCGTTTCCGAGGTGCCCTCGTCGCTGTACTGCAATTCGACGTCGCGATCCTGGCTCTCGTCACGCGTCAGGAAGAGCAGCTCGCTGGTACCTACCCGAATGACGTCGCCATGTACCAACGAGCGCCGCTTTACCGGAATACCGTTGACGAAGGTTCCGTTATGACTGTCAAGATCGACAAGTTCGAAACTTCCGTCTGCTGCCTCGATGGCGCAGTGCTTCTTGGAGACGGTGGCATCTCCGATCTGGACGCTGTTGGAGTTGTCGCGACCGAGCGTAAGTTTGACGCCGGTCAAACGATAACTTTCGCCCTTGGACACGCCGGTCAAAGCGACAATCCTGGGATCCACGGTCCAACTCCTTTGACCGGTAGTTTAGCCGAAATCGGCAAAAGTGAAAGTTAAAGATGGCGGATGGCCGCTACAACATAGCAGCCTCCTGTATGCGCTGCCATGCGCGCTCGACGTGGCGTGCTTCGGTGTTGGTTTGCCCCACGCAGAAGCGGAGGACAAACCTGTCTGCCAGACGCGTGTGCGTCAGATACAGGTCGCCGCTCTGGTTCAGTCTGTTCATCAGGCGCTGATTCTGGTCATCGCTGCCGCGGTAACGGAAACAGACCAGGTTCAGAGGGACGGGTGCAACCACTTCGAAATGGCCGTTCTGCTGCACCCAACCGAGGAATTGCTGGGCAAGCTGCACATGGCGGCGAATGTGGTGCTGCAGCCCCTCAACTCCGTAATGACGGATGACGAACCATAGCTTGAGTGACCGGAATCGTCTTCCGAGGGGAACTTGCCAGTCGCGATAGTCGAAGACCGATCCCGACTCGGTGGCCTGGTTTCGCAGATATTCCGGCAAAATGCTCAGGCTTCGGATGAGCGCTTCGCGGTCGGCGACGAAGAAGCAGTCGCAATCGAAATTCGTGAACATCCACTTGTGGGGATTAAAGCAGTAGCTATCCGCGTGCTCGACTCCTGCCTGTAAGTGACGAAATTCCGGACATAATGCTGCGGTGCCAGCCATGGCAGCGTCGACGTGAAACCACAGACGGTGTTCCCGGCACAGCGCGGCGATTTGCGGCAATGGGTCCATGGCATGGGAGGAGGTCGTGCCTATGGTGGCGCAGACGAAGAAAGGTTGCAGGCCGGCTTGCTTGTCCTGACGAATTGCTTGAGCCAAGGCATCAGTGCGCATGGCAAACCGTTCATCAACGGCAATTAACCTTAATTGATCGCGACCAACGCCGGCGATCATCGCCGCCTTCTCGACCGACGAGTGGGCCTGACTTGAGGTGTAGGCTACCAATTTTCCGTCACAACCCTTCTGGTTACTCCAGTAGCCGGTAGATCGCTCGCGAGCCGCCAGCATGGCGCACAAGGTCGCACTCGATGCCGTATCTTGAATTACACCGCCACCCGTGGAAGACGAAAGGAAGCTCTCGGGCAACCCCAGCATCGTAACCAGCCAGTCGAGAACATGAGTTTCCAGCTCGGTACAGGCCGGGCTGGTCGCCCATAACATCCCCTGAACACCCAGTGCGGAGGACAGCAAGTCTCCCAAAATAGCTGGGCCCGAGGCGTTGGCGGGGAAATAGGCAAAAAAATTAGGCGATTGCCAATGGGTTATGCCGGGCAGAACTATTTTGTCGATGTCGGAGATTAGTTCGGTAAAAGGCTCTCCATGCTGCGGCGGATCGGATGGCAGAGATCGTCGAACGTCCCCAGGCCGTGCTTTTGATAGTACGGGAAGGCTTTCCAGGCGCTCATAATAGCGAGCAATCCAATCGATCAAGGCATATCCGTATTCCCGAAACTCCTCGGTAGTCATGTGATAGCTTGAGGGTGCAGACAATTGGCGCCTCCGACTAATACTGGTTGGAATGTGTAGTCAGTTTAGAAGAGTTTCTGGCACAGGACGAGTAGTTGCGAAATCTGACTTAGGGTTTTGTGCTGAAGCATGCCTCTGGGAACCAACTCTGGCCTGTAAAAAGCTCTTGGATTGTGTTGACTTTATCTGTTACCGTTAAAAATGGAAGTGTCTTTCCCCCAAATTTAAGAAGATGGGTGATATATGGATATACAAAATGTACTGGCAGACTTGAAGCGGGAACGCGCCAGGCTTGACGCCGCGATAGAAGCTTTGCAAGGGTTGGGCGCGGGAAGGAAGCGCGGCCCAGGCCGTCCGGCTGGATCGGGAAAGGCTAAAGCTGGAGTTCGTCGCCGGCATATGAGTCCGGCGGCCCGCAGGCGCATCTCCGAGATGATGAAGAAGCGTTGGGCGGAGCGTAAGAAGGCGGCCAAGGCAAAGTCAATGTAGCTCTCTTCTCCCCGGTTCTTGCCACTCATGGCAACATGAGTGGCAGAGCTCTTCCTGCAAGGTTAGCTGGTAGGTATTGCATCTTTTTTCCCTCGATTCGCCCAAATTCACTCAAGCCGAGGGCGGTTCTCTCCGAGAGCCGAATTGGTGAGTAGTACGGCACAGAGCGAACGTAGCAGCGGCCCCTCTCCTCCGGGGGCAACATTCCAAGCCATGACGGAAGCTATTGGGACAGATAACCAGGCTGTTCATGCCGAAGAACTATTTGAAGACGGCATGAGTCGACTTGAGGTTGACCGCCTCTTGAACTCGTTATTCGAGGGCGTCTATTTTATGGACCGCAGCCGGACCATCCAAAGGTGGAACTTGGGAGCAACCAAGGTGACAGGCTTCGGCTGCGACGAAGTCGAGAGCCGTTGTTGCTCGGACAACATACTTGTACATGTGGATGAGAATGGTACCGAGTTGTGCAAGCACGGCTGTCCGCTACTCGAGACCATCTCAGATAGGCAAGTTCGAGATGCGAGAGTTTTCCTGGGCCATAAAAACGGCTATCGAGTTCCGGTACAGGTTCGCACGTCGCCCATCCGCGACCGTACCGGCCGCATCACCGGGGCGATCGAGAGTTTTCGTGAAGTAGCGAACACCGATGCCATGCACGCCCGAATGCAGGAATTAGAGCAGGCGGCATTTGTTGACGCGCTCTCCGGCATACCGAATCGTCGCTACCTGCAAGAGCAGATGGCACGTCTGGTGGAAGAGCTCAAATCGGGTTCCAACCCATCAACCGTGTGTTTGCTCGACCTGGACCGCTTTAAGCTGGTCAACGACAGGTACGGTCATCAGGCGGGCGACGCCGTACTTTGTACCGTGACCAGGACCTTGCAGAACTGCCTGCGGTCGACGGACATTTTGGGTCGCTGGGGTGGGGATGAGTTTCTTCTGCTGATGCCGAGAACGACCGGAAAAGCGGCGGCCGGGATTCTGGAGCGCTGCCGCGTTCTCGTGGAGCGTGTGTTTTCGGCAGTGCTGCGTGACGCCGGGTATGTTGCATTGTTACGTTCAGATATCCGTTGAGGTCGGGTGAGATTGAACGACAAGAGCAACCAGCCTATTGCAGAGTCCATCGTGCAGTTGCAACGTCAGTTGGAGCAGTTTCGCGGTTCCCATGCGCATCGGGCCAGGATTCCGGAGGCGCTGTGGCGGGCGGCGGTGGAACTGGCGCGTCAGCATGGTCTGAATGCGGTGGCCCATCCGCTGCGCCTGGACTATATGGGACTGAAGCGCCGCCTTGCAGGCATTACAGAGATCCCGGAAAAGAGAGCGTCTCGATCGCCGGGATTCGTGGAATGGATTGCGCCTCATTTGGCGGCCGGAGGGGAGTGCGTAATCGAGTTCGAGTCCCAGAGTGGCGGCAAGATGCGCATTCAGTGGAAGGGATCCGGAGCACCCGATTGGTCAAGCCTGCTTCGCGCGTGGCGGGAAGCGGAGCGATGATTCATATCACCGCGCAGATGCGCGTCCTGGTGGCGATCGAGGCCGTTGACGGACGCAAGGGCATTGACTCTCTTGTTCGCGTTTGCCAGGAGAAGCTTTCTGAGGATCCTATCACTGGCTGTGTTTTTATTTTCAGAAGCCGCAGGGGAACATCGATACGCCTGCTCAGCTACGATGGCCAGGGTTACTGGCTGGCGCAAAAGCGACTGTCGCAAGGCAGATTCCGGTGGTGGCCGGAATCGAACTCACCGGCCAAGGCGCTGGAGGCTTATGAGGCGCAGTTGCTGATGGCAGCCGGGGATGTATCGCGGGTGCGCGCCGCGCCGATGTGGCGACGAGTGAACGCCGTCGCGTAGGGCTGCATTTTCCCCTTGCGTTCCAAAAAAGGCTGTTTCATAATGCTGGGCAATGGCAGAGCTCAGATATCGCGGCCGGGAGATCGATCAGGAAGACATCCTATATATACGCACGCTGATCGAGCGGTACCCCAACGAAAGCCGCCGCAAGCTGTCGACCCGGATATGTGAAGCCTGGCAGTGGCGGCAGGCCAACGGCGCGTTGCGTGACATGGTGTGCCGCGGCCTGCTACTGATGCTTGAGCGGGCCGGCCAGATCGCGTTGCCGCCGGTCAGTTATGTTCGGCATAATCCGCTGGCACACAGAGTCCGGCCGGAACCTGTGCTGATCGATAAGACTCTCCTCGAAGATCCGTTGCGTAAACTGCAGCCGCTCAAGTTCGAGCAGGTGCGGCGCACCGCGCAGGAGCCGCTGTTCAACAGCCTGATGGAGGAGCATCACTACCTTGGCTATGAACAACCGGTTGGGGAGCACCTGAAGTTTTTGGTGTGGGCCGAAGGCCGTCCCATCGCATGTCTGGCCTGGTCATCTGCTCCGCGTCATCTTGGCAGCCGCGACCGCTACATCGGCTGGGATGCCGCGGCGCGGCGCAGCCGCATCCGTTTCATCGCTTACAACACACGGTTCCTGATCCTGCCGTGGGTAAGAGTCGAACATCTGGCGTCGCATATCCTGGGCCGGATGGCGGCGCGGATCTCCGACGACTGGGAACAGATGTATGGTCATCCAATTTACTTCCTGGAGACGTTCATCGATCCGGAGCGATTCCGCGGAACCTGTTACCGCGCGGCCAACTGGGTGCTGATGGGCAGGACGACGGGACGAGGCAAACAATCCAACAGCTATGTGCCGAACCGTTCGATCAAAGAGGTACTCGGCTATCCGCTGACCAGACGGTTCCGCGAACTGCTGGGAGGCACGGCGTGAAGCAGCCCCGGCGCCGCATCGAGGTGAACCTGGAGGAACTGGACCGGGTGCTGGATGGAGCACGTCAGGCACCGCTGAGCGAAGAAGATCATCACAAGCTGCGGGAGGCGCTGCATGCCCTGGCGGCGATGCTGGTGCGGCCGCGCAACACGGAGAAAACCAGTTCGGTAGTGGAGAAGCCCGAAGATGAAGCAGGCGCCAGTGGAAAGCAGCCGGACCCAGATGCGCCTCCGCCACCGGGACACGGCCGCAACGGAGCCGCGGCCTTCCGTGGCGCTCGAAGAGTGGAGATCAAGCACCAGACGTTGACCCACGGCGATCGCTGTCCGGAGTGCAGGCAAGGCAACGTCTATGCGCAGAAGGAGCCGAAGCTGTTGGTGCGCGTCACCGGCCAGGCTCCGCTTGCAGTCACGGTCTACTCTCTGGAGCGTTTGCGTTGCGGCGCCTGTGGACAGGTGTTCACCGCGCAGTCGCCCGAAGGCGTGGGCGAGGATAAGTACGATGAATCGGCCGCGGCCATGATCGCTCAGCTCAAGTACGGCAGCGGTACGCCGTTCAACCGGTTGGAGCAACTGGAAAAGCAGTTGGGCATTCCGTTGCCGGCGGCTACGCAGTGGAAGATCGTCGAGAAAGCCGCGCAGCCGATCAAGCCGGCGCGTGACGAACTGATCCGCCAGGCGGCGCAAGGCGAGGTGGTCCACAATGACGACACCAGCATGCGCGTGCTGCGCCTCGAGCGCGATCCATCGGACGAGCGCACCGGTGTGTTTACCAGCGGGATCGTGTCCACTTGCGAGGGACGGAAGATCGCGTTGTACTTCACCGGATCCAAACATGCCGGCGAAAACCTTGCCGAGGTGCTGAAACAGCGCAGCTCAGAACGGCCTGGCCCGATTCAAATGTGCGATGCCTTATCGCGCAATGTGCCGCGGCTTGCTGCCGGCACGGAGATCCTGCTGGCCAACTGTCTGGCGCATGGACGCAGGCAGTTCGTCGACGTGGCGGAGAACTTCCCCGCCGAATGTCGCTACGTGCTGGAGATGCTTGGCCAGGTGTACGGCTACGATGCCGAAGCACGGGATCTCGGGCTGACGCCGGACCAGCGGCTGCGGCTCCATCAGGAACGCAGCGCACCTGTGATGGACAGGCTGCATGTCTGGCTCGAGTTGCAGTTGGCCGAACGCCGAACCGAGCCTAACTCTGGGCTCGGCCAAGCGATCAGCTATCTGCTGCGGCACTGGCTGCCTCTGACGTTGTTCCTCCGCCAGGCCGGAGCCCCACTGGATAACAACATAGTAGAAAGGGCCTTGAAGCGAGCGGTTCTTCATCGCAAGAACGCCTTGTACTATCGCACCCTGAACGGTGCCGAGGTCGGGGATCTGTTCATGAGCCTGATCCACACCTGCCAGTTGTGTGGCGCCAACTCCTTCGACTACCTGATCCAGCTTCAGCGCCACGCCGGAGAACTGGCCGCCCGTCCGGCAGAGTGGATGCCGTGGAACTATCGCGATACCTTGGCGCGAACTGCCGAGTTATGATGAATCCCTGATGGCCGAAAAGGATAGTCTGCGGCCATGCGTGGGGAGCCTCTTGAAATGCCCGTAAAACAAGGGTCCGGTATCAGGAAATCCGGGAAGGTTTTCGGCCAGGGGCAGAAGACCGCCAAAATGGTTCGTGTCGGCCTCTATGCCCGCGTCTCCACTCAGGATCAGCGGACGCTGCCCATGCAAAACCGCGCCATGCGCGAATATGCTGCCCGGCGCGGCTGGACCATCGCCCTGCAGGTGAAAGAAGTCGGCTCCGGAGCAGCACAACGGCAACGCCGGGAGGAACTGCTGGAAGCGGCACGGCGCAGAGAGATCGACGTTGTTGTGGTGTGGCGGCTGGACCGCTGGGGAAGATCAGTAACGGACCTGCTCGCGACTCTGCAGGAACTGGAGCATCTCGGCGTCGGCTTCGTGTCGCTGACCGAGGCGTTGGACCTGACCACACCCGCCGGCCGTGCGATGGCCGCGCTGCTGGCGGTCTTCGCTGAGTTCGAGCGGGAGATCCTAAGCGAAAGAGTCCGTGCCGGCCTCGCACATGCCCGGCACAACGGCAGACGTCTGGGACGCCCCATCACGGCCGCCCTGCATGCCAACCAAGTCCACAAACTGCACCGCTCCGGTGTCAGCAAGTCTGAAATCTCCCGACGACTCAGCATCGGTCGTACCTCGGTACGCCGCATCCTTGCAACTCAGCCCAAGCAGAAATAGTCCCAGCTTCTGTATTACGCAGCGCTGCCGAAAACTCACGTGGAGCAAAGCGCGGCGAGCTATCGGGAGAGCCAGATTTGTGTGAGGTTGAGCATCGGAGCCGCTGTTTGCGCGGTGGGCGACAGCCCCGCAAGCCTTCTGGCCAAGGCGGATGCTCAACTCTACAAAGCAAAGCAGGCTGGCCGAAACCAGTGGCAGTTAGCTTGAAGGAAGGCCCCCACCGCCCAGGATACCGATTGAGCCTGTGGCCCTCTTCCGAGTTGCTTCACCGTTCAAGGGCTAGGAAGCAATCCGCTTCGATGTGGATTGTGGCGAGGATGAGCGCTTAGGGCCGCGCTTCCGAATCAGCGCGATGCGCACCCGTTCGAGGAGTTCGGCTGGAGCGAAGCTGCCCTTGGGTAGCCATACATCTGCGAGGATGTGCTCCGTGCAGTGGCTTACCGAACCGGACAATAGGATGGCGGGAAGTTCGGGTTGGAGTTGCTTGGCCTGAGCGATGAACTCTGCGCCGGTCATCTTGGGCATCATCAGGTCAGCGATGATCAGGTCAATGCCTCCGTCACGCACCATCTCCAGTGCCTTCTCCGGATCAGGGCAGGTCATTACGCGATAGCCACGCGTCTCGAGCATCACTTTGCGGACGGAGAGAGAACGTTCGTCATCATCGACGCAGAGAATTGTGCGCTTTGGTTTCATCGGAGTAGGCCCGTGCACCTGTAGTGTTGGAACTGCCCGTTCCCGGGAGAGTCAGGAACCTGGCAGCGCGTCGCAGTTCCTGGACTCGTTACCAGAGTGGCGTAGAGGGATACTACGCGCGAGCATTACAGCGCACAAGTACCGTCGCCATAAACTCTACGGGTCTATTTTCTCGAAGCCGGTGCAGCACGAGTGGTGCGTGTAGAGTCGTTTCGCCGTGACGCGAGAGTGTTGCGAGCCGCTGTTTATGCGGTCTTTAGCGATGCACAAGATATCCGCAGAGAATTCACAAGGTAACTCGGCCATCAATGATATGCACCACATGACCGCCGACACGCACGTCCGTGATCGTGTCTTCAATCTTGGATGCGCGAACGTAGATGGAACTGGGGCGCAACGCTTCGCGTCCCTGCTCGATCAAGCCCTGCTCACCCGAGGCAAGTACGCCATACTTCACAGCCCATGCCGCACAGCAGCCGGCGGCCGAACCCGTGGCCGGGTCTTCGCCGTTGTAGAAGATCATGCGGGCGCGGAGCTTCCTGTCGCCATCGCGAGCCACAAAGTAAAAGAAGGCAGAATTATCTCGAGCCTCGAAGTAGGAAGCGATCTGATGCCAGCTAACCTGCAGTCGGCTGAGAGTGGACACCTCGCGGAAGGGGACGATGGTGAATGGTAAGCCGGTGGAGACAGTTTGAATTGGGAGATTCTGGTCGAGGTCGTCGGCCCGCAGGCCGAGTGCCCGCGCTACGGCCGAGTGCTCATGTAAGGTGCTGAACTGCGGGTCTGTCTGGCGCATTTCTCCGAAGAGGTTGCCGTCTCGGGTTTCGAATCGCACGGGTACGCGACCGACGTTCAGATCGAGAACGATCTTGGACTGGCCGGGGCGCTGCTGTTTCAGGTACCAGGCAGTGCCGAGCGTTGGATGGCCGGCGAATGGGAGTTCCTCCTGAACGGTGAAGATCCGCACGCGGACGCCGTCTCGGGACTCTGTCAGGGGATCGCGGGGGAAGATGAATGTCGTCTCCGAAAGGTTCATCTCTTTCGCAATCTGTTGTAGTTCGCCGTCGCTCAAGCCGCGAGCGTCGATCAGAACAGCCAACTGGTTGCCTTCCAGGGGTAGTGAAGTGAAGACGTCGAGCTGCACGAAAGGGAATTGGCGGGCAGGCATTGTCGCTTACGCTCCAGGCTCTAAGAGGTTAATGGGGGCTGCAGATGAGATGAACAGAGTGCCGGCGAGGATGATAAATGCAGCCCACATGGATTGCCATTGATCACAGATTTGTTCACCTTGTGGAGGCCCAGCCGACACGTATGTGGGCATCGAAGCCCGACCAATCGGCGTTGCTGTATTAGCGGAGGCTGCATAGAATCGACAGCGGATATCAATACAGGAGGGAAATGAATGTCTTTACAGATTGGCAGTACGGCACCTGACTTCCAGGCCGAGACCACACAAGGCCCGATCCGGTTTCACGAGTGGCTCGGCGATTCATGGGGTATTTTGTTTTCTCATCCCAAAGACTTCACGCCAGTCTGCACCACCGAGTTGGGGTACATGGCGAAGCTAAAGCCGGACTTCGAGCGGCGTAACGTGAAGGTGATTGGCCTCAGCGTCGATCCGATTGACAACCACAAGCGCTGGTCGGACGACATCCGAGAGACCCAGGGCCACGAGCCGAACTATCCCATGATCGGCGACACCGATCTCAAGGTCGCTAAGCTCTATGGAATGCTGCCGGCAGACCTGGAAGGGGGCTGCGACGGCCGCACTGCTGCCGACAACATGACGGTGCGTAACGTGTTCGTCATCGGGCCGGACAAGAAGATCAGACTCATCCTCGTCTATCCTATGAGCACCGGGCGCAATTTCGACGAGATCCTGCGCGTGATCGACTCCATGCAACTGACGGAAAAACACAAGGTGGCAACGCCGGTGAACTGGAAGCAGGGAGACGACGTGATCATCTCGCCCGCCGTTTCCGACGAAGACGCGAAGAAGGCATATCCGGGGGGCTGGAAGACCCTCAGGCCGTACCTGCGCGTCGTGCCGCAGCCTAAGTAAGAACCTTGGCCTGAGGTTTGCGGAAGCGAAGGGGGTCCGGTGACTCTCCCGGTCTTCAAAACCGGCGATCGGCGTCTTCGACGTCGATGGTGCGTTCGACTCGCACACGCTTCCGCCAATATTTTCAGCAACTTGCAAGTTACCTCACATTACGGCCGACTTGGCCTCTTCCGCCCCGGTTGCATGTTGGTTGCATAAATCCTCAAAAGCCTTCATTGCAGCCGTAGCATCCGCTGGAACCGTCTTCCCGTAAGCGTTCATGGTTATTGAGAGGTTCGCGTGCCGGAGAATGGCCTGGATCGTTTGGTCCGGTACGCCGAGCCGATACAGGTTCGTAGCCAGCCCGCGGCGAAGTGCGTGCCAACCGTGCCACGCCAGTCCCGCCTGCCTCAGTGCGGGCCTAATGACAAACCGCGCCAGTTGCGCTCAAGCCAGTCTCTGGATTCCCCGATGCCGCCCGGTGCTTCGTCTACGTCTACAAGATCGAGTTCCTGGGCGACTCCAACCGCAACGACCAGAATGGCGAGCTTGCCAAGGACCAGCCCCACAGCCCGGAAGATCCCGTCATGATCGCAGATTCCGAAGACATTTCCTCCTGTCTTACGTTGAGGTTCCGTGATAAACAGAAAGGCACTTTGTACTGGTGACGACCAGGTGGGTAAGCACCTGGAACGATGTTTCCAAAATCCAGCATCGAGCCCGCATGTGAAGTCACGGTTCACGTGCTTCCCTCAGTCATCTGCGCACTACACCTGAACAGGCATCGGCTTTTGCGCCGCAGGGTCTTGCATGAAAGTGACAACCAGATTGATCGCGAATAACGTTACGGCAAAAAGTTCTAGGATGATAAGTGGCGATGACAAAAGTATTACACTGCCGATCCGTTTGGGTTGTTAGTCTGGAAGTAGCTCGAGGCGGTAAGCAGCGCTCGCGAGCAAGACCGCAAAATCAAGGAAAACATGGTTCGCAACGGAAAGCTGAATACGTCTACCGTCATATTTATGGCGCTGTTCCACGTCGGCGCCCTGGCCGCCCTCTTCATGTTTAGCTGGAAGGCGTTCTTCGTAGGACTCTTCTTATATTGGGTGGCGGGCAGCCTGGGCATCGGGCTGGGTTATCACCGTCTGCTCACGCACCGCGGCTTCAAGTGTCCGAAGTGGTTCGAATATTTCCTGACGGTGTGCGCGTGTCTGGCGCTGGAGGGCGGGCCGATCTTCTGGGTGGCGGTGCATCGCCTGCATCATCAGGTCACCGACAAGCCGGGCGATCCGCATTCACCGCGCGATGGCGGCTTCTGGGCGCACATGGGATGGATCATGAGCGGCGAGAGCCTGCACAACAATAATGAAGCCCTGCTGCCGTACGTTCCCGATCTGCGCAAAGACAAATTTCACCTGTGGATCAGCAAGTATCACTATGTGCCGATGATTGTGCTCGGCGTGGGCCTGCTGGCGATCGGGGGATGGTCAGTGCTGATGTGGGGCATCTTCTTCCGGACGGTGTTCCTGCTGCACAGCACGTGGTTTGTGAATTCGGCGACGCACATGTGGGGTTCCAAGCGCTTTGCCACCGATGACGACTCGCGCAATCTATGGTGGGTGGCCTACCTCAGCTTTGGCGAGGGCTGGCACAACAATCATCATGCGCATCCGCAGTCGGCGCGGCATGGCTTGGCGTGGTATGAGTTCGATTTGAACTGGTATGCGATCAAGGCGTTTTCGTTGGTTGGACTAATTTGGGACGTGAAGCTGCCCAAGCTGCGCTCGGCGCGCATCCAGCCGATTGTGAAGCCGGAAATGGCGCAGGAGGCGTTGGTCGCGACGGGAGATTAGTCTGGCTCGAAATAACGAGGAGTGAGAACGGCGTCCGAAAGGGCGCCATTCTTATGTGCGCCGGCTCTTCTTCCCTTGGCGCTGGTTGGGGCCCCCGGCAGGGGCCCGGCGCCCTACCAACCGATACCCAGCATTGCACGCTGGGCCACACTGAGTCGTCCCGCTCAGCGGGACTGGTCTTGGGAAAACCGCGGTTGTTCGACTGCGCTCGTCTCTTGCGCGCAAGTGCTAAGGAAGGTCTGATGAAGTGCGATCATCGAAGACCCTCAGGGGCTAAAGCCCAGCTTTATTCCAGGCACTTACGGACGGCCTGAAGGCCGTCCCCTTCAAAACCCGGACTTAATCAGGCCTTCCCCAAGGTCTTCTTGAACCGACGAAGAGCGCCGCAGCCATTGCGGTCGCTACGAGGAACCGATAGCGCATAGCGGGTGGAGTATAAGCCGTGCGCGGTAATGTCGTCCATCGGTGGCGTGAAGCGGCGCTATCATCAGCGAACGACAGGTGTGTCATCCCCGGGGGACTCGGAATTAATAGGTGCGCGATTCCCAGCATTACGCTTCGCTTCATGCTGGGCTGTCATGGCACGCCCTTCGGGCTTAGGACGTTAAGGGCCAAGCTGCTACGCAGCTCGGCTTATCGCGATGCAGCCGGATTTCAGTCATGGAAACTCTCAAGCGAGTGGTAGGCTTGCCTGGGCCTAGGCTGTCATGGCACGCCCGTGGGGCTTAGAAAGAGCGTTATAGTTCGGGTCGAAAAGGTCGGCGCCGCCACGCGAAGTAGTGAACGAGGGTGTTCCTAGCGCCGGCATTGCAATTCGTTTCGCCCCTGAAGGGGCTCAGCTCAAAGACAAAGATTCGCCTTTCCCGGCGGTTCCGCGCTGGGCTGGAATTGTTCGGCACGTTCCTACTCACCGACGGCACAGACAGGCAGGCAGGAAGCAGATCTTATTTCTGCACCAGCGCGACTTTTCCATTCTCCACTGCTGCCGAGTCGATGCGCAGGGGGAGCTTGAAGGTGGTGGTGAGTCCCACATTGGGGTACTTGGCCTTGAGGTAGCGGTCGACGAAGAACTCGAGCAACGTCTGGGGGAGTTCGATTCCGTCGAGCTCCACCTTTTGCACGGTGATGGTTCCGGTGGCGTGCGATCCGCCGGCTTGCGCCACGACATGGGCATCATGAACGCCGGTGAAGACGGCCAGCAGCGGATTCCTGGAGCGCGCTTTTTCGGTGATGGCGTCGAAGTCGATCTTGGCATGGCCGTCGAGTGTGCCCGGCTGCGCTGTCAGCTTAAGCCCGCTCACTCCCTTGGGCATCTTCACGCCGCCCTCGGCGAAGTAGGCGTTGGCTTCGTCCTGGGTGATCTCGGTGGGCTTGGGATCGGGCGGCTCCAGCGCGGCATTTTTCTTGAGATGGGCAATCTTCTCTTCCATGCTGCGGTAAGCAGCACTCTGTTGGCGTTGGTCCTGCGCGGTGGAAAACAACGCCGCAACGAACATAAGCAGAATGCCGGCTGAGAGAAGCTTCATTGCAACTGTGCCTGGGCAGAAGATGCGGGAACTGCTTCCACCGTTGGCTTGTCGAGTGACCCGGCTACGACGTACGAGGTGCCTCCGGCGCGTTGCAGGCGAAAGTTGAGGCTGCGGTCGTAGGAGGCGGTACCCTTCACGTCGTAGACTGCGCCGCTGGTTTTGAGTTGGCAATTGTCGAACGAGAGTTTGCCGTGTCCGATCTGGACGATGCCCGCCAGGGTAGAGAAGGTCAGAGGAGGCGAATGTCCATCGAGGGCAAGGGTGCGAAGCGAGCCGCCACTCCAGGTAAAGTCGATGGAGCCGGTGGCCGAGTCACGCAGACTGGCGATGTCGGTCCCCTGGATCACGACGGCATATTTGCCAAGCGCCTGGCCGCTTGCCCAGTTCTCGTGCATCAAGGCGGAGAGTTGGTCCATGGAGACCTTCTGCAAACTTCCGCCGCCTTCGAATCTGGGAGGTGACTGGGTAAAGTCGGCCGTCCAGCGGCCAGCGTGGTGTCCGCCCAGCAGGTCGGAGCGCAGTATGTCGAGCTGAACCTTGCCGCGGTTCATTTGCACCTGGCCGCGAAGGTTGTCGGCGGGCAGCCGCCCAAGCTGGAAGTGGGTGACCTCGAACTTGCCGTCGGCTTGCAGCTTCAGCAGTGCGTCCTGACCCTGCTGCCCGATAGAGAGCAGGTGGTACCAGGGCTGCGAGCGGGCAGCCGGATTCAATAGCTGGTTCACGCGCGCGAGAGAAAGCTCGTTGGTGTGCAGGTCGAAGTGGATGATGCAGGTTGCCGGGCTGGTGCAGTGGAGTGGGAAGCCGGCGCTGCCTTCGAGAGCGGGCCCAGCGGAGAAGCCACCCGAAAACGCGCCAACGTTAACTACGCTATTGGTGACCGTCGCCTTGGCCGATTCGATCTGCAGCGGCTCGTTTACACCTGGCAGCTCGGCCGTGGCATCGTGCAGTTGCATCTTGCCCGCAGTGACAGGGGCCGAGAATCCAGCCCACGAGCCGGACAATGCAAGTTGGACATCAGCTTTGCCCGCCAAGCCAATCGCGGGTGTAGCGATGCCCAGCGCACGCGCGACCTGCCCCAGGCGGGTCAGCTCGGCTCCGCCAGTCACGGTGGCGCGATAGTTTTGCTCATCAAAGAAGCCGCTGACGACCGCGGGTGAAGCCGCTCCTATCGGCAGGGGGAACGGGTTCACCGCCAAAGCAAAGCCGGCAGCAGCCGGAGCTTGTGGCGAGAGCTTGCGGCGCCGGGCGGGGGAGGACGATTGCGCAGCCGCACTGCCGGGCACGGCAAAATCAATCTCACCGATCTGCAAGTCCTTTCCCAGGACGCCGGAGCGGAGCGCCAGTAGACTGGTGCGCCCTCCTCCCGACCATCGCTCCGGCCGGTTGGGCGCCTTGCGAACCTCGAATGCGGCGTCGGCGGTTCCGCCGGCGTTGAGATCGACTGGCAGGTCCTTTTTGACGTGGCGGGCGAAGGCAACGACGCGATCCATCGGAACCTGCTGGGCGGTGATTGCGATCTGATAGGAATTCCAGCCCCAATCGGTGGCATTGCCGCTGATGCGCAGGGTGCCCGGTTTGATGGGAGATTCGCAGACCACGTCGCCCAGTGAGTCGCCGAGGGTGGAGTAGGTGCCAGTGCAATGAGCGCGCAGATGGAGAGACTCGCCAAGGGCAATATCGTAGCGGCGAAAGTCATCGATGTTGGCATCGAGAACGACGCTGAGAGAGGCGGGAGTGCCGGTCAGACGTGCGGCTACGCTGGTCCCGCCACGCCAGCCGCGATCGCGTCCGTAGATGAGCTTGGTGAGCTGCCCGAGCTGGCCCTTGCTGAAGTCGGCCCTGAGCACCATGGGGGTATTGCGGACCAGGTCGGCGCGCTGGAAACGGCCTTCCACGCGGAGCAGGCCGGTATCGCTCAATGCCAGGTCGGTGCGCATGGGCTTGGCTAGCAGGCGGACGCCCCAATCGGTTTCGGACTCGCGCCAGAAGGCGAAGTCGGCATCAGTGAAGGAGAAGGCTTTCTTTACCTGACCAAACTTGAAATTGATGCGGCCGCCGCTCGCTTCGATGTAAGGGAATCGCGGGCGCGCTTCGGGCCGGCGTGCCGTGGTCGGGGCAGAAGAGACTTGTGAGGTGCGCTGGATGAGTTCCTCGAGGTTCCAGTGGCCGTCGGCGCGCCGCACCAGGTTGAGGCTGGGATTGTCGAGCGAGAGCGTGCCGATCTCGAGCCTGCCGCGCCACAGCGAAGAAAGCCGGATGTAGGCGGCAACATCGTCGGCGCGCAGCATGGGTTCTGCACTGTATTGGGGATCGTCTGCGACGACGAAGTTCGACAACACCAGGCCTGGCCGAGGCAGCAGGCGCAAAGAGATTTCGGAGGCGGTGACGTTGCGGCCCAGGGCACGGCTGATGGCCTGTACCACGCGCAGCCGGTAGCGGCTGACGTTGATCCAGGGAGGAACGAAGGCGGCCAGCAACACGATGATCACGATTGTCCACAAGACCTTTCTGCCCCGCCGACGGGTGGGTCCAACGGGCGGTCTAGAGACACTGGTCGTGGTCACTTAGTGCACCACGTGGAACATGCGGGACCAGCGGGTCTGGTCGAAGAAGTGGATGATGATGCGGAACATGAATCCTATGCGGTCGGCCATCGAGGTCCGCAGGTACTCGCCGCGCGGGGTTTCGAATGACCAGTAGATGAACATAGGCGTGCCGATCACGTTTTCACGGGGGACGAATCCCCAAAACCGGCTGTCGAGGCTGACATCGCGATTGTCACCCATGGCGAAGATGCTGTCGGGGGGCACGACCAGATCGCCATTCTGTAGGTGGTCTGCCAAAGTCAGACGCCACTCCGGACTCAACTGATCGTACGGGCCGGGAGGAATACTGGGAAAGTCATCGCGATAAGCGTTGAAGTCTCCCTGGCGGATGACGTAGGGCTCGTCCAGCTTCTCGCCATTGCGATAGACCACTCCATCCTTAAGGTGGATATGGTCGCCGGGAGTGCCAATCACGCGCTTGACGACGTACAGGCCTGGCTCGGCAGGGGAGAGAAAAACAATGACGTCGCCGTGGTGCGGGTCGCGATACTTCAGCAGGGAACCCATCCATCGGGTGAGGGGCGCGAAGACGATACGGTTGACGAAGACGTGATCGCCGATGAGCAGGGTGTCCTCCATCGAGCTGGAGGGGATCTCGAAGGCCTGAAGAATGAAGGTGATGATGAAAAGTCCGGTGACGAGGACAACAGCAATGGAAGCGATAAATTCGGGAGTCGTTTCCTTTTGCTTCTGGGGCTTGGCCGGTTGGTCCGCCGCCCGAGGTTGAGTGGAGGGTTTCTTGGCGGCAGGGGTCGTTGTTCTTGCCATCGTAGCTTCTGTTGTCCTTGTCGGTGCGTCAGTTGGGGACGCGGAACATCCGGTTCCAGCGTAAACCCTTGAACGATTGAACCAGGCTGTAGGCCAAAGTCGAAAGTCTATCAGACGGCGCGGGCCCATCCAGCGTTGGCTGGCTGCGGGGCATTGACCAGTAAATGATCAGGGGGCGGCCGACAATGCTCTCCGCCGGCACCAATCCCCAGTAGCGTGAGTCGTAACTGTCGTCACGGTTATCGCCCATCACAAAGTAATAGCCCTGGGGCACGATGAGCTGGTCGTCTTCCACCAGTTTTTTCCCTTGTGCGGACCACTTTGCGGTGGTGCGGCCAGCGAAATCGCCGTTGTTGGGAAAATTGTCGCGGAATTTGTCGTGTTGCGACCAGTTAAACTCGGCGTAAGAATCCGGTAGCGGCTCACCATTCACATAGACGTGCTTGTTGATGAGTCGTATGTGGTCGCCGGGGACTCCGACCACACGTTTTACGAAATGCTGCTGCGGATTTACCGGATAGCGAAAGACGACGATGTCCTGATGGCGCACTGCACGATAGGGAAGCAGCCATCCCCAAAAACTGGAATGCCCGTAGTGCGCCTTGTCCACCAGAAGATAGTCGCCTACGAGCAGGGTGCGCTCCATGGATTCGGAGGGGATCTGGAATGCCTGCACGATGAAGGTGACGACAAAAACGGCGATCACGATGGTGATGGCCAGCGACTGCAAGGTGTTGACCTGCTGGACATGCAGCCGGACTATGGGCGGCGAAACCGGCGGAGACGGCTGCTCGATGGTGGACAACTCGGGTGCGGTGCGGACTTCGCTCATGCCTGCCTGGACGATTCAGCGCCGGAACGACTGACCTCTGCTGCCGAACCTCTGTCTTTCGATTGTAGGCGTTCGAAGGCCTGCTGGGCGGCCTTTTGCTCGGCGCGTTTTTTGGAATCACCTTCCGCGCGGCAGACGAACGCGTCCTCAGCGTCGCTCGTGCCTGCAATGTGGACTTCAACGGTGAAAAGCTTGCGATGCTCGGGGCCTTGCTCAGCCACCACGACGTATCGCGGCGGCGGGCGGCGGGCGGCATGGGCCGCCTCCTGGAGGGCCGATTTGTAGTCCATGATCGGAAGATGGTCCTGGCCGACCCGGGCCAGGTTGGCGAGTTCCGGCTCAAGGATGCTCTGCACGATGAAGCGTTGCGCGGGTGCGATGCCGGCGTCGAGATACAGGGCGGCGATGACGGCTTCCAGCGCATTCACCAGCAGAGCGCTCTTGCCGCGCCCACCACTCTTTTCTTCGCCTTTACCGAAGTGCAGATAGGAACCAATTTCGAGTTGCCGCGCGGGACGAATCAACTCGCGGGCGCTGACGATGTGAGCGCGGAGCTTGGACAGTTCGCCTTCGCCATATTCTGGGAAGCGGCGAAACAGTTCCTGGCTGACAACGAAGGAGAGCACGGCGTCGCCGAGGAACTCGAGCTGTTCATTGTCGCCGGGGATGGCGCCGGCCGCTGTCGCGGCGTCGGGGGAAAGCTGCGATTCGGCTTCGCGCGCATACGAGGAATGGGTGAGCGCCTGCTGCAACAGCTCGCGCCGAGCGAAGCAGTGTCCCAGTGCTTGTTCCAGGTTGGATAAGTCTGCGGAATGCGAATTCATGGTCGTCGGCATTCGATCTGCTGGCTCAAGGTTGCTCAATGCGGTTGCGGCGGTTGAGCCGGCTGAGAATTGCTTGCCGGCGCGGTGGTTGCCGGAGCCGCCGTAGCTGGAGCTGCCGTAGTCGGAGTCGTTGTCTGAGTCGTCGCCTGCGGCTCCGTCGCGGCAGGCTCGGTCTCTATTCCTACCAGCTTCTGCAAACGCGACTGCTGTTGCTTGGCCAGGGATTGCTCGACCGTGCCCTGCTGGGAATATTCCAGCGCCTTGTTAGCGTTTACCAGAGCTTCGGCGTACTTCTTTTCGTTGTCCTGGGCCACCGAAAGCCGCAAGTAGATGCGCGCGATCGGCTGCGCCTTTGAGAGGTCCACCGCCTTCTGAAACTTGGCTTCGGCCTCGGCGAAACTTTGCTTCTGCATGTCGATGACGCCCAGGGTCTCGTAGGCGAGCGTCAGGATGCTGTTTTTCACCGCCTCTACCTGGGCCTCGGTAACGTTGGGCGGGATGTGCAGACCGGTATTGATGTTGTCGATCGCCGCTTGCGCGTCTTTGGCTGCTTCGGCATATCGCTGGTCCTTGTCGAGATCGTTGTCATGCGTGACCTCGACCATCGCGGATGCAACGTGAATCAGAGGGTTGGGGTCGTGCGGGTCGATGGCGATTGCCTTACGTCCTGCTTCAATTTCCATTTCAGCATTGCCCGTCCGGGAAAAGCCGTTCATGGCTTGAATGTAGAGCAACTCTTTGAGTTCGCTGCCGGGGTACTTCTGCGCGAACTGGTCGGCGGCTGCCAGTACCTGGTCCGGATCGGTCAGCGCCGATCCCGCCTTATAGGCGTCGAACTCCTCTTTGGTTTTGGCCTGAGGAGCTTTGGAAGTAGCCGAAGCGGCGGGAGTTGCAGGAGCGGTCGTCGCCGGAGAGGTCGCGGGAGCAGTGGAAGACTGTGGGTTGGCGGGCTGAGGCGTTGCCTGGGCCGGAGCCGGAGTGCTCTGCGCCGGGGTTGCGGGCTGCGCGCTACCGGTCTGTGCGATGGCCGTGCCGGCTGCCAGTAGCGCCAAGCCTAGTGCCGAGTGAAGTTTCATGAATCGCATCTCTCGCCTGCTCCTAAATATTATTGCGGTTGCTGCTTCGCTGCCGGGGGTTCATACGGAGCTTTGAGTCCTCGCTCGGCCGCGGCCTTGGTGTCGGGTGACATGTCGCCGGTGTCGAGGGCTGCTTTGTACTGCACCAGCGCATCCTCGCGATCATCCTGCAAGTCGAGGATTCGCCCCAGGTAGATGTGGCACCAGGCGGCAATGCGCGGGTCCTTGGCCGACTGCAGAGCCTTGGCGAAGTTGTCACGCGCATCCTGCATCTTGCCGCCGAGCACAGCTACCCGCGCCAGCACGAAGTAGGCCCTCGCCGCATCCTGGTTGGCTGCCAGCGCCTGGTTAGCGAGCTGCGCTGCGCCGGCGGGATTGCCGCTAGCCAGTTCGCGCTCTGCCTGATTCAGCCTGGAGACCGCGGCAGGCTTTTGCAACAGCTCCGGCTGGGCGGAGGAGGCGAACTGTGTGCCGGAGGCGTGCTTGCGTACCTCGGCCACATCGATGCCGTGCAGCCAGTCAGGAAAGGCGTTCTTCATGCCGGCTTCCTGCTTCTCGAAGGCGCGCAGTTGATTGTAGAAGTAGCCGGTCAGGACGAAGCCTTCGGCCTCATCCCGCTTCACCATGGCCAGGCGGTCCGGTTCGGACAGCCTAGGATCGAGGGGTACGCGCGCTTCAATGGCTCGAATGAGGCTTTCGATGAGCAAGAGGCCGATATCTTCGTGGTATGGCTCCGCCATGGGCGCCTGCTGCACCGAAAGTAGGATGGGTTTGAGCCGCTCTAGAGTTGTGGCGCGCCGGGCGATCAAGGGATCGAGCACGAAATGCAGGTAAGCGTGGCGGAGCTGCTGGATGTGAATGTCGTCGCCGACCGGCGAAATCACCATGTAGTAAAACTCGTCACGATAGTCGCGCGAGTTGATCTGTCCTGGCGCGGCCATGGGCTCCAGGTAAATGGTGTAGCTGCGCCCCGGATCCGTGGCCAGCGGCATGCGGAGGTAGACGTCGGTCGCGGTGATCATGTTGGCGACAGGGTCGTGATATTTCTCGATCAGAGCGTCGTACTCCGCCTGGTGCTTCAGCCAGATCGAGTGCAGCTTGGCGGCGGCGGCGTAGTTCTTCAGCAGAGGAAGAAAGCCCAGCACGTAGCTCGCGTCGTCCGGCATGTCCGCTTCCTCCCATTTGGGAGCGAAGTCCGGCGGGCCGCCGACGTTCAGCGCCAGAGAGACGTAGTGGGCAAGGTCATGCGAGGCGTCATTCTGGCGGTGCTCGCGATAGAACTTGCACATCTCCTGGGCCGCCGCTGCGGCCTGGGGCGACTCGCTTGCTTTGACCAGGTCGGCGCGCACTTGCAGACGAATGGGAGACGAAGACGACAGTTCCTGATCGTAACCGCACACGTTGATGGCGGAGACGATGCTGAACAGGGTCTCACTGACGTCCAGCGAGGCTTTGGTTGGACCCTGTGCAGCACAGGGCAGCGCTGCCAATATCAGCGCTGCAATCAAAGTCCGGAGAGAAAAGCTCAGACGAGCCTCCTGAAGCAATCTGGGCAGGGAAGCGGCTTTGGTTAGTGTAAGGTTTCCGGCGTGAAGGGCGCAAATCGCTGCAGCGCAGCGCATGCGGGCCGCGAGCGGAAACAGGTTACTTACGAGATGGCGATGTTAGCAACAATGCCCGAGTCGTATCTGCAACCCCAGTCAGCAGCCTCACCGAACGATTCGACCTTGCCCGGCTGCCATAGCAGGAAAGCGGCTAGCCACCAGTACCACCTTTCCCGGAAGATTGATACCAAGGTGCTTGGATAAGCACTTCTGGGAAAAGCGGGCCGCTCTTGCGAGCGGCCATTGCCATAATCAAAGGGGTTATTTCGCAGCGTCGCCGTCGCTGAGTGTTCTCAGAAACGCGACGATCGCTGCCTCTTCGTCTGAAGTGAGTCCAAGATTTCCCAGTTCATCGTGATTCACGTTGAACGGATATTCTGGTGGCGGCCAGCAGTCTATTCCCTCGCCAGGAGAGCCCGGCGGACAAGTGGGCAGCACGTCGCGTGTGTTATAGAAGTGCACGATCTCGGCCAGAGACTTGAAATATCCATTGTGGCCATAAGCCTTCACGAAACCGGGATTCGGCCTCTTGTCAACATTCCGCAACGTCGGCACTTTCTCTTTTCCGAGGTTGGGCTGATAGACTTCCGGCGGCTGGCCGATACTCTTCAGGAATGCTCCCAGTCCTTTGTCGATGAAATCCGGGTCCTGGTTATAGACCGGATTCTCGGGGTTCTTGGGAACGCCAAGATTGTCGTAGGTGTAGTCCGTGAACAGCGGCTGTTGTCCGGTGGTGATGTGGCAATTGTTGCATTTCCCCTTGCCCTGAAAGAGCGCAAACCCTTTTCGTTCCTGAGCGGTGAGTTGCGCCTTCCCCTTGCGGGACAGGTCAAACTTCGCGGTGAACGCATTGACCTCGGGCGAGTTTTCAAAGGCCGCAATGGCCAGCGCAATCTTGTCATACGTGAGGTTCGATGTAGCCCGATCAGAGGGGCTCAGGTCTACTTGCATCCCTTCGGTCTTACACACTGACTCGACATTGTCAGGCCAGGAAATGGCACAGGCTTTGGCGCCCATCACCGATTGGAACAACTCCGAATACGCCCCGGTGCAAACCCGGTAGACAACGCAGGCGGAGTCAGGCAGAGCCTGCTCAGCCGGATTCAGGAAGGGGCCTTGGGCCTGATCGGCAGAGGGGTTTCCCAATTTCTCGCCGGTAGCGCGGCCGTCCCAGAAATTGCCGCCACTCCAAGTCCCTTTACGATCCACAGATAGAATCGGGCTCGGCGTTGCGTATGCGGCTGAAGGTGGCTTGCGGTTGCCAAAGCGGCCGGGAATCGAACCCTCATAGACGGCGCCATGAGCATTGATCATACTGAGCGGTCCCGTCCACCCGGATTCGGCGGCATGACAAGCGGCGCACGCCTGGTTTTGCCGGATCGAAAGTGTCTGATCCAGAAAGATAGATTTACCAACTTGTTGCACGCCGTTCAGTGCGGGACCTTGGGCGAGAAGTTGCGAGCAGCATAGCACTACAGCACAGGCGGCGATGAGAATGCTGAGGCGGTATACAGAAACCGATCCGTACATAAGCAGTCCTCCTTATCTTTGCCGAATCTTTGCCGACACTAAGCGTGCGCTTACACGTGAGCGGATACACGCTCAATCTGGGACGTGGTCCATGGTAGGCAGGGGGTAGTGCTTTGACTAGGAAAGCGATCACTTCGGGACGTGACTCGTATCACGACTATCGGGCGGCTCGCTCTTCAGGTCCAGCACTCTACGCGGCAGAAAAGCCCGATGTCAGTGATAACTGTTGAAACCACGCGATCTCGCTCATAATCCCGAAAGGGAAAGGTGGCGCGGATTGAGTGATACGCGACGTGACGACAGCAATGGCGTGCAAGACGCCTGTGCCTTATGATCTGTGTCGGGCTAGAGCTATGCTCGGGCCGGCATCATCTGGGTCTTTGGTCCTAAGTACTGATAGTTGCCAAAGCCCAGGCAGCGCTTTACGGCAAAGAATGGAGCCATTCCCGCCGGCGTCTGGGGGCTTCCTCGGTTTCCCATTTTGGGCCTTAGAGGTTTCTCTCGTCCCATATACGCTTGAACCGCTTGCATCACCCGACTAGCATTTGATTGACGGAGCCAAGTCATCGGCGCTGCCGCAAAGTCTGTTTTGGACTCGTGTCAGTACCCTGGCTTGTCTCCAGGGATGTTTCCTCCGGAGGCCCACCATGAACAACGTGCCATTTAGTTTCCGGCGGCTGAGCCTCGATCAGGGATCACTCGAGCTGACCGAAGAGTACATACGCCTGCGCGCCTACCACATCTATGAGGAGCGAGGCAGGCAAGACGGCCATGACCAGGAAGATTGGCTTCAGGCGGAGGCAGAGATTCTGGGGAGGAAGCCGGCCGCTTCCGAACGGGAAGGGAAAGAAGACGCAGCGGTAGTCGAGACGTCGGCAGCCTGAGGCGGACAACAGTCAGGGGAGTTGTTGGGAGGCGCTAGGGCGGTTTCAGTCTTGGTGTGTCGCCGGCTGAAGCCGGCTTAGGATCTTAATAGAGCGCTGGAACGCCGAGCTAAAGAGCCTGTTACGAAACTGGTGCCGTCCGCTGAAGCGGACTCGGGATTTCCCACGAACGCCCTCCCAGCAATAAATTGCTGGGCTTAGATATGCTGTCCCTGCGGGACGGGGGTGTGGTTTGTCCCACCGGCGTCGCTCAATCACGAGTTTCGTAACATCCTCTAAAGCTAGGCTCTACCCAACTGCCCGACTGGATCTCGGCTCTACCCAACTGACTGGGTACAGCTACTTCTAGAGAAGCCTAGTTTTGTGGCTGAGACGCGGGAGCAGGTTGGCTTGCGCCTTGGGGTGAACTCGCCGTTAATAACGCGGCCAGCAGGCGTTGAGACGTAGCAGGGTCAAAACCTTCCAGGATCAACAAATCTTTGCCAGACTGATTGACGAGAACACGATCCGTTTCCGAACCTTCCCACCATTGAGAAACGCCAGACGCTATGTCGGATTCCTGGAGGTGCGGAGTCAGGTCTTTCGGCCACTGCGGATACCGCTTGGGAGTATAGGCTTCATAGATTTTGGCGAAGGCTTGCGCCGCCTCCCGTGAATCCCACCGAGACAGATACAGCAGCGAGACCTGATCCTTAGGAGCGTTCTTGGCGTGCGCCGCGAGATAGTACCCGCCGCGCCAATGAGTGTAGATATTCTTCGGCTCTTCGTTGGGCGCGTATTGTTTCATGAGCAGATAGACATCGAACTCGCCCATGCTGCCGAAGTCGTAGCGCTCATACTTTGACCCAATTAACTTGTCGAGATCAGGAACCTTGAGCGGCTCAACGACATCATGAGCCAGGTACGTCTCCGGCTCCATGATCTGCCGCGTGTCAATGGGCGGGTGGTCGAGGACACCTTCAAACGCCGCGTCTTTGCCTCCGTGCTCGAGCACGTAGCGCTCAAAATCGATGCCAAAGGTATAGGGCATCAAGAGCGACTCGCGCAGGTACATCGGCGCGGCAGCGAAGAGCGGCGAATCCTCGCTCTGGCCCATCTCCGAGCGCATGGCATCGACAACGTCGGGCGCCTTGAGGACATTTACTCCCAGCGGTGCAAGCGAATAGTCAAGGAAGACGATCATGGCCTGGCCCTCGAGAACGGCCTCGCGCGCCGCCTGTGCCTCCTCGGCAACTTCTTCCTGATTGTCGGGAAGAGAACGGTCATCCTTTGCGCCAGCCAGTTCCCACTTTTCCAGGCCGACCTTCTGGTCCTGCAGGGCGTGGGTCAGTTCGTGCGCGAGTACTGGCTTTTGCTGCTCAGGCGGGACCCAGTCGAGCAGGTTCACGGTCTTGGTTCTGGGATCGTAGTAGGCGGCCACCTGCTCGCGCAGCAGTTTCAGGTATTCGCCTTTCAGATCGAAGTGCGGTGGCAGCAGACCAAACTTCACCAGGATCGCCTCCGACTGCTCCAGCCGCTGGGTGTCCTTGTCGTCCCGCATTCGCTTCTCGACGTAGTCCTCAACCTCCTGGCCGGTGATGAGCTTGCGCTTTACCGAATGCTTGATGGGCAGGCCGGTGTCGTTGCTGGCGAAGTGAAGGATCTCATCGACGGAGCGGAAAAGCTCTTTCGCCTGCTGTTTGGTGATGGGCTTGGACGGCGCTTCCGGCTGGGGTTGCTGCTGCGAGGGGCCAGAGCTGGAGGTTGATGGTTGTTGTCCTTCGACCGAGATGCCGACGCCGGGAACTGGCGTTTGCGGCGGTGCAGCAGGTTGCGATGACGAAGGTGGAACACTGGCGGGAGGCGGTGATTGCGGATTCTGTTCCCACGCAGGGGTGGAGAGCAGGAGGAGCAGCAGTATGGAGAAGGCGAGTTTCTTCAGAATGGACGGGCTGGATTTGCTCGAACGATGCGCTCGCATTAACAAGCTTCAAGCATACATGAGCAGCGCATCAATTCTGACGCGACCAACACGCGACGGTTGTGTAATCAGGGTTGACACAACCGACCTTACTCGTGCCGCTAAAGCCCAGCTTTATTCGAGGCACATACGGAAGGCCTGAAGGCCGTCCCTTCAAAACCCGGAACTTCCCTAAAGCGGTTTAAGTGTCGGTGTGTCGTCAGTGCGTTTTTGTGTCGCCGGCTGAAGCTGGCTGAGGCTCTTGAGAAAGCCCCGGAACGCCGAGCTTTAGAGGCTGTTACGAAACGCGTGATTGAGCGACGCCGGTGGGACAAACCACACCCCGTCCCGCAGGGACCGCATATCGAAGCCCAGCAATTTATTGCTGGGAGGGCGTAAGTGGGAAATCCCGAGTCCGCTTCAGCGGACGGCACCAGTTTCGTAACAGGCTCTACTAAAGCTCGGCTCCACCTAGTACCCGGCCGGATACAGCAATTCTTAAAGAGGTCTACCTCGTTTGCCGCAGCACCGTGCGAATCAACTGAATGAATCCGGCGACAGCGCCGATCAGGATGCCGGTGAGGGTGAGCCAGTGAGTATGGAAGAAGTAGTCGCCGAGTTTGCCGAGCAGCAAGCCAAGGACAACCGCCGCGGGGATGATGAAGGCGAGTTCGGAGTAGCGCGCCCAAGCGATGGCCGTGGTTTGCAAGCTCTTGCGATCGCCCTGGTCGTCAGCCATAGAGGAAGCGTATCACTTCACCGCACCATCCATGCACGAGCCCGCCAAGATGAGGCGTTTGGTCTGGGCGGCGTGGCGCTAGTGGGGGTCCGAGTGGCCTTTCTCCTCTTTGCACTTGGTCAGGATGGCCGAGCGGAGGCGGCCGCGAAGGTCATCGGGCAGTTCATAGAGGGAGGAGTCGCGATAGATCTCAATTGTCATCTTGGTGGTGTTGCAGATGACGTAGCAGTTGTGGCACCACTGAAGATGATCTTCCAACTCGGCCTTGGTCTGGGCGTCCATGGAGTCGTCCAGGTAATCGGTTAGCTCTTTAAGAAATTCAGAGCAGGTCACGGTTTGCCATCTCCACCAACTCGGTTTTTGAAGTACTTGCTCAATCTCTCTCGCAGCTGTAACCGGGCGCGTAGCAGGCGCGACTTGACAGCCGGAATACTTAGATCCAAGGCGTCAGCGGTCTCCTCGGTGGAGAGACCTTCAACGTCGCGCAGAACAAACACCGTCCGAAAACTGGGCGGCAATCCCTGAATGGTTTTGCTCAGGATTTCTTTCAGCTCACCTTGGCCATACAGTTGTTCCGGGTTGGGAGACCAGTCCGCAACCTCGCGGGGCATGGAGTCTTCTTCGGTCTTAATGTCCTCGTCGAGTGAAACCATCCGCTCTGGACGACGGCGGCGCAGACGCATGAGCGCTTCGTTCACCGCAATCCGGACCAGCCAGGTATAAAACTTCGACTGCTCCTGGAAGTTAGCCAGGTTCTGGTACGCCTTTAAAAAGGCATCCTGCACTACGTCTTCTGCGTCTTCCCGATTCTGCGTAATGTGCTGCGCAATGCGGAAGACATTTCTGTCGTAGCGTCGCACCAGCTCCTCAAAGGCGCTGATGTCGCCAGCCTTCGCGGCATGAACCAGCGTACTCTCGTCGCTAGTCTGCCCCTCTAATTTGGGTTGGATGGTTCCCATTTGTATGCAGATTCAGGATTTTAACAGCCTCGAGAATTTTCTGCTGCCATTGTAGCCGCAGAAATGAGTGTTTTGTGACAGGGGGCCGATTTTTGGTGATGAGAGCCGGTCCTGAATTGCGGTTTCCCCCCAAGCGGAGCGTCGCCAAAGTGGGCCCGATGCCCGTCTTAAAGAAATAGGTTCTTTGCCTGAATTTGGATGGTGCCGGGCGAATCTTACAGGTAAATGCAAGCGCCCGATTGCGCATGGGAGGAATCGCGCTAAACTGAGTTCAGTGAGTTCTTTCAGCCGCCTCCTCGTACGACTTCTAACGGTGTGTTTGCTGGTCCAGGTGACAGGTTTGCCCGGGCTGGCGAGCACGACGGAGTCCTCCAGTTCGCACTCCAGCCAATCGTCCAGCAAGAAGAAGTCGACCACCACATCCTCGAAAAGCAAGAAGAAAACGACAGCGTCCAAGAGTCACAAGGGTCATAAGTCGCGTGCGAAGGCGTCCACGGCTCGGGCGCGACAGTTGCAGCGCACATTTGTGGCCTCCAGCGACCTGCGGCCAATGGCTCGTCAACTGGTTCAGTTCCGGACGCCTGCCGCCTACGCCGGGGTGGAGAACTACGCCAACGCTCATGCGGGTACGGAGTCAGGGGCACTGGCCTGGTTCGCGATTGGCTACGCACACTATCTGGACGCGCAGTATCCAGCCGCCATCAGCGCGCTGCAGAAGGCAGCGCCGAAGATGGGCGAACTGGGCGACTACACCGCGTTCTTCATCGGCAATTCCTATGTCCTGAGCAACAATCCCGAGGGGGCTTTCACCTATCTACGCGACTTCGGGGCGCGCTATCCGGACTCGATCTATGCACATGATGCGATGATCGCTTACGCCAAAGCGTTGCTGGCCGACAACCGTCCGGCTGAGGCAGTGCACCTGCTGCAGGGCTACCGTGGCTCCGGCGTGGGCGCCGACTTTTATCTCGCCAAGGCCTATGTCGCCAGTGGGCAAGGTCGCACCGGCGCCGAGCTTTTTCGTCACATTTACTACGACTATGCGACCAGTTCGTTCGCAGACAATTCCGCCGAAGAGCTGAAGAAGATTCCCGAGGCTGAGTTCCTGGCTCCGCCGAGCTTCGCCGACCACCAGAGGCGAGCTGAACAGCTTTACAAGGGGCGCCACTACTCGGAAGCCGTAGGCGAGTACGAGGCCATGCTCGATATGGCTCCGGCGAGCATGCGCTCGGACGTTCTGATTGATTACGCCAACTCGCTGATCAAGACGGGGCAGAGTCGCGCAGCGGCTTCGGTGCTGGATCGCATTCCGGATGATGGCAGCGAGGCCTCGGCGGAGAAGTGGTACGAGCGCATGGAGCTAGCGCGCAGCGCTCAGGACGACGCTAAGATCCAGGAGATCCTGACCTACATGCGCACCAACACGCCGCACTCGCAGTGGCTGGAGTCGGCGTTGATGTCCACCGGCAACATGTACCTGCTGCGCAAGGACTACGACCAGGCAATCAGCTACTACCGGGAAGTGCAAGAGAGATTCCCACAGGGAGTGAAAGCTTCTTACGCATATTGGAAGTATGCCTGGCTGACCTATCGCCAGGGGCGTACCGACGAGGCGAAGAAGGCCTTCGCGCGCGAGGTAGAGTTGTACCCGTCGAGCGCCGAGGTCCCCAACGCCATGTACTGGCGGGCGCGGGTAGCGGAGGACGAGCACGATACGGCGCTGGCACGCGCGTACTACGCGAAGCTTTCGGAGCGCTATCGCAACTATTACTATGGGGTGCTGGCGCGGAAGCGGCTGGCGCTGATGCCTCACGCGACTCCGGCGAGTGTTGCCGCCTTGCAGCAGATTTCCTCTGCCAAGCGCTATGACGGCGACGCGCTGCGTACCACTCCCCCGGCTGACGACCTGCACTACAGCCGCGCCAAGCTGCTGGAGAATGCCGGTGCGCTCGATCTGGCGGTCCGCGAGCTAGAGGACGGGGGAAGCGATGTCCCCTCCTGGGAGATGGTGGAAGTGGCTCGCATGTACACTTCTGCGGGCGAATACTTCCGCGCGCTGCAGGCGTTGAAGCACTGTGTCTCCGGCTACTTTGCCATGGAGATCAATCAACTTCCCATGGAATATTGGGAAGGGTTGTTTCCCCGGCCGTACTGGGACTCGCTACGCCGCAATGCTGAAGAGAACGGCCTTGATCCCTATCTGGTTTCGGCGCTCATCCGCCAGGAATCGGAATTCAACCCCAGTGCTGTCTCGCATTCCAACGCGCTGGGACTGATGCAATTGCTGCCCAGTACGGGCAAAGGCGAAGCCAGGCAGCTCGGCTTGAAAGGCTACACCACCGACTCGCTGTTCAAGCCGGATGTCAACATTGAGTTAGGTACGCGCTACTTCCGCAAGATGGTCGACCACTTCAACGGACAGGTGGAGTACGCGCTGGCTGCCTACAATGCAGGCGACAACCGGGTTGAGGAATGGCGCAACAGCGGCAGCTATCGCGATATCGACGAGTTTGTGGAGTCGATTCCGTTCACCGAAACCCGTGAGTACGTGCAGGCCATCGTGCGCAACGTTGAGGTCTATAAGCTGGTGTACGGGACGCCGTGAAGAAGTTGTCAGTGGCCGGTGGCCAGTTATCAGAAACAACGATGGCCGATTAGGCGGGGCCCTCAAGCCCTTCGAGCCGCTGTTTCGTGTGAGCGCACGATTGCGGTGAGGTCGCCTGCGATCGTGACGAGCTTGGACAGACGCTCCTCAGTTTGCTTGCCCTGTTCTATGAGCTGCGCAATCTGCCGGGAGTTGTGGGCGATCTGCTCATCGTGTTTTAACTGCTGCTCGTACAGTCGATGCAGTGCGGCCAGGAAATCTTCCGGTTCGAATGTGGGCATTGAACTTTCCTGGTGACATTGTAAATCTTGCCCAGCCCCTTGTCGTTTGGCGATTTAAACTTGTCGTTCGCGAAGAGGTATAGGAGCGAGCGATGCTGAAAACTCTCGGAATCGTCGGCGGGCTGGGCCCGGAATCCACCATCGATTACTACCGTTCGATCATCGCTCTTTACCGCGAAAGGAGGCCCGGTGGTGGTTATCCGCCGATCGTCATCGTCAGCCTGGACGTCGATAAGGGGCTGCGGATGCTGAATAACAATCAGCACGAGCAACTGGTGGAGTACCTCGTCGGCGGAATTCGACAACTGGCGAGCGCAGGGGCGGACTACGCTTTGATTTCGGCCAACAGCCCGCACATGGTTTACGAGTCGGTCCGCAGCGCTTCTCCGCTTCCGCTCATCAGCATCGTGGAAGCCGCTTGCGAGGCGGTACAACGGGCGGGGTTGAAAAGAGTTGGACTGCTCGGTACACGGTTTACCATGGGCGGCCGCTTCTACCAGGATGTTTTCGAGAAGCAGGGCATTACGCTGATCACGCCTTCTGATGAAGAGCAGGTCGGCATCCACGACAAATACATCAATGAATTGCTGCTGGGAAAATTCCTGCCTGAAACCCGCGATTTCCTGCATGGGGTCATCGCCGCTTTGAAAGAACGCGATGGGGTGGAAGGAGTGGTTCTGGCGGGGACCGAATTGCCGCTGATCCTGCGGGGGACCTCATCCGCGGGGCTGCCGATGTTCGATACCACGCAGATTCACGTCAGCGCAGCGGTGGACGAAATGCTGGCTCAATAGAGAACGATTAGGAAAAGTCTGATTAAGTCCGATCATCGAAGACCCTCAGGGGCTTAAAGCCCAGCTTTATTCGAGGCATTTACGGACGGCCTGAAGGCCGTCCCCTTCAAAGCACGGAGTTAATCAGACCTTCCTTAGGAGTAGGACTCAGTCTCTCGGTTCGTGCCGTGGCGGAAAGCCAAAAGCTGGAGCATTTTCATACAAGGAGAAGACCGAGTTCCTCAGGTGGCGAAAGCCCGTCTGCCTTGATGCCACATACGGCACGGCAGAAGCCGGCCCTTTCAAGGCGAGAGGCGGACATTAACTGTGAAACTGCCATAAATAGCCAAAAGCGAATAGTGGCTTTTCTACGAACTGCTCTTCACGGCTTCGCCGCTGGGCTTGGTGAAGAGAATCTCGGCGACCAGGAGGAAGGCCCCGACCACAATCGCGCTGTCGGCTACGTTGAATGCAGGCCAGTAGTATGTCCCAATGTGGAAGTCGAGGAAGTCGACGACATGGCCGGCAACTACGCGGTCCCAAAGGTTGCCGAGCGCACCGCCCAGGATGAGTGAGAGCCCGACGGTCATGGTGCTGACGGAATGGCTGTTCTTCCACAGCAGAATGGCCACGATGATGAGCGCGATTAGCGAGAACGTAACCAGGGCCGCTACCTTCCAATGCACGGTGGAGTCGGCAAAGAGGCCGAAGGCAGCTCCCGTGTTCTCGACATGGGTGATGCGAAAGAAGCCGGGAATCACGGTAAGCGAGTTGTGTAACGGCAGGCTGGCGGAAACCGCCCACTTACTGACGCGATCAAGCAAGACCACCAGGGCAGCGATTAGGAAAAAATATTTGCGCAAACTGTAGTTCCGGTTGGCCATCTCGTTCATGCTGAAGTCGAAGACCTTAAAGTGTGGCTCATGTCGCATCCGCAAACGTCCCGGTATTTAGACGCCCAGTAGCGAGAGAAAGAAGCATAGAGGCCGCTGTTGGCTTTTAGCTCTTAGCTTTTGGCTCGTCCTACGCCACGCAAACTTCTCAACAATAGCAATCTGCGATGCCGCCATGCAGAACCCAAGGCGAAGAGCGAAAGGCCAAGAGCCAGCGGCTGTTCTCATCCTATCTCCCGCAGTACGGCGCTGCAGCGTTCACAAATGGACGGATACTCTTTATCTTCGCCGACGTGGGTTGAGTAGTTCCAGCAGCGCTCGCACTTCTCGCCCGGAGCCCTGGCGACGGTGATTCTCAACCCAGTGTCGCCGTTTACCGCAGGCGCCTTCTCCAGCACCACGTCGGACACGATAAAGATATAGCGCAAATCGCCGCGATAGCGATCAAGGACCGGAAACAGGTTCTCCGGGGCCGAGATGTGTACCTGCGCCTCCAGGCCGCCGCCGATCAGCTTTTCCGCGCGCGCAGCTTCCAGCGCCTTGAGGGCTTCACTGCGGACGCTCAAAAGCATGTCCCAATCGGACGCAAGCTTCGCGACCTCGAAGTTCGACGGCACTTCTCCCGTCAACTCGCGCGGCTCGGGAAACTCGGTGAGATGGACGCTGGATTGACGGTCCGGGATCTGCGGCATGAAGTCCCAGACCTCTTCCGAGGTGAACGTCATGATCGGAGCCAACAGCCGGGCCAAGGCGCCTCCCAGTCGATACAGCGCGGTCTGTGCTGAGCGGCGCGCCTGCGATTTCGGAGCCGCAGTGTACAGACGGTCTTTCAAGATGTCGAAGTAGATTGCGCTTAGATCGACGATGCAGAAGTCCTTCAGCCGCTGATAGACGCGCTGGAAGGTAAATGTGTCGTAATGGCCGCGCACGTCCGCGGTGAGTTCGGAGGCACGCAGCAGGAAGAACTGGTCGAGCGGATTCATGTGGCCAAACTCGACGCTGTCGCGCTGTGGATCGAAGTCTTCCAAATTACCCAGAATGTAGCGAAAGGTATTGCGAATTTTGCGATAGCTCTCGGCGATGCGCTGCATCAGCTCGTCCGACGCCACCACGTCTTCGCGGAAATCGACGGAGCCTACCCAGAGGCGAACGATCTCCGCCCCAAGCTTGTTGGCGATGTCGACCGGGTCTACTACATTGCCCAGCGACTTCGACTGGGCGCGTCCCCGATCATCAAGCACCCATCCCTCGGTGCCGCAGCCGCGATAGGGTGATGCACCCCTGGTGCCGACGGCGCAGAGCAGGGAAGAGTGGAACCATCCACGATGCTGGTCGCCGCCTTCGAGGTAATAGTCGGCGGGCCAGGGGAGTGCAGGCTCGTGGCCCAGAACCGCCGCCTGACTGCACCCCGACTCGAACCAGACGTCAAGGATGTCCATCTCTTTGCGGAACTTCCCGGAGCCGCACTTCGCACACGTCGTGCCAGCGGGCAGAATGTCTTCGGCCGAACGTCGATACCAGGCGTTCGTACCCTCGCGCCGGATCAGTTCGACGACCGCGCGGTTGACTGTCTTGTCATTCAGGAACTCATTGCAGCGTTCGCACTGGAAGACGGCAATGGGCACGCCCCAGATGCGTTGCCGCGAGATGCACCAGTCGGGACGAGTGGCAACCATGTTGTAGATGCGCTCTTCGCCCCACGCCGGGTCCCATTTGACCTTTTTTATTTCTTCCAGCGCGCGGCTGCGCAGCGTGCCACCGGAAATCTTGCCTTCCATGGCAATGAACCACTGCTCGGTGGCGCGGAAGATGACCGGGTTGTGGCAGCGCCAGCAATGGGGATAGGAGTGCTCGATCTTCTCGAAGCCCAGCAGCACGCCGCGACTCTTGAGCAGCTCGACAATGGGCTGGTTGGCTTTGAAGATCTGGAGGCCGTCGTATTCCGGCAGACCATTACGCAGGATGCCGGCTTCATCGACGTTGCAATGCAGATCGAGTCCGTACTTTACGCCGGTCATGAAGTCGTCGGCGCCGTGTGCGGGAGCCGTGTGCACCGCGCCGGTTCCGGTGTCCATGGTGACGTAGTCCCCGAGCACGCCGAGCACGGTGCGGTCGAGGAAGGGATGCGCAAAGGTGGCACGCTCCAACTTCGCACCGGGGAAGGTCGCGATCTGGCTGACGCCGGCGAGCTTGCACTTCTCGATGGTCTGTTGCGCAAGCTCTTTGGCGACGATGTAGATCCAGTCGCCGGTGTCGAGCGCAACGTAGGGATGATCGGCGGCAAAGGTCACGGCCATCGACGCAGGAAGCGTCCATGGGGTGGTGGTCCAGATGATGGTGGCGACGTTCTTTTTGCCTGCCAGCGACGGGTCGATGTTGCCCGGGTCGCTGGTCATCGCATAGCGCCCCCAGACGCTGGGACTGGTGTGCATCTCGTACTCGACTTCCGCCTCGGCCAGCGCGGTTTTGTCGTGCACGCACCAGTAAACCGACTTCAGCCCCTTGTAAACCAGGCCCTGCTCGTAAAAGCTGTACAGGGTCTCGAGCACATAGCTCTCATAATCAGGGTCCATGGTGGCGTAGGGGGCATCCCAGCGGCCGAACACCGCCAGGCGTTTAAATTGTGACCGCTGGAGATCGAGATACTTCTGGGCATAAGCGCGGCAGGCCTCGCGCACCTCCAGCGGATCCATCTCCAGCTTCTTGCGGCCCAGGTCGTTGTCGACCTTGATCTCGATGGGAAGGCCGTGGCAGTCCCATCCCGGCACATAGGGCGCGTCGAAGCCACTCATAGTGCGCGACTTGACGATGAAATCCTTGAGGATCTTGTTGAGGGCGGTGCCCAGATGAATGGGACCGTTGGAGTACGGAGGTCCGTCGTGCAGGACGTAAATCGGCTGCCCCTTGTGTACTTCGCGGATACGCTCGTAAATCCGCGAATCCTCCCATCTGGCGAGCAGTTTGGGCTCGTTTTGCGGCAGGTTTGCCTTCATGGGAAAGGCAGTTTTGGGCAGATTCAGTGTTGCTTTCAGGTCTAGCGGCACTCCCGGTTTCTCCACGTCCCTACAAGAATCAGTAGAATCAAAGCTGGCGCATTTTCATTAATTATAGGGTGGCAGTGACGCGGACGCCATCATCCAATCTGAGAGCTAGCGTTTGTGCGAGGTCTTCGTCGAATCCTTAACACTTGCGGGCGAAGCGCTTGGGCATTTTTGTATCTGGCGTGGAGAATCCGGCGTCAAAGATTCGGCAGGGCGAGACGCGGATACGCGGAACCTTCGCGGGGCCAACGGGTTCTAAGAGAGAACAGCTTGGTGTGGTGCGTGCAGGGCGATTGAGGTAACGCAGCCGATCCGGTTCTTGAGGAAAGAAAACGAGTTTATGGCTAATCAGACTCAGATTCCCGCTTTCGAGCAGCAGGAAGAAAGGACAGGTCAACCGGTGAAGCCGGAGCCGGAGGAAGAGCTGAATTTGCTTCCGCGCACTACGGCGAATGAGTCCTTGTGGAACTCGTTGCAGGACAATGTGCGGGCCGTCTTCTTCCCGGAAAAGCTTCCGCCCCTACGGCTGACCTCGCGGCCGGTTCCGGTGCGGGACATTTGGGGGGAATATAACTACAAGAAAGAGAGCGCCAGCGCTTCACTGATAGTGCATGTTTTGCTGGTGGCGGGGCTGGTCGGCCTGTCGATTCTGGGCGCGCGGGCGGTGAAAAAAATGGTGCCCCAGCAGACAGTCGAACTGATCGCTCCTGATGACATGCCGTTGCCGATCACGCCGAAAAAGAAACAGACCATGGGCGGTGGCGGCGGCGGTGGTGACCGCGACAAACTGCAGGCCCCCAAAGGAAAACTGCCCAAGCAGTCGATGGAGCAGATCACGCCTCCGGCAATCGTGATTCGTAACGACAACCCTAAGCTGCCGGTCGAGCCCACGGTGGTGGTGCCTCCGGAGATCAAGCTCAGCTCGAGCATGCCCAACCTGGGAAACCCAACCTCGCCTGTACTAGGGCCACCTTCCAACGGCACGGGTAGCGGCAGCGGAATCGGTTCGGGCTCGGGTGGCGGCGTTGGCTCCGGTACCGGGCCGGGCGTCGGTCCTGGCCGCGGCGGCGGAATCGGTGGCGGCGTCTTCCGTGTGGGCGGAGGAGTCTCAGCGCCACGCGCCCTTGAAACTCCTGATCCTGAGTACTCGGAGGAAGCCCGTAAGGCCAAGTATCAGGGAACAGTTGTTCTGTGGCTGATCGTGGGGCCTGACGGCAAACCGCACGACATCAAGGTGTCCCGCCCCCTCGGCATGGGGCTGGATCAGAAGGCCATCGACGCGGTTCGCAACTGGAAGTTTCAACCCGCCATGAAGGACGGCAGGCCGGTCGCAGTGCAGATCAATGTCGAAGTGAACTTCCGACTCTACTAGCAATCGCGTTTCCGGAACGTCAAGGCTCGATTCCTCGTATCATCAGACAGGAAGGGTCGAGCCATGTTCGCATTTCTTCTGTGGTGTATTCTGCTGGTCATCTGCTGGCCAGTCGCACTCCTGTTTCTCTTCCTGTACCCCATCGTGTGGCTGTTGCTGCTGCCGTTTCGAATTCTCGGATTTGCCGTGGGAGGCGTGCTGGAGCTGATCAAGGCAATCATCTTCCTGCCGGCTCGAGTGTTGAGCGGGCCAAGGAGAGCGTAGGCCGTTTATTATCGCGGCATGTTTCGCACCCGCTTTGCCAAGGACATCGTCACTGAGTTTCTTCCTCCCACTCGCCTGCGCAAGCGGCAGAGGGTGATCATTCTTTGCGACGGCATGCCCGGCATCCCGCGCAAGAAGCCGCTGGCGGAGTGGCTCGCGCAGAAGGGGTATTGGGTGTTTTATCCGCGCTATCGCGGCGCGTGGGAGAGTGGGGGCGAATTTCTCGAACGCTCTCCGCATGAAGACATTCTCGATGTAATCAACGGGCTGAAGCGGCCGATCCGAGAGGCAGCATTCGGTGAGACCTTCGACGTAAGGTCCGATGAGATCTTCGTACTCGGGGGCAGCTTTGGGGGAGCGGCTGCGATCCTGTGCTCGCTCGACCGGCAGGTGAAGCGAGTCATCGCGAATTGTCCGGTGGTGGATTGGTCGATCCTGCGGAGCGCGCTAAAGGCAGAGACTTCCAATACGAGCTATGCTGCCTACATTCGCGAAGCGTTCGGTAACGGCTATCGGCTCAGCGAAAAGAACTGGAAGAAGCTTTATAGCGGGACATTCTTCAATCCCATTCATCACGTCAGCGAGATCGATGCAGCGAAGATCATGATGTTCCACGCCCAAGATGATCCCAGCGTGCCCTGGCAATCGGTGGACAAGTTTGCGAGCAAAACGGGCGTGAGGCTGAAGCTGCTGGCTCGTGGAGGGCACCTGAGGACGGAATTCGTGGTGCAGAAGTACTGGCCGGAGATTAAGAAGTTCTTCGAGCGGGGTTAGCCTCATCGTCCGCCTGGCCCAGCCCAAAGAATTTCTCTACCTTGCCCATGTCCGTCGTCCGTGAATACCTTGGCAAGCTGTCGAGGAAGATGCGCCCGTACTGTTTCTTCAGGATGCGATTGTCGAGCAGGCACAATAGGCCGCGGTCGTGCAAAGAGCGGATCAGTCTTCCAAAGCCTTGCTTCAACGCAATCACAGCGCTGGGAACTTGATATTCGAAGAATGCGTTGCCGCCGCCTTCGTCGATGGCCTTGATGCGCGCGGCGACCACCGGATCGTTGGGCACGGCGAAGGGCAGCCGGTCGATGATGACGCAGCTCAATTGCTCACCCTGCACGTCAACCCCTTGCCAGAAGGAGGACGTCGCAAACAGCACGCAGTTCGGGGTCCTGCGGAACTCTTCCAGCAACGCGTTCTTGGGTGCGCTGCCTTGCAGCAAGACGGGAAATTCGATCTCGCCCAGCAACCGCTCGTAGAGCTGGTTCATCAGCGCATAACTGGTGAAGAGGCAGAAGGCGCGGCCGCGGGTGATCTCAAGTAGCCGACGAACGCGTTGCGCGGCAGCTTCGACAAAGAGCGGCTCGCGCGGATCGGGCAGGTCAGGTGGAACGTACAACAGCGCCTGGCTGGGGTAGTCAAAATGAGAGGGCACGATCAGCTCACGCGCGTGCTCAACCCCAAGCCGGCCGCGAATGTAGTCGAATGCTCCACCGACCGCCAGCGTAGCCGAGGTCAGCACCGCTGAGCTGAGGTTTTCGAAAAGCGTGGTACGCAGGATGTCGGAGACGGTAATCGGCGTCGCTTGCAGGAAGACGTTCTGTTGCCCTCCGCCACGGAAGCCGCGCCGCTCGCCACGGCGCTCAATCCAGAACACCGTGTTGCGCTGGTTCGATTCGAGGATGAAGCCCAGTTGCACCCGCAGCTCTTCGACCCGGCGCGACAAGTTGTGGACTTCCTCCGGCTTGTTGGGAATCGCTTGTAACTCGGTGTAGAGATGCATCAGCGTGTTCTGTAGCCCGAGATACTCGTCGCCGTTTTCTTCCAGAAATTCAGCCCGGTTCTCAAAGGCGAAGCGGCCCTCGCCCGGCGGAATCAGGGCAAAGAAAAACTGCGAGCGTTCGCGGACGCGGCTGCAGGCTCCCAGCACATCGACTGCCAGCACATTGGCCCGGCGCAGCGTCTGATCGATGTCGCGCAGCAGCTCTTCAAACCGAAGGTTGGATACGGAGATACCGAAGTAGGCGGTGGCGACGTCCTCCAACTCGTGCGCTTCGTCGAAGATCACAATGCCCGCCTCGGGCAGTACTCCTGCATCGGCGGCGAAGCCGGCTCCGGCCTTGATGGCCAGGTCGGCGCAAAACAAGTGATGGTTGACGATGATGATGTCGCTCTCCGCCGCGCGGCGCCGCATCTCGGTAATGAAGCAGCGGTCGAACTGCTGGCACTCGGAACCGATGCAGCGATCGGTGCGGGCATCCAGCTTGCTCCACAATGGGCTGGACTCGGGCAGCTCGGCCAACTCGGCGCGGTCGCCAGTCTGCGTGGTCTTCTCCCAGTCGCCGATGATCTTGAAGTGGCTGATCTCTTCCAGCCCATTCAGCACGGGCTGATCGGCGAGGTCGTACAGCTTCTTGCGGCAAAGATAATTCGCGCGCCCCTTCATATAGCAGACGCGCAGTTCGCCCAGGTGCTGCGCCAGGAAGGGAACGTCCTTGAAGTAAAGCTGCTCTTGCAGCGTTTTGGTGCCGGTCGAGATGATGACGCGCTTGCCGGAGCGAATGACGGGCAGCAGATAGGCCAGCGTCTTGCCGGTGCCGGTACCAGCCTCGACGATGAGATGCCGCCCCTCTTGCAGCGCCAGCTCGACGGCCTCCGCCATCTGCAACTGTCCACGCCGAAATTCGTAGGCGGGATGGGTGCGCGCCAGCAGGCCTCCGGGGCCGAAGAACTGGTAGAGGGAGGGGAGGCGATCGGTTGCGGCAGCGGATTGAGTAGAAGACGGCACGGCGAAGATTAAGGGAACAAGTGGTCTGGCGAGTCGTCCTCGATGTTTTCGCAGTCGCGATCAATCGCCTCAGCCATTTTTCTTAAATCGTCGGGAGACGTACATCCGACGAACTTGAGCCATACCGCCGCATCACTGGCGGCCTCGGCGGGACGACCATCATCGGGCGGACGGATCATCCCAGTATGATAAATCCTTATGCTTCCTCTTCTGGCTATTGTCGGCCGCCCCAACGTCGGCAAATCGACTCTGTTCAACCGTCTGGTGGGCTCGCGGCGCGCCATCGTGGGCGACGAGCCCGGCATCACCCGCGATCGCCTCTATGGTGAGGCCGAGTGGAATGGCCGCAAGCTGCGTGTCGTCGACACTGGCGGCATCCTTCCCGACGAGAAAGAGCTGATCCCATCGGAGATCTTTCGCCAGGCCCGAGTCGCGCTGGAAGAAGCGAGTGCGATCGTGATGGTGGTCGATGGGCGCACCGAGCTCGCATCGCCTGACATGGAACTGGCGCGTCTTCTGTTGCGGACGGGCAAGCCGCTGGTGCTTGCGGTGAACAAGATCGACAACGTCAAGCAGGAGCCGTACGCGGAGGAATTTCGCAGCCTCGGCATCAAGGAGCTAATGCCGGTCTCGGCGGAAAACGGCAACGGACTCGTCGAACTGCTGGAGCATGTATTGCAGTACATGCCGGAGCCGCCCAGTGCAGGCGAGCCGCAGGAGGCGCAGTTGCCGCCTGATCCCGGGGCGGAGCAAGCGGGTGAAGAAAATGAGCCCGAGCCGCGCGAGACCAAGGTCGCTATCATCGGGCGCCCCAACGTGGGCAAGTCAACGCTGCTGAACGTGCTTACAGGGACGGGCCGCGCCATCGTATCGCCGATTGCGGGAACCACGCGCGACGCGGTCGACGAGTTGGTCGAGCACAACGGCAAGAGCTATCGCTTCATCGACACTGCCGGAATCCGCCGCAAGGGTAAGACGGAGTTGATGGCCGAAAAACTCTCGGTGGTGATGGCGCGCAAACATCTCGAAGCTGCCGATGTCGCCCTGGTCATCATCGACGCGGTTGAGGGCGTGACGGCGAGCGACGCCACCATCGCCGGCTATGCGCATGAGAGTGGACGCTCAGTGATCATCGTAATCAACAAGTGGGACCTGGTGACCACCGCGCGCACCGACGGCAAGGCGCCGGCCGATCGCTCGATCTACGAAGAACAGGTGCGCCGGCACCTGAAATTTCTGGCGTACGCGCCGGTGGTGTTCGTTTCGGCTTCCAAGGGGCAAGACATCGACAAGCTGTATTCAGCCCTGGAACTGGTGGCCCGCGAGCGCCGCAAGCGCATCGGCACCGGCGAGATGAACCGCTTTCTCAGCCATATCGATTTCGAGCGCGCCTCGGTACCCATGTCGAAGCGGGTGAAGATTTTCTATATGACCCAGAGCAACGTAGCGCCGCCGACCTTCATTCTGTTCACCGACCGGCAAGTGAAGCTGCACTTTTCCTACGAGCGCTTTCTGGAAAATCAGATTCGGGCGGCGTTTGGGTTCGTTGGCACGCCCATCTGGATCAAGAACCGCGCGCATAACGAGCCCAAAGGGAAGCGCTAGGAGATGGTCCCGTCGGTGTCCTGAAGCTTGGCCTGCACTCTGTCGCTTTGTTTGGCGGCGGAGAGATAGGCCCCCAGCAGGAGCAGCATGCCGCTGGTCCACGCCCACATGATGAATGTGACAGAGACCGCGAAGGGGCCGTACACGTCCTGAAAATTCAGCCAGGGCAACAGCAACACAAACAGGTACTTCGCGCCTTCGGTTAGTATCCCCATGATCACGGCGGCGGGCAACACGGCGCGCACCGAGACGCGGCCATTGGGCAGCAGCCAGTAAATGAGGAAGTAGATGGCGATGCTGGCCAGCACCGCAGTCACCCTGAGGAGGACGTACTCGGCCATGCGGAATCCGAAGTTGTGATCGCCGATGACCAGATCGAGGTATTTCAGGTTTTGCGCGGTCGCGGCAATCGAAAGCAAGGTCAAAATGCCGCAAGTTATCGCCAGGCCCAAAGCCACGATCTGGTTCAACAGGTAAGAGCGGTTCTGCTTGAATCCCCAAATGCGGTTGAGCGCGACCTCCAGCGGCATGAAGATTCCGGTCGAGGTAATCAGCAACATGACGATCGAGAGTATTTGCCCGCGTCCTTTCACGCTGGCAAGAAATTGCAGGTTGCGAATGACAAAGTCCTGATTGCTGGGCAGGAATTGCCGCACCAGGTCGATCATCACGTTGTACATGTTGATCGAGTGGAAAACACGGCGGGTCAGCGTGAGCAGCAGAACCATGAAGGGAAAGAGCGACAGAAGAGCATTGGCTGCCACCGAAAATGCGTAGGTATGAACTTCCGTCTGAAGCAGGTAGCGCAGCGCCGACACGCCATAACGCCGCAGGCGGCCGATGAGGCTATAGGAGGGCGGTTCTGGTTCGTGGCGATGCTCGGCATCGTCGGCTTCGAGCAGGCGCTTGGCCGCTCCTCCCGGGCCAGGCTCCTGGAACTCCTGATCGACAGAGGTGGTAGTTTCCGGGCTCGATGCTGAGGTTGGAGGCGCATTGGGGAATGAGCGAACCTCAAGGCTGTCGGTGGCTCTGGACTTCTCGCTCATTCCTGTTTCTATGCTAGCAAAGTGGAGGCCCTTGAAGCGGCAAGTGCGAATCCTGCCAATGCCTTAGGGGAGACGGCTACCCGGCTTCGCGCTTGCAGTGAGATTGGATGGTGGTGGAGAGACCGGTGTTTTCCCATGTGACCTACTATGACCCTAAGATCAAGCATCCCCTGAACCGAACGTGCTCACAAGCTGCTGTGAAGTAAACACTTGCCAAAAATACAACTTCCTGCGATTATGCTTTGCTTCCCACTCAAATTGGTATGAGTGGGAGGCTTTCAGCCGCGAACGGCTGGAACGCGGATTTGGGTTGATGTTTCTGTCAGCAGTGAGAATTCTCGCATTGTATGGGCCGCAGAATGTGTTTTGATGCTCTCGCATCGCTCCCTTCGACACCTTCCGAGGTCCCTTCCCCTTTGCAGAAGTACTGCGAGCTGAGCGGCAACCCTGGTTGAACGGCAACGTTTCCCGGCGACGTCGAGACGTCTTCCGCGCGTGCTCTCAGGTTCGCGCGTGCGTCCGCCGAGCAGGGGTAATCTCAGGTTGTTTTAGTGTGCGAAAGGAGTAAGTTGTGAGAGAGAAAGGTACAGTCAAGTGGTTTAACGGAGCCAAGGGCTATGGATTCATCCAGCGCTCTACGGGCGAGGATGTGTTCGTACATTTTTCCGCGATCCAGGAGAATGGATATCGGAGCTTGAATGAGGGTGAGACCGTGGAATTCGATCTCACCAAGGGCCCTAAAGGCTTCCAGGCAGCTAACGTCGTACGCGCGTAAACGTCTCGGCGACGGTTAACTTTCGCTTGCCGCGCCACCTCAGGGAGCGAAGTTCAACAAGCAGCCGGCCACTCGAACCCTCCTGCCTAGGAGGGTTCTCTCGTTTAGGACGGATTTAGGCACCCATTTGGCAACTATCTCAGATGTGCTGGGTTGTTCGCTATGAGCCGGACATGTAGGTAACTCCGAGTAAACTGTCGACAGGGGGGCTTGGAATCCAATGATGTGGATCTCGGCAGAGCACAGGGAAATAATGCGCTTGCCGGTTCCGTTCCTCCGGAGATGCAGCCTTCGCCTGTCTGTCAGTTTGCTGGTGGGATTCATTTCGCTCGCGGCGCTTCCGGCGCCAGGGCAGTCTCCTCAAGGCTCACCGACGAATCAGAACTCGCCTGAAGTAACAACAACCACGACCACTGACGTTCCAGAGATCAGTTCTGAGGAAACCACGCAATCGTTCAAGGTCAAGGTGAATCTGGTAGAGCTTCGCGTGGTGGTGCGCGACGCGAAGGGCAACGCCGTCGGCAAGCTGAAGCAGGATGACTTCGTTCTGCTGGATGACAAGAAGACGCAGACGATCAAGCGGTTTGAGGTGGAGCGGAGCGAAGCCCCCAGCACGAGCGCTCCGGCCGGACAATCGCCTGTTGCTGAGAGCCCGAACGATCTCCGCTCACGTCTTGCGAGGTCGTGGCGGTTGGCGTATCTGTTTGACGATATCAACTCTACGGTCAACGACGTTATGAATGCCCGTACGGCCGCGGAGCAGGCGATCGACTCTCTTGCCCCGGGCGAGCAGTTGGCGATATTCACTCTGTCGGGTCAGGGCATGCAGGACTTCACCAGCGACAAAGAGCGCCTGCGTGGGGCTGTGGCGCAGCTACAGGCGAGACCGCAGGGCGGATCGATAGTCAGCGACTGTCCGCCCATCAACTATTACATGGCCGATCAACTCAAGAACAACGGGGATCCGGAGCTATTCAAGGTCGTTCTGCAACAAGTCATCGGATGCCAATTCGGCGGCAATACTCCACAAAATGGCAGTGAACCCGTTCCACGTACCGGCGGTCCGCCCCCCAGGAAGTCAGGAGATCAACTCTTAATGGAGGGAGAACTACAGGCCACTCAGGAGGCCATCGATCGCGTGTATCGCGCCGGTGAAGCGCAAGCGGACCTCATCTTCCAAAGCATCAATCAGATTCTGCGTCATGTCTCCGAGTTCGGCGGTCAGCGCACACTCGTTCTTCTCTCTCCCGGCATGTACCTTGGAAGGCTCCGCCAGGCGGACTTGAGCGATTCGTTGAACCGGGCGATCGAGAGGGGGGTGGTCATCAACACACTGGATTTGCGGGGTGTGGTGGCACAACAGGCGGTGGGCGCCGACATAAGCCAGAAACCGTACGGGTCCTCCCTGTATGTGTCAAACATGATCAACTACGAGGCCGCGTCGAACATTGCTCAAGCTGACCCCTTGATGCAAATGGCCAATGCGACCGGCGGCAGGTACTTTCATAATAACAACGATATCTCCGCCGGATTGGCAAAGCTCAGCGCCGAGCCCGAGTTCTCCTATCTGCTGGCGTTCACGCCGCAAGAGCTAAAGAACGACGGCAAGTTTCACACGCTGAAGGTTGAGCTGAAGCAGCCATCCGGTTATAGCGTTCAGGCGAGGAAAGGCTATTACGCTCCCAAGCAGGGAGGGTTGGGGGGCGAGGCCAATCGCGAAGTCGCCGAGGCCGTGTTCGGGCGCGACGAGATTCACGAATTGCCGCTGCGGGTGCAGACCCAGTTCTTCAAGACCGGGGAGGAAACGGCGCAGCTAGCCGTGCTGGTTCGAGTTGACGTGCGGCACATGCAGTTCCGCAAGGCGGATGGACGTAACCTGAACGACCTGACAGTGGTGGCGGCGCTTTTCGATCGCAACGACAACTTTGTTTCCGGCAAGAACAATACGGTTCGCATGCATATCAAGGACGAGACGCTGGCGACCCAGCTCAATTCCGGTATCACACTCAGGAACAACTTCGACATCAGCCCCGGCAGTTACCTGGTGCGGGTGGTGGCTCGTGATACGCAAGGCAAAATGACGACCCAGAGCGACGTGATCGATATCCCGTAAGTCTTGGAGAAAAATCCGATGGGACGCTTAGCGCAGTGCCTCCGTGGAAGATCGACAGCCATTATGGCGTTGCTTGTTGCCGTGTTGTTTGCGAGCGGGACGTCAGCGAATGCACAGGCGGCGGCCAGTCCGACCGCAAGCTCCGAGGCTACAGGAACGACCATTCGCGCGGAGTCGCGATTGGTTCTGGTGGACGTGATCGTGACCGACAAGAAGGGCGCCTACATCCAAGACCTGACTGAGAAGGACTTCAAGGTTTGGGAGGATGACAAGCAGCAGACGATTAGCAGCTTCTCGATGGAGCACTCCGCCTCATCCAGCCCCGCCTCCAAGCGGCACGTCGTATTGTTCTTCGATGACGACTCGATGAAAGCGGGCGACCAGGCCCAGGCGCGGAGCGCGGCGACGAAGTTTATCGAAACCAATGCTGCGCCCAACCGTTACTTTGCTGTGGTGGATTACGCCGGCACGCTGCGCATCACGCAGAATTTCACGGACGATACGGAACGGCTAAAGCAGGTGGTAGCGGCAACCAAGCTTTCTGTGGCCAACAGCAATGCTTCGCTGGGTTCGCCCGTCTTTGCTAGCTATGACTCTTACGCCAATCGCAATGTCTTGCTGGCGCTGCGCAGCATCGCCCGCAGCATGGCTTTGTTGCCGGGCCGTAAGAGCCTGGTGTGGCTAACCTCGGGATTACCGCTGACGCCGGGGCTGGAACCTGACTTGACCGCCCTCATTGCAGCCTGCAACCGCGCCAACGTCGCTGTTTATCCGGTGGATGTGCGCGGGCTTACCGGCGTAATGCGGGGCGCGGGGATGGCGGATCTTCGCTGGCCCGATTCTTACCAGCGCGCCAGAGATTCGCTCGATGCAATCGAAGCCGCTGGGCAGACGCAGGACGACCGCACTCCTCATCTCGTTTATGTCGCGCAGACCAAGGGCGGCACTGGCGGAGGCACAGGTGGCCGTCCCGGAGGAACGACGGCTCCTCGTCCAGGCCCAGTCAAGACCACCACTCCACCTCCGACTACGGTTGTGCCTACGCCGTTTGGGACTCGTCCGCGAATCAGCATTCTGCCGCCGCCCACCGGTTCGGCACAGGACCAGATTTTGTACTCGGTAGCCAACGGTACCGGGGGATTTGTAATCGCTAACAGCAACGACCTGCTGGCCGGGCTGGAGAAGATCAATAAGGAACTGGACGAGTATTACATCCTGGGCTACGTGCCACCGACGCCGGAGGATGGCTCCTGCCATACTCTTAAAGTAAAGGTTGAGCATTCCGGCGCTATCGTCAGGGCGCGAACAGGATACTGCGCTACTAAACCGGTCGATCTGCTGGCTGGTAAGCCGGCCGCAAAAGAGCTGGAGGCCCACGCCTTCGGGTCGCAGCCAGGCGAGATTAGGGGCTCCGCTTCGGCGCCCTTCTTCTACACATCGCCGGACACGGCGCGGGTGAATCTGGCAATCGAAGTTCCGGGACAGTCGCTGAAATTCGAAAAGGTGAAAGGGAAGTACCACACCACGCTGAACATTCTCGGCGTGGCAACCAAGGAAGATGGCACAGTCGCTGCGCGGTTCAGTGACGCCGTTGATCTCGACTTCGAGAAGAAGGACTACGAAGATTTTGTCAGCCGCCCCTATCACTATGAAAACCAGTTTTCGGTCGCCAGCGGCCAGTACACGCTGAAGGTGGCCCTTAGCACTGGCGATCAATATGGGAAGTTCGACGTCCCGCTGAATATCGACCCGTTCAACAAGACGCAGTTCACCATGAGCGGCCTGGCGCTGAGCAAAGAATTTCATAAGGTCACGGATGCCTCCGCCGACCTCGACGCGCTCTTATTGGAAGACCGCACTCCCCTGGTGACGCAAGGTCTTGAGTTGGTCCCGTCAGCCTCGAACAAATTCAAGAGGTCGGAACGCGCGGCCATCTATGTGGAGGTCTATGAGCCGCTGATTGCCGAGTCGAAGCCCGCCAAAGTTGGCTTGCAGCTTCGGATCGTCGATCAGCGATCGGGAAAATCGGAGCTGGAAGCTGGTATCCCCGACACTGCAGCGTCGGTGGTTCCGGGCAATCCGGTGATCCCCATGGGAGTACCGTTGCCGATCGGCAACCTGCAACCCGGGACTTATGTCGTGGAGTTGCAGGCCAAGGACTCGGCGGGGAATACGTCACCGTTGCGCAAAGCGGTGTTCACCGTGGAGTAGGGCAGTGGACCATCCGCAGCCACTCGAAACCCTCCTCTCAAGGAGGGTTCTCTCCCTAGGGGACCAGCATCTCATGATTAGGGGCTCAAGCCGGCGCTTGGCTGCTGGAACGATGTTTTCAGCTACCTGCGAGCGAGAGTGGAATCCGCGAAGCCACCGAAGCGAGGTGCATGCGTCATGGCCAGAGTTGAAGGGGTTGATCCCAAACAGACATCGTTTCTGATGCGGCAGGTGTTCAGGAAGGTCCGCAAGCTCGTGGGCCGCGATCTTACTCCGCAAAAAATTTCCGCTCGCGTCCCGCGGGTTTTCTGGACCAACGTGGCGATGGAGTGGCTGCTGGGGCAGAAGGCACAAGTGCCGCTGCGATTGCGCTCGCTGATTATGCTGCGCACGGCAGTGCGCGTCGGATGCCCGTTTTGAATCGACGCCAATTCTGCCGGCGGCAGAATGTACGGCGTGAGCGATGAAGAGATCGCGGCGATTCGCGAGGGGAAACTGGAAGGCTTCGCGGCGCCGGAGGCCGCTTTGCTTCACATGGCGGACGCGTTGGCCGACACGCCTTCGAACGTCAGCGACGAGCTTTATGCCGAACTGCGCCGCTACTACTCCGAGGAGCAACTGATCGACCTTGCCGCCAGCGCCGCGCAAGAAAACTACCGTGCACGCTACAACCGCGTCTTTGATGTCGGCAGCGACGGGCTTTATCGCAAGGGGCTGCACTTCAAGCAGCGGTCCGAACCGGAGCAGCAACGGAAGGCCGGGTAGTGCTGCTCATCCCACAGAGCTAGCTCCCCGTCACATCTACTCGCTCTGATTATATCCAGTATGGATATAATCATCGAGGTATGAGTGAGAAAGAATCCATCGACGCACTGCTCCCGCTGCAGCCGGCCAGTTTTCACATCCTGCTGTCACTTGCCGATGAAGACCGGCATGGCTACGCCATCATTCAGGACATCGCCCGGCGCACCAACGGCGAGATCCGCCTGAGCGCCGGCACGCTCTACCGTTCTATCCAGCGAATGCAGGAAGAGGGCCTCATCGTGGAAACCAAGACGCGGCCCGCGCCGGAGGAGGATGACGAACGCCGCCGCTATTACCGCATCACCCCGCTGGGCAAGGCGGTGGCGCAGGCGGAGGTGAGGCGGTTGCAAGGCTTGGTGAAGATGGCACGCTCCTGTGGCGTGGTGCCGAGGACGATCGGATGAAGTTCTATCGCCTGCTGCTGCACCTGTATCCCTCGGCGTATCGCGCCGACTATGGTGACGAGATGTGCGCCGACTTCGAGCAGGAATCCCGTCTGAGCAGCGGAATGCTGTCGAAGGGCCTGCTGTGGCTGGCGGCAGTAGCCGACGTTGTATCGAACGCTGCGGCAGTCCACTGGGAGATTGCGAGGCGTGATTTTCGGTACTCGCTGCGCTCGCTGTGGCGCTCGCCCGGATTCGCCATCACGGCGATTCTTCTGATCACTATCGGCATCGGTGCGAACGCCGCCATCTTCACGCTGGCGGACTTTGTGCTGATTCGGCCGTTGCCGTTTCCTCATCCCGAGCGCCTGGTCGAAGTCTGGGAGAAGCACAAGGGCTATTCCCACATGGAGCTTTCCCCTGCCAACTATCGCGATTTCAAAACGCCGGCCACTTCGTTCGAGGGCATGGGGGCATATACCAATCTCAATTCCAAGAACCTGGTTGGCAACGGCGAGCCGATACGAATTACCGGCGCCCAAGTGACCGGCAACCTGTTCGAGGTCCTGGGAAAGCCGGCGTGGATTGGAAGGAGCTTTACCGATCACGACGATAGGGCGGGTGCGGCTGGGACCGTGGTGCTGAGCTATTCGCTTTGGCAAAACGAATTCGAGGGTGATCCCGGCGTTCTGGGGAAGACGATCTTTCTCGACGGCGAACCGTACGTTGTGATTGGCGTGATGCCGGCTGACTTTCACTTTCCCGACCGGGAGACGGAGTTCTGGACGACATTTCGCTTCGATGAAGATGCTTACAAGGACCGCGACAACAATTACATCATTGGCATCGGCCGGGTGAAGCCCGGCGCCACCCTGGAGCAGGCGCGGACGGAGCTGAGCCTGATCGCCTCGCGCCTGCAGCAACAATATCCCAAGGAGAACGAGGACGTCGGCGCGAATGTGGTGTCTCTGCGGGACGAGATTTCAACCCAATCGCGAATGTTGCTGATCACGTTGTGCGCGGCGGCACTGTGCATGTTGATCATCACCTGCGCGAACCTGGCGAATCTGCTGCTGGTGCGCTCGCTAGCGAGGCAGAGGGAGCTTTCGGTTCGCATATCGTTGGGGGCGAATCGGCGGTATATCCTGCGACAACTGCTGTCGGAGAGCGTGCTCCTGGGTCTCGCCGGCGGCGTGGGTGCTATTGGCGTGGCCGTTGCAGCGCTTCCCCTGCTGTCACGCCTGGTGCCGAACGCTCTGCCCATCGCGCAGGTTCCTCCGCTGGACGTTCGTATGTTGCTGTTTGCCCTTGCCCTGACCGTGTTGACGGTCATCGCCTTCGGGATTGCACCCGCGCTGCATGCGGCAAAAAGCGCAGGCCTCAGCGGGCTGCGTGAGGGCGTGCGCACCGGCGGCACGGGGCATCATCGCCTCCGGTCGATGCTAGTGATTGCTGAGGTTGTGACCTCGGTCGTGCTTCTGACGTCCTCCGGGCTGCTGATTCGCGCGCTGTGGAAGGTGCAGTCGGTTGATCCCGGATTCAGGACCGACGGTATTCTCACCATGCGCACCGAGTTGCCGCTTCCGAAGTACGAGAAGGTCAGCGTTCGCAAGCAGTTCTACGACAAGGTGCTGACCGATATTCGCAGCCTGCCGGGTGTGACTGGCGCGGCCTACACCAGCGGACTGCCGATGCGCATGCGCGGCGGTATCTGGCCGGTCATCGTGGATGGGCGTTCGGAGCAAAACCGCACCGCGGGCAACTCTGCCAGCCTTCGTTACGTCACTCCTGAATTTTTCTCCACCTTGGGGATCCCCATCAAACAGGGAAGAGGTATGAGCGAGAGCGACACTGCCGATCGGCCATGGGTCGCGGTGGTGAGCGAATCATTCGTGAAACGTTACTGGCCCGACGAGCAGCCGATTGGCCGACACTTCAACTTTGGGCTGCACGATCGTGAGGTAGTGGGAGTGGTCAGTGACATTCACGTGCGCGGTCTGGAGAGGACGAGTGAACCGCAGGTCTATCTGCCCTACCAGCAGGCTCGAGATGCCTGGCTGGTCGGCTATGTGCCGAAAGACCTGGTGATTCATTCGTCAGGAGCACCAGAGAATCTTGTGCCGGCGGTGCTGCGGATCATCGCCGACGCCGACCCGCAGCAGCCCATTTCGAACATCCGAACCATGGCGGAGATCGTCGGCGGTGAAACGGCATCGCGCTCGCTGCAGATGCGCGTACTGATCGCCTTCACCGGGCTCGCCATTCTCCTGGCCGGATTGGGTATCTACGGACTTCTGTCGTTTACTGTCTCACTGCGCCAGCAGGAGTTTGGCATCCGGATGGCGTTAGGCGCGGATCGCTCCGACATCTCGCGAATGGTCTTGCGGCACGGGGCCACGCTGGCGGTAATCGGCTTGGTGCCCGGGTTGGCACTGGCCTACATCGCCGGAAGATTGCTGGGGAGCCTTCTGGCCGGCGTGAGGCCCGACGATATCGCAACATTCTCGATTGCCGCGGCTCTATGCCTCATCACGGCCCTGTCGGGAGCGTTGGTCCCGGCGCTGCGGGCCATTCAGATTGATCCCAGCGCGGTGATGCGGGCGGAGTGAGGAAAAGCAACTAGCAGTTAGCAATTAGCAACTAGCAAAGCCGCTCAGGGGTATGGCCACACCTCGTGTGATCGGGTGGGCATGACTCGGGCCGTGCGGCAGCGCTGGTCGCGCGCGAATTCAGGGCAATAGCCCCCCCGCCTCAAACCGCGCTCTTTTCCGTTCTCGAGGCGCTGCCGTTTACCATATCTGTTCGCGGTGTTGAACAGACCATGACCTTTCCACGATCGAGCGGGATCCTTCTCCATCCAACATGTTTGCCGGGGCCGTATGGCATTGGCGAACTGGGACCGGAGGCACATCGCTTTGCCGACTTCCTGCGAGACGCGGGCCAGAAAATCTGGCAGGTATTGCCGCTGGGCCAAACCGGCTATGGTGATTCGCCATATCAGTGTTTCTCTGCCTTCGCCGGAAATCCGCTGCTGCTGTCAATGGACAAACTGGTGGAGCGCGGCTATCTGAAGCCGAGCGATTTGGAAGACCGCCCAGCGTTTCCCGACGATCGCGTCGACTTCGATGCCGTCATCGAGTGGAAATTTCCGCTGTTGAAGAAGGCCTATGAAAGGTTCATGGATTCCGGAATCGACCGCTCGGCCTATGACCAGTTCAGCGCTCAACACTCATGGTGGCTCGACGACTTTGCTCTTTTCATGGCGCTGAAGCGAATCCATAAGGAAGTGATGTGGACCCTCTGGGAGCCCAGGTATGCACTGCGCGATGCGGCGGCATTGGAGCAGGCACGGCGCGATCTGCGCGACGATATCGAATGCCAGAAGTTCATTCAGTTGGAGTTTGAACGTCAATGGTCGGAGCTGAAAGCATATTGCGCGCGCGACGGCATTTGCCTGATGGGCGACGTACCGATTTATGTTGCGCTCGACAGCTCCGACGTATGGTCGCATCCTGAACTGTTCGAATTGCTGCCCGACGGCAAGCCCCGCGTCATCGCCGGCGTGCCTCCCGACTACTTCAGCGCAACCGGTCAGTGTTGGGGCAATCCGATTTACCGTTGGGAGCAGCACGCGAAAGAAGGTTTCTTGTGGTGGATTGCGCGCTTCCGGCGTTCACTGGAGATGCTCGATCTGATTCGGCTCGATCATTTCCGCGGCTTCGAGGCGTACTGGGAGATACCGGGTGGCGCCACAACAGCGGTTCATGGCAGATGGGTGAAAGGTCCGGGCGCTCCGCTGTTCGAAGCCCTGGAAGGTGCGCTAGGCGAGTTGCCGGTCGTGGCCGAGAACCTGGGCGTTATCACGCCGGAAGTGGAAGCCTTGCGCAACCAGTTCGGCTTCCCAGGCATGGCTGTCCTGCAGTTCGCCTTCGGCAAAGATCCGCAGGCGCCGGACTTCAGGCCGCACAACTACACGCATCACCTGGTGGCCTACACGGGCACGCACGACAACGATACTGTCATGGGATGGTGGCACAGCACAGGTGGGTCCGACAGCACGCGCACGGTAGAGGATGTTTCCGAAGAGATGGAATTTGTCCGACGCTACCTCAACACGGACGGCAGCGAGATCAACTGGGTGATGATTAGAACCTTGATGGCGTCCGTAGCCGATACTATGCTGTTTCCCTTGCAGGACGTGCTGGGCGTGGGCAGCGAGGGCCGAATAAACCTTCCTGGAACCGCGTCGGGTAACTGGCGCTGGCGCTTCCGCAGAGGCGACTTGCAGCGGTCGATGGCGGAACGTTTGAAGCAGATGGTGGGGACGTACGAGCGGTAATTGGAAGGTTAGAGAAGTTCCAGGAATTCGTCGACGGTAAGACCGGCCGCACGAATCAAAGTACGCAGTGTTCCTACCGACAATTCTTTGTGCTGCGGGATCGTAAGATTTACTCGCTGGCCAGGTTTCGTCATAACCAAATGGCTACCAACTTGTCTCACCGCTGCCCAACCTGCCTTTGAGAATGCTTTGGCTGCTTCCTTCCCCGAGATGTTCCTCAGCTTCGCCATTTTGATCGTCCTTTTCGGCAGACGTGCTACTTTTTCGGACGGAGGTTTACAAGCAAAAAATAGGAGAGTAGCGGTTCTCGGCGACGATCTTAGACTGCCACAACGATGGGGGTTCGGTTGGAGGGAACTGACTCCATAGCTTTCTCGTCTTCCACCTTGATCCAGGCGGTGATCGCTTCCTTGATGTTCTCCAAGGCTTCTTTCTCGTTTCGACCCTGAGAGACACACCCAGGTAAAGCCGGACACTCAGCTACGATCCAGCCGTCCTCCGCCTGTTCCAGTGTGACGTGAAAGATCATGTTCAACTCCTAGCGCCATTCTATTCGCTCGATGGCAAATCTATCATCGGGATCGGCTGACGAAACTGGAGCTACAGTCCGTGCCGCTCGTGGAAGAATTACACTTGAGATGGCGTCGCAGGGCTACTTCTGTCCCTTCTCGGCGGCGACCTGCAAACGCACTTCGGCGCGCCTGAGGGCGGCCAGAGCTTCGTCGTAGTCGGTGTCAGGCTTGGGATTCTCCAGGGCTTGCTCAGCGCGGGCTTTGGCCTCACGCGCGCGCTCGACGTTGATTTCTTCCGGCCGTTCTGCGGCCTGCGCGAGGATCGTAACCTTGTCGGGCAGAACCTCGGCGAAGCCCCAACTCACGGCAAGGCGGGTTACCTGGCCGCCGTGCTTGTAGGTGAGCTCACCAGTGGCCAGTTCGGTAATCAGCGGAGCATGCTCCGGCAGGGCGTCCAGATACCCCGACTTGCCCGGTATCTGGACCTCCTCAACCTGCTCATTCACCAGCAAGCGGTCGGGAGTGACGATCTCGAGTTGGAGCGTGTTGGCCATGGCGGTTATTGCTTCATCTTCTCGGCAGCTTCCAGAACTTCCTCGATGCCGCCCTTCAGGAAGAACGCCTGCTCGGGGATATCGTCGTGCTTGCCGTCGATGATCTCCTGGAAGCCGCGCACCGTATCCTCCACCTTCACGTACTTGCCGGGAATACCGGTAAACTGCTCCGCCACGTGGAAGGGCTGAGAGAAGAAGCGCTGGATCTTGCGGGCGCGCGTCACCGTGAGCTTCTGGTCTTCGCTGAGCTCGTCGATGCCGAGAATGGCGATGATGTCCTGCAGGTCCTTGTAGCCCTGCAGAATTTTCTTCACCGCCTGGGCGGTGTTGTAGTGCTGGTCGCCCACCACGCGGGGATCGAGAATGCGCGAGGTCGAGGCCAGCGGATCGACGGCGGGATAGATTCCCAGTTCGGCGATCTGGCGCGACAGCACCGTAGTTGCATCTAGGTGAGCGAAAGTGGTCGCCGGAGCAGGGTCGGTTAAATCGTCGGCAGGCACGTACACGGCCTGCACCGAGGTGACGGAACCCTTCTTGGTCGAAGTAATGCGCTCCTGCAATTCACCCATTTCCGTTGCCAGGTTCGGCTGGTAACCCACAGCGGAGGGCATGCGGCCCAGCAGCGTCGACACCTCCGATCCGGCCTGGGTGAAGCGGAAGATGTTGTCGATGAACAGCAGCGTGTCGGAGCCTTCTTCATCGCGGAAGTACTCAGCAACAGTGAGCCCGGTCAGGGCCACGCGCAGGCGGGCTCCGGGCGGCTCGGTCATCTGGCCGTAGATCAGGGCGGCCTTTGACTTCTCCGGCTCCTTGATATTGACCACGCCGGACTCCTGCATTTCCAGCCAAAGGTCGTTGCCTTCGCGGGTGCGTTCGCCCACACCGGCAAACACGGAGAAGCCACCGTGCTGGAGCGCGACGTTGTTGATGAGCTCCATGATGATGACGGTCTTGCCCACGCCCGCGCCGCCGAAGAGTCCAATCTTGCCTCCCTTCAAGAAGGGCTGGATCAAGTCGATGACCTTCACGCCGGTTTCGAACATTTCCATCGACGTGGACTGCTCGTCGAATGCCGGTGCAGGCCGGTGAATGGGCAGACGCTTTTCAGCGTTGACAGGCCCCAGCTTGTCCACTGGCTCGCCGATGACGTTGAGCACGCGGCCGAGGGTAGCCTTGCCGACGGGAACGGTAATAGGGCCACCCAGGTCGATGGCCTTCATGCCGCGCACCATGCCGTCGGTCATCTCCATGGCGACGCAACGCACGCGTCCTTCGCCGATCTGCTGCTCGACTTCCAGGATGACGTCGAGCGGAACTGGAATGTCGAATCCCTCGCTGGTAACGCGCAGCGCCGAGTAAATCGGCGGTAAGTTGCCTTCGGAAAACTGCACGTCCACCGCAGGACCTGAGATCTGAATAACACGTCCGATATTTTCTGCCATAAGGATCCAGTTGTCGGTTGTCAGTTACCGGTTGTCAGTTGCCGGACCGGCGTTCGTTGTTTTGATATGGAGCTGATTAGCGCATTAAGAATTCGCCCTAATTCGCGCCCATCGGCAAGCAAACAATCACGTTGTTCGACGGAGATGTATCGGAGCTCCGATGCGATGACTAATTGCGTTTCAAGCTCGTACAAAGAACCGCGCGCGTGCCCTAAAAATTGGTGAAACTCCCCCCTTGTGGCACGCCCTTGTCCTTCTGCGATATTGCTGGGGACAGACACAGCCGACCTCCGCATCTGGCTCGTCAATCCGAAAGTTTCCTTCTGAGGAAAGCTGCTGGTCGTTCCGTACACTTTCTTGACCGGCGCTATTGCCTTTTGCCATGCAATCAAATCCTGATATCGGTTCCCTTGCATTGGTTATCCTGCGTGGCCAGCTCGACTACTGACAACCGACAACTGACCACTGACAACTGCTTCTTACAACGCTGCTGCGCCGCTCACGATCTCGATGATCTCTTTGGTAATTGCCGCCTGGCGAACCCGGTTGAGGGTCAGGGTGAGCGAGTCGATTACGTCGTTGGCATTATTCGTGGCCGAGTCCATGGCTGTCATGCGCGCCGCATGTTCCGCGGCGGCGGATTCCAGCACCGCCTGGAATATCTCGATCGCGACATAGCGCGGGAGAATACCGGCAAACAGCTCTTCCGGCGGCTGCTCGTAGATGTAATCCACGGGCAGGGTTCCGAACTTCACGGCTTGTTTCTCGCGCTCGCTGGGTTCTGGCTCGCGCAGACTGATGCCGGCACTGCGGGCCGCTTCGCCCATGCGTTCGCGCTCAGCCTGTGGCAACTCCTCAGCCTGGGTTACCTCGCGCCGGCCGATCTCCTGCACCGGCAGGAGGCGCTGCACAATCAGGCGCTGCGAAATGACCGACTTGAATTCGTTAAAGAGCAGGTAAACCGAGTCGATGTCGTGATGCGTGTAGCGTTTTACAACCGCAGCGGCCATCTCCGACACTGCGTCAAAGTCAAGCTTGCCCAGCAGAGAGACGTACTGGTCGATGACCTGGATCTGTCCCGCACGCGCGGTGCTGTCGGGCTTCAGCGTGGGATAGCGGCGGCGCAGGAAATCCCGTCCCTTGCGTCCTACGACCACGATGTCGATGTTCTTGCCGGACTTGGCCTGAATGAACTTGGTGGCGGCCTTCAGGACATTGGAGTTGAAGGCGCCGGCCAAACCGCGGTCACCGGTAACCAGAATCAGCAGAACGTTGTTCTCGGGACGCTGTTCCAGCAGCGGGTGCTTGCATTCGCCGGTTTGCTCGTCGACCAGTTCAGAGCGGCTGATGAGCGACTCCAGCAGGTTGATGAGCATCTGGCCCATGGGCCGCGACGCCAAGGCACGCTCCTGGGCGCGGCGCAGCCGTGCCGCCGAGACCATCTTCATGGCCTTGGTGATCTGCCGCGTGTTCTTCACGCTGCGGATACGCCGCCGGAGATCGAGTACGTTTGCCATTGCCGATTAAGCGCTCGCCTTCGCCATTGCCTGCTGCTCGCTGACGAATTGTTCCTTGTACTGCTTGATCACCTCGGTCATTGATTGCCGCAGGTCGTCGTCCAACGTCTTCTTCTCTTCAATCGCGCGAAGCACGTCCGGCCTGCCGGCGTCGACGAATTCGTAGAGGCCTTTCTCGAAGTCGCGCAACTGATCGACCGCCATATCATCGAGCAGGCCCTGGGTTCCGGCATAGATGATCAGAATCTGCTTGGAGAAGGGAAGCGGTGCGTATTGGCCTTGCTTGAGCAGTTCGGTGAGACGCTGGCCGCGGGCAAGCTGTGCCTGCGTGGCCTTGTCGAGGTCGCTGCCGAACTGCGAGAACGCCGCCAGTTCGCGGTACTGCGCGAGGTCGAGTCGCAGGGTCCCGGCAACCTGACGCATGGCCTTGATCTGGGCGCTGCCGCCGACACGGCTTACCGAAAGTCCGACGTTCACTGCCGGACGTACGCCGGAGTTGAACAGGTCGGTTTCAAGGTAGATCTGGCCGTCCGTAATCGAAATAACGTTGGTCGGAATGTACGCTGACACGTCGCCGGCCTGGGTCTCAATGATGGGCAGAGCAGTCAGCGAGCCGCCACCTTTCTCATTACTCAACTTCGAGGCGCGCTCCAGCAGGCGGGAGTGGAGATAGAAAACGTCTCCCGGATAGGCTTCGCGTCCCGGGGGACGGCGCAGCAGCAGGGAGATTTCGCGGTAGGCCACGGCGTGCTTGGAAAGATCGTCATAGATACACAGGGCGTGGCGTTTGTTGTCGCGGAAGTATTCGCCCATGGCGCACGCGGCGTAAGGCGCCAGATATTGCGTTGGCGCGGGATCGGACGCCGAGGCGGAGACCACGATGGTGTATTCCATCGCGCCGTAGTCTTCCAGCGTCTTCACTACCTGCGCGACCGAGGAGCGCTTCTGCCCAATGGCGCAATAAATACAAATCAGGTCGCGGCCCTTGCTGTTGATGATGGTATCGAGCGCGACGGCGGTCTTGCCGGTCTGACGGTCGCCAATGATGAGCTCGCGCTGTCCGCGGCCGATCGGAATCATGGAGTCGATGGCCTTTAATCCCGTCGCCATCGGTTCCTTCACCGGCTGGCGATCGATCACGCCGGGAGCCAGACGCTCAACCGGGTAGAACTGATCGGTATTGATGGGGCCTTTGTCGTCGATGGGCTGGCCGAGTGCATTGACCACGCGGCCGATCAGCGCATCGCCCACCGGCACGCTCATGATGCGTCCGGTGCGGCGGACCTCGTCGCCTTCTTCGATCTCGGTGTAATCGCCCAGCAGCACCGAGCCGACCTGATCTTCTTCCAGGTTCATGGCGATGCCGGCGATATTATGCGGGAACTCGATGAGTTCGCCGGCCATGACCTTGTCGAGACCGTAGAGGCGGGCGATGCCGTCGCCAATGGACATGACGGTGCCGACTTCGTCGACCGCTATTTTGCTCTCGTAGTTCTCGATTTGCTCACGAATGAGCTTGGTGATCTCGTCTGCCTTAATTTGAGCCATATGATTCCGCTTTTCGCTTTTCGCCGTTGGCTTGAGCAGCTTTGTGTCACACCATCAGTGGTGCCCTGACGCGAAGTATCCCGAATCGAGTTGTACCGCTGAGGCGATACTCCACTTGATCTAACCGCTTACCAACTGCTCCCGCAGCTTCTGTAACTGGCCGCGGATGGTACCGTCGTAAATGGTGCTGCCCACCTGGACCATCACGCCGCCCAGCAGCTCCGAATTGGCAGCGTAGCGGGCGCGTATCTTCTTGCCAATCACCAGTGCTACTTGCGACTCCAGGGTGCGCTTCTCGTCATCCGTCAACGAGCGTGCACTGGTGACCTGGGCCTCGGCCAGCCCCATCTGCGCATCCAACTCGATTTCAAACTGCCGCGCAATCTGCTCCACCATCGCGATGCGCTGATGATCGATGAGCACGGCGAAGAAGTTGCGGAGCATGCGCGTCAGGCCAACCCGGGCCCCGATGGCGTCCAATAACTTTCGCTTCTGGTCCGCCGGAATGTCGGGCGCCTCCCAGACCTTGCGCAGCTGGTCATTTTCCTTGATGGCAGCCACGATACTGTCCACCTGCTGCATCGAAGCGGTGGGATCCATCTTCTGCTCCGTCACTACATCGACGAGGGCGCGGGCGTATCGGCTGGCAACGGCGGCCATGGTTAGTGACCGTCCTTTCCGAGCTGATCGACGAACTCGCGCACCAGGGCGCGATCCGTGTTCTCGTCAACGTGAATGCGCTTGGCGGCAATATCGACCGCCAGCGAGGAAGCATAGTTTTTCAGATCACGCCGGGCGTTGCGGGCGATGGCATCAATCTCCATCTTGGCCGACTCGACCACCCTGCGTTTGTCCTCTTCCGCGGCGGCGCGAATGCGCTCTTCTTCTGCGACAGCCTGCTTTTCCGCTTCCGCGCGAATGCCGGATACCTCGCTGTCGAGCTTGGCCAGTCGTGCTTCCACGTTCTTCAGGCGCTGGGTGGAGTCCGCACTCGCTGCCTGGGCGTCGCGAATTGCCTGCTGGATCGAATTGGTGCGATTGCGAAACATCGCCGGCACCTTGGAGCGCAGCAGCACCCAGAAGAAAAGGGCCAGCAGCCCAAAATTGATGATCAGAGATACGAAGTAGGCGGCGTGGGGATCCAGACCGATGGTCTTGGCAAACCACTTCACCGAGGTCGAGTACTTGAACTGCCCGTTTTCTTCGTGCTCCTCGGCATGTTCTGCCGCTTCGGACTCCTTGGACAGCTGCGCGCCGATGGCGGCGTTGGGATTTCCGGCGGGTTGCTGGGCCTGCGGCTGCGGGTTGCTCGCAGCGTGAGTCGACTCCTGTGCCTGCGCTCCTGCGACAAAGGCGACGAGCGCGAAGACAAGGATGGAGAACGCTGCACGACGAAAGAGGTTCTTCATGACTGCCCGCCTGCCACCGAAACTGCCCGGGTGGGCTTGAGAACAGCCTGAATGATCTGATTGGCCAGCCGCTCGCTCTCCGCCTGCAATCCAGTGCGGGCCTCGGCCATTTCCATCTCGAGGGCGGCCTGCACTTCGCGGATTTGCTGCTGGGCCATGGCGCGCGCCCGGGCGATCGCTTCATCGCGGGCCTGCTGGGCCGCATGCCGGCGCGCCTCCATTGCCTTGTAGACAGCCGCCTTGGCTTCGCGCAGGCGCTGCTCGTACTCCTCGGTGCGGGCTTCGGCGGCGGCTGCGCCGGCACGTGCCTTCATGATCGCGCCTTCGGTAAGTTCCCGGCGCTTTGCCAGGACGCGGTGTAACGGCCCCTCGACCAGCAGACTGTAGGCGGCATACAGCAATAGCAGGAGCACCACAGTCGGTATGGCTCCGAGCAGTAATTCCCCCACTTGCTTAAGAGTCTGATCCATCCTGTCGGTGATTCCTGCGGCGAAAAAGATGCGTCTGAGGGCGCGATGACAAAATACGGAACTATTGAACTTAACAGAGCATTCGTAGGGGTGTCAACGCGAACCAGATCAGGTGTAGATGCTCCAGGATAATGTCACCCCATAACTGCAAGGAAACTTTGTCACCCTGTAAGGATGCTGACAATGACTCAGAAAGAGTTTTCAACGGGTGAAAGTGATTGAGAATTTTTGGACAGGGGGTGTGACCCCCGGGCCGAGACTCCTCCGACGCTTCAAAAGCGGCTGTTGCCCTGACGCCATTGAGGGCCTACGGGTCAATGAGACGAGGCCCCGTTCGGGTCAATGAGACGAGGCCCCGTTCGGGGGCTGCGATTCACGAAAGAAATCCGTAATATCGTCGACTTTGTCGGCGATCAGATTCAACTTGCGCGACAGCCCCTGGATCTCCGCCTCAGCCCGGCGGTTGACGTCAAAGTCAAGCTCACTGCGGACCCGGTCTTTCTGGTCCTGGCGGTTCTGACTCATCATGATGATGGGAGCCTGAAGCGCCGCCAGCATGGAGAGGAACAGGTTAAGCAGGATGAAAGGATACGGATCCCAGGCCTTATCCCTCAGGTAAATGTTGATACTCGAATAAATGATCAGGATGATAAGGAAGCCGTTGATGAATATCCAGGAGCCGCCGAATGACGCGACGGCGTCCGCGATGCGTTGTCCGTGGGTTGTCTTCTCCTCGATCACCTGATTGGGATTGCGCGCGGCGCGCAGGCGCACCAACTGTTGCGAAGCATGAAATTGCCGGCCCAGCACCGCCAGCATGTCCATCCCCGCCATGGGCTTTCGTTGCAGGAGGGTGGATATATCATTGCGGTCGACCTCGACGCAGGTCGTCTCTTCCAGGGCAGTGGCCGTGGTTTGATGCGGCATCTGGTCCAGCATGGCGGCAAAGCCAAAGAACTCCCCGTGGCCGGGCTCGTCGATCACGACCTCCTGCTGGTCCTCGTCCACGGTCGACACCCGCACTTGCCCGGAGATCATCAGATAACCGCGCTCGCCGGGATCGCCCATTTTGTAAATGCGCTGTCGTGCGGCAAACTTTCGCAGCTCGACCTGTTGTGCCAGGATGGCGAGTTCCTCGTCATCCAGCTTCTCAAAGAGGGGAACGTGAAGTAATTCTTGCGGATCGCAGGCCATTCGTACCTCTCATTCAGAAATTATTCACAATTTGGTGCGGAGAGCATCGCACAGCCCCTGCAGAAAGCACAACCAAGAGTTGTCGCATGAATGCTGGGCCAAAAGCCGTCTCTGAGAGTCCCGGTCGAATGTGCAAGTTTTTGCAAGTTCAGGGCAAGGCAGTTCTCGCCAGACGGGCAGGGGAGCCGCTTTTTGGTCCCAGCCAGCGCCCGTAAAAGCCTTAGTGCAGTAGATAAAGCAAGAACTGTAACAACCTGAAAAACATAAGGTTGTATCTGTCTCCGCTGACTCGTGACTGAGGCTGTCCGCGCTGGGCATGGCAAACGGCATGACGAGTGCTCTTTACCTGGGTGCTTCCTGAATTTCAGGAGCACAAAGATCAAACGCCATCCGGCTATTGACTGAGCCGCAATGGTGCAAGTGGGAGGACAAGTGGGAAAGGCAGCGGGCCAAAGAGCGGCCGGAGTGATCGAAGTAAAGCGGAGAGCTCTACTCGCAATAGCTGCTCTGATCGCAGTCTGTTTGCTCGCGTTGACCAGCCTTGCCCACACTGACCGGGTACAGCTCAGAGCGGGCGCTTCCCAGCAACGGATGGAGAGTGGCGCCGGTAGTGACGGAAGATCGCTTCCTGCCTCGGCCCAGCTTCCCGAGCCGGCGACGGTAACCGCCGTAATCGGCTTGGGAATGCTGGCTCTGTCCCGCGTTTTCCGGCACAAGGCAGAGGTTTAGAGGGTTCGAGAGGAATCCTCAACCGACAAACGTTTCGAAAATTCGGGAAAGCACCGGTTCGATCCGCACTGTTATTTCGCCCGGTTCCTTCCAGGACCACAACCAAAGAACCAATCAGCGCTCGATATTGAGACGCAGATCATAAGGACAAGGAAGAGCAATAATGAGCAACTTCAAGACCCTGGGAATCGTTCCTAAAGCGCTTCTGCTTCTATTCACAGTCGCCTTCTCCGGCACACTTCTGGCTGCAGTAACGCTTCCTAATGTGACCTACAGCTTTACCAATGACGGCTGCACCGGCGGATGTGGTCCCCAGGATTCCTTCGGAACGGTCGTCCTGCGGCAGATCGATCCGAACACGGTCGACGTTTCGGTCTCGCTGCTCAACGGAAACCAATTTGTCAGCACGGGCAGCCATACCGGCTTGGCATTCAATTTCGTCGGCCCAGACGTTAATGTCGGCAACCTGCCGGACGGCTGGTCCGATACCGGCGCCAAGATCACCGAGCCTGCCTTCGGGATGTTTGCGCACGGTATCACCTGCATCTCGGGCAACAGCAATGACAAGCGGGGATGCAGCGGCAGCAATCCATGGGCGGGAGATCTCGAGTTCGAGGTCAGCCGGGCAAGCGGCCTTGCGGTGACAGATTTTCAGGCCAATGGCGGTGGGTACACATTCGCAACCAACATTCTGTCGGGCATAAACGGAAAGTCGGGTTTGGTAGCGGCGGGGACGGAAGTTCCCGAGCCTGGCACGCTGGCCATGATGGGATCGGGCGTGATCGGCTTGGCCGGATTGCTGCGCAATAAGTTCCGCGGCTAGGCAGAACTTCGCGGATTACTCAGGCGTCGGGTCCAATCCCGGCGCCATTTTTACTTTTGCCTTGCCTGCCGATAATCTCTGAGGGCGCAGCTCTTTCTTCCCAAATCTACACAGAGGTCGCAACCGATGAACGACGCGGTATTTGCCCGCTCTGCTCATGCCATGGAACTACCGACACTCCCCGCCTTGCAGTCCGTTCAGGTGTTCGGGCAGAGCATCAAGTACTACGATCTGGGCGAAGGGCCGCCACTGCTGCTGGTCCACGGACTGGGCGCAGAAGCGGATGTGTGGGCTTATTGCCTGGAGCCGCTCAGTCAGCACTGTCGCGTGATTGCTCCCGATCTGCTGGGGTTTGGCCGCTCCAGCAAGCCTCTGATCAGCTATCGCATTCCGACCTTTCTGGAAGTTCTGGAGCGGTTGCTGCACGCGCTGGCTTTGCCGCGCGTTTCGCTGATCGGGAACTCGATGGGCGGCTGGATTTCGGCGTGGTTCGCAATTCAGTTTCCCGAGCGCGTGCACAAGCTCGTGCTGAATGACGCCATCGGCATTGTCGCCGGAGCAGTCGAGGTCCCCATCGACTTGCGTCCTTCCAGCTTGCAGAACATGCGAGAGGTCCTGGAATTCATGTTCTACGACAAGGGCCTGGCCACAGATGAGCTGGTCGAGATGGCCTATGAACTCCACCTGGAGCGCAACGATGGGCCCACGATCGTCAGCGTGCTGAAGGCCATCCATCAACGGAAGGATTACCTCGATAATCACCTTCATCGGCTAAAGGCGCCAACCCTGCTGCTCTGGGGCGACGCGGACCGCGTCTCCCCGTTGTCGGTTGCCGAAAGCTACTGGCGGCTCATTCCAGGTGCGAGGCTTGAAGTGATTCCGCACTGCGGACACCTTCCGGCACTCGAGAAGCCGCAGGAATTCATTCAGCACGTCTTGCGTTTCTTAAGTGAATAGAAGCTGACCATCACCGGGCACGGCGCCTTAGCCGCTTCAGGATCGGCGGCTTTCTCGGATAGCGGCCCTCCTCGTCGTAGAACTCGCGAGGAGGATGATCGGAGCGCGCGCCCGGAATGGGCCGTTGGTACCGAGTACCCACGACGCCACGGCCCTGGGCCAGCGGATCGGTCGACGAGTAAATCGCCTCGTCAAAGGTTGTGCCGTTATTGGCCCGCGCGACGGCGATTGCCGGATAAGCCCTGCCTGACGCATAGGTCACGCCCACGTAATCGCCCACCATGCGGCCAAGGTTCGTATTCGCCAGCCATGCGAGTGTCATAGGACCGGCGAGAACCGTGGGGCTGCTCCAAGTGGCGCCGCCGTCCTGCGACGAAACGTACGCGATGTTTAAGGCGCAATCCGACGCGCTGCACGATGCATTCGGGTAGTAGTGATAAGCCAGCGTCAAATGTGCCAAGTTCCCTCCAGTCGAGGGATCAACGGCAATCGCCGGCAGGAAATGGTCGACCGTGCTGGTCGTGGCATCGATGGGAATTCGCACCGGATCGGTCCACTTGGCGCCGTCCGCGGAGGTGCTCATCACGATGTCGTTCGAGGCGCAGCCGCTGCGGAAGCGGCAATCCTGCCAGACCACGTACACCAGGCCGTTGGCGTCAATGGCCGACATCGGTAGAGCGTCGGTTCGAAGGCTACCGTTGACCTGGTGATCGCTGATGGTCGCGATGATCGTGCTGGCAGTCCAGCTGTTCCCCCCGTCGGTCGAGGTGAAAGCGATGATGTGGGTGCCTGCATCGTCCGAGGCAGGAACAATCACGGTGCCATTCGACTGCACGACCGGCACGCCGCCCAACCCTTTCGCATTGTCGCCTGGCGCCGCAGGAGGACTCCAGCTCTGTCCACCATCCGTCGAGGTGCTCATCCAGAAAACCCCGTTATTGCTGGGGTCGTCCCATTCCACGTAGCAGTGTCCGTAGTAGGGGCTGCTCGAGTTGTTGTCACATGCGATCCAGTTCTTGTCCGCGTCAGGCGTAGTACTGACCACAACCGGGCCGCTCCAGGTGAGGCCGTCAGCTGATCGGCTAACGACAACGGTATCGGTATTTAATATCGCCAACGACGCAACCAGCCAGGTTGCATGCGCGTGATCGTAAGCCACAGCAGGATCACTGATCGCACGGTACGTCCCGCCGACAAACACGGTTGTGCCGGGCAGCGTGCCGCTGGTCCAGGAAGCTCCGCCATCGATGGACGTGGCATAGCCAATGTTGGAAGCGCCTCCATTGAAGAAGCGTCCCATCTGAAACACGGCAACGAGGGTTGTGCCGGAGGCTGCAAGCGAGGGCTCAACTTCGGTCGCGTGCTGGCTTGAGGTGTTGGTATAGGTATCGGTGCTGATGCGCGAGAGCAGGGGAGGCGGTGGACTGTTTGAACCGCCATTGTCCGAACCGCCATTGTCTCCGGAGTTCGACGCGGACGTCATCCCCGATCCGCAGCTGACAACGCTTGCAAGCAGGACCGCGGCGCAGGCTAATGCCAAAGCACGCCCTGTGCCCGCCGACACGAATACCCAGCGACGACGCAACCCCAAAAATCCCCCGTTGGCGTTCTACTTTACGACGATTCGGGGCGCAGGGGAAGGGAAGACAGTCAGGGGCAATCGGTAGCTGGCAGCTGGCGGCTGATAGCTGGAGGCTTTTTGGAGGCGCGGGGCGGAATCGAACCGCCGAATAGAGGTTTTGCAGACCTCGGCCTTACCACTTGGCTACCGCGCCCCTAGGACAAACCTGGCGGGCCAGATGCAAAGCCCCCGCACAGGGCGAGGGCGGAAATTCTGGAGCGGGAGACGGGGGTCGAACCCGCGACTTCGACCTTGGCAAGGTCGCACTCTACCACTGAGTTACTCCCGCTCGGCGAGCTTGATTATAACGAAACGTAACGCAAAGCGCCAAACACAGGAGTAGAGTCCAGAATCCTGCTCGGCTTCAAAGAGGCGGGAATCGTATGAATTGCTACACTATGGCTAATGGCATCCACGAAAGAAAAGCAGCAGGCACACCAGCTCTTAGACCGGCTCGACGCTGGGCAACTCTCCGCCGTCGTCCATCTAATGCGGGTGATGACCGATCCCGTGGCGCGGGCCATCGCGGACGCTCCTCTCGATGATGAGCCGCTTACCGCCAAGGCAGTCAAGGCACTTGACGAGTCCCGCGAGTGGCTCAAGCACAATGAGCCCATTCCTCACGAACAGGTATTAGCCGAATTCGGAATAACCCAGGAAGACATTGACCGCCATAACGAAAAACGATGAGGCGGATTATCTGGACCGAAGCAGCTAAAACGGACGTCCGGCGTCTCGACAGGCCCACGGCCATGCGCATCTTTGCCACTCTGCAGCGCTTCGCGGAAACTGGCGAGGGCGATATCAAACAGCTTCAGGGAAGAGACGAACTTCGGCTCCGCATCGCGGATTACAGGCTCTTCTTCGTGGCTACTTCTGACTACATCGAAGTCCGGAATGTCTTACATCGCAGCGAAGCATACCGCTGACACTACGTCATAGGCTGATGTCCGACTAATGAGGTAGAAGGCTTCAGTCGTCAGAGCGTTCGCTTGTGGAACGTCCCGTCCTTCATGATGACGCGAAGATTTGACGCTTCGGCCAGCACCGCAACATCAGACAGCGGCTCGCCCTCGACCACCAGCAGGTCTGCCAGCGCCCCTTCGCGAATACATCCCAGGCGGCCGGCCTGATTGAGGATCTCGGCGTTGATGCTGCACGCCGAGCGCAGAATATCCAGCGGTGCCAGCTCCTGCGCGCGCAAAGTGAACTCCGTGCTTTGCCGCACATGTTGCGGTCCCAGCAGATCGGTTCCCAGTCCCATCTTTACGCCCGCGCGCTTCATGATGGTCAGCCCGGATAGCGCGCGGTCGGAAACCCTGCGCAGCTTGTCCATACTTACCGGCGGGAAGCCTAATTTTTCGCCCTCCTCCAGCAAGGCGAAAATCACCGCCATGGTAGGAACGGCATAGGCGCCCTTCTCCGCCATGAAAGCCGCGGTCTCATCATCAATCAGGGTGCAATGTTCGATGGAGCGCACGCCCAGCAACGCGGAACGGCGAATCGCTTCCGCGGGATGACAATGGGTGGCGACGTAGGAGCCGGCCCTGGTCGCTTCCTCGACGGCCGCGCGAATCTCTTCATCGGAATACTGACAGCGTTCCAGCGGATCGGTGGGCGAGGCCACTCCTCCTGACGCCATCACCTTGATGTGCGAAGCTCCCCTGCGCAACTCCTCGCGGACGGCTCGGCGCACAGCGTCCACACCATCGGCCAGGACGCTGAGGTAATCGCAGTGGCAGCCGCAGCATTCCACGGGAAGGGCGTGATCTCCGGGCCGGAAATCCCCATGCCCGCCGGTCTGCGAAATCACCCGACCGCCATAGAAGAACCTGGGAGTGGAACCGACCAGGCCATCCCGGATTGCGGTTGCCAGTCCTACATCACCGCCACCGACGTCGCGCAGGGTGGTGAATCCGCGATCGATACTGGAGCGCAGAAACTGTGCAGCGAAATGCGCAACATAGGTTGGCGGCGCCTGCACCACGCGAGTGACATTCAGGCCGTAGGCATAAACATGCACGTGAGCGTCGATGAGCCCCGGCATCAGCACGCGTCCGGCGCAATCGACGATCTCCGTGTCCTCAGCTACCGGTATCGGAGACTTGGCGATCTGCCGAATGATGCCGCCGACGACCAGCACTTCCATCCCAGAACGCAGGTCCCCGGATTCACCGTCGAATATGCGCGCGGAACGAAATACGATCTGCTTTGCCATGTCCAACTTCCCTCAGGTGAAGGAAATCAATTTTCCTCGAGTTCGACCCGCTGCTGCTCGAGTTTGCCCATCGGTTCGATGTGGCCATCGCGCATGTGAATGATGCGGTCGGCGTACTCGGCGGCCTCGGGATTGTGGGTGATCATCAATACCGTTTGTCCCAGTTCTTTGTTTGACTGGCGCAGCATCCGCAGCACGATCTCGGAATTCTGGGTATCGAGGTTGCCGGTTGGTTCGTCGGCCAGCACAATGGCGGGCTTGTTGATCAGCGCCCGTGCCAGTGCCACGCGCTGTTGCTCGCCGCCGCTCATCTCCGACGGGCGGTGGGTGAGGCGCTTGTCGATGCCCAGCAGTTGGGCAATGCGCGAAATGTATTCGTGGTCGGCGGAACCGGCCTGCCCGGAGATATCGAGCGCGATGTCGATGTTCCCTTCGGCGGTCAGCGTGGGTAGCAGGTTGAACCTCTGAAAGACGAAGCCGATTTTCGTCTTGCGCATGCGGGTGCGCGCCCCGTCGGAGAGGTGGGAGAAGTCGATGCCATCAATCAGCACCCGCCCCGAATCGGCATGGGTGAGTCCGCCAAGGATATAGAAGAGGGTGGATTTTCCGCTGCCCGACGGGCCGACGATGGCCACGAACTCGCCCTTCTGCACCGTCAGCGATACGCCGCGCAAGGCGTGTACGTCGATCTTGCCTACGCGATAGGCCTTGCGCACATCTTCTACCTGGATCATGGGGGACATGGCGAATCTTCGATGTTACATGAAGCCGACGCCGGACTGCGGGATACTGGTTCGCTACTCCCGCCGCCAGCGGTTCTGCGCTACAAACGACTTTGTGGATCCTGCGAGCAACAAAGCGCATACGCGACTGGTCGAGCATGCCGTCCGTTGGCTGCGCACTCGCTACCGCTGCGGCGTCATCCTCTCCGAACAATACTGCGCCACCGGGGAAGTGCCCGATGTCATCGGCTGGAAGGGCTTTTGCCGCTCTGTCTTAGTCGAGTGTAAGGTCTCCCGCGCCGACTTTCTCGCGGACGCCGACAAGCTCTTCCGCCGTAATCCTGAGGAGGGCATGGGCTGCGAGCGCTTCTACCTGGCTCCGGCGGGTGTCATTCGACGGGAGGAGTTGCCCAAACATTGGGGCCTGCTGGAGCTTCGCAAGCATGAGATACAGCTTGCGATGAAACCGGGGCGGGTTGACCTGCGGGGCCCGGCCGCGCTGATGAAAGAAATGAACCTGCTGTTGGCCAGCCTGCGGCGGGTGGAACTGCGGATCGAGCCGCAATCCATCACCGACTTCCTCAAGTGGAAGAACCGCATGGCCGGATACAACGGCGGGGCCCTGCCGGAGGGCATTGAGGCACTTGAATCGGAAGACAACCACCATCTGCGGAGTCAATCGGAGCCTGGCCGGGGCCCTGCTTTCTCGTAGTCCTCCCGCAAGTTTCCTTAGTCCTTGCCGATGAATTGAGCGACTGTCCTGTCCCTGGAGGCGGAATGCGCTCGCTCATCGCTCTCGTCATCGGCATCGTGTCCGGAGCACTGTCAGCCTACCCGCAGGAGGCCCCGCCTGCTCTTACCCCGCCAGCCCAGGCTGAAACGCGGATGTGGGAGCCGGGTTCCAATTTCTTCTACATCAATGGCGTTGCTTATCGCTACGCAGCCGGCCCATCCTTCGCTGTAGTGGCGGCGGCGACCCCCGGCGTGGCTGGCAAGTACCTGGGCGTGAAGGTGCACATCTTCAATCGCAGCCGGCACTCGATCACGGTAAAGCCAGAAGACATCGCTGTGGTGGACGCGGTTGCCAACCGCCGCCTGACGGCGATTCCCGCTATGGAAATCGCTGGCCGCAAGCGCCAGCCGGGCTGGATGAAGTTTGCTGGAGATGCCGCCGGCGGTGCTCCCCAGCCGATGAGCGACATGGTCAATCCGCAGTGGGCTGATCTGGTTCGAGCCCTGCAACCGGAAGTCCCGTCGAGTGCGCGCGACGATTCCGCCACCAGTTCTATCTACTCCAGCCGGAGGGTCCAGGTCGATGGGCCCGACTGCGATACTACGTGCCAGCTGCGCAATCGTGAGGTGAACTCCACACTCTACGCGGGGGCGCAGCAAAATCTCGCCGACTTCATTCAGAAGACCGCCTTCCTTGCCAACACCATCCCGCCGCAGTGTGACATCGAAGGCGTCTTGTACTTTCCTATGCCGCGGATGGTCGCCACCGATCCCAGTGCGCGTCGCCGCAGCAAAAGCTACGCCGTCACCATTACTGTGCCGGTCGGGCGGGAGCGCTTCAACCTCGATTTCCCGGTGGAGTGAACCTGGAGCACTCCCTCAACGCCTCCGTCTTAGCGCGCTGTGATCTCAGCCGGTGATACGATGTCGCTTCAGCCCGGCAGGCCTTGATGTCTGACCAGAATCCACCATTGCGCACCCTTACGGTTGCCATCACCGGCGCCAGCGGCTCCATCTTTCCCCGCGTGCTGCTCGATCTGTTGGAGCGCGACGAGCGCGTCGGGACGGTCAATCTGATCGTGTCTGACAGTGGGCTGCGGGTGATGGCCGAAGAGCTGGAAATCTCCGGCCGCAACGAGCTACTGCCAAAGCTGTTGGGGCGAGCGCCGCGGAAGATTCATCAGCAGAACAACGACGACATCGCCGCCAATGTAGCTAGCGGATCCTATCCCACGGATGCCATGATTGTGTTGCCGTGCAGCATGGGGACGCTGGCACGCATTGCCAACGGAACGGCCAACCAGCTCATCGAACGCGCCGCCGATGTTTGCCTCAAGGAGCGCCGCCCACTGGTTTTGTGCGTGCGCGAAACCCCTTTCAACCGCATTCACCTGCGCAACATGACTCTGGCCGCCGAAGCCGGTGCGACCATCTTCCCGGTGATTCCCGCCTTCTATTTTCGTCCTGCATCGACGGAAGAGATCGCACGCGAGTTCGTCAATCGTGTACTGGCGCACGTTGGTCTGCCGCAAAACGATGCCTATCGCTGGAAAGCCGAGTAGAGCCGCATCGAGTTTTCATGCCCGCTCGCGGTAGCGCCACCAAAGCACGAGTATCAAGGCCGCGGCCACTGTGAAGGCAACAGCATTCACCTCGCCCACAATGTGGAGCAGGCGCTGCCAGTGCCGCCCAAAGAGGTATCCGACGGTCGATATGACAGTCACCCAGACGGCAGCGCCCAGAAAGTTGAACAGGACAAAACGCCGCCAGCGCATGCGCAGTACGCCAGCCAGTGGGCCGGCCAGCACCCGCATGCCGAAGATGAAGCGCGCGAAGAAAACGGTGGCGGGTCCAAAGCGCTCGAACAGCCTCTCACCATGGGCAATGCGTTCGTCTGGGACACGGAATATCTTCTGATACCGCAGCAGCAGTGGGCGGCCGCCGCGATTCCCAATCCAGTAGCCCAGGTTGTCGCCCAGCGTGCAGGCGGCGGTGCCGACCAGGATGATCAGCACAAGATTCAGCTCTGCATGTTCAAAGGCAAGGAAGCCGGCGAACAACAGCATGCTCTCGCCCGGTAGCGGGATGCCCGCGTTTTCCAACAGCAGCGCAACCGCCAATGCCCAGTAACCGTGGGAGGTGAAGAAGTCCCGCAGGACGCCAAAGAGATCGGGCAGCATTGGTTAGCCGGCGACGTGGTTGCGAAGGGGGTCTGCTCCAGTCCGCGTAGCAGTTCGCCTGACACTCGGATCGCTATTGTCGGCGGTTATCTCCAGCGGAGTTCGAGGAGTGTGCCGCAGCAGAAACTCGCATACGATGCGATTGAAGTCAGCCGGGAGCTCTTCGTACGGCAGATGGCCGACTCCATCCATGATGATCAGGGCGCTGTTGGCCAGACGGTCCTGCAGCTCGTAAGCCGACGATGGATACACGGCTACGTCGCGGGAACCCCATAGCAGCAAGATGGGCAGCTTCTGGAGGAGCGGCAGGGTGGATTCCACCTGCCGCAGGTCGGAGTGCCATGCGCGCATGATGCGCGCAAGATGGTGGAAGCTGCGCGGCACCAGTAACCCGGCGGCGTAACCCTCCATACTGCCCAAGGCTATGCGCGTCGGGTCGCCGTACAATTCGTGGTAGTACCTCTTCATGGTGGATCGCAACCGCGGTGCCACATGAATCACGAATCGCTGGCCCCATGGAGTGGAAAACCAGCGTGCCCGCCTCTGGCCGAAAGCCGACCAGGGATTGATCGCCGCCGACAAGATCATCCGCGACAGCCGCTGCTGCAAGCCACGCTTCGCCAAAAGGCCAGCCAGAACGATGGAGACGCCGCCACCGCGCGAGCTGCCAATCACGCTGAACTCCCCGACTCCGAGCTGGTCCATCAGCGCCAGCAAACCCTCAGCGTCGCCCTCCAGAGTGCCGGTCAGCGAATCCGAGCGCTGCGAAAAACCGGTGCCGGGAAGGTCGGGCGCATAGACCGTGAAGTTCCGGGCAAGCTCGCGGATGTTGAAGCGCCACGACCAGCAGTAGCCCAGCAGCCCATGCACCAGCAGCAAGGGCGGTCCCGAGCCTGCGCTCAGGTAGCGCCACGTAATGCCGTTGATGGTGATGCGGTGTTCTTCAGCGCCGGGGATTCGAGCTGCCTCGGGAACGGGAAAAAATTCGCCGGGCTCTGCTGCGCCGGCGTGGGAAACCAGTGATCGGGATGAGTCCATGAACTGCTTGCAGTATAGCGCCGAATTACTTTGTATCGGAGCTTGGGTTACAGGCTATCTCGCCGCCTGCTCCTGTTGAACTCCATCGTCATCCCATTCATGGCCGCAGGCGTCGCACCGCCAGCGAAATTTGTCAGCATGACCAGATTCCGTTGCTCCCTCTGCCGGCACTAGTTCCGCAAACACGACTTCGTCCGATTGGCACTTGGGACAGCACGGTGTAAATGGTTCTTCTTCCGTTGCGTCTTCGCCAGTTTGCGGCAGCGCGTGAGCCAGAGCCATTAATGCACGCTCCTGATCAATGTCACGTACTCGTATATCGACTCCGGCTTCGAAACTACCGCCGAACTTGGTTGCGTCCTCCACATTCTCCGGCCCGAGGTAAGCAGGAATACCCGCGTCGTACAGCACTTTCATGGTTTCCCGTGCCTCGCCGGCTTCCCACACACGCGCGGTAGACACCAGGTTGAGTTCCGCGGGATCAAGGTCCCCTTCTTGCTCATCCTCTTCGGATTCGGACGGTCGTGGCGGCTTCTCGGCCAGATGGGCCTGCAACCCTCTTGTTGTGATTTCTGCTTGCAGTGCCTGCTGTGCCAGGTCGGTGAGCGCATAGGCTTGTTCTGCGAGGGAGCAGAGCTCTTCATCGCTCATCCCGCCATAGGCCTCTTGCAACTTGCGCCATTCTTTCTGCATGTCGATTTCAGTCATCGTGGTTCCGCATCATAGCGCAAAGAGCTGTCATAATGAACCACAGATGTTGAACCAGATTTCTCCTGCCCCGAACACGCCCAAGTCCGCGAATGACGAGCTGAACGATCTGCTTCTCGGCTGTCACCAGCGCATTCGGCATTTCACTGCCGTTGCCACCAAGCTGGCGCACGCGCAGGGTGCAACTCCAGAAGAGATCCAGGCTGCCGCGGAGTCGGTTTACCGCTACTATGCGGTCTCGCTTCCCCTGCATGAGGCGGACGAGGAAGACAGCTTGCGGCCCCGGCTGGGTACGGTTGCTGATGCCAAGGTGGAGCACGCGCTCGCCGCCATGCACGATCAGCACATGGCCATTGACGATCTGCTGGAACGCTTGCTTCCGTTGCTGAGACTGGTGGGCAACAATCCTGGAGCGCTTGCCGATGCGGGTGGAGAGATGTGCTCGATCACCAGCGCGCTCACCCAGATGTTTGACGCGCATGTGCAGATGGAAGAGGAAGTGATTTTCCCGGCCATCGGCGCCAGGCTTACGGAGCAGGACCGGACCGAGCTAATACGCGAAATGAGGGATCGGCGGAAGCAGGGAAGTGGCCGATGACCCTGAAAACCAGTCGCGAGTTGCTGGCTTTCCAGTAGTATTCCGAAGCGGAGTCCTTCAATCTGTCTGGCTGCCAAGGCCGTACCTTGTATGGGAATGATCGAACATCCCGAGACGCCTCGCCCTGACGCGGCCGATGATATGCGGCTGGTGGCCCGCATCCGCGCCGGCGATCAAAGCGCGATGTCGGAGCTGTACGATCGATATTCCAGCGTGGTGTACGGAGTGGCTCTTCGTGTGTTGCAGGACGCGGCTGCGGCGGAGGACATTCTGCAGGACATCTTCCTCCAACTGTGGCGCAGGGCTGAAGCCTTTGACAGCAGTCGCGGCAGCCTGGTGGCGTGGCTGGCGGTGATCGCTCGCCATCGCGCCATTGACCGGCTGCGCCAGCGCCGTCCTGAGACCGATATCGAAGAAGTTGTCATCGCCGGTGGCACGGACTTGCGGGACGAAACCGAGCGCTCGCTGGTCATCGAAAAAGTGCGGGCAGTCATGGGAGAGATGAATGAAGACCAGCGCAAGGCGCTGGAGTTGGCTTACTTTCAGGGTCTGACGCACACGGAAATTGCCGAGAAGACGGGCGAGCCATTGGGTACGATTAAAACCAGGATTCGCAGCGGACTACAGTTCCTGCGCGCCCGGTTTGCGTAGTTTCGAGACATGAGGACGCACGAACAATTCGCGGACGAGTTGGCGCTGTACGCGCTCAACGAGCTGAGCGGCAGTGAGCTGCAGGAAATGGAGCAGCACCTGGAAACCTGTGCTGCCTGCCGCCGCGAATTGCTGTCGCTGCGCAGCGATCTCAGCCTGCTGGGATTGTCGGCGGTGGGGCCGCGCCCGCCGACGCGCAGCAAGGATCGCCTGATGCGCGCCATCAGCGCCGAGCCGCGCGGAATCGTAGCTTCCGTGGTCACTCCTGCAGGTTCGTCGCGCCGGGCTTTTTGGCTGGCCTGGATTCCGGCCGCCATAGCCCTGGCATTGCTCGCCTTTGCCATGAGCTTGCGGCAGAGCAATCAGAGCTTGCACGATCAACTGGCCGAGTTGCGCGGCCGTTACAACGATCAGAAGGTCCAACTCGCCCGGGCACAGGAGAACATGAAGCTGTTCCTGGCGCCGGACGCGGTTCATGTTTCCCTGACTCCGCAAAATGCGAGCCGGCATCCCAGCGCTACTGCCATCTTCAGCCCATCGCAGCAGCGCATGACGTTAATGGCTAGCAATCTTCCGCCGGTGCCTCCCGGCAAAGCTTATGAGCTGTGGGTAATTCCTCCGCAGGGCGCGCCTGTGAACGCCGGCATCTTCAAGCCCGACGCGCACGGCAATGCCATGATGCTCGACCATCCCATGCCCATCGGCGTCGAGCCGAAGACCTTCGCCCTGACGGTGGAACCCGAAGCGGGCTCCGACAAGCCCACCTCCCCGATCGTCCTCGTCGGCAGTATGGGAGAAGGGCAATAGGCCCGGTGGCCGACGGCGGCGAAGCCAATCGCGGCTACCGCCTTGGCACTTTGCCTTGATGTTCATGAGAAAATCAAGAGATCAGGCGTTCATGACCCATGTTTGAGAACCTAACCGACAAACTGCAGCGCGCATTCAAGAACCTGCGCGGACAAGGCACCCTTACCGAAGAGAACATCGGCGAAGCGCTGAAAGAAATCCGCATGGCGCTGCTGGAAGCCGACGTCAACTTCAAGGTTGTCAAAGAGCTCATCGACCACATCCGCGAGAAGGCGTTGGGCCAGGAAGTGATGACCGCGCTCTCGCCCGCCGAGCAGGTGGTGAAGATCGTGCGCGACGAGCTGATCAACGTCCTCGGCAAAGACACTGCCAAGATGAAGTTCGCCTCGCAGCCGCCGACGATCGTGCTCATGGCCGGTCTGCAAGGCTCGGGCAAGACGACCACCTCAGGCAAGCTGGCGCACTGGCTCAAGCAGGGCGGACATCGCCCCATGCTGGTCTCCGTCGACGTCTATCGTCCCGCGGCGCGCGAACAGTTGAAGGTCGTCGCCCAGGCCATCAAGGCGCAGCTCTACGAGGGCGAAGTCACCGAGTCCAACACCGCCACCGTCGAGCGCCTGGTGAAGGAAGCTCGCCGCGAGGCCATCAACAACGCCTGCGACGTGCTTATCGTCGATACCGCCGGCCGTCTGCACATCGACGAGCAGCTCATGGAGGAGATGCAGTCGCTCAAGAAGCTGCTCAACCCGCAGGAAATTCTGTTCGTCGCCGACTCCATGACCGGACAGGACGCGGTGCGCTCGGCCGACGAGTTTCACAAGAAGCTGACCCTCACCGGCGTGGTGCTCACCAAGATGGACGGTGACGCGCGCGGCGGCGCAGCGCTCTCCATCCGCAACGTCACCGGGCAGCCGATCAAGTTCATCGGCGTCGGCGAGAAGTACGACGCGCTCGAGCCCTTCCATCCCGACCGCATCGTCGGGCGCATTCTGGGCATGGGCGACATCCTTTCGCTCATCGAAAAGGCCGAGTCGAAGCTCGACAAGAAGAAGTCGGAAGAGTTCGCGAAGAAGGCGCTCAGCCACGAAGGCTTCTCGCTGGAGGACTTCCGCGATCAACTGCGGCAGGTGAAGAAGCTGGGCTCGATCTCCAGCATCGTGGGCATGCTGCCCAAGATCGGCCCCTTCGCCGGCATGCAGCAGGCCGCCGACAAGGTGGACGAAAAAGAGATCAACCGCGTGGAGGCCATCATCAACTCCATGACGCGCTATGAGCGCAACCACCACGAGGTGATCAACGGCAGCCGCCGCAAGCGCATCGCCCGCGGCTCAGGCACCAGCGTGCAGGAAGTGAACCACCTGCTGCGCCAATACGCCCAGATGCGCAAGATGTTCAAGACCATGGGCAAGCCCAGCTTCGCCCGGCGCCTGGCGGGAATGAAGATGCCGGGGGGGTGAGGAAGCAACTAGCAATTAGCAACTAGCAATTAGCGAAATAGGCGTCAGGGCATGACTTCAGTCGTGCCGACATCCGCCCCCATTTGATTGTCATCCGAGCGAAGCGAGGAACCGCTTTCGTCGAACGCGCCAATAAGGATAGAGCGACTTGAAGCGGGGCGTGGACAGCCGACAACAGGATTGGCTGTCCTACTTAAAGGATGGGCCGCGCGCATCTGAGGATTTCATGGCGAATGTGGAGAAGCTCCCGGTTCAGGAGCGCGAGGCTGAAGATCACGAGTGCTGAAACGGCTGGCCGGGATCCGGGATGAAGATACCGGGATGTGGAAAGTTGTCAGCGGTCAGTTGGCAGCTCTCGCTAGCCGAAGGAACGGACGTCATAGATCAAGCGGGGAGTGATTTGGCTTGCTTGCGTCTGGAGTATTTCGTCGTATGTGATGACCTTTACGTCGACCTGCCCACGGCGACGCTGTAGAGCTTCTAAGTGCTCTACACTCTTAGGATCACGACCGATTAGCACAGCGAGATTCGACCTCTCGGGCAAGAAGCCGAAGGCTCGTAAAACGCTGTCCCGATTCCTCGGATTCCGTAGGTACTCTTCGTAATCTCTGACCTGTTCGATAGCGCGGTACACCTTTGACGTTAAGCCTGCGTGAAATCCGGACCTGACGACACCATCGCCTGGTCCCTTCAATTCCAGGAGTTCCACGGATTGATCTGCGTGCGGTCCCAGAATGGGGGATATAGCGAAGTCGGGCCTGTTGTTCTTTGGTTCCGCGAAGTTGGGTTTATGCGAAATTGGAATTCCCAGCCGCGCCTCCATCAGGAAAGCCGGGTGTTCCTCGAAAAACCTATGCATCTCCGTCTCTGAAGCATGCGAGTCGATTAGTCGGTAAAACACTTCAACGTCGTAGCGTAGTGCATCGCTGTCACGCTTGACCGTCACCCAGCCACTGTGGTCACGACGATCGGATATTGAGTGATAGTATTCGCTCTCTATATGTGGATCTTTCATTCGCAGTGCAGGACCGACCTGAGCGTGCCCACGAACGAATCGGACTGCAATTCCCAACCGTCGGTAATCCTCCAGCACCCGGTCACGGTACTCATCGACAACCTCTTGTATCTGGTTAATTGCAACAAGGGGGTGATTCCCAGGGGTGAAGAGAATTCTCGCGTGGGTATCATTGCGAACTCGGTCCGCAAGTTCATGTTCGAAGATGGTTCGGAAAATGATCAACGGAATCGATCGCCATTTTCTGCCGTCGCGCATCGCACAGTTCTCAGGCAGGGCGCGTACTTCGTCGGCGAGGTACAGAGCAAACGACAGCGGAAGGGCACCGTATTGCATTATGAAGCCCGCTGGCGCTTGGTCGGCCACGCAAACGATCGCATCCACTAATGCCAAGCTGCTTGCGTATCCGACTCGCAGATAAGAGGTAATCTGCTCGAACGGCATGAATTCGACGATGTGCTTGCGGTCTCTCCAACGCGCAATCTTCTGTTGATCCTCCCATCCCAAAGAATCGGCGATCGTTGTGACCAGTAGATTCATCGTGTGACTCTGATTGTTAGGATAACGGTCTTCTAAGCCTAGACGGAACCGCCTTCCGCACCCTCACCTCACGGGCTATACAACATGTGCGCGAACTCTTGTAATCTGGAAGGGTAGTGGAACTCCGTCACCGGTTCGTCGGCAACCTCGTCTTCGTCGTGCTCATCGTTTTGGCTGCCATCGCAGGCGCAGCCGGCGGTCTTCTGGTGGTCTACTCCATTGATCTGCCGCAGGTCACCGCGCTTGAACAGTATCGCCCGGCCACCATCACGCAACTGTACGACGATCAGGACCGTGTAATCGGCCAGTTTGCGTTACAACGACGCGTTATCGACAAGTACGAAGACTTCCCCAAGGTCCTGCGCGACGCCCTCATCTCCACCGAGGACAAGGACTTCGAGCGACATTGGGGCGTCGATCCCTGGCGCGTGGCCGGGGCCGCCTGGCGCGATCTGGTGTCTGACAGCAAGGCGCAGGGCGCATCCACCCTGACCATGCAGTTGGCGCGCAACTTGTTCTTGTCACCCGACCGTACCTTCCGCCGCAAGATCCAGGAAGTCATGCTCTCCATTCAGATCGAGCGGCGTTTCACCAAGCAGCAGATCTTCACCTTGTACGCCAATCAGATCTATCTCGGCCATGGCGTATATGGATTTGAAGCCGGCGCTAACTACTACTTCAGCAAAAAGGCCAAGGACCTGACGCTGGACGAAGCTGCGGTGCTGGCCGGCCTGCCCAAGGCCCCGAATGCCTACTCTCCTCTCAATAATCCCGAACGTGCGCTGCGCCGCCGCAATCTGGTGATCAACAACATGCTGGAGGACGGCAAGATCACCACCGAAGAAGCCGAGCGTGCCAAGAACGCGCCGATTGTTCTGCACATTCAGAGTGAGCCCAATACCGTCGCCCCCTATTTTGTCGAGGAGATCCGCCAGTATCTGGAAAAGAAGTACGGGACTGAGGAAGTTCACGAAGGCGGGTTGCGCGTCTACACCTCGTTGAATCTCGAAATGCAGCGCGCAGCCCAGAAAGCCGTGCTGGACGGATTGGCGGCCTACGAGCGCCGCCATGGATGGAAGGGCAATCTGCTGAACGTGGTCGCCAACGGAGAGTCGCTGCAAGACTACCAACACGTCGACTGGGACAATCCAATTCAGCCCGGCACCTATCTCCATGCTCTGGTCACGGAAGTCGAGCCGCAATACGCCATGGTGAAGTTCGGCTCCTATCAGGCACAGCTTGGGCCGGCTGAGATCAAGTGGACGCGTTACAAGTCGCCGCAGGAGTTCCTCAAGCGCGGCGACATCGTCTACGTGATGGTGGACGAGTTGAATGGCGCTCAAAGCCGGGTCTCTCTGGAGCAGGAGTCCGGGGTCCAAGGTGCCTTGCTGGCGCTTGACAACTCAAGCGGCGACATCAAGGCGATGGTAGGAGGGCGCGACTTCGAAGAGTCCAAGTTCAACCGCGCCACGCAGGCGTTGCGGCAGGTTGGCTCATCCTTCAAGCCGTACATCTACACTGCGGCCATCGATGAGGGCATGACGCCGGATGATACGGTCCTCGATGCTCCCATCAGTTTCCCCACTCCCTCCGGGCCCTATACGCCGCATAACTACGACGGCAAGTTCAAAGGGGTCATCACATTTCGCTACGCCCTGGCCGAGTCGCGCAACATTCCCGCATTGAAAGTGACGGAGCGTGTGGGCGGCATCAAGACGGTCATCGAATACGCGCGCAAGTTCGGCATTACTTCCCCGATGCCCCCGTATCTGCCGATTGCCCTGGGTGCCGCGGACATCACGCTGTTCGAGCAGACCGCGGCTTTCACCACGTTTCCCAATGATGGCGTGCGGGTGGCGCCGCGCTACATTCGCAAAGTCACCGACTACGACGGACGCGTGCTGGAAGAAAACTATCCCGAAGTGAAGGACGTCGTCAGCCCGCGCACTGCGCGCATCATGGTCAGCATGTTGCGCGATGTCATCCAACATGGGACGGGCTACGCTGCCAGCAAGCTGAACCATCCCCTGGGAGGCAAGACGGGTACCACCAACGATTTCACCGATGCGTGGTTTGTCGGCTTCTCGCCGTCGATTACTTGTGGCGTGTGGGTGGGCTTCGATGAGAAGAAGAGCCTGGGCAACAGGGAAACCGGTGCGGCGGCCGCTCTGCCCATCTGGATCGACTTCATGCGCGTCGCCTTGCAGGGGCGCGAGTCCGAGGACTTCGCGGCGCCTCCGCCAACCGTGCCCGGCGCGGTGGCGCAAAAAGTCGATACTGGCCCACATCCGCCCGTCGACGCGGAGTCCCACTGATGCGGCGGATTCTCGGCATCGTCTTGCGCCTGATGGTACTGGTAGTGGTCTTTCTGGTGTCCGCTCTGGTCGCCATGCGTTTTGCCATCCATGGCAGACAGGTCGCGGTGCCCAAGGTGGTCGGCATGACGCCGGCCCAGGCGAAGAAAACGTTGGAGGATCGCGGGCTGCTGCTGGACGATTCGGACCGTTTCTACAGTGCCGACGTGGCCGAAGGACGCATCATGTCGCAGGTACCGCCGGCCGGCGAGCAGGTACGCAGCGGCTGGCGAGTGCGTGCTGCCGAGAGCATGGGGCCGCAGCGGGTGGTGATCCCCGACCTGGTGGGAGGCAGCGAGCGCGCTGCCGAAATCAACATTCGCCGCCGTGGTCTTGAAATTGGCTCAGTCGCCGTGGCCGATATCCCCGGTGCTACCGCCGACGAGATCGCGGCCCAGAGTCCTCCGGCGAATGCGACCAATGTGTCTTCCCCCAAGGTGAGCGTGCTGGTTGCTTCCGCGGAAGACCGGCAATCTTTCGTCATGCCCGACCTTCGCGGTCGCAACGAGGATGATGTGGTGAATACGATTGTGTCGGCAGGCCTGCGAGTGGGACAGATCACGACCCAGGAGAACGCTTCCGGTGCGTCAGACGAGTCGACAACGAGCGGCTCTCGGCGGGTTACCAAGACCGTGCCGGCCGCCGGGCAGCGCATCTATGAAGGCCAGAATATCGACCTCGAAGTCACGCAGTAGCTCTGGCACACCTACTCGCCCTCGCCACTGAGGAGGTCCTTCAGCCTAGGCTTGTATTTCTCTTTGGATGGCTTGCGCTTGGTGGTGTCCGGCTGAGTGCGGGTGGGCGGAGGTGTTCCCACCAGCTTGCGTGCGGCGGCTTTCACCGCCTTCGCCGCGCGAAAAGGCTTGGGCTTGCGCTTCTTTGCCGCCATCAGGCTTCCGTGCTTGCTTTCGCGGCGTCCAAATATTTGATCAGCAGCACCTCATTGCCGATTTCGTTGTAGATCAGCTCGTCCACCGTGCCGGCTGCTACCAGCATCCCGAATCCTCCTGGTCTCATGCCGGCGGCTTCACGCTCGACGATGTGCGCCGCAGGATCTTCGGGATTGGCAAAGGCCGCATGGGTCAGTGACTCGCGTCGAAATCCGGCCCCGGGATCGCGAACGTAGAACACCATGCTGCGCGCGGTCCGCACTGCCGTGACCTCAACTACCTGTTCGGGATTAAATGCCGCGCCGTGTTCCATTGCGTTGAGCAAAATCTCACGAAACCCCTGCATCATCTCCATGCGCGTCTCCTCCGGCAGTTGCGCACTGAGTTCCTTGGCGAAGTTGATGAGCCGTTCGGCGGTCAGCAATCGGCAATTCAACCGGACAGAAACCCATCCCGGCCTGGCCGTGAGTACCTGAATGTCATCTCGCCACTGGTTGTCGGAGGCTGCCGAAGAGGCAAGATGGGCGATCTCTTCGGCTTCAAACGGGGGAGTGAAACAGGAGAAGACCTTGGCGCGAAGAGCAGCGATCAGTTCTTCCGGCGTGCTGCGAGGGGCCAGAACTATGCTTTTCACCCCCGGCCGGATCACCCGCATCTCCGCCAGCAGGGCCAAATCCTCTTCCACCGAGCTCTCCGGACTGGTGACCACAACTCCGAAGGACATCATACGGAGCTGGTTGAGGGCGTCGGCGTTCCCCGCGGCATATTCGATTGGGAAGTTCCCGCGGGTAAGCGCGTCGCCGATGGCCCTGCTCACGGGATTAGGGCTCTCAATCACCAGAACGCGGCTCATTGGCTGGCTCCAGATTAGAGGGTCAGGATCATCATAGGTTGCTGCAACGCGCAGGAGCTTGAGCAATTCGGATTTTGCTTCGGCGACGGCATGTTGGTCACCAGCGTATCGTTCACCGTCTGGATGATGCTTATGTTCCCGCTGTCCTTGTTTGCGGTGTAGATTTTCGTCGAGGTCGGCTCCGAGGTGATCCACACCGGCGTCTGGCCCACCGGGATGGTCTTCAGGACGGCAAAACTCGTAGCGCTGACCACCGTGACATCATTCGATATGGAATTCGCAACGTAGAACCTGGTTCCATCCGGCAGCGCCGTGATGCCCACCGGCCCACTCCCCACGTTCACTGTGGCAAGCGTGGGTAGCACCGGGTTGTTATTGGCGTTGATGGAGGAGAGATCAAATACCGTGACCGAGTCGCCGCCGGTATTGGTGACGTACAGCCGCAGCAAGTGGTTATCAATGTAGGCAAAGGTGGGCGCTACGCCGAGCGGAAGATTCGTGAGGACTGCATCGTTCGAAGTGGTGATGATGCTCAAGGTCCCGGGATTCGTGCCATCTCCCTGGTTGACGACGAATACGTAGTTGCTGTCGGGGCTGGGTATCACGAACACCGGATTCAGGCCCAGGCCTTGGGTCTGAGTAATGGTCGAAGTGATCTGTGCAGAGCCCGGATCAAAGACGGAAATGGAGTTGTCGCCCTGGTTGGCGATGTACATCTTGGTTCCGTTGGGAAGCTGGGTGAATGACACCGGGTTCGGTCCGACGCAGACGGTGTCAACCACCACCAGAGCGCCGGTATTGATGACACTGACCGAGCCGGTATTCGGGCAATCGCTATTCGAGGACGAGTTCAGGGTATACATGAAGCCCGGGGCCTTGCTCGTTACTCCGATCGGCTTCGATCCCACCGGCAGGTTGATGGTCGTGACCGGCGAGAAGTTGACGACCGTCGTGAACTCGCTGACCGAATCCGACAGGCTGTTGGCAATGAACAATGCGCCCGCGTTGTTGGCAAGGAAAGACTCGGCGACCGCACCTGTCCCCGCCGGCTGCGTCTGCAGGTTGGTATCGCCAGACACATCCAGCTGCATCGAGGTGCTGTTGCCCGCGGGATTATTGTTCACCACAAAGGCATAATGTGTCGTCTGGGGCGTACCGCCCTGTCCAATGATGGGGTTGGCCACCGGGCGGTACTGGTCGCCGCAGCCCAGCTCGATCAGCAGCAGACACAGAGCCAACAAGGGATATCGCAGTTTACGCAAGAATCAGTCCGTTCTTTCCGGGCTATGCTCGGATATGTTCGCAGAAAACACTATTGTAATGGCGTGCGTGGCCGGTTGTCCTCGACTCCCAAACCCCGCGACCGTACATTTGTTGTTCCCAGACGCAGGAAAGCCCTGCCGCACGGCAGGGCTTTCCTGTCTGCCTGATCTTTCAGAACTCACACACTGAACGACGAACCGCAGCCGCAGGTGCTCTTTACGTTCGGGTTTTCGAACTTAAACCCGGCGCCTTCCAGTGTCTCCACGTAGTCGACCACTGCGCCTTTCAGGTACATGAGCGACGTCGCATCAACGAAGACCTTCAGACCGTCGAAATCGAAGGTCTTGTCCATCATGCCGGCCCCATTCTCGAACGACATCGAATACGAGAAGCCGGAGCAGCCGCCGCCAACCACGCCAACCCGCAGTCCCGCAGGAACCGGGTTCTGCTGTGCCATGATCTCTTTCACCTTGCCGATCGCCATGGGGGTGAAGTCGACAGGCTTGCTCTCAACCGAAGGTGTGCTTGGAACGCTAGGTGTGGTCGTTGTAGTTGCCATTCTCACTCTCCTAAGATCTTGGGGGGATTATAGCAAACGGACTTTCCCCGTGCCCGGATAAATTGCATCCCACGGTTATTGATGTGACGCCCGGTCTATCGGTTGCAAAGATGGTGCCTGCCGACGCAAAGTTCCTGCGGCGTCACCTCGCTCGGTGACGATTTGATCTTGACGTTTGCCCCCGGGGGATATAATTGGTTTCCGTGAGGTCCTTGGCAGATCTTTTGCAGGGATCGCTTCGCTTTGAGCCGAGGTGGCTAATGTCTCTCTGGACGTTGTTCATCATTTGGGCCGTGATAACGGCGGTGCTGATCATCCTGCTCATCTACCGCAGCACACTGAGCATGCACGAGGACGACCAGCTGTTCCTCGATGAAGCCAGTTCCAGCATGCGGATCGAACAGGAGCAGCTCCAGGCACGCATGCAGAAACTCTCTCCGCTGGTGAAAATCTTTGGAGCGGCTTCGGGTGTGCTCATTCTGGTGATCGCGGGAATGGCGATCTGGCAAAGGGTGAATCAACCCTTCTAAGATCGTCCCGCGGCAGGTACACCCAAAGCCGGTTCATCGCCGGAATACTGGGTTGTTTGCCTCAAACCGTGCGGAACCGAGACAACCCCACTATGCCTGATTAGGAGGAGGAGTCATGAGTCAAGAAGAACGCAAGTGTGCCCACGAACCCTGCGAATGCAATGTACCCGCAGGCGAGAAGTATTGCAGCGACTTCTGCAAGGACGCGGGCAGCGAGGAAGTGGAGATCGCCTGCGAATGCGGTCACCCACCCTGCTCGTAACCATCTCCAGCCATCACTATCACGCCGGCGTGTTCACCCGCGCCGGCGTTGCTCTGACCAGCCCACACGCAGCGGCATCCTGCTAAAATCAACGTTGTAGATATGAGAGGTTCTGCTTCGGTCAGACAGATCGAAGCTAACCGGTGACATTGGCTCATCATTTGAGGCCCGACGGCGTGTGAGGACGCCTTGGGCCGGCGAAAACTGATTCGGTGCGGCAACGACAAACTGAAGCGGAAGAGCGGCTGGCGCATCTGCATATTAGTAACCCGTTCCTAAACAGTTCTAGAACCGGCTACGTCGCTGGATGGCTCTCCTCCGGCGCGTCTTCTCATTCATGAGGTGAATGTGGCTCTACATAATCCCGGAATCCTGGAATTTCCGGTTGGTCCCGAAATCGTTGATGAAAAAGATAAGGAACACGACGCTGAAATGGCGGAGTGGCTTGAAGCCTTCGACCAGGTGGTCGACGAAGATGGTGCAGGACGCGGCACGGACCTGATCGATGCTCTGGTGCGGCATGCCCGGCAGAGCGGTGTCGAGATTCCGGTCAAGCTCAATACGCCGTATGTCAACACCATCCCGGTTGAAGAAGAAGTGCCCTATCCCGGTGATCGCGCCCTCGAGCGCCGCATCAAGAGCCTGATCCGCTGGAATGCCATGGCCATGGTGCACCGGCAGAACAAGGAAGACGCCGGCATCGGCGGCCACATCTCAACCTACTCCTCGCTAGCAACCTTGCTGGAGGTCGGCTTCAATCACTTCTTCCACGCCAGCTATGGAGACCAGCCCGGAGACCTCATCTACTTCCAGGGCCACTCCTCCACCGGTGTGTATGCCCGCGCTTTTCTGGAAGGCCGCCTCTCGCTCGATCGGGTGCAGAATTACCGCCACGAACTGCGTGACACGCCGGGACTGTCGTCGTATCCCCACCCATGGCTGATGCCCGACTTCTGGCGCTTCCCAACCGTCTCCATGGGGCTGGGCCCGCTGAACGCGCTCTACCAGGCGCGCTTCATGCGCTATCTCGAGAACCGCGGCCTGATTGAGAAGACCGATCGCAAAGTCTGGGCCTTCGTGGGAGACGGCGAGACCGATGAGCCCGAGGCGATGGGCTCGCTCACCCTCGGCGCTCGCGAAAAACTCGACAACCTCATCTTCGTCGTCAACTGCAACCTGCAGCGCCTCGACGGCCCGGTGCGCGGCAACGGCAAGATCGTCAACGAACTGGAAGCCGCCTTCCGCGGCGCGGGTTGGAACGTCATCAAGGTGCTTTGGGGTTCGGACTGGGACCACCTGTTGAAGAAAGACAAGTCCGGCCTGCTCGTCAAGCGCTTCGAAGAAGTGGTGGATGGCGAGCTCCAGAGCTACAAGGCCAAAGGCGGCGCCTACATCCGCAAGGAATTCTTTGGCAAATATCCGGAACTGGTGAAGCAGGTCGAGGACATGAGTGACGAGCAGCTTCACTATCTCAGTCGCGGCGGCCACGATCCGCAGAAGGTCTACAACGCCTACAAGCGCGCGGTCGAACACAAGGGCCAGCCGACGGTGATCCTGGCGCAGACGGTCAAAGGTTACGGCCTGGGTTCGGCTGAGGCTCGCAATGCGACGCACCAGGAAAAGAAGCTTGCCGACCAGGCACTGACGGCGTTTCGCTCGCGCTTCGACATCCCGATTCCGGAGGAAGCCGCTAAAAAAGGCGCGCTCTATCGTCCTGCGGATGACAGCCCTGAAATCGCATACATGCGCGAGCAGCGTCGCCGTCTCGGCGGATTCATGCCTCATCGCGGTCCCAAGCCGATCGAGTTCAAGGCGCCCCCACTGGCCGAGTTCGCCGAATCGCTCGCCGGATCGAAGGGCCGCGCCGTCTCCACCACCATGGGCTACGTCAGCATGTTGCGCCAGTTGATGAAGGACCCCAACATCGGCAAGTACATCGTGCCCATCGTTCCCGACGAAGGCCGCACCTTCGGTATGGAGTCGATCATCCGCCAGGTCGGCATCTACGCCAGCCAGGGACAGCTTTATCGTCCGCACGACGTTGACATGCTGCTCTACTACCGCGAAGAGAAGAACGGCCAGATCCTCGAAGAAGGCATCACCGAGGCCGGTTCGATGGCGTCAATGACAGCCGCCGGCGCCGCATATTCCAACTACGGCGTCCCGACTATTCCGTTCTTCACTTATTACTCGATGTTTGGCTTCCAGCGCGTGGGCGATATGATCTGGGCCTTTGCCGACGCGCGTGGGCGCGGCTTCCTGGTCGGCGGCACGGCTGGCCGCACGACACTCGCCGGTGAAGGATTGCAGCACCAGGACGGTCACAGCCTGGTGCTCGCCAGCACCGTGCCAACCTGCCATGCCTACGATCCCGCGTACGTCTACGAGATCGCCGTCATTGTGCAGGACGGCATACGTCGCATGTTCGAGCAGAACGAAGACCGCTTCTACTACATCACCGCCTACAACGAAGACTATGCCATGCCCGAAATGCCGCAGGGCGTGGAGGAAGGCATTCTGCGCGGCATCTATAAGTTCAAGGCGGCCGAGCAGAAGGCCGCGATTCATCTTTTTGGCAGCGGACCCATGCTGAATGAGGCTGTCAAAGCACAGCAGATTCTGGCCGAGAAATACGGCGTGCATGCCGATGTGTGGAGCGTCACCAGCTACAACGAATTGCGTCGCGATGCGCTCGCCATCGAGCGCTGGAACCGCTTGCATCCCGCCGAGCCCGAGAAGCGGCCCTACATTCTCCAAGCGCTGGACGGAACTGAAGGTGCCATTGTCGCGGCGACCGACTACATGAAGGTCGTGCCCCATCAGTTGGCTCCATGGCTGCCGGGACGGCTGGTCTCGCTCGGTACGGATGGCTTTGGCCGCAGCGACAATCGTCGTCACCTGCGGCAGCACTTTGAAGTCAACGCCGAAGCGATCGCTGCGGCCGCGCTGTCACGCCTCGCCCGCGAAGGCAAGTTCGACGCTCAGCGCGCGCAGAAGGCGCTTGGCGAGCTTGGCATCGACACCGAAAAGGTGGATCCGGCCATCGCGTAGCGATAGCCTGCCAGTTCAAAAGTAAAGTGCCTTGCCGTTCCCGGGGGCGCTTTGCCTAGTAGTCCACTTCCCACCAGCCGACTTCTCGGTAGCAATCGGCTCAACTTCCTCGAACCACCGTTCGGGCCAACGTTGGCTAGCCAACTCATCGGGATCGCTTCGATTCATAGTGGCGAGGGCGTTTATGGTGTTAGATTCCCGACGTTACATCGAAATCGTGCGGCTCGCTTGCCGACAACGTATGCGTGTGTCGCGAACGCGCCAGCCAGTGGATTGACTACCGGGGAGTTCGCTCTTACCATCACATGCCACGTCGGTCGGATGGGCAGGATGATCGGAACAACCATCTCGCACTACCGCATTCTCGGGAAGCTGGGCGGCGGCGGAATGGGTGTGGTGTACAAAGCCGAAGACACACGGCTTCACCGCTTTGTCGCGCTTAAGTTTCTGCCCGATGACATTGCCCATGACCCCCAAGCCCTCACCCGTTTTGAGCGGGAGGCCCAGGCCGCCTCGGCGCTCAACCATCCCAATATCTGCACGATTTATGACATCGGCGAACAGAGCGGACGCGCTTTTATCGCCATGGAGTTTCTGGACGGGCAGACCTTAAAGCATTGCATCGCCGGGCGCCCGCTGGAGCCGGAGCGACTGCTTCTTATTGCGATCGATATTGCCGATGCGCTGGATGCCGCGCATGCGAAAGGCATCATTCATCGTGACATCAAGCCGGCCAACATCTTCGTAACCGAACGAGGCCGTGGCAAGATTCTCGATTTCGGATTAGCCAAGATGACGTTCAAGGCCGCCCCCGAATCTGAAACCATCACATCAGGCTCTGACAACGACCACCTTACCAGTCCGGGAGCAATGCTGGGCACGGTGGCCTATATGTCTCCGGAGCAGGTGCGAGCGAAGGAATTGGATGCGCGTACCGATCTGTTCTCATTCGGTGCGGTGCTCTACGAAATGGCAACGGGCCACTTGCCATTCGACGGCGGCAGTTCGGGAGAGATTTGCGGCGCTATTCTGCATAGTGAGCCAGACACGCCGTCGCAAGCCAACGTGCAGATTTCCGTGGGACTGGAGACAGTCATCCGTAAGGCGTTGGAGAAGGATCGCAACCTGCGCTATCAGCACGCCTCAGAGCTTCGCGCCGACCTTCAGCGGCTGAAACGCGACAGTGAATCCGCGCATCACTCGGCTACGGTTGTCTCCGGAAGCGCCGACGCGGCGAAGCCCGGAGCGGCAAGCAGGACTTCCGGCTCTCAGATGCGAGTTGCGCCGTCGACCGAATCTTCGCCTGATGCGCAACAACCTCGCAGCTTTCGATGGAAGGTGGTTGCGTCGGCGCTGTTGCTGGTGGCCGCTATCGTCGCGGGCGGACTGTACTGGCGCTCGCGCCGCCCCCCCATCCTGACGGAGCAGGACACGGTGGTGCTGGCCGACTTCAACAACGCCACCGGAGATGCCGTCTTCGACGACACCTTGAAGCAGGCAATCTCGGCGCAACTGGGACAATCTCCGTTCCTGAACATCCTGTCGGACGCAAGAACTCGCGCCACGCTTAAGCTGATGGCCAAGCCGGCGAATACCAAGCTAACGCCTGAAGTGGCGCGCGACCTTTGCCAGCGTGCCGACGGCAAGGCATACATTGCGGGTTCAATTGCAAGCTTGGGCAGCCAGTATGTGATCGGCCTGGATGCCATCAATTGCAAGACGGGCGATTTCCTGGCGCAGGACCAGGTGACCGCGGAAAACAAAGAACACGTTCTCCCCGCCCTGGGCGAAGCGGCGACGGCGCTGCGCAAGAAACTTGGCGAGTCCCTCAGCAGCGTGGACAAATTTGACGCTCCTCTCGATCAAGCCACTACCCCCTCGCTTGATGCCTTGAAGGCGTTGTCGGTGGGAAGAAAGATCCTGCAAGAGAAAGGTCCGGAGGCGGCGATCCCGTCGTTCAAGCGCGCGGTCGAACTTGACCCGAATTTCGCTGCCGCGTATTCGGCGCTGGGAATCTCCTATATCAATCTGCGAGAGCCGGGACTAGCCAGTGAGAATCTGCAGAAGGCTTATGATCTGCGCGACAAGGTGAGCGAGCGGGAGAAATTCCGCATCTCGGCGAATTACTATCTACTGGTCACGGGTGAACTGGAGAAAGCGATCCAAACCTATGAGACGTGGGCCCAGACCTATCCGCGCAACAATGAGCCTTTTGGCAACTTGGGCGTCGACTACACCTACCTGGGCCAATACGAGTCGGCGGTAAACGCCAGCCTGGAAGACCTGCGTCTATTTCCCGGAAGTGCTGCTGCCTTCACCAACCTGGTCGGGCTCTACACGGCGCTGAACCGCCCGGGAGACGCGAAGGCCAAGTACGAGGAGGCCATCGCGCACAAAGTTAACAACCCTTTCCTGCATGGAAATCGCTACGGGGTCGCGTTTTATGAAGGCGACGTGGCGGAGATGGGGCGGCAGGTCGACGGGCAGAAAGACAAACCGGGAGAAGACGTGCTTCTCTCTTTCGCATCCGATACCGATGCCTTCTATGGGCGTCTCGCCAGCGCCCGAGAAAAATCGCAGCGCGCCATCGAAGTGGCCCGTCGCGGCGACGCGAAAGAAACGGCCGCCGAATGGCAAATGAACTCCGCCCTGCGCGAGGCCGAATTCGGGAATACGGTGCGCGCGCGGCAGGAGACTGCCTCCGCGCTGGCCACCGCCCAGACCCAGGATGTACAGACTCTTGCCGCGCTGGCCTTGGCGCGAACCGGCGATGCCGCGCAAGCTCGGAAAATTGCCGACGATCTGGCCCATCGCTTTCCGCTCAATACCATGATCAATCGCTATTGGCTGCCGGCTATCGACGCTGCAGTCGAGATTAGTCGCAACAATCCGGCGAAAGCCCTCGAACGATTACGAACCGCGACAGAATACGAATTGGGAACACCTGCTCCCCAGTTCGAGGTTGGCGGCTCGCTTTATCCGGCATATATTCGCGGCCAGGCGTATTTGTCGCTGCTTCAGGGCGCGGAAGCCGCTGTGGAGTTCCAGAAGTTCCTGGACCACCGCGGCATCGCAATCAATTCCCCATTGGCAGCCTTGGCAAAGTTGCAACTGGGCCGCGCCTACGTCCTGGCAGGAGATAAGGCCAAGGCCCGCCATGCCTACCTGGAGTTTCTTGAGCTCTGGAGAGACGCCGACCCTGACATCCCCGTCCTGAAACAAGCCAAAGTTGAGTACGCGAAGTTGCAGTAAGGCGATCGATGCCGCCTCGCAGCCAGGGACGACGCCGATCGCTTGTACCTCACAGTGCCGGCAAGAGACGCAGTCGCGGATCTTGTCGGTTGTTTGGTTCGCCCGAAGTCATCTTCCAGGAAATCCGCCCCGGCGATCCGCCGCGATTCCTTCCGGTTCACGGGCAGTACGGCTCGGGATTAGTACTGACGAACGCGCTTCGCGGAAGTGTGGATTGCGCTAGCGGAGGTGTCCCCGGCTATGCGGAAGCAGTCGGTGTCGAACTATAGCACGAACGAGGCTGGCGCCCTAGATCCTCTCCAACTCCCTTACCGTCCGCTCGCTCTCCACATGGCCCGTGTTGAGCGTCGTCTTCGGTTCGAGCAGCATAATGTGCGTTTCTTCCTCGGCTGAGGGTAGATGTTCCACCCCACGCGGGATGATGATGAACTCCCCGGGCTGAATCACGAATTCGCGCTCGCTGCCGTTTTCCCTCACTCGCATGCGCAGCGCGCCTTTCACCACAAAGAACAGCTCGTCTTCAGCATCGTGGTGGTGCCAGACAAACTCCCCTTGCAGCTTCACCAGCTTGACGTAGGAGTCGTTCAGCTCGCCTACGATCTTGGGGCTGTAGTGGTCGGAGAACAGCGACAGCTTTTGCGCGAGATTGACTTTTTCCACGGATGGCTCCAGTGGAAAAAGCTTATCAGCCCGTCTGTATATAGGCGCGCAGCGTCTCCGCTTCGCCGGTAGTCTCGTCGAGCTTTTGCCGCAGCAGATCGCGTACCGACAGGAAGCCGACCAGCGTCGCGCCGTCGCACACCGGGAGGTGGCGCACCGCATATTCCTGCATCATCGCCATGGCCTCGTGGCAGTCCGTGCTGGGAGACACCGTGTGCACCCCCGACGTCATTACCTCGGAAACGCGCGTGGTCATGGGATTACGCGACTCACTGACGACCCGCTTCATGATGTCGCGCTCGGAGAAGATGCCAACCAGCTTGGTGCCATCGAGCACAGGCACCGCCCCCACGTTACATTGCACCATGTAGTTTGCCGCTTCGAATACGGTCTGGTCCGGCTGAATGTAGTGAATGGTGCGATTGCTTAACAGATCGCGAATGGTCGCCATAGCTACCTCCTGGGGGATGGGCGATTGGGCCCAGCAGCGTCCCCGTTTGCACACTTCGGAAGTGTCCAGCCCCACCGGGGTTGCCCGCCTGTCCTGGCCTGCTGCAACACGTCGCCGAGGCTCACCCCAGAAAAGAGGACGCAAGTATATGCCCAACAATCCCAACCTGGGAAGCCCTAATCGCAAGCCAGCAGGCACGAACCCGGTATGCCTTGACCCTCGGCCTGACCGCGCCCGATGGTATCCTCGATGCTTTCAGCAACCAACAGGGGAGAGCCGGAATGTCGAACGGAATGCAGGGACGAAACGTCGCGGTTTTTGGTGTGGCGAACAAGCGCAGCATCGCTTGGGCAATCGCCCAGCAGATGCAGGCGGCCGGAGCACAGCTCGCCATTACCTATCAAAACGAGCGCTTGAAGCAGGAAGCCGACGACCTCATTGCCGCCCTGCCGAACGCGCAGGCCTTCCAATGCGATGTGTCCAGCGATGAGGAAATCGCGCGGCTCTTCGAGCAGCTTAAAGAGCGCTATGGCAAGCTCGACGCTCTGGTGCACAGCGTCGCCTATGCTCCCGCGGAAGCCCTCAAGGACGACTTCGTCAAAACCAGCCGTGAAGCGTTTCGCATCGCGCTCGACACCAGTGCCTATTCGCTCGTCGCGCTGGCCCGCGCAGCCGCTCCCCTGATGACCGATGGCGGCAGCATTGTCACCATGACGTATTACGGCGCGGAGAAGGTCGTCCCGAAATACAACGTGATGGGCGTGGCCAAGGCCGCGCTCGAAGCCTGCGTTCGCTATCTTGCCTACGACCTGGGAAAACAGAAGATTCGCGTCAACGCCATCTCCGCCGGGCCGATCAAGACGCTCGCGGCGCGCGGCATCGGCAGCCTGGGCGAGATGCTGAAAAGCCAGGCCGAGCGCGCTCCCTTGCAGCGCAATATTGATGTGAACGAAGTCGCAGCCACAGCCGTCTTCCTTGCGGGCGACGGCGCCACCGGCATCACCGGCGAAACCATCTACGTGGATTGCGGGTACAACATTATGGGGTTCTGAAAGCAGTGGATAGCGGTGGGTGGATAGTGATCAGAAAAGATAAAGATAGATAACTCAGCGCCCCAACGTTCTCCAAGGGATGGATGGGAGGCGGCATTTGCATCTGCTGGCTCAAGCGACGACCCACTCCTCTTCGAACCGATGCAAAATGAATTCGATGCCACTGAGTGGGAGTGGTAGTTGCCAACGGCTAAGTGCTAATGGCTAGCTGCTAATTGCTTTCTTCACCGCCCATACCTCCGATGCTCCTTCAGAATGCACCGGTTCATCACCACAAAGATCCCCGCTTGCCGCGCTTTCTCCGCCGCCTCTTCGTGCATCACGTCTTCCTGCATCCAGATCGCCGGTACTCTTAGCTGGATCGCCTGATCGACCACCGCCGGCACCGCTTCCGGACGGCGAAAGATATTCACGATGTCAATCTTGTCCGGCACCTCCAGCAGGCTGGCGTACGCTTTTTCGCCCAAAGACTCCGTGATATTCGGGTTCACCGGAATGATGCGATATCCCTGCGACTGCATGTAGCTCGACACTCCATAGCTTGGGCGCAGGGGATTGTCCGTCAGCCCAACCACGGCGATGGTCTTGGCTCGTTGCAACAGATCGGTGAAGTCTTCCGCTTCCGGCATTGGCATGATTGATGGATTGGTCAGGATTGAAGCGCTATTTTTTCAGTTTGAGCCCGCGAACCACTCGCTTGGGATCGGCCAGCAGTCCGGAATAATGCTCCAGCTCTGTCACGGCGCGATCCAGATCGTCCAGCAGAGGCTTCAGCAGGTGCGTCACGCTGCCTACGCGGTATTCGCGCACCAGCGAGCGGTAATACCATAGCACCTTCGCCTTCGGCGCCGAGAACCGGTCGAATGCCGAATCGCCCGCTTGCCTGAGGTCACGCAGAATGGCGCGCGTGTTATAGAGTTTGTCCGCCGCCGATACGAATCGCGTCTCCGCATCTTCCTTGCGCACGCGATGCAGGTACCGCAGCTTCCGCGGATACCACTTCGGCTTCGGTTTGTCTTCGTCGCCGTAGGAATCCGTACACCCATCCACGACCTTCGCCACCCGCGGCCCAAACATCTGCTCGATGGTATGCAGCATGGCGCGTCCGCCATGGTCCTCAGCGGCGTCATGCAGCAATCCAGCAATCGCCAGGTCTTCATCGCCGCCATAGTCGAGCACAATCGAAGCCACTCCCAGCAGGTGCGAAAGATACGGAATGCCGCTTCGCTTGCGGTCCTGGTGGCGATGTACCTCGGCTGCGAACAGCAGAGCGTGATCGAAGCGGATCGTAAGCGGCACGAACGGCTTGGAGGCGGGTCTGCTCTGTGGACGTCTGGTGGCCATGCAGGTGTTGTTCAGAATAACGGAAATCGGCCGATGGCGGAACGACGTTTCTATCCCCGCTGCGCGCTTTGACACGCTATGACGCCGCTGGTACCATCGCAACTTGTGTAAGTCCCGCCTGCCAAGCGTCCCCGTCGTCTAGCCCGGCCTAGGACATCGCCCTTTCACGGCGGTAACGCGGGTTCGAATCCCGCCGGGGACGCCAAATCTTTTCAATGAGTTACCCGCACTTTCCGCGGCGCTGCAAATTGCAAGCCTCCTTCGGCGTCCCAGTTGACCGTAGAAACCGTTTTCCAGATAGTAGCGGCCAAAGGCACGGGGAGCGGTCTCCACCGCTGGCGGTAGTGGGCTACTTTCAAAGTAGCCCACTACCACGCTGGCGGCTTCGTCGACATCCGGAGCGCAGTGTGATACAGTCCTTAGTAGACGCTTTTGGCTACGGCCGCTTGCAAGCGACATCCGATCCGCACTTCGATCCGATTCCCGCCTTTCCTGCTTCCGTTTCGTTCAGCGCCCAATTAAACTCGAGCGGCTTCAGTATTACCTTCGCGACACGCATCTCGTATGCATTTTCGCGAGACGCCTCTCCAAGAAAGAAAAATCGATTTGACACAATTTAAGGACATGCCCCTGTCTGCTGGGCTCCAGCAGAAGCTGGCACAATTCCATTTCCTCACTCCTACGCCGGTCCAGGCCTCGGCGATTCCTCCCGCAATGGAGGGAAAAGACGTACTTGCCACCGCACAAACCGGTACCGGCAAGACACTCGCGTTCCTGGTCCCTATAATCGAACGCCTGGCGCTCGATGAATCGCCTCGCGCCATCTCAGCGCTGATCCTGGTTCCCACCCGCGAGCTCGCAATGCAAGTGCATGCCGAGTATGAAAAACTGCGCAGCCGCAAAACTGCGCCGGCCGCCCTCATTATCGGGGGCATGGGCGAGAACCGGCAGATTGAAGCGGTGCGCAGGGGCGCCCGCGTGGCGGTGGCAACTCCCGGCCGTCTGGAGGACTACCTCCGCCGCAAGCTGGTTGGACTGGGCGGGGTGCAAACCCTGGTTCTGGATGAAGCTGACCGCATGCTCGACATGGGTTTCCTGCCGGCCATACGCCGCATTGTTGCGGCGCTGCCACGCCCGCGTCAGACACTATGCTTTTCGGCGACACTCGAGAGCTCGGTTGCCAATCTGGTGAACGACTACATGACTGATCCCGTACGCGTAGCTCTTGGCTCCATCTCCAAGCCGGCCGACACCGTCGAACTACAGGCCTTCGAGGTCCCGCAGGCCGACAAGGCTGACGTCCTGCGCCATCTTCTCTATTCGGAGAAGGGGCAGACCCTGGTCTTCGCCCGCACCAAGCGCGGAACCGAGCGTCTGGCGAAGAACCTGGTGCGTGACGGATTCACGGCTGCGATGATTCACGGCGACCGCACCCAGTCCCAGCGCAACGGTGCGCTCAGCGGATTCGAAGAAGGCAAGTTCCAGGTCCTGGTGGCAACCGATGTCGCTTCTCGCGGTATTCACGTCAACAATGTGGCCCACGTCATCAACTACGATCTGCCGGGGATTCCGGAGGACTTCATTCATCGTGTCGGCCGCACTGGACGGATGGGCTTGGCGGGACGAGCGTCCACGCTGGTTTCCGGAGCCGAGATCGTTGAATTGCGCTCTATCGAGCGGGCGCTGAAGTTGAAGATCGTCCGCAAGCAGGTCAACAGCAGCCAGACAACATCGCCACCTCCGCTGCACAACACTCTGCCGACCCGTACCCTGTTGCGCATGCCGGGCGAAGTATTCTCCTAGCCGGCACTGCCTGATGGGGAGGGGCGTATAATCAAGGTATCTCGCTGCTTTCGAGATGGCTTGGTTGCCCTTTCTGCGAGTCGGGAAGAGGGCGCAATCCTCGGCCCCACTCACCCGCACTCTCCTGGCGCCAACACGAGAGTTTTTCATCAGCGGCGGCCCATTCTGCGGGCTGCGGTTTACGAGAGGACGTTCTATATGAACCTCGGAGATCCGTTATCTACGGCGAAATCGCCCGCTCGGCTATGCATTCTCCTGGTAGACGGCAACGTCGAGCGGCGCACGCTCCGCAAGAAGATTTTAGACATGCGCGGGATCGAGGTTATTGCGGCGAACGATCCAACCGAAGCCAGCTCCATCTGGCACCGCGACCGCTACGATCTGGTACTGATGGACATTCGCAGCAACCACTATGGCTGTATGGCCTGGCGTAATGAGATCAAGAAGGAAAATCCGAAACAAATCGTCGCCTTCCTGGTGGGCCCGCCACGGTTCGTTGATCTCGAACCCCTGCCCCATTCCTACGTGGCTGAAGAGCATGGTACTCAGTGGGGAGACTCGATGCGGCAAGCGGTGAGGCAAGCTTGTGGCTCGCTCCCGCAAAGAAACAGTTTTGTGGAAGTCGGATATCGCATTGCCGTGGCCAGACAATTGAGCGGTCTTCCACCCCGGCGCTTCGAACCAGTTGAGCCTCTTAACGATGTTCGGGAAGCTGTGCAGGCAGTTGCATACGATGCAAGTGACGGTGAGGATGGTCAGACGTCTCCCGCATAGCAGGGCTGCCAACGTAGTCTCCCAGATAACGTGCCTAAAAAAATTGGAGAATCCTATGAAAGCCCAGATAGCTCTCAAAGCCTGTAGTGCCGTTCCTCTCGACCACATCCTGAACAGCGCGGTAATTGTTAACTGGAGCACGTTAGGGCTCGGATCGGCTGTGGGCGGCGTCCGGATCGAATATCACACCGATCCCGGAGGCTCGGTGGAGACCCTGAAACTTTGGGCTTGCAACGGCGAGTACTGGAGCCTTATCTGTGACTATTCGCCCAGTGTTGGCTGGGCGGATGGACCGCGCTTCACCAATGGCTATCACTCGCGCCAACTGGGCAGGCTGTTGCAGTCCATTCTGATGAACCAGAATTTGTTTACCCATGGCCTTAGCCCAAACACCAACGGCACACTTGAGGTTGGCGTCCCCACGGTGCAGCAGACCAGCGATGCCACATTGCAGGTTAGCCAAGCCTTTGCCAATCTACAGTGATTTACCGTGATCGAGCCAGGAGAGTGTTGATTGGCTTGACGCCGGCATCACACTTATCTTCCCCAAGGTAGGGACATGCTGAAATTACACAAAGAGGCGATCGCCGAGATCAAGTCCGCTCAGCAACGGGTGAAAAAAGCGAAAGAAGAGCGCGACAAGCTCAAGGTCAAGCTAAAAAAGGCCCAGGGCCGGCTGGCTATCGAGAAAGATCGCCTGAGGAAAAGTCAGGAAAAGCTGGAAAGTTAGCTCCCTGTCTGGCATTCATGATCGGCAGCAACGAGAGGAAGGGAACGCCGACACTATGCGAAAAAAGCTGGTTTCACCGAGTCAGAAGGCCGCGACTGGGGAAGAGCATGGCTGGCTGAATCTGGATGAAGCCGCGGTGGTCGAAGTCACTTCCGAAGCCGCGGATCATCCCGTCGAAGAAGCGCTATTGAGGGATGGAAGTGGCTGGCGGGCGGAGGTATCGGGCCCCCAAACCATTCGACTATTGTTCGATCGGCCGCAGACCATTCGTCTCATTCGCCTTCTCTTCAGGGAAGAAAACCTCTCCCGCACCCAGGAATTCGTATTGCGATGGCTGCCCCAGGGGACGGCGGTGTGGAAGGATCTGGTTCGCCAGCAGTGGAACTTCAGCCCACCGCAGACCGTAGAAGAGCGCGAAGAGTACAACTTCGAGCTGCCTTCAGCGGCAGCACTGGAGTTGACCATCACTCCCGATATCAGCCTGGGCCAGGCCTGCGCCTCCTTGCAGAGATTGCAGATCTCGGCGGGTTCGTGAAGCTCCCGCACTCATGCGACCGCGTGAGCATAGTGGAAAGCATGGTAATGAATTACGGCCAGGGCCGCCGGCATTAAGAGAATAGGGGCCGCTGTGCCCCAACGAGAGCGACCATGAAGAACATTTTTGTTGGAAACCTTGCCAGCAGTACCTCAGAACAGACATTGCGAACTCTCTTCGAAGCGTTTGGACAGGTGTTGAGCGTAAATATCGTCAAGGACCGGGACACAGCGGCTCCGCGGGGTTTTGCTTTTATCGAGATGAATACTGACGCCGAGGCTCAAGCCGCCATCGCGGGACTCAACGGAACAACGGTTGACGGGCAGCCCGTGAACGTGAATGAGGCGCGACCTAAGAAGGTCGATGCCAGCGGCGTTCACCACCGGATGCGCCGCCACCGCGACCACCGATATTAACGCGAGCTTCAAACCTTCCGCCTCGGTTAGCCGAGGGATATATGACTTGTAGCACTGACCAGTGCCCATCCGCGGGAAACCCCTTCCTTCCACCAGCCTCTCTGTAAAACAGCACCGTATAATCGGCGAGGCTCATCCATACCTCCGATGCAAACGCCTTGCGACCAGGGGATAATCAGCGCGCAAATCGCGTCCGCGAAGGGTCGTGCGGATAAACGTAACTGGATTCTCGCAGCCACCATTCTTGGCTCCAGCATGGCATTCATCGACGGCACGGTCGTCAATGTCGCGCTGCCTGCCTTGCAGAACAGCTTTGGTGCGAGCATGGTCCAGGTGCAATGGGTCGTCGAGGCGTATGCGCTCACCCTGGCTGCGTTGATTCTGGTTGGCGGATCGATGGGCGACCTGTTCGGCCGCCGCCGGATGTTCCTGCTCGGGGTGGCGGCATTCGCCATCGCATCGGCAGGCTGCGGCCTGGCTTCGAACATCTATCACATCATCGTGGCCCGGGCGGTGCAAGGCATCGGAGCGGCGTTTCTGGTTCCCGGCAGCCTCGCCATCATCAGCGCATCCTTCGACGAAGGTGAGCGCGGCCAGGCCATCGGAACCTGGTCCGGCTCCACGGCAATCACCACCGCGATCGGCCCCGTCCTGGGAGGATGGCTCATCGAGCACCTGTCGTGGCGCTGGGCCTTCTTTATCAATCTCCCGCTGGCGATTGTGGTGATCGCAATCAGCTTGTGGCACGTTCCCGAAAGCAAGCGCAGGCAACCGGGGCCCATCGACGGATGGGGTGCGCTCACCGGCGCACTCGCTCTGGCTGCACTGGTCTTTAGCTTTACGGAATCGTCAAGGCTCGGCTGGAAACATCCGCTGATTCTTGGTACCTTTGTGACCGGTGTAGTTGGGTCAGCCGCCTTTGTCTGGGTCGAAGAGCGGAGACCCGAGCCCATGGTTCCGTTCAGCCTGTTCCGGTCGCGCGCCTTCAGCGGCGCAAATCTGCTGACCCTGTTGCTGTACACCCCAATCGGCATCTGCTTCTTTCTGTTGCCGATGAATCTCATCGAAGTGCAGGGCTACTCGGCGACGGCGGCGGGGGCAGCACTTCTTCCCCTGATTCTGCTTATGTTTCTGCTGTCGCGCTGGTCGGGCGGACTGGTCGATCGCTGCGGCGCACGTTTGCCGCTGATCATCGGCCCGGTCATTACGGCGCTGGGATTTCTTCTGTTCTCGCTTCCTTCCACGGGAGGCACCTACTGGACGACGTTCTTCCCGCCGGTGGTTGTTCTGGGGCTCGGGATGGCGGTAAGCGTCGCTCCCTTGACGACGGTGGTCATGGGCGCTGTCGATCAGGACCGGGTGGGAATCGCTTCTGCCATCAACAACGCGGTAGCTCGCGTGGCGGGCGTCATGGCGGTCGCTATCTTCGGCGCGCTTATGGTTGCAGAGTTTAGCATCTACTTAAATCGGCAACTGGCGACTGTCACGATGCCTCCCCAGGTACGGACGGAGCTGCGCGCGAAAGAGCCCATGCTGGCGGCGTTGAAGGTCCCGGAGGGAGTTGATTCGGCAACCGCGGCGGTGATCGAATCCTCGAAGGCGGCGGCGTTCGTGTTCGGCTTCAGGGTGGTGATGTGGATCTGTGTGGTGCTGGCTCTGGCCAGCGCAGGGGTCGCCGAGTTGATGATTGCAGGTGCGGCCCGGGAGCAGCAGAAGTTGCGAAGTTAAACCAAGACTGTCCTTTCCATGCTGCGAGTTACACTTCTTGTGGTTGTTTCACAGACATTAACGAAAGGGAAGCAACAGGACCAGCATGAGCGAAGCAGGGAAGCCGCTTGATCCGAATGCCGAGGCAAAACGCGAAGCCGCGGAACATGCCGCGCGTTACATCGAGTCGGGAATGGCCGTCGGGCTGGGAACCGGCTCCACCGCGATCTTCGCCGTCCGCTATCTTGGCAAACTTCTACGCGAAGGCACACTGAAGGACATTGTTGCGTTCGCCACCTCCAAGGTCACATGGAACGCGGCGGTCGAGCTGAAGATACCCATGTTGTCCGACGATCTTCCGCGACCACTCGACCTCACCATCGACGGAGCGGATGAGGTCGACCCACAACTCAACCTGATCAAGGGCGGCGGCGGCGCGTTGCTACGGGAGAAGCTGGTGGCGCAGAACACGGGGCGCGAGATCATCGTGGTGGATGAGAGCAAGTTGTCGCAGTGTCTGGGCACAAAACACGTCCTGCCGATTGAAGTGCTGCCCTACGGCTGGCGCTCGGCGGCGCGCTGCGTTGAAAGCCTGAGGGGCAAGTTCGTGGTTCGCCAAGCCGCTGATGGAAGTGAATACCGTACCGATCAGGGCAACATGATTCTGGATTGCGATTTCGGTTGTATCGACACTCCCGAGACGCTGGCAGAGCAACTGGATCGCCGCGCCGGCATTGTCGAACATGGGTTGTTCGTAGGGCTTACGCACCTCGTCGTGATAGCCGGTCCTGCTGGAGTCCGTGAATTGGCTCCGCCGGTGGGGAAGGGTTGATACGCGACAGTCTGTGGTCGGCGTGCAATTAGAATCCTCGGCATTAGATCCGAGTCACACTAACGTGCCATGCAAGACCATTTCAGGCATGCATAAATTTTTGAGTCCTGAATCGTGCTTTTTTATGGCGATTTAGGTATCCGATCTGGGAGACTACCAGACTGAGCCAGTCCCTCAAAGTTCATAGTTCCCGATTCGCACGGAATGCTGTAGGGTATCGAGAGAAAACTCACCCCACTTAAATGGTTGCAGGTCATGAAACGCCTATCGTTTGCTCGTAGTCTCGTCATGCGTTCCTTGTTGTTCCTCCTCGTTGCCGGTTTCGTCAGCCATATCCTGGCCGCCCAGGATCGAGGCTGGCCTCGCACCATCAATAAACCCGGCGGCACTCTTGTCCTCTATCAGCCACAGGTAGACAGTTGGAAGAACTACTCTGTGGTCGACGCGCGTTCGGCGTTCTCCTTGACCCCGGCCGGAGGCAAACAGCACGTCGGCGTGGTGACGTTCACACTGCAGTCGATCGTGGACATGGACACACACAATGTCTTCCTCTACAGTCCCACGATCATCAAGATTTATTTTCCGTCAGGAGACGCCAGCTCGAACGCTCAGCTGGACGGCCTGGTCAGGACCTTCCTGAACCCGTCTGCGACCATGAACATCTCGGTTGAGCGGCTCACGGCCAGCCTCCAGAAAAAGGCCGCGCCGGCGCATGTTGTCGGGGTGGAGAACACGCCTCCAACCATTTACATCAGCTTCAAGCCGGCCATCATTCTTCTGGTCAACGGCAAGCCCGTGCTGGCGCCGGTCGGCGGCGACATCAAGACAGTGGTGAATGCCAACTGGCCGCTGTTTGAGGACAGCAAGACGTCCACCTACTACCTGTTTAACAGCAAAGGATGGATGACTTCGAAGAGCCTGGACGGCAACTGGACTTCCACCACCAATCTGCCGGCAAGTTTTTCGGCGGTTGCCAGCAGTCCAAACTATCCCGATCTGAAAGCCTACATTCCGGCTCCGGTGGTTCCCAGCAGCCCTGCGGTGTTCTATAGCAGCACTCCGGCAGAAATCATCGTCTTCCAGGGGCAGCCGCAGTGGGAGGCCGTGACCGGCACACAGCTGCTGTACGCCAGCAACACTGCCAGCCCAGTCTTCAAGTACCTGCCAACCAAGACCTACTACTACCTGACGTCAGGGCGCTGGTTCTCGTCCACTAGCCCCATGGGTCCGTGGAGCTTCGCGACCAACAGTCTGCCGGCTGACTTCCGGACAATTCCTCCTTCCAGCCCGATGGGTGGAGTGCTGGCTTCAGTGCCCGGGACTCAGGAAGCTGAAGATGCCGTGCTGATGGCGCAGGTTCCGACCACGGCGGTGCTCAACCCCACCGAAGCTGCCAAGCAAGTAAAGGTCAGCTACAACGGGGAGCCGCAGTTTTCGCCGATTACGGGCACGACGATGTCCTATGCCACCAATACCCCGAACAAGGTAATCCAGGTGGGCAGCGTGTACTACCTTTGCCTGAATGGTGTGTGGTTCATGTCAAACACGCCCAACGGCCCATGGCAGACGGCGCCCTCGGTACCACCGTCGATTTACACCATCCCGCCGAGTTCGCCGGTTTACAACGTTACCTACGTGACGCAGGAAACCTTGCCGAATGGCAGCGTGCAGGCGAGCTACACCGCGGGATATCTGGGAACCTTCGTCACCGGCATGGCGCTGGGCGCGATCATCGCTGATGGCACAGGTTATTACTACCCGCCCTACGTCGGCTGGTACGGCGCCTATCCCGTCTACTATCCTTACGCGGCAACCTGGGGCTACCATCCGGTTTACAACCCCTACACCGGCGCCTACGGCTATGGAGCCGCGGCCTACGGTCCCTATGGCGGCCAGGCGCACTGGGGAGCTTCCTATAACCCGTACACCGGCACCTATGCGCGAGGAGCGACCGCGTCCGGCCCATGGGGTTCGACCGCGGCGGCACAGGCCTACAATCCTTATACCGGCGCCTACGGCCAGACCCATCAGAGTTCGAACGCCTACGGCTCGTGGGGCAACTCCGTCTACAGCAAGAACGGCACCACGACCTACACCCAGCACCAAAGCAACGCCAACGGATCGGAGGCGACCGCCTACAACACCAAGGGCGGGGAAGCGGCCGCCACCAGTACCCGATACGGAAACAGCGCTGCGGCAAAAACTTCCAGTGGCGACATGTACGCCGCCCACGACGGCAACGTCTACAAGAACACCGGCTCCGGCTGGCAGAGCTATAACAATGGAAGCTGGAACCAGGTACAGAAGCCAACCCAGCAGAGTTTCGATCAGGCACATCCGCAGGCCAGCACCGACGCGAACAACTTCAAGAATTCCGGTGGCTGGGGCGATGTGAACCAGCAGGCCCAGGCGCGCGCCCAGGGCAGCGCTTCGACCCAACGCTGGGACCAGGCACAGCACTCCGGATGGGGCAGCGACGGCTGGGGGAGCCATAGCGGCGGTGGTGGTTGGGCCAGCCGAGGCGGCACCGGCGGTTGGGGCGGTGGCGGAGACCACTGGGGTGGTGGTGGCGGCGGTCGCTTTGGCGGCGGCGGTTTCCGTCGCTAACGCTTGGTTCAAGCGCTGCGAGTGCGCAGCTTGCGAGTTTGTGACAATCAACCTAGCGAGGTTCTCGTAATGAAGTTCCAGCGTGTGGTTGCAGTTGTTGCTATCAGTTTGTTTGTTCTGTTGGGACAGGCAGTGGCAGAAAAGAACAAGAGCAAATATGCCTGTTCCGAGCCCAAGCCTGAGACGCTGTGCAATGCCGCCAATACCTGCGGCTCAGCGTCGAACCCTTGCACCGTTAATGTCAACAAGGACGGTGGCTCGGCTTCTGCAACGGCGGACATTGCAAAGCCCAAGAAGGACGCGCTGTTCTGCGTCAAGTCTGGTACGCAGGTGGTGTGGAAGTCGTCCAACAAGAACACCGGGTTCGTGGTCGACTTCGGCCCGGAAACGCCGTTTGAGCCGACCGACGCCATCATCGGAGGCGGCAAGAACCAGGTCACGGTGCAGGCCAAGCGGCCGGGCTGCTTCAAGTACTCCGTGGGCGCCTGTTTCTCCGGGGCCACCTACGGCATGTGTGGCAACAGCCAGGCCGAAGCGATTGTGTTGCCGTAGTTAGTTTGAGAAATCTTTGGCCGAGCGGGTAAGGGTAGGAACGGCGCTTCAGAAGCTGTAACGACACTCGGGGGTTGAGCGACGATGGTGGGACAACCACAGGCCCGTCCCGCAGGGACAGCATATCTAAGCCCAGCGCTTCAGCGCTGGGAGTGCCTAAGTGGGAAATCCTGAGTCCGCTTCAGCGGACGGCAGCAGTTTCGTAACAGCGTCGCAAACCTGAGCCTTGGCCGCGCTCGACCGGGGTGGCTCCGATCGCCCCATACAGATATAGAGGGAGAAAGTCGATGAAAATGAAGTCGCTGGTGGTTTTCGCAGCGTTGACTGTACTGGCAGGCACTGCCCTTGCTCAGCAGGTTTCGGTGAACTACAACCACAACCAATCCTTCGCCAGCTATCACACCTATGCCTGGGGCGGTAATAACAAAAACCAGATTCAGAACTCGATCCTGGCTCAGGTGGCGCAGCAGGACATCGAGAACGCCCTGGCAAGCAAAGGGCTGCAAAAGGTCAGTGAGTCGCAGAACCCCGATCTCATCCTGACCGCCAGCGGCGGCGAGCGCGAGGAGACCTCGTGGAATGCCTGGGGCATGCGCGGCATCGGCGGCGGAATGGGAGGCATTTCTCCGGAACAAAACGTTGAAGCCACCATGATCGTCAGCCTGTACGACTTGAAAGCCAAAGAGCTGGTATGGCGCGGCATCGCTCAGGACGTCCTCAGCAACAACGGCAACAAGAACCAGGAGAAGGTCAGCAAGGCCGTGCAGAAGATGTTCAAGCAGTGGCCCAAGAGCTAGGCAAGTTCTGATCAAGTTCGGACTTTGAAGGGGACGGCCTTCAGGCCGTCCGTAAGCCTGGGAATAAAACTGGGCTTTAGCCCCTGGGGGTCTTCGCTCGGCTTAATCAAACTCTTCCTGGCAGGTATCTCACATATCAGTTTTTAAGCGGCACGGCTTCAGCCGTGCGGCAGGAACGGGAGAAATCCGATGCGTGCACGCTTTGGTCTGGCTGCAATGGTCGCAATGAGTTTGGCGCTGTGCCTGGGTGCCTCGGCGCACGGCAAGATCAGTGTTTCCTACGCCAAGGGAGTTAATTTCTCTCAATTCAAGACCTACGCCTGGGCGGAGCACGGAGCCGTTGCCCATCCTATTCTGGCGGCCGACATCGTGGGCGCCATCGATCAGGAACTCAACGCTCGTGGACTTCAGAAGGTGACCTCCAACCCTGACCTCATCGTTCAAATCTACGGCTCGCTCGACGATGACTTGACGATGTATTCCAACGATCCGATCTACGGTGGGACCGGGGGAATTCCGCCTTTCGATCCCAGCATGACGGGGCCGACCTTTGTGGGTTTCTATGGCAATACGACGGTGACTCTTCACAAGGGCGATATGGTTGTGGACCTCATCGATGCCAAGACGAAGAAGCTCGTCTGGCGCGCCATGGCGACCGAGGGCATCTCCGCTCACGACCCCCAGAAACTTGTAGACGAAGTAAACGGCACGATTTCCAAGATGTTCAAGGAGTATCCCAGACAAGCCTAGTGGTCCGTCGCCCCAGGCTGCTTCATCCGGAATCTGGCCGCTTGCGAACACCGTGATACCGTCCCCCAAGAGATTTCTTACGCGGAAGTCCGAACCATACCTAAAATCAGGCAGGCTGTTGAGGGGATCTGAATGAGACTCCGGCGTATCACCATCTGCTTATTGCTTTGCTGTGCTCCCCTGCTGGCGAGGGAAAGCACGGACGTGATCATCATGAAAAATGGCGATCATCTGACGGGAGAGATCAAGGGTCTTTCCGGCGGGATCCTGTATTTCAGCATGGACTACATACTGGGCACCAGCAGTGTCCAGTGGTCCAAGGTCGATCACATTGAGAGCAAGCAGTTGTTCCTGGTGAAGACCGAGGACGGCTCCGTTTATACCGGAGCGCTCTCCACCGCAGAGACGGGAGATGGCCGGCCGGTGACGATAGCGGTGGTCAAGGCTCCGGAAGAGTCGGTGCAGCTAAAAAGAGCTGAAGTTGTGGAGATGGACCAGACTTCTGAGCACTTCTGGCAACGCTTTAACGGCGAGCTCAATACCGGGATCATTTATTCGAAGGGCAATCAGAACACCCAACTCACGGTTAGCTCTGACGTTGTTTATCCCCGCGAGCGCTGGCAGGCGGCGGCCAGCTACAACTCGACACTTTCAACCAGTACCGGGACCACCGCCTCTACGCGCAACCAATTTTCCCTGGAGGCTCTCCATTTACTGCCGTGGGAGCACTGGTTTTATGCCGGCTTCGGGAACCTGCTGCAAAGCTCGGAACAGGGCATCGATCTTCAGGGGGGAGCAGCGGGGGGAATCGGGCGGTTCCTGGCCAACACCAATCACGCTACGATCTTTCTGGTGGGAGGCTTTGGCTGGCAGCGCACGGCGTACTCCCAGTCGGTCGTCAGTCAACCACCCCAGAATGTGGCCACCGGCCTGATTGCCGGCACGGCCAAGCTGTTCTGGTTTAACAAAACCAACCTGAATGTTACAGGCGCGGTGTTCCCCGCGATCTCCCAGCCGGGACGGGTCTATTCCACGCTCAACGTTGCTTACTACATAAAGCTGGTCAGCAATCTGTCCTGGAACGTCTCGTTCTATGGCAACTGGGATAGTAGCCCCCCGCCGACGTTCTCCGGAAGTGATTACGGTACCAGCTCGGGACTTAGTTTGACGTTCGGGAACCGGTAATCGCGCAGCGGATCTCTTGGGTTCGATAAACTTGGGTTTGGAACAGCACGATGCAAGTGGTTAAAAGCCGGTCTACTGGTCAACTATGCGGCGTCACGCTGTAGGGTTATCAATGTTGATTGCCGTGTTGGCTGCGCCTCTGTGCGCCCAGGACCTGGCGCCGCGCGCCTACCTGATTACTCCGGTCCATTCCAATGCGATCACTCTCACCTGGTCGTTCTACGATGGAGGTCTGAACTTCAACGGTACGATTCCGATTACGGGAGCGGCCGGCACTTACCATGTCCCCATCGTCACTTTGTACCACTCGCTCAGCTTCTTTGGGAGATCGGCGAACCTAACCGCGTCGCTTCCCTATGCGGCGGGCACTTTCAGCGGCACGGTTTTGGGTACGGAAAGGTCGATTTATCGCTCGGGACTGCTCGATTTCTCCGCCCGCCTGTCCGTCAATCTGATCGGCGGCCCGGCCATGCAGCCGCGGCAGTTTGTGAAGTGGAAGCAGAAACGAATCCTCGGCGTCAGCCTGAAAATCGTCGCTCCCACCGGACAGTACGACCCGGCCAAGCTGGTCAATTGGAGCATTAATCGCTGGGCCTTCAAACCCGAACTCGGGTATTCGCAGCGCTGGGGCAACTGGATGCTCGATGCTTACGCGGGCGCGTGGTTCTATACCATGAATCCTGAGTTTTACAGCCAGCCCAAGCCGTTGCCCCAGACCGAGTCTCCCATCGGAAGCTTCGAAGGTCACCTGAGCTACGATCTCCAAAGGTTCGGGTGGCTGAAGGGAAAACGAGGCTGGGCCTCGCTCGACGGGAATTTCTGGTGGGGTGGCGTCACGGCACTCAACGGAATACGGAACCTCGACACCAGGCAGACCGGATCCCGAATCGGCGGCACCATCTCCTTGCCTTACTCCAGGCATCAGTCGATCAAGATCGCTTACAGTGACGGAACCTACATCCGCTTCGGTGGAAATTATCAAAATGTACAGGTGGCCTGGCAGTACTCCTGGCTGGGACGCCCAAAATGAACCCCATGAGACTTCGGAATTACCGCTTAAGTCGTTGCGCTGGCGTTACCTCCGCGTCATACCCCATAGTGGTGATTGACCTTGGCTTTGTCCAACTATTACCTTCAAATGGGCCCAGCCGTCCAAGATGGCCTGCAATTGCGAGGCAACCCGAACCGAATACCAGAACTTTTTCGCCCTCTGCAAAGATGCCGATCCCAATCCGAATCCCAATATTCCCGTTTGCCGGGAGGCGAAAGTGGAGTACCCCAGGCTCCGTCCGTTCAGCGGGCTCCCGGCTGGTCATTCTTTGGGCAAACTTTGGGCAAAAACTTCGTAGTTCTACCAGTTCAGCACTTTAGCTGGGCTGATTACGATTAGACATAAGCATAAATGCGTGCCTGGTTAGCTCGAATTTGTGGGGCGTCCAGGACGTAATCACTTTCACTGCCGTACGATGGAGAAATGAAATGAATGTAGTCCGCAGAGCGTGGTTCGCGGTCTTTGCGACAGTGTTATTGAGCATACTTTCCATGGCTTCCGCCCAGGCGCAAGGTCCGGCTGACGCGTCAGCCGCTGTCCCGGGGCCCGAAGCCGATGCCGCCGCGGCCCCGGCTCCACTTCCCGATGCCCCCTCTTCAACCGCTTCCGACGATAGCTGGCGCATCCGCATGTCGATCTATGGCTGGTTTCCAGGAATTCACGGGACGGTGGGAGTGGGTGGCCACAACGCCAGTATCCATGAGTCATTCAGCGATGTCTTTCACGTCCTCAAGGGTGTAATACCGATTGCTGTCGAGGCCGACAAGGGCCGCTTCCTGATACCCATCGATTTCTTCTGGGTCAAGCTCGGTGACAACGTCGGAATCCCATTGAATGAGGCGGGGCAGACTTCAGTCGACTTTCACATTACGGAGTCGATTTTTACCCCGAAGTTCGGATACAGGCTGCTGGACGGTGAGCACTTCAAGATCGACGCCCTGGCCGGTATCCGCTACTGGTATGTGAGCCAGAACCTGACGTTAGAGCCTGCAGGCCTTAATCACTCGCGATCGGTGAACTGGGTTGACGGCCTTGGCGGCATGAGATTTGTCGTACCTCTCTCGGAGAAGGCGGCGATCTCGGCGAGCGGCGACGCGGGTGGTGGCGGAGCGAGCCTTGACTACCAGGCAGTTGGTCTCTTCACCTACAACTTCACTCCCAAGCTTGGACTTGGTCTGGGCTGGCGCTATCTGTATGTGGACTACAACAAGAATTTCGGTCCGCTGGATGACCGCGACTTTCTCTACAACGTCGCCCAGAGCGGCGCCCTGGCGGGCTTGTACTTTGACTTCGGCGGCAAGCCGCCGGTCCCTGTGTCGGCCACATGCTCGGCCTCACCGACCGAAGTTTGGTCCGGAGAGCCGGTAACGGCGACCATCAGTACCCAGAACTTCAAGCCCAAGCATACGATCACCTACAACTGGACAAGCACCGGGGCCAAGGTCTCCAGTAACGGCACGACGGCCAGCATAGATACCACAGGGCTTGCGCCGGGCAGCTACACCGTAACCGGCACCGCGACCGACGCCAGGGAAAAGAAGAACAACTCGGCGACCTGCTCGGCCAGCTTTACCATCAAGCAGCCGGCGGCGCCGGAGGTAAGCTGCACGGCGAGCCCGACGACCATCGCCATCGGCGAGCCTTCAACCATCACCATGACGGCCACCGATCCACAGGGCTGGCCGATGTCCTATAAGTGGTCGGCCACCGGCGGGCAGTTGACGCCGAACGGCACCTCGGCCACCTTGACGGCGACCAATGCGGATGCCGGCAACACCATCACCGTCACCGGCACGGCCACCGATGATCGCGCCAACCTCAGTGCAAACTGCACGGCGTCGGTCAATGTTCCCGCGGTGAAGAGCTGCGTGAACATCGAAGATTGGGGCGAGTGTACGTTTGAGAAGAACCCCAAGAAACCGTGGCGTGTGGACAACGATTGCAAAGACACGCTGGACCGCTTGGCGCTGCGCTTGCAGCAGATGCCGAACGGCAAGCTGGACGTGGTGGGCTACACCGACGACAAGGAATCGGTCAACGAGCAGACGTTGGGCTCGCAGCGCTCGGTCAACGTGAAGTACTACCTCACGACTGACGGACCGACCAAGGTCGACGGCAGCCGGGTTCAGCCTCGCGCCGGCGGTACCAAGGGCAAGGCGACCCACTTCTACTTCGTGCCGGAGGGCAACCTCTGCGGCGGACAACTGGAAGAGGGTACGGTAGTGGATGAGACGCAGGTGCAGCCGCAGTCGCGTAATGCACCGGCTCCCAGGAAGAGGGCTCACAAGGCAGCGCCTGCTGAACAGCCGGCACAGTAAGCGGAGGGCAGGCCCGGAGCCATCCAGGCCTGCCCTTTCCTCACAAGTAGAGCAAGGCGGATGTAGTGGTTGTCGACGCGTAGAGCCGCATCAAATTGGGTAGTGCGGCGCTTCACAGGCTGTTACGAAATTCGTGCTTGAGCTACGACGGTGGGACAAACCACACGCCCGTCCCGCAGGGACAGCATATCTAAGCCCACCGATTCATCGGTGGGAGGGCGTAAGTGGGAAATCCCGAGTCCGCTTCAGCGGACGGCACCAGTTTCGTAACAGCCTCTGAAGCGCCGCGTCCCTATGCCCTAAGAAAAAATCAACTGGCGGTAGAGATCAGCCCACAGACCCGACGCCGTCCTGAAGCCTGGTTCTACTCCGATCTACGAAAGGCCGAAATGCCTTAATTATCGGAGCCGCCCTTCCAGTCGATGATGTCCGACAGCCGCCAGGGGTTCTCCCTCAGGTCCAGCTGCAACTTGCCTTGATCGTTGATGATGAGCTGTGCGGCGGGCGCCAACATGCCGGTGCTCTTGGTCTTGTCCTGATCGTTGAGCTCGATCTCACCCGCCGATAGGTTGTAAGCGATACTCTGGGTATCGGCATAAGCCTCTCCAGGGCGGATCTGGCGGTTGGTGACGAAGGAGATCTTCCTGCCAGTGGGCGTGGGCTCCATTCGAATGTAGGCGAGATCGTAGCCGAGCGTGCCGGTGATGGCGATGTGACCCACCGCCTTCATTTTGGTCAGGGCGTTGACCAGGCCCTGGTTCTGTCCCTTCTGGAACGCTTGGACAAGAATCTGCCGGTCGGCTGCGGTGGACCAGTCGTAGATCGTGACCGTAACGTCGTAGTGAGCGCCCATCTGGGTGCTGGTGCCCCAGGCAGTCGCGTCGATGGTTTCATAGCGGTCGCGCGCAAATCCCGGTGCCGTCATGGCGATGACCAGGGCGGTTGCGAGCGTGCAGAATGCGGCCAGTTTGGCCAATTTTAATCCTGTATGCATACTGTTCTCCCCTTGCTACGTGAAGGTAGCAGGATTCTGGACTCGGCGTAATCTTACGAGCCGGTGGGTAGTCGTGTAACTAGAAAAATTACCAGTGGCAGCATAAAAGTTGCAATGTTTTCCTGCACATCGCCATGCCTCCAGGCCAGAAATTCAATCGACAAAGCTGGACGCATGGAAGTGTCCGGCCCTTTCGTGCCAAAAAGGGTAGTAGACAGAACGAGCTTTGCAGTATTCTGCTGCGCAGGATGCCTCCCGTCGCCGCCAAACGTCACGTCAGCCAGAAGGCTCGCCGCCTGGTGCACGACACCTGGGAGGCACAGGCCAATCTGTCCTTCTTTCTCACTTTGCTGGTTCTGTTTACCTTCGTCTTTCCCCTGACGAACGTCGTCGAGCACCACTTCAACGCATATGTGGACGTTGCCTATTCCTTGCTGTTGTTCTCCGGAGCGGCCATCGCCTGGGGACGCCCGGCTCTCTTCTATCTCAGCTTTCTTACCGGCTTTGCCGGGCTGATTACCCGGTGGGGAACGAGATGGTATCCGCCGTTAGCCACACTGCGCGATCCGATCACGCTCGCCGCGATCATTCTGTTGATCATCGTTTTGCTGGTTCGAGTCTTCGAGCGGGGGCCGGTTTCCGGCTCGCGGATTCAGGGAGCCATAGCTGCGTATCTGCTCCTGGGGATGGGCTGGGCGCATGGTTATGCGATTATCAGCAGGCTTCACCCGGAATCGTTTGTTGCGACCGGAGCTCCCCCAGTTACCATGGCCGCCTGGACATACTTCAGCTTCGCAACCCTCACCACGGTGGGCTACGGCGACATTGTTCCCAAGTTGCCGGTGGCGCGCATGCTGGCCATGGGAGAGGCGCTCGCAGGCCAACTTTACCTCACCGTACTCGTAGCCCGGCTGGTCGCGCTACAGGTGAGTGGCAGCGGCGGCGCTGCTAATGGCGAGTAGTTTCTAGCCCATCGAAACTAACAAGGACATAGCAGCGCCGCGACGTCCATAGTTGAAGACGGCGCGCCCCGTTGGTAGGCACCGTCTTGCCGTAGATCCGTAACAGGGTTGTGCCGGCCACGGGAGGAGGGCCGTGCCCTCCTCCTTGCCGACGTTCTTTACCGATCAGCTCATGGTTGGCAGATAGGGCCGGCATCGTTGAGAAAGGTTGCGTTGTCCGAGTACCAGCCGTTGACTCCGACCGAGGGGCCGCCAAAGAACCAGTTGAAAAACGCCATCTCTGACAGGTGATAACTGAAGCCAGGTCCTGCGCTCAAAGTAACAGCAAGGCTTACCTGGTAGGCTCGATCGCCGATGTAGGCAATCATTATGGGATCGAACTGCGGGCCGTGAACTGTCGGACGGGGCAGACATTCGCCAAAACAAAGAAGGAGGCGGAGAACCGAAACGAAGTCGTGAAGGTGCTGGGGGCTGCAGGGGAGCAGCTACGCGGCATGCTGGGCGACAAGGACGCCGCGCGCAAGTCGTATCAGGACTTCCTCACTCTCTGGAAAGGCGCCGATCCTGACATTCCCATCTACCGGCAGGCCAAGGCGGAGTATGCGAAGCTGATCAAGCCGCCAGCTGCCAGATCCCAGCGTCCGGCGAAGAGCTCTCAGCTATCAGCCGTCAGCTTTCAGTAAGTTGTCAGTTGTCAGGAAAAACCGATTGCGGGTTTTCCTCCGCGGTTCTTCGCGTTGCTTCGGCGCTCGTAGCGTTTCCAAAATACATGACACCGGCCAAAAGGCATGTTCGAATCTACTAGCCACATAGTAGTTTACTGAAATCGTCTTCGCCGCTCCACCGATAGCTAAGGGCTGATAGCTTTTTAGCTGGCCGAGTGCGGTAGTAGCGATATAGAATTCAGTTCACGCAGTTCCAGCTATCTTCGGAGTCACAAGTGAAAATCTTTGCACAACGGCGAGTGGAGGAGGGCGAGATGACGGAGTCGCTCGCACTTGGGCCGCTCGAACTCTCAGTAATGGAAGTGGTGTGGCGGACGGGCGCGTGCAACGTGCGCGAGGTGGTGCAACAGCTCGATCGCGATCTGGCATACACGACCGTGATGACCACAATGGATCGGCTATACAAGAAAGGTCTGCTCGACCGCACCAAGTGCGACCGCGCCTTCATCTACTCCCAGCGCGTCTCCAAGGGCGAGTGGGATCGGCAGCGTACCGACGACCTGCTGGCTGGGTTTCTCGCCGGAACGGAGCCGTCGCGCGAGCTGCTGCTGTCCTGCCTGGTCGATGCGGTGGGCGAGCATGATCCCAACCTGCTTGATCAACTGGAAGTGAAGATACAGGCCAAGCGCCGCGCGCTTACCGGAGAATGAAGTAATGGCGCTGCCATACCTGCTACGGCTTCTGTGCCTCTGCTTTGCGTCGTTTTTTATCATGCACGCGGCGGCCGCGCTACTGGTATGGATTGGCGCTCCGGCGGCGCTGCGGGTAGCTGAACATTCCAAGCCGGGTTTTGCCGCGAAGTTCCTCTTCGTTTTTCGGATGTTCCCCTCCGCGCTCACATTGTTCCTGGTGGTTGGCTTCTGCATTCCCAGCTACGTGTGGCTTGAGCCGCTGGCTAGTGGCGAAAAAGTTGGTTTCGCCTGTTTAACAGCGGCTGCTCTGGGATTCCTGGTCTGGATTCTGTCGGCGTTCCGTGTCGGCTTCTCGCTGCTGCGCACCTCGCGTTACATGAGCAGTTGCGAGCGCGATGGACAGGAGATCGCCGTCGAAGGAGAGAGGGCCCCGGTGCTGGTAGTAAAGCGCCAGGCCCCGGTGATGGCGGTGGCCGGGCTGGTTCGTCCCCGGCTGATCGTGTCGCGCAGTGTGTTGCACAAGCTCACGCGCGAGCAGCGCGAAGCGGCCTTCCGGCACGAGGAGGCCCACCAGGCGTCGCGCGACAACCTCAAGCGCTTCCTCTATCTGCTGGCGCCGGATGCCTTCCCGTTTATTTCCGGCTTCCGCAAGATTGAAAAGCAGTGGGCACGTTACACCGAATGGGCTGCGGACGATCACGCTGTGGCAGGCGATTCGCAACGGGCGCTGTCGCTGGCGGCGGCGCTGGTCTCGGTTGCCAAGCTGGGCGTGAATCATCAGCCGGCATTTCTGTTGTCTTCTCTCTATTCTTCTTTGGTCACCGACGATGAAGACCTGGCGGTCCGCGTCGACCGCCTGTTGCGCGAGCAACAGTATGCCGAGAAGCCGCTGGCTCCGCTGGTGCAGGTGGCGCGCAATGTCGCCCTGGTAGCGGGGAGCCTCGCGGTCGCCGCTTTGGTGTGGCCGGGAAGTTTGAGCTCGGTGCACCAGATTCTCGAGAAGCTGATCCAGTAACTTTTCCGAAGACAAGCCGCATCTCGCCGGACTTCGGCGCAATTGCGTCTGCGAAGAGGTTGGAAGTCTTGTGCGCTCCTCACAGCCCCTCGTGATGCACCTCACTGCAGTACTGTGCGTACAGTTCATACTTTGAAGTGTTCAGGGCTGTCACCGAAACCGGAACGGTAAACTCCTGCGCTGCCAGCATTGTATGGTGGGCACGGGGCTTCACCGGATCCCTTGCGGTTGCCCCGTGAACGCCGGAGGTGCCACACTATGCCCACTATGAGCGATCCTGAAGTGAAGGAACCTAAGCCGCAACTGGTTACTTCTGAAACCAAAGGGCCCGAGCTCTTCGCTGCCGAAATTGAAATGGAAAGAAAGTCGTCGAACCTCTTTCCCATTCTTTTCGTGGCAGCACTGGTTCTGGTGGTAGGCGGAACCATCTACTACTTCGTCAAGGGCGCCAAGCAAGTCTTGACGCAGCCGGCGGCGACCGCGGCGGTCAACACTATCCTGCACGGCCAGGGAGCGGCCACCATCCGCTTCAGCACCGGACTGATCGTCGCGAGCGTGGATGAGAAGCCGACGGACCCGCATTACAAATTGCTGACCAAGGCGGGAATTCTGGCGACCAAGCAGAAGAGCTGGAACTCGATTGTCTCCCAGTTGACGCCTGCGGGGCAGAAGGTGCTGGACGGAATCAGCGGTGTCGAGAAGACCACGAACGCCGACAAGACGGTGACCTATCAGGTGCCGTTGGCGCAACGCCAGTTGGTGGCGATCGACAACATCGAGATGATTCGGCCGCACCTGGCGCGGGTGACGTATTCCTGGAAATGGGACGCGAACCGGCTGGGCCAGGAGTTCGACGCCTCCAGCGATCTGGTGAAAGGCTTCAATACCTGGGACCGCGGCACGCTGATCCGATCGTATGGCGTGGATTTCTACGGCGCTGCGCCGACCAAGGTCACCCTCGTCTTGATGGAAGGCAAGGACGGAAGCTGGAAGCCTTACGTGGAATAACCAGACCGGATCCTGGCATCGGGCAAACGGGGTGGCGCGTTGAATGATAAGGCAGCTCAGCGCAAGCGCTGCACTTGTCACAACGCACGGTTCTGATCCGAGGCCATAACCGCAGCCGCGTTTCCTTACCTTACTTGATTCTTGCCAACTGGGGTGCGGCTGTCACCTCCATCGGAGATGCTCTCTTTATCAGGACCATTTTCAACCAAAAAATAGCGTTGACTTCCCGAAAACCGCGGCGTATACCTTGTCGGACGCTTGGCAGTACCATCAAGCGCATTCCCGTGCGGTTCCCTTCGACGGAGGTTCAATGAAGCTTTTGAAAAGTTTAGTGCTGGTTGTTCTGCTGGCCTTGGCGGCAAGCGCCTATGCCGACGACTTTCAGACTTACAATCTGGCGTGGGCAGGAATCAACAACAATGCAAGCGCGACCGGACAGATCACCCTTGACCTCACCACCCTGCCAAACCCGGGTGGTCCTGCTTACGACATGTACAACGATATTTCCAGTCTAACCATCACCGTGACTGGCGCATCTTCCGGTAATGGCACCTGGACCAAAGCCGATCTGGCCCCGATCAGCAATCTCGGCACCTACACCTATTGGGATACCGGTGGAGCAATGCTGGATATGATGCAGGAGCTGGTTGGCCAACCGACAACGGGTAATCCCTGGGGTACTCCTGACGGGATTAGCGGAGACTTCAACTTCTTTTTCACTAACGGAGGTCCGCTTGGCAGCTTCTATTTCCAGATGACGACCAATGGCGGGAATGGAGATGCCATGCAGCTCACCTCGGTTTCTCCCGTGGGCGTACCTGAACCCGGAACGCTGGCCCTGGCGGCTAGTGGGGCGATGCTGTTTGCGGGCACAATCCGTCGAAGGTTCCTGCGCTAACCAACGCTGACCAAGAAAAAAGCTTGTCCCTTGGGCACTCTTCTGTGAGTGCCCATACTTATTGGGGCCCGTCATTATCCGAGTTGCCGCTTTCGCGTGTCGAGAGCCGCAAGCTACTTGGCACCGGTTGCTGGTTGCGCTGTTGTTGTCGGCGTTTACCCTGCTGCTTCATTCGCTGGGCTCGTACGCAGTCTTTGTCTGGGTCCTAAGATTTCTGGCGAAGCATCCTCAGCCAGGCGTGTTGCACGGCTGGTCGATTATGGTCCGATTCGTTCTCGCCCTGCTGATGCTGCATGCGGTGGAAGTCGCCGTCTGGGCCCAGTTCTATGTCTTCGAACATTGTTTTTCCGATGCCCAGACCGCCTACTACTTCTCGCTGTCGAGCTACACCACGGTCGGCTATGGCGATGTGGTGCTTTCCCGTCCGTGGAGATTTATGGGTCCCTGGGAGGCCATGCTGGGAGTGCTCATGTTCGGCTGGTCGACGGCTGCACTCGCCACGCTTTTGCACCATCTCCACGATATCCGGATCCGCGAGTTTCGCACTCGTGCTGCCAAGCAGGCTCCGATCGCGCAGTAACGGGCCGGCTACAGAGGGCAATCTCGATACAATCGTCCTTGTAAATGCGAGAGTTCGCCACCAGCATTGTTCGTGAGCTGCGGCAGCGCGGCTTCCAGGCGTATTTCGCCGGGGGATGCGTGCGCGATACGGTGCTGGGGCTGGAGCCGGCCGACTACGATGTGACGACCGATGCGACCCCCCACCAGGTCATGCGGATCTTCCCCAAGACGTTTGCCGTAGGCGCGCAGTTCGGCGTTGTGCTGGTGCCTATCCCGGAAGAGATGCGGTACGAAACGCTGCCGCCTGAACATCCCCACGCGGTGGAGGTGGCGACGTTTCGCAGCGACGGCATTTACTCGGACGGCCGCCATCCCGATCACGTGCAGTATTCCAAGAGCCCCGAGGAAGATGTGCAGCGGCGCGACTTCACCATCAACGGCTTGCTGATGGATCCGCTCGACGGCGACCGCGTGCTGGATTTCGTCGGGGGCAGGGAAGACCTGGCGCAGCACGTAGTTCGCGCCATCGGTGAGCCGGAGCTGCGTTTTCAGGAAGACAAGCTGCGCATGTTGCGGGCGGTGCGCTTCGCGGCGCGCTTTGGCTATGCCATCGAGGAGCGAACCTTCGCGGCGATCCAGGAGCTCGCTGCCCAGATCAATCAGGTCAGCCGGGAGCGGGTGCGTGATGAGTTAACCAAGATGCTGACGGAGGGACACGCCCGCGCTGCCTTCGAGTTGCTCGACCAGACGGGCCTGCTGGTACAGGTGCTGCCCGAGATCGATCGCATGCACGGCGTCGAGCAGCCACCGCAATACCACCCCGAGGGTGATGTGTGGATCCACACCATGCTGCTGCTGGAGAAGCTGGGGCCGCGCGGCCCGCGCACACTGGCGTGGGGAGCGCTGCTGCACGACGTGGGCAAGCCGGCGACGTTTCGGGTTGCGCCCGACCGCATCCGCTTTGACGGCCACGTTGAAGTCGGCGTACGCATGGCAGAGGCCATTTGCCGGCGGCTGCACTTCTCGGGCGAAGATACAGAGCAGATCGTCGCGCTGGTTGCCAACCATATGCGCTTTGGGGATGCGGGCAAGATGAAGGAGTCAACGCTCAAACGGTTCATGCGGCTGCCCAGGTTTGAGGAGCACCTCGATTTGCATCGCATGGACTGCCTCAGCAGTCATGGCGATTTGACGCCGTACAACTTTGTGCGCGAGCGGCGAATGGATGTGAGCGAAGAGGAGATACGTCCGAAGCTGTTGCTGTCGGGCGACGATCTTATCGAGATGGGGTATGCGCCGGGACCGCGGTTCCGCGAGATGCTGGCGGCGGTGGAAGACGCGCAGTTGGAAGGCGCGCTGCAGACGCGCGACGAGGCGCTCAGGTTAGTGGCCAATGAATTTCCAATTCGCTGAAGGGCCGCTGTTCGCTCTTCGCTTTTGCTCGTCGCCATATCGACTGCAGTTCCGTGCCAAATGGGAGATTCACCACCGAGGCCACGGAGGCCACGGAGAAATTAGATCATTTCTCCTTCGCCAGGCGTGTGACATAGGACGATCCGGCGAAGAGCGAAAAGCGAAGGGCGACCTTATTACTCCCGCGATATCCGAAATTTTCACAGTGCGCCAGCCGTGAGGCGCGATGCTAGTATGCAGCCTTCCCAACAATGCATCACGCACGGGCCACCCTCAACAAAATCTATGCCAATGCCGTCCAGCAGGTCGCGGGCGAGCAGGCGCCGGTGATTGCCTGGCCGCTGGTTTGCGGGTCGAAGGTCGCGCAGCGGACGGCGGCGCTGGGCTGCGTAAACGGCGAACTGGCGGTGCGCGTGCCCGACAGGATCTGGCGCAGCCAACTGGAATGCTTCAGGGATCGTTACGTGGCGGCGCTCAACCAGATGAGCCGCCACAAGGTGAAGAGCATCCGGTTTGTCGCGGCGGACTAAAACATAAGGATCACCACAGAGGCACGGAGGACACGGAGAATAGAATTGATTTCAGCCCTTCTGGGCGCATTCGGCGTCTCCGCGGAGGTTTCTTGGAGTGTTTCCCAATAGGATTGGGCGCTGCGGTTCTCTCCGCACACTTTTACAACCTCGCGCTACACTGACTTCAGAGGACATGCATGGTTTCCGAGAAAGACGTTAGCTACGTCGCCGACCTGGCGCATCTGGAGTTGACTGACGAGGAGCGCACGCGGATGCTGCGCGACCTGAACTCGATCCTGGGCTATGTCGGGCGGCTGAATGAACTCGACACCGCCGGAGTCGAACCGATGGCTCAGGTCTCCACCCGATACGCGGATCAGGACAAGGCCGGCGAGGCGTTCGCTTACGCGATGCGCGCCGATGAGCCGGTCCCGTCGCTGCCGCACGAAGAGGCAATGAGCAATGCTCCGCAGACCGACGGCACGTTCTTCAAAGTTCCCAAGGTGATCGAGCGCTAGCCATGGACCTTGACTGTCTCACTGTTGAATCGACGCGCACGGCAATTGCCGAGAAGCAGTTCACCGCCTCCGCGCTGGTGGACGCTTTCTACGAAACGATCCGGAAGGAAGATCCGGACATAGGCGCGTACCTGACGCTGAGCGAGGAACGGGCCTACAGCCAGGCGGTGCGCATCGATGAACTGGCAGGCGCCGGCGATGAGCTGCCGCCGCTGGCAGGTGTGCCGATCGCGATCAAAGACGTTATCAGCACCAAGGGTGTGCGTACCACTGCCGGGTCGAAGATACTGGCGAACTACAAAGCTCCTTATGACGCGACAGTGATTGATCGTCTGGAGGGCGCTGGGGCGATCATTCTCGGCAAGACTAATTGCGATGAGTTTGCCATGGGCTCGTCGAATGAGAACTCCGGCTTTCATCCGGTGCGCAACCCCCGCGACCGCACGCGGGTTCCCGGAGGATCGTCGGGCGGATCGGCGGCAGTCGTCGCCGCAGGAACGGCGGTTGCGTCGCTCGGCACTGACACCGGAGGATCGATTCGTCAGCCGGCATCGTTCTGCGGCGTGGTCGGGCTTATGCCGACCTACGGGCGTGTCTCGCGTTACGGGCTGATCGCGTTTGCTTCGTCGCTGGACAAGATCGGACCGTTCGGCAAGACCGTCAAAGATACCGCGCTGCTGTTAGAGGTCATGGCCGGCCGCGATCCCAGGGACTCGACTTCGGCAGACATTCCTGTGCCGGCGTATTCCGACTCGGTGGGGCAGTCGGTTACGGGACTCAAGATTGGAGTGCCCGGCGAGTACTTCGGCGAGGGGCTGGATGGCGAAGTCCGTTCTGCTGTCGAGGCCGGGATCCAGAAGCTGGCGGAAGCGGGATGCGAGATTGTTCCCATCTCACTGAAGCACACTTCGTATGCGATTCCGACGTACTACCTGGTGGCGACGGCCGAGGCTTCGTCCAACTTGGCGCGCTTCGATGGTGTGCGCTACGGCGTGCGGGCGAAGGGCGTAAAGACATTGGCGGAAATGTATCGGCGCACGCGGGACGAGGGCTTCGGCGCGGAGGTGAAGCGGCGCATCATGCTGGGGACCTATGCGCTGAGCGCGGGCTATTACGATGCCTACTATCTGAAGGCGCAACGCGTGCGCACGCTGATTGCGCGCGACTTCGATGAGGCGTTTGCGAAAGTTGACGCCATCGTGACACCGACCACGCCGACTCCGGCATTCCGCCTGGGCGAGAAGACGGACGACCCGCTAGCGATGTATCTGGCTGACATCTTTACCGTGACCGCGAGCCTGGCCGGTATTCCGGGATTGTCGGTGCCATGCGGCAAAAGCTCGGAAGGATTGCCCATCGGCTTCCAGGTGTTGGGTAAGCACTTCGATGAGGCTACCGTGCTGCGGGTGGGGCATGTGGTGGAGCATGCGCTGGCGGGGATTAGCAATTAGTGACCAGCAGTATTTCGTCCCGATTTGGGAAGAAGGTTGTCAATAGCGCCTACGTGCCGCGAATCCACGCAAGCCGATGACAGTGTTAAAGATATAAAGTTTCGAAAGTGGTGAAGATTCCCCCACGAAATTTGCTACAGTGGAGACAGTAGAGCCAGAACGGCGAATTTCGCCGGCTGGCTCTTTTTGCGTTTCTAGGACGCAAGACCGGTTGGCTCAGTGCCCGCGCCGGACGATTCTTTGACAACTGAATATTTTCTCTGACGGCCTGAGCCCAAAAGCCGGGCTGGCGGCAGATGGCCCCGCGAGATGCAAACCTGCGTCCTCTCTTTTCGCGAAAGAGACGGGGAATCTTCGCCTTGCCTGGCCGCGCGCGCCGGAAGCACGTTTGCGACTGCAGCGCAGGCGTGCCTTTTCGGGTTCATGGCTGCCGATTTCGTTATAGACTGTTCGAACTTGCGATATCGCTTGTAGAGGCTTCGTCATGCCTGATGAAACAATCTCAGCAGAACACGCTGCCGGCCTGGTCAAATCCGGCATGTGGCTGGACTACGGTGCAACGCTCTGTGAGCCTGATGCCTTCGATAAGGCACTGGCTGCGCGGAAAGACGAACTGGAGAACGTGAAGATTCGCTCCTGCCTCTCGATGCGTCCGCGCGCGGTCATCGAAGAGGACCCTGAAGGCGAACATTTTCACCTTTTCAGTTGGCATTTTTCAACTTACGAGCGCCGAAAGCACGACGTCGGACGCTGCAACTACACGCCGCTCAATTTGGGCGAGGTGCCAGATTATTACCGGCGTTTTCTTGATCCCATCGACATTGCGATTCTCAAAACCTGTCCGATGGACGACGGCGGGTACTTCAATTTCGGCCCGACGAGCCTTTGGCAGCGGACGGTGATCGACCGCGCAAAGGTGGTAATCCTCGAGATCAGCCGTGAGATGCCTTATGTCTTCGGCAAAGATAACGGCGTGCACGTGAGCGAGGTTGATTTCATCATTGAGGGAGACCACCAGCCGTGTCCGGAGTTACCGAATCCGGAGGCGAGCGAGATCGACCGCACCGTGGCCCGGCGCATTGCGGCTGAAGTCGAGGATGGCTCCTGTCTTCAGATCGGAATTGGTGGCATGCCCAATGCGGTGTGCTCCTTGTTGATGGACAGTGGAGTGAAAGACCTGGGAATCCATACGGAGATGCTGACCGACGGCCTCGGCCTACTTTACCGTTCGGGGAGGGTGACTGGATCGCGGAAGACGTTGGATCCAGGCAAAGTAGTGTATACGTTTTCGCTGGGTTCGCTGGCGCTTTACGCAACCGCCAATCGCAACCCGCACTTTTACTGCCAGCAGGTGGACTATACGAATTCACCGCACATCATTATGCAGAACGACAAGGTGGTGTCTATCAACAACACCACCCAGATCGATCTGCAAGGCCAGGCAGCTTCAGAATCGGACGGCCATCGCCACATCAGCGGCACGGGAGGCCAACTACAATTCGTGCGCGGGGCGTATGCATCGAAGGGAGGCAAGTCGTTCATCTGTCTTTCGTCCACTTACGAGAAGGGCGGGGAGCGGCGCAGCCGGATTGTGTTTAATCTCACGCCCGGCAACATCGTGACGACGCCGCGTTCGGATGTGATGTACGTGGTGACCGAGTTCGGCATGGCCAACTTGAAGGGGAAGTGCGTGGCGGAACGGGCTAAGGCGATCATTGCCCTCGCGCATCCTGATTTCCGTGAAGAACTGGAACGGCAGGCCTACGAAAACCGATTGATTCCACGCGGGGTTTCGTTTAATTCTCGAAGGAGCCAACCCGACGACTTGCCCATGGCCCAAGCTTTCTTGTGAAATGCTTTCGCTTGGGAAAGGTCCGGAGGATGAGGAATATGCGTGCTGATACTAGCTTGGAGGCAACCCAGCCGTTTGTCCTCTCTACCGTCGCGAACGGAGTCGCAACCCTCACCCTGAACCGTCCGGAGCGATTCAATCCGCTGTCTTACCCGATGATCTCGGCGATTCGGGCAGAGCTCGATGCCATCGCCAGCGACCTCGCGGTACGGGTTGTGATTCTCGCGGCTGCGGGAAAGGGCTTCTGCGCGGGTCATGACCTCAAGGAGATGCGCACTCACGCAGAAGATAAGCGCTGGCAGCAGGACCTGTTCGACACCTGCAGCCGGATGATGATTGCTCTTACGGAAATTCCTCAACCGGTGATTGCCCGGGTGCATGGAATCGCTACAGCCGCGGGTTGCCAGTTGGTGTCGATGTGCGATCTTGCGGTCGCAGTGGATACGGCGAAGTTCGCCATGCCGGGAGTCAACATTGGTGTGTTCTGCTCAACGCCCGCGGTAGGCGTAGTGCGAAACATCGGCCGGAAGCGCGCTATGGAAATGCTGTTGACGGGCGAGCTCATCGATGCCGCGACTGCGCTATCGTGGGGGCTCGTTAACCGTGTCGTTCCGGAAAGCAGATTGGACGCCGAGGTCAGTCGATTCACCGAGGTCATTCTGTCCCGGAGTTCCGCGGCAATCCGCTTTGGCAAGCAAGCGTTCTATGGCCAAATCGATCGTCCTCTCGGGTCAGCCTACGATGTGGCCAGCGAGGTCATGGCGTGCAATATGCTTCTGGAAGATGCCGCTGAGGGGATCGACGCCTTTCTTCAGAAGCGAGCAGCCAACTGGCGCGGGAAATGAGGGAAAGCAGCCGACAAGGAAAGCGGCTGGCTCGAGGGAATATTTCACTGACACTCGCCGATCTTCTGGTGGACGAGCGGGGCGAGTCGAAAGCCATTCTTGTAGGATAAAGTTCCATGAACATTTAACCGCCAAGCCGAGCTATTAGTGGCGATAACCGGCCATAGACTCACAATCCTACGACGGGCTGTCGCGAATCGTTCCTTCCATCTGCTGGGGCAGCATCTAACTTACATGGCCGTGCGACGCAGGGCTTCAAGAAAAAACGTTGATATCGCTGAAGGGGCGCTTCCTGCCGAAGAACTGAAGCAGGAATTCCCGCCGATAGTGCTTCCCGTCAAGCCGCCATTCCCGCCGATGGAGGCGAAGGCGGTGGCCGAATTGCCGGAAGGCGAGAACTGGGCCTACGAGCCTAAGTGGGATGGCTTCCGCTGCCTGGCGTTTCGCAAAGGCAGTAAGGTCCTGCTGCAATCGAAGGCAGGCCAGCCGCTGGGGCGCTACTTCCCGGAGGTGGTTGAAGCGCTCGCCAAGCTGCCGGCGAAGCAATTTGTGCTCGATGGCGAGATCGTGATCCTGCAAGACGGGCATCTGTCGTTTGACGATCTACTGCTGCGCATTCATCCGGCGGAGAGCAGAATCCGCAAGCTGTCGCGGGAGACGCCGGCGTCGTACCTGGTGTTCGATTTGCTGGTAGACGAGCGGGGAAAGTCGCTGATCGAGCTGCCGCTGAGCGAGCGCAGGGAGAAGTTGGAAGCCCTGTTCCGGAGTTTCAGCAAGGAGAAGAAGGTCCAATCTCGAGGTCCCTTGCCGAGGCAGAGGTCTTCCATCTCCCACCCGGGCAACGCCAGCCTGAGTGGGGCACCTCGGATTCGACTGTCGCCCTCGGTCGCCGACTTGCGTACTGCGCGTCAGTGGCTTACAAAACTGGCGGCCAGCGGATTCGATGGCGTGGTTGCGAAACAACTTGACTGTCCTTATGCCTCAGGTGAGCGGACGGCCATGCGCAAGATCAAGCGCATTCGCACTGCCGACTGCGTAGTCGGGGGATTTCGTTATGCCAGCAAGGGAGGGCAAGTAGGCTCGTTGCTGCTCGGTTTATATGACGAGAGTGGATTGCTCAACCATGTTGGCTTCAGTTCAAGTTTTGCGGCGGATGAACGCAAGAAGCTGAAAGACATTCTGCGGCGGTACATGGGAGGAAGCGGGTTTACCGGACATGCTCCGGGTGGCCCCAGCCGCTGGAGTACGGAGCGCTCGGGAGAGTGGGAGCGCCTTGATCCCAAGCTGGTGTGCGAGGTCCGCTACGACCACTTCTCCGGTGGGCGCTTTCGTCATGGAACGAAGTTTTTGCGCTGGCGTCCGGATAAAGATCCGAAGCGCTGCAACTATGAGCAGTTGGCAAATCGAGGCGGGGTTGGAGAAGTCGAAAAGATCCTGGCAGGGTGAAGGTCGCGGGCAGAGATAATTTCTCTGTCCATCCAGAGCGGACGTGAAAGCCCGTATTTCCCGACGCCACAAAAACAATTCACCACGGACGACACCGAGGACACGGAGAGTATGGAAGTCATCGGGCTTTCCCGGCGACCTCCACGCTCTCGGTGGTGGACTTCACGCGGCTCGTGGCAGCGTGGAGGAGAATCGTTCGGAGGCTCGCAGAATGCCGTGGACGTCGTTGCACTGGCAGCAATCGACAGCTCCTGCGGCCAGCGAATTCAGCCACATCATCTCATCGGCCAGCCGATGCACGGTGGTGACGGCGGTTGCGGGAAACTCCGAACAGAGTTTTTGCAAATCGGAGTATGAGAACAGCTCAAGATCGACGATCGCGAAGCCGGCACGCAGGCGGGCGATCTCGGCTTCCGCCTGGGAAAGGCCAGTCACAATCACAAACTTGCGAAACTGAGGGCGGAGAGATTCGGCAAGAAGTCGCGCTACCACCGGGTCATGATGCGCGAGTACAACATTGATGGGCCGCATGGCAACCCCCCCTGGGGATGAGGAAACGGCGGAGCACGCCGCCGGTTGCGGATTGAGCTTGGGGTTGACTACTTTACGGCGCCGCCACCGGGCGACGCGGGCTCAAAGGGCTCAGGCTGAAGCTTGCCATTACGCTTCAGCAGGATTTCGACCTTGCCTTCGGCCTCCTCCAGCTCCTTGCGACAGGAGTTGGAGAGCTTGACGCCTTCATCGAAGAGCTGCAATGCCTGGTCGAGCGACACGTCGCCTTTTTCCAGCTCATTCACGATGACTTCCAGGCGTTGAAGGCAGTCTTCAAACTTCGGCAAGGTGTCACCCCGAATTTATTTTAATCCTTGGCCGCGGCAGGCAAGGGGAAAATTTCGAAGGATGGGGAGCGAGTCGGCAGCTCAGCGGCTGCGGCGATAGCGGTTGAACTGATGATCGCCGGCTTTGCGACAGCTCAGCCATTGCCAGCGGGACATCGTGTTTTTAGTAAAACCCGGACCGCCAAACACGGTGGGCCGCAGCAGATTGGCGGCCTTCTGTTCCTGGGGCAAACGTTGCTGCTCGGGCGGCACAAGCTGGCCGACTTCGATGGGTGAGACGGTGAGAAACTTTTCGTCGATCAGGTCGGCACGGGCGAGAGTTCCGTAAAGTGTCGGCCCGCCCTCGCAAAGCAGATACTCGATTCCGAGCTCCTCGCGTAATTTGGCAATGGCGGCAGGGAGGTCGAGACGCTCGCCCTCTCCGGCGGAGACGATGGCGACGTTGGGAGACCGGTATTGCGCGCGAAGACGTTCGGCGCCGGCGGGCGAGGTGACGATGGCTGCGTCGACCAGATCTCCGTCGAAGACTTTGAACTTCGAAAGGTCGAGGCCTTGGGCGCGGGTGACGAAGATGTTGCGTTCGCGCTTCTTGCCCAACCGGTTGCGCAAAGCCTTCATCGCCGGATCGACCACCTGAAAGACGATGCCACGGCTCTCCGGGCCCCGCGCGCGCTGCTCTTCCTCAAGCGTCGTCATACCCAGGATCAGGCCGTCGGCGTGGGCGCGCAGCAGATCCATGAGCCAGCGGTCTTCGCCGGACTGCGAAATGTAGCCGCCCGAGGCGTATTCGCCCAGCAGACTGACAATGCCATCCAGAGACTGGACGAAATTGTTGTAGATCCATGGACGGCCGGCGGGCGGGGCAGGAAAGCCGAAATTGCCGTAGGGCGTAAACGCCGGGTCTGCGAAGGGGCTGGGCTCGGCGTGGTCGAAAAGAATTTCAAAGGGCTGGATGCTTTGTGATGGCATGGATGTAAGAAGCTATCTGGCTATCTCTTATGGACCAGGAAGGTAAGACTTGCTCCCTCAGCGGCTAAAGCCGGTGTTTTTTTGCGGACTGAACGGCGCGGCTGAAGCCGTGCCCTTTCAAGCCCGAGGAAGTTCTGTTCCTATCAAAACCGAAGCCGTGTCCTTTCAAAAACCGATTCATGAGAAGCTCCTCGTTGATTTTATCGCCGGGAGGCGTTCGGATGATTGTTGGTGATTTGCTCGCGAACGAAATCGACCAGTTCGGGTGTGACATATTGCGGCGGCTTGATCCTGAGTTGGGGTTTGTTGGCGGCGGGCTTCAGAGAAACGTTGGTCCACGCCGGTTCTCCGGGACTCTCGTGTAGAAGGATGAGATCGGCGCGGTCCAGGTAATTGCGAGCGGACGACTTGAAATCGGCTGTTCCGGGGTCGAGCACGGTCAGGTAAAGGTCTGGCCGGAGGAAGCGTATGACGCTGTTGGACTCGATGATGGCGTTTTCGGCTTTGGCCAATTCCTCCCGGAGCCGGAGCATGGCCTCGGCCAGAAAGCCCTGGCGGGTGCGAACCCACAAAGAGCGCTCAGCGCCGGAAACCAGAAAACGCGAAGAGTCGCTTTCTCCTGAGCGATCATGCTCTTCGGTGATGGCCCAGCTATGGTCGTCGGTGGCGCAATCGCACAGTTCGCCATTGGCCGAGCAGATGCCGTGGCCATATTGCGTGATCTTTACGGCGGTCCAGTGAAACTCCGGCAGAGCTGCAATCAGGCCGGCGACGACACTGGACTTGCCGACGCTTCGGGAGTGTCCGCCGATAACGATTACTGCCATAAGCTGGCCAGACTTGAGCATAGCGCAGAATGCGATTGGTTGGCCCCGTCTCTCTATCGCCGGTCTCACGGAAATCACTTTCCCGGGCAAAGGCAAGATCAAAGAGCGGCGATGCAGGCCGTGTAAGAAGGAGGGAGCGTAAGTGGGAACCCGATCTGACTCTATGCTGCTTCATGGGGGCGCGGTACAATACGGCCCAATCCTTGTACGCAGCAGCAATTGATATTCACGATTGAGGAGTGTGCCGAGCCATGCTCTTTATCCGGCGGTGTGCCTGTTGAAGCCAAAATGGTGATTACGAGTCGCTCATGCAGGTAAAAGCCGTCCACCAGTGCTTATTCAGTTGTATGTTCGCGATTGCGGTTTGCGGCTATTCTTGGGGCCAGGCTGCGCCGGCGACTCCTGACCGGCCCTGGTCGGCGCCGGATGCGCAGCAGATCCGGACGTTTTCTGCCGGGATACCCCAACCAGCGTTCACGGTGGACTTAAACAAGTCGTATTCCTTGCCGGAGCTGGTCGACCTGGCGGAACAACACAATCCCGCAACCAGCCTGGCGTGGGAGCGGGCCAAGTCGCAGGCGGCAGCGCTGGGGATTGCGCGCAGCGAGTGGTATCCGGTGCTGAGCGCGGTAGCGGCGGCGCAGGTGCAGCGCATCGCGCTATTGTTCAACACCAATTTTATTCGGCAAACGCTGACGGACGTGCAACCGGCGCTGGCGCTGAGTTACACCATCCTCGATTTCGGGAGGCGTTCGGCAAGGGTAGAGGCGGCAAGTGCGCAGTTGCTGGCCACGGATTTCGGATTCAACGATACGCATCGCCGGATCATCTACCAGGTGGAAGAGAGCTACTATCGCTTGCTCAGTACGACCTCGCAGCAGCAGGCGGCTGAGGCAAGCCTGCTGAACGCGCAGACCGTGCAACAGGCGGCGGAAGATCGCTTGAAAAACGGGCTGGCGACCTTGCCGGATGTACTGGAGGCGCGCAGTGCGACGGCGCAGGCGCAGTTCGATTTGCAATCGGCCATTGGGGCCGTGGAAATCGCGCGTGGCGATCTGGCGACTGCGTTGGGAACATCTGCAACAGTACCCGTTAAGGTCGAACCCATCACGTCGCTGGCGACTCCGGACAGCGTGGAAGGGACGGTGGAGCAGTTGATCGACCGGGCGCTGCGGCAGCGTCCCGACCTCATGCAACAGGTAGCCGATCTTCGCGCGCGGCAGGCAGCCGCGAAAGAGGCGAAGGCAGGGTATTTCCCGACGCTCAGCGTTGGCGCCCTGGCGGGTCCGCAGGCGTGGTACGGATTTCAAGAGCAGTTGCCGTCGGCGCAGACCACGGTGCTTACCGGTTATGCCGGGGCAACCTTGAACTGGACCATTTTCGACGGCGGGGCGCGGCGGAGTAGCCTGGCGCGCGCCGAAGCGGACAGCCGAGCGGCCGCAGCCCAGGTCAATGTCACACGAAACCAGATTGGCGACGAGGTGTGGCGAGCCTATTCCAACGTGAAGACTGCCTTCCGGCAAAGGGAAGCGGCGACAGCGCTGTTGCAAGCGGCGGAACAGTCCTACGATGCTGCGCTGGAAGCCTATAAGTATGGGGTGCGCAATCTGCTGGATGTGACGGCTGCGCAACGAGCTCTGGCTCAAGCAAGAAGCTCGGACATTACAGCCCGTACGCAGGTGCTGACCAGCCTGGCTGATCTGGCGTTTCGTACGGGGGACCTTCTGAACACGGCGACGAAGCAGAGCAAGCCATGATCAAAGCCAGAGGAAGAGTGATCGGCCGGATTGCAGGGTTGTGCATTCCATTGTTGTTGCTGACGGGATGCGAGCAGGCGCCGGCATTCAATGTTCTGGGATCGTATTTTCCCGCGTGGTTATTTTGCCTTTGCGTGGGCATCGGTCTGACGGTAGTGGCCCGAGCGGTTCTGCGAAAGCGCAATCTTGGTGCAGCGCTGGATCCGCCGCTGCTGATGTACTCGTGCCTGACTGCGTTCTTCACCTTTGCCTTGTGGCTGATTTTCTTTCGTACCTGAGGAGACGTTGAGATGAATGAGAATCCCAGCGCGTCCGAGTCTTTAGCTCGCAAGCTCAAGATCGGAATCATCGCCGCAACCGCGCTGACCGGGATGTTGGTGGTGTACGTCTTCAATTACTATCCCCGGACCGATACGGGTGTGGTGTTCGCGAACTACATTGGCATTGCGCCTCAGGTGGATGGACCGATCACGCATTTCTATGTCCACGAGAACCAGTATGTGAAGGCCGGCGAGCTGTTGTTCGAGATCGATCCCCGGCCGTATGAGTACGCGCTGGAGCGGGCGAAATCAGAGCAGAAGATGCTGGAAGGACAGATCATTGACGAGAGCCGCACGATTGCGTCGCAAGTGAGCGGGGTGTCGGTTTCGCAGGCCAACACCAAGAGCGCCCAGGCTGATCTGAACCGCTACGAAGCAGCGGTGGACGAGGCCAAAGCGGATGTGGCCAACTCAGAGCAGGGAGTGAGCCGCGCGAAAGCGGAATGGGCCTACGCGAATAACAATCTGCACCGCGTGGAACCGCTGCTGGCGAAGCAATACGTCACCGTGGATCAGGTGGACCTGGCGCGCACGGCGGAAGTCGCCCAGGCGGAGGCGCTGAAACAGGCGCAGTCGCAGTTGAAACTCTCGCAGGCGCGCCTGCTCTCGGCAGAGGCGCAGTATGAGCGGGCAAAAGCGATGGTTACACAGAGCCATGCCCAGCTTGAGCAATCGCAGCACGCGGTGACAACACTGGAACCTTTGACAGCGCAACGGGGTGCGCGCCAATCGGCGGTGCAGACCGCCGAGTACAACTTGAACAACTGCAAGGTGTATGCACCGTTCGATGCGCGCGTGACCAACCTGATTCTGTCTGAAGGGGCTTACGCTCACACCGGCCAGCAGATGTTCACGCTGATCGACGCTCGCAACTGGTGGGCGATCGGGAACTTTCGCGAGACGCAGCTCAGGCACATCGCTCCCGGAATGAAGGCGGACGTGTATGTGCTGTCGCGCCCGAATATGCGCTTTCACGGCATTGTGGAAAGCGTTGGGTATGGAGTGACGCCGTCGAGCCAGGTGATCAGCAATCTGGGAAATGGGCTGCCCGATGTGGAGCGCACGCTTAACTGGGTGCATCTGGCGTCGCGGTACCCGGTCCGGGTGCGCATTACCGAGCCGCCTTCGGACTCGCTTCGCCTGGGCGAGACGGCTGTGGTCATCATTCGCGGATACTGATGTGTCCACCACCGCAACAGCCCCGGTTATAAGCGCAGCACCGTCGCACTGGCTCTGGGAATTCCTGCGCGAGGAACTGGCGCCATACCCGCATCGGGTCCAGTTGGTGGGCCGGATGGTGCTGGCGGCAACGCTGACGATGATCATCGCCATGGCGTTCCGTATTCCGTTCGGGTTCCAGGGGCCGGTCATGGCACTGTTCGCGTCGCGCGAGAGTACGCGGGCGACGATCAACTCTGTTCTGACGATGACCATCGCTACGCTGCTGGGGGCCGCGTTTGTTCTGACCTGTGCCCCGTTTTTCACCATCGATCCGATTCTGCATTTTATCTGGATCGGATTCGCATTGTTTGTGGCGTTTTTCGCGCTCAACACGGTCAATAACTATGTCGGAGTGCTGTTGTTTTCGGTCGTCATCGTGGTAGCGCTGCCTTTGTGGGACCGCGCGGTGACAGCCGAGACCAACGTGCATGACACTCTGTGGCTGGTGTGGTCGACGATGGTGGGGATCATCGTTACGACCGTGGTGGAGCTAGCGTTCGCACACCTTCGCCCTGGCGACAACGTAATTTTTACCGTGGCGGAACGGCTTTCGGCAGTGGAAGGAGTGCTGCGGTGCTATGTGAAGGGCGAGCCGGTGAGCGCGAATGCGCAGCGGCAAATCAACCGCTATGCCCTGCTGGGGACATCGCTGGCGCGGCGCTACTCGGTGCGTTCAGGATTAAACCTGCCCTACGCTGCTCGAATCGGAGGAGTCATCTCGCTGGTGGGAACGCTGGTGGACACCACGTCGAGCATCACGCAACTTGTGGTAAGGCCCGACGAGCGCGAGCGGCAAAGGGCCGGGGAACTGGCGGATAGGGTTGCGCAGCTTCGTGCTGAATTTCTCAATCGCCAGACCCCGGTTCCGATTACGTTCAACGATGCGGCAGTGGAAACGCCCGGCCTGCCGCTGCTGGTGGAATTGGAGCAGACGGTCGCGCTCATTCCTCAGGTGTTCGCCACCCCATTACCTCAAAGCGAGGAGGAGCAGGAGAAGGCTCCGCGGCCGGCGACGCTCTTCGCCCGGGACGCTTTCTCCAATCGTGCGCATCTGCAGTTCGGAGTGAAAGGAGCGCTGGCAGCGATGATCTGCTATGTGTTCTACACGTCGGTCAACTGGCCGGGCATCAGCACCTCAGCGACAACGTGCGTGTTTACGGCGCTGACGACGATTGGAGCTTCGCGTCAAAAGCAGATTCTCAGATTCGGCGGCGCGATGGTTGGCGGATTCGTCTTTGGGCTGGGCGCGCAGATATTCATCCTGCCGTATGTGGACACGATCGTGGGATTCACGATTCTGTTTGTCGTAGTCACGGCCATTTCCGCATGGATCATGACGGCGAGTCCGCGGATTTCATATTTCGGGGTGCAGGTTGCCGTGGCCTTCTACCTGATTCATCTGCAGGGCTTCAAGTTTGAGACCTCGCTGGTGACCGGCCGAGATCGTGTGGTCGGCATACTGGTGGGCCTAGCCGCGATGTGGCTGATCTTCGACCAGCTATGGGGCAGCCCGGCGGGAGTCGACATGAGGAGGTCTTTTATCGGCGGCATTCGCAAACTCGCGCAACTGGCACGCGAACCCGATCTGGGTGATCGCAACGATGCCATACGACGCTCTTATGCGCTGGCCCAGACGATCAATGCGAACTTTGACCAGACCAGGGCACTCGCCGATGGCGTGCTCTTTGAGTTTGGCCGGGAGCGGCCGGCGGACATGGCGTTTCGCGAGCGAATCAAACAATGGCAGCCCCGGCTGCGGGCGCTGTTTCTGCTGCGTGGCGCATTGATTCGGTACCGGCTGGAGCTTCCAGGGTTCGAGCTTCCACAGCGCATGGAGGCGGCGCAAAAGGACTTTGACAATGCGCTGTCGGCCAGTCTCGACGACATGGCGGGCCGGCTTGAGGGAAGTACAGCCGAGCCCTCGGCCCGACTATCGACGGCGCTGGAGCAATTGGAGGAAGAGGCGCGCGCGTCTGGGGAAGCCTCTTCACCGCACTTGAAGGATTTTATGGCACTGTCGAGGACGGCGGGGCAGTTGGCCATCGCACTGGGGAGCGATAGGTGAAAGTAGGTCGCTCGCGGACTTAAGTCCGCTCGCGTTCTAAAAATAAAAGCGTTTTCGGCACGACCAAGGTCGTGCCCTGACGCGGAGCATTCCTACGCGTGAGTTTTCAGCAGCTGTGAAGTCGGGCTCTGCCAAGGCGCGTCCAAGGGGAGTTTTTTGCAGCGCGAAAAGCCGTGCCCTTTCAAGCCGCGATAACCACCGTCCTACAGTGTAGGAGGCTCGCCAGAGGGCGGGAATTTGCTCGCCTGCTCCATCGCTGCTTGAGGGTCTCGCCCAGTCACTGCCTTGTACCATGCGGGATGGTGGGTCCACGCCCAGGCTTCGCTGACTGTGCCGCGCGTCATGGCCTGAATCGTGCCCGGCTCGCCGAAGGTGCTGAGGTAAATGTGGAAGAAGATCCCAAACAGCATGATCAAGGCGGAGATGTCGTGTATGACATAGGAGATTGGGACCAGCGTCGGCCCGAAGACCGTGGGGTACCACATGATGAATCCGGTGATCACGTAGGCGATGCAGCCCGCCACAATCTCCCAGAACTGTAGCTTCTGACCGGCGTTGAAGAAGCCGGTCTCCGAAGACTCGACCGAATCGGTGCGAGTCACGTAGTCCTTAATGTGCTTCATCCAGCGCGAATCGGCGGAGCTCCAACTCATTACCTGCCACCAGTTCAATGCTTGCAGGGCGAAGAAGAAAACAAATGCCAGGCCAAACCAGGGATGCAGGAAGCGCGTCATGGCTCCGCCACCGAAGAGGGGCGTAAAGAAGCGGAAGATCCACGGCAGGTAAATGGCAAAACCCGAGAGCAGGGCGAGGAAGAAGAAGATGCCGACCATCCAGTGCAGAAAACGGGTGTAGACCGGATGGCGCATCAGTTCGCCGGCGTAGATTACGGTCTTGCCTAAGCGGTCAATGGCGTTGGGCCGATGTTCAAAGCTGTTGACGGAGGTCGCCATTTTAGTCTCCCCCTGGGGTTGCAGCACTCGGCGGTGGCGGATCGATCCTCTTAATGGGAGGAGTTGGCTGAGTCCGGCGCGGACCTTCAAAGACGTAGTGCATCACCACGCCGACAAATCCGAGCATGGCAGCGAACAAGCCGAGCGGTTTGAAGACATCCTTCCACACCGTGAACGCCAGCGGGATGCGCGGATTCCTGGGCAGCGCTCCGTAGGATTCCGGCTTGTTGATGTTGTGCAGGACGTAGATAACGCCGGTGCCACCGATGGATTGGGGGTCGTAGACGCCGGCATCCTTGAAGCCGTAGACGTCGCGGAGCTGCGTGGCACGCTTCTCGGCAAGGAACTTCATGTCGTCCTTGGTGCCGAAGTGCAGGCAGCCGGTAGGACATGACTTGATGCAGGCGGGCTCCAAGCCGGCTCCCACTCGGTCAGAGCAGAGAGTGCACTTGTAGACCTTCTTGGTGCTTTCGTTGAACTTGGGGATATTAAAGGGGCAGCCGGAGATGCAGAAGCGGCAGCCAATGCAGTTTTCCTGGCGAAAATCGACGATGCCGTTGGAGTACTGAACGATGGCCCCGTCGGCAGGGCAGGCGCGCAGGCATCCGGGATCGGCGCAGTGCATGCACTGGTGCTTGCGCATGAGCCAGGCGAAGCTGCCGTCCTCATGCTGGTCCTCGTTGAACTTGATGAGGTTCCAGTAGTTCCAGTCGGTGTCGGGCATGGTCTGGTAGGTATTGTCGAAGTGGGTGGTCTGGAAGGGCATATCGTTCCATTCCACGCACGCGACCTCGCAGGCCTTGCACCCGATGCAAGTGGTGGTGTCGATCAGCTTGCAGACTTTGTCCTGGCGCTGCGTACCAGCGCCTGCTATCGGTCCGGGGTGGGCCGAGATTTGTTGGATACGAAGTGTTCCGCGATCACCCATCTCGTGCCTCCTCTAGACTTTCGTCAACTTCACCAGGAATCCCTTGAATTCCGGGGTGTAAGCGTTGGGATCGAAGACTGTGGGCGTCAAGCGGTTGGCCGGCATCAGGGAAGTGCGGCCCTCGCTCTCGGAAATTCCCTTGAAGCCCCAGTGAATGGGAACGCCGATCTGGTAGAGCTTCTTGCCGTCAATCTGCATGGGCTTGATGCGCTTGGTAACCATGGCCTTGGCGATGTAGTCGGCGCGAATGCTGCTGACCTTCACTTTCTCGCCGCCACGGATGCCCATTTCATTTGCGAGCTCAGCCGGTATTTCCACGAAGGGCTCCGGCACAAGCTCGACGTTCATGGGGTTGTTCTTGGTCCAGTAGTGATAGTGCTCAGTAAGGCGGTAGGTGGTGCAGATGATGTTGTAGCCTTCATCGCGCTTGGCGTACTTGTCGAGGGGGGTATTGAATTTCTTCACCAAGGGATTGTTCGATTGTTCGGGGTGAAGCGGATTCGCAATCGGACTCTCGATCGGCTCATAGTGCTCGGAGAAGGGGCCGTCGGCGACGGCGCCAATAGGTACAAAGAGCCGCCCAATGCCCTCGGGATTCATGATGAATGGGCCCATGTGATCGCTAGGCTTGGAGTCGGGCTTGAAGTCGGGAACGTCGTTACCGACCCACTTCTGAGCGGACTCGTTCCACCACACCTGCGGACGTGAGGGATCAAAGGGTTTGCCGGCGAGATCGCAGGATGCACGGTTATAGAGCACGCGGCGGTTCATCGGCCATGACCAGCCCCAGTTGGGATAAATGCCCAGGCCGGAAGGATCGTCGGTGCCGCGGCGCTGCATCAGGGGGCCGGCCTCGGTCCAGGAACCGCAGTAGAGCCAGTTGCCTGAGGAAGTCGTGCCGTCATCGCGCAGTGCTGCAAAGCCGGGCAATTGCTGCCCAGCCTTGAGGGAGAGGTTGGTCTTCTCGTCGTTGATGTCGGCCAGGGCCTTACCATTGATTTCCTTGGCGACTTCGGCAAGCGATGGACTGGTGGGAATGGTGTAAGCCCAGGTCGCATTCAGAATCGGATCGGGGAACTTGCCGCCCTCCTTCTTGTATAGCTCGCGCACTTTGAGGAAGATCTGCGCCAGGATGTCCTGGTCGAGCTTGCACTGTCCCGGCGTCGGCAGCGCAGTATGCTTCCATTGCAGCCAGCGCGCCGAGTTGACCATGGTTCCGTCTTTCTCAGCAAACCCTGCGCCGGGAAGCCGGTAGACGGTGGTGTTGATCTGCTTCATCTCCTCCGGCGTGGTACCGGGCGCCTGCCAGAAGGCGCTAGTCTCGTCGGGATAAATTTCGCAGACCACCAGGAAGTCAGCCCGCTTCAGGGCGTCGATATTCTTTTTGGTATCCGGACCGATCATTACACCGTTCATGCCGAAGGCAAAAAATCCCTTCACGTTGCCTCTGTACATGTCATCCCAGTTTTCGACCCAGGAGTACTTACGGTCGATCTTGGGAAGATAGTTGAAGGCGAAATCGTTTTCCTTGGTCGCCGAGTTTCCGTACATCGCCTTCAGGAACGAGACCGTGAACTTAGGAGTGTTCGACCAATAATTGAAGGATTCCCATTCGCCGGGCTTGGAGGGCTTGGGGGTCACGCGGTTGAGATAGGTCTTCAGATCCCTGTCGGACGAATTCGGCATCTTGAGGTAGCCGGGGAGGATGTCGAAGATTCCGGCCATGTCGGTTGCGCCCTGGATGTTGGAATGGCCACGCAGGGCGTTGACGCCGCCACCTGCGCGTCCAACATTGCCCATGAGCAGTTGCAGCATCGCAGCGGTGCGGATGATCTGGGTTCCGAAGGTGTGGTGCGTCCAACCGACGGCGTAAATGACGGTCGCGACCTTTTTCATGTCTCCACCGTTGCGGATGGAGGTGAACAGGTCGGCGGCGCTGAGGAATTGGTCCTGAGGAATGCCGGTAATGCGCTCCACCATCTCCGGGGTGTAGCGCGAGTATTGCTGCTTGAGAAGCTGATAGACGCAGCGCGGATGCTGCAACGATAGGTCGTAGGCGACATTTGGCGGCAGAGAAGGAGGCGGGATCGGCATGCCCTTGGCTCCAGCATGTGACGCTTCGGCGCCAGGCACTGCCGCTGGTGAGGCGACGGGCGCAACTTTGCCGGTTTCGTTGCCGCCCTCCTGATAATTCCAGGTGGCCTTGTCGTAGGTCTTGGTCTCAGGATCGAAGCCGGAGAACAGCCCATCCTGGGGAAGCTTGAAGCCTTCCTTGATGATGAAGGCGGCGTTGGTGTAGTTGACCAGGTAGTCGTGGGCGACACGATCGTTCTGGACGGCGTAATTGATGAGGCCACCGAGGAATGCGATGTCACTGCCGGCGCGGATTTGCAGAAAGAGATCGGCCTGCGATGCGGTCCGGGTGAAGCGCGGATCGATCACGATCATCTTGGCGTCGCGGTTGCGCTTGGCTTCGACCGCCCACTTGAAACCGCAGGGATGATTTTCGGCCGGATTACCGCCCATGATCAACATCAGATCGGTGTTTTTGATGTCGATCCAGCCATTAGTCATGGCGCCGCGTCCAAAAGTTGGTCCCAAACTTGAGACCGTGGGGCCGTGTCAAACACGCGCCTGGTTTTCCAGGCGCACCACCCCCAATGAACGCATGGTCTTGATGACCAGGTAATTGAATTCATTCGTGTCGGTGCAACCGCCGGTGAAGGCAATCGACTCGCAGCGATTCACCGTGTTGCCCTTGGCATCGGTCTCGATGAAGGTGGCGTCCCGCGTCTTCTTGGTCCACTGCGCGATCTCGTCAATGGCCTGGTTCCAGGAGATGTCCTCCCAATGATCGGAGCCGGGGCGCCGGACCTGTGGCTTCAACAGGCGCCGTTGATTCTGGATGTCCTGCTGTAACGAGGCGCCCTTGGGACAGAGTGTGCCACGGTTGATGGGGTGATCGGGATCTCCCTCAACGTGGACCACCTGCGGAGTGACGTTCTTGGCCATATCGCCGATGGTATGGATGATGACACCACAGCTCACCGCGCAATAGGGACAGGTGCTGCGAGTTTCCGTAGTACGGGAGATCTTCAGACTATCGGCCTGCGCCAGGATCGGCTGAGCGTCGAACCCGAATACCGTGATGCCGACGGCGCCGGCGAGGCCAGTCTTGAAGAATGCTCGTCTAGACACATCCATAGTTCAGACCTCCGGGAGAAATTATGAGGACAGAAGATGGGGAGAGCGCGAGCCGGGAAAGAGTGCTCGCACGGGACTCAGCAACGCAGTCAGGAGGCGTGAATAGCGTGTGATTCATTATGTCGCCGGCCATCCAGCAGCGGCCAGGAACCCACAAACATCGCCAAATGGATAGGAGCCTACACCTGCGACTGAGAGTGGTCAATGCGAAAGATGACGCAGCGGAAGGCGGATCAGGAATTTTAAAATGCGGTTAAAATCCGAGCAGATTGAACTGAAATTTCTGGTAGCCATGCTCTCCGGCCCAGAGATCCAGAGCGACGGTGGCAATCTCGTCGACCTCAGGAACCATAAGGCCGTCGACCGTCATGTCAAACGACTTCAGATATGACTTGCAGGTGTCGCAGGCATCGACGCGAACTGTGATCGGGTCCTCGGCGGAATATCGGGGGAGCTTGAAAGGGTCCATCTCCTCGCACACCGGGCAGATGATGCGGCGGAACTCCCATTCCGTAAGACAGAGCGAGCAGGCCAGGTTACGCTTGCCTCCGTCTCCCTCGGGCCGCAACACTGCCAACTGCGGCCGGCTGCTGCACATTGGACAGAGAGATCCGGAGTACAGCGTGGGCGCGGCCTTTTGGGAAGCGAGAAGTTCTGCATACGGCTGAAGAAGGACGCGAGCGAAGAAAGATGAAGCCGTGTAGAAGGCAGGTTGATCGTCCTGCAGGAAGTCGATCAGGATCTGGCGCTGGTGTGTGGGGCCAGAAGCAGCGATACGTCTGGTCTCTTCGGCCAGTTTAGTCGGTGCTCGCTTCTGGATGACGTCAAGCAGGCTCGGCATCCAAGGGAGTGCGGTCCCCACATCAAGGTGATCGCGCAGGGAAGTGTTGGGCTCGGGGCCGGAGGACGGGCGCGAGCCGAGGCTTTCCCACATTCGTTGCTGAAGGGTGAGGACGTGTTCGTAAAACGCCAGGACCTCAGAGAGGGATGAGTCGCGGGTGCGTAACTCCTGTGCCCGCCGTATACGCTTATCCCATGTGGATCGTGTCGTCATTTCCGAGAGGATCTCAGCGGTTTCGGCAACTCGCCGTTGGAACGATGCACAACTCTGGATTTGCCGTTCAAAAAACTATATCAGGGGCAGTTCGCCGGACGAGTATCGCAGAATCAACGCGGCCGTCCTCGGAATGGAAGATGGCGGTCGCGCGCGGTTCTCAAAGCCGTCCGTCATGCGTCTCATCCGAAGGCGTTGCTAATCCAGCTCAAGTCGATGGACGGAACCGGAGAGGCCGGACCTCGTACTCCGACATCTCTAAAATATGCAAATAGATGTTACGGGCACTGACAGTAACATTACTGTAGTACCTGGCTTATGAACTAGCAAGGACAACTACAGCCGCAAACTGCGATGCCCGTTCGGTATGGTAGTGCACATCTCAAAAGCAATCCTATGTTCGACATCGCTAGTAGGTGGCTTTCTTTGTAGTTAAATCCGTTGGCCCTGAGCCAGTGGTAATCAGTGGGAGTAATTGACATAGATTACCTTAGTGAAATTCAGAGATTATTTTAGAGACCGAATTACGGGCTGCTTGTTAGTATCGGGGGATAGACTCCGGATACAGATTCCATAGAGGCGAGCGGTCGTCAGGGACAGCTCGTGCGAGGGCCGATTATGGATTGGCGGCAGGTGACACATCGTCCCGCAATTTTTGTTTGCTGCGTTATGCTTGTTTTCCTGATCTCTCCTTGCCGGCTGGCTGGCCAAGATCCAGTGGCCCATTGGGAGTTCCACGAGGGCACCGGCAACCGAGCATTCGACTCCTCCGGCAACGGTTACACCGCGACCTTGTTCAAGGGCATCGGTTGGCTCACTTCGCCGGATGCGATCATTGCGGACGGAGCGAGCCGCCAATTTGTGGTGACCCCGCCGATCAATCTTGCGGAGACCCCTGCTATCACGGTTGCGCTATGGGTTAACCGCACCTATACGACCCGTGGAGGCGCGGTGCTGTTGGAAGCTCCCATGGATTATGTTCGGTCTGCGACGGGATTTGTGCTGTACGCAGATAATCAAGTTTGCCAGGGACTTCAGGCGAGCGTGCGAGGCAATCAGGGCTATACCACCATTTGCTACAGCCAGCCTCCTTCCGGGGGGTGGCACCATCTGGCGGTAGTATTCGACAAGAGCCAAAATGCCAACAGCCAAATTGCTCTGTACATTGATGGCGTCTTCGAGGCCCCTAAATCGATTTTCCGGACATCGACAAATACAAATAACTTCGGCAACAATCCCGTTTATCTTTTCAGCCGCGGAGGCATGTCGAATTTCGCGTCCGGTTTGGTGGCTGATGTCCGCATTTACAAAACCGCGCTTACCGCCCAGGAGATTGAGAACCTATACGCCTCCAGCGGCATCGGCCGGGGGCCATCGTTTGATGTTTCCGCCTTTCCTTTTGCACTTACAGTTAGAAAAGGCGGAATAGGCACTTCAACCATCACGTCTACGATTACGAATGGATTCAACGGCGATGTCAAGTTATCGGTCACGGGCGTGCCACCCAACTCGACAGTGAATTTCAGTCCGAACCCGATTCCAGCTCCGGGTAGCGGCACCTCAACCATGACCATCGGGGTAGGACCCATGACGAATGTGGGAACCTACCGCATGACGGTGATGGGACAGAACGGTAACGCGCAACGGGTCTGTATGGTGAGCGTAACCGTGACCAATGCGCCGGAGGTGGATCTGGCGTGGGCCCCAAGCTTGTCGCAGGTCATCGGTTACAACGCTTATCGTTCGCTTAGCCCGGGCGGACCATATGCTAAGCTGAACTCCGGGCTGATTTCGGGAACCGCTTATACGGACACTGATGTCGAGAGCGGCCAGACCTATTACTACGTAACGACGGCGGTCGATCCCGAGCACCGCGAGAGCGATTATTCCAATCAGGCCGCCGCGACCATACCGTAGGCCAACTGAGATGGCGTGCGGTATGAATGGCAGGTCCTCACCCCACGGGACATTAACACAGGTAACCGGTGAAAGGTTACCTTCGTACCCGGTACCCAGTACATTTGATCTAAAGTCACTAATATAGACGTTACTATTGTCTGGTGCCATTCTTCCCGGCCAGATCCCCAAAGAAAATCGGTACTCATGAGGCGATCATGTACTTGCGCTGCGAGCGGTCGATATGCCGTTCCTTGGCCGTCGTACTAGGGGCCATCCTCGTAACTATAGCCGCAATGTTTCCCGTGAACTTAGCGGCGCAGACTCCGCTTGCCAGATGGAGCTTTGATGAGGGATCTGGAAGGACCGTGTTCGACGGTTCCAGTCATGGAAGGAACGGAACACTTTCCAATGGCATACGGTGGACGCACGACGACAGTGGATGGGCAATTGCGGCCGATGTTACCAGCGAGGGCTACGTCACCATACCGGCCATCGACCTCCACCAGAGCAAAGCAGTCAGCATTGCTTTGTGGGCAAAGCGAGACTTCTCGGCAAGTCTAGGACCCGGGGCTCTGATTACGGGCGGGAACAAAGAAGGCTCAGGTTTTGCACTCTCGTCAGATGATGCGGCTTGCCATGGGCTCCGGGCTGCCGAGTGGGGTAGTGCCGGAAGCACCGCGAACTGTTACGCCGCCCCATCGAGTGATGCATGGCATCAGTTCGTGGTGGTTTATGACGAGACGCGAACGGCGGGCGACGCCGTGGCCCTTTATGTGGATGGGGTCTTGCAGTCCCCCACTTGGAATCTCTCCTCATCGAACAATACGGATGGGTTTGGCGAAAGCCCGATTTACCTGTTTTCACAAGACGGTACTTCACAGTTCAGTTCCGGCTCAGTACGCAAGCTGCGGATCTACGACACAGCGTTGAGCGCAGAAGCCGTCCAGCAACTCCACTCGCAGGAACAACCGGAGAGCGCAGTCTCGTCGTCCGGGCTGGTGGCTTCCTATGCATTCGACGAGGGATCGGGCGCGACGGTTGCTGACGGCTCGGGAAATGGGAACATCGGGACGATCGCAAATGCGACCTGGACTGAAGCCGGAAGATATGGCAGTGCGCTGGTCTTCAATGGGACCAATTCCCTGATAACTGTGCCCGATTCTCCATCGCTGCACCTGAAAGATTCGATGACGCTTGAGGCTTGGGTGAGTCCCTCAAATGTAAGTGGCCTGTGGAGAGACGTCATTGACAAGGGAAGTGACTATTCGCTGGAAGGAACGTCGGCCGGACAAGGGGCGCCGGCGGTTGGCGCCATGCTTGCCTCGTCTCGCGCTTTGAGCTATGGAACCGCGCCGTTGCCCTCCAACACGTGGAGCCACCTGGCCGTCACCTATGATGGCTCGCTGCTTCGTACCTACGTCAACGACGTGCTGGTTTCAAGCCGCGTCTCTCAGGGGGAAATCGCGTCCTCGAGCAACCCATTGCAGATCGGCGGAGACCGCATCTTCGGCCGCTACTTCGAGGGGAAGATCGACGAGATACGAGTCTATGACGAAGCCCTAACGCAGTCGCAAATCAAAAGTGACATGGCTACGCCAGTAAAGGCCCGCCTGTTATCCGTCACTGTGAGCCCGCAAGGGCAGGCCATCGACCCCGGCGATCAGCTGCAATTCACCGCTATAGGCAACTACAGCGATGGCCGCCAGCAGGACGTGACGAATTCTGCCACGTGGACGTCGAGTTCAAGCGCGATTGCTACCGTCAGCAGGTCCGGAGTTGTCCGGGGAGTTGCTGTGGGTAATGCGACACTGCAAGCCATGGTTGGGACGGTTTCGGGCTTAGGCGACCTAAACATTGCGCCAGCCGCCTTTACGATTAGCGCGTCACCTTCCTCGCTGACTATCGCTCAGGGCAATCAAGGCGCGTCTACCATCACAACTACAGTCCGCAACGGGTTCAAGAGCGCAATCATGCTGTCGGCTTCCGGCGTACCTTCCGGCACTACCGTCAGTTTCAATCCGAACCCAATTCCGTATCCCGGCGCCGGCTCCTCCACCATGATGATCAATGTGGGCGCGAACACGGCGGTGGGCACCTATCCCATCACGGTGACGGGCAGCGGGGGTGGCATCCAAAGGCACAGCACGTCGGTAACACTGACGGTGACGGCGATCGGCAACGGCATTGCGCTGGACGGCAGCGTGCACGGGGTGGCGGATAGCGGCTCCACCTCGACCAACACACAATCGGTATCGATTGGGACCCCAAGTGCCGGGGACCTGATTACGTGTGAAGTGACGTTCGACGCTGGCAACAACAACGCGCTGGTTTCGGTCAGCGACAACAACAACGGGAGCTACGCTGCGGCGGTGCCCATGCACCTCAATAACAGCATGGTGCAGTGGTTTGGTATCTACTACAAAGAGAACGTTTCCGGCTCCCCCACCACCGTCACCCTGAAGACAGCACAATCGCAGCCGTATGTGGCCATCGCGTGTCAGGCGTGGAAGGGGGTAGCGACGGCGAACTCGCTGGATGCAGGGTTCTCGCAGCTTCAAGACGCAGTGTCAGCTCCCAATCCTTCGACGGGCTCTAACAAAACCCCGGCCGCCAACGGTGCGTTGGTGATAGCGGCGGTGGGGCTGATAAACGCCGGTGCGCCGACGGCAGGCTCCAACTACGGCCTGATCGACGGCGCAACGCAAACTCGATGGTGGCCGGAGTATTGGATACAGGCGACGGCCAGCCCCACGGCGGGGAACTACACGCGGTCGTCGGACACGTGGACAGACATGATGGCAGCCTTCCTGCCGGTGGCGGGCGGTGACTTCGGTGTCTCGGCGTCTCCGACATCGCTGAGCGTGGTGCAGGGAGGGCAGGGCAGTTCGACGATCAGCACGACGATCAGCGGCAGCTTTAACAGCGCGATCAACCTGACGGCGAGCGGGGTGCCGAATGGGACGACGGTGAGCTTCAATCCCAATCCGATCGCGGCGCCGGGGAATGGATCGTCAACGATGACGATCAATGTGGGAGCGAACACGGCGGTGGGCACCTATCCCATCACGGTGACGGGCAGTGGTGGAGGCATCCAGCACAGCACGACGGTGACGCTGACAGTGACGGCGCAACAGCAGCCCGACTTCGCCATCTCGGCCTCGCCCGTCATCGGTGAGCGTGGTGCAAGGAGGGCAGGGCAGTTCGACGATCAGCACGACGGTCAGCGGCGGCTTTAACAGCGCGATCAACCTGACGGCGAGCGGGGTGCCGAACGGGACGACGGTGAGCTTCAATCCCAACCCGATTGCAGCGCCGGGGAATGGATCGTCGAGCATGACGATCAACGTAGGGGCGAACACGGCGGTGGGAACCTATCCCATCGCGGTGACCGGCAGTGGCGGAGGTATCCAGCACAGCACGACAGTGACGCTGACCGTGACGGCGCAACAGCAGCCCGACTTCACGATCTCGGCCTCGCCCTCATCGCTGAGCGTGGTACAAGGCAGCCAGGGCAGCACGACGATCAGCACGACGATCAGTGGCGGCTTTAACAGCGCGATCAACCTGACGGCGAGCGGGGTGCCGAACGGGACGACGGTGGGCTTCGCTCCCAACCCAATCGCAGCTCCGGGGAATGGATCGTCGACGATGACGATCAATGTGAGCGCGAACACGGCGGTGGGCACCTACCCCATCACGGTGACCGGCAACGGCGGAGGCATCCAGCACAGCACCTCTGTAACCCTGACAGTAACAGCGATCGGCAACGGCATAACACTGGACGGCAACGTGCACGGGGTGGCGGATAGCGGTTCCACCTCGACCAACACACAATCGGTATCGATTGGGACGCCAAGTGCCGGAGATTTGATCACCTGTGAAGTGACGTTCGACTCCGGCAACAACAACGCGCTGGTGTCGGTGAGCGACAACAACAATGGGAGCTACGCTGCGGCGGTGCCCATGCACCTCAATAACAGCATGGTGCAGTGGTTTGGTATCTACTACAAAGAGAACGTTTCCGGCTCCCCCACCACCGTCACCCTGAAGACAGCACAATCGCAGCCGTATGTGGCCATCGCGTGTCAGGCGTGGAAGGGGGTAGCGACGGCGAACTCGCTGGATGCAGGGTTCTCGCAGCTTCAAGACGCAGTGTCAGCTCCCAATCCTTCGACGGGCTCTAACAAAACCCCGGCCGCCAACGGTGCGTTGGTGATAGCGGCGGTGGGGCTGATAAACGCCGGTGCGCCGACGCCCGGCTCCAACTACGGCCTGATCGACGGCGCAACGCAAACCCGCTGGTGGCCGGAGTATTGGATACAAGGGACGGCCAGCCCCACGGCGGGGAACTACACGCGGTCGTCGGACACGTGGACAGACATGATGGCAGCCTTCCTGCCGGTGGCGGGCGGTGACTTCGGTGTCTCGGCGTCTCCGACATCGCTGAGCGTGGTGCAGGGAGGGCAGGGCAGTTCGACGATCAGCACGACGATCAGCGGCAGCTTTAACAGCGCGATCAACCTGACGGCGAGCGGGGTGCCGAATGGGACGACGGTGAGCTTCAATCCCAATCCGATTGCAGCGCCGGGGAATGGATCGTCGACGATGACGATCAATGTGGGAGCGAACACGGCGGTGGGCACCTATCCCATCACGGTGACGGGCAGTGGTGGAGGCATCCAGCACAGCACGACGGTGACGCTGACAGTGACGAATGGCTCCGATTTCACGATCTCGGCCTCTCCGATGTCGCTCAATCTTCTGCAAGGCAGCCAAGGCACTTCAACCATCACAACTACCATTAGTGGAGGTTTCAATAGTGCGATCAGCCTTTCGGCCAGCGGAGTGCCGAACGGTACCATCGTGAGCTTCAGCCCCAACCCGATATCCGCTCCAGGCGGGGGCCAGTCGACCATGACAATCACGGTTGGGATGAACACTCTTGAGGGGACGTACCCGATTGTCATCACTGGGTCAGGTGGCGGCATTCAACATTCGGCTACCGTCACCCTCACCGTCACAGCGGAAGTGTACTTGTCCTGGTCTCCAAGCGGATCTCAAGGAGTAATTGGCTACAACGTATATCGCAGTACAACGACGGGTGGGCCCTATACAAGAATAAATCAGGGTTTGGTTGCAACTACCGATTATGTTGATGGGGTGGTGCAGGATGGCTACACCTACTATTACGTTACGACTGCTGTTAATCAGCAGCAGCAGGAGAGCGGCTATTCCAATGAGGCATCTGCGACTATACCGTAAAGGCGAGATCCGCTTAGTAAGGGTGGTTTGAATCGGGAACAGCTCAGGTTACTGAAACCCAGCGAGCTATCCACTTTTGCAACATCGCGCCAATCCAGGTCCCGAGCGTATTGGTGAAGAGATCCGTGCAGCCCGAGTAACGGCTCGGCAGGAACGACTGACAATATTCAATTGCAATGCTGACGGCTGCTCCAGCCAGTACGGTCAACAGGGTTGCCCGCTTGATCTGTCGAACTGAGGCGAGATAGAAGCTCAGTATCAGGCCGAGAGGGATAAAGCCCGCGATATTGAAGAGTGCATTCTTCAGGTATGTGGGCTCCGAGCGGTATTCCGACAAGGGCGACTCAAAGCGCAGGTGATCGACCACCAGAAATCGCGCCGGCACTTCCAAATCAGTCTGCCCAGGCACCGCATTAGGAATTATGTGGTCCAGATGCTCACCAAAGAAGAACAGCGCGCGCGTCTGGTCGGAATTTTCTGACATAGGCTCTCCGCGCTCAGTCCAGTTTCGATAATGCTGTTGGACTTGGGCAGCACCAAGTGCACTTCCGTAAACGGCCAGACCTTTTATTTCGCCCTTCCAGCTGTGATCGCGAAATGGAGAATTTGCGAGGATTATCTGACCAGACAAATCGCTTCCGGAGAACTTGAAGTTGTGCGATCTGCCTGAGAGATGTCCGTCTATATACACTAAGGTCACGTGCCCATCAGAAGTCACAGTTAAGAAAGCTCGCCGGTTACGGAACACATTGCCGATTCGAAAAGCTTGCCAGTTGTCTTCGGTCCTCCCGTCTCCAAGCCGCAGCACGAGGTCGGTGTAGTCCTGCTCCAACCTGAACTGTCTCTTTTCCGAAACGTTATAGATAGTGAAAATAGAGCCGGTCGCCCAGGTTTTCGCCGGCTCTACCCAGAGTTCGACACTGGCGGGCCCACCGCCAGCCAACTGAAGGCCCCCCGAACTTAATACCGTTCCATGACGGCCGAAGCGGATCGCATTCTTCCCGTTGGGGAAGGTAACTTCATTTTTGGGGGAACGAAACGGGATGAGACCCGCTACCAGGGTGGCGCATGTCAGGAGCAGGGCAAGGCCACCAATTACCCAGCCAGGAACCTGCACTTTCATTTGCGGAAACGGGATCCATCTCTCCAAGTGTTCATCTTCTTGCACGAAACCTAAGACGCAAATCAGAGTCGAACAGAGCGGCTCTCAACAACCAGCAGCTCAAATGCAGCGCTTAATGAGCGAGAATGAGACATTCCACGTTACTGCCGGTGGCCTTGCCCCTAGAATCCGTATCCCATAACTGAATGTACTTCGTAGTCGTCGTGGCTGTGGGAAAGTTGGAAAGCGCGTTTTGCTTTCCTGCTTTTCCATAGCCTGCTTTGATTGCCCGTGCGTTCAGTTTGCGGAGACCCGCGCTCAACGCCGAGTCTTGTTCGAACTGCATCGGACTGACGTATTTCAGTGTCGAGTGCAGTCTGGTTTGGTTATACCAGTGCAGCCAGTCGAGCGCTTCATCCTGGCCCTGACGCCGCGTTTCAAAATGCTGACCATGCAACCGTTCCACCTTGAGTGATCCGAACAACGTCTCGCTGCAGGCGTTATCCCAGCAGTTGCCTTTGCGACTCATCGAGGGTGTAATCCCGCACTCTTGCAGCACCTTGGCGAACTCATAGCTGGCATACTGGCTGCCTCGATCGCTGTGAAAGATTAGTCCTGCCTCGCGGTCTGGGCCGCGTAGGAACCAAGCCATCCGAAGGGCATCGATGACGATCTCGCTGGTGATCTGCTCACCCAGCGACCAACCTACGATGCGGCGGCTGAACAGATCCATGACCACAGCCAGAAACAGCCAGCCTTCGTCGGTTGCGATGTAGGTTACGTCGCCGACCCAGACCTGATTCGGTACCGCCGCGGTGAAGTTGCGATCCAGCAGGTTGGGTGCAATCGGCAGGCTGTGCCGGCTGTCCGTGGTGGTGATCCGGAAACGGCGCTTGCCTCGTGCCCGGATACCGTTCCGCTGCATTACTCGTTGCACCCGCAGCTTGCCTACGCGGATGCCCCGGGCCCGCAACTCCCGCCAGAGGCGCGGCCAACCGTAGGCTCCCCGGCTCTCGGCAAACACGGCACGGATATGAACCAGCAGTGCCTCTTCACTCAAGTGGCGACGCTGAACCCTATCTCGCCGGCGGACAAAGTGTTCGTGGTAGCCAGCCACGCTCACGCGTAGAACCCGGCATTGCACGCTGATCGGCCATACCCGCTTGTTCCGGTAGATAAAGGCGTACTTCATTTCTGGCCTTTCGCGAAGTACGCCGTCGCTTTTTCCAGGATGTCGCGCTCCATCTTGACCCGCGCCAACTCTGCCCGCAACCGGCTGATCTCCATTTGCTCGGCGCTCACCTTGGAAGCGCTGTCGGCACCCTTGAGCTTGCCCTCCCGTGAGGCCTTGACCCAGTTGAACAACGTCTGATCTACCATCCCCAGGCTGCGTGCCGCCCCGGCTATGCTCTGGCCCGACTCCACCAACCGCACCGCCTCCTGCTTGAACGCCAGCGTGTATCGTGCCCGCTTCCCATTCGTCATCTTCATCTCCCTTACTGATGTTAATCACTCAGCTAAGGGATACGTTTTTCGCGGGCAAGGTCACGGCAATACCTCAACTCATTCCCATCCGCCAGGTGGATGCAAGTCGAGTATACCCGCATGAAAGAAATGGGTAGTGCGTCAGTTTGAATATGGATGCGTGCCTTTCGCGCATCGGCGCGAATCGGCACGCCCCAGATATCTCGCTCGCAAAGGAAGCTCATTCGGGATGACAGTCAAACTGACCCACTACCAAAAAATGGCATGACTTGGCGAAGTGTCTCGGCATCTTTCGCCTGTTCCTGAACACGAAGGGTGCTTATCCAACTTGCGCACGGGCTTTAACGTCGGCGATAATCTCGGAACGTGGCCGTGAATGCCATATCGGCGAGACCGCCGAGGGGGTTAAGTGATTTAGTATCAGCAGGTTAATTAGGGTTGCAGCCGACTGCAACCTGCGCAGAAATTATCAGTCTTGACGGGCAGAACGTTTGGGATGACCCTGTAGACGGTACAACTGTATGTGTAGGGATTTAGGCACGAAGTCAGCGCCATGTAACCCCTCTCTTTGAGGGGCAAGGAGTAGCTTCATGAGGGATCAACGCCAGTTTGTTCGCTGCGGTCTGTTGCTGATGGTCGCTTTGATTTGCGCACCTTTGGCGGCTTTTGCCAATAGCATTCTTCAGGCCCAGATGAATAACCCTCCGTCAAACAACATTCTTGACAACGTTTACGTTGGCCCGTACAGCTTCACGAATCTCAATGATTCCGGGCAATTTCGGATGATCTGCGATGATTTCAAGGATGAAACCAACTTTAACCCCGCGATCTATACGGTTCGCAGCTTCGACCCCAACAACTTGATGGGTACGGTTTGGGGTGCGTTGCCTAATGCGTCCGCCTTGTACCAGCAAGCCGGGTGGTTGGCCATGGGCCTGATGAACCAGACAGGCCTGATGCAGGGTGAATACCACTATGCGTTATGGGCGGTCTTTGATCCGACAGGTGTCATTAGCTGGCTTAAAGGCTTTAACAATGGAGCCGGTATCTGTAATGACATTTTCGGGGCCAACAACAACTGCAATAACACGAATGTGACCGGCGGCTTGCTGCTGCAGGCCCAACAGGATTACGGCAGCGCCAACTATTCCAACATGCTGATTGTTACGCCTCCCTGTACCGGTCTAAAGTGTTCGGAACAGGAGTTCCTGATGTTCTCTGCGCCTGATGGTGGCTCGGCCCTGGCATATCTCGGTCTTGCCGGACTTGCATGTGTGGCAACGGTTCTTTATTCACGCCGGCATACGGTTGTCGGGAAGACGCTGTAGTTCCGTTAGGAGTGGCCTCAGTCCTTACCGGGTTCGAGGCTTAACTTTAACCAAAACAAAAAGGGCGCTCAGAAGAGCGCCCTTTTAATGTAATTGCTCGCAGCCGGGTATTCAGCTCGGATTATGACCCATTAGTTCCATATCATCCCCCTCCTTCAAGAAGTCTTCCAGGTGAACAACTGGTTCTCTGCATTTGACCGCCAACAGATATATCCCCGCATGTTCCCACACACGTACTACGCTGCCTTCGCCTCTGATATGGATCGGGCGAACCGCGTCACTGCCGTGAAGGCTGAGCACGAAGGAGACAGCCGTGTGCGGTGGAATCGCAACCGTACTTCGGACAAGGAGCCCGCCGACACTGACATTCTTGCTTACGCCTTCGACTTCCAGCCGGGTGGCACCCGATTGAAACCGTATGCGTACCGGAAATTGCAACTCAAACCGGCGGTATGTTCGTCCATGCCACACGTATTTTCTTTCCATCTCGTTCATACGTCCGTACATTTCCATCTGGGTGTAAATAATTCGGAAACAGCAATCAACACGGAGGTACAAAATTAGGGATTGGTTACTCAATACCGCTTTCCCCATCACCTCCCGGCATCGACTCGCGGTGCAGGCATGCGGTCTTTTCAGCAGGGCTCAATCCGGTAGCTGCTAATGAGCGACGGTTGGCTGATTTCGATCAACAGCCCAAGCCGTTTTGCCGGTCAGCTGAGGCTGGATGCTGGAGCTGCGAGATCCACTGGAGAGGTAGCAGGCTTCAGTGCCCGTCTCTCCGCCTTTCCCATGAGCCAAATCAAGGTAAACATTCCCATCAGTGAGACGGCAAAGAATAGTACGCCCCCCTGGTGATGCAACGGACCGTCGAGGATCCTCGGGCTCACATAGGCCCCAAGTACCGCTAGCGTAAGGACGCGCAGGGCGTTCTTAAGGATTGCGAGTGGCAGGGCGGCAAGCATGACGATGCCCCGGGCCCAATATGAATGCAGCAGCAGATAAGCCATTACCGTCGAACTGACGACCAACATCATGCTGGAGCGAATACTGCTGCACTCCTCGACAATCTGTAAAGTCAGCCCCGGCAGAGTCAGGTCCGTGCCATTCCTGATTACAGGGACCCCTAGAGCAGTCAGCATCGCATATGCGGAGGAAACCGTGCCCTGTTGCAGAAAATGAATGACGTAACTCAATGCGATGCCAGGTAGAGGAACTAGCCAAAACAGGAAGAAGAGAGGGAAAAGGCACCCTCGACAAATGCGGCTGCCGAAACAACAAACGAACGAGCCGATCCACCAAGCAACAAGCGCTAACATCTCGACCGCCAGGCTCACATCCCCCGCCAAGACGCCCTCTCTTCCCCATCGCAGGCCTGCGCTTCCGATCAGAGCGGCCAACCCTAACAGGGCTGCACCCCAACGAATATTTGGCTTGGGCTTCCATTCGTGTCCTTTCCAGGACATCACGACCAGTCCGATGCTAATAGGAAGAATGAGAAGGATGTGGGTATAAGCGTCTTGCCGCAAAGCCAGCGCAAGAGTTGCGGCAACCGCTCGCCAGCAGACAGCCAGGGGCGCCAGGCACAGGCCAAGGAAAATGGGATACTCGAACGATGGGCTCATTTTGTAGCACTTACGGTGCTCACCAGACATCGATCACTGACTTGACCCCCTGTCGCGGCCACGGCACAATATTCTGACCTTTTAATAAGCCGAGAAGGGCGAGTGCATCGGGTGAGAGTTGCTGCGCTATCTCTAGGAATACTTCTTAGCCATCAAGTAGGGGAGAAGTGCGAACTCGGCAATGAACGGCACAGGGTCTTCCCTGCAAAACACCGATTCTACTTTTGCCCGCTTTAGGGATCTGAAGTAGGAATGTGCGTCGATTCGCCCGCTAAACAATTGCGAAAGCGCGGTTGGAATATCAGTGAGCAGGCGCATCCATCCTATGCCGGCTTTGCCCCGGCAATGGGTTGTCTGCTCCCCCAGTTGGTCCACAAACAAGAGGTAGGAGAAGTCCACACCTGCCTGAAAACCGATGCTGTGAAAGCCCCATGTCCTGGCATTGACATCCAGTAGCTTGTATTGGCCATCCCTGGGATCAAGTTTGAATTCGACCTCCACCAGGCCGTAGTACTTAATGGCTTTCAGGAAGCGCTCGGACAGCTCTTCAACCTCGGGAAGCGAAGTCGTCTCGACATAAGTTGCAGCACGGCCAAACTCGTGCGGATGCTGCCGCAATCGCCGGGCGACTAGACTGCTGTGCGCAAGGCCATCACGGAAGAACGCGCAGTACGAAAACTGCTGTCTGCCATCGCCGGGGATAATCTCTTGAACCAAAATTTCTTCTGGCCGTATCTGACGGCGAGCCGCGGCAAATAATCGATGAAGGTCGGCAGGAGACTCCGCCCGCCACGCCTTCGAGCCGGTAGCATAAAAAAAGTTCTCCTTGACAGCGGGCTTGATAGCCAGGGGCAGCTTGGCGTAGAGCGAGACAAGCTCCTCCTCATTTCCAGGATTAAATGTCTGAGGGCAGGGGATATTCAGCCGTGTGGCCATTTCGTAGGTATTTTTCTTATTGTGCGCCCATTGAACGGTATCCCACTCGGGCGTAGTTACCCTAAAACTGGAAGCCAACTCTGCACGGTAGCGTGAAAATGCAGCTACGGTTTCATCTCTTGTAGGAAAGAGCACCCAATTTGCCAAGTTGAAGCGGCTGCCAACGTCGAGTACGGCCTCAACCGTTCTCCTCTCATCGCGCAAATCCTGCACCCTCACGGTACGAGTTACATACTTGGAAAACGCAGAGATCGAATGCTGGTCGTCGATCACGACCACCGGAATGCCCCTTCTGCCCAGGCTGCGTGCCACGCCTAGGCCCGTATGGTCGCCACCCACAACGATGGCTCCTGGGCCGTTGGTAAGTGCCATGCCGGTCATTTGCTAACGTAACGATTGGTAGCCAAGAAGGGTCGATAAGACTAACCTATGGATAGTCTGCTCCTAGAAATGTCATCGGCCAGATGCCTGGATGCGAACTCCGTACCGGTCACAAAATACAACAGTGGGCCGAAGCTGCGAGCGGCTGTGGCTCCGATGAAATGCAGTCCAGGAACTGAACTGCGGAATCCTGCGGTGACATTCGGATAGCCATCCAATTGGTCTATGCGCGAAACCAGATCTCTAGATAGGAACGGGTATCTGGAAATGTCCACCCGATAGCCGGTCCCCAAGAGGACGTGGTCCACCCGCCTCTCGCTGCCATCGTCGAGCTTCAGCTGAACCTCCTCTCCCACTAATTGCGCTTTCTGTACGCTGGTACCGGTCGTTAGTTTGACTGAGTCCAATCGCGGCGGCAACCATCTCGACCCAGCAGGACGAACGGCACGAGTTCGAATCCGGTCTTTGATTGTTAGTGGAAAGTGAAACACCAGGCGTGGGCTGGCCACGAGACGGCTGATTCCGGCAGGCCCCACATCATGTTTGGAGTAGAGTATTCGCGAAAGAAGCCCTAAATGATGTAGCCAGCTGTGCATTCCAATCCATCTCAGATGTTCAATTCTGGCGATCACCTCCACTTCACCACCGGCCTCATGTAACAGAGCAGCAGACTCAAGGGCACTTTGTCCCGCGCCTATAACTGCAACCCTTTTGTCAGCAAAGTCGGCTACTTGCCGGCCTTCGTAGCAGTGCGATATGTGTTTGGCCGGTAGATGAGCGAAGACTGCAGGCTTCTTGTGAAAGGGACCGATTCCTGCAGCAACGACCACTCGCCGGCTTCGAAATGATAATCCGTTCTGCAAGGTTACCGCGAAAAGTGAGTTCTCCCGCCTGACCTCAGTGACTGTTGTGGTGTCCAAGATAGGACCCAACTGACGCCGAAACCATTTTCCATACGCGACGAAAGTTTCTAGCGGGAGCGGCGCGGTCGGGGTTGTGCCGGCCGCTGACTCGTAAGCCTCAAGGGTGAGCGCAGACAAGGGATCTGCGATGTTCGAGGCTTCCCGCGGTGAGCGCAGCAACATCCCCTGCGGCATCTTGGTTGCCCAGAACTCCATTGGCTCCCCGAATACCCGCACTCCAAGCCCCTTGGCTTTAAGATGCGCCGCCGCAGAAAGCCCATACGGACCCGCGCCAATGATGGCTACGTCGTAGTCGGGAGACCTGACGGTCGTTCGTTTGGCGATTTGTGACCTTCCCGAGCGTTGGATAGTGTCAGTAGTCAAGGTTGATCACTCCAGGCAATGGGGTATCGGCAGCTAGCTGAAGCTGAGGACCACGAGGGCTATCACGATTAAAAGTACATTGAAGGAAAGCAACCGACTCAACATATCCAACCTGGCTCGCAGCGGGTGGAACATGGCCAGCCTGAATTAGCGAACATCGTCATCCGCTGGCGCGGCTGCGTTACTACTCATCAAAGCTGTAAAGTACTTGGTTTCCTGCCAGCGTGGCATAGGCTATGCGGGCGCGTTCTTTTCCTGGGCCTTCCACACGCCACTGTCTGTCGTCGTATACTAGCTCCATCTCGTTCCGTTGCTTCCACCATTGCGCAACATCCCTTGGGAGGGCATTCCAAATGCTACCGTCTGCGCGCAGGCAGGTGAGGTGCTCAAGAAGCGCCTGATAAGTGCTCTGAGCTTCTCGCTCGATAATATAATCTGGATGTACGATGAAGCTAATCAGGCCATGATTCTGGCGAATGGTGGCAACCTGCTTCTTCCAAAGATCGATAGAGTAATCGCCTAGAATCTGAAAGAGGGTATAATCCTGTGTACAGGTAAGAGGCAGTTCAATGATATTTCCGATGAAGTATGGCATGACCGTGCAGCAGCCGCCCCTCTGGGGGTCTAGGTGTGCCACGTTCGGGATTGACATGTCGTAGCGGAACTCAAAAGCGTCATACCAGTCGGCGTTACGGTACAAGATTCCGGACCGGAAGCCTTCAGCCCCAAACTCCTTAGCATACTGATTTATACGCTTTGCTCGCCGCATGAATTCCACGCGTTCCGCATAGAGACGCCCATCGTGCTTGAGGTCGTGGACGTTGACTTCAAAGCCGCGGCTTTTGATGTAATCCAAGAAGCTTCGGGTAACGGGATAACGATTTTCAGGTACCACCTGGAACGAGCTGTGTATTCCTGCTGACTCGTCCAAATCCATCAATCGTGGACAAAAGTCTTTTCCAGGTTGGTCCTCTATATCATGGGTCATAACGAGACAACTGGAGTAGTTATCGGGCCAGAACCAGATAAAGGGAATTCTATCCAGCTTCATTGCCTGTAGCGAGAGTGCCAGGATGTTCTGATGGAAACGTTCTACGGTAGTATCGACTGGCCAATCGGGGAAGTTTATCCTGTCCCACCCCCGTAGATGCAGCTTCTGAAGAGTGCGACGAACAGGGACGCCCATAAGCGGCCGAAGAAAATAATAGGCCTTCCGTATCAGATCATTGCATATACTGCCCTGTTCGCGAAAATGGGCGGCATACCGTTCGCGACGTAAGTTGTCAACCACCTCGTCGGCGGCGAACGGGAGCCGAACTTCTTGATCAGAGAGGCTGACGTGTCCTGAGACATTTTCGAGATCGGGTTCCGGCCGTCGTGCTGTATCTCCAGCGGAGAGTCGACCGTAACATGTCGTGTTTTCTCCGAAGCGGAAGAAACCGGGGAGTTCCGCCAGCGTGTCCGGGGTGACCAAAGACGCCAGACGGCTTGCCGGGCAACGATAATATGCATTCAGCAGAGTATGCGCGCCCGAGACGTAGCAATTGCCGCCGGCCGGGGGCGAGCCGGTTGCTGTGCTGCAATCTGCTGCGGCTGAGAGTTCGTCAATCACTAGATAGAGGGAGGAGCAGTGAGAGAGACGGGTCTATCTTCGTCAGGGAGGTCGAAGGGCGACTGTGCTACCGGAGACACTTGCGCCGACTGGGTGTCGTTGAGAGTTTGTGGCAGGTTGTAAGTATGTCGACCCATATCGCAGTACTCTAGTCCGGCCGAGCAGACCGCATTGGGGTCGAGGAAATTGCGGCCGTCGACGACGACCGGAACCTCCATCAGGCTACGGATGTGGGCCCAATTCAACTCGCGATACTCCGGCCATGGCGTCAACACGAGCAATGCGTGTGCGCCTTTTGCTGCTTCATAGGGGGAACAAGAGTACTCCAATCGGCCCGCCTGCGGCGGAATTTCCTGCTTACTGGTTTCCATGGCCTGGGGATCATGCACCCGCAGCCTTGCGCCTTGTTCCAGTAAAGCCTTTACGATATGCAGTGCGGGTGATTCACGAGTGTCATCCGTGCCGGCTTTAAAAGCCAGCCCAAGGACTGCAATTTCTTTTCCGTGCAGCACCCACACCGCCTTGCGCAACTTGCGCATAAACATTTCTACGCGTCGCAGATTGATGCTTTCGACTTCCTTGAGCAGGCCGCAATCCACGCCGTGCTGCTGGCCGAGATACGCGAAGGCGCGGAGGTCTTTGGGGAAACAGTGACCACCAAAGCCAATACCTGCGTTCAAGAATTCCCGGCCGATCCGAGGATCCAGTCCCATTCCCAGGGCCACATGGCTGACATCGGCTCCCACCGCCTCGCATATATCAGCAACCATGTTGATGAACGAAATCTTGGTAGACAGAAAGGCATTCGCCGCGTGCTTCGTCAGTTCCGCAGTACTCACGTTTGTGAATAAGATCGGGCAGCCTAGCGGTTGGTAGAGTTGCTCCAGCAAAGCGCGGGCTCGTTCGGATTCTACGCCGACTACAATCCGGTCAGGGTGGAAGATGTTCTGAACGGCCCTGCCTTCCTGCAGAAATTCTGGGTTAGAGGCCACATCGAATTCGAGATGTGGAGTTTCGTGATCGCGACCATTATCGCGCTTTGCGAACCGGGTCACCGTCCTCTTAATCCACTGAGCGGTGACCGCCGGCACAGTGCTCTTCTCTACGATTAACTTGTAGCCGCTCAAGTTACGGGCTATCGTGCGGGCGATGGCTTCTACCTGGCTCAGATCAGCTTCACCAGTATCTTTCTGGGGTGTACCGACGCAGACAAACAGGATTGTTGCGGCACGCACGGCGTCCTCCACACGTGGAGTCAAAATTAGCCGCCCGCTTGCAAGGCTGCGCTTCAGGAGCTCATCCAAGCCTGGCTCGTAGAACGGCGTTTGGCCAGACTGGATAATCGCTACCTTGGAGGCATCGTCGTCTGTACCAATGACTTCCCATCCCATCTCGACAAATCCGAGTGCCGTGGGCAGACCGACATGTCCGAGGCCAAGAACGCCAATGCGTGGCTTCGCGAGTGTGAAGTTAGTGTCCATCCTGTACCTCCGTGTGAAGAACATTATTTCTGTGCAGGTAACCCACAGCCAGTTGCTTCGAATACCAAGCCATAAGGCTCAGAAGATTTCCAAAAAGCTAGCGTGGAGTTGCAGTGAGGTTAGTCGGAGGGGCTGGACCTTGTCCGTCGTTGGCAGTAAAACTACTAAAGCCGAAGTAATTCCAATGCGTATCCTGATTATCATAGAAGCCAATGCCAGGATTGCCGGAGATCCAAGGCCCCCATCCTGACCCGCCTGAATCTTTCACTTGCATAATCTGAGTACCATTAACATATGCCGTGATTGTTGTTGGGTTTGTGCCACTTGCGGTCGCCTTAAGCTCGTCCCCATCATTCAATGTGCTTAATGGTCCGACGTAGTCTGCTAAATTCTGGTAGACTCCGTTCGGACCTCCCCATGTTGCTATGTGGCAATAGTTACTCGGCGAGGTCATCACACTGCAGTAGACTTCATAGCCTGTAATGCTGTGCGTGCTGATCGCGGTTCGAAGCCTGACTTCCGCTTCATGGCAGCAGGTGCCCGTTGGCCTAGTATTGATCTTCACCTTGGCAGAGACAGTTTGGGTCGCCCCCCAAGAGCCCGTCAGAATAGCTGTCGGGTCGCCGTACTGTGTGGGTTCGCTCACACCAAAGGCGAAGCCAGGAGTAGTTTGCACATTACCCCATAGATTTCCCCCGGCATTTTGACCGCCAATCCATTTGCCACCTTCGGAAATCGGATTCTCCGTCAAGGGAAAATTGGTGGTGTAGGTTCCCTGAGACCACGCCAGAACGGGCGCAAGTGCGAGCAATCCGAGTAAGTTCACTAACCAGCGCATATGTGAAAAGCCGTACATGGGCGATCGCTCCTATTCGTACTTCGGCCGAGACTAAAGGTCGACCGCATGGATCTCACTGACACTGATCGTCAAAACCTGGCTGCTGCTTTGCCAGCTTGCATCCCTAATCTCTGTCAGCCGCGCCTCATCGTGTCTGCAATCCCGTGGCGGCGTCAAAAATTCTCCCACGTTCTGCCTCCCTTAGCAAGGGACTACCAGCCTAGATTGTACGGGGGTGAGCAATCTACCAATACTGTCACCTCTTGCAAGGACAGCGGCAGTGCGCGCCTCGCCTTTTAGGCCGAGACAGGACTCTCCTCTACAGGTGAGGCTGATCCTTTCAAAGTTCGAAGCAGATCCAGATAGAATCGTTTCTCTCCTGCTACGAACAACAGCATAGCCAGGTATGCGACAGCAAGAACGCAGCCTTCCAGTGCAAGGCGGGGCACTGGAGACAGGAACTGTCCGTACGCTACTCGCACACCGTAGGCGAGCCCGCCTGCCGCCAAACTCGAAATGAGCGGGCGGCTCAAAGCCAGCAGAATATCGCGGGGAGCAACCATTGTTCCGTGCAGGGCCCATATCACGAGAGGAATGAGCCATAAGAGCATCACTACAGAGTAGGCCAACGCGACACCTTTGGGTCCATAAGGCAACCCCAGGAAATAGCCTAGAATCATAATGGGCGCGATTACCAAACCCATCTTTAAAAGCCGACCCACCCGTCCTATGGCGGGAAGCAGCCATGACAAGGGATTTGCGATGGCAAATACTAGTATAGTCGGCGCGAGAAAGCGAAAGATGGCTCCCGCGGCTTTCCACTGGGGCCCCAAAACGACCGCGATGAGGTCATCAGCGAATAGCGCGCACGCGATCGTGCTGGGCACGGTAAGGGCCAGGATGAGGGCATATCCCTTAAGAAAGTAGTTCCGGAGACGGGCGGGGTTGTCCTGGAGGCGCGACAGCGCCGAAAAAGCTACCTCACCGGCGGCTGAATTCAGATTATCGGTAGGTATGTTGATGAGTTGATAGGCCCTCCCATAGAGCCCCACTGCATCAACACCCCAAAAGCGGCCCAATAAAACTTTTTCCGCATTCGTGGCGACATATACAACCAGACCGTTCAAGGTAAGGGTGCCGCCAAAATGCATCATAGAGCGAATTCCGATACCGCGGTGCGGTATTCCTGGAACCCACGCAGCAGCGATCCATAAACCTAGAGTACTGATAAGCGGAGTAGCGACTGTCATCGCTACCAGCGCCCAATATCCGTAGCCGGCCTCAGCTCCGCCAATCGCGATCGCGGTACCCACAATCAAGCTGACAGTATTGATCACCGCCAAGGCGGTAAAACGCATATGGCGCTGCAGGACCGCGGAGTGTTGTACTCCGGCAGCATTGAAGAGAAACCCAATCGCCATAACCGCCGTCACCGCAAAGAGCTGGGGTTCGTGATAGAAGGCGGCGACAAACGGGGCCATCGCGAAGGTCACGAGCGCGAGAATCGCGCCCACGAAGATGTTGATCCAAAACAATGTCGAGGTCTGCTCTTCAGTAACCGTAGCACGCTGCACCGCAGCCGCCGAGAGGCCAAAGTCGCGAAACAGACTGAGAACCCCGGTGAAAGCCGTTACCATGCCGACCACACCAAAGTCTTTCGGCCCCAAAAGGCGGGCCAGAATCATAAGGGACACGAGACGAACAATGAAATTGATAACCTGGGCAGCAAGCCTGGCAACACCGCCCTGGACCGTCTTCTGTTTAAGATCTTCCATCCCAGCTATGCTTCCATTGATCAGAGGGACTGTTTCTGGATTACCGGCATCGCGCATAGCGGCGGCTACAGTACGATCTTGCGAGCGTAAAAAGCCTCCGCATAGCCGCTTGGAGAATTGCATTCCATTCCCCGAAGCCGCATGAGCGACAAGAAGGTGCTCTCTTCAAACCAACGCTTGGACTGCTGGGACTGGAAGCTATCCATAATGTACTGTACTTTCTTGCTCACAAGATCTGCGTCCAGCGGCCAGAACACGCTGGGCCTACCGAGATCGCCGTCATATTTAGGGATTTCATACTCTAAGATCAGATGATCCCGGAATGTATTCCAGGTTAGTTCACCGATCAGCCTATGGTCCTGATGGACATCGACACAGCTGGTTGTGAATATGAGGTCCGGTTCGACAGAACGCTTCAGCTCTTCGAACACGTCTTTGACCTCGGCTCCGGAATAGGGAAGAAAGCCATCGCGAAAGGTCTTGAGCAGTGGTCCGCGTAACGCCGCAGCGGAAACGAAGGTGCTAGCCGCCCGCAGGGCCTCGGTCTCGCGAATGCCGATCGCACTGAAGACCACCCAGTGAAAACTCGCGCCTGGGTACTGTCTCGCGATCGAGAGAATCGTGCCGCCGCATCCTATCTCGATATCATCAGAATGAGCACCCAGACAAAGGACGGTTAGTGGCTCATCCGTTCTTCGATTGAGAAGGGCGCGAATCATATCGCCGCCGCCATGAGTTCTGCGCGTGCAACTCTCCCATTGCCCTCATGATTCCAGACTTTCCACGGGGCGGAGCCATGGTCCAATTCATCGAGCTGCTGCTTGTCCTTAAATGTGTCCATGCAGGCCCAGAACCCATCGTAGGAATAGCCGACCAGTTGTCGCTCGGCCACCAGTCGCTGGAAGGGCTCCTGGACCAACTCTTCGTTGGCACTCATATAGTCGAAAATCTGCCTTTTGAAGATAAAAAAGCCCCCATTGATGCGGATTGTGCCGTTATTGATAGCGTGGATTCCGGCGACTAGGTTCTCATCGCCTTCCTGAAGCGAAACCAGGTGATAACTCAAGTTCGGCCGCACGCAAAGGAAGCTGCCAATCTTGCCGCTCCGATGAAAATGGTCAAGCTGGGCCGGCAGCGGAACATCGGTCAAGCCATCGCTGTAATTGGCAAGGAATTCCTCCTCGCCTTCGAGATATTTCTCAACCGCCTTCAGGCGCTGCCCGATATTCGCGTTAATGCCGGTATCCGCGAAGGTGATGCGCCAGTCATGGATGTCGCTATTGAAGAGCTGCAGCCTTTTGCCGCCGCGCGATAGCACGAAATCGTTGGAAGTGCACTCATTGTAGTTCAGGAAGTAGTTCTTGACGACGTCGGCGCGATATCCCAGGCACAAGATGAAGTCTTTGTGGCCGTAGTGGGCATAATACTTCATCACATGCCACAATATCGGCCGATAACCAATCGTCACCATCGGCTTCGGAATCGATTCAGAATACTCTCGAAGCCTCATACCTAAGCCACCACAGAATAATACTACCTTCATGTGTTCGTCCTCTTTGCAGTGAAGAAAGTCAAGCGGGATAGCTCCGCCAGCCCCACGAGAAAACCCTTGGTAAGTCGCGTGCTTAAACTATAGGGTGCTCACAGCGACGTGGGCCTGGGACGCCTCAGCGTCCGGGTGAATGTTCTACTGCCGCAGTTGGGTGGTAGGAACTGATCCTGCGCCCAGCCCGACTCCGAAGGAAGCGAGTACGCATTTTCTTGAAGGCTTGCTCCGGGTTCGAAAGCTCGCGAATCAATTCCCGAAATGCCGCCAGAATGAGCTCGTAACGCTTTAACGGGTACCCTAGCTCCTTAAGCCTCGCTTGGTGATAGTCCCAGAAACCCTTTCCCCGGGACTCCGTGAAGAACGCGATCGCCAGGAAGCGGTGATAACCTCGCAATGCCTTCGTCACCAAACCCTTCAACTCTTGGCTGCTGAGATAGGCCGCTCCATATTCAAGGAGATCGTTCAGATAAGCCGAAGAGTAGCGGTTCATGTCGGCGGAGGCGGAGCTCTGCGTGGCTTGGTGAATCCTTTCGTAGGAAAGGACTTCATACACGAATCCAAAATCCCACTGCTGCAGGTCCCTGAAGCAGGCGCTGGTATCGGAGTGCGGTGACGCATTGGGATAGAACGCCGGGTTCTCCCTTACGAGGGCGGCGCGATACAGAATCGAGGTTGGACTTCCGAAGCCAAACTTGCAGTCACCCCCAATAAAAATGCGACGGCAGACGTCTATACCGGGGAATACCGCTTTGGGGAATTCGAAGCCCTGCCAACGCACCTCTTCTCCGCTGAGTTGGTACGATCCGACGATGCCGACGGAGGGATTGGCCTCGGCACACTCGACCAGTCGCGCAAGGCAATCAGGGAAAATAAAGTCGTCGGCGGAGACTACCTTGCAGTATTTGGCCTCTGGTGAGATCAAAGAAAATGCAAGGTTGTGGTTGGCAATGACACCGACAAAGTCGTCATTGTCATGCACTCGTATACGGGAATCTTTCGCCGCATAGTCGCGGGCGATCTCGATCGTCCGATCTTTGCTGCAGTTGTTGATGATGATGTATTCGTAGTTGGTGTACGTCTGACGAAGGACGCTCTCAATGCATTCCACCAAAAAGTCCTCGCCGTTATAAACTGGCGTCAACACGCTCACGAGCGGTTCTTTTTGTGTGCCCATCTGTGTCATCTCCGAAGGTAGGCCGCCGGGCATCAGCAGGCGGCAATTGAGGTGCGCACCGCGGAAACCGACGGAATCATTGCGCAGGGAAACAAGCCATCGAACTGGCGCGTCAACGCCTCTCGGTAGGCGGCCGCTTTCATGGCCATTCTGCGGCGGATGTAGGGAGCATTGGCTGCCAGCGAGCTGAACTTTGCCGTCAACAATGCCGGATCGACGTCATGAATGTCTATGCAGTATTCGGATAATCCCAGGTCAGTCATGAGTGAAGTCATCTTGGCGTGATGGGAGATCGCGAGAACCGGAACGTTCAGCAGGTGGGAAAAGACCACGCCATGAAACCGGCAGGTAACGACAAAATGCATGGAAGCGATAGCGGCTATGAGATCTTTCCCAGACCGCAAGGTCGGCTTCTGAATCGATGAAATATCCAAACAACCATGACTGCGTACTGCAGCTTCCAGATCGTCAAGCGCGGGCGGATCGACTCCAATATCGCTGCAAAACAGAGACAAGGAATACTGGCCCTTCAGCAGCTGTGAGCCGAAGGTGCCAAGGCTGGAAATCAGATTCTCGTAAACTCGCGTTTCGTGTTCGGGATAGACAGTCCGGTCGCCGTAGGCCATGGGAGCGATGCCGACCATGGTATTCGGTTGTGAGCGTGCTGCGGTTGCGTAAGGTGCTTTAACGTCGAGACCATAGACACAGTCCGGGAAAACATGAGACGGACCTTTGAAGCCGATGTCCTGTGCGAGGGCGCGCGATTTGTCATCTCGAAAGGAAACATAATCGGCCAGGGCAAGACTACCCGATATCAGCTTCTTGCTAAGAGGATGAGTGATGGGGCCGGCTCCGACATTCAAGACGATACATTTGACGCGAGCGAGATGGGCTAGAACGATCCATTTAAATATGGTGTAGGGATAGTTCCAAGGGCCGCCCCAGTGATCGAGCAGCTGCCCGCCACCGCTGATTACCAGGATGTCAAGGGACCTTACTACCCGAAACGACTTATGGAGAAATATCAGCTCCTGGATAAAAGAACGAGGCGCTGTGATGGCGACTGTGCGGAAGGCGCGCATGACCCTGAAAATGAGGGCATATCGCCGGACAAATCTCTTGATCCGTTGATGGGCCTTGTCGCCGGTTTCAAAAGGCATGCGCGCAGCGCCTAGTGTCCAGGTTTGTTTGCGGATCGGATAAGACGTTATTCCATGCCGAGTCGCGGTGTCGTCCGGGTTCATCGATAGCCCATATAGGACGGAGTCGGGCCAGCGGCGTTTGATGTTTTGCATGACCGCTTCGACTGTGGCATCGTCGCCCAGGTTTCCTCCGCCGAGATGCTCCAGGAGGCCGATTCTTTGGCTTGCGCCAGACATTAGGGAACTCACAGGTGAGTCAGGACGTCGCGAGCGGATCAGTCATCAGACCGCCTGAATTCCGGCGGCAGGGGTGTGTTGAAGCTGCGCGCTCATGGGGAACGAACCCGCGGCTTTCATGCTGTCCAAGGCCTTGGTAGCGGCATTTTCGCCACTGATGAACGACTCATCCGTCCACATGTAGCCCCAATCACCATAGCGGCCGCAGTAGGCAATGCCTAACTCGTCGAGATAGCCATGTACAGTCTGCAGGGCCGAGGCGCGATCAAGGTCGAAGATAATGTTGGCATAGCGCAGGAACATTGCCTTTCGACAAAGAATCTGGTCCTCTTCGCGAACTATGCCGCAGCGCCTGAGGTCGCGGATGACCGGCTCGATCCAGTCCTCCGGCGATCCAGTAAAAGGTTTGTACTTCTGCGAGAAGTAAACTTCCGCCTGAATACTGCCCGCCCCCGGCGTGGCATTGCTCGAGGAAAGCATGTGCGGAAAGCCGAGGCGAGTGAAGCAAATGTCCTCGTCGTAGAAATACGTCATGTGGGCGGTGGAGAGGTCCTGACGGTTCACGCCGATGTTTACCAGTACGCAAGTGGAGCAGGCCAGGCGCTCGGCGGCTTCGCGAACGTCCTCCGGCACGCCATCGATCATCCGAATCAGGTCCGGCAGCGCCACAGACGAGATCAATGCGTCGTAGTGTGCTACCAGGCCGTTGGAGAAGCGCAACGTTCGCTCCCGGGGATTGATCGATGCCAGTTCGTGGTTGAGCTTCAAGTTTCCCATGGGCACGAACTTGGTGAGGTAGGACATGAAGCCACCGCTCGTGGGATAGCGGAAATGCGTAATGTAGTGCACATGCGGCGCCGACGGAGAGATTGCGCCACGAAGCACCTCTTCCAGGCTCGGCCGGTAAATGCGGGGACCCAGCCAGTCGGTACTCATGTTGTCGGCCGTCGTAGTGTGGTACTTGCGGGTGTACTGCATGGGGAAGGACTCGGCGAAAGTTCGGCCAAAGCTGGCCAGCAACCAGTCGGCATAGTTCTTCACCGGGCGTTCCGGTGCCTGGCGCTCTTCCACAAAGTCAGAAATGACCTTGACGACCACATCGTCCGGCAATCCGTGAAGGTGAGTTTGCACGGGATGCTTGGGCCAGTAACCCCGCCAGTAGTTGTTCAGGTTAATTTGCAGGGTTTCGTATTGCTGCTCGACGCTGTCAGCAAAGAGCTCCTGAATCCGGGAGTCTTTGGTAAAGGAAATATGCGGGCCGACGTCAAAAAGGAAGCCGCTCTGGTAGCGGAACGAAGCGGTGTGACCGCCGTGGTAGGCGTTCTTATCGAACATGATGGGAGTAATTCCCTCGGCATGCAGCCGATGCGCTGCTCCGAAACCTGCCATGCCCGTTCCTAAGACGATAACGTTCTCTTGAGCCATTCCTATTTCTTTCCTTTAGCTGAGCTGCGCTGTTGCTAATCCCGCGGGTGAAAATACTTGGCTGTTCTTGGGTGGGTCATCGACCTTGCCAGAGGACAGTGCTTCGTAGTGTTCGATCTGCAACCGGGTAAGGCGCCCAACGTCCGACCCTGATTCGAAGGCCCGATACCATTCGACGATCCAATCAAGGGCATCGGACAACGGCAACACGGGATGCCATCCAAGCGAGCTCCTGGCCTTGGAGGCATCCAGCTTCAAGAAGTGAGACTCCTGTGGATGCGCCGCAGCGTCCTGGCACCAGGAAGCTTCCTCTCCCCATGACTCTGCCATCCGGTCTGCAATCCAGGAGACAGGCTTGGCATCGGTTTCTGCGGGACCGAAGTTCCAGGCAGAGGAGTATCGTGCACCGTTTTCTGCTAGACGTTCAGCCAACATCAGATAGCCACACAGGGGTTCGAGCACGAACTGCCATGGCCGGATGGAGAGAGGGTTCCGGATCAGGCAGGGGCGGCCGGCCATGAAAGCCCTTACCAGGTCAGGAATGAGCTGGTGGCTGGTCCAGTCTCCGCCTGCTATGGCGTTTCCCGCGCGGGCGCTCGCGACAGCGACTCCGTGCTGGTCAAAGGACCCGGAAGGGAAGAATGAATCCCGGTAGGCAGCGGTGACCAGCTCGGCGCACCCTTTGGAATTCGAATAGGGATCGTGGCCGCCCATCGGCTCGTTTTCCCGATAGCCCCAGATCCACTCGCGGTTCTCGTAGCACTTATCACTGGTGACATTGACCACCACGCAGGGATGCTGCAGCTGCCGCACCGCTTCGAAGAGATGCACGGTTCCCATGACGTTGGAGGAATAGGTTTCGATGGGATCTTCGTAGCCACGGCGCACCACTGACTGGGCCGCCATGTGAATGATTACGTCGGGACGGCAGTCCGCTATGGCCTGCTTAAGCCGTGGGAAATCGCGAATGTCTCCATGAATGGAACGTATGGCCCCAGTGACCTGCGCCTGCTCGAACAAGTTGGGCTGGGTTGGAGGCTCCAGCGCATATCCAGCTACTTCGGCTCCCAGCGCATTCAGCCACAGGGAGAGCCAGCTCCCCTTGAAGCCGGTATGTCCGGTGAGGAATACCTTCCGCGCTTTCCAGAACGAACGATTGAGCATATTGATCTAGGTGTTCCATGCCGCGAGCGAAACGCTGCGGTTGTTCAGATCAGCCGATTGCCAAAGCTGTGGAGTTTTGATCAGGGATTTCTTGCGACTCTGCTATCGGCCAGCGAAGATGCTGCTCGCGCCATAGCGATTGAACGAGACCGTTGGGCAACAACTGGACATGATCAAACGACAGCACAGAGTCCTTAGGAACGTCTTGACGTAGCACGCAACCTTCCGAGAGACCGATGGGTAGAGCCGCCATAGTGCGACTTGCACTTGTGTTGTCGACGAGGCCATAGGTGCAGAATCCTCCGATACCATCGAGCCGCTCCCCGGCCTTCAAATACCGCTTAGCCACAGCCACAACTTCGCAGACCGGGCCTGCGAGGGGAGCTACAGTTGCATCGCGGTGAATCGCCAGCCGTCCGATTGTCGACGCGATCTGGATGTGGGGTAGATGGTACGGCGTATAGAAAACATAGAAGGGACCATCTCCCAGCTTGTAGTACGCCAGTTGGGCTTTCTTAAGTGGCGACTGCTCATGCACGATGACGAACGCCCCGGTATGCGGCGCAGCTCCGAGTGCGTAGTCCACCAGGCCGGTCTCAAGCATCTGCTCGCCGGGTAGAAGTCCGGCTATCTCTCGGACATAGGAACAGGTAGGGCCATACATACCTCTGCGACCAACATGGAAGCCGGTGGCATTGGCCAGCACAGTTGCTTCCATAGAGAGCTTGGTCGAGTCGGCAAACGACGTTACCTTCTTTACATCCTGATCGTACTTTGCGGCAAAGGCCTGCTGGGTATCGGGGTTGCGATAATAGTCGACCATGCCCTTGATGTTGCCCGCCGCTACCGGCTGCATCCCGGTAGTCCGCAGATAACGCAGCAGCGTCATAGCCACACCGGGTTCGTCTCCGTCGGTGTGGGTGATGACGACTCCAGCCTGGTCGGCTTTCACCTTCAGGATTGGGCCAAGCAGGGAATCCAACTCTGCATTTACCAGGACAACGTTCTTGCCGTGAGCAAATGCGTCGAGGACCACGCGAGCCGCCGGCTCGATCGTACCCGTCACTTCGACGATTACGTCGATGTTTTCGCAGGCATTCAGGACTGAATGGTCATCGGTCAGGACGGGTAGCCCGCTGGCGATAGCCGCTTCCGCTTCGCGCGCCGATGTTGCGCGGCTCCACTCATGGAAACCGGCTTCCCGAAAGGCCCGTTCTCCATGCGCCGGTGTCCGGGCAGAGATTCCTGCCAGGCGCATTCCTGGCACTGGCGTTCCCAGCTGCAAAGCGATCGCCCGTCCTGTAGCGCCGGCGCCGATCATGCCCACGCGAATCGGACGACCCGCGGCTTCACGCTCTTGAAGTGCTGTATCTACCATCATTACTGTCCTGTCGCGGCTCCATCAGAGGCCAGTTGAGATCTTGTTCTGAGACTAACGTTACCGGCAGCGGCCACTGAATGCCGAACGCCGGATCATCAAATCGCGCACCTCGCACCGCGCCTGGGGTATAAAACGCGGAGGTCATGTAATACATTTCCGTGTCGTCTTCCTGCGTCTGGTAGCCATGCGCGCAATGCTCCGGCACGTAGATCATCCGCCCATTGGCGGCGGATAACTCGATTCCATACCAGTTGCCATAGGAAGAAGACCCAGGCCTTAAGTCCAGAACGACATCAAAGATTGCTCCACGCGTGCAGCGCACGAGCTTCGCTTCCGGTGCCGGCTCCGCCTGGAAGTGCATGCCGCGAGTCGTTCCTCGACGCACGCTGTAACCCATGTTGGCCTGCACCGGCAGGAAATCGAGGCCATGCTCTGCGAATTCCCGCGTACACCACGCCCGCATGAATCGGCCGCGCTCGTCTCCGTGCGGAGTGGGGTCGATTACCCTTGCCCCGGTAATATTTGTCTCAAGGAAACGCATGTCGTTACGGATCCAGAAGGAACCCTAGCTCTACTTTCCCGCGAACACGGCGCCGGCCTGCTGGGCCCGGCTTTCGTGCCGCTCATCGCTTTTGGCCTGGCCTACCCGGAAAACCGCCGCGTAGCGCGTCTTCCAGTCCGCGCGGCCTTCGCTGAATGGCTCCAGCCCCCAGTATTCCAGGGGCCATCCCTTCAGCAGGGAGACATCTCCCTCATGGACCTCCCGGATCATCTCCGTCACCGGCGTCCATCCCATCTCGCGCGCGACGCTGGCCCGCACATCCAGATCAACGCCGCTTACGAAGAGGTATCCGCCCGGCTTCACCAGTTTCGCGACATTCCGCAGGCACCTGGCAGCCGCCTCCGGCTTCATGTGGCAGAGAAAACGGTTTGCCACGACGATATCCTGAGGGCCGATAGTATCGACAATTGCCGGTGTCGTGGCATCTCCCACCATCCAAGTGATGCCTTCCCGCAGCCATTTTCTGACTCTTACCTGATCGCCTTCCACTTCGCACATCTCGGCCACTTCGTCGGCGGACATACGCTCGAAGATGGGGGCATTCTGGTCTCTCCAGGTATTCCAGTCCACATCTGCCGGCCTGTCAGAGTCCTTCTGTTCTGAAGCACCGGTTACGCCAGGCCGAGGGCGCGAATAAACTCCTTTGCTCGCAAATTCCAAAATCTCGCGCGATATATCGACGGCATGCACCCCTATCTTCAAGTCAGGACGAGCAGAGCGGATTGCCCATAAGATGGAGTAAAGCTCTGCGCCTTTGCTGCATGCTAGTACGCACAGGTTCAAGCAGGAGCCTTCGGCTTTATTGTCCAGAAGGCGGCACATCAATTTCATCTCCGCACGGTTTCTCAGGAAGAATGTGCCAAACGACTGCCGCCGTTCGGAGAGACGAAGCACCATGCCATGCAGGTATCGGCCATACAGAATGCCTGGTGAACTGCGGCGAACCGGCGCTGGAAGATAATTCCAAACCCGTCTGGCTAGGGAAAAGTACATTTGAAGAGAGCCTGAAAGGACTTAGAAGCGTTGCAGGTAAGCAGTGCGGGTTCTTACCTTAGCTAAAATATTTGAGTGGTTGCCTGAGCGATGCTAGCTCGTCACCCCGGCGCTTTGAGGGGTTCCCATATTCTGCGGAACATGCGCAACCGGAAGACACTCAGTCATGACCGATTGCTCGACAGCATCACACAAGGCATGGCCGACCAGGATATGACACTCCTGAATTCTTGGGGTTTGGTCGGAAGGAACTGCGATCAGTACATCGACCATGCCACGAAGACGTCCGCCAGAAGAGCCGGTCAGCGCGATGGTGAACAATCCAGCGTTTCTCGCATAGCGCACAGCTTCGATCACATTAGAAGAGTTTCCGGAGGTGCTGATGGCGACAGCCACATCCCCGGCGACTGCCAGTGCCTGTAACTGACGCGAAAATACCTGGTCGAAGCCGTAATCGTTGCCGATCGCAGTGACTGCCGAGCTGTTGGCGTTCAGCGCCAAAGCAGGCATCGGATCGCGCTGGCGAAGGTAGCGTCCGACGAACTCCGCTGCCAGGTGTTGCGCATCGGCGGCGCTGCCACCGTTGCCAAAGAACAATGCCTTATGCCCCGTCTTATAGGCCAGGACAAGAGCGTCGGCCGCCATGGTCAACTCTGCCAAGCAGGTGCTCATAAGGCGCTGGTGTACCTGAAGACTCGATTCGAGATTGGTGCGCAGAATACTCGATGTCATATCAACCTTAGTTTGCAAACGGCTTTGGGGCGGAGCCTATCTCTAGCCGGCATGGGCAGAGAAGGATGCCGATAATTGCTTTTCGGAGCTCAAGCGGGTTCGCCACCAGTCAAGCATGTCCTGCAAAGTCGTCGCCAGGTCAATCTCCGGCGCCCAGCCACTGCAGATCTGGAATTTGGTAATGTCGCCCGCGATAACCGGCTCGTCACAACTGCGTACCAACGCGGAGTCCACTTCCAGCGAGAATGGCTCGGTGACCTGCTCTCGGATTATGGCGATCACATCCTGCAGCGGATAGATGCTGGTCGCACCCAGGTTGTACACATCACCGGGCACGCAACAATCCGGCGCCATCCACAATCCCCGAACCAGGTCGCGAACGTCGATGATGGCGCGCCTTGTGAGATTGCCGATTTTGAGCGAGGGAGGTCGCAAGCCCAGTTCGATCTCGACCGCCCTCTCTGCGAAGTCGGAACATACGTCCCCCAACTTGCCCGGTCCCGTGGTATTGAAGATTCGGATCCTGACGCATGGGATCCTGTAGTTGGCGAAGTACTGTGCGGCCAGCAGATCCTGGGCGACCTTGCTTACTCCATAAGGGTGCAAGGGGCGCAATGGATGATCTTCCCGCACCGGCAGGTTCACAGCCTCTACCGGGCCGTATTCCGCACTGGAGCAGGCGACAACTACGGTTGGCATCCGGTTCAGCATGCGAGCGCTCTCGAAAAGATTGACTGTCCCAACAGCATTAATTTCGATGGTCTCTTGCGGCCGCTCAAGCGAGATGGTGGGATAGCTTTGCGCCGCCAAGTGGAATATCCGGTCAGGCTGAAAAGTCGAAATCAGGTGAGACAGCCGGCTAGCATCTCGGACATCACATAGTTCAAAGGCCCCGCCAGGCCAGTGCTCAGGTTCAGAAAGCCCCAATCCAAGCACCGAACAATTCTGGTTGAGACAGTGTCTTGCTAGAAACCCGCCGATGAAACCGGCTGCTCCGGTAATTAGTATCTTCATAGTGAGCTCTCGCACCGCGACATGGGTGAACCCTCCTCCACGTTGGCGAGCACAGCCTGTGCTTCGCGATAGCGTTCCGGAGTTCCAATATCAACGCAGCTTCCGTGGTGGATGAAACCTTTTACGTTCTTGGCTTGCCGGAGCCACAGAGGGAGCAGGTCTCGTTCAAGCGAGACCTCCTGGCCGGCTGCTATTTCATAGGTCAGGGACCGGGAGAAGAGATATATTCCGGAATTCACGAAACAGCCGGCAGCAGGGAACTGCTTCTCCTCAAACCCGACAATGGCCTGGGCTCGGTCCAGCGACACAAAGCCGCAATCGACTCGCCCATCAGCAGGTACCAGCACGACAGACGCATCTGCCTTGGCCTCTCTATAGTCTTCCACGAATTTGCCGAGATCGACATCAGTATAACTATCCCCGTTCATGACAAGGACGGAGTCTGTCTCGATTCGGTCGGCAGCGTTACGTAATGCGCCGCCGGTTCCGAGCGCCTGTTCCTCGGGGGAATAGACCAGATGCAGACCATGAACGCAGGCGCCAAAGTGCGACCGAATCGCATCTTGCTGATATCCCACTGCCAAAATTGCACGATCGAAGCCATGCCTGGCAAGCTGGCGGAGCAGTACCTCCAAAAATGGGCGTCCGGTTACCGTGGCCATGGCTTTGGCGGCTTCGCCGATTACCGGGCGCAATCGCAGCCCAGCCCCGCCGCATAGCACGACCGCATCGGGCATCTTAGGCATAGACAATGTTTCGCTCCGTAACCAGGGATTGGTCGTACACTTCTTCAGGCTCGTAGACCGCAACCTGGCTACCTTTGGTCGAGAATGCAAACGGGATACAAAGCAGCTTCTTCAGTCGGTCCCTCAAGGCTTGGCGCCGCTCAGGTGGAACGAAGAACAACATGAAACCGCCACCTCCTGCCCCTAGCAACTTTCCGCCCAGAGCGCCGGCATCGAGCCCCGCCTGGTAGATCTCGTCGATGCTTGGGTTGCTGATCTTGCTCGTCAGCGATCGCTTGATCTGCCACCCCTGGTGCAGCAGTCGTCCAAAATCATCCAGCGAGCGCCGGGGATTGGCCAGAATGTCCTCGCCTTCATCGACCAACTGAAGCAGGAGTTCCAACTCCTGTCTTCGCTGCGGAGTAACTCTCACCTGCTCCTGGGCGATCTCAGAGGCGGTACGGGAAAATCCGGTGAAATAAAGCGCCAGGTGTTGCTCGAGATCAGCCAGCCTGCCATTGGTAGCAAAGATCTTCTTTACTTCCATTGATCCATCGCTCTGGAAGTTGATCCGGTTGCAGCCGCCATAAGCGGCGCTGACCTGGTCCTGCGCACCCACCGCTTCCTTAAGCAGTACCTGTTCGACATGAATGGCATCGCTTGCCAGGTCGTGCTTGGAGCGCATTTTGTCCTGCAGCGCATAGAGGCCAAGCAGCAGGCCAACCGTAAAGGCCGAACTTGTACCCAGGCCGGTGCGCGCGGGCAGGTCGGCAACGTGATGGATCTCGACCCCTTCTTCCATCCCCAGAAACTGGAGGCAGGCGCGCACGGAAGGATGCTCGATCGCTTCATTGCAGATCACATTCTCTACCTTCGAGTACGAAATCCGGCTGTGATACTCGAAGAATGGGGGCAAGCGGCGGCATGTGATGTAGCAGCACTTATTGATGGTGGTAGACAGCACGGCGCCACCGTGTTCCCGGTACCATACCGGGTAGTCCGTGCCTCCGCCAAAAAATGACACTCGGAATGGGGTGCTGGTGATAATCATCGGCGCTGCTTTCTCTGGAATATTAGATGGAAGGATGGATTGCCGGTCGCCGTATCAGGCGATTACAAGGTGCTTCCTTCTTTTGGAATCAGGAGGACGCCTTCAGATCGACGGACGTACTGGAACGGCGACTCAACCCCTGCTTCGCGGGCAGGTCGTTCAATAGGGCGCCATACACTTTCAGCGTGGTCTGACTCACGATCTCCCACGAGTTGCGCTGAGCAACGTGGCCCTTGATCTGCTGCCGCCGCTCCTCGAGGTTTCCGTATAGTTCGCTCGCGAAGTAGCGCTCCAGCACCTGGGATAGATCATTCGCGTCTGCGGCCTTGAAGGTGAAACCGGTCTTTCCTTCCACGATTTCATCCCGCAACGACCCGACGTCGGCGGCGATAACGGGAAGACCAAAGCCGTACGCGAGAAACAGCACCCCGCTCTGATACACATGGGTATAGGGGAGCACCAATACGTCGGCCGCCTTGAAATAGACTTCCGTTTCCTCGTCCGGAATGAATTGCGCTCTGACAGTGATCCGATTACTCACGGGGCTGGTAGCGACCATTTCGCGGATGCGTTTCCAGTACTCCTCGCACTTGTCAGGCTTCCCGGCAAAGACCAACCGGTAGTTTCCACCGCGCTCGATTAACTTGTGAAAAGCGGCGATCAGGTGCTCGATGCCCTTGTAGGGCGTGATATTCCCGAAGAAGAGAATTGTCTTTTCGTCTGCTTCCACCCCCAGCCTCTTTTTGGCGTCGGCGGCTTGCAGGCTGGTGTTCGGTACCGCGTTGTTGATACCGAAAGGAATGACCGTGATCCGCTCCTGGCGCACGCCGAAGTCCGCGACCATTTCCGCCTTCATCTTTTCCGTATGCACGAAGATCTGATCGCACAGGCGGTACTGAATCCGCAGCGTCCAACGATTGACCAGGCCATCGGTCGCGTCTCTTTTCCCGGCATTCACGTTATGGGCCGTGAATACAACCTTCTTGCCGAGGAGCTTGTAATAGAGCATTAGCAGGGTTCGATCAAAGGCCTCGAATTTGTTGTTCCACAGAATGTGGAAGATCTTCGGGCGGGCCGCCGCGGTGTACTGGATCAGCTTGGCATAATAGCGCAGGACCCTGACAGCCTTTTCCCTGAAGCCTACGTCGGATCGCTGACTGCCGCGGAGATTAAGAAACCTGACCGCCGGCTTGCCGTGCATCTCTGGACAATCGAGATCGTCGCTGCCAACCACATCCAGGACGATGGGCTGCGCCATGAGAGCGGTCGCCAGGCCGAAAACGTAGGGCCGGTCAGCGCCGCCGGTGAGCAGGCTCACCGCGATTTCGGGATCGGCTTTCGTTCCAGCCGACAACTGTTCGCCACCGTGTGTCATTGCGCTGACATGCAACCCTGCAGCTCCGGACCCTGCAGCCGATACATGGTTCTATCCCAGGCCCTGATGCAGGAGGCTTTGAATTCAGGAAGGCTTCTCTGCACACTCTTTGCGGTCTTCCATCCGAAGATGGGCTTCATCCAGGCATACTTCCAGCGCAGGCGGGGCACTTGTAGGCTTCCACCCAGTTCCCCGGCCAAGGCTTGCAGTTGCGCCACGATGTCCGATCTTTCGGGATAGAAGTGGTCATACCATGTCTGCAGGTAATTCAGACACGCGCGCCTGACCCGATCGCTCTCCTCCAGAGATCGCAGATATTGCACGTGCAGCTTCATGGACACGAACATCGCATCTTTCTTCCGGTCCGATGTTCCGATAAAGCTCACCCGGCTCGAACCGGTAATCCGGTAAAAAACTCCCGTGCCCGCTACGAAGCGGGTGCCTTCCGAAGCCAGCAGCACTCGGCAGAAATACTCGCCATCGTCGTCGGAGACCAGCCGCGTGTCCCACGGCCCTGCTGCCTCAATCAACTCCCGGCTCGTCAGCCATGTGGCCGTCTGCATGTGTAGGTTCTCGCCCATCTTCCTCAGGAGCCACTCGACCGGAGAAAGGTCTTGCCACAGTGAGTTGTGAATAAAGCGGGCACGCTCGGTGCGATAGTAGAAGAAGGCCCAAGGCGACGAGAGCAGGATCCGCCGGCTGTCCGTCTCGCGCAATGCCGCCAGCTGCCGCTCGATCTTGTCGGGCGCCAGCAGATCGTCGGCGTCGAGATACTGGATGTAATCCCCACAGCTGTGTTCCAGCGCGAGGTTGCGCGTGGCCGCCGCGCCCTGGTTTTTGCTGGTTACAACCCGCACCGACTCCGACTCGTACTGGCGTGCGATGGCCAGGGTGCGGTCCGGGGAGCCGTCGTCGACAACGATGATCTCCTTGCGCTTCCACGTCTGGGCCATCGCCGAACGGATCGTGTCGCCAATCCATAGTTCGGCGTTATATGCGGGAATAAGAATCGAGACGAGTGGTTTCATGGCAAGAACGTCTCTTATTGCAAAGCGTTTTCGGCTCCCGAGGTTGCCACGCTCTGGTTATTTGGGCCCGACGGTTGACTGTTAGTCAAATCGGAAGGGTTCAAACGACGCGCTCCCCGCACATAGTTTAGCCCCCGGGCCAGATCAGCAAAGACTGCCATAGGCAACCCGGCCAATGCTGAGTACCCTAATCCCAGCGCTCGTAGAATCCGACTTAGCAGGTAGTGCGGCTCCATCCATTCCGTGTTGCACCCCAGCTCATATTTGAATGGTAAGGCTGCCAGAGTATACGGAGACAAATCCAGATAGACCTTCTTTATATATTCTCTCAGGCCGCTGACGCTTTCCAAACGCCATAGGTCGGACCATGGTTTGCCTGCACCCGAATGGATGAAAACTGGAGTGTCGCGCAGCAAGTTCGTCATCCGCTCAGCAACTGTGTAGCCATAGACACCATCAAACTGAATAATGTCTTTGCCTCGCCGAAGTATCTTTATTGGAACTTGCGAGAACTCCTTTGAAGTCAAAAGGGCTGTCAACACATCCTGATCACCTTTCATGTGGACAGGGCTTTCCCGCCATCCTATTCTCTGAAAGTCCTGATATACGGTTGACTGCAAGAGTTGCCACCATCGTTCCATCAGGGCACGGTGGCATTGAGTAACACGAAGCACACCCGAACTCAGGGCGAATGGGAAAGCTCTACCTACTGGAAGGCCCCACAAGCGCGCGCGAAGGCCATCCTGATCGCAGCGTTCGACCCCAAGTGTATGCTCGGAAGCCACAAGAACATCATTTTTGAGGCTAGAAAAGATGGGAGTCATACTTCGGGTTACAATGATGTCCGAATCAATCCAGATAACTTCCTCAAAGCCTTGATCTAACAGGCGCATGATGGCTTCGGGCTTTACATTCCACCCGTAACCATTCTTCAATTGATCCGCCTGAAGACGCACTTGCGGACACCTTTTGACCCATGCGACAAAACCATCCTTCGCAGGTGGGTAGAAAAGATTAACAGCTGTTTCGGGACAGTGCGTGTTTAGGCTTAGGAGAAGTAGTTTAAGGCTCGGCTCACACACTACCCGGTCCTCAGCGATGCAGATTGTCGATTTCATAGGCCTTTGTGCTCCTTACCGAAACTCGCTTCTCTTGGCGCTCTCTCGGGGCGAAACTGGTCAACGCATTTAGTCAAATGCCTGGTTTCTCGCCATGGGGTCGCGTCAACAGGCCAATCTCGCCAGCGTCAGGCGATGAAGGTACGGCATTTAACCACCGTGTTTTGAGGCATGTAACCACAAGATTTCCCGTGCTTGCGCCACACGCGGACTGACGGGTGTCGACCGTATTACTATAGTAATCATTTCTCGATTACTTATGTAATACAAAATAGTGGAATAGCTAATCCTTTCGTGCCCGTGAGGATGAGACAATACGCTTTTGGTTAAGATCCCCGGGCGGACAAATGACAAAGCTCCTAAGAGTAATTGTGCTTCTATCCGGCGCTCTTGTGGTTATAGGCGCACAGGCTAAGATCATCAACGCGGCCTCATGTGCGACTGGTGACGTACAAACAGCCTTGAACTCAGCTTCAGCTGACGACACTGTCACCATCCCTGCGGGTGCATGCACCTGGACAAGCGGCGTTACAATCCCAAGCAAAGGTATCAGCATCATCGCTGCGGGTGCGGGGAATACAACTATTACAGACAATGCAGGCGCCAATGTGCTCTTCAACGTAACTGTTCCTGCTAGACAGACATTCCGCATCTCTGCAATGACCATTACACCCCAATCGGGAGCAACCAATCTTGGCTCTCCGATTCAAGTGATAGGAACCTGTAACTCTACCTCCTGCCCTAACTTGCGCGTAGACAATATTGCTTTTAGCGGATGGTCCACAGGCCCCACACGCATCTACAATGGCTGGCTGATCCTTGCAGATAACCTGTTTGGAGTCATTGACCACAACACAGTCACGCAGGCCGGCGCAGGGAGCGGAGGCTCGTTAGTCAATGTTGGCCACAGTTCCTATCTTGGCGTTGGACAGTACGGGGACAACTCCTGGGCGCAGCCTGACACGTTCGGCACGAACAGTGCGCTTTATATTGAGGACAATAGTCTTAATGGCGGCCCTAACTTGATGGCAATTACCGACTGCGATCATGCTGACAGCGTCACCGATGTCGGTGGTTGTCGCATGGTCATCCGGCACAACACACTTAACAATGCAACGGTGCAGACCCACGGAACCGAAACCACAGGACGGCCACGGGGAGCACGGCAGGTCGAGGTTTATGGTAACGCTTTCACGTGCACCAACAACACTTCTGGCTGTGCGACTGCAACGAATATGCGCAGTGGAGTGGCGCTGAACTATTCCAATACGTATACGACTTCCGGAGGTTCGTGGTACAACACCTACCTCCAACTCGATGCTTACCGCGTGTTCTCCGGCACAGGGGGGTGGGAGTACTGTGCAGGACAAGGGCAGTGGGATAGCAATGATGGTGTGGCTTACGCTTTTGGGACGTTTACTGGTGTCTCAATTACCGGAGGGACGATAACCCTTACTGACAGTGCACAGAATTGGTCGGCAAACCAATGGGTTGTAAGCGGGAATCCATACAGCATAGTCGATATCTCGGTTACGACCTCGGGGGGTTACCATCCTGGATATGAGATTACCGCAAGCGGTAGCAACTCGGTTAGCGCCAGCGGATATGGACAGGACTATTGGGACGGCCCTCCGACCCTGAACATTGGAGACAAGTACCAGATCCTCAGGGCGGCTCAGTGCATAGACCAGCCATCGCGTAGCGGCGGCACTTTGCTTTCAGGATTCCCCCCCCCGTCCTAGCGGATGGGTGAATGAGATCCTCGATCCGTCCTACGAATGGGACGACAAGCTTGCCGGCGTCCGCTACGGCAGCCCTGTTGCGTCAGACACCGCAAAGATCATAGTCAACCGCGATTTCTATTACCAAGGTGCGTCGTTCAACGGAACAACCGGAACCGGAAGTGGACTGTTGTCTGCCCGCCCTGCAACCTGTACCCCACGGGTGGCCTACTGGGCGACTGACACCAACACTCTGTACCAGTGCACCGCTATAAATAAGTGGACGGCTTACTACACTCCTTATGCATATCCGCATCCGTTAACGCAAGGCCAGGACGATCCTCCCGATCCTCCGACGGATCTTCAGGCCGCTCCGCAATGAACTGTGTGTGAGTTTTCTGAACGGGCAGCCTCGGCCCAGCGGTCACGTCTCGACGAGCTGTCGAGAAAGAGTCGATGCAAAAGTTCCAGCGTCAGTACTCTGTGGATATTCGTGGTATGGTTTCCATCACCCTTGAGATGGCTCCGCACGATGGTCTCGAGTACTTTTCGTTCGACGTAAGGCCTGGACATGCTACGCGGGTCGAGCAGTATCTCCTGAAGATAGCCAGCAAGCGTGTCCCGGTACCAGGTGCGGAAGTGGAAGATTTTGTGCCTTCCCAGAAAGAGACGTTCGAGACGAAACGGCGACAGCGCATGGTCAACCCGCGCTAGCCACTGCGGCATTCCCATGTCATAAGCGTACTCGGCCTTGAACAGAAACTCGGCGGCGCTGTGCGAAATTGCCTGCGAAACCGGATTTCCGCGGCCGCCGATGCCGCGATCGGTGGGTATCCAGAGTAAATCTGGCCTTCCATCGGCAATTAGTTGCCATGAAACGTCACGAGTGGCTAGCGACCCCTGTGGCGCTCGAAAAACAGTTCGCACGAAATCATTGTCAAGAAAGGGAGTTCGCACCGAATACTGCGTCTGCTCCAGCGTCAAGCTTCCGTGGTTGTACCACGGCCCCTGCCTAAAAGCGGCAAAGCTGACCGGGTGCCCCGCAATAATGCCGGCATAAGTTTCGTGTGACTGCCGCAAATAGCCGAGAAGGTCGGGACTAAACAAGCCCGGTAGCGGATCCACTGGTTTGAAGGCTCGGACTCCGCGTAGGACTTCGCTTCCGTACAGGCCGGTCATTCGCACCGGGGCAATTTCACGTGCTCGTTCGCTCAAGTACAGATCAGGAGCGTGGCTAACATCGACGCCACCATCCGTCAGGTACACCGCGCGCTCGGCATAACGGGGAAATTCTGCGAGGAAATCCTGCTCCACTGGGATGACTTGGTGCGACTGCCCACAGGCACGCGCCACTTCGCGCGCTACTACCACGTCCTGGCATTCGCGGCGCATCCCCCCGAAGGTGTAACAGGGCAGGGAACCTGGTTTGCCTCTATGCCAAGCCATGATCATCCGGGTATCCAATCCGCCTGTCAGGGACATCCCAACGCGCTCCTCGCCCGCAAAATAGCGCGAAAGATTCCGGCAAAAAACGTCTCGCAGTTCCCGGTAGTACTGTCCTGGCTCTAGGCGGTCTTGCTCCTCCCACTGGTGTGGATCGAAGTACTTTCCCTTCTGTTCGAGCCGCCCATTGCGAAAGACCCATTTTGCCGCTCCGGGCAGTACGTGAATGTCCTTGAACAGAGAGCGGTCTTCTAAGGTGCAGCCACAGGTAACAAATTCTCCAACGGATTGAGAATCGAGACACCTGAGTTCCGGCCGCACAGCAAGGATCGCCTTGGCTTCCGCAGCAAAATAAAACGCGTCGTTCGATTCGTGATAATAGATCCGGCGCATACCATACCGATCATTGAAGAGCATCGCGGTCTCACGGTCGCGATCGACCAGAAGGCCGTGAAATCTCCCGTTTAATCCAGCCGGAAATGATGAGTCGTCTTCATAGAGGTGAACCAAATAAGAAGGCCCGGAAGAAGCGACTACATGACCCTTCGCCCTCAGGTGCGAGGCTACTCCCGGCTCAGGAAACTCCTCCCCGGAAAAGATCAGCACTACCTCTCCCCGTTCATTTCTCACCGGCATTCCGGCGGAGAAGGAGTCCCGTTGCGCGACCCAACCAACGTATACCCCCAAAGACTCCTCGGCCCACATGCCTGCGACATAGAAGTCTTCGTGGCATAGAGCGTCGACCATCTGTACAAGCTCTGCCTGTGCACGATCTCGGGGCAACCGGGTTATACAGCCTACAATTCCTGGCATGGGCGCTTGCTATTGCTCGGATGTCGTGGGTCTCAGTAAGGCTCCCGATGTTTGTGTATTGAAATGGCCTTCTTCTAGGCGTTCTGAAAGCCCTGGAATCTTCTCGCATACCAGAAACTCCGGATCTTGCGGTATCTCGCGGCCACCGGTTCTGGAATCCAATCTGTAATGCCGTGGTGAAGATTCAAGTGTAGGGCCATTCGCCCCGCAGCTGTTAGCGGCACGTAGTATCTTGGCACGTCGATTTTCTGAAAGCCATTGTGCCGCTTGAAATCGGCTAGGCTGTCGCTCTGCTTCTTTCCATAGGAAAAGTTCGCATACCAGAGGTGGGAGATTCCTCGCGCCGCGCAGGACCGGACGGCTTGGGCGATCAGTGCATTCGTAGGAGCCTTATCCCGGTGCTGAATCATGGAGATTATCTGCATCAGACCGGCTTGGTGCCCATCTTCGTCGCTTACCAGTTTCACGAAGCCAATTAGGTTGTCCTGAAAGAACGCCCCGATAAAGATGCTACGATCTATGAAAGTTCCATTTATCCTACGCACAGCTTCGTGGTCTTTACCGTAGTGCCAAAACCGCTTTCCTTGGCGGATCGGAGATTCGTTATAAATCGAATATACGCCCTGGACGAGAGTGTCATCAAAAGGTATCTCCTTAACGACTACGCCGTTTTTCTCGGCCTTGCGGACCTTATTTCTCACCTTAAAGTCAATTTGGTTCTTTATCCAGTGATCGAAGCTCGAAACCGGTAAGACGGCCATGTTGTCCCATTCCATTCTGTAGCGGTATTTTGGCGAGGCGTCAGCGAGTCTCTGGATGAATGTGAAGAGGTCAATCCGCGTTCTTGACTGTCGGAGTGCACTTAGCGCTGCGTCTGGGTCGTTCAGAAATTGGTAGCCCTCTCCATCGAGGTAGCCGATTCGGATCAGCCTCCCACATATTCGGATCTCCTTGCCGTAAACCTCCATTGATCACTTGCCTTTCTTCTGTTGACTGGATTGCGATGCGACCAAAGATTGCCTTAATCTAGGACCGAGTGGAACGCTCAGGTCCGTTTCATGCGCTGGTGTAGACTCCTGTCCGACCGAGCGCACCATCATCTCCACTGAGCGGTCGTTTCTACGGGAGAGCTGGGAAGTCGCTCCAGAGCGTTCGCGTACTCGAACGCAGCGGAGCTATGCACTCGATTGTCGGCACGCTGGGGAACGACGACGGCTCCTGCCAAGAACGTGAACCACATCAAACCGCCTCGGAAGCCCGCCTCGGTGACACTGTAGAAGAGCAGAACAGTCCACATAGCCAGACTGAGCGAGGCGAGGCTGGAAAAGGATTCGAGCTCTCTGCAAATGGTCCGGTAGCTGGCGATCAGGAAACAACCAAGCAGGGAGAGTCCGATGATACCCAGGTTGAGGTAGACCTCGAGATAACCGTTGTGTGCCTCGTTGATATGCCCGAGATCGGCATTCTGCCAGAACCATTGGAGCCGAGGACCTAGCCAGAAGCTCTCATAGCCTGTGCCAACGAGTGGGCTGGTCTTCATGCTAAGCAGGAAGCTCCATATTTTGGTTCTGTCGGTGAGGGTTGGGTCCCGGCCGACGGCCGCTGCCACCAACGCGTTGATGTCGACCCCAAAGCCGAATGCCAGCACCAGGTACCCACAGATTCCGATCGGAATGAGCGCCGTAAGAAGAGCGGGCCGGCGCTGGACTGACTTGCTGTGGGCCGCTGCGATCACCAGGCAGCCGATCACCAGGCAAATGCGCGAGGTCGCGCTGTTGGACATCTCGAGAAGCCACAGAGTCATGGCGATGAACGCTAGGTTCACCAGGATAATTCGTCTCGTCTGCCGCTCCTTGCGATCGCACCAGCGCGTTACCGTGTCCCAGAAGAAGAAGAGACCGCTGACCAGGCACAGAACTCCGAGCATGTTCTTGCCGGTTGTAACCCCCGAATACTGAGCGATACCTGTCCACGAATCCCACGATTTGCCTAGTTCGGGATAGTACTTAATAAGGACAACGGAAAGCGGGATCAGCAGAAAGAAAAGACGCCTGAGAACCGTGCGGACAGCCTCTAAAGGGTGAGCATCGGATAGAACGACGAGGATCACAAGATAGTTGCCCAAGTCTCGCAACCATCGCTTTAAAGAGACAAACGGGAAGTCAGACCAGCAGACACTGATCAGGGCAAAAAAAAGAAGTGACATCAAGGCCAGGTTGCGCCTGAAAAAGCCGTGCCAGTTGAAAGACCTCGACAGCAGGATGCCGATTGCCAGCAAGATCAGGGCGGACGAGATGGTGCGATCGAAGGGGTTGCCTTCTTCAAGTGCCTGTGCCGCCAGCCCCACCTGCCCGCCCAGCCACTGCGAGGGCAGCCGCGATCCGAGGAAGAACAGCCAGATCACGGGTACCCATAGTGCTGCGGAAACGTCCGGACTCTTCGCCGGATCGAAGTAAAGCAGGAGCAGCAGACACACCAGCCATACAATGAGCGCTATAAAAGGAGGCATTCCGGAGTCAGCAACTTTCCCGGCAGGAAGGATCGTCTTTAAGAAACAGCCAGCGCCGCCTTCTGGATGTGTGCTTGGGCCTCGCTATCGGCCATCAGTCGGCTGTTGTTCAGCTGTTCAAAGATGGAGTCCATGATCCTGGCAGTAAGCAGGATCTCACGATACGAGATGGGAAGCGGCGCGTCGTCTCGCACCGAGCGGTAAAACGACTCGATCAGATACTTCATGCCCGAATCCATGTGGAAATCCATGTTGAGAAATAGCCTTACGTTCCGCTGGAGATTGCCGAGATACTGCCTGGCCATTACCACTGGGGGAATGAATCGGTCGGCATAGCTCTTGTATTTCTGCCCGCGCAGCTGGAGCACAATTTCATGATCCTGATCGAGGATCAAGCCGTTCTTCGAGCCGTACATGCGGAACTCGTGAATCGACGGCCTCATCTGCGACGAGAAGGTGAAGTACGCGGTTGTGCCGTCCTGGTCGGCGATCACCACCCGCAGTTCATCCGCCATCTCGTGCTCGCCTATGCCTTTCAGCAGCGCGCTCTGGAAACCGTGCGCGAATACCTGCGGCTGGTCGCCCTTGAGAAACTCCGCGATCTTCGCAATGCCGTGGCTGATGACATTTTGTAGGAGCTTGCCTGGCAACCTACGGACCCAGTGGTGCTTATCCCCTAACAGAGCTTTCGCGTAGCTGGGGTCGCCCAGGTCGTAGCCATAGTAGCTTTCCATATGTATCGGCCGCTCGCCCAGATATCCTTGCGCCACCAAGGAGCGCAGACGCCGGGCCCCATGGCTGAACTGGTCGTTATGACCTGCCGTGAGCTTGAGCCCCCTGGCATCGGCCAATTTTATGAGTTGCTCCGCCTGATCTGCGTAGAGCGTGAACGGCTTTTCCACATAGACATTGCAGCCTTCTTCCAGGCATTGCTTCGCCAAGCCGAAGTGGCTTTCGGGCGGCGTTGTGATGTGAACGACGTCTGGCCGGGCCTTACTGATGAGTTCGTCTACCTCGGTGAAATACTGCTTCACCGGAAAGCGTTCATAGATCTGCTTTGCCATCAGGGGTTCGCGATCGCACACTCCAACCATCTCGCAGCCATCAATGCGCCGGATCTGCGCTGCGTGTGCGTCGGCAATTTTTCCGCATCCGATGATGGCGACCTTAAGCATGCTGGCTCCCTTGCCTGCAAGCCGCAACATACTTTTGCAACGCTTCCTCGGTAGGGACCACCTGCCGCCATCCTAACTTTCTCTTTATCTTGTCATTGCTGTAACGGGTCTTGCGCCACTGAGAGTACCAATGGCTGCGATTGAATGCCGGAGGCAGCTGGCCCTGGGAGCGAGCCGAGTATCTCTCCCACAGATAGCAAAGCATGTAGCTGACCGCGTGGGGAATATAGAGTGACCGGAAGTTCCTGATGTTGGCCTTATACACCCGGAGAAAGCGCCGGCTCGAAGGGATTTCGTCGTCTACTACATTGAAGACCTCTCCATCGGCTCCCTTCACGAGTCCGGCCAACGCAATAGCTGAGGCGCAATTGTCTACATAAGTGAAAGGCACAGCGTTAGATCCGCCGAGATGCAGGAATAGTCCGAATGTACTCAGGCCTACCCGACCAGTAATCTGTGGCCGGCCCGGACCATAGACGCTGCCTGGACGAACGATGGCGTACGGGATGTCGTGCTGCTTTCCGTATTCTCTGAGAAGCTCTTCCTGCTTCGACTTGGCGTAGCAGTAGGCATCGCCGCGCATCTCAGAGTGTTCTTCAACCGGCGAAGACTCGTCCAGCCGGCTGGATCGCTGCTGATTCGTATACACAGCGAACGAACTCACTAATACGAACCTTTTCAGACTGGCATGTCTGAGGCAGGCCTCCAGCAAATTACGGGTCGTCACAACCGAGTTCATGACCGCGTCTGGAAAGGACTTCTCGCCTGTTCCCGCCGCCAGGTGAAGGACGACCTTAACGTCGGCGCAGGCGGCCTCGCAATCCTGACGCGAAAGCAGATTTCCTTTCACAACATCAACCCGTTGTACAGCGGCATCATATCGGAGGTCCCCTGCGATACCTGCGAGTTTGCCAGCGGGTCGACCAAAGCAGACCAGATTCCGAAATCCCTGATCCAGAAGGTGCTGAACCACGCGGGAACCGATGAAACCGCCGGCGCCGGTGATCAGTATGCGATCGTCTGGGGCAATGATGAAGTCACGAGCGCCCGCAGCCTTCGGTGCCTCAAAGATTTTCTCGTTATCCATAAATACGCTAGGGTGTGGTCTTGGAACTAAAATGTCTGGGAGCTCGAATCGCATAGTTCCAGCCGGCGGAAGCCGATATTTCTAGGGGCTGTGATGTTCGCTCGGCAGATCGATCGTGTGCCACTTGCCCTTCGTAGGACCTGAGTTGCAAGCCGGGGATGATCTCGTGTCCGCCGCTCTGTGTGGCAGCGTGTGCCTTCCTGATAGGCGGTTCGACTTTAGCCGACCGCCGCATCTGGAACCATTCCACGGCTTGGCTGGCCGTTGCGAACCAGGCGCCACGGGACTTCAGGTGCTCAAGCAGATTGTGGTAAAACGAATCCCAGAGTCTCTCCGGTGCGACACTCCGGTCATGCCAGTTGATCGTGAGACAGCCTCCGAATCGCAACACATTATCGATCAGCTGCTCAACGACGCCTGCCGCCTCTGCCGGCGAATAGTCCTGGTGTGCCGGATAGAAAAGCGCCGTGTCCATCACATGCAGTGGCAGTTCGAGCAGTCGCCGGGCGCCAAGCGGCTTGAACACCTGCGTCGTGCCTGCCCGATATCCGACGGTCTCGTTATACCCGCTGGTTGAGTCGTAGGTCGCGCCTGCCTGTTCAAGAACTTCGGGCGAATGTTCGTCGCAGTAGAGCCAGTGCATTCGGGTGCCGCATTGCGTTGCGCCGGTTAGCCGCTGGATCTCGCCAATCTCATCGCGGCCTGTCGTGCTGTCCGTCCAGGCGTCGATACCGTGCAATCCTACCTCGCACCCCATGGCTAGCAAACGCTGAATCGTGGCTTCAATCTGCTGCGCGCTGTAGGCTGCAGCACGAAACTCAGGCGCCGTTCCATCCCCTTTTTTCCCCGGCCGTCCCCTAAAAGGGATGACAAAGAACGTCGAGGGGAGACCTGCTTCCAGCTGCTCATATCGGTGGGGAAACTCAAGCCAAAAGTCGGGTACCAGACCCAACTGCACAAACGGCAGTCGAAGTGCTGCAACCCAGTTCCTGATCAGATCGCGAGTCGACAGCCGCCCGCGCAGCAACCTTTGCGCAGAACCGAGCACCGCGCGATACAGAAATCCGAGGGTTGTGTGGTCCCAACCGTGCAGCCGAATCGAGGGATGATCGACGTCGTGAGTAAGGCAGACAATAAACCGGTACCCCTCCGGAACCGGCGGAATCTCCAGCAGAGTCACACCGCTGTCGACGATCAGGTCTCGCAACAACGCGATATGCAGCTCAAGTGTCGGCTCTCCGGCATTCGCGACTGGCTGCCCGACGGTCAACAGGGTGCGAATCTCGGCGAACAGGTCATAGCCAACCCGGCACAGTATTTGGTCGGCCGTTTGATCCTTGTAAGCGGCCGCTTCGCCACTGCGCTCGTCCCTTAAGAAACTATCCCGGATCTCAGCGAACCTGACACTATCACCATAGATCGGAAGACGATCGCCTCGGTACACAAGAGCGCCGCCCTGGCCATCACTGCCCCGGGTTTCTATGTTTCGTGCACCCTCAAGTCGTGTCGGCTGGCTTGCGTAAATGACAACAATCTTTGCATTTACGTGATCCGCTACAGCGCCGGAACACAGCACTACGTCATATCCTTCGTTCTCGCGGTAAATCTCCCAGGGAGTCTTGAACAGCTCGAAGAATTCGCGGGTGACGATCTCGTCCGCGGGGTCGACCATTACTCCGATCATCGCGAGGCTGCGTTGCTGAGTGCAAGCGCAGACTGCTCCTGTACTCGCAACCATTGCTCCAGCACTACCAGGCTGAAGAGGATTTTGTGATTGTCCTGCGCGCCGGATGCATGCTGTGCGAACAGATGCCGCACCGCGCTCGGCCGAAGATACTGATAGATCTCCGAGCTGCCATCCAATAGCGCTTCCGTCATCTTGCTGTCCATGGAGTCGCGGAACCACCCATCGACAACGTTGACGGCAAATCCGCGCTTCGGTCGGCGCAGGATGGACGGCGCGAGATAGGTCTGGCATACCTGTCTATGAAGCCACTTTTGCGAGCCTCGCCTTACTTTCAGGCTGGCCGGCAACCGCTCAACATACTCCACAATCTCTTTATCCAGGTAGGGGACGCGGAGTTCCAGGCTATGGGCCATCGAGAGCTTGTCGGCATACATGAGCAGCTCGTCCGGCAAGCTCGAACGTACTTCCAGAAACTGCAGCCCGCCCAGCTCATCCGTCTCGCTCATCAATCCGGTCATGTCCGACCAGCACTCCAGAATGCTGTCCCCTGCGCCGGCGTCGAGCAGGCAATCGTGGAAAAGGTTATCCACTTGATCGCCCGGCAGAATAGAAAACACATTCTGATATCGCTGCATGCGGTCTGAGGTCGCGAGCGAGTAAACTCCCCGCTTCAGGGTTTCATTGCGCGGCAGGGATCCGATTGCAGACGAGATCACCGTCCGCATGCCCTTCGGCAGCTGCGCCCACAGCGCGCCATAGCGGACTCCCAGATGGCGGCGATATCCGCCGAATAACTCGTCCGGGCCCTGCCCCACGAGCGCAACCTTGATATCTTGCCGGGCCCGCTCGCAGACGAAGTACATAGGCACGATCGAGGAAGTAGCGATCGGCTCTTCCAGCGATGAAACGATCTGGGGAAGGGTTTTTTCGAACGTGCTCCTTGAAATCGTGATGTTGGTATGGTTCGAGCCCAGGAGCTTGGCAGTTTGCGCAGCATCCGACAGCTCGTCGTCGGCAAAAGTCGAGCCGTAACCCACCGTGTAGGTCGGCCAGGAGCGCCCGTTCAGATTCATCAGGGCCAGCAACAGCCCGGAATCGAGACCTCCACTGAGCAACAGGCCCACCGGAACGTCGCTGATCAGTTGCCGCCGGATCGCTCGTTTGTAGAGCTCCAGCAGCTCTTCCGTCGCCTCAGCGGTGGACTTTGCCGGGGTAAACGGTGTCGGCTTGAATTTGTACCAGCGGCTAACCTCGTAAGAGCCGTCCTGCGCCACCAGCTTCGTTCCAGGAGCGAGCTTCTGGATTCCTTTGATGATGGTGTGCGGCGAAGGCGTGTAGCGATAGCGCAAGAAGAGATTCAGCGATGTGGGATCGATCTCGGGCGCGCTCGCTTCGCTAGCGCGGATGGCACGCATCTCGGAACCGAAATACAGCCGGCCCCGGTCCACCTTGTAGTACAGCAACTTGATGCCGAATGCATCCCTGGCCAGCACCAGACGTCGCTGATGAACGTCCCAGATTGCCAGGCCGAACATGCCGTTCAGCCGATTCAGTACGTCATCCCCCCATTGCTTATAGCCGTGGACGATAACTTCAGTATCCGACCTGGTGCGAAAGACGTGTCCGTGTGCTTGCAGCTCTTCCCGCAGTTCCCGGAAGTTGTAAATCTCTCCATTAAAGATCACCCAGACGGACTCTTCCTGGTCCGACATGGGCTGATGTCCGCCCGCGAGATCGATGATCGATAAGCGGCGAAAGCCAAACCCCAGCGGCCCCGCAAGGAAATAGCCTTCGTCATCCGGTCCGCGGTGCGTCAGCGTCCGTGTCATGGCGACGATTTCCTGACGCTGCGCGGGTTCCAGCTTTCGAAAGTTATATTGTCCGCAAATGCCGCACATGTGCCGTCTCTACGCCGTGGCCGTTTCTAGCCTGGGCGCTGGCCGCTTGCTTTGCGACTGCTTGTGATTCATCGACAGGAAGAAACTAAGGCTGCGGAACAACTGCGCCTGCGCCCAGCGATGCATGGGAACGTTGTCCCACCCAACAAGCAATTGGCGCGAACGGAAGGAGCCGTCTCTCTTCCGCCACCGTCCGAGCAGTTCCCCCAGGACACAGGACAAAGTTCTATCGAGCGCCGGAAAGCGTCCTTGCAGCAGCACCGCGAGGTTGATGCACTCTGCCATGTCATACAGTTCGCGGCGATAGACCGTCATCCGTGGCGCCTTGGAAAAGGGCAGGGGTAAGCCATCGCCATCGATCAGGTTCTTCAGGTAGTACCCCACACCTCGCTCAATGCTGGCGCGGCACCGGTCAGATCCCGTGAGCTGTTCGATTTTCGCCAGAGCCTTCATCACGAAGCAGGTATGAAAGTGATCGACAAAGTCCCTGGCGCCGTCCATGGAATAGAACCATGAACCGTCGAGCTGCTGAGACGATAAAACGAAGTTCAGGTTTCGATTCGCAGCTTCCAGATAGTCAGGCTCCGACAGCTCGATACTCGCCTTCGTCAACAGAAATGCGCGATAGGCGCTGGCATTGACCACGCCTCCCGGATCGTCTGCTGCCGGCGTGTATCCGCAGCTGGCCATATCGGGCGCGACTTCCACGTCCCGGTAGCTTTTTAAGGCGTGCTCGGCAATCGAGCGCATGATCGGCAGCCATTTTTGGTCGCCATCGAGGTGATAGACCTGCGAGAAGGCCTCATATACATAGGGCACGGTCGTGATCAGCGGGGTGGCTGCCTTCATGGTCCCGGTCCGCGTTTCCCAGTCAAACGGGTATCCCCAGCAATAATCCTCATAACCTGCGCAACGGGTCTCCTGAAGCATTTCCAGGAAGTGAACCGCCTTCTGGTAGTCACTCGTATGGCCATAGGTCGCCGCAAGAAACGCGAATCCCATAGCGTAATGGGCGTCGGCGATGGGAAATCTCTGGGGTTTCCAAAATAGCCTTCTGGCGCTGGGGACAAACGCCTCGCAGAACACCATGGGAGCGACTGCCAAGGTGCCCGCCAGCGGCTTCCTGTAATAGAGTGCCTTGGCGCCCCGGCCGAGCTTGCTGGCGAAGAAGCTCTGGTGATCGTAGGACGTTTCACCGTAGCGCTCCAGCCAGCCGCAGAACTGGCGGACAGCGGATTCGATCTGCGCAGGCGAAAGTGCGTTTGTTGTGACCATCGAAGCTATGACGTGAGACTTGTACTTACCGTTCGGCAACCCGGAAACTATCCATGGATTTGAATGTCAGGACGGTTTTTAGAATGGCTCGAAGCTTCGTAATCTGCTCTTTGCGGTGGAAGGCCATGAGCTCGCGGGATACCGGGCGAGGCGTCCTTTTTACAAGTGCCCAGCCATAGCCCAATCCCAGGGCGCTCCCGCCCAGCAGGTAAGGCTTCTTCGTGCACTGGTAGGCCACGCGAAACAGCTCCCAGATCGGGTGTCCGCCGAGATAGTAGTCTTTTTCGCCGTAGGAGAAGGAAGAGGCGAGAACGCCACGTTCCGCGGTGCCCAGGTGACGATGGTGGAAAAAGCAGCGGCCGCGGAACGATTCCGTCTTCCAACCCATCATCCTTGCCGTGGTGACGGCCATCCAGTCGATTCCTCCGGCGCGGTGCGGAATGTATCCACCGATTTGTTCCCAGCAATCGCGGCGAAACAGTTGGCATTGACCGGACACATGCTTATACCCCTCAAAGCTGTCCGTTTCCGAGCTGTAGCCTTCTTCTTTGAATACGGTTCCAGCGACCCCAAGAGTCGGGTCTGCCGCAAACTTCCCCATGAGGAATTCAAAATGATCGGGCGCGAAAGAGATATCGGCATCCACGTTACCGATTACCTCATAGGGCAAATCCTTGACTCTCTCATAGCCGGCATTGAATGCCTGCACCTTGGCGGCAAAGCTGCGGTCTCGCCGCTGCGGCAGCTGAACCAGTTCCATCCATGGGCACTGGGCAGCATACTGCCTGACAATTTCGCCGGTCGTGTCCGTGGATCCGTCGTCCACGATCACCCACTTAAGCGGAGGAAAGGTCTGGGCAATCATCGACTGAATCGTTTTGTCGATGAACGCTGCCTCGTTGCGGGCCGGCGTTACCAGTACATAAATCGGGAGTGAGGAAGCTTTGTCCATGGATACCACTCTCACACAGCTCATTGCTTCGGGTGTCTAGCGTGAGCTCTCGGCGGTGTGGGCGAGTCTGTCATTTGCGGCCACCGGTGCAGGGACTGCCTCGCTGTCCTCGATTTCCTCGCTCCGTCCGGCGAGCAGGCCGCTGACCAGGCGGGTCAACCGTTGCTTTTCCGTCGCCCAGCAATGTCTCTGGTAAACCTCTTGTCCACGCCTCAGCTTGTTCACCATTTCGGAGGGGTGAGAAATGACGTACTTGATCTTGTCGGCAAGGTCCTGTGCGTCGCCGAGCTCGAACAGTACCATCGAGCGTTCGTCGAAATAGTCGCAGACGCCACCGGCCCGTGGCGCGATCACCGGCTTACCAAGAGCGAGATACTCGAAGATTCGGGTAGGAGTATTGATTTCCGAAAAGGCGCTCCGCTGATTTGGAATGACGCCAAGGTCACACTTCTCGATCTCTCCAACCACGTCTTCCAGCATTCTCGGCCCGCAGTAGGTCACGCAATCTTCAAGAGCTTCGGTCCGGACCCTCGCCATGACCGTTTCCAGGAAGGGCGTTCCGCGGCCATAGATCTTCAACTGCACATTCGGAATCGAACGCCGAACCAGTGCCAGTGCCTCGACTGCCAGATCCAACCCATTTCTTTCAACCAGGGATCCGTGATACATGATGACGAACCTATCGCGGGCTGGCTGCCCTTGCACCCACGGCAACACGGCGCGGAAGGGAAAGATCGACTCATCCGGCGAATTCATCACGATTCCAATCTTGTCCGGTGAACAGCTTCGCGAGCCGAAGATGCGCTTGCAGGCGATGTTCACGGTTATGACTCGATCCGCGCGACGGATGCTCCATTTCTCCAGCCAGGTCAGCAGCCTCACGCTGCGGCTGCTCTTCTGGCGGTTGAAGATAGTCATCATCAGCTCGGGCATCGGATCATGCTGGTCCAGAATGACCTTGGCGCCCAACAGCTTCGGCAGCAGTGCACTCACCACCAGAACGTCAGGCATGTTGTGCACATAGATCAGGTCGTAGCGCCGTCGCAGCGACCGAACCGCTAGTATGTAGGCGGAGACTGCGATAAACCTGCAGTATTGATATGCATAGGACAATTTGCCGCCGCGGGTATGGGTAATAGAAATAGGGATAACATCCAGTCCCTCCCGCTTCTCGGCTGCCGGCGCAATATCGTCCTTCAGGCATACCAGGTCAATGGTCATGCCCTCCTGGAGCAGAGTCTCAATTGCCCGCCGTGGACGCGGGTCAGCAGGATATGAGGAAAACACCACCATTCCTACCCGCTTGCCCCTCATATCAGAATCGGCCGCCGAAGTTGCCACTCGAGTATTCACCATCGTATCCGTCCCGGCTAGGCTGCCAGGTCTTAGCTGCGATCAAAAGGTAGGGTTGCTAAACAAGATTCTGGAATGGCAGCGGAAGAATTGGTGGGACCTAGCTTCAACGAGGAATCAGACGAGCGCCACTGTTTTTTTGTCTTGCAACTCACGTTCGACTTTCAGCCGGTTGCTGGTTTGGATAGCCTCCAGCATCACTGACTGGTCGTATTTGCTCAGCAGTTCGATGTTTTGCATAACGCAATGGCCGCCGATGACACCAGGGAAGTATTTGACTGGGGGGAAGAACTTGATTTCGTCGTAGAAGGAGACAACCTCGTCATAGCTCAGTCCCAGCTGCTCGCAGTACCGCTCCACTTCCTGCGCCCAGGCAATCATCACACCGAAATACGTGGTTTCGCTGAGCTTCGCCAGTTCGGTCGCTTCCGGTGAGGCGAGGATACTGGTTTTCAGACCCAGGGACTCGAAATGTTCCGCGGCCTTCTTGGCTGCGGCCAAACCGGTAGCGCCGACAAACTTCGTATACTTGCGCAGATCGTCGAGCATACGGGCGTGCTTGCCGCGAACCGGGCTGTTCACGACGGGAGTCTGGGTCCGCTCAGCTACCGCCCGGGTAGTGCCGATGGCGACAGTGCTGTTAATGATCGTCAGTGAGGGATTGAAGTGGTTGATGTAGCGGGCGGCCTCGCCTACAAAGTCTTTGATCTGAAATGGATAACAAAGGTGCAGAATGTCGACCTGCTCGGGCGAGTCGACCGGCGTAATATCCACTCCCACCGTCGGATAGTGTTCCGACACCAGCTGAAACAGAGGATTTCCGACCTCTCCAAGTCCCACAACAACCATCTTTGCTTTCTTGTCCACGATTCTGCTCTCCTTTGACGGGGTTTGCTCAGTTGCTTTCGGCCGGCTGTGCAGCGTGTCTATCCCAGATGTTTGTAGATTGCCCCACTGGCCGCCGCCACAAGGGCATTGGGTGCATGAGACCAGACGTACTTGCTGATCGAGCCTTGCGAAGCCTTCACCAGGAGGTCAGCCGACAGGATGGGATAGCGAAAGTAGGCCAGGTCAGTCTTGGCTGCTCCCCAGCGGTTCTTGAAGGCGATCAAGCCAAGGTTGTCGGCGTCACTGCGACCAAGATCGAGTTCCCACAGGTTGTCGTTCTTGGCCTCCTCGATAGCGCGCCACAGAAGAAATTGCATTCCACCGATATTGCTGAATCTCCGGTCGGAGCCGCCGTATTTGTAAACCAGCGCGTGCTTGTAGCGGACCGTCAGAATACTGGCAACCGGCCGATCAGCTTTCGACGCCAACCTGATTTTTAGGTTGCTTCCCAGGCAAGCGATAAGGTTCTGGAACCAGCGCAGTGGTTGAGTGGGTAGACCGTGCCGGCGGCGCGTCAGAACCAAAAGGCTGTAGAATTTCTCCAGCAGGGCATCTCCCGTGCCCTCTTCGTAGGTAAGCCCTTCCCTGATGCTGCGCCGGATTTTTCTCTGCACACAGCTTTTGTGCATATTCTGAAAGATCTCGGTCAGGCTTCGGCGAATATCGAGGCGGTGCAGGCAATAGGATTGACTTTTGCCGAACGCGGTCACAGGACCGAGCCCGTCCTGGGTAGGCCGGACTTCGGCATAGTCCCATCCTTCCGCATTGCACTTCTCTCTCACATAGTCAGTCAGGCTTTGCAACTGCTCTGGGGTCTGTACCAGAGGATCGCAGTGGTCTGAGAATGGCAGCGCCACCAGCCGCCGACACCCGAACCATCCGGAGATCTTGCAGAACGGTATGCCGCTGGTGAGTGGACATCCTGCGGGCGAAGTCGTAAAGACAACCGGCGTATACCCGTAGGTCCTGCGCAGCGCCTCCAGCCAGCCCCCCGTATGAAAGATCGATGCCTGGGGATGGCTTTGGAGAAACTCTTCCCATCGCGGATCGGTTATAGGATCGATCTCGTAGATATTCATTTGGAAAATACGGCGGTATCGGGCTCTCGCCAGATTGGTCCCCGTCTTGGAAAATTATTGCTGTCCCGCCGGGCAGCTTCCTAGACCGCGCTACTAAGCGATAGCAGGGATTCCTTCACCCCATCAGCGACTTTTTGCTGCTGGCGGTCGCTCAACTGGGGGAACATCGGGAGGGAGAGAATCTCCGCGGCAAATCGCTCGGTTATCGGAAAGTCACCTTGCTTGTAGCCGAGCTTCTGATAAGCCTGCTGCAAATGTAGCGGGACAGGATAGTGAATGCCGGTTCCGATGCCTGCTTCCTTCAGGCTGTTCTGCATTCCGGTCCGGTCTTGCACGCGGACAACATAAAGGTGATAGACAGCGCGGGACCAGCTTGGCTCGAACGGCAATACAACTCCGTCTACGCCTGCGAGCAGGCCCGCGTAGGCTTTGGCGATCTCGCGGCGCGAGCGGTTCCAGTCCCACAAGCGCGCAAGTTTTGCGTGCAGGATTCCAGCCTGGATCGTGTCCAGCCGTCCGTTGTAGCCCTCAAGATCGTGGCAGTACTTGGTGGCCTGTCCGTGGTCACGCAGTTTGCGAACGATGTCGGCAGCTTGGGAGGAGTCGGTCGTAACGGCACCCGCCTCGCCGCAGGCGCCCAGGTTCTTTCCTGGATAGAAGCTGAATGCAGCGCCATCGCCCATGGAGCCGGCCTTTCTCCAGCGCTGTTCCTTGCGAGAGAAGTACTCCGCTCCATGCGCCTGGCATGCGTCCTCGACGACCAGGAGATTGTGTTCCGCGGCCAGGTGCAGAATCGGATCCATATCAGCCATCTGCCCATAAAGGTGGACGGGCACAATGGCGGTGATCGTGCGGCCGGTGCGCCGCGATACCGTTCTCCCCGATACCGGATCCCGGGCGCACATTATCTCCAGGAAAGCACGAAGCTTCTCCGGGTCCATGTTGTAGGTTCGTTCATCGATCTCAACAAACTCCGGAACGGCGCCAGCCTGGGAGATTGCCTCCGTGGTGGCTATGAAGCTATTCGGCACCGTGATGACGCCGTCACCCGGAGCTACGCCGACCGCCATCAAGGCAAAGCGCAGAGCATCCGTGCCGCTGCCGACGCCGACGCAGTGCTTCGCATCGCAAAAGCCGGCGAATGCCTTCTCGAAGTCCTGAACCGGCTGGCCCCCGATGAAGCCCGCCGAATGCAGGGCTGTCCGGAACAGTGCGACCAGCTCCTCCTCCATCTCTACGTGGGGCGTAACTAAGTCAAGAAACGGTACATCGATACGATCCATATGCGGGTTCCTTTTCAATGACGTGTGACACTTAGCCCAGCGGAGCGGAAGCGGCAGCAGCTGGTGGTTGGGCAACACCGATTACCGGCGCTTCCTGCTCGGCAAACAGAGGCGCGCTGGCAGATGAAACCGGTTGCGGCTCGACCTGCACGGCCGCCCCGCGATTGCGCAGAGACTGACTTGCCGCCTCTAGCATCTTTACCACCCGCAGGCCAGCCAGACCATCATTCAACGGCGTTTGATTGGTCTTAATGCAGTCAAGGAAATATCCCAGCTCCACTCGCAGCGCCTCTACCGGCTCGAGATGTGGGGCCCACATGTCACCAGAACGGTAGTTGACAAGCAGGTTATACACGCCCTCACGGCTGGTTATTTTGACCCCTTTGTCATAGACCTTGATCTTCTCATCCGCTTCCAGGTCATTCCACACCAGCATTTTCTTCTCGCCGCCGATCAGCGTCATTCGAACCTTCACCGGCGATAGCCAGTTCACGTTGACGTGGGCGATAACTTCGTTGGGATAATAGAGGGTAATAAATGCCACATCCTCATGGCGATTAAGGTGCGTCTGGCCGGTGGCGACGATGTGCTCGGCGTCGCCGTCGATCAGGTAGTCCATGATGGACAGATCGTGCGGAGCAAGGTCCCAGATTACATTGACGTCATGCTGGAACAGGCCGAGATTGACGCGGGTTGAATCGTAGTAATAGAGCTTTCCTAAGGCGTCAGCCTCCAGCAATTGTTTGATCTTTCGGACAGCGCCGGTAAACAAAAACGTGTGGTCCACCATGATCTGCAGGTTCTTGCGGGCCGCAAGGTTGATCAGTTCTTCCGCCTGCGCAGCGCTGCTGGTAAAAGGCTTCTCGACGAACACGTGCTTGCCATTCTCGAGTGCGGCTTTGGCCAGCTCGAAGTGCGTCCAGACCGGAGTGATGATAGCGACAGCGTCGATCTCAGGGGATGTGATTACTTCGTTGGCATCGTCGGTAACCCGAGCGTCGTGCATGGCCTTTTGTGCCCGCTCGCGGGCTGCCGGCGACTTGTCACAGATAGCCAGAACGCGGGCCTCTTCAAGGCCGTCAATGTTTCTCACGACGTTGGGGCCCCAATAGCCGTAGCCGATGGCGCCAAAGTTCATGACATTCTTGCTCTTTTGCGGCTTTGCGGATAAGGAAGAATGTTTATAGGAGGTTAACATGGTGATTTCATCTCCTCTGATCTCGTCCCTGACATGGGCGGCCTGATGGTTGACGAATTTAGTACGCACCCGCGCCGATGATGACCGCACGTGGTGTACGAAGAAGGATCTTCAAGTCGAGCCAGGGGGACCACTCTCTGGCATAGCGCAGGTCCAGGCGGACCATTTCGTCAAACTGGACTCGACCGCGCCCTTCAACTTGCCACAGACCAGTTATTCCGGGCTTCACTTCCAACACTCTCCGGCGGTGCCAGGTCTGATAAGCTGCCAGTTCATAGGGAATTGCCGGGCGCGGCCCTACCAGCGACATATCTCCCGCGAACACATTAAAGAGCTGAGGTAGTTCGTCGAGACTGGTACGGCGCAGGAATGTGCCGATGGGCGTAACCCGCTTGTCATTGGTCAGCTTGTAGAAGCCAGTCCCGTCGCCATGGTTGTTGGCGGCATGTTTTTTCGCTTGTCCGGCGATAAGTTGCATCACATATTCGCGATGGACAGCAGGATCGTTATCAACATACATCGACCGGAACTTCAGAAATGTGAATGGTTTGCCATACTGTCCAATGCGCTGCTGACGGTACATGATCGGGCCCTTCGATGAGGCCTTCACCGCCGCCGCTATCATCAACAGGATTGGTGAACAGAGGATCAGCAGCATCAGGCTGCCGCCTACGTCCATCACCCGCTTGGTAAAGGCGAATAACTTGCTAAGGTTATCGCCCCTTGGCAGGTCAGGGTAGAGGGTGGGATTACTTGGCCGATCGGAGACGTCGTCGTCCCATTGGTCGGGATAGAAATGGAACGAAATGCTGATCTGACTGAATTGCTCGGAGCTGAGATTGTCGCGCAAAATGGCTCCGATTCTGCCCAGCATTAGGCTCAGAATCGATTTTTGATCGAAGCTTGGAAGATCGGTAAACAACACGCCGACGCATGCGTTGGTCCTGTGCCATCCAATCACGTCGGTTTCTCGGGTTGCTTCCAGCAACGCCGAGATGACGTTTGCTAGCAGCTGCCGATTCCGGTCCTCGCTGCGGTGCTCTCCGGCGGCGAGCAGCATGAGCAGGAAAGGTTTCGCCGAGCGCTCGGTCCGCTTGCGCTCGAGGGAGATCATTCGCTTAAAAGCTTCCTCTTGCAGGGCGTCGCGATCTGTCGTTACCTCGGGACGCAGTGCTGCGGAATCCCGGCGAGATCCGTTATTGCCGTGTTGTTCAGTCACAGGGCCTTAGGTATTCTCTGGCTTGGTTGCGTGGAAGGGCTGGAATCAGAGGGCGGTTCGCATGGGCAGCCGGACCAGGCAGATGGGGCAGATTGTCTTCTACTTGGCCGCGGATGATTCAATTGGGATGGTGGCCAGGTTCTTGGCGTAGTGATAGTAGTAGTTGCTGGCGGTAGCCTCGGCGGAAGCGTTGAGGACAGCGCCCAAAAGCTTTGACTGTTCGATCGCTTCCAGAGTTCGCTGGAGCTGGCTCTTGGTGGTGACCCCGGGCCGCGTTACTAGCAGGATAGCGTCTGCCAGACGCATCCATATCGTGGTATCGGCGAGCGGCAGCATGGGCGGAGCATCAATGACCACCCAGTCAAAGCCTGCTGTCGCGCTATTCATGTACGCTCCCAGGCGGCCCGCTTCCATCAGCTCCGGCGGGTTCGTAGGAAGGTTGCCGGCTGGCAAAATACAGAAACCTTGACTTTCCAGATGCAGGATATTGTTAAAATCATCGCCTTCGCCCTGCAGCAATTGACTCAACCCGGGAGCTTCTTCCAGTCCAAATTGCCTGGCCAGCGTTGGCCGACGAAGGTCCCCCTCGACCAGCAGAACATGCTGCTTTCCGCTGGCTAGAGCACAAGCCAGGTTGGCGGCTACCATGGTCTTTCCTTCAGCGGGAACCGAGCTGGTAATGACAATGCGTTTCAAAGCTCGCTTCTGTTGCAGATGCCGAAGGCGGGTAGCCAGGAAGCGGAACTTTTCTGCCGCCAGACTGTCGCTCTGCGAAAAACACACGAGCTTGCTGTTGGCTGGCAGAGATATCTGGGTAGCAGGGAACTGCTGCAGATGCTCGCGGGGGACCAGTTGGCCGGCCTCATTCTCCCCGTTGCCGTGACGTTCCACATTCTGCTCCACCGTCTGCAGCAGTTCCTTCGCATTCGCGAACTGGCGCGAGCTGTGGCTCGATCGTTCACCCTGGGATTGGTGTAATGCGTCGAATATCTGGCTCATAGTAGCCCTTCAGCACCTTTCAAGACCGTTCGTGCTCCACGTCGCTGGCGGGTGCCCTTCGCAGGTAAGAAAACAGCTCCAGCAGGCTTTTTGAGGCCCGGCGAGCGAAGGTCTCATCGAAATCCACCGTCATCCCGGTCGGAGGAAAACGCACCACGTCCAGCCGAAGATCAGCAGCCGTGCTGTCAATGATCTCCGGCGGCACGCTTGGCAGCCTTCTGGCATAGGCAGTGATCAGGGCGTTATCGCATAGGGTGTTGATGAGCCGAGGGATGCCCTTTGAGTGGCGAAACAACGTCGCTATGGTCTCCGGAGGAAACAAGGAGCGCCCGTCCCTGGCTCCTGCGATTTGCAAGCGCCAGGCAACATAGCCCTGCGTGTCGGTAAGGTCCAGTGCTGCCAGGTACGCCCGATGGGCGATTCTCTGCTTCAGCTGTCGCAGCGTCGGGGAATCAAGCTTGTCATCCAGCTCTGGCTGGCCGACCAACAAAATCTGCAGCAGCTTACCGCGGGGAGTTTCTAAATTCGTCAGCAACCGAATCTCTTCCAGTATCTCCCAGGAAAGATGATGTGCTTCATCAACCACCAGTACCGTAGTAAGATCCTGCGATCCACGCGCTACCAGGTACTTGCTGAGATCGCAAAGAATCTGGCTCTTATTTTTGCCAGACACCGATAGCCCAAAATCGTTGGCGATATACTCCAGGAACTCACACGGCGATAGTAGCCCATTGAAGACATAGGCATAGGTTATGTCTTTGCTTTCCCGGAATAGTTCAAGCACACAACGTAATAGCAGGGTCTTACCGGTTCCCACTTCCCCCGTGAGCACCACGAAACCTTTATGTCCCCGGACCGCATGGTACAGCGCGGCCATGGCCTCATTGTGCCTGGGGGTCGAAAAAAGGAAGTCGGGATCAGGACTGATGTCGAAGGGATTCCGGTTCAGATTGTAGAAAGCCTTGTACATCCGAGTAAAATGTCAGCCCTTGAAGTAGCTGGCTGCGGTGCCGGCAAGAATGGTGGCGACAACGGCAGCGGTGGCTGCCCAACTGACCCACTCTTGTCGCTTCTCGCGTGCCTGGTCTGCCGGATCGCAAATAACTGGTAGCTCGGAGAGCACGGGTACCGGCAGTAACCTGCGCAACTCCAGCTCGCCATAAATCCGATCATCCATCATTTCCGCCGCTACTATGGTGCCGGCGCCGAGCGCTAAACCCACCAGCAGTCCAATGCCGCAAAACTTCAAGCGGTTAGGGAACGTTGGTTTCAAGGGCAGGCTCGGAGGATCAATGATTCGAAATCTCTCTCCCTGTTGCAGCCGCTCCATGCTGGTTGCCATCGCGGAGTCGTTCTTCTTCTTCAGCAGATTGTCATAGGACGCTTTCGATTGGTCATAGCCACGAGTGAGGTCGGCCAATTGTTGCTCTCGTATCGGCTCCTGGTTCAGCCGGCCCTGATATTCCCCAATCTTGGCGCTGAGAGCAGCAATTCCTTTTTCCCGGTCCTTGATTTCTATCTGATTGGCTTTTAGCTGGCTTTGCAATTGCGCCACCGTCGACGGGTCCTTCGGTCCGCGTTCCGCATAGCCCGCTGTGGGAGTACCGGCGTCGGACGACTCTTTGTTGCCGCTTGCCTTCGGGTTCGCCAGGAGACGGCCCCGCTCCGCCTCGGTTTTTGCGATCTGGTCCTTCACCTTGCGGACCTCCGGATATTGGTCTCCGTAAGTGGAGCTGAGCTCGAACAAATGGGTTTGCAGTTTGTCCAGCCGGTCATCGACCTCGGCAAGTCCGCTGAGTGGGGCGTCTTTGTCTCTCGATCCGCCGGTCAAGGCCTTATATTGCCCCAAAAGAGTTTCCAGATAGACACGTTGCTGCTTGGTGGTGTTGAGGGCTTCCGATTCCGCCTGCATTTGTGACTGCAATCCCCCCAGGATCTGCAGATTGCTATTCAGTTGGCTGGGTAGCTGCCCCACATACTGTGCCTTAAACTGTCGAATCTGCTCTTCCTGCGCCTCCAGACCCTGGCGTGCGGACTCCAGTTGGTTTTCCAGGAACCTGGTGTTGCCTTCAGACTCCTCCTGCCGGATCTCCAGGTTCTCATTGATAAAGAAGCTGGTCAGCTTGCTCGTCACCTGTTGAGCGACGCGTGGATCGCCGGCTGTGTAATAGATATTGAATGCACTGATGCGATTGTCCGCTCCACGCACCAGTTCGATATCAATGTTCTTGCGCATGCGAGCGACAATTTCATCGGGCGACAACCGGGTGCGTTCGTTGGGATAAAGATTGAGCTCATCGACGATGTGAAGCAGGCGAGAGCGGCTCAGGATTTGCTGCGTGATGCTTTGCAGCCGCTCCTGCAGGTTCTCGGCGACGTTTGGCAACACATAGTCCTTCGGCATGGTGGGCTGCTCCACCAGAATCAGCGTGCCCGACTTGAACTTTGGAGGCAAAATCCAGCTTGCGGTCCAGACCGCGAGCCATCCTAGAAAGAATGGAATCAGGAACAGAAGGCGACGGCGTTTGATGACCCCCACATAGTGCTGGAGACCCATCCCGTCTGCATTTCGATTGTCGAGTGCTTGTGGCATAGCTACCGGTGAAGAGGCCTGTCGCGGTGAAAACTGAGATTTACAAAGACCCAGTTGGTGTCCGGGATATTCGATAGGGCTGCGATATTGGAGTAGGTCTGGTGCGCAAAGCTATAGCCCAGCTGAAGATTCATGTGATCGGTGAGCGTACGCTGCAGCGACACGGTACCGGAGATGGTGTGTCCGCTCGGACTCGACAGCAATAGAGGAGTCAAGCTTTGGTTGTTGTTGTAGGCTGCTGAAACTCCGGCCGTCCAGTTGCGGCTTGCCTGCCATCGCATCGACCCGCTTGCGCTATTGGAGTGAAACGTTCCATTCAGCCCGTTTCCCCCGCTGACGGTCCGGGCATAACTGACCGCTACCGCGGTCCGCTCTCCCTGCCAGCTTACGCTCGCCATGGTCATCGGTTGCCATGCCGCTGAGGTGGGCAGCGGCGCCTGCGTCGAGCTATAGTGCTGCGGACCTGCCGACAACGACACGGAGAAGGTGGGCTTTAGGTAAATAGTCAGAAACGCAAAGACCGATTGTGTCTGGGTTCGCGTGCCGAGTGTGGCAGCCTGATACGAGAGAATATTTTGATATTGATAGCTTCCGCCAATGGAGTACCGCTCACTGATTCGGTTCGAATAGAAAAAGGAGCCACTGGCAAATTGCGAGTTGAAAAGTCCTGAAGTCCCCGAAGAGCCCGGGTACCGCAGCGTGCTGTAGACTCCGTTGCCGCCGACCGTTCCATTGGCGCTGACTTGGTAGTTGAGTTGCACGCTCGTGTTGTTGCTGATCTGGTTCATTACCGGCGTGACGATCGCGGGGGTGGGCACAGGCGCCGACCCGGAAATCGAGGTGGCGTTTAGCGGATTAGGCTGATTAAAGATGTTAGAGGTCTTACCGAACCCCTCTTGTAATATCACGGTGAGCATCGGGGTCAGGCGATATTGCAGAGTCAATGCAAGGTTTTGGCTTCCCTGATTCAAAGAGCTGACGCGTTGATAGAAGGTGAATCCCGGATTGTAATTGAGGATAAGTTGCGATCGGTAGGTGACTCGATTTACCCCGAAGCTGGGCCAGATCGAGTAATTCATGCTTCCGACCGCAGGATTGCCGCCGCTAACATTGCTCGAGTAGCCACTGCCAACCGTCAATCCATAGGTGATGTAATTCGACTCTGTCTCCCCAGAGAAGGTGGTTGCATAAGGTTGGCCATTCACAGGGGGAGGCACACGTGCTTGGCTGTCGTCAACGGAATTGTTGACGGCATCGGAGCTGCCGGTGTCCACCTGGCACCATGCTAATGAACCCGTCAGCAGGAGAATGCCCAGGCAGACTCGTGCAAGCAATTCCGGGTTAGGGTACGACCACTGTGTCATGGGGCTGAAGCTCTATGTTTTGGGCGGTATTCTTGCCTTTGATGACGTCCTGGTAGTTGAATGGCATGCGGCGTTCCGTGCCATTGGGCAGATGGCGCAGGACGTAGATGGACTTTTGCTTGGCAAAGTCGCGGCAGCCGCCGGCCAAAGCAATCGCATCCAGAACGGTGGTAGGATTCACCAGCGAATAAGAGCCCGGTTTGGCGACTCTGCCTAGAATATTGAACTTCTGGCTGTTGATCTGCTCAACGATGACGGTAACTTCGGGCTCGTTCAAATAGGGCTGGAGCTTGCGGGCCAGCTCCTCTTCCAGCTTCAGCGGGGTCTGGCCTGTCGCCTGCACCTCGCCGATTAACGGCAAGGAGATTCTGCCGTCCGAACGTACCGGGATCGAGCGTGAGAGCTCCGGTTGCTTCCAGACACTAATTGCCAGTACGTCGCCATTGCCAATGACGAATCCGTCGTCATGCGGCTGGGTGGCAGAGGCAGCGACCGGCTTGCTGACGGAAGCCACATCGGCGGAAACCAGGGGCGGGGTGGCAGACTGACTCGCGACCTGCGCCTGAGCCCACACCTGTCCCCAGGGAAGAAGGCACATCAGCGCCAAGCCTAAACTCTCCAGCGATACGGTACTCAGTAAACGTTTCATACTCTGACTCTCAGCGGAAGGCGCCCGGACACGCATGCTTCATTGGGCGCCGTGATTGCCTCCGAATCCATGCCCATTCGGCTTGGCTCCGGGTGATCCTGCGATAAGGGCAGAATCAGGGGCTCGCAGTTGATATTGGTCAATCTTGTAGAGCAAGGTTCGATAACTCACCTTGAGCAGGCGGGAGGCAGCCTTGCGGTTCCAGCCTGTTCTCTCCAGGGCTGCGGCAATAGCCGTTTTCTCAGCTTCCAGCTTCACGGTCTGAACCAACGCCTTCAGCGAATGCGTGCGTGGAGCCTCCGTGTCCTTGGGAAAGATCTGCGGTGCAGAACCACCACCCGCAGGACGGGCGGCGCTGTACTCGTCAAAGCTTTCGCCATCCTCGTCCGTCGCGAAAGACATTTCCTGGTCGGAGGCGAGAAGCAGACGCTTAACGAAGTTTTCCAGCTCTCGCAGATTGCCTGGCCAGGGGTGGGTTTGACATGCCTCTAGTACTGCCGGCGAAAGCGGCCGAGGTGTCAGCGCATACTGCCGCGACAGTTGGCGCATGAAGTAATGCACCAGGAGAGCAATCTCTTCCCGGCGTTCGCGCAGGGGAGGTACCCGAACCGTGTAGGAACTTAGCCGATAGCATAGGTCCTCACGCAGCTTGTTATCCGATACAGCCGACTCCAGGCCGGTGGTGCTGGCCGCCAGAATGCGTACGTCTACCGACACCGAAGTTCCACTTCCAGGCCGGGTAAATTTCTGGCTCTGGAGAACCTGCATGAGCTTCAACTGCAGGGCCATCGGCATCTCGGTTATCTCGTCGAGAAGCAGGGTACCCTTATCGCAGAACTCCAGCTTGCCCCGTTTCTCTTGATGGGGTCCGCCACCGTTCCGTTCGGATCCGAAGAGTTCCGTTTCCAGCAGGTGGCTGGGCAGAGCTGCACAGTTGATCTTCGCAAAGCGAAACCCGGATCGCACCGAGAGTTGGTGCAGCAGGCGGGCCGTTGTCTCTTTGCCGCTGCCGCTTTCCCCCAGCATCAGTACCGGAGAATCGGTCTCGGCGAGCAGTTCTACTTGCGCCCTCAGCTTTCGCATCAGCGGACTGCCGGCAACAAAAAAACGGTCACCGGCAACCGCGGAGACGTCATCGCTGGCTATTCCCACGCCTTCCAGCGCGGTGACTTCGCCAAGCTGCCTCGTCATTTGCCGCCGGACCGCGTCCTCGAGTGATTGATCGGCCAGTGGTTTCTCCAGACAATCCCGCGCGCCAAGCCGTACCGCTTCCTGATAGGTAGCCTGGTCTTCCCGGTCATAGAGGGCGACGATAGGCAGCTCGGGACGGAGGCGGCGAAGCCAGCGCAGGAAGTGCAGGGCGTCCTTATCGGAACGCGGCAGGTCAAGCACCAGCAGATCAGGCGTTATGCCCGATTGCACCCTCTCCATCGCGCCCCATCCGCAAGTGGCCCCTTCCAGTTGCCAGCCATTCACTTCTCCGGCGGACCAGAGTGGTCCCAGGACCGCAGCTTCGCGACTTACGACTAGAAGCCGCAGAACTCCAGGCGGGTGATTGGTTGATACGGTATAAGGACCGACAGACATGAAAAATGAAAAGCCTTTATGCGGGCTCGACGTCGTATCCGGAGATTTGCACGCTTAGCGATCGTTGAATGGCATCCACGGAAACCACCAGTGTGTTCTCGCCGTTTCGCGAAGTCAGAATTCCTTCAACACCGCTCAGGGAACCGCTCCGGATTCGTACCCGCTGTCCGACCTTGAGAAACGGATGGGAGCAAATCGGCAATTGCTCCTCTAGCAGAACTCGAACTGTGTTGACCTGCTCTTCCGGAATAGAGATGCCCACCCCGTTGATTCCTACAAACCGCAGCACGCCGTTGATCCGCAAGATCTTCAGCCTTTGCTCATGGGTAGGAGACAGCTTGACGAAGACATAGCAACCAAATATCGGGAATTCCACAACCTTCCGCCGGTCTGACCATTGGCGCACCTGTTTCACCAGAGGAAGAAAGCTGGTCATTCCCAGCTCACAAATTTCCTGAGCGACCACTTTTTCATGGCGAGCATGAGTATGGATGGCGAACCACTGCTCGTCGAGGAGGCCTGCACCAAGGCCAAGGAAAGGCGGCCGGTCGGATAACTTGTAGAGTTGAGCATCGGTCGACATAGCTTCGCCCTCTCAGTCACATCGGCAGCCTGGACCCATTGGTGCAGCCGCAAATGCCAAGCGGCACATCAAATCTGCACCGCCATAGCCTGGTTTGCTGATCCTGCCGAGGGATACTTGAAACCACTCGGAACCGAATACCGGCAAGCCGCCCGGAGCACCTGAACTGCATGTAAGGTACGAGTAGTTGAAACCTCTCGCAAGAGGTACAGGGTCTCGGCGAAGCTATTACCTATGGAGATAGAGCTGGAATCCGTATCAATGAGTAATAAAGACCTGGAGAAGATATTCTCTAAAGCGGATTGTTCGTTGCAGGCGTAAAAGGTAGATGCGAGTCATGGAGCTGGCCGGCTCAGTTTTGGCAGAACCCACGCAAAAGATTGATGGCAAATCAGATAGAGAAACTGCCAGACAGACCGGAGGGGCCAACCCCACGCTCTTTCTCCGGCTGGAGGGTGCCAATTCTGTACCAAATCGGGAGCTCTCCCAAAGTAACACCTATGTGGGTCCTTAGCGCCACAAATTGTGTGCAAATATTCCACCACCATCGTTGTCTTGTGGTCGAATAGGAATTGGGCTACGCTTCCATGAGCTTGGGGAACTGTTTAGTGCCGGGCAGAAGTCTCGTGGATGTTTCTCGCGAGGAAAGTGACTGTCCGGCGCGTCCGGTTCCCCAATAGCATTTTGCTGTAGTCTCGAATGTGGAGCAGCATGCGTCACCAGCCATTGTCCGGATCCATCCGCGTGCTCGTCATTGATAGCACGCGAGTTCACACCGAACTGCTCGCGGATGCTTTGAAACGCGACGAATGTTTACAGGTCACTACCCTGCCTCCGGATTCGGATCGTCTCAAGACGGACCTTAGTCCCGGTGACACCGATATTCTTCTGATTAGCTCTAACCTGGAAGGACAGCCTAGTCGGGGCTTTGAGCTGCTGCGTGGCCTGCGCGCCATGCATCCGGAATTCAAAGCAATCGTGCTCTTGGACAGCTCGCAAGGCGAGATGATATTGGAGGCCTTTCGCGCCGGGGCACAAGGCATTTTCAGCAAGAGTGACTCGATCGAGTCGCTTGGCAAATGTATTCGTAAAGTCTACGAAGGGCAGATATGGGCCAATACGCACCAGGTAGCAACTTTGACCCAGGCTCTTGCATCGTCGCACAATATTCGGGCTGTCGATGCCCGTGGCCTGAACCTGCTGTCCAAGCGCGAGATGGAAGTTGTCCGCGGCGTGGCCCTGGGACTTTCCAACCGCGAGATTGCCGAGCGCTTGGAACTGAGTCAGCACACCGTCAAGAACTGTCTCTTCCGCATCTTCGACAAGCTGGGCGTGTCGAGCCGCGTTGAGCTTCTGTTTATGACTCTTAGCCAGGAAACCAACGCCCAATCTGCCCTGCAGCACTTTCTCAATGAGCGTGCCCATGAGAGCTTGCGAGATGAAGCTTCGCTGGTGGCCTGCCGGAATGCAGCAGGCCGTGGAAATCTCATCGCGCAGATCACCCTGGCCCAATATCACGCCTTGAATAAGGCAGTTCCGAACAGTGCGGTTCAGGCCTACGTCTGGTATTCGGCTGCGGTAGCTCAAATCTCGCACGCTTGCAAGGAACTGGCGAAAGAGCTCACCATAGAGCAACTCATTGACGCCGAAAGACTGGCAAGCGAAAAATCAAGCAAACCGATCCCCACCGTAGTTGAGCGGAGAAGGCCGGTACCTCGAAGGCTGCGTCCTGGAACATCACGCAAGGAACTTCCCTCGACAGCCTACTGAGTCCAATCCCCTTCGCAGGAGAAACTATGCAAGCACAATCGGCTTCCTATTTCGTTCATCCTCAGGCCTTGGTCGAAACCGAAGAGATTGGTGAAGGGACTCGTGTCTGGGCCTTTGCTCATGTCATGAAGGGCGCGGTCGTGGGCAGGAATTGCAACATCTGCGACCACGCTTTTGTCGAATCCAATGTCACCATCGGAGATGGCGTCACCATCAAGAATGGTGTTGCCATCTGGGACGGTGTTTCTTTGGGCGATCATGTGTTCGTGGGACCGAATGCGGTCTTCACCAACGACCTTAACCCGCGCGCCGAGGTCAAAAAGACACCGGAGCAGTTCGTGAGCACCGTAGTTCGCGAAGGCGCGAGTATCGGGGCGAACGCCACCATCGTCTGTGGCGTAGCGATTGGCCGCTATGCCTTCATCGGTGCCGGCACCGTCGTCATACGCGATGTTCCGGCATATGCCTTGGTCGTCGGCAACCCTGCCCGGCAGATCGGCTTCATGTGTGAATGTGGCGAGCGCCTGCCGGAGTCACTGGTCTGCGCATGTGGGTCTTCTTTTGAGCATGACTCCAACGGAGGATTGCGCCGAATGGTGTTGGCTGGTGTAGCCAGCCCCGCCTAGTCGGCTTGCGACCCCTAGATTGAAACCGAACCTCCACAGTCGGGCCGTCTTCTTGGATCGCGACGGGACTCTCAACCGGAAAGCGCCGGAAGGCCAGTATGTAACCAAGCTGGATGAGTTTGTGTTATTGCCGGGAGTTTTGCCGTCTCTGGCAAAGCTCCACGAGCACGGGTTCAAGCTTTTCGTGGTAACCAACCAGCGTGGAATCGCTCGCGGACAGGTTTCCTGGGAGAGTTTGTCACAGATCCATCGTTATCTGTTGGACCAAGCAGAATCCGCGGGTGCAAGAATAGAGCGCATCGTAGTCTGTCCGCACGAGATCGCCGAAGACTGTGAATGCCGCAAACCCAAGCCGGGCATGATACTGCGCCTCGCCGCTGAGCATCATCTTGATTTGGCCAACTCTTGGTTGATTGGAGACAGTGTCTCTGACATTACTGCGGGGCGAAGGGCTGGCTGCCGCACTGCTTACATTGGCATTCGCGCCTGTGCCGAAGCCGATATTTCAGCCGCGTCGTTAGGCTCCGTAGTCGACCAGTTGTTGGCACGTTCGGAAGAGGATCTAAGTCCCCTGACGCCAGAGCAATCTTTTGGCTAGATCGGGCGGGCGATGACTACGCACACTCTTCGGTGCGCGCGGCAGCCATAAAGGCGCTGGATCGGTTCGGTCGAAGTGATCTTCGCGAGGGCTGAACCTTGGGGGTGGGCGAGGAGTAGCCACCGTTAAAAACTACTCCTCAACCCGTCGGCGTCAGTGTGCGTGGAGGGAGACGCCGTTATGCGCGCGCGAGAACAATCTCGTCATCTTGCCGGGTGTATCAGGCCGTCCGAAAGCTGGTTGGCTCCAGATAGCCCCACATCTGAACGCAGGTGTCAGCCGGCACCATTGCGGAAGGCCGCAGATCACCGAAACTGAACAGAAATGTGTTGGCGGTCGATTCCCACAGGGAAAGCGGAGATGCCGGCGAGATCCTGCAATCGTTGCCGCTGGAAAGTTCGTCATACAGCGAGCAAAGCGTCAGGTTGCGAAACATCTCTCGCGACCGGGTGGTTAATTGCACCAGTAGGCGTGGGTCCATTCCCCAGCAGGTGATATTCAGATACTCGACCACGAAGCGGCGCCCCGGCGGCACATCGAACGCTGCTCGTTGCCCGTCGCGAAAGACCAGGCCAAACGGCTGGCGGCCAGGCGAGTCCGCGTTGACACTTTCTTCCGACGAACACACCACCGCGAGAGGCCGTTTCTTTTCATTGAACCGTGGGTTGGTGCGGGTCAACTCCGCTAACGCCAGCGCGGTAAACCGGCGAAGCCGGTCCAGAGGGTTGCGCTCGTGGCTGGCTGTCCTGGTCGTGCTGTATGCCATGATCGGCTCCTTCTTTCTAGCGCACAATGCACCCGTTCGCCGTGGCGGCGCAATGCCTGACAGGTGACTTCTTGATGCTCTTTAGGTACCCGGATAAATGATTGATGGGCAGAGCATTAGTGGCCGGCCGAGCAGTACCCAGGTGGGCCCTGTGTGCTAAACTGCGGCCATCGGCGAGGGTGAGGGAATGAGTCTGATTCGCAAGATGCTGTTTACCGACCTGCTCCAGGGCCTTAGGGTTACGTTTCGCAATCAGCATCCGAAAGAAACCTACACCGAGCAGTATCCGTTGCAGCGTCCGCAGGTAGCCGAGCGCTTTCGCGGCGCGCCCCGGCTGAACGTCAATCCTGAGACCGACGAGTCGCTTTGCATTGCCTGCGACCTGTGCGCGCTGGCCTGTCCCGAGCACCTCATCGTCGTCGGCAGCGAGCGCAATGAGAAGACGCGCCGCAAGGAATTGACTGACTTCACCTACGACCTGAGCCGTTGCATGTTCTGCGGCCTGTGCGAAGATGCCTGCCCGGTCGATGCGCTGGAGCTGACGCAGGATTTCGAGATGGCCAACTACGGCCGCGAAGGGCTTATCTGGGACCGCGAGACCCTGGAAAAAGGTCCCGAGCCGAAAGTCTATCCGCGGTGATGATGACCGGCCCAGACTCTTATGCCTGAATTCACCAAGATTGCCACGAAGTCTGAGCTGCCCGAGGTCCGCTCCGCTAACGAGTTCACTGTGGGCGAGCGGACTATCTGCATCGCCAATGTTAACGGCGAGTACTGCGCTCTCGACAATGTCTGCCCGCATCAGGGCGGCCCGCTCGGCATGGGCCTCCTCGATGGGTCGAAGATTGTTTGCCCGTGGCACGGCTGGCAGATTGAAGCCAGGACCGGCAAAGCGGAGAACGCCCAGGCGACCGTTCCGGTGTTTGAGCTGCGCATCGAAGGCGACGATGTGCTGGTTAGCTTCTAGCAGCGACGCATTGTATGCAGGGGGCGGATGCTACCCCAACCGGAGCCATCGACTCCAGATTACAGTCCCAACGAAACTTTTCTCCGGCCATTCACGTATCAGTTGGACGGGGACGTGTGTTGGCGCGAGGTATCGCATCGCGCCACGCGCCGGATACCTGATACCCTCTTCCTTCGAAGGAGTTTGCATGCGATTCCTGGCACTGGCCCTGTGCCTCGTCTTTTCCTCTCAGATGTTCGCCGTTGACAATCTCGACGCCCGCCGCAAGAAGTTGAACGATCTCATCGCGGAGTACTGGGAGTACAACCTCAAGACCAGTCCGGTATTCGCCTCGATCATCGGCGACAAGCGCTACAACGATAAGCTCGGCGACGATTCGGCAGAGTTCCTGAAGAAGGACGCCGCCACCAAGCGCGACTATCTCGGGCGCTTTCAGGCCATCGATTCCACTGGCTTTCCGCAGCAGGAGAAGCTGAACCAGGAATTGGAAGTCCGCGAACTCAAGCGCGATCTTGGCTTCTACGAACTAAAGCTGTGGGAGATGCCGGTCAACCAGATGAGCGGCATTCACATCCAGGCGCCACAACTGGTCACCATCCTGTCCTTCAAGACAGTGAAGGATTATACCGACTACATTTCCCGTCTCCATCAGTTGCCGCACGTGATGGACGAGACCATGGACAATATGCTCCTGGGGATGGCCGATGGCTTGATGCCACCGAAGTTCCTGCTGGAGAAAGTGACTGACCAATCGAATGCGATTGCCACGACCCCGGCCGAGAAGTCTCCCTTTGCCCAGCCGTTCGAAAAGTTTCCGGCTGATTTCTCCGAGGCCGACAAGACGCGCCTGAAGAAAGAGGGCCTGGCAGCGATCCAGGACGAGATCATTCCCGAGTACACCAAGTTCGCCAAGTTCGTCAAAGACGACTACGCGCCGAAGGGGCGTACCGAGGTCGGTGTCTGGTCGCTGCCGAACGGCGACGCCATCTATCGCTTCATGGTCGGAGAGTCGACGACCACGAACTACACCCCGGAGAAGATCCACGAAATCGGACTACAGCAGGTGGCCGAGATTGAAAAGGAACAACTGGCCATCGCCAAAAAGCTCGGCTACAAGGACCTGAAGACCTTTGCGGCTGCGGTCAAGGTCGATCCCAAGCTGCATGCTCAATCGCGCGAGCAGATCCTCGATCTCTATCGCAAATACATTGGCCAGATGGAGCCCAAGCTGCCCGAACTGTTCGGCCGCTTGCCCAAGGCGAAGCTGGTTGTGATGCCCGACGAGCCGTACCGCGAGAAAGACGCCTCGGCTGCCGAATACGTGCCGGGCACGCCGGATGGGTCACGTCCCGGTCACGTGATGGTGAATACCAGCGATCCCGAGAAGCGGCTTACGATCAACATCGAGTCCACCGCCTATCACGAGGGCGTCCCCGGCCACCATCTGCAGTTATCCCTGGCGCAAGAGCTGCCGACGCTGCCGCCCTTCCGGCAACATGGATTCTGGGGAGCGTACATCGAAGGCTGGGCGCTATACTCCGAGCGGCTGGGCAAAGAGGTCGGCTTCTATCAGGATCCCTACAACGATTACGGCCGGTTGCAGGACGAAATGCTGCGCGCCATTCGCCTGGTGGTCGATACCGGCTTGCACTACAAGCACTGGACGCGTGAGCAGGTGGTGCAATACTTCCACGATCACACTACCGAGGACGAGCCCAATGTGCAGTCGGAGACCAATCGCTACATTGCGTGGCCGGCGCAGGCGCTCTCCTACAAAATGGGACAACTCGAGATTCTCGATCTGCGGGCTCGCGCCCAAAAAGAGCTGGGCAGCAAGTTCGATATCCGCCAGTTCCACGATGAGATACTCGATTCCGGAGCGTTGCCGCTCGATGTGCTGGAGGAGCAGGTGAATGCCTGGATCGCACAGAAGACAGCGGCGAAGTAGAGAACAGGTATGTCCTTTTACGATTACAGTGCAGAGCTGAATGACGGCAAGGCGAAGAAGCTGAAAGATTACCGCGGGCAGGTCGTATTGGTGGTCAACACTGCCAGCCAGTGCGGTTTTACCCCGCAATACAAGGGACTGCAAGAGCTCTATGCCAGATACAAGGACCGCGGCTTCGCGGTCCTTGGCTTTCCCTGTGACCAGTTCGGACATCAGGAACCGGGCGATGACGAGGAGATCAAATCATTTTGTGAGATGAACTACGGCGTCGAGTTCCCGCTGTTCTCCAAGATCGAGGTCAACGGCGAGAACGCTCATCCGGTCTACAAGTTTCTGAAGAGCGAAAAGGGCGGCCTGCTGGGCGATGCCATCAAGTGGAATTTCACCAAATTCCTGATAGACAAGCAAGGCAACGTGGTGGAGCGCTATGCTCCCATGACGACGCCCGACCGCATCGCCGGGGATATTGAGAAAGAACTGGCGAGATAGTCCTTGCGCAATCCCCCGGATGCGTTTGGTGCACTCGGGTCCCTCTACTGCAATAATCCAAACACGGCTACATGGCTTACGCCCGCCTGCGTTCCTACCATAGATATTGCTTCGCGACCATCGGGTGATCAACTCATTGCCCGGGCCGAATGGCCGCAGTAAAAACGACAGGGCCGACCCCTCGGCCGGCCCTGTTCTGTTCTGTCTGTTACTTGCAGAAATTACCCTACGGCGTTGTGGGGGTGTAGAGATTCTGCAACCTATACGCTCGGTAAGACCAGGAATTCGCCTGCAATTGATACACAATTTTGCCCGTGAGATCGACCTCCGACTGTAGAGTGACTTGATTATTCGGATCACTCGATGCTCCGTTGTCGAAGCTAAAGTAAATGCCGTCGGAGGCGGGCAGCATGTCGGCACTGCCCAAAGCTCCGGAGAATGCACCAAGGTCGGCAGCGGTCAGCATATAAACCGTCCGGTTTGGCTCGCTTACGATCATCGCCATACCCCGACTGTTCCCCATGTCACCACACTGTACATATCGTGTGTTGCCGTCATCGAAAACAGTCATAACGCCCATTCCGAGCCGTGTGCCAGACTGAAACGCCGCATCGTGTTGATGCGTGAACCAGGGAAAAACCAGTGGGTCGCCACAACTGTCCTTCGGCGGATTCAGGATGGTGAAGTCACCGTACGGACCCATCCTCCAAAGAATACTGCCGTCTCCCAGACCGTTCTGGTAATCTATCTTGATCACAAAGTCCTGACTACGTTGCGACAGAATAATGTTACCGTCTGCTGTTAACTGGGCCGAATTGGTGTGCAACCAGTCGTTGGCCTGGGAAAAGTTGTTGTTAAAATAGGGACAGCCACCCCCCCCGTGCGTGCAGATATCATCCAGCGTAGCTACTCGACTAAGGTCCTCATGTGCAAACGAGTCCCAGGCCCATACTAACTGCAGATTATGGTCCATGATCAGGACCATGTCGCCGATAATGTCGACTGGATTTTGTTGCGTACCTCCCTGGTACATGGTCGACACAACGTCGCGTGAACCCAGTATCATGATGTCGCCATTGGGTAAGCGACGGGTTTCATGAAAATTGAAATCATTTATGGTCGGATAACCCTTGGCCACCAACTGCTCATTAATTCTTTGGGAGGTAGTTTGCAGAACGAGGTTTCCTGCTAGGTCATATTCGGTAAAAATAGTATGGTTATCTGGAAACCCAAACAGGTAACCCCCGGGCTCCATGCGAGTCGTCCACAGAGACGCAGGGAGGTACCAAATCACATTCCCGTAGAGATCCGTTGCAGTCGGCCAGTCATTGACCTTTCCAGTGGGAAAGAACTGAAACAGGACCACAGGATACTCGGCATCGTGCTGTGTGGGAGGAACATTCACCGTAAAGTGGGGCATTGGGAAGTTCGCCGGCAACGGGCCCGTGGTGAACGGCAGATCCGGCCCCTTAGCGAAGAAATTCGGGCCGATTTCTTCCCAATGCATCATGTATTGTGTTGAAGGCAACATTCCAGCGACATAGAAGTTGGCGCTGTTCTGCGAACACGCTACTGAATTCGTTGTACTCGAGACATTCAAACCTGCCTGGCTAAACCGCACTAGCAGGGAATGGCCCGCTTGGCATGGTGGGCCACTAAACAACGCTACCAAGGGATGAGACGTAGGATGTACAGCCGATCCGCCGGGCGCGGTCACCCAAGGCAAAATGACGTATTGTACGGAAACCGGCGCGTAAACAGTGTAGGGCACGCGTGTGACGTCACGGACGGTCACAATGACTTGGTATGTGCCTTCCACCGTGTGGGGTACCCAGGTAAATGAGTTGGGCCGGTCGAAGTCCCTTACAATCTGAATTCGGTTATTGAACGACACGGCAAAGCGATAGTCGTAAATGTGTCCCTTGAGTCCATTTTGCACAGTGGCCGTCCACACAACATTGGTGCCCAGGAACTGCGGGCTGTCGACACTTGGCGAAAGGGTGATTGTCACCGAACTAGGCAATTTTGTAGTGGCCAAACTCCCCACAGCAAGCATGCTCACTACGAACAGGGTTGCGACAGCTACACGACAAGTCCGCACCACGACTCACCTCCAGTGGAAAAGCGGTCAGGGCCAAAGTCGACGATCTATGGTCCTTCCGGCGTTCATGAAACACATTGAGCCTTAATCGGGATTTCCGTTTTGCCATTCCGAAATCCCGAAACCATAAGCCTCCTGTGACCTTTCGCCTCACTTGCAGCAATTACCCTACGGCGTTGTGGGGGTGTAGAGATTCCTCATTCTATACGTCCGGTAAGAGTAGGAATCATTCGACTGCAATTCATACACAATCTTGCCGCTGAGATCGACCTCCGTCGATTGTGAGGCTTCATTGTTGTTGTACTTAAGTAGCCCGTTGCCAAAACTGGCGTAAATGCCATCGGAAGCGACCAGCATGTCGGCACTGCCCAAAGCCACGGAGTAAGCACCAAGGTCCGCCTCGGTCATGAGATAGACCGTCCGGTTCGGCTCGCTTACCAGCATCACCAAACCGCGGCTGTTCTGGTTGCCGCCACATTGTACATAGCGCAGATTCCCGTCATCGAAAATCGTCATAACGCCCATTCCGAGCCTGGCTTGGGCTTGAAACGTCGCATCGTGTTGATGCGTGAACCAGGGAAAAACGTTGGGGTCGCCACAACTGTCCTTCGGTGGATTCAGGATGGTGAAGTCACCGTATGGACCCATCCTCCAGAGGATCTTGCCGTCTCCCTGACCGTTCTGGTAATTCACCTTTATTACAAAGTCCTGGGCACGTTGCGACAGGATAATGTTGCCGTCGTTTGTCAACTGAGCCGAGTTAGTGTGCAACCAGTCATTGGCCTGGGAAAAGTTCTGGTTAAATCTGGGACAGCCGCCCGCACCTTGCTGGCAGGTATCATCCAAGGTAGCCATTCGGTCAAGGTCCTCGTGTGCAAACGAGTCCCAGGCCCATAGTAACTGCAGATTAGGATCCAGGACTAGGATCATGTCGCCGAGGATGTCGACGGGATGATCTTTCGTTCCTCCCTGGTGATCGGTCGACACGAGATCATTTGCACCCAGCAGGAGAAAGTTGCCATTGGGTAGACGACGGGTTTCATGCACATTGAAATCATCCATAATCGGATAACCCAGGGCCACCAACTGCTCATTAAGTCTTCTGACGTTGGTTTCCAGAACTTCATTACCTGCTAAGTCATATTTGGCAAACGTCAGGTCATCTGGAAAAGCGAACAGGCCACCCCCGGCGTCCATGCGAGTCGACCATATAGTTTTGGGAAAGTACCAAACCACATTTCCTGACAAATCCGTTGCAGTCGGCCAGAACCGGTGCATTGCATCATTGGGAAAGAGCCCAAACAGGACCACAGGAAACTCGGCATCATGCTGTGTAGGAGGAACATTCACCTGAAAGTGGGTGGTTGGAAAGTTGGCTGGCAACGGGCCCGTGGTGAATGGCAGATCCGGCCCCTTAGCGAAGAAATTCGGGCCGATTTCTTCCCAATGCATCATGTATTGTGTTGAAGGCAACATTCCAGCGACATAGAAGTTGGCGCTGCTCTGCGAGCACGGCACTGAATTCGTTGTACTCGAGACATTCGAACCTGCCTGGCTAAACCGCACTAGCAGGGAATGGCCCGATTGGCATGGTGGGCCACTAAACAACGCCACCAAGGGATGAGACGTTGGATGTACAGCCGATCCGCCGGGCGCGGTCACCCAAGGCAAAATGACGTATTGTACCGAAACCGGCGCGTAAACAATGTGGGGCAGTCGTGTGATGTCACGCACAGTCACAATGACTTGGTATGTGCCTTCTACCGTGTAGGGTACCCAGGTAAATGAGTTGGGTAGATTGAAATCCCTCACAATCTGAATTCGGTTGTTGAAAGCAACCGCAAAGCGATAATCGTAGGCGTGTCCCTGGAGCCCATTATGCACAGTGGCCGTCCAGACAACGTTCGTGCCCAGAAACTGTGGACTGTTGACACTTGGCGAAAGGGTGATGGTCACCGAACTAGGCAATTTCGTAGTGGCCAAACTCCCGACAGCAAGCATGCTCACTACGAACAGGGTTGCGATTGCTACACGAAACATACGCACCACGACACACCTCCTGGAGAAACTGAAAGGGCCGAAGTCGACGAACGATGATCCAGACGGCGTCGAATCTTAACCCGGGTTTCCATTTTGGCATTCCGAAACGCCGAAAAAACGCACCTACCGTAACGCTTGGGCTGCGACTTCGATCACGGTTCGCGATTCAGGGCAGAGAAAAAAACGCCTTGTTTGGAAGTAACTTTTTAGACCCCGTTCCCCACCCATCGTGCTTGATCCCCTTGTCCGGTCTGCAGCGAGGGGCTACCTTTAATTTGAGTTTTGATCAGCTGATTACGAGGAGATTAAACGGTATATTGTAACGCTACTTGCAAGCTTGCTGTCAAGCAATAAGTCGTTTTCGGAGATCCTTACTTTTGAGATCGTGTTTTCGTAAATGGTTTAGAACCAGTAACCTACGGATGTGACTATAAATTCAAGAGCTGCGCCCTCGTGGCAGATTTTCGACTTTTATAAATAAGTGCTATATTTTACAAATACTGGCAATTAACGAGCTCCTGATCTGGCAAATCATGTCGTGCCTTCTTTAAGGAGCAGGGCACCAATCTTTATTTCAGGATCCAGCGTGGGCTCAGGCCTTCTAAACTACTCTGGCGGCTGATTGCTATTACAGTAATCCGAACACCGCCACGCCGGTTTGCGTGCCCACATAGACTCTGCCGTTGGCGATCATGGGCGTGATGAACTTGTTGCCCGGGCCGAACTGATCGCGCGATCCCTGCTGGCTGCTATTATAAAGCTCCTGTGTCAGGTCCAGCGCATTGTAGGCGTGCAGCACTGCGGTTGACCTGTTATCGACAGCCCAAAGTATGCCGTTCTTGGCGAAGTTGGCCGAAACGCTGGGCGTTGCGCCGGGATAGGTGAACGTCGTACTCGTCCGGCTGCTGGGCGAAGAGGCGAGCTTGCCGTTCACGAAGGGAAATGCTTTTATGTAGTCGTTCGTTCCGCCAAAATAGACCGTATTGTGAAAATAGGCTGGCATCGACCAGGCGCCGTTCGGGAGGGCGCCCGTGACCTGCTGATAAACGTTGTTGTTATTGTTCGGGTTCCACTTGCCCATGTTGTCGCGATTGGCAACGTAGATGTTCCCATCCTTGCCCGCTCCTATGACCAGGTGGACCCGCTTGTTGAGCGAAGCCGAAATATCAGGCAGCACCAGCGCACCGCCGGAGCCGAGATCGATGTCGGCGTTTGACTCCTGCACAGTGTTGTAGGTGTTGAAGTAGTCCGTTACCGTAAGCGGCCCATTCGTTGACACCTTGAGCATGGCATTGCCGTAGTCACCGTTGATCGGGAACCCGTTGCCGTCAAGCGTAGTGTCGAAGATGCCATTGGCATCGAGCAAGTAGATGTTGCCTTGGCTGTCGGCGGCGATCCCAGCGCCTGCCTGCCAAATCGCGCCGCCGTATCCGTTGGGTGTGAAATTCAGAACGGAAAGCTGCTGCAGCGTCGAGGCACTGTACTGCATCATCCAGCCCGTGTAGGGCCGGTGATCGCAGTGCGACGTGAACGCAACATAGATATTGCCGCTGACCTCGAGTAGTCCGGCCCGCTCGGCGTAATACTTTGGATCGAAGACTACGAATCCGTTCTGGTGGTTATCGCCGTTGCCCGGATACTGGGCCTGGATTTCGACCGGCCCGCTAAACAGCTCAGCCCCAGTGACTATGTCGACCGCATGCAGGCGCTGGTGGTATGCCCCGTTTGCGTCCTTCGACATCGCCACCAAATACATGGCGCCGTTCGATCCCTTGTTGCGGTCGATCACCGGCGTATTGGTAATTCCTATTTCCGGAGAAATCTGGCTGCAACCAAACACAGCTTCACTGGTGGTTTCGCCTTGCAGCAGCGCCGTGGTCTTCCAAAGTTGCGTGCCGGTGTCGGCATCGAAGGCGTAGATGCTGTCGTGCTCGCTCACCACATAAAGTACATTGTGGATCACGCCGTTGATGGTGACGTTGGAGACATACAGTGGCTCGGCGTCGACTTTGCCATCGGTCGGGAGAAAATTGACCTTGCCAAAGCTGGCTGAATTCACGTTCGCCAGGGTCAACACCGTCTCCAGTTGCATCAGCCCGGTGCGCATGCTGTCGTCGTGATAGGTCATCACATTGATCGGCTCAGCCGCAGCGCCGATGCGCTTCTGCGCGGCCAGGCTGGTCAGCAACAATAGGGGAAGAAGCAGCGTGCAGACCATGGCTGCGCCGGGGCGCATAAGGGTCACCTCCAGAAGGTTCGCACGAGTCTAACGCAGACGCGATGGGCGGGCTGGTCGAAAGTTGTTCGGTTTCGAAATTTTTACAAGCCGGTAACCTTGGGACAGAATTACCCTGGCAGGCTGATCCACACGCCAGCTTTGCCTTTGCGGTCTGAATATAATCAAGCGATGGACGAACAGGATTTCCGCCGCCATTCCGACACAAGTCTTGAAGCCTTGAAGCGCAGCCTCTACGAGGCCGAGGGCGAAGCCGATTTCGAGGTCGAGGAAAACGCCGGCGCATTGCACATTGCCTTTGAGGATCCGCCTGCAAAGTTCATCATCTCGCCCAACGCTGCCGCCCGCCAGGTCTGGATTTCAGCGCTGTCGACCAGCTTCAAGCTCGATTGGTCGGAGCCCAAGCAGGACTTCCAACTGGCCAAGAGCGGCGAGACCATCAAGCAGCTTGTGGGGCGACTAATCAACGAGCAGTTGGGGGAAGAGGCGATCCATCTGAAGTAGGGCTGTTCGCCGTTCGCCTTTTGCCGGACTCTCTTGGTTCTTCATCCTATGGGCGAAATACGAACCGTCGATCTCCGCGGGTAAGCGCGGGTTGGAAGTAGATCGAGCACGCGGAGGACGCAAGCTCCTGCTCTCAGAATCAGGGAAACCCGGGCGGTACCAACGGCAAGTGCAGAGCCAAGGATCCTGTTCCTCCGGCGAACAGCGAAAGGCGAAGAGCGCACGGTTTGCAGTTTGGCGCGCCCGCCTCCCCGCCTTTACACTTCTAGTGTGAGGATTGCACTCGGGCAGATCAATACCATCATCGGCGATTTCGCCGGAAATTCCGCCAAGATCATTGAATACGCCACTCGCGCCCGCCAGGGTGGAGCCGAGCTGGTGTTGTTTCCCGAGCTTTCGATTTGCGGCTATCCGCCGCGCGATCTGGTGGAACGTCCCTGGTTCGTGGAGCGCAATCGCGAAACCGCCGAGGAGATTGCCCGCAAGACCGAAGGCGTTGCGGTGATTGCCGGTCTGGTTACCCCGACACACAACGGAACCGGAAAATCCGTCCACAATTCTGCAGCCTTGCTGCGCGACGGTAAGGTCGCATTCATCCAGTCGAAGCGACTGCTGCCGACCTACGACGTATTCGACGAGATGCGCAACTTCGCGCCTGCCGATTCGCAGCGGCTCTTCCCCCTTCACAACCAGCAGATAGCGCTCACCATTTGCGAAGACGCCTGGAACGACAAGAACTTCTGGGACCGCCGCCTCTATGGCGTCGACCCGGTCGAAGATCTCATGCGCGCCGGCGGGCAGGTGCTGCTGAACATTTCCGCTTCACCGTTTTACCTCTCCAAGCGCGAGCTGCGCCGTAACATGCTGGCCGCGATCGCCTGTGAATACAAGCTGCCGGTCGCTATGGTGAATCAGGTGGGCGGCAACGACAGCCTGGTGTTCGACGGCTCCAGCCTGGTCCTGGGTCCCGACGGCAACCTCATTGCGCAGGCCAAATCGTTCGAGGAGGACCTGATCTTCTTCGACACGGTTTCACTCGATGGCACCAGGCACGAGCGCGACGAGAGTGAGGAGGGAAGCGCCTATGCCGCGCTGGTGCTGGGCACGCGCGACTACGTACGCAAATGCGGTTTCAAACAGGTGGTGCTCGGGCTGAGTGGCGGTATCGATTCGGCGCTGACTGCCTGCATCGCGGTCGATGCCCTGGGCGCGCAGAACGTCATGGGCGTTGCCATGCCGGGGCCGTACTCTTCGCGAGGCAGCATCGAAGATGCCTTGGCACTGGCAAACAATCTGGGCATCCAGTGCGAGATGATTCGAATCGACGACATCTTCGCCTCGTACCTCGCCGGGCTCGAGGCCGCATTCGGGAACCGCCCGCCCGGCGTAGCGGAAGAAAATATTCAGGCGCGCATTCGCGGATCGCTGGTCATGGCGCTTTCCAACAAGCTTGGCTCGATGGTGCTTACGACCGGCAACAAGTCCGAGCTGGGTGTAGGTTACTGTACGCTATACGGAGACATGTGTGGGGGCCTGGCGGCAATCTCCGACGTGCCCAAGACCCTGGTCTATCGGCTGGCGCACTACGTCAATCGCGATGGGGAACGAATCCCGGAGTCGACGATTGAGAAGCCGCCGTCGGCAGAGCTGCGCGCCGGGCAGAAAGACAGCGACTCGCTTCCACCCTACGAGATACTGGACACCGTGCTTGTCGATTACGTAGAGGACAACAAGTCGCCGCAGCAGATCGCGCAGGAACATGGCTACGATCCGCACCTGGTGCGCAGCATCGCTCGCATGGTCGATCGCGCCGAGTACAAGCGTGCACAGGCGGCGCCGGGGTTGAAGATTACGGAGAAGGCCTTCGGCTTCGGGCGGCGCTACCCCATCGCCGCGAAAACGGATGGATAGTTCGCAAATTTATCAGTCGTGAAAGGTATAGATGAAATTCGTCTCGCGTGTTGTCATCGTCATTAGTCTTCTGTTTGCCGGATTGGCCGTCATTGCTCAAACTCAAACCAAGACCGATTCCTCCACCAATCTGCCCAACGAAACCACGGTTAACGAGTTCCTGAAGCATATGTTTGGCTGGAACGACAACCTGGCGTGGCGGGTCGTGAGCATCAAGCCGTCGGAGGCGCCGAGCATCTCCGAGGTCACAGTGGTCTTCAACACGCCCGATGGCCAGGCGGTACAGCGCATCTACGTCACCCCTGACGAGCACTATGCCTTTTCCGGAGAACTGGTGCCCTTTGGCGCCGACCCCTTCGCCGCCACTCGGGCCGAGTTGAAGAACGCTAATGGCCCGGTGCGCGGTGCGACCGATGCCAAGGTCACCATCGTTGAATTCGGCGACTTGGAATGTCCTGCCTGCAAGAAGGCGCAGGAGAACCTGAACAAGCTGATGAGCGAAGAACCCAAGGCCAGGCTCATCTTCCAGAACTTCCCCCTCGAGCATATCCACAAGTGGTCCTTGCTGGCGGCCAAGTATGTCGACTGCCTGGGCCATCAGAACAATAATGCGGTGTGGAAGTTCATCGGCACTACCTACGACCATCAGAGCGAAATCAATGAACAGAACGTCGAGGAGAAGCTGAAGGGTTTCGTCAAGGATTCCGGTGGCGACCCTGCCGCCGTCAGTGCCTGCGTGGCCAATCCCGACACTGAGAAGCGGGTCCGCGAATCCATCAAGCTGGGCGACAAGCTGAACGTTACCAGCACACCGACCTTCTTCATCGACGGGCGCAAAGTCTCCAACTTCCTCAGCACGCCCTATGAAGCCGTCAAGGCCATGGTGGATTATGATCTGAAGTAATTAGTAATTAGCAATTAGCAATTAGCATTTAGCAATTAGCATTTAGCATTTACTAACTACAAGCTATCTGCCTCTGTTGACATGCCACCGCATAAATCTGTTTTAAAAGGGCCCGGCTTCAGCCGTGACAAACAGAGCTTAACAAATGTGTTGCTTTAGCACCTGAGGGGAAGAGACTTTGAATCATCCACCCCGACACAAGCTCGTAAACAAGTCTATGGATACTAGCTTCTTACCTAACGGCTAACTGCCAGTCGCCAAGTGTTAAATGCCAATCGCTAATTGCTAATTGCTAATCACTCCCAGCCCCTAATACCCCATCGGCAGAGTGATTGCGACCGACTCCTGCACCGGCAGGCGCAGAATGTGTGGGGTAATGACGATCAGCAGGTCGACATTGTTCACGTTCTTGGTGTGCTCGGAAGGAGCATAGCTTAGTCCTGGTACCCGGCTGAGGAACGGCCAGCCATTCACCATCTTCTGGTCCTCCTCGGAAATAATGCCCCCGATCACACTCGACTCTCCCGAGGGTACAGTGATGCTGCCGGAGTACTGCCGGTTATTGATGATGGGAATGCCGTTCACCGAACTTGCCCCCAGGGAGCGCAGTTGCAGTTCCAGCTTCATGCTGACGGTGGAGTCGATGTGCACCACCGGAGTAGCCTTCAGGCTCAAGCCCAGGTCTTCGTAGCTTACCGATGGCACCGGTGCGATGTAGCTGCCGTTGCCAATCACGTTCGCGATGGCCTGCGTGTTGTAGATCGGCGAGAACGTGGCATTCACGATGGGGTAGCGCTCCCCGACCAGCAGGGTGGTTAGCTGGTTCTGGGAGGCGCGCAACTGCGCATTCTCCAGGTTCTTCACGTCCGAGGTATTCAGGTTAAAAGTTAAGCCCACCCCCGCGGGCTGGGCGTTCAGGCCCATGAACGTCAGCCCGCCGCCGAACGTGGCAAACGGTTGCATGTTCAGCAGGGAGTTAGCGCCGGAATTCTGCGCCAGTTGCCCGAGCAGCGCCTGAATCGCCGTCGAGTTCGCCTGGTTGATTCCACCCGAGGCGATGAGCTGATTGATCAGGTCCTGCGCTCCCACCCCAAGCCCCGCGATCAGTTGCGGACTGATGTTGAACAACGTGAACTGCGTCGGCAGATTCGCGCCAAGCTGTCGCAGCAAACTCTGGCTGATCTGATACACGCGCACGTCAAGCAGCACCTCTGGTCGCGCCTGCACCAGGTTCTCCAGCAACTGCGTTGCGGCCGCCAGCACCGGTTGAGGCGCACGGATAATGATGGCAGACTGGAGCTGGTCTGGCTGAATGAAGCGCAACTCCAGCACGATGCGCAGCAGGTTGACCAGCTCTACCAGGTCCTGCGGCGTCAGCACGTCCGGTAGATAGAAGGTCCGGATCGACATCCGCTGGAAGTTAGTGCGGTTCTGGGCGGTGTCGGCGAGCACCAGGATCATCTTCGGCGCAAGTGCTACCCAAAAGGTCTTGCTGACGCTGGTGGCCGCCTCCATCGCAGTTGCGAAGTTGACATCTTCGATGTCGAAGCGGGTGTGAATGCTCTTCACCGAATCATCGAATTCCACCGTTATGCCGTAGGCCTTGCCAATCGCCGTCATCAACGAACGGGCATCGCCGCGAAAGTGGAAGTCGTGATGCGACGCGCTGGGCTGAAGCAGGATCTCGTCTGAGCTGTCGGCGATGCGCAGCTTCTCGTCTTGCGAAGGGTTGCGCCAGACCGATTCCTTCAGCCGCTGCACCGCAAACTGATTCTGCGGGTCGAACTGCAACGCCCGGCGAAATTCCGCCATGGCGACAATTTCCTTATGTTCGCTGAGCGCCTGGTTGCCGCGGCGGATGGCGTCCATCGCCAATTCTTCGCGCGTAATCTCGCGGGCAGTGACGTAATCCACGTCGCGCGGATTCAACTGCGCTGCCTCCTCGAACCTGTCGAAGGCATCTTCCAGCTTGCCCGAGTTTTTCAGCTTCACTCCCAGTTCGAAGGCCCGTTTGGCGTCCGCCACGTCCTTGGGTGATTCGGGAGTGAGGATCACCGTCTCGGCAGGCTTGGCATCGGAAGGCTGATTTGTAACCGCTTGGGCTTCCGGCGGCGATGGCGAACTGCTTTGTGCGGGCGTGCTCACGGGTTGCTGTGCCAGCATGGAGGCGGCCAGCAGCGAGAAAATCAATAGCCCGGAAGCAACGCGCATCACCAAACGGATTGTAAGACAGAGAGCTGGCGATTGTCGCCAACGCAAAGGCAGACCCGGATTGGACGCGTCCCAGGTGTGGGCGTTAACCAACCAGCGCCAAACCGCCCCATCCTCACTCACTACGAAGCAGGATGGGACGCCCAATCTTGACAATCTACTTGCCCTTGATCGAGAGCAGCTCGACGTCGAAGATCAGCGTCGAGTCGGGGCCGATCACATTACCGGCGCCGGTGCTGCCGTAGCCAAGGTCAGGAGGAATGTAGAGCTCCCACTTGGATCCGACCGGCATCAGTTGCAGCGCCTCATTCCAGCCTTTGATGACCTGGCCTACGGTCAAGCTTGCCGGCCCGCCGTGCTTCTCCGAGCTGTCGAACTCGGTGCCGTCGATCAGGGTCCCGCGATAGTTGCACTCCACGGTATCGCCGGCGACTGGCTTAGGACCGGTGCCCGCTTTCACAATTTTGTACTGCAGGCCGCTGGGCAAAGTGACCACGCCTTCCTTGGTCTTGTTCGCCGCCAGGAACTGCTCGCCCGCTTTCTTGTTGGCCTCGCCTGCACGCTGCATCTCTTCCTGCTTGTGGGCGATCACCTCCGTGCGCAGCTTGGTCATCGCCTCCTTCATTTCCTCGTCGCCCATCTGACTCTTGGCGCCGCTCAGTGAATCTTTCACCCCCTGCGCCACCACGTTGGGATCCAGGTCCAGGCCGTCACTCTTCATGCTGTGCCCGATGTTCATACCGATGGCGTAGCTTTGCTTTTGCTTGTCCGTGGTGAACGGTGAAGACTGTGCGCCGCTCGCAGAAGGAGAACTGGCTGCTGGGGCGGGCTTGGTTGCGGTGGAAGGTTGCTGGGCCAGCGCACCGGTCGAAAGCAAAACAGCGATACCGAGGCAGGGAAGTGCGGAACAAAATTTGTGCATAGCTTTAGATTGTCGCACGAGTGCCGCCCGTTTTAGCTCGCCGCGGTTCCGGGCAGGCATCATTCTTCGCTCGCGGTCGTCGGAAACGCGCCTCAGGAACGATTTCGGGCGCGGCCGTTTACCGGCACCCAAGGGTGACCGCCAGCACTCGGGCCGGTACTCCCAGCTCGCAGCGCAATAGCGTGCTGGCGCCCTCCGGCAGATATTGCAGGTCCCGAAAATGTTTCAGGCTGCTCTTCCCCTGGCTGGGCGAGATCGATTCGCAGGCCTCTTCATACGGCGAGGCGATAACCGCGGGGCCGGCAATCTCGGTCTGCGAGCCGGAGCCGAGCGTAATCAACTCCGCACAGATCGCTTCGCCGGAGTACAGCTTCGCGATGTGTACGCCTGCAACATTGCTGAAGCCCAGCCCTATGCGATGCAGCTTCCCGGTCGCCGGCAACACCTCGAACAGCAGGTTGCGGAACGGCGTCTCGGCCAGGTTCTCCACCACATGTTCCAGGCCTGCGGGAGCAAACTCACAGTAGTCGGAAGGGTAATGATGCCGTTCAGGCTCGCGATTGCGCGGCGCGCTGATGATCTCTGCCTCACCCGCCACATACAGAAGATACGGCAGCCTGTGCAGGTGGCAGAGAGTGGCCACGTGGGGAGCGATTTCGACCGCATACGCCCGAACCACCTCATTCGCCACTACCAGATGATGGTGGGGTTCGTCGGCTACAGCGATCACGTTCTCGCACGAATAGGGGTGGCTTGAGTCCATCAGTTTCTTGGAGTGCAAATCGGCTGACCGCGATGCCGGAAGGCTAACAGATTTCGCGGAAGTGAAGGGGCGGCTGGCAGGCAACCGGTCGCGCAGGGCTTTCTGGCCTGATCGAGCCGGGAACCCGCGTCAGGCGATGGCCGGACGGCGGACAGCATTACACGCAGCTCCCTCTTCTGGTGATAAACTGTCTCTGGTTCCAAACCCCATCGGCTGTGATGACAGCCGAATCTCTCTCCGTGGAATCGGGACGTGGCTCAGCCTGGTAGAGCACTCGCTTGGGGTGCGAGGGGTCGGCAGTTCAAATCTGCCCGTCCCGACCAATTCTTTCGTCGCCCCTTCCGCACCCACCACCGAACTGATGTGCGCCTGCCCGACCGCAGCCATCCGGCTGCTAATCGCTAATCGCTAATCGCTAATTGCTAATTGCTAATTGTTCTTGCTTCTTGCTTCTTCAATACCCATGCTCCCCGCCTTCCTCCAGCCTTACCTTCCCCTTAAACATGCGGAAGATGAAGACGAAGTAGGCGATGGCGAAGATCATGCCGATACTCCACCACACAAGCCCGACGGCCAGCCCATGCTCGCCGGCCTTGGTGTTTTCGATGGTGAGGCTGAAGGCCGGGTCGGTGCTCGCCGGCAGCACCATGGGATAGAGTGCGAACGCTGCTCCTACCAGCATGCCGACAATGTATCCGCAGGAGCCGAAGAACGCCCCTGTATCGTTTCCTTTTTTCAGCGCGAAGAACATGTAGAGCAGGCTGACGACGACCACCACCGGAATGACGAACCCGATCGGCCACTTGAAGTAGTTATGCAGGGTGAGAGGCTGAACATACAGCGTGGCAATCAGGCTGGCGCCGGTGACAATCACCTGCACCGGCCATAGTGCGAAGGCTACAGCATGGGCACGCTGGTTGAGAGCGCCCTCCGTTTTCATCGCCAGGTAGAGGCAGCCGTGTGCCGTGAGCGTCACCAGGGCGACCACGCCACAGAGCACGGTGTACCAGTCGAGGATGCCGTTTACTTTGCCGACCAGCCAGTTGGTCCACAGCGGCTCGAAGAAGTATCCGTCGGGCGTTAGCGGCACGCCGCGCACCACGTTGCCCAGCGCTGCGCCGAAAAAGATGGCCAGCAGAATACTCGACACCGAGAAGATGACGTCGAAGAAGCCTTTCCAGATCGGCTCCTGAAGATGGGTGCGAAATTCGATGCCGATGGCGCGCAGCATCAGCAGCCACAGCACCATCATTAGCGGAAGATAAAAGCCGCTGAAACTCGACGCGTAGAGCAGCGGGAAGGCGAAGTACAAAGTGCCTCCAGCGGCGAGAAGCCAGACTTCGTTGCCGTCCCACACCGGGCCGATGGCGCGCAGAATGGTGCGCCGCTCGACATCGGTCTTGGCGATGAGCAGGTGCACCGCGCCCGCGCCCAGATCAAAGCCGTCAAGCAGAACATAGGCGGCCACCATGACCGCGACGATCATGAACCATATCGTTGCCATGGCTATCTCACCTCCGCCGTACTCATGGGAACTAACTTCGGCTTTTCTGCTGCCGGTTCAGGGCCATGGTCGATTTCACGGGTTATGAGAAAGACAAAGAGGATCGACAGCACGGTATACATGCCGGCGAATCCCAGGAAGGTGAACCAGCCGTTGCCGGCCGACACCATCTTGGAATAGCCATCGACCGTACGCATCAGTCCGTAGACAACCCACGGCTGTCGCCCCAGCTCGGCGCTCATCCATCCTGCGGTGTTGGCGATGTAGGGGAAGGGCACGGCCAGCAGCAGGATCCAGAGCATCCAGCGCGCATCGAACAGTGCTCCGCGCCATAAGAGGAAGGCCGAGATCACCATGATGGCGATGAACATCGTCCCCAGCCCGACCATGATGTGATACGAGTAATAAAGAAGAGGAATGTTCTGCGGCCAGTCCTCCTGCGGAACCTCGTTCAGCCCCTTGACCTCCGCATTCCAGCGGCGATAGGTGAGGAAGCTCAGCATTCTCGGGATGTGGATGCCGTTGTCGATAGTCTGGGTGACCATGTTGGGCTGGCCGATGATGACCAGCGGCGCGCCCTCCTGGGTGTTGAACAGCATCTCCATCGCGGCCAGTGCTATCGGCTGCTTCTGCGCCACCATCCTTCCTGCGGCGTCGCCGGTGGGGAACAGTTGCACCAGGCTGAAAATGAGCCCGGCGATCACGCCGGTGCGCACGTAGATGCGGCCCTGCTCGATGTGCTGCCGGGTCAGCAGGTAGAAGGCGCCGACCGCCGCCATCGCAAACGCGCCGGTAATGGCTGCGCCGCTCATGTTGTGGGCATACTGCACCAGCGCCCAGGGATTGAGCAGCAGCTCCCAGAAGCTGCTGAGCTGCACGTTGCCGTTGGCCATCTTCTGATAGCCCACAGGGTTCTGCATCCAGGCGTCGGTGGCGACGATGAAGTAACCGCTGAGCCACGATCCGAAGAAGACCATGAAGGCGCAGAACCAGTGCATGCCTTTGCTCAGCCGTTTTTCGCCATATAAGAAGAGGCCGAGAAATGTCGATTCGAGGAAGAAGGCGAACAGGCCTTCCATGGCCAGCGTCTGGCCGATCACGCCACCGGCGAATTGCGAGAAGTGCGACCAGTTGGTGCCGAACTGAAATTCCATCGGGATGCCGGTAATAACTCCCATGACAAAATTAATGCCGAAGATCCTGGCCCAGAAGCGGGCAGCGCGGTCGTAGGCCTCGTCGTGACTGCGCAGGGCAATCGTCTTCAGCACCACAATGAGCAGCGCCAGTCCCATGGTGAGCTGCGGGAACAAATAGTGGTAGGTCACCGTAAAGGCAAACTGCAAACGGTGAATGAGTAGTGCTGCGCTATCCATGAATTGACCTCAATCGGGAAACACGTACGCACGAGCCGGAGGTGTCCAGCTCACTCAGAACGCTCGGGTTCCATTGTCATCGGCGGGTGCACGCCCGGCTGTGATTTCCGTCACAGACAGGGCGGTTGAGCGCAGGAATCGGGAGGCCGCCGCCGAAACGTGAAAGGCCCGGGCTGGCGCTCTCCCGTAAGAAAGCATTTGCTATTTCATGCGGCTCGTATATAACTGCCAACTCAGGAGGTAATATGTCCCACCCATTCAGGTTTGCGAGGGCGGCAAATTATCTGCTCGCCACGATCGCTGCAATTACATTGGCGTTTCCCGTCTTTGCTGCCGGACAGATCGAAACCATCGACGCCACGGCACGTGGTACCAGTACGCAGATGGGAAAGATCATCAACATCAAGCTGAACATTACGCAGTACTCGACGCCCGAAGACCGGCAGGCGCTGGTCGAGGCCTTCCAAAAAGGACAGAGTGAAGGCTTGGCCAAAGCGCTGGAGAAGATGAAGCCCGTCGGGCAGATCCGGCTTCCCGGCACCACGGGCTTCGGTCTGTCTTATGTCGTGTCGCTTCCCACGGAGAATGGCCGCAAAGTGCGGTTCATCACCAATCGCAAAATTGCCTTTGGCGAAGTCGCCAGGAACACCCGCTCGCGGGCCTACGACTTGACTGCCGGCGAGATCGACATCAACAACAAAGATGCGAAGCAAAGCTCCGGTACCTTGTTCCCGGCAACCCAGCTCATCGTCAACAAAGAGGGCAACCTGGAGTGGAACCTGAATCAGAATCCCTGGCAACTGACCAATATCATCGACTGGACCAAGGGGAAAGAATAGCGATTCGAAGTACGACCTACCGAAGTCTTAGACCAATTCATTTCCTGTGAGGAGTGCATTATGAAGATGCAGCGCCATGTTGTGACTGTGATGTCTTTCTGCTTCTTGCTGCTGTGCGCCCTTGGCGTTCAGGCAGAGAAGAGAGACAAGTACGTATGTAACGAACCGAAGCCGGAGAGCCTGTGCACCGCACAGAACACTTGCGGCTCAGATTCCGAGCCGTGCAAAGTCGACATCCGCAAGCAGGGCGGCGGGGCCTACATCAAGCCGAGCGTTACCGATCCGAAAGCCAATCAGTTCTTCTGCGTGAAGAAAGGTACGACTGTGGTGTGGATGAGCACGCGCAAGAACACCGGCTTCACGGTTGCCTTCGGCGGAGATTCTCCCTTCGCTCCGGACAATCCCATTATGGGCGGGTCGGAAAAGCCGGTCACCGTCAAGGCAGAAACTCCGGGATGCTACAAGTACGACGCCGGCGCGTCCGTCTCGGGTGCCATCTACGGCATGAGCGGCAACACCAGCAAGCCTGAACTGGTGATCCTGCCTTAGCCGTAGCTTTCTTTGTATTGCTTTCGTCCGGCAACCGCCGAAGTGGGTCGAAGATTGTGCGCCACGGCAATCTTCGGCATCGTCAGCGTCAGAACAAACAGCTTCACGGCACAGCCAGGGGCGACGCGATCATCGCCCCTGCCGGCGTAACCAGGATCCGTCGCCCGAAGGCTGGCCCCGGTACAGCTCACTTCTGCGGGTCAAAGTTTGGGCTCTTCTCCTGTTTTGCTGAGAGCAACCCTGATCTCAGCCGTCTGGACCTTGCCGTTGCTGCGCAGTAACTCTTCCACTTCCAGCGTCTCGTAGGCATGCTCGCCGTGGATCGACTCGTCCAGGCCGATCTCCTGCGCCATGTCATCCACTTTGACAGTGGTGAACATGTCGATGATCCGCAGCATGCCGTAGGTGAATGTGAATGCCCAGACGGAAGAGAAGATCACGGCCACCACCTGCTTCACCAGGAAGAACGGATCGCCGTACAGCAGGCCGTTCGCGCCCTCGGGATTAAAGGCCTTGGTAGCGAAGACGCCAAGCAGAATCGTGCCCAGCGCGCCGCCCACGCCGTGAACGCCCCAGACATCCAGCGCGTCATCCCAATGCAGCTTGTTCTTCATCTCCACGGCGTAGTAGCAGACCACGCCGGCGATGATGCCGATGATGACGGCGGTCGAGGGCGACACATATCCGGCGGCGGGAGTGATCGTCGCCAGCCCGGCCACCGCGCCCGTCAGCAGGCCGAGGAACTTCGGCTTCCTCTCATTGATCCACGCCATCAGCAGCCAGGCCATGGCGGCAAACGAGGCGGCAACATCGGTATTGAGGAATGCGGTTGCTGTTACCGAGTTGGCCGACATCTCACTGCCGGCATTGAAGCCGTACCAGCCAAACCACAGCAGGCCTGCGCCCAGGGCCACCAGCGGAATGCTGTGCGGGCCGCGGTCCAGCACGCGCCGCTTGCCAACATAGAGCACCGACGCCAGGGCCGCGAAGCCGGCAATGTTGTGCACCACGATGCCGCCGGCAAAGTCCTTTACACCCCACTGCTGCAGGAAGCCGCCTCCCCACACCATGTGGACGAACGGGAAGTAGACGAACGTCAGCCACGCGGTGAGAAACAGCATGTAGGCCTTGAAGGTGACACGATTAGCGAAGGCTCCCGAGATCAACGCCGGCGTGATGATGGCGAACATCATCTGAAAGGCAACGAAGACGAAGGCTGGAATCGTGACGTTGGGCGAGGGGGTATCCAGGGTGATGCCGCGCAAGCAGGCATTGTTCAGGTTGCCGATGATGCCATGCCAGTCTCCGCTGAAGCACAACGAATATCCATACAGGTACCAAATCACGGTGGTCCAGCCCATCGAGACGAAGCTTTGGATCATGATGGCCAGGACGTTCTTACGGCCCACCAGGCCGCCATAGAAAAATGCCAGGCCCGGCGTCATCAGCATGACCAGGCTGGTACACAGAAGCATGAAACCGGTATTTCCGGTATCAAAGTGAAGCATCGAAGCCTCCAGAAGATGTGTGGTGATCAGTGCGGTGCTTGCGAGCTGACGGGTAGAGGTCGCGACCAGGGGTAAGAAGACTGCACAGGCAACGGCCGGAAGGAAGCCGCTGTTCCGCCAGGGTAGGCACTTCCTGCTTCTCCTTTGGACTTACACCCGCGAAGGAGCACAGGGACGCACTTACAGGTGAGATCGTAGTCTGCCTCGCGCATAAGTCTACCGCACAGACACATGGCTACCGCAGAAAACAAGGTGGTCTTCGTCTGCACCTCATGTCTGCGCAACCTATCACGCGCTTCGGTGACGCATATCGGCAGACGATATTCCGGCGGCGGTGGCAGGTTCTAAGGGAGTCGGATTTTGTAAGCCTGTTGGATTTGAAGGGGCGCCGGCTTCAGCCGCGCCGGTTCTTTCTTCCCAATCCCCTTTTGTCTGTCATCCTGAGCGACGAATCCGCCGCGGCGGACGAGGAGTCGAAGGACCCCTATTGTCGGGCAACACTCACGGTTGAGCCAGTGGGCATTCTGTGGTAAGGAACCAGTCACAGGCAAGGTCTTTCCATGCGGAATTCTCTTTTTCGATTAAACCGATTTTCTTTTCCCGGCGCCAACCCTTAAGTTGTTTCTCCCACCCAATAGCTCGCGAGACGTTCACATAGCGCTCATAGTAGAGCAAGCGATCCACTCCGTAGTCTGCCGTGAATTCTCCGAACGTGTGGTGCTTGTGCTGCCAGACGCGGTTTCGAAGGTTGCCGGTCATCCCAACATACGACGTGCCTGACAGGCTGCCCAGAATGTAGACGTAGTAATAGCGATCGTCGTGCAAGAGATAGGGGTCCTTCGACTGCGTTCTCCGCCTTCGGCGGAGCCACTTCGCTCAGGATGACAACCGAGTAGCTCGCTGGCAGTGATGAAGCGCATGCCTGGGCGTGATGCAGCAAACAAAGCCCCCCCTACCACAGCAGCTTCAGGGCAAACTGCACCTGGCGCGCGGTGGTCGAAGTGCTGGTGATGGCTCCCGCCGTTCCCGACACGCCGTTCGGCGTAAAGGTGATTAGCGCGGGCGTGTTGAAGTTCGCGCGGTTGGTCAGGTTGAATATCTCGGCGCGGAACTGCAGCGTCAGGGCCTCGCGCAGATGGCTGTCTTTGATGGTTGAGAAGTCCCACGTTGTCAGACCAGGCCCAACCAGGTTGTCGCGCGTGGCGTTGCCGAAGAAGCCGCTGTTCGGTGGCGGCTGGAGAAACACGTTGGGATTGAACCACTGCTGTGGCGGGCCCAGGATCGGGTTGCCGGTGAAGTTGGGATTGTTGAACGGCCGCACCGGATTGCGCGTGTCACCGTTGTTCGACGGGTTGTAGCTGAGCTGGGCGGTGAAGGGAAATCCGCTCTGCAGCGTGAGGATACTGTTGATGCTCCAGCCGCCGGCAATCGCTCCGCCCAAGCCGCGAAGGCCGCCGCCGTAACGTTTGCCCGCGCCAAAGGGCAGATCGTACACCACGCTGACCACGCCGATATTTCTAACATCGTAGGTTGCCGGGCCCCAGTCAGCCTTGATGTCATAGGGGTTGGACACCAGCCCAGGCGCGTTGCCGGCGGTGGTGCCGTTTACCGAATCGCCGTCATCGAGAGCCTTTGACCAGGTGTAGACGCCCCGCAGCGCAATGCCGTTGGCGAAGCGGCGATTGAAGTCGGCCTCCAGCGCGTTATACAGGCTGTCGCCCCATCCGAACCATGTCCAGGTATTGGCCAGCGTGGGGTTGGCCTTGGGCGTCCCTGCCGGGATGTAGAACGACCCGGCCGGCACCGGCGTCCCCGCCAGGCCTGCCGGAAAATTGCTGGGGTAGGTTGCCGGGCACGGCGACGCCGGGCAGATGGCCGGAACCGGCGTGTTGGCGTCAATGCCGACAAGTTCGTGATAACCGTGCGACCCCACATAGCGCAGCGTGAACGTGGTATTCGGCGTGACCTGGTGTTCGATCCCCACGGTCCACGAGATCAACGTCGGCATCTTCAGATCGGGCTGCACGCCGCCGGGAACCAGGAGCGCCTTCTCTGGCGGCGGAGCCTTTGGATCGATCGGTAGTTGCGAAACTGGTAAAGAAGCAATGCTGTAGGCCGGGTTGAAGGGAGCACTCTGGTCCATGCGGTAGCCGAGTGCGTCCTGCAACTCGTGATAGATGCCGAACCCGGTGTGGATCACGGTTTCCGGATGCACCGCGTACGCGACTCCGATGCGCGGCTCAGGAAGGAACTTCGCGTTGTTCGTGGTGAAGGCGCTGCTCGCGATGCGCGGCCGGCTGGAGATCACGCCGTCGGTGAAGCCATAATTCGCGGCGCGTCCGTGCGCCTCGTTCCATCCGGTTGAGGATTCGGCGCGCAAGCCCAGCGTCAGGGTGAGTTTCGAAGTTGCGCGAATCGTGTCCTGCACGTACAGGGCAGAGAAGAGTGAGCGCCAGTTCAACTCCGTCGGCGCCGGATCGTAGAGGAAGGACCCGAGGGTGCCCTGCAGAAAGGTCTGCAAACTGGCGAAGGTGGCCTGCCCGTATTGGCTGAGCGCGATGTTTTCGTTCGACTGGAATTGCTGGAGCCAGACGCCGAACTCGAACTGCTGGCGCCCTTTGGTCCATGACACCTGGTCCTGGCAGGTATAAAGGTTGCGCGCGATGTGAAGGTTGCTGCCATTGTTGCTGCCCGCCAGTCCCAACTGTGCCTGCGGATTCGAAGCCGCACTTCCGCCGACCACAACCGCTCCGACCGGATGTCCCACCAGAAAACCAGGAACGCTGGCGGCCGGTGTGCCCGGCGTCGGCTCGCCGGTAAAGAAATAGCCAGCGCGCGAATATCCGAGGCGCGCCGTGTTCAGCAGCGCCGGCGAAAAGACGTGCGTCTCCTCCAGCGTCGCCACCTGCTCGCGCAACGTCAGGATGTCGGTGCTGTAGGGGTTGAGCGTCGTAGCGGTGACGTCGTTGCCGTCGTCGATGGTGTAGATGGCCGAGAAGTTGTCCTTCGGCGAGAACACCTGATCGAAGCGGGCGTTGCCGAAGTACTCGCGAATGGTCTGCAACGGGCTGCTGGAGACGGCGGCGATTCCGTTGAAGTCGGGATCGCTGGGTGACGGGGTCGGCCATAAGTTCAGCAACGGTTGAACACTGGGTGCGGCCGCGGCACGCGAGGCCATATCGGGCACGAATGCGACTGACGTCTGATGCAGGTTCTGGATGAAGCCTTCGAAGTTCAGAAAGAAGAAGCTCTTGTTTTTGACAATCGGGCCGCCGGAAGCCGCTCCGAACTGGTTACGCTGAAAAGGCGGGACCGAGCCCTCATCAAAATAGTTGGGAGCATCGAGCGCGTTATTGCGCAGGTACTCATACACCGAGCCGTGATACTGGTTGCTGCCCGACTGGGTGACGATGGTGACCTGCGCGCCGGGACGCTTGCCGTACTCCGCGCCGTAGTTGTCGCGCAAAACATTGAACTCGCGGACCGCCCCGACCCCGAGGAGATTCTGGCTGGGTCCGCCGGGCTGCATGTTGTTCTCCGCCGCGCCGGTGAACTCGACGCCATTCAGCAGGAACAGATTTTGCTGCGGACGATTGCCGGAGACCGAGAAGTTGTTGCCGGTGGTCGAATTGGAGACGCCGACGCCGCCCGTTTTTTCCGAAGTGAAGTTGACGATGCCGGGATTGAGCGTGAGCAGCAGGTCGAAGCTGCGGCCATTCAGCGGCAACTCTTTGATCTCCTGGTAGCCGATCAGGCCGGAGATGTCCTGCGTGGTTGCATTGACCAGCGCGGCATTGCCTGTCACCTTGAGCTGCTGGTTAACATTGCCGACGGCCAGGCTCAAGTCCACGGTGGCATCCTGGCCGATCACCAGCGAGATGCCGGAACGCACGCGCTCGGAGAAGCCGGCCTTCGCTGCGCTTAAGTCGTATCGCCCGACCGGGAGCACCGTCAACTCGTAGCGGCCGGCGGAATCGGTCAGCGTCGTGCGAGTCAATCCGGTGTCCTGGTTCTTCGCAATCACGGTCGCACCGGAGATCACAGCCCCGGTCGGATCCGTGACGCGCCCGGTGAGATTGGCCGAGACCTGTGCCCGACCCCGCAGCGGCAGCAGACAGCAGAAGCACAACACACAGATAGGCGGACCGAAGCGCAGAGAGTGCATCGACCAATCCCCACAGTGAAACAAAGCGCGGTTAGTCGATTAAATCGAAGCAAACCGTTACTGTCAAACGAATCGGTCGATTCAGTCGGGAAGGATGATCATCACTTCGGTGGACTTGATGAGCGCGGCGGCGATCTGGCCCTTCTTCAGGCGTAGTTCGCGCACCGCATCGGCGGTGATGATGGAGGTGATGTGCTGCTCTCCGATCGACAACGTCACTTGCGCCAGCAGGCCGTTGATCTTGATGTCGGTGATTCGGCCCACCAATTGATTTCGCCCGCTGATGCGGCGAAAGGTCCGGCGCCGCTTTTCCGCGGAGCCCGAGACCGTAAGCCGCGGCAGAAAGCGATCGACCTCCGACTCGGGGACGCGGTGATGTCCGCCTGGAGTTTGCACGGTCTTGAGCTTGCCGCGATAGATCCACTGCTTGAGTGAGGAATAGCTGATGCCTAGTACTTGTGCTGCTTCGCGCGGAGTGTATAGTTTCGGCATTAATGAACTGTTTTCGGTAAGGATTCGGTAAGGATAATGGTGCGTCAAGCGATGCGCAAACGCAACGCAATCTGGCACTTTGGCACCGCCCTGGAGGAGCAGACATCGTCACTAACGAGCATATTAGATACCACTAAGGTGCTAACAGAGAGAAATTCTGTAATTGCCCGCTTTCTCTCGACACTTCTGGTAAATGTATAAATAAAAACAACTTAGCTATACTATGGCACTTTTAGGGGGTAGGCACTGTGAATTCTTCCCGCCGAGGCTATTTTTTCTGTATTTTTTGCTTGCACAGGAACAGACCGGGCAGTATGATTTGACCTCGAAGTCGGCTGTGCGGATTTTCCGCCGACTAAGTCTGCGGCCCCTCAACACTATTTAATGTAGTATGCCGCAGCGATCAGACACGGAACCGATACGTACGTAGGAGGAGATTATGCGCAAAGCTGCCCTGCTCGCCATGTTGGCGATTCTTTGCTTCGCCACCAGCGCCTTCGCCGACCAAATTGTCTTCGACCTTTCCCCAGCTAACGCCTTCACCAGCCGCGGTCCCGGCAGCGGTGTCGGCCAGGGGGTTAGCGTTCAGACTACGCAGACCATCACTGACATGGAGTTTTATCTCGACATGCCGAATGGTGGTGATCTGAAGTTTTTCATCTATAACGAGGCCAACGACGACCTGCAGTTCCTGAACACGGTGAACAACATCGCTCCGATTCAGAACCCGACGTGGGTGTCGTCTCCCGTCAACTACACCGTGGAAGCCGGGAAGACCTACTACTTTGGCGTAATTTCTGACGCCAATACCGACATTGGCTACATCTTCCCGCCGATCCCCTACAGCAGCAACGGGCTGACGGCGCTGGAAAGCGGCAACTCCAACTACACCGGCTATGGCCTTCCGACGTTCTCGGGCTTCGGCGGCGCGCAGATCGCGCTTCGTCTGTCCGAGACCGCTGTTCCGGAACCGGGCAGCTTGGTTCTGCTGGGCTCGGGTGTGCTGGGTTTGGCCGGCGTACTGCGCCGCAAGCTGATGCTGTAATTCTGGTTTGCTGGTTGCGAAGTTTACCGGAGCTCGCGAAGAGCTCCGGTTTTTATTGGTGTGCAAACCGCTAGATCCCTTCCAGTGTGAGACCTGTCAGGAAGGCGCGTCAGGCGCGGCTAAAGAAGCGCGTCTGCAACAGAGCAGCCGCGTCACGCGCGTCGACCGCCTGCAGCGGCCTTGCCCCTGAGAACTGATACATCCTTCCAGTGACCGGGCCACGCACATGAATGGGCGAGGTCTCTGAGTAGCGCAGCCTAACCGCAGCATGGCCGGTAGCATGGGCTGCCAGGGGCTGCCGCGGCCCTGCCCCCACAGTCGAGCTTGCTCCGGTCGGGGTTCCGGGCACCGTCACCGGCGTCGACGGCATGTGAGAGATAACGGGGCCACGATTAGCTTGGCCGCTCGTCGCGGTGTTCTGGTTCGTTCTCGAGGTGGGTGAGAGGCTGGCTTTCAGCGCTTCCCGGTTCTGTCCACAACACATGATCCAAATCTCCTTCTGATGTTTCCGGCTGGGGTTGGATGACAACGGCCTCGCGTCCCCAGCGCTCCAGCAAACAGGCGCCGCCGGAGATGGCCAGCCAACTCATCAGCCATTCCGCCGGACGGTGCGAAACAAAGAGCGCGGCCAGAGCGGCAATCCAGAGGCTGAGGCAGTTGAAGCAGTCCATCAACTGCCCCGCCAGGCTCTGGCCTAATAACTTTCGAAACTTAACAATTATGTCCGCCGGGCCATCCTCGTTGGCCAGCAGGTGCGTGACCCGCCAGGTGGCGAGGACGGCCACAAGCAATCGCGCCCAAAGACCGAAGCCGTTCATTCTTGTTTTGCCGCGGGCCAAAGCCCCGAAGGGCCCCGGCTCCGCCATCGATCCTTTGTCATGAATGATGCACTCACGACTTCAGATCGTTGCAGATCTTCACCGGCCAGTCTCCATAGCCCCACACCGTGTGCTGCGAGTTGCCACGGATGGTGCGGTCGAAGACCCAGACCTTGAAGATGTAAACGCAGCAATCTCCCCGGTTGATGGTCAGGCCGGCATTGGGCCCCCACTTCACCTGGCTGCGACAGATGGGATCAAGCGCCCGCAAGTCGAAGCTGGCCAGGTTGCCGAAGACGGCGGCCGGGTCCAGGTTATTGGGGTCGCAGACCGAGTTGTTGCAATGGTGCAGAGGGTCGCCGACCGGCGACGTGCCGTAGAAGCAGGGATTCAGGGGATCGAAGTCCGGACCCGGAATCGGAATCTGGACGGTCGGCCCGCCCTGCTTCTCGATCTGCACATAGTAGAAGTCGAAGTTGTTGTTGGGTCGATTGGGCAGAGCCAGCTCATCGATCAGCGGATCGAAGGCGATGCCCGACAATGGCAGCGCCCAGGGGTTGCTGCAATCCGGCGGCTGGGCAAAGTTGCTGATGAACAGGTCAGCGCACTTCGGTACCGAGTCGATGCGGATGGCGCCGCAAGGATATTTGTTGTCGATCCACAGGCTCTGCGTATCGCAATAAAGGTTGTTGTTGGTATCCACCGCGCGCAGACGGAAAGTGTACAGGCCGTTGAGCTGGCACCCGCCAAGGTTGCTTTGCCAGCAGCGGTTATAGAGCAACGAGTTGGGCAGCGGATCGCGGAAGGGGGCGCAAATGCTGGCCAATGATGGGATGAAGCAGTCGGGCCCCCAGAGGGCGGTCAAATCGGAAAGGCCGAGACGCCAGTTGATGAACCGGTTCTGTGCCAGGGTGACGAAGTCGACCTCCCAGAAGTTCGTCCAGCCCGCCGAGTTGCAGTCGGTCTCCAGTCCTGCCTTGTAATCCAGGAAGTAGGACTTGACGGAGATGTTGTTGCATCCTCCCACGAAGGCTCCGCCGTTCACCGACAGGCATTCGCCAAACGACACTTCCGATACGGTGGACGGCCGGCTGCACAGAGCGGGCACGGTCTCGACGAACTTCGCCAACGGATCGGTCGGTCCGGTGTCCATGGTGGTGTAGTTGTCGATGCCGCGGATCAGGACATCCTGCTTGAACAACTGGAAGGTGATGGAGCAGGGCTGCTTCGCCTGGGTGTTCGAGAACACCGTCATCCGGATGTAGTAGGTCCCGGGATTCTTGAAGGTGGTGTTGAAGTCGGCCAGCAGCCCGTTGTTGACCGCAATCGTTCCCGGCCCGGGATTGCCCGGCGGTATCGGCGGGTAGATGAAATCGCTGGTATTGAAGGTGACGTTGTCGATCGACCACTCCAGCAGGTAGTGATCGAAGTTGAGGCCGGCTGCAGTGCCCGTGACCGGAACGACGTAGGCGCCCAACTGCGGGTCGGCAGTTTCTGTCGCGCAACCGGTGGGTCCGGTCAGGTCACAGGTCAGCGGGCGAAAGCATTCGCGCAGGCACAGGATGTATCTGTACAAGCACAGAATGACTTGCCGGAAGTTGTGCGCTCGGGCCAGACAACAGCCGAAGCATAGAGCGCACAAGCACCAGCAGCGGCAGAACCAGAAGAACTTCTGCCGGCTGTGCTCCTTGAACGCCGCTTCACCCAGCAATGCCTGTGCGGCTTCGGTGGTGAGTAACCGCTCGAAGATGATGCAGGCTTCGCGCTCATCGATAAAGCAGTCGATCTTGCCGGCGAAGATTTCGTCCGGAACACCTTCCGGATACTCGACGGTGGCGAGCTGGTCGGTCAGGTAAGGCCTGAAGGCGCTGGCTAGTATCTTGACCAGGACATCGAAGTCGCGGCGTTCCACTTCGGTCGGCGGCTCGTGCACCGGATTGCCGATGACCTGGCGCACGCACTTCCAGAACTCGTACAGATAAAAGGCATAGCCCCGGAAGCTACGCGGCCAGCGGCAGACCAGCCAGCCGAAGACCAGGCAGCAGATAATGTGCTGCAAGCACCATCGCCACTGATCAATGGGACCCAGCAGCTCCCGCGCCTGCGGAGGAAGCAGGCGTATGGCTGTCTCCTCGTTTAAGAACTTGCTGAACATTGCATAGGCTTCCTCGAACTCCTGCGCACAGGTGCGGTTCGATTCGGCCTGCGCCTGCTTTTGCAGTTCGTCGGGGTTTTTCGCCAGATTGAGATCGCGCTCCAGCATGGGCTGATACACAGCCAGCAATGCCTGGAGTCCTGCCTGAAAGTCCCGGTCTTTGAAATCGGGAACGTTGGCAGAGGTCGAGGGCTGTTTCTCGTTGTCCGTCATGGCTAACTCCTTGGGTGACAATGTCGCGGAAGAATTGAGTCCGTAGAGACTCGGCGCGGTTGCGAGTTACCTGGGTAGAAGGGGCCCGGCTGCGGGGACAACCTTTGCCGTACGGAAGAAAGGTTGCGCTATCTTAAGCCCGAACTTCGGCTTGTCAATGAAACTTAGGTGGTGCGGAGGGGATGAACCTCGGGTTTACCGGGACGAGAGGAGAGCGGCTGGCTGCCGTTCTGTCAGAACATCACAGCAAACCCAGGTTTCTTACTCTACTCTCTGGCACCCAAGGCGCCCGCAACCGGGCCGCCACGAATTACCAAGCCAGAGCAGCTAGCTTGGCCGAACGTTTTGATTCACCCGGAAGAAGTTCTTCGGGTCGTATTTTTTCTTGATCTCCACCAGGCGCTCGTAGTTGTCGCGATAGGTCGCCTGTACGCGCTCCTGGCCTTCGTCCATCATGAAGTTGACGTATGCGCCGCCCGCCGAGAAGGGGTGCAGCGCCTCCCAGTACTCTTTGCACCAGGTGGTGATCTTGTCCGCGTTGGCGGGATCGGGATCGACGCCGACGATGACTTCGGCGAACAGCGCCTCGCGGAAGCTGTAGGCAGTGTCGTTCTTGCCGACGCGCTGCGGCGCACCATTCACCGGGTAGAGGTGCATGGTTGACAGCATGGTGGGAATTTTCGGCCCATGCTCGAGGTGGCGTGCGATGGCCTCATCGCTCAGTTCGGTGAAGTTGTCGGCGCGCCAGTACCACTGCAGGCCGGGAACAAACAGGGCGTCAAAGACGCTCTGCACCACGGGGAAAGGCGTGGGGCCGACATGGTCGAGCAGAGGATGGCCGAGCGACCGCATGGCCTTGGTTTCCTTTTCCGTCTCTTTTTCGGAGCCGGTGCAGCACCATATGATGCCGCAGACCTTCTTCATGTGAAGCTGCTCGGGAAACATCGGAGCGGGCGGAACCACGAGGAAGGCGAAGAAGCCGGTGATCGTCTCCGGGGCCTTCTTGATGAATTCGCGATAAGCCTTCAGCACATCACCGGCTTCTTCCAGCGGCCAGAAGGTCGGGCCGAAGCACACGGTGTCGACCGGCTGCATGCGAAATTCAAAAGAGGTGACTACGCCGAAGTTTCCACCGCCTCCGCGCACCGCCCAGAACAGCTCGGAGTTCTGTTTTGTGTCGGCAGTGACGAAGCTGCCGTCGGCCAACACCATATCGACGGAGAGCAGGTTATCGATGGTCAGCCCATAGCGGCGGCTCAGATAGCCGATGCCTCCGCCCAGGGTCAGCCCAGCCACACCGGTGGTCGAGATGAAGCCACAGGGCACAGCCATGCCAAAGGCGTGGGTGGCGTGATCGACATCGCCCCAGAGGCAACCCGCTTCGACGCGAACGCTTTTGTCGGCGGGATTGACGCGGATGCCTTTCATGCGCGACAGGTCGATGACCAGGCCGTCATCGCAGGATCCCAGCCCGGCGCCATTGTGTCCGCCGCCGCGGATGGCGGTGAGCAGATTGTTGCCGACGCCGAATTTCACAGCAGCGATGACGTCCGCCACATCGGCGCATTGTGCGATGAGGTGCGGTCGCTTGTCGATCATGCCGTTGTAGAGCTTGCGCGCGATGTCGTAGCCGGGGTCAGTGCGTTGAATCAGTTGGCCGCGAAATGAGCTCTTCAACTCGTCGATGGTCTGCGTGGGCAATTGCAACCTCCTTTGGAGTGTCAGATTCGCTCCCCAGCTAAAGGTGAGCCATTTTTTTGCAGGATGGATGGGGGTTTTATAGCAGAAGTTTCCTGTGGTCACAATGCGAATACGACAAAATTCAGGAAACTTTCAGGATGCGGCGCGGCAGACGCGGGACGGGTGGCGGAACCCTTTCACCGGCAAGCAGCTCGCGTGCAATACCGAAGGCCGGCACGCGGCCGGCCTTGGCGTGGAATGCCTGGGGTCGTTACTTCTTGGGGGCGATGGAGTCTTTGGCGGCCTTGGCGACGCGGAACTTGACCACGGTTTTGGCCGGGATCTTGATGGCTTCACCAGTCTGCGGGTTGCGGCCCATGCGGGCTTTGCGGGCGGACTTCACCAGCCGGCCAAGACCGGGGACGACGAAGACGCCGTTCTTCTTGGTTTCCTTGACCGCGATTTCCGCCAGGTCATCGAGGAATGCTGCGACTTGCTTGTTGCTCATCTCATGCTTCTCGGCCATATGCCGCACGAGCTGAGTTTTGGTCATGCCTGTTGCCATTGGTTACTACCTCCTTGAAGATTTGAGCAACGAATTAGGCTCAATTGAAGCGTATGGTATACCAAGCTTGAGCGCGCGCAAAGCCATTTTCGCCTTATTTTATGCGGCTTTTCCACAGACAGGTTCGTTCTGGGCCTGTTTTTATGCGGCTGCGGGGTGGGTTCCCAAACAAGCAACAGGAAAAATCGGGGAAAACCGGCTGTTTCGGGTTGACAAGCCGGGGCAAGGACCGCCGGGGGCCGGAGGGGATTGCCGCAGGCGGCGCGCTTTCTGTTGTCGGGCTCAGGCGGTGTGGCGAAGGATTGGTCGATAGTTTCGATATCGATAAACTTTAAAAAGCCCCCGCCGTGGTGGCGCTGTGGTGCGGGGGCCTTGATTTTAGCCAGGAGCGAGACCTCCCCGCAGTTTTCTTCAGGGGGTCGGCGTAACAGTGCAGGGACTCGCTTTTCTCTTCGCGGTTTAGTTCCGGACCGGCGGAAGCAATGCTGGGTCGCCGGTGTTAATGCACTGGGGATGGCCAAAACCGCCGGCGCTGATGCCCGTTCCGCCGTAGGGATTGGGCGTAATGTCATACACGATATTGTCGGGACGCTGAGCATCACCCGACACGCCGCCAACGCCCAGCAAGTGATCCAGACCAAGGTTGTGGCGGACGCGCCAAGCGATGTCGTGATCGGCGCAGGAGGTGTCACCGCTGACGCCGACGCCGCCGACGAGCTTCTTGCCGGGCGCGTAGAGACCGAGCCCGCCGCCGAAGACGTTCACCCCACCGACCTTTTGGCCGACCATGGGATCTTTATCGGTTCCATAAAAAAATGAGGGTTGGTCATAAACTGCCTCGGTGTCGATCGGATTGCTGTGCTGCAAGCCATATAGACTGCCGCCGGGCTGCACCGCCGAGAAGAGGTTCGCCGTCGAGAGCGCGAGTCCATTGGGCTGGCCTGAGCCGTTGCTGAACGAACTGGAGTCGAGACTGAAGGCATTGCCGGTGTTGGCTTTTTGGGCCGCGATGGCGCGACTTCCGGGCCACTGGGCGCCGCGATTGACGCCGGAAAATGCAACCGCGCAGACGATTCCGTCGCGATCGACGATGGTTGCCCACATCTGGTTGTTGAGTCCGCTTGTCTCCGCTGCGGTCGCCGCAAGCAGCGCGGCACGAAGTGCGTTCTGGTCAGGGAGGCCCTTGCAGCCATTGTTGTCGTCGCGCTGGCCGGCACCAGCCAGAGTGCTGGCTAGTAGAACCACCAGCAAGAAGGTGGCAGGGTATAGGCGAGAATTGGTGTGCATAAGTGTGGCTCCTTCTGTTGAATTTGCTCTTCGACGGGAAGAGTCCAAACACTCTACACCAGAAATATCGAGAAGCAGTATTGCTTTTTGGGAATAGTGGACGGGTTCGCGCTAATGCGCAAATGAAGTTGCAGCTTGTCTGTTGCGCGCCTGTAGGTGCGCTCCACCCGCTTGTTTCGTCGCTTGTTCGGCACTGAGAACCAGGACCACTAGGTAGGCTGGCGGGCGCAGAGGGACCATGCCGAGCCTCCGAGGGGCTGAATTGTGCTCCAAGTCAGCCCAATCTACAAGTCAGATCCCCAACCCCGTAACCCGCCACCCTGCTCCGTGGACCTTATGGCGAATGTTCAGCGTGATCAGCAGCGCCGTCATGGCCTCGACGATGCGCGCGTTCTCCAGCTTCCCGCCATCAATGGCGCGCACTCCGGGGATTCGGGCCGCCAACTCAGACGCCACTTGCCGCGCTCGATCGTCGTCGCTGCACACGATCACATCGCAATCCACATCCTGATCGCCATCCAGCACGCTGGCGGACAGCGAATGAAAAGCCGCGGCGACCGATACGTTCTTGCCCACGATCTCCTGCGCCTGCTCCGCCGCGGAGCCTTGCCACACCCCGAGCAGCCGGCTGGGACGCCCCCCGACCGCGGTCGCCAGCGGCACCGTCGCGTCAATCAACACCGTGCCGGAGCGAAAGGAAGGTTTTAGTTGCTTGAGCAGCTCCGCCTGGCCGGCAAAGGGAACAGTGAGCACCACGGTGTCGCACATCTTCACCGCGGTGGCGTTATCGGAGCCTTCAACGCTGGCCAGAGCTCCGGCCTTCTCTGCAAGTTGCGCCGCCGCAGCCCGTGCCCGCTCGCCATCGCGCGATCCGATGATGACCGATTCGCCGGCCCGCGTCCATCGCAACGCCAGTCCGGAACCTTCGGGGCCAGTACCGCCGACGATGGCGATCACGCGGCGCTCCCCGTCGGCAGCGGTTCCGGATAAATGAATCGCGTGTAGACCGTATTTCGCTGTGCCGGCACCCGGCCGAGCTCCACAATCCGCTCCTGAAACTCGTCGGTGGAAACGTATTGCCCGAAGCTGGCGCCCGCCAATCGGGAGATGTTTTCCTCGAACAGCGTGCCCCCGTAGTCGTCGGCGCCGGCCAGCAGCGCAAGTTGCGAAACTTCGCGACCGAGCTTTACCCATGACACCTGGATATGATCAATCGATCCGGCCAGCATCAGACGTGCCAGGGCGTGGACCTTCACATGCTCTTCCAGCGTGGCGCCGGCGCGCGCCAGCCCTTGCTCGAACAGCAGGGTGTTGTCATGGATGAATCCCAGCGGTACAAACTCGGTGAAGCCCCCGGTGCGTGACTGAATCTCGCGCAGCAGCAGAAGCTGGTTTACCCACTGCTCCACCGTTTCCGAGTGCCCGTACATCATGGTCGATGTGCTGCGAATGCCGCACTGGTGTGCGGTCTCGATGATCTCGCGCCACTCCGCCACACTGAGCTTGTTGCGCGAAAGCACCTGGCGAACATCGTCGTCCAAAATCTCGGCAGCCGTGCCAGGCAGGGTATCGAGCCCCGCGTCCTTCAGCATTAGCAGGTACTCCCGCACCGGCATGCCGGTCAGCTCCACCCCGTAGAGCATCTCCATCGGCGAGAAGGCGTGGCAGTGCATGGCGGGCACCGCCGCCTTTACCGCCCGCAAAATATCGCGGTAGTAGAACGGCGGAAGGTCGCGCGGTAGTCCTCCCTGAATGCAGACCTCAGTCGCTCCCCAGCGCGCCGCTTCGCGCACCTTGTTTGCGACTTCATCCAACGTAAGGAAGTAAGCCGTCTCGTGCCGGGGCCCGACCGCAAACGCGCAGAACTTGCACCCCACAATGCACACGTTGGTGAAGTTGATGTTGCGCGTAACAACATAAGTAACGGTGTCGCCGACCAGTTGTCTGCGCAACTCATTGGCCGCGACCACCAGTCCAAACAAGTCATCGCCCGTCGCGTGTGCCAGCAGCAGGCATTCTTCCCGGCTCAGGCATGCCCCGTTGTGGCTGTCGAATACTTTGTCAATTGCCGATCGAATTGCAAAACAGACGCTGCCTTGAACATCGCTCCAGCGAGTTGTACGAAGCGTGCTCTGTCGGCACCAGCTCAGGTCGTGCATAAGGCCGGACTCCCGAAGGTATGAAAACTCAGCGAAACAAGTCTTTCTTTGCGGGACGCACCAACTGTCGCGCGCTGCCCGCCGAACCAACGCGGCTGTAACCCCGGATTATACAAGCCGGAATGCGGGTACCTTTTCCGCACACCAGGCCGGCCATGGCGGCAACCTCATCGGCCACCGCGTGCTCCGTGGCGTGCAGCGTATAGCCGTAATCGTCGCGCTGCCCGCGATAATCAACCACTGCCTTCATGCCCGCAACGCCGATCGCAACATCGCACAGCCCCTGCCGCCAGGCGCGTCCAAAACTGTCCGCGATGATGACTGGAATGTGCAGGCCGGTCAGCTTCTTTAACTTTCGGTGAATTCGCGCAGCCGACGCGTCAGGGTCTTCGGGCAGCAGCACTGCCGACTCGCCGCCATCGACGTTCGAGACATCGACTCCACTGTTAGCGCAGACGAACCCGTGCCGCGTCTCGGTGATGAGCACGTGCTTGTTGCGTAGCACGCGCCTGGCCTCGCGCAATGCGAGTTCGACCACTCTGGCGTCGGCGTTGTTCCGTCGGGCCGCGGCAACGGCGGTCTTCGAGGGCTTCACCGAATCGAGCCGCACCATTCGCCCCTCGGCCTTGGATACGATCTTGTGCTTGAGCACCAGAATGTCGCCCGCGCTGAATTCAATGTCGCCGCCGGTAGCCGCAGCCAGAACGAGTTCGGCGAGCGAATCCCCCGGCCTGACATCCGCAATACCGCGCACCGCAATGGCGCTGAGCTCTCCCGCCTGCGAATGCAGACTCCGGGTTTTCATGCCGAGGTCGTGTGCGCCGCTGTGAATTCGGAGTTGCGGCGCCATGTGCGCAGCAGTCGCTGCGCGTGGGTGTCGCCTTGGCGCGTCATCAACATTTCCAGCTCATGAGGATTGTCGATGTCCAGGCCGATGCCCGCAAATTCGAGAATCACCAGCGCCTTGCCAGTGCGCTGCATGGCTTCGCAGTGAGGAAGGAAGCTGTCGTTACCAAAGCGCAGTGGAATGATCGACGCCGGCCGCCGCAGAATGCAGTTGCTGCCGCGACGATCATACGCCGGCGCCAGCACCATGCCTTCTTCCGGGGCCGCATCGAGCGCCTGCTGCAACTCCTCGCTGCGCGCCAGCGGAATGTCGCCGGGAATGACCACGGTTGTGTCGTAGCCCTGCGCCTCGCACCACGCGGTCGCCATCTCGATCGCCGCCGTCTCGCTTTCGTTGTGCGTGTCCTCGATCACCAGAAAACCGAACTCCGCTGCCATCTCTTTGGCGCGCTCATCTCCCGTGACCAGCGCAACATCGATTCGTGAGCGTACGCCCGACGCCGCAGTGAGCACGTCGCGCAGCATGGCCTCGGCCAACTGCGAGCGGTGCTGCTGGTCGAGCGCGGCGCCCAACCGCTGCTTAGCGTTGGAAAGATCTTTTACCGGGATGAGCAGAATGCCACGCATGTCACGCTGTTGGATGCCTGCCTTGCGCCGCCGATTCCAGAACCAGCCGCGCCAGCTCGATTTTGTCTTGCAACGAGTACATCAACGTCTTCCCGCAGACTACCGTCAGCTTTGCGCTTCCCAGGATCGCCGATTCTCCACGATCGTGGTCGTCGGCAATCAGAATGTTCAGAAAATCCTCGTACGCTTTGGCGATGCCCCCGATCGTGCTGGGCAGGCCCTGCATGCGCATCAATGCCGCCGCAGGGCCGGAGACAGCCGCTCCGCCGATCACCGGACTCACGGCAGCGACCGGCGCGCGCGCTTGCCGCAGCGCTTCGCGAATACCCGGCACAGAGAGGATGGGACCGATGCTGGTTATGGGATTGCTCGGCGCCAGGACAATCGCGTCGGCCGTGGAGATGGCATCGAGCACGCCCGGTGCGGGATGCGAATTCTCCGCTCCAACAAATTCGACCGCATGAACTTCGACGCTGTGGCGCTCGCGCACAAAGTATTCCTGGAAACTCAGTACGCCCTTGTCCGTGTGCAACATGGTCGAGACGCGATCGTCCGACATCGGCAGCACGCGCGCCACGATGCCCATTCGCCTGGCAAGCTCTGCCGTCGCTTCTGTCAAAGTGCGGCCTCGCCGCAGCAGGGAAGTGCGCGTCAGATGCGTCGCCAGGTCCAGATCGCCGAGGCTGAACCATGCCGGTTCACCGAGCTGCTTCATGCGCTCCAGGCAACGGAAGGAATCGTCGTTCACGCCCCAGCCGCGGTCGCTGCTCAGCAGGCCCGACAAGCCATACAGCACCGAGTCGATGTCCGGCGAGATGTGCAGCCCCCACCACTCAATGTCGTCCCCTGTGTTGACGACCACCGTGAGATCTCCCGGCTCAACTAGCCGCTGCAGCCCCTGCACCAGCTTGGTGCCCCCAGTACCCCCGGTGTAGACGACGGCCTTCACTAGGCCGCCCTCGTATATCCCATATTGTCAGACATCGCTGCGAGCCGCTCGCCGAGCAGTCCGCCGCGCTTTTCCACCAGGGAAATGAATTCCGGATACACCGGCAGCCGCTGCCGAAGCTCTTGACCAGCAGCGTTGGTCCGGCACTCCAGTTCGGCCAGATGCGGCCACGGCGCTTCTGGATTGATGTAATCCGGCGTAAGCGGCGAAACCCCACCCCAATCGTTGATCCCACCCTGTAGGAGTCGCTCGTAACCGTGCTCCGTCAGGTTCGGCGGCGCCTGAATATTCATGTCCTGCAGCATCAGCCGCGCCACCGCCAGCGTGCGCAGCATGTCGCCGTTGTCGGGCTCGGGCCAGTGGGCCATCGGAATGCGCGGCTTGGCCCGGAAATTCTGGATGATCACTTCCTGAATGTGGCCGTATTCCTGGTGCAGGCGCTGGATGGCGAGCAGCGAATTAACCCGATCACGCAACGTTTCGCCGATACCGATCAGGACCCCGGTGGTGAAGGGAACGCCCAGCTTTCCGGCATCGGCGATGGTCTTCAGCCGCAGCGCGGGCAACTTGTCGGGAGCGTTATCGTGCGCCGCGCCTTCTTGCATGAGCGCTTCACTAGTCGACTCCAGCATCAGCCCCAGGCTGGGATTCGTCTGGCGTAGCCGCTCGATCCATTGCGCGCTCAATAGGCCAGGGTTGGCATGTGGCAGCAGGCCCGTCTCCCGCAACACCAGGTCGCACATGGCCTCCAGATAGTGCAGCGTACTGCGATATCCCAAGTGGCGCAGCCTCTCGCGCATCTCGGGGAAGAGCATCTCCGGCTTATCGCCCAACGAGAAAAGAGCTTCGGTGCATCCCAGTCTCTCTCCCTGCTTCACCACCGTGAGCACTTCCTCGGGCGTCATGGTGTGCGCTCCCGCCTCGCCCGCATCGCGACGGAAGGTGCAATAGCCGCAGTAGTCGCGGCACAAGTTTGTCAGCGGAAGGAAGACCTTGCGCGAGTACGTTACCACCCCTGGGCGATAGCGCTCTTTGAGCCCGGCCGCCGCAGCCAGCAGCTCCTGTTCCGCATCGCCCGTGCACGAAAGCAGCGCAACCGCCAGCTCGCGTGCGAGCGGCTCGCCATCTCGTGTGTCGCGGACCCGCGAGATCAGGTCGCCTTGGGAGAGCTCCGCCATGGTCTCACGCAAGAATACCGCAACCACTGATTGACACGGATGAACACGGATGCTTACGCATCGGTACTTGCGGATCAGTACTCTGCAGATAGGCCTGACCAGAAGCTATCAAGCTATCTCATAATCTGTTTAGCAGGGGTACGGCTTCAGCCGTGCCGTACAGATTTTAAAAAATGCGGGCTTTAACCCCTGAGGGAGTCAGGTCTGCCACTGACTGAGATAGCTTCTGTCCCGTGCTGATCCGTGTTAATCCGTGGTTAAGATTTTTCGTCATCCAGCGACATGCTGTATCTGCCGCGAAAGTACAGCAGGGGAGTGCCCTCTTGCACCGACACCTCTTCTACCTGTCCTACAAAAATGCTGTGGTCGCCTGCGGGATGCGACTCCACCACCGTGCAATCGAGTTGCGCCAGCGCATCGGCCAGCACCGGCATGCCGCTGCGCATGTTGCGATAACTGATGCCCAGCCGATAGCCTGCGTCAGGGTTGCGCTCCGGGTCAGCGAAGAACTCTGACAGCGCCTCCTGATCTTCTCTTAATATGCTGACGCCAAAGCAGCACCTCTCCCTTAGATGAAGGTAGGTCTCAGCCAGGTGATCGACGCACACCAGCACCAGCGGCGGCCGCAGCGACACCGAGCAGAACGCGCTCGCCGTCATGCCGTGCACCCCGCCGTTGCCGGTCGGTACGGTGATGATAGTCACCCCGCTGGCGAATCGTCCCAGCGCGGCGCGAAACTCTTCTGGCGAAACTTCAGGCATATATCTCTGGGTGACCCAGGTTCGCGGCGCGCCTTTCGACGCTAACCTGGGCAGCGTGCAAGCTCAATATACCTGAGCGGGTGCCCCACTCATTCCTGGTTTTGCAATGAGTCGGAAATACGAAGTCCACCCCTGTTATCGCATAGTCAAAACCTTGTTCTTCCCACACATTCGAACATCGCGAGTGTGGGGGGGCACCCACGGCATCCAGTTTGCTAGGATGAACCTCCATGCGTAAGAAACTCGATCACACCGCGGCCATCGCACACCTCTCGCGGGTCGACCGCAAGCTGGCGCGCATCATCGCCAAAACTGGCGACTGCCGCCTGCAAATGGAGCACGCCCAGAGCATCTTCGAGGCGCTGCTGGAGGCCATCGTTTACCAGCAGCTCAACGGCAAGGTTGCGGCCACCATCCTGGGCAGAGTCAAAGCCTTGTTTCCGCAGAATGGCGGTACGATGCGCACCCGTCGCGGACTGGTGGCGAGCTTTCCAACACCGCAGCAGATCGCCGATACCACTCCCGAACTGCTGCGCTCGGCAGGCCTGTCGCAGGCAAAGATGCTGGCGATCAAGGACCTCGCCGCCAAGACCATACAAGGCATCGTTCCCACCACCCGGCAAGCTCACAAGATGAGCGATGACGAACTCATCGAACACCTGACCCAGGTGCGCGGCATCGGCCGCTGGACGGTCGAGATGCTGCTCATCTTCCGCCTTGGCCGCCCCGACGTGCTGGCCGTCGACGACTACGGAGTGCGCAAGGGCTTTGCCAAAATCCACAAGCTCGAAGAGCTCCCCAAGCCAAAGGAACTGCTCGTCCATGGCGAGCGCTGGCGTCCCCATCGCAGCGTCGCCTGCTGGTATCTATGGCGCGCCGCCGAGATGCAAGCCCTGCCGCTCGTCGTGGCGGAGAAAAAGAACGCCGAGCGGAAGTCGAAGCCGAAAGCGGCAGAGAAAAAGTCGCGCAAGCCGGGGGTCAAGAAGCAAGCTCGCTGACCGAGCACGACAAACAGGCCGCGGATTGCGCGAATCAAACGCGGATCGTTCACCGCCAGTCATCTTGAGTGAAGCGAAGGACCTGCTATCGAACGTGCCATCAACTGCTATGGGTCATCGTAACCTGGAACCCCAGGACCGGCCTGCTGGTCGCAGGCTTCCCGGCCCTTCGCTGGACCCAACCGCGGGGAACAGGATCACACCGAAAAGACCAGTAGCGTGTGTGATGAGAGCCCAGAGTGTCGCGGGGAGGAACCATGGAAAATGTCATCGCATTGGAACAACATCACACTTCTCCGTGACAAACTGGCTTGGTAGTCAACGCCCAGTCGGGTACAATTGGCGGCGATGAGGATCAGGGGGAGTTGTGCCTCTCCGAATTTCCTCCTTGATGGGGCTGCGTGACGCGATCCGGTAGTCGTAACTTCTGTTGGCTGCTGTTAACCACTTCACAACTAATCCAACTCTTCCACCTACTGAAGATGGTACTTAAGTCCTTATTCCGGAATATTTTGCCTGTAACTCCCATGGCTTCAAGATTTTGCGGACCATTTTTTTTGCTAGCCAAATGTTCTCAATACTTTAGACAGGGGAGGGGGGAGGGGGGTACCCCTCAAGCTGCACCAAAAGGGGTGCAGACCGAAATCACGCCTCAGGGTTATCAGTTTGTAAATATCTGTCATCCTTACGGGACTCGGCCGTGTGATTCTGTTCACCCAGAGCTAAAGCCCTCTCTTCTTTCCGGCCAGGTTCGGCACGGCCTGAAGCCGTGCCCTGATACAAACCGGTTCCTCCCGACCAGCATCTTCGACGAACTGCAATTCCGCTCGCTCCACCCGAAACTTGAAACTCGAAGCTCGAACCTGCTCTCAAAGCTCGCAGCTCGCAGCTCGCAGCTGATCTCGAAACTTGAAACTCGAAACGTGAAACTGATAACCGCCTGTCTGCTTCTGTCCGCTTCAACCTTCGCCCAGTCCACACTCGCTCCGCCCACCGTCATCACGGCCCCGGGCAAGCTCAAGAGCAAGACCGTTGTCGACATGCAAAACTTCTCCATCGAGAGGTTGTATGCCACGCGCTCGATCGGCGGCAGCACTTGGTCTCCGGACGGCAAGCAAGTCGCGTTTGTCACCAACATCGGCGGGCGGAACAATATCTGGTTGGTTCCATCCGACGGTGGGTGGCCGACGCAGTTGACCATCAGCGATCAGCGGCAGAAAGATCCGGCGTGGTCGCCTGACGGCAAGTGGATCGCTTACGCCTCCGACTACGACGGCAACGAGCAGTGGGATGTGTTTGCCGTGTCCCCCAAAACCGGCGACGTGCAGAACCTCACGACCACGAAGGAAATCTCCGAGGATTCACCCGTCTGGTCCCCCGACAGCAAGTACCTGGCCTATGTCAGGAAGCCGAAGGGCGGCTCCAGCTACGAGATCGACGTGATGGAGTTCTCAACCCGTCACGTGCGGCACATCACGCAGGACACGCCCGCGGACAAGAGCAATTTTGGCCCAATCTTCTCGCATGATGATCGGTCGCTGGTCTACACCCAGGCGGAGGCCGGCGACCGCAACAGCAACATCTTCCTGGTCGAGTTGGCATCGATGAAGGCGACCAATCTCACTCCCCATCAGGGAGAGCAGACCTATTTCGCATCCGACATTTCGCCAGATGCCAAGACCGTCCTCATCACCTCGAATGCGCAGAACGGATACGAGAATGTTGGGTTGCTGAATATCGCAACTCAGAAAATTACCTGGCTGACCAATGACAAGTGGGAGGTCGGCGCCGGATCGTTTTCGCCCGATGGCAAGAGCGTAACCTGGACCGCCAACGTTGATGGCAACACCAACGTCTATCTCTACAACGTTGCTGCTACGCGCACTACCCAGATGTTGCCCCTGGCGGCGGGTGTCAATTCGCCGGCGGGCAATCCCAACGCGTTTTCGGCGGACGGAACAAAACTGCTCTACTACCACAACGGTCCGACTGCGCCGAACGATCTCTGGGCCTACGATCTCCAAACCAAAGCCACCGCGCAGCTCACCCATGCGCTGGTCGGAGGGCTGCGCACCTCCGACATGGTCGAGCCCTATCTGGTGCACTATCCCAGCCGCGACCGCAAGTGGACGATCTCAGCGTTTGTCTACATCCCGAACAACATTCTGCGCGACGAAAAGTATCCCGCCATCGTATATATCCACGGCGGCCCGACGGGGCAGTATGTCAACTCCTTCAATCGCAGCGTGCAGTACCTGGTGAACCAGGGATACCTCGTGATCGCGCCGAATTTTCGCGGTTCCACCGGCTATGGCAAAGACTTCATGAAGGCCAACTACCGTGATGAAGGTGGAGGCGACCTGACAGACATCGTCGACGCGGCGGAGTGGATCGCCAAGAGCGGATTCGTCGACAAGAAGAAGCTGATCTCGATGGGCGGCAGCTACGGCGGCTATCTGACCATGATGGCGGTGACCAAGTTTCCCGACATGTGGGGCGCGGGTGTGTCGATTGTGCCCTACGTGAACTGGTTCACCGAGCTTTCCACTGAAGACCCGGCGATTCGCGCTTATGATATTTCCATCATGGGCGACCCGGTGCAGAACAAGGTCTTGTACGAAGACCGCTCGCCGATTAATTTCATCGACCGCATCAAGGCGCCGATCCTGCTGATTGCTGGCGGCAACGACGTGCGCGACCCCAGCAACGAAGCCCAGCAGGTGGCGGACGCGATCAAGAAAAAAGGCGGCGTAGTGCAACTAAAGATTTATCAGGGCGAAGGCCATCAGTTCTCGCGCGTCGAAACCCAGATCGATGAGATGAAGACCGTCTCCGACTTCCTGAAGGTGCACGTGCCTTCGCCTGGATGTGGTTGCTCAATCTATGAGTGAACCCGTGGAAGGGGTGGGAACAAAGAACCTTTATCCCGCGGTTCGCTTTATTTTTTCGACTCGGGCCACAATCATCGCGTCGACCAGTCCTTGCATCGTGTATTGCTTCGCTTCAATGTCGACTGGCAAGCCAAACTCGCGCAGCGTCGCCGACGTCACCGGACCAATCGAAGCAGTGTAAACTCCGCTCTTCGTCGCTGCGCGCGCGCCGCGCAAGCCCAGCAGTTCCACAAAGTTCTTCACCGTCGACGAACTGGTAAACGTGATCGCCTGCGGCTTGCGCTTTCCGGCAAGCGCCGCGCGCAAGCGCCGCGCCGAAGCTTCAGGCGCAACCGTTTCGTAGGCTTCGACCACGTCGACCTGCGCTCCCGCTTTGCGCAGCTCGCGCGGAATCACATCGCGCGCAACCTTGGCCCGCACCAGCAGCACACGCTTCTCCTTCACGCGGCGCTGCAACGCAGCAACCACGGACTCGGCAACGTATTCCTTCGGTGTGACGGAGACTCTGAGCCCATGCTTCTCGATGGCGCTCTTCGTCGCCGGGCCAATCGCGGCGATCTTCAGATGTGCGATCTTCGATGCGTCGAGCCGCTTCCGCGCCATGCGCTCGAACATCGCCTCAACCCCATTCACGCTGGTGAGAATGAGCCAGTCGTAGGCGGCGAGGTTCTTGAGTGCGGAATCGAGCGGCTGGAACGAGCGCGGCTTGCGAATCTCGATGAAGGGAATCTCGATGACCTGGCAGCCGAGCTCGCGCAGCAGGGAAGAGAGTCCACTCGCTTGCTGCTTCGCCCGCGAGACAAGCACGCGGCAACCCGAGAGATAGTTAGACGTCCCCTTCACGGCTGCTGCGGAGCTGCCGCCTCTGCTCCGTAAACGTCTTCGAGGATGTGGCTTGCACCGCGTTCCAGCAACGCGTCCCCAACGCGTTCGCCGAGCTCGACAGGATCGCTGCCTTGCTGAAATTCGCGCAACAACTCCGAACCATCGGGCCGAGCGACGACCGCTGTCAGATGCAGCTCGCCATCTTTCACCTCGGCAAAGGCGCCGATGGGAACCTGGCATCCGCCGCCCAACTTGTTCAACAGCGCACGCTCGCACACGGTCGCAGCGCGCGAGTCGGAATCGTTTAGGAACTCGACACGCTTGCGCGTCTCAGCATCGCCGGCGCGAATCTCGATGCCCAGCGCGCCTTGTCCTGCGGCGGGGCACATGAACTTCTCGGACAGATATTCACGAATGAACTCCGTCTTGCCCAGGCGCGTCAGTCCCGCGGCAGCGAGGATGATCGCGTCGTATTCGCCCTGCTCCAGTTTGCGCACGCGGGTATCGACGTTGCCGCGCAAAGGATGAATATCGAGATCGGGGCGGAACGCCTTCAGTTGTGCCTGGCGGCGAAGGCTGCTGGTGCCTATGCGTGCGCCCTTCGGCAGGCTGTCGACGCAATCGTAGTTGACGGACAGGAACACATCCTGCGGATTCACTCGCGTGGTAATTGCCACTAACTCGAATCCCGGAGGCAGTTCCGTCGGCAGGTCTTTCAAGCTGTGCACCGCAAGATCGACGCGCCCTTCGGCCAGCGCTTCCTCGATCTCCTTAGTGAACATTCCTTTGGTGCCAACCTTGGCGAGCGCGACGTCGGTGATCTTGTCGCCAGTGGTCTTGATGATCTCCAACTCCACTTCATGGCCGCGCTCGCGCAACAGGCCTGAGATATGGTTCGCCTGCCAGAGCGCCAGTTGCGAGCCGCGGGAGCCGATGCGCAGGCGCGCCATCAGTTGCGCACCCCGGTCTTCTCAGTAGAGACAGCAGGCTCTTCGTCGACGGTGGTCTGCTTCACCTCGCGCAGATTAAACAGCTTGCGTACGAGGTCGATGACGGTGGTCGCCTCCGCCTCGCGCGCCGCTGTTTTCAATGTGGTGATGGGCGTATGCATGATCTTGTTGATGATCCCTTTGGTCAGCGCGTCAACCGCCATCTCCTGCTCGGGCGTGAGGCTGCCCAAACGTCCGCGCAAGCGATCGATCTCAGCCTGGCGCACGGTCTCGAGGTGTTCCTGGAGCGACACGATGGTCGGAACCACGTCGAGCGTTTGCAGCCGCGCCAGAAACTTCTCGACTTCGTTTTCGACGATGGCTTCGGCGCGATCGGCTTCCAGCTGGCGATCGCTGATGTGTGAGGTTACAACCTGCTGCAAGTCGTCGATGTCATAAACGAAGACGCCGTCCAACTTGTTCATCTCCGGATCGACGTCGCGCGGGACGGCGATGTCGATGAAGAACATGGGACGGTTGCGGCGCTTGCTCATGAACTTCTCGCCATGCTCTTTGCGGAAGATGGTGTGGGGCGCGCCGGTGGAACTGATGACGATGTCGGCGAGGTCGACGGTATCGTAGAGGCGCTCGAAGGGAATCGGCTCACCGTTGAACTTTTTGGCCATGGCGACAGCGCGTTCATAGGTGCGGTTGCCGACGTAAATCTTCTGTGCGCCGTGCGCCAGCAGGTGACGCGCCGAGAGTTCGCACATCTTGCCGGCGCCGACCAGATAGACGCTCTTGCCTTCGAGATTGCCGAAGATCTTCTGCGCCAGATCGACAGCCACCGAGGCTACGGACACGGCCGAGGTCGCAATCGATGTTTCGTTCCTCACGCGTTTGGCCACGGCGAAGGCGCGCGAGAGCAGCGCGTCAAGCTGTGAGTCGATGGCGCCCACTGCGCGTGCGGTGGCGTAGGCTTCCTTCACCTGTCCCAGGATTTGCGGTTCGCCGACCACCATAGAGTCGAGGCTCGCGGCCACGCGAAAGACGTGCTTGATCGCCTCGCGGTCGCGGAATTCATACAGGTGCTGCTTGTAAGGTGCAGGATCCACGCCATACAAGCTGCGCATGCATTCCCGAATATCGGCCTGGCCGTTCGTCGTGCGTGCCACTAATTCCACCCGGTTGCAGGTGGAGACGATCATCGCCTCTTCCACTCCGGGGTACGATGCCAGGCATTTCACCGCCTCCGGCAGCCGCCCCTCAGGGATGGCGAACTGCTCGCGCACCTCAACCGGTGCTGTCTGGTGGTTCACGCCGATGACGATCAGGTTCATGATCGAAAACTGTGTACCCGGCTAAAGTAGTTCGCCGCCCACGCACCCAGCGCTACGACGAACGCCACCGTGGCCAACAGGGCAGCACGCCGGCCGCGCCATCCCGAATTCCAACGCATGTAGAGCAAAAGCATGTACACGATCCACATTAGGAACGAGAGCAGGATCTTGGGATCGTAGAAGAAGAACGGGCCATACTCATCGATCGCCAGCACCGAGCCGGCAGCCAGCCCTAGCGTCATGAAGGGGAAGCCGAAGAGCAGCGAGTTATAGCAAATCTCGTCGATGGTTTGGAGCGGCGGCAGCCAACTCGAGAGCCGCGCCGGATGCTTTGATTTGAGCGTCCGCTCCTGCACGATGTACAGCAGGCTCGCTCCAAAGCTGAGGAACAGCCCGGCGTAACCGGTGAAAATCAGCACCACATGGACAAAGACCCATCCACTGCGCAGCAAGGGAGAGGTAATTGCGACGGGTTTCTGGCCGATGGCCGACGCCAGCGTCAGCAAAAACACGATGGGGAAGATCACGATGCCCGGCGAAACCGTGCGATATCCCACAAAGAAGACGAAGAAGACCACCATCGCCAGGAAGGCCAGGATCGATTCGGAATTGTGTATCGAGGCGAGCGAAAAATGCCCGGAGAGGACGAAGGACTCGACCAGCGAGACGAAGTGGAAGATCAGGCCCAGCCCCACGGCCGGCTCGACAACCTTCGCCAGCATGTCTCCACGCTTGCTGAGCAGCAGGATGGAGTAGACCAGCCCGACGCTGTAACAAGCGACCGCGACTCGAAGCCAGATAAGCGGCATAAACCCCAATGAGCTTACAGGATGGAGGCCTGTTGCGCTCTCTTGAGTTCAAGTATAAAGGCCCACGCTCGCAGACCGAGTATGGTTATCACGGCGGCATGTGACGTGCGTCACAAGGGGTGTGGGCGGGACTTGCTGGCGGCAAGGGTGCTTATTGCCGCCGACATCCCAGATGTCAGGCGCAGCGTCGGGAGTTCTATCGCCCCGTTAAGAGTACAGAGTTGTGCAATGCACCTCGGTGCCCTTGACAGACTGCTATGCCATTGAGGGTAAGGGAGCCGATGGTTACCCGACCTATAACAATCAATTTTTCGGTATCGGCGTCGAACAGGCTCCCTCTGTGCATGATAGTACGGATCGCAACTATGACGGCGTGTTCGGTCTCACCGGATATGCCCAAGGCTGGTATGGGATTTACGAGAGTTCCGATACGGCGGGTAGCGGATGCACGCACAGCGCAAAACTTAGCGCTAATCTTAACGCTAACTCTATCCACAATCATCTAGTTGCGACCGTTGGATTGTTCTCAGGAGGGGCGTTTGATGATGAAAGTAATCATCTGAACTATCTCGAAGATTTGCCGAATCAGACTTACACCGTTCGCAACCTGCTTCCTCTCTTTATCGGAAACGGCGACACTTACAACAACCGCATCCTCAACGCTACCTGGGCGTTCTATTCGGTGGCAAACGACAACGCAATCGCTGTCAGTCCCGGCCCGTATACCTATCAGACGCTGTGGGTGAGCAACAGCGATGACAGCACCTGCGCCTCGCACGGCGGAGCGATCAAGGTGCAGTGTTTCTATGACGGCACAGGATGGAAGCCGATGGGGAACCGGCTCCAGCCCGACGTTTAAATCACCTGCTCTTGGGAACGCGACCGCCGCCGAGATGCTGTCTAGCGGAATTGTAGATGGGACGATGCCAGTGACGGTGACGACGGCTACGACTTACACTCTCGGAGGGACGTACAAGTCCGGATATACATGGGCTGTCATCACACCCCCTTCGGGCTTTGGGCAAAGTGGTCGTTTGCGAAGTTCAAGTCGCGAACAAGGTGTTCGCGGCGGTTAAGCAGGGTGCTGAAAAAGTCAAGAGTACTGACCGCTCGCCGACAAGCGTCGGCTCGCGATATCAAAATACGTGGGCGATGGCGGCGCAGCTGAAGCTGCGCCCCTTCTACGCGTCTCTTCACAGAGTTTTTTCAGGAAAAAGCGCAGGGTCGAGAACCTAAGACCGAAGGGCCAAAGCCAAAAGCGGCCTCTATTGCAGATCGCCCTTTTGCGGGTTGTAGAAGAAATGGAAGCGCAGTGCCAGGTACGGCCCGTGGAATTCCTTGGGCAAGGGCGCGAAAGGATCGGAGGCGGTAATGCCTCCCCAGGCCGCGCGGTCGAGTGCGATATCGCCAGACGATCCGGTGTACTCCATTCCGGCCACCTTGCCGTTGGCAAGAATCACGAACTGGATGGACACCTTACCGCGCTTGAGCAGTGGCGGCCGCGCCGACTCCGGGATGATGGCATACCAGTTCATACGGACAGCCTGTAGCACGCGCGAAAGGTACGGGCCAAAGTCAACGCCCTGGGTATCGCTTAAGACCTCCAGGTTCCCTTGAACGCGCGCGGCACCCCCCTTGCCCGCGCCGTAATCGCCGCCAACTCCGCCAGCGAATCCTACCGAAGGCGAAGTGCGGCCCATGGCAACCGCATTGGCCGCCTGAGCAATCTGCTGCCCGGGCGACATCAGGCTGCGGAAGTCAACGCTCGGTTTGGGCGAACCCTCCTGCGGCACGGCGAGCCGCGGGTCCTGCAATGCGGGCTGGTTGTTCATCGCCATCTGTTGCTGCTGGCCGTGTTGCGGCGAAGGTTGCTGTTGCTGGCCGGGCTGCTGAGCCGGTGGGGACATCTGAGCCTGCTGTCCGGGTGAAGGCGACGCCGAAGGCCGGGACGGAGCGCCTGCGCGCAGCAACTCCCGTAAGGTCTTTTTGTCGATCTCGGGGCGGCGGCTTTCCGCGGTGCGGTTTTTGTCGGAGAGGATCTTGGCATCCGGCGGAGGCTTGGGAGGCGCCTTCTGCAAATCCGGAGGCATGTCGAGATAGGTGAGCTGCTGGTTCTTCATCAAGTCGCCGGCCGACGCGATGATGGGCCCCTTCAGGGTGGGAAACAGTCTGGTGGCGTTGATCAGCAGCAGCACGACCAGCAGGTGGACCATGATAGAGATCCACGCCGCCTCGCGCAAGCGCGAGCGCTCCAGCTCATCTTCCAGTTGCAGCAGGCGATGAGGGGTCAGGAACTCGGCGTCCGCCGCTTCCGCGTCCCAGCGCTGCGGCTTCGGTGGTTCCGGCGGTTTTCCAATTGGCGATGTAAGAATCGAGGCCATCCGTACGTTCGACTGCGCTTGAGCTACAACACGCCTGCGGAACCGGCGGCTGGGCGACCCCGTCCACAAGGATGGCGCGAATAAACTAACCGGCAGCGCGCAACAAATCTTCTTTACTTATTCTCGCACACCTGTCCCTAACAGAGTGTTCTTCGCGCGACCTACCAAAGTTCCAGAAACCGTTCGATAAACTGGTTGCAAATGAAAGCCATCATCGTCGGAACCGCCGGACATATCGACCACGGGAAGAGCGCGCTGGTACGGGCCTTGACCGGCACCGATCCCGACCGTCTGGAAGAAGAGAAGCGGCGCGGGATCACCATCGATATTGGCTTTGCCAATCTTGATTTGGCTGCGTCTTCCGGCGAGCCGCTGCGCATTGGCTTTGTCGATGTTCCCGGCCACGAGCGCTTTGTTCGCAACATGCTTGCCGGAGTTGGCGGCATTGACCTGGTGATGCTGGTCATCTCGGCAGAAGAGTCGATCAAGCCCCAAACCCGCGAGCACTTTGACATCGTGCGACTGCTGTCTGTGGGACGAGGGATCACGGTGCTGACCAAGTCCGACCTTGTCGATCGCGAGACGCTGGAAGTCGTCCGCATGGAAGTAGCGGAATACCTGAAGGGATCGTTTCTCGATCCTGCTCATTCGCCGATTGTCGCGGTCAGTGCAAAGACGGGCGCAGGGCTCGACGAGCTGAAGCGCGAGTTGGGGCGATTGGCGGCTGAAGTTCCCGCGAAAGATTCCGGGGCAGCGTTCCGCCTGCCCATCGACCGCGTCTTCAGCATGAAAGGCTTTGGCACGGTGGTCACCGGAACGCTCATCGCCGGCAATGTTGCGGCGGAGCAGGAGGTGGAAGTGCATCCGGCAGGAAGGCGGTTGCGGGTGCGTGGCGTGCAGGTCCACGGCGAGCCGGCAAAGCGCGCGGTCGCAGGGCAGCGGACGGCGCTGAATCTGGCCGGTGTCGAAACCGGCGAACTGGCGCGCGGCATGGTGCTGACTGCCCCGGGGCTGTTCCGCTCCTCGCAGCGCATGACGGTACGGCTCGATCTGTTGCCATCGGCCAAGCCTCTGCGTGATGCAGCGCGGGTGCACGTCCATGCCTTCGCAGCCGAGACCGTAGGCGAGGTCAAGCTGCTGGAAGGCAAGCTGATCAAACCCGGCGATTCAGGATACGCGCGCCTGAAGCTCGATGGTCCGCTGCTGGTTTTTCCGCAAGACAAGTTCATTATTCGCCAGTTCTCGCCGGTGATCACCATCGGCGGCGGACAAGTCCTGGATGTGCACGAGCCGGCGCGCCGCATGAAGGCCAGCGAGCGGCTGGCGTTCGTTCAGGAACTGGCGAAGGCGGGCCCGGAGGAAATTCTTCTCGCGCGCGTGGTGCGGCTTGGTACGGCAGGGTTGTCGGTGGCAGAGGCAGTGGCTGAGACGGGATGGCTCGCTTCGCGCATTGACTCGCTTGCCGTTGGGCTGAAGCAGGCGAAGAAGATTGTTGAGGCTGACGACTTGTTGCTGTCGGCCGAAGAGTTTGCGCGACTGAGAACGGCGGCGCTGGGGGCAGTGGAGCAGTTTCATAAAGCGAATCCGCTGGTCGGCGGCGTAAACAAGGAGCAGCTACGTGAGCAGCTTGGCTTGCGGCCCGAGGTCTTCGGCGCCGTCCTCGACTCGCTGGTGCGCGACCAGAAGCTGGAGATCGCGGGTGAGCAGGTACGGGGAGCCGGCCGCGGTGTGGTGCTGCGCGACGACGAGGCAGAGTCGAAGCAAAAGATCGAGCAGGCCTTTGCCAAGGCGGGATTGCAGGTTCCGGCGCTGAAAGAAGTACTGGCGTCGCTGCGCATCGACCAGACGCGCGCGCAGAAGCTTGTGACGTTACTGCTGCGCGATCGCGTGCTAGTGAAGGTCTCCGACGATCTGGTCTTTCATCGCAACGCCTTGGAATCATTGCGGCAGCAGATCACGGCGCTGAAGGCCAAGACGCCTAAGCTCAACGTGGCCTCGTTCAAAGACATGTTCGGCATCACCCGGAAATACGCCATCCCGCTACTGGAGTACCTGGACCGTGAGCGCGTGACCAAACGCGTGGGGGATGAGAGGGTGATTCTATAATGATGGACATGCTACGCACATGAAAGTATGCTTATAGCATGAGTAAGATGATCCAACTGCGCAACGTCCCCGACGCGTTACATCGCAAGCTGAAAGCCCGCGCCGCGATGGCAGGAATGTCGTTATCCGATTACCTACTGGGCGAGATTAAAGAAATAGCAGAACGGCCAACGATGCCCGAGATGTTGGCGCGACTGGAAAGCAGAGAGCCAGTGATGGTCCCGATCGACTCCGTACGCATTCTGCGGGAAGAGCGGGACCGGCGTTGATTGTCCTGGATGCCTCTGCAGTGGTGGAGTGGCTGCTGCGGACGACGGCGGGACAGCGCATTCACCAAAGAATCAGTTTGCAACCGAAGTCGCTTCACGCTCCTCATCTCCTCGATGTCGAAGTGCTTCACGTGCTCCGGCGCCTGGTTCACCAGGGGGTCCTGACGCCGAGTCGGGCGGACGACGCGATTCAAGACCTGCTGGATCTTCGCATCACGCGTCATCCGCATTCCGGATTTCTTCCTCACATGTGGCAGCTCCGGAATAACTTCTCTGCCTATGATGCCGCCTACGTTGCACTCGCAGAGGGACTTGCTGCCACGCTGCTGACCCGCAATGCTCGGCTGGCTTCGGCGCCTGCCCATTCGGTTAGAGTCGAGGTTTTCTAGCCGGTCCGGCGTACCTCTACGTGTCACAACAAAAGAGCGCGCCCGCATTACCAGGCGCGCCATTCCACCAAGACCTCCGGCTCAGACTTCAGCCTAGTGCTTGTCGTACACCGCCTTGATTTTCATCTTCGCTCCGTCCGGGGCGGTGCTCTCCAACTCCAGAACGCTCTTGTTGCCGTCCCTGGCAACTTCAACGTAGCCCTGACTGACGACTTTGCCGTCTGCATTTTCGATGATTTCCATTCTGCGGCCGCTGACCATCCTGTAGGAACGACTGGCACCGCCGGCGCCACCCGTGACCGGATAGTCTTTGCCATCGAACTTGCCGACCCATTCGGTGTGTACGGTCTTGCCCTCAGCGTCGACACCGTAGGTGGTGACGTCGGTGTTGTCGCCATCTTCGGTGAACATGACGGTGTTGTTCTTAGTGGCTCCGGGAGGGAACTTCGACTTGGCAGCGTTGAGTCTCCAGACTCCGATGTTGGGATTGTCACCGGCGTAGAGAGAGGCTGAGAACACGCAGACAAACAGCGTGAGAAGCAGGGGCCCTACCTTCATTTACAGGTTCTCCTTGAAGTGGTTGGTTCTTGCACGACTCCGATTGCCACAGAAAGGCACTATATACGGCCTGGTTCGCAACGCAAAGAGTTTCTCTTGCGAAGCAAAGTAACCCACGAACGTTTCGAGCGTCAGTTACCCGGCCGGTTGGAGCCGCGGGTGGCCGACAGGCCCGCCGTTGAACTGAGAGCTTGGGTCTGGACTTCCGCTACTCTTTGTCGTACACCGCCTTGGTCTTCGCCTTCTTTCCGTCGGGAGCAGTGCTCTCCAACTCCACGGTACGGGTCTTGCCGTCTTTGGCGACCTGAATCTTGCCGTGGCTCGTCTCCTTGCCATCTACCTTAATGGTCAGGTCGAGGGTGCGCTCGTTGACCATCTTGTAGGACCGGGTGGATCCGCTGGGAGCATCGCCGGTAACCGGATAGTCTTTGCCGTCGAACTTGCCAACCCATTCCGTGTGGACGGCTTTGTTGTCCTTGTCGACCCCATCGGTGGTGACTTTAATGTCGTCACCCTCAGCGGTGTAGGTGACGGTGTTGTTTTTTATCGCTCCGGCGCCGAATTTCGACTTGGCCTCGTTGAGCTTCCAGGCGCCCATGTTGGGATTTTCAGCGCCGTACAGCGCCATTGCGAACCCGCAAACAAACAGAGTTAGAAGCAGCGTTCTTGCTTTCATCGGGCCTCTCCTGATGCATTTCTTCTGACTGGTCCACCTTGTAACAGCATCGAAATATATACGCACTGGTGAGCAATACAAGCAAATTCTCTTGCAGAGTCAGCTAATCTAACGAACATCGGGTGGAATGAGCAACCAGCGTGGTCGGATAGTGGACACAAGATAGCACTTTGCGGCGTACCAAAACTGGCGATCAATCCACCTTCTGGGTAAGGTGCGAATCATCGGCTATGATCAGGCCATGACCGAGCCAGTCGACATCCTTGCCATTGCCGCACACCGCGACGATGTGGAACAGACGTGCGGCGGCACGCTGCTGAAGATGGCGCAAGGGGGAAGGAGGACCGCCATCCTTGACCTTTCGCGCGGCGAGATGGGAACGCGCGGCACCATGGAAGATCGCGCGCGCGAGGCGGAAAATGCGCGCCAGATTCTGCGCGTCTCGTGGCGCCAGGCGCTCGATATTCCCGATGGCCGCGTGGAGAACACGTTTGAGAACCGGCAGAAAGTAGCGGCGGTGATTCGCGAACTGCGTCCTCGCGTGCTGATCCTGCCATATTGGCAGGCGCGCCATCCCGACCATTACACCGCGGGTGTGCTCGGCTACGAAGCGGCGTTCGTTGCCGGGCTGGCCAAACTCGATCCCGGTTTTCCGGCGCATCGGCCGTTCAAGATCGTCTATGCCAGCCTGTACGCCGACGTGCGCCCCACGTTCGTCGTCGACATAACCGATCAGTTCGAAGCGCGATTGCAGGCGCTGCTGGCGTATCGTTCGCAGTATTCCGATCAGGCGCAGGGCAGCGGACTATTTCCGCGCGAGGCGGAGATCCGCGAGAAGCTGGCGGCAATGGCCGGATTCTACGGTCTGCTGGCGGGCGTGAAGTACGCCGAGCCCTTCGTGCAGAAAGAGGTCGGGCTGGTGGAGGACTTGCTGGCGATACCGGTGCAGTCGATATGAAATGGTGTTTGTGGGTAGTTATGGTGTAATGGTAGAATGTATGTCTATAATGGGTAGATATGGCGCTGAACATTAAGAATGAAGAGACCTGTGAACTGGTTCAGGAACTGGCGCAGCTTACCGGCGAGAACATGACAGAGGCAATCACCAACGCCGTTCGGGAGCGTCTGGAAAGAGCGAAGCACCGGAAAAAAGCTGGGGTGGCGAAACGATTGATGGAGATTGGAAGAGAGACCGCCCCGCTCATTAAAGAGCCCTGGAAGTCGACGCCTCATGGTGATCTGCTGTATGACGACAAGGGCCTTCCGAAGTGATCGTGGACACGTCAGCAATAGTGGCGATTCTCTTCCAGGAGCCGGAAGCACAGCGTTTCAGTGAGCTAATTGAGCAGAGGTTGGATTGTCGCATCTCCGCCGCCAACTATTTTGAGGCCGCGATCGTTCTCGACGGCAGTCGCAACCCAATTGTAAGCCGGCGTTTGGATGAGGTAATGCGATATGGTGGCATAACGATTGAGCAGGTGACCGAAATCCAGGCGAAGATCGCTCGTGAGGCCTATCGCGACTATGGCAAAGGTAGTGGTCATCCTGCGCAATTGAATTTTGGCGACTGCTTCGCTTACGCCTTGGCGCGCGACCGGGGAGAACCCTTGCTTTTCAAGGGGAATGACTTCTCGCGAACTGACATCACGCCTGCCATTTAATTTCTACTTCTTTCGCTCCACCAGAAACTCGGCGATCTCGCGCAGAGCTTGTGCGTGCTCGCCAAAGCTGTCCAGCGCGGCCCCAGCCCTGGCCACTAACTCGTCGGCCTTCTTGATCGATGCCTCGATTCCGAACAACGCCGGGTAGGTCATCTTCTCGCTGGCGGTGTCTTTGCCGGCGGTCTTGCCAAGCTGTTCTGACGTCTGCGTCACATCCAGCACATCATCGACAATCTGGAACGCCAGCCCGATGTTCATACCAAAGTCGCGCAAGCTTTGTACCTGCCAGTCATCGGCGCCGCCATACAGGCCTCCCGTGACCACGCTCGCTCTCAATAGCGCCCCGGTCTTGGAGCGATGAATATATTCCAGCGTATTGGCATCAGGCCTGATATGTTCGGCTTCCAGGTCCATCACTTGGCCGCCGATCATGCCATCGATGGTCCCGGTAGCGTGAGCGATTTCGGCGATGATGGCCACGCGTGCCTCGGCGGGGCATTGCAGCCGGGCCAGCACTTCATAGGCCCGCGTCTGCAAAGCGTCTCCCGCGAGAATGGCGATGGCCTCGCCGAATGCCTTGTGGCAGGTGGGTCGTCCGCGGCGCAGGTCGTCATTATCGAGCGCTGGCAGGTCATCGTGGATGAGCGAGTAGGTGTGCAGCATCTCAAGGGCCGCGCCAAGCTCTTCCACGCCCAGCGGAACGCAGCCGGCAACCATGCGCGCGGTCTCCATACAGAGGATGGGCCGCAAGCGCTTGCCGCCGGCGAACACGCTGTGCCGCATGGCCTGATGGATGGAAGAGGGATACTGCGTCGGCGGGGCCAGCAGCTGCTCCAGCGCTTCGTCAGTCGTAAGCCGTCCTTGTTCGAGGGTGTCTTTCAGCATGGAAAAAGGGAGTATAGCAATCGGGAAGAAGATAGGTCAGCGATACCTGCCGAAGATCATTCTACCGGCTGGTAGTAGCTTCCCTCGGCGCAGGCTTTGCACAGGATCTCGCCGTTGCTTCGCACTTCGCGCGCAAAGTTGATGCCCTCGCCGCAGCGGGTGCACACCATGCGCTCGCCTTTGTATCCCGGCAACTCTTCCGGCGGAAGTTGGACCTTCACCCACTTCACATCGAAGAGCGCGTCAGTCGGCATCTCGCGGTAGGCGAGCATCTGCTGCTGGTTCTTACTCTCGAGCTCGGGATGCATCTGGCGGGCCAGGGCCTTGGAGCTTTCGCGGGCGGCGATACGCACCGCGCGATCGTTTTGCAGGTCCACAAAGGTCGCTGCCACTTTGCCCCAGTCGCGAAACTTGAGCGCGCGCTTGCCCAGGCGACAACCCGTTACTACGCCAATGGCGTCGGTCATGCAGCGATCGATCTCAACGAAGGTGATCAGGCGCTTGCGGTCGCGTCCCTTCGGGTCTTCGATCCCCAGCAGTTCCAACCCGAGCATGGCCATGCGCACACCCAGCACCTGTCCGGCGCATAGATGCCCGTGTGCTACCTCGGCCTCGCGCAGCAGCTCGTCCATGGTTGCCAAAGTTCGAAACCCCAACTCTGAGGAGATCGCCACCTATTGGTCTTCGTCGTCCGTCACTTCTTCTGCATGGCGCGCCACCACATTCACGGTGAACGGCTGGCCACTTGTCGGCGAGAAGGTCACGCGCGGCGGCTGACGCTCCCATTTCGGTGGCGCACATTCCTTACCTAAAGCATCGCTGCCCGCCCCAGCCGGCTTGGTGATGGCTTTATGAAACAAGGGCTTGCGTGCCCCAACCTGGGCCACGACTGCGTTCCAGTGCGCTCCATTATCTGAGGCCCCACAATAGGCCGCATAATCGCGGTACCAGCTTACCCGCGAATAGTCCGCGTCAAACTCGGGAAGTTTCACCTGCGCCACGTGCCCGCTGACGCGATCGACCAGCAGCCAGTCACCACGCTGCCATACCCACTTGCCTTGCTTCGCAGTTTCGTCGGGCAACGCGTCATTGATGCGATACGCCCGCTGCACCACGTACAGCCGGTCGGTGACCTCGTGGGTGTCTCCGGTAGTGTAGTCTTTCTGCTTGCCGTCAACGTACAGCGGCCGCACAGCAATGCTGACCGCCTGGCTTTCGTCCGCTCCCAGAAAGATCTTCACCGTTTGCGCCTTGCCCAGAATAACGACGTGGGGTTTAGAGGCGCTCCAGACAGGAAGCGCCGTGGCTAGCATTAGTGTGAGGCCGAGGGCTGCGCGCATTGTCTAAAACCTACAACCGTATTGTCCGAGGGGCAAGTTCCTTTAGTAACCTCGTCCAGCAGCCTTGAAAGGTTGGACACTTTAGACCGCGACCGGTGAGTTGCCTGCGAGCCGGGTGCAACTGACATACAATCAATTTCGTCCAAGTTGCAGACAATGGAAACCACGCACAGCTTCATTCTGCCCGCCTACAACGAAAGCGAGCGGCTCACCACGTCTCTCCCCAAGGTACTGGAATACGTCGCTCAGCGGCAGATGCCGGCCGAGGTCATCGTGGTAAACGACGGGTCGAAGGACGACACTGCCGACGTCGTGCGCAGGTTCGCCGCCACCCACCCCATGGTTCGGCTGGTCGAGAATCCCGGCAATCGCGGCAAGGGATACAGCGTGCGCAACGGCATGTTGCACGCCCGGGGAGACGTGCTGTTGTTCACCGACACTGACCTGTCGTCTCCGATCTACGAAGCTGACAAACTGTTTGCCGCCATTCGTAGCGGCGCCGACGTTGCGATCGGCTCGCGCTGGTTGCAACGCGAACTGCAAACCGAGCGCCAGCCGCTGCTTCGCCAACTCTATGGCCGGTTGTTCAACCTGGGGCTGCGACTCCTGTTAGGACTCAGCTTTCGCGATACGCAGTGCGGCTTCAAGGCCTTCACCCGCAATGCGGCGAATATCATCTTCAATCGGCAGCGGATCGAGCGCTGGGGCTTCGATCCCGAAATCCTCTTTTTGGCGAACAAGTTCAAGCTGCGCACGGTCGAAGTGCCGGTGGAATGGGCGCACGATCACCGCTCCAAAATCAGTCCACTGCGCGATGGCATTCGCATGGGAAGCGAAGTTCTGCGGGTGCGATGGAATGACATGAAGGGCCGCTACGAGCAATCTTCCTGCACCGTGGATCAAGCCGCTGCGGCGGAATCGTCGCGCGCACCGATTGTTCAATAAGGTGTTGTCGAAAACGGGCGCCGGAAATCGCTTCGACCAATCGTGACAGGGATTTGTGAAACGCGCGCCCTGCGGCCGACCATTATCTCTTTGTGATTTTTTGTGACTTTCTTCCAGTCCTCGCATCTTCTTTGAAAGCGCCTTAACCGGGTGCTGCTCGACCAATTCAGAAACCTTTTATCGGAAAGGTGGGGACCCAATGCATGTGACCAGCTCCATCCACGACGGAGCCTCGGCGCCTGCGCGCGAGCCGAGCCTCCTCGACCGTTACCTGAGCGTCAGGCAAACTTCGATGCGGCTTTGTTCTCCGCTGAGCATCGAGGACCACAGCCTGCAGTCGATGCCTGATGCCAGCCCAGCCAAGTGGCACCTGGCGCACACCACCTGGTTCTTCGAGACCTTCCTCCTGACGCCCAATCTTCCCCGATACAAGCCGCTTCATCCTGCATTCCGCAATTTGTTCAATTCCTACTACGAGGCGATTGGCGACCGTCCCTTGCGCTCGCTGCGGCATACGCTCTCGCGGCCGTCATTGGCAGAGGTGCATTCCTATCGTGCTGCCGTCGATGAGGCGATGGACGAGTTGCTCCGCTCGGACCCGTCGCCGGAAGTCCTCAGTCTGGTGCGCCTTGGAATCAATCACGAGCAACAGCACCAGGAGCTCATCGTTACCGATGTGAAGTACGGGCTGTGGACGAACCCGCTGCGCCCGGCCTATCGCGAGTTGGAACGCCGAGTTCATGCGTCAGAAGAAAGCGCGCCCCTGCGCTGGCATCATTTCGATGGCGGTTTGTACCACGTCGGCTTCAAGGGAGACGGCTTCTCCTTCGACAACGAAGGCCCACGCCATCAGGTTTATCTCCAACCATTTCGCCTGGCATCGCGTCTTATCACGAATCGCGAGTATCTCGAGTTTATGAACAGAGGCGCCTACAGCAAGCCGGAGTGGTGGCTGTCGGAAGGTTGGGACCATGTCCGCGCGGACCATTGGATTGCTCCTCTGTATTGGGAGCGGCGCAACGGCGAGTGGTGGCACTACACGATGGAAGGCATGCAGCCGGTTGGGTTGAATGCGCCGGTTTGCCATGTCAGCTACTTCGAGGCCGACGCTTTCGCCCGTTGGGCAGGAGCACGGCTGGCGACAGAGTCCGAATGGGAAGTCGCAGCACGAGACTCCGCGATCGAAGGCAACCTCGTTGAACGCGATGCCCTGGAGCCGATGCCCGCCGAACCATCCGATAATCTCACCCAGATGTTTGGTGATGCCTGGGAGTGGACCGGCAGCGCCTATCTTGGCTATCCGGGATTCAAGCCGGCGGCAGGCGCCGTCGGCGAATACAATGGCAAGTTTATGTGCAACCAGATGGTGCTGCGCGGCGGTTCATGCGCGACGCCACAGTCGCATATTCGGGCCACCTACCGAAACTTCTTCCCGCCCCATGTACGTTGGCAGTACATGGGGATCAGGTTGGCCAATGGCGACTAGCAAGCAACTGCAACCACCGCAATATGTGGCCGATCCGGCAATGGCCCGCGAAGTCCGCGAGGGCCTGAGCGCAACCCCCAAACGGCTGCCCGCGAAGCTCTTCTATGACGAAATCGGCTCAGCGTTGTTCGAGCAGATTACCGAGCTGCCTGAGTACTACCTTACGCGCACCGAGCGGGGGATCTTCGAAGACTACGCGGCCGATATCCTCGACGCCGCCGGACCGTCATTGACGCTCGTCGAGCTTGGTGCGGGAACCGCGAGCAAGACCTGCATTCTGATCGAGGAGCTACTGCAACGGCAGTCGCGTGCGTTGTTCTATCCCATCGATGTCTCGCCCTCTGCGCTGAATGAGGCGGTCAAGCAGATGGCGGTACAGTTCCCGCAACTGCGTGTCAGTCCCGTCGTTGCCGACTACACCGGCGGAGTGCCTGCCTTGACGCGCATCAGCGGGCGCAAGCTGGTCTTATACATAGGTTCGAGTATCGGAAATTTCGAGCCTTCGCAAGCGGTTGGGGTGCTTCGCCGCATCCGCCACTCGCTGCGCGCCGGCGACGCGCTGCTGCTCGGCACCGATCTGGCCAAGAGCTCGAAGGTCCTGCTGCCCGCCTACGACGACGCGCAGGGCATCACCGCGCAGTTCAACAAGAACATGCTGGCGCGCCTGAATCGCGAACTTGACGCCGACTTCGACCTCGATGCCTTTCGCCATGTCGCAGTCTGGAACAAGCGCTGCTCGCGCATGGAGATGTACCTGGAGAGCACCACCAGGCAGTCCGTGTTCCTGCCCGCCATTGATCTGGATGTGCACTTCGAGAAGGGCGAACGCCTGCACACCGAAAACAGCTACAAGTACACCTCCGAGATGGTGAATACCATCGTGCGCGAAAGCGGCCTCAGGCTGGAGAAGAGCTGGTCTGATCCGAAGGGCTGGTTTGGGGAGCATTTGGCGAGGGTGTAAGGGCAGGCAACTCGAGCTCCCCGAGCCAGAACAGTAAGCAAGCCGAAGTTCAGCCGCGGATTTGCGCTGAGGAACGCGGATCGCACGTCTGCATGCGCTACGATTCGGCGCTAGAATAAGAGCTACGGCGTTACCATGCAGTTAACAATCCTGGAGCCCGAAATTCGCCATGACCACGAAGCCCGCTGGTGGGAGCCAATGGCCGATGGGCGTTTGCATTGCTATCTCTGCCCGCGGCACTGCCACATTGGAGAAGGGCAGCACGGCTTCTGCTTCATTCGCATGAACGAGCACGGGCGGCTGGTGCAGCTTGGCTATGGACGCCCGGCAGCGATCGCCATGGATCCCATCGAGAAGAAGCCGCTCAACCACTTCTTCCCGGGAACCAAGATTCTGTCGATGGGCACGGCCGGTTGCAACATGGGCTGCTTCTTCTGTCAGAACTGGGACATCTCCAAGGCCAAGTCCGATCAGGGGAACTCGCTTGAACTTGGTCCCGAGCATGTGGTCGCGGTCGCGCAACAGCATCATGCGCCGCACATCGCCTTCACCTACAACGAGCCGACCATCTGGGGCGAATACGTCATCGATATCGCGCGCGAGGCGCATGACGCTGGCCTGAATACCGTGATGGTCACCAACGGCTACATCACGCGCGAGGCATTCTTCGACATCTACCGCTACATCGATGCCGCCAATGTCGACCTGAAGGCGTTTACCGAGAACTTCTACGCCAAGATCACACTCACACACTTACAGCCCGTACTCGACACGTTGAACTGGCTGCGGCACGAGACCGGCGTCTGGTTCGAGCTGACGAACCTCGTCATTCCCACGCTCAACGACGACGATTCGGAATTCAAGGAGCTCTGCGACTGGGTTTTGGAAAACCTGGGCGACGACGTGCCGCTGCACTTCACCGCGTTTCATCCCGACTTCAAGCTGAACGACAAGCCTGCCACTCCGCCGGAGACGTTGCACCGCGCGCGCCGGCTGGCCATGCAGATGGGCCTGAAGTACGTCTACGAGGGCAACATCTTCTCCGACGGCGCCAATACCATCTGCCCAGGATGCAAGCAAGTGGTGATCACTCGCTCCTGGCACTCGGTAATGTCGAACCGGCTGAAGCACGGCTGCTGCTCCAACTGCGGCACCCGCATCGCAGGGGTGTTCGCCAATCATGAGGTGGAGAAGCGGCGGGAATGGGCGCATCAGCCAGCCCAGCTTTAGAAGTTGTGCCCGTTAAAGGTGTCCAGCGAAAACGAGAAGCCTTCCGGCTGCACGCTGACCACACCTGTATAGGGGCGGTCGATGTCATCGATTGCCACCAGCACCAACGCGATCAGAAAGCTAAGCACGACCACCTGCAGCACGTGAAAGCGGAAACTTGGCACCCCAAAGAAACACGACGCCGCGACTGTAATGATTCCGCCTGCGATCAGCACCGCCCACAGGATTCCGGGAAGCCCCTCGCGGGCCTGCATCATGCGGGTTCGCCGGTATTCCGTCAGCATGCGCAACTCCTCCATCAGTTGATACACCGCGATGGCGTCGCTGCCGGCATGTTCCTGGGTCTGGCCCGCGACCTTCCACATGAGGTTGACCGTATCCGAGGTGTCAGGGGGAACCGATTGGCCGGCGGCCAGGGCCGGCCATTCCTGGGAGACGGCGTGGTGGGCATATTTCAGGCACAGCGCCCGCATCTGCGCCGACGTAGGCTCCTTGATCTCCCCCGCGATCCGCCAGATGTTGGTCAAGGAATTGGCTTCCTGCTCTTCGTTGGCCTGCGCCTGCTGGAACATGTTCCAGACTCCGGACAGCATGAAGGCGAGGATGACGGCATAGGTCGTGCCGATGACCGCAACCACGGCGCCGGTGAAGTCGTTCGACTCCTTGCGCGAGGGGGCGGCGGATGTACGGGTGACGATCCAAAGGAACGTCAGCGCCGCCACCACACAAGCGGTGATGATTAGAACATCGCTCAGGTAAGTGGTCACAGGGCGGGCGGTAGGTCGTTGCCCGTGCACAGAAGATTACACGAATTCTCACGACGGGGGTTGTTTTACGCCGTCCGGGGAATCGGAGTGCGCAAGTTCGGAGCAGTTCGGAGCCACTGGGCTCTGTGGTAGCTTGATGGCATGTCTAAAGGAGCAACAGTTCCTAACATCTTCCATGTTGCCGATGCTCCAGGGGCGGTTTTCGTCGAGCAGGCGACGGAGTTCGACATCTTTCAGTGTTATCGGCTGTTGCTGGGCCGGTTGCCGACCAGCGAGGAACTTCAATCCCAATGCCTGCGTGTCGGAGCGCCATTGCAGGAGATAGTCAGCGGGTTTGTGGGTTCCCCGGAGTTTGCCAGACGTGAACTCTTGGAGAAGCGGCCTTCACCGGTTGAACTGCGCGTCATACAGGGTTTCAAAATGTTCGTACCGGTCGACGACTACGCAGTAGGCCGGGAGATTGCAGCAACCGGCGATTACGAAGTCAAGGTGTCACACCTGTTTCGCAGCCTGCTGAAGCAAGGTATGCGTGTGCTGGATATAGGCGCCAATATCGGCTTTTATTCCTTGCTGTCGAGCCGGGCGGTGGGTCCATCGGGCAAGGTCTGGGCGCTTGAACCGAATCCACGGAATGTTGCTCTCATTAACGCCAGCCGGACTGCCAACTCCTTTTCCAACCTGTCCATCTTTCAAGCCGCTGCTTCGGACCGATGGGAGCTTCTCACCCTGTTTTCTGATGGCAGCAACGGGGTGACGGAATCGCGTCCCATTACCGATCCATCGCAGGCGGGAGAGACGGTGCAGGCCTTTCCGGTGTCTGCCATTTTGCCGCCGGATCAGGAGCTGGACGTCGTCAAGATCGATATCGAAGGTGCGGAGGGCAAGGCCTTGCGCGGAATCGCTGAGCTTCTTCGGTGCAGTAAGCCGGTTATCTTCACTGAGTTCACGCCCAGCGCGCTGCCTGCCCGCTCAGGAATGTCAGCCACTGAATACCTGGAGTTTTTCTACGGGTTAGGTTATGAGATCGGCGTATTGCGAGATGGCGGGGAGCTTAGGTGCGGAAAAGATCCGTCTCGGGTCATGGCGGAATTGCCTCGCGCCCAATTCGACCATCTTGACTTGGTCGCACGTCCTGTCTAGAGCCTCAACTGAAAGCAAAACCCAGTCGAAGAGCGGGCCCTATCCGAGTTGAATGACTCTGTGTTCCGGACAGCGGGCCGAGGCCGACTCAATCAGTCGCTCGATCAACTGCGGACCATACTTGGCGTAGAAGTAGATGCCGCTGATCTCGCGCTCCTGCAAAGTCTTTCTGGGATACAACGCATTCTCAATCTGCGCCGCGTGCCGCGCGATGACTTCGTTGCGCCGCAGCTCGGCCGCTGCCGCCCGCCGCTCCAGCCGGCTGACCTGGTAGAGCATTTTACTGGCGGCTCGGTTCGCGGCCCGCACCAGCGTCGGGTCAAGCCGTGCCAGCGATTCCGAGACGCGCTGCATGGCTTCCTCGACTGCCAGCTTTCCTTTAAGAAAGTCGTCCTTGAGTTGCGGGGGCAGGGAACGCGCGGCAATGCACTCGCGCAACTCGCCCTCGCCATGGAACATCTCCGGCAGCTCCACCTCATACTTCTCCAGCAGGCGTGCGATGCGAGGCTCAATCAGCGTGGCGCTCAGCCGCGACAGGATGGGCGTAATTCTTCCCAGCAGCTTTTCGTAAACCACACCGGCCTGCGCGAAGTAGGCGACCTCCGCCGGCCCGCCGAAGTAGGTCAGCGTGGGCAGCCAGTAGTCCTGAAGCACGGGCCGCAGAAGGACGTTGGCGTTGAAGTCCTGCGGGCGCTCCTCGATGCGGCGAATGAGCTCGGCCGAGGACAAGCGATCGGTGCCGATGGAAAATTGTCCGTTCGCGCGGTGTACCGGGACCCGCACGCCATCCACCAGCGCGAACAGCGGAGTCGAAAGATCGGTGACCTTCACTTGCTCGTGATAGCCGGCCGCCGCGAGTTCACGATTGCGCTCCAGCAGAGCGGCGTCCAGTTCGCTGACGCGCTCAATGGCTTCGACAAACAGGGGCGTAGCAATGCGATGAAGTTCGTCGTCGGCAGGATCGAGGATGACCAGACCATGCTCGGCGAAGATTCGAGCGTAGAGCCGCGCGTAGGCATTCGACAGCGTCTCGCCTTCGCGATAGCTTTCGCGCAGATAGTCGGCAGCGAGCGAGTCGCCAAGCAAATCAGCCGCTTGTTCGACCAGATCGGCGGTTCCTCGCGCGAGTCTCACATCAGCAACTGGAGAGCCGTCAACCCCTTTGGTTTCAGCCGCAAACGCTGTAAGGTTAAAGTCGTGGGTGAGCAGCAACGCTTGGTTGACTTCCGCCAAGTCGTGGTCCTCGCTGGCCATCCAGAAGACGGGCACGCACGGCACGCCCGAGCGGTCTACCTGCTGCGCCAGCGCCAGCGCCGATGCGACCTTCAGCAATGCCAGCAGCGGCCCGCCAAACAGTCCCACCTGCTGGCCGGTGACAACGGCATGAGCCCCTTCGCGCAATCGCTGAATGTTGCGCAGCACCGCGTCGGAAGCGCCCCAGGCCCGGTTCTGCCGCTCCAGCACATCTGCCACCCGGCGATGCGTCTCCGTTCCCGACGGAACCACGCGCGCGAGCGAGGCGATGTAAGTCCCGTCGGATGCATGCGGGAAGAACTTGCGAATGCCGGGCGCGTGCGAAAGGTAATCGGAAAATAGCTTGGTGGTATGAGGGATAGCGCTGAACGAAATGCAGTCGGGAATCACGCCAAGCACTCCCGCCGGCAGCAGCCCGAATTAGTAGCAATCTCGATCATCCGCCCTCGCTGTAAGACTAACAGGCGCAAGTGCTTTGGATGAATTTCCGTCCGGCGGGATGCAGGGAATCGGGGTAGAGAACAGGGAAGCGTGCTCCATTCGCACTCTCGCAATCTCCAACACGCCGCTTGCGCCGCGAAACCGTTCACCGAAAAATCGCTCATCCGGTCCCAAGCGGACAAGGAGGTCCTGTGTTTGAGGAACTGCCGAAGAATCGGTGGGTTCCATCATCTCGCATGGCATTGTTCGGTGCCATCTCGGGAGAATTCGTTCTGGGACTGGGGGTCGAGAGGATGCTGTTGGGGCTGAGTCCCTGGGATTCGGTCATGGATGTAGGCGAGATTGTGGTGCTCGCGGTTCTCGCCTTCTGGTTTGCTGCCGCCGCTTTCCGGGCGCTACCCAAAGGCAAGCCGAATCGCTGATCCAGGACGGCATACGAAGAATTCAGGTCAGCGTCGGGACCCCGTCGCGATGCATCTAATCGAGTAGCAGTTTCCTTTCGCCAACCAGCGATGGTACAGTGAAGTTGACCGTTCCAACCACACGTGGGGGCGTCACGGCTTCGACGGAAGTGATTGCGGCAAAGAGGCATACCGGAGTGCATGCATCCGTAATCGTGTGCAAAAACAGAATTGCCAATCAACAGCTGGCATACGCAGCTTAATTAGTTAGGCTGCCGCCTTCCTCGGCTTTGCTCATGGGCTGAGAGCGGGCGTCATACAGTGAGCTGGCGTTGAACTCTACGTCTGGGAGTTCGAAGCGAGATTTTCAGGCTGGCCGGCCACGTTTCTTGTTGGTTCTCAGCGTGGCGGGCGAGAGTGCCGGGTAACTGGCGCGTGAATCAACTAAGTATGTAGGCTCTTTGCTGGCAGCATTTTCGGACGCGGGTTCAACTCCCGCCGCCTCCACCATTTAACTTCTTTATTTTCAATAACTTACACATAGTTAGTCCTCCGCGTGTGCCGTGCGTGGTACACTCTCCTGTCATGATCACCATCTACCGCAGGCACATGAAGGCGTGCAAGTTCACGTCCCGGAGATTCCGCTCGTGCCAATGCCCTATCCATGCGGAAGGGACCCTGAACGGAACGGCCATCCGCAAAGCCCTTGATGTGCGGAGTTGGGAAGCCGCACAAAAGATCGTGCGCGAATGGGAAGCGGGCGGGATGCGCGAGATCCCCTCTTGCAAGGACGCCGGCGAACGCCTGCTTGGCGATATGCGGGCGCGCGGACTGTCGGAAGAGACGGTGAAGAAGATGGAGCTCCTTGTTGGGGAGCTTGCAACCTATTTCGGGACGTTGCCGCTCAGCGCGATCGACGCTGATTCTATTTCTTCCTTCCGGGCGGAATGGAAAGTACGCCCGAGCACGGCCAGGAAGAAGCTCGAACGCCTGCGGTCGTTCTTCGCGTTCTGCATCGGGCGGGAATGGATAAAAAACAATCCCGCCGTCGCGTTGAAATATCCGAAGGAATTAGTCATCGAAAAGAAGCCGTTCGAGAAGGACGAACTGGAGCGGATCGATTGGGCGATTCCCCTGTTCCCGAAGAAAGGGATCTACCGGGAGGACAATCGTGAGCGGATCAGGGCTTTCGTTTTGGTGCTCAGATGGACGGGACTCCGCATCCGTGATGTTGTCCAATTGAAACGCGTGGCGGTGTCCGGCGGAATGATCACGCTCCGCACCCACAAGAATCAGAAGCCTGTTCGGTTGCCGCTCCACAAAGAGACCCTGGAATCTTTGGAAAAGATGAACGGGAGTGGCGAGTATTTTTTCTGGTCCGGAATTGGAAACCCGAAGTCTTGCGTCGGGGACTGGCAGAGGACGTTACGGCGGCTGTCGGAAGTTTCCGGCGTGCATATCCATGCCCATCGGTTCCGTCACACGTTCGCGGCGGATCTGCTATCAAAAGGCGTTCCCGTTTCAGAGGTCGCCGCGATCTTGGGAAACTCTACGCAGATCGTCGAGAAACATTACGCACAGTGGATTGAGTCGCGGCAGAACGCGCTTGAGAAAGCGGTGAAAGCGACGTGGCTATAATGGAGCTTTTGCGGAGGCGCGTGATGCAGCTTAGCACTGGCCCAGATATTCGCTGGGAAGTTCACCTGGCAGACGGAACCAAGGTTTTGGGTTCTCGAAAGAAAGTTTTGGACTCGGCGGTGATGGCTTGGGATGAGAGGGGCGTAGCGGTATGGAAATGGATTGCTCCGGGACTAACCGAAAAGACCAAGGAGCAGCGGCGGCAACTGATTCAAAAAGATTATGAGAAACGCATTTCATCTTCGGAATCTCACAAACCTTAATAGCGCATTTCTGCATCATGGTGGCGTAGCGCCAAGGACGTTAGGCGGTTGTGCAATGTTCCCTGCTCTCAATGGAATGAGTTGACCAGCCTGCGTGTTTTGTTAGACTTTTGGTATGCCACTTACCGCCCGAGCCTCCTTTGACGAGTTTTGCGCGAGGCTGGAGCCTACTGATACACAGAGGACAGATGCCGCCACAAAGCAAACTGGCGTGCGGGACTGCCTCAACGCAAAACTCTGGGTGGATTCAACATTCTTGACCGGGTCGTATGCACGGCGAACGCTTATTCGCCCCCCAAATGACATCGACTTGTTCGTCGTGCTCGACTACTCAAAACACGGTAGCGATTATTACAGTACGTATGATTCCGTCCAGAAGGTGTTGGAAAGATTTCACTCAATACTGAAGGATTGCTTTACCCTGGCACTCCTATCCGGAAGGATCACCCTGCAATCCACCTCGCATTCGCAACGTACGGCTTTGACGTGGTTCCGGCCTTTCACAGGAATGGAGGCGGATATGTGATTCCAAGCCATGTTGGAAGTGGCTGGATTTCCACGGATCCAACCAAACATGCGGAGCGAACGACGGCTATGAACAAAGAAACCGGAGGGTGTTTTGTTCCCTTCGTTAAAATGTTTAAGTCGTGGAATCGTTACCCACTATAACAAGCTGACAGGTTTTCACTTGGAAATGGCGTTAGCGAATGCATGGCCGACCACCCAGTCAACCCTATATCCTTACTCGACGCAGTATGTAAATTATGGCAGCTACGCTCAAGCTGCGGCCGCGCTATTTCCGGCGTTGTCGAATGCGTTGCAATATCGAACGTCAAATCCCGCCGGGGATAAGCGGAACCATTGATGATTATCTAATCTACGATGACAGGACATCAACGCGCCAACGGCTCAATAATGCAGCTGAGGCCGCCCAAGTCGCGCTCAGACATGAAGCGCGTGGAGATCATTATTCCGCAATAAGCAAATGGCGAGAGGTCTTTGGGAGATCCATTTCCCGCATACTCGTAACGCCTCACCAGCCTTTCGATTGAGCCTCCGTTACCATGTCTTCGCCACTGAACTGCATCTGAGTCTCGAATCTCATCCTAAACAAATAGTAAAACCAGTACGAACACTTCAGAGGGCTTTTGCGACGCCGTTGAAAGATTTCGTCTTGGAATTCCCGCGCCTGCACTTGAACGGCACCATCATCCAACGCGTGCTGCATGACCTGACCCCATAACTGATCGCCCAACACTTTTCGTGGATCCGACTCTGTGTCCGCAGCCTCTCGCTGTTGTCTCACTTCGCGCGTGCTCCACAAGATAAAAGGCAAAACGGGCGTCAAGAGAGACATTATGAAAGCCTCGAATGTCAGGTGTTCCCGTATCCACAATCACGCCAATCGCCACAATGACGGCAATCCACCAGGCGGTTATGCTCCATCCATAAAAGCGGCGAGAACTCAGCGTCCCACCAACAGTTACTTCGTTGGCAGATGATGCGGGCGACTGCAAGCGGCAGTACGCCCACGGCCACCGGATACCAATCTCTCAGCAGGGTAGCTTCCTTTACCGCAACACTGATCGCGGTATCCTCGCGGTCGGGTTTGCTCGCCGTCGGGATCCGGCCGCTCGAAGTCGAGGATTTTGCAGTCGAACAGTTCTTGCACCCCCGCCGCTTTCTCCCTTAAGCGATCTTTGATCGGGTCGATTGCGGCGGCGTGGAGAGCTCCGATAAGGATGCCAGCAAGTGCGGGCCACGCACTCAATGTGTGGTTCAGATGGTCAATCACGAGAAGGAGTGTAGGCGGGTCTGTCTCGCCGAGGGACAATTTGTATTGCCGAGATCGTTTTTCGCCCACCTGTACAGCCGACGTTGAGTCGCCAGCAGGCGGAGGGCTTGATCGCCATTCTGAAGTTGTGGAATATCGTTAGCCATATGTTGGAAATCGATCTCCAAAGACTTGACGCCACTTGTCGATCGCCTCTTTATGCTCATCTCTCCCGTTGTAGGTCAATACTTCCGCTTGCGCGCGCCTTGTCACAGGCTGCCTCCAGCCTCTTAACTACCTCAGTGCGTGCATTCCAGTCCAGATAATCGTCAGCATAGCCGCCGTCGTAAGCGAGTGGCGCTGCTGCAAGCGTGGCAGCCTGGTCAGAGTCTGAAAACACCGCCCAGGAATAATCAGTGATATTTTCGCTGAATATCTTCAATGCCATTACTTCGATATGGTACGACTGAAGCAGGTCGCTGTGCGACTTGTTCGCTCCTTCAACATCCTGATGGTCGGCCTGAACATGCCGCCACACTGTGTTGCTTTTTTTGTCGAGCTGACTCGAATACAAGCGAGGACGAGAAAAGAGCCAGGTTTCTGAATTGGTGCTTCGGCACATTGTAGTGATTGACCGTTCCATCCTCGTTGACGGAACGTGAGACCGGAACAACGTCAACATTTGGCCAAGAGGTGTAGTGCAGGGTTCACCGCTTGGCCATTTTTTTGGAACATTGGTTCGGTACTCACCAAGCGCGTCTCTGACGGCCTGCAGAACCTGTTCAGGGGTTTTGCCTTTGATGTGTTTTTCCCAATGCAGAACAACGATCACATCGAGGTCAGCATGGCTCTTGAGTGCAGTGCGTCGAGGGATAGATCCCGAAGGAAAGGCATCCAGGAATATCGTGAACTCGTTCTTCACAAGAGACACTATCCTGTCCTTTCGGCTACTTGCGGTTTGCCGATGGTCTCCGGTAAGGCTGATATTCTCAATAAACTCATCGAAGGAGTACGGGGACGGTGTATGGCATGGGATGTGAACGGTTTATTCCCTCCACGCTTCGTGCGCGAGAGGCAAGCAATTCAGTTCTTCCCGCAGCGACCTCCAGCGGGGCAATTGCTTGTCCATGATTCCGACGAACTGGTCATCGTGATGTTTGACCCGCAAGTGGACAAGTTCATGCAACACAACGTAC